>CAWIOI010000021.1:0-107783 GCA_963837575.1 uncultured Actinomycetota bacterium
CCATCGCGCGGAGGCAGCTGAAAAAATCGCGGAGCTCGAGCAACGGACACGCCGGAGTCATCGTAAGTGCCGCTCCGAGGTTCACTTCGGAGTTCCGTACAGCGTAATCGTAGACGTGGCGAAAAAGTGGAACGCGGACTTGATCATCATCGCGACCCACGGATACACCGGCCTCTATCATGTGCTTCTCGGCTCCGTGACCGAGCGGGTCGTGCGTATACGCGGAATGTCCGGTGATGACGCTGAGGGTCGCAGAGGCGCCGTCGCCCGGACGGCGTCGCCGCGCGCCGAAGCGCACCTCGAAGTCGCCGCGCCGGTCTTGAAGCCGGCAATTCCGATGCGCGCCCGATTCGCGGCTCGGGCCAATCGCAAGCTTCCGCGTTTTTTTTTTGGCGGCGCAGTGATGTGACCTGGCGCTAGCTTCAGGCCACGATGACCAGTCGCACTAACTGGCACCCGAGCGCAGGTACACGATCCAGATCGACAACGCGTACGCCACGAGCATCAGGGCGCTATCCGGTTCCACCATGAAGAACCGCCGCTCGGCGCGGTACAGGATACTGGCCAGCCCGAGGCTCATCAGGACGACGGCGAGGATGCCCGAAATGGCATGCACCGGGCTCAATCCGGCAAAGATGGATCCCGAAGGACTTGCCATATCCAGAACCAAAAAGATGACCATGTTGAAAGAATTGGATCCGAAGAGGTTGCCGACGGCGAGGTCCAACGCTCCGATACGGACCGCTGCATACGAGGTTACGAACTCCGGCAGGGAAGTGGAAAGCCCCAGCAACCAGGTGCCTACGAAGGTATTGCCGAGGCCGCTTACCTCCGCGATATGTTTGGCCGACCATGCCAACGCCGGTGAGACGGCGAGAGTGAGGACCGCGGCGCCCGCGAATACCGCTACTGGTCGTTTGAGGCTGTGGGCGGCCGCGCGTTTTTGCGGCGGCGCCGCAGAAGCCGGTTTCTCCGCAAGTCTTACGCCGTTGCGATAAACGGCGCGAGTTCCGGCGAGGTACACCAGCAGGAGCAGGACCGATTCCGGCGACACTCCGAGCAGCGTCGTTCGCGATTGCGCGAGGACGAAGAGCGCGCCCAGGGTATTGAGAATAATCGCTAGGCAGGCGATCAACCCGTTTTCGATCGCGGCGCTGCGCAGAACGCTTCCCTGCCGCGAAAGCTGATCGATGACGGCGAGGATGAGCATGTTGGCCAGACTGGAGCCGAAAAGGTCCCCCGCCGCCAGGTCGGGCGCGTGCATCCGCACTGCCGACACGGCGGTGGCGATTTCGGGTAACGAGGTGGCGCCCGCCAGGAGCACCGCTCCGATCCATGCATGGCCCAGGCCGCTGGCTTCCGCGATCGCGTCGGCGGCTCGGGTCAGAGCGACTCCGGCCGCGACCACGATCGCGGCGCTGGCGAGAAACGTGAAGACGTATGGCAGCATGCGGTTCCGGCGACTGAATCGAATACGTCTCGTTGGCCCCACTGGCAGCTCCGCTGCGAGGAGGGACATTGGCCCATAAGAAATCCAATCGTAGTCTAAGCGCAGGAAGGCGGTCCATCATGACTGATGCCGATGGAGCTATGAACGATCCGGGCACGGCAATGGATTTTAGGCGGCAGGACTGGCACGCGATGCCGGCCGACGCGATCGCCGCCGAGTTGGCGTCCGATCCCCTCCGCGGGCTGAGCGCCACTGAAGCGCAGCGCCGGCTCGCCATCCACGGTCCCAATGAGCTCGCGCAGACCGCCGCGACCTCCGCGCTCACCATCTTCGCCCGCCAATTCACCAGTCTGGTGATTTGGATTTTGATTCTCGCCGCTTCCGTGTCGGCGGTAATGGGCGAACGCGTCGACGCGATCGCCATCGTCGCGATCGTGGTGCTCAACGCGGTGATCGGTTTCTTCCAGGAATATCGCGCCGAGAAGGCGGTGGCCGAACTAAAGCGCATGACCGCGCCCAGAGGCCGCGTACTGCGCGACGGCAGCGCCACGACGGTGCCCGCTTCCGTTCTGATTCCGGCGACTTGTTGCTGGTGCAGGCGGGCGATCCCGTGGCCGCCGACGCGCGCCTCTCGAGAAACGGGACTCGAGACAAACGAAGCCGCCCTGACCGGGGAATCCGTGCGGTGGGAAAATCGCTCACCGTTTGCGCGCGCGACACGCTGCTGCCGGAGCGCAACAACATGTTGTTCCTCGGCACCGCGGTCACGCGGGGCAGCGGCCGCGCGCTGGTCGGGGCCACTGGAATGCGCACCGAGTTCGGGAACATCGCCCGGCTGCTCGAAACCGCCTCGACGAGCAGACTCCGCTCCAGCGCCAGTTGGACCGGGTCGCCCGGCGGCTGCTCTGGTTTTGTCTGGCGATCGTCGCGCACATCTTCGGGCTGGGGCTGATTCGCGAGGTCCCGATTTTCGAGATGTTCTTGGCGCAATCAGCCTCCCCGGTGCCACCATCCCGGAGGGCCTGCCCGCTATCGTAACTGTGGCACTGGCCTTGGGGAATTCACGGATCCGACGACACGCGCTCATCCGCCGTCTCCATTCCGTCGAGACCCTGGGCCGCGCGCAGGTTATATGCACCGACAAGACCGGCACGCTAACGCTTGGCGAAATGACCTGGCATAAGGTCATGACATCCGACCACGTCTTCGACGTGACGGGCGAGGGTTACTCCACCGACGGCGCAATCTTCATCGACGGCGAAGCCCTGGCCGGGCAGGATGCCGCGCTGGACGATCTACTGCTGGCCGCGGTCGCCTGCAATGACTCGCATTTGGCCTCGCAAGCTGGCCGTCCCGCCGTCGTCGGTGATCCACGAGGGCGCGCTGCTCGTGCTCGCCGCGAAACGGGAATGGCCGCGAGCAGGTCGCCGCGCAGATCGGCCGGGTCGCAACGATCGCGTTCACGTCCAAGCACAAGCGGATGACCGTGGTCGTGAAGGCGAGCCGGGCCTGATCGCATATACCAAGGGCGCGCCCGAGATGGTGCTCGCGCGATGCTCGCGAATCAGAACGCGCGACAGTCAAACCGCTGGGCACCGAGGACCTCGCTCGAATAACGGAGGCGAACGCGATGATGGCGAGCGACGCGCTTCGCGTCATCGCCTGTGCGCAGCGATCGCTCGAGCCGTCGGACCGGGGCGGCGACGCTCGAATCGGCGAGGCCGCAATCGAGCACGACCTGGAGTTCCTGGGGCTGGTCGCGATGAGGATCCGCCGCGGGCCGAAGCGCGTGAAGCCGTGCGCGCGTGCAGCGGCAGGAATCCGGACCGCATGATCACCGGTGATCACCCGCAAACCGCCGCCGCGATTGCCCGCGACCTCGGCATCCTGCGTCGGGCGACGGGGCGCTCGGCGGCGCCGAACTCGAGAGCATGAGCGACGAGGGACTGCGCGAGCGGGCGCCGAGTTTCCTCGATGGACTCGTGAGCGCCGAGCAGAAGCTAGGATTGTCCGCGCCTGGAAGTCGCAAGGCGCCGTGGTTGCCATGACGGGTGACGGCGTCAATGACGCCCCGGCGCTCAAAGAGGCCTCGATTGTCCTGAAGTTCCTTCCCGACCTATGGACTACCGGGAGACCCACCGCGACTTCGGCAGCGTCGTCAACGCCTACGAGCCCCACGAGCAGATCTACGAGCGGCTGCACCGGGCGCCGGGCACCGTGCTGGTCCGCGGCGGCGGCATCGTGGCCTCCCGCGTGCTGCAGCGGCTGATCGACGACCGCGACGCGCGCGGCCTGTCCACCCAGATCCTGCACGTCTTCCGCACGTTCGTCACCGGGTCGCACGGCCCGCACCTGTGGATGCGGCGACGCGGCGGCGACGGCTGGGCCTACCAGGGCTTCAACTACCCGAAGTCGGTGTGGGGCGGCCAGCTCAAGGCCCGCGTGCGCAAGCTGGAGGGCCAGGAGCGGGCCGATCTCTACGAGGTGTTCGGCGGCACCAACACGCCCCGGCGACGCAGCTGGCAGGCCCAGCTGCGCCGCGGGCGACAGGAAGGCTGGTACCGGCCGTTCCAGGGCGAGATCGCGACGATGGAGCCGGGCCCGCACGGCACCGTCCAGGTGGTGCTGAAGACCGCGACGGGGCCTGCGCGCGCCCAGGTCACCGGGGTGATCGACTGCACCGGGCTGGAGGCCGACATCCGCGAACACCGCGTGCTCGCCGACCTGCTCGACCACGGCGGCGCGGGCCGCAACCCGCTGCGGCGCCTGGACGTGGAGCGCACGTTCGAGGTGCGGGGCACGCGCAGCGAACCGGGCAGGCTGTACGCCTCGGGTACCGCGACGCTGGGCGGCTACTTCCCCGGCGTCGACACCTTCCTCGGGCTGCAGATCGCCGCGCAGGAGATCGCCGACGACCTCGCCCGCGCAAGGCTTCTGCCAGAAACTCGGCCCGA
Source organism: uncultured Actinomycetota bacterium (assembly GCA_963837575.1). Classification (GTDB taxonomy): domain Bacteria; phylum Actinomycetota; class Actinomycetes; order Mycobacteriales; family Pseudonocardiaceae; genus Pseudonocardia. The sequence goes on from CAWIOI010000021.1 coordinate 4,405, forward strand.
CGCGGTCGGTCAACCAGTGGTGGAAGTGGGTCCGCGGAGAGAAGATCTGAGGCCAATGCTCCCCACTCTGAACGGCCGCATCCAGACCCGGATCTTCCTGCTCCTGGTCGTCGGCGGGATCTGGACGGTGCTGCTCACCCCGGTGCTGCCGCTGGGCGTGCCCCTCGGCACCGCCTACCGGGCCACGTTCGTGGTGCTCCTGACCGTGCTCGTGCTCGGGATCGGGTGGGAGCTCGTCTACCACCTCCTGCAGCAATTCCGCTGGGAGAAGGACTGGCCGACGCTGTTCGGGCTGCTCACGGCGGTCAACGAGGGGCTCGTGGTGTGGTTGCTCGTGCACGACGGATCCGCACCGGGGCTGCCGTTCCCCGTGCCGACCGGGGTGTTCCTCGTGCAGTTCCTCACGACGTGGATCCTCGTGTGGCTGATCGCGAACGGCCCGATGCGCGTGCCCTTCGTGCACTGGCGCTTCCGCGGCGGAAGGTTGATCTAGTGGACGACGAGCGGACCGACTTCGACCGGCTGTCGGCGGGCATCCTGGCCGGGCGCGGCGTCGTGGCCCGCTACCCCGGCGTGGTGTGCGTCGCCGACGCGACCGCCGCCGAACCCGTGCGGGCGCTGGTGGCGCTGTGTGCCGCCGTCGCGGGCTTCGAGCCGGGGCGCCCGCTCGCGCGCAGGCTCGCCGCCTGGCTGTCGGGCCCGGACGCGCCGCCGTCGAGCCTGCGGTTCGGCACCCTGGCCGACGCGGGCGACCGGTGGGCGGTGTTCCTGTCCGGCGCCGTCAGCCTGCACGACGCGGCCGTCGACACGACCATTGCGGGCGCCGAGGCCGCCGCGTGGACCGACCGGCTCGTCCCGCCCGGGGGCCCGCTCGTGCTCCTGCTCGATGGGTCGCAAGGGGCCGTGGCCGAGGCCGTCGACGGGGGCCGGGTGGACGACCCGTTCGCCGACCTCCACGACCTGCGCGCGGGCACGGTGCCGGGCCGCGGCGTCGTACTGGCCACCGCGAGCGCGGCCCGGCACGCGGCCATCCCACCGGTGCCCGCCTCGGCTTCGCCCGCGGCGCCCGCCGCTGCGCCGCCGGGCGTGGACTTCGCCAAGGCGCCCGCCGCACCGCCGCCCGTCCGGCACGCCGACCCCACCGCCCGACGGTCGGTGCCCGACGAGGAGGAGACCGAGCTGACGGTGAGCGACGGCGCGGGGCCGCCGCCGATCCCGCCGGCCCCGCGCGCCGGGGAGCCCGCCCTCCGGCCCCCGCGCCGCGCCGACCGCATCGACAGTGCGCCTGCGCCCGCTGCACGCCCCCCGCTCACACCGGGTCGCCCGCTGTCGCCCACCCGCCGCGGCCGCCCCGCCGAACCCGGCCCGGACGCCCCCGTGCCGCAACGCCCCGTCGACGACAGCCCCGTCGTCGAAGGGCCGCGCACCCGCGGCCACCTGTGCTCCCGCGGCCATCTCAACGACCCCCGCTCGCACTTCTGCGTGCTGTGCGGCATCCGGATGAACGAGCGCACCGGCGAGCTGGTCTTCGGCGCGCGGCCCCCGCTGGGCCTGCTCGTCTTCGACGACGGCGCCACCTACACCGTCGATGCCGAATACCTGGTCGGTCGGATGCCCGACGTCGACGAGCGCGTCCGCAACGGATCGTTGCGCTCGATCGTCGTCGAGGACCGCAGCGGCGCGGTCTCCCGGGTGCACGCCGAGGTGCGGGTGGACGGGTGGGACGTGATGCTCGTCGACAGCCGCTCCCGCAACGGCACCCACATCGCCGGTCCGGGCGCGACGGCGTGGACGCCCGTGCCGACCGGCCGGTCCCACCGGCTGACCCCGGGCACGCGCGTCCGCCTCGGCAGCCGAACGTTCCTCTTCGAGTCGCCCTCGGGCGTGCGGTGACGCCGGACCGACCGGGATCCGAGACGCACCGGCCCCGCTACCCCGCGGCGGGGATGCGCGCCAGCGCCTGCTGAAGGTCCTCGTCCTCGTCGGAAGCCGCGGGCCGCACTCGCACAACCGTCGTCGACGACGCGGTCGGCGGCACCACAGCCTCCTCGGGAAGCACCAGCACCCCCGGCACGACGCCCCGTTCGGGCAGCTCCACCGCGTCCAGCCCCAGCTTGCGGAGGGCCACCACCGCCGCCGCCGCCCGCCGGGAGGCGCGCCGGTCGACCTCGCCGGTCGCGCCCACCGCGATCGGCGCGCCCAGGTGCTGGGCGAGCCGCCCGGCGAGCCGCACGGCCGCCCGTCCCGCGCCCGACCCGTCGAGCAGGACCTGAACAGCCGCCGACGTCGTAGCGGCCTCGCCGGGCCGCACCACCACGAGCGCGGCCTCACCGACGTCGGGCAGGTCGGCGGCGGCCTCCCCGCCCGCTCGCGTCTCGGGCGGCTCCGGCACGACGACGACATCGGCACGAAGGTCGCCCGCGAGCGCCGCGACGTCGCTCACCGGGCTGGCCGAGAACCGCGCGACGACCTGGCTGCGCAGCCCCTCGGGCCCGGCGGACGGGGCCAGCCGACGCAGCTCGTCACCCGCGTGGGTGATCGTGAGCAGGTCCGAGCCGAGCCCGCTGGCCAGCTCCAACGGCACGCGGGGGGCCGGCAGCAGGCGCGCCAGCACGATGCGCGCGGGACGCTCGTGGCCCACCAACGCGCGCGCCAACTCCGCCAGCCGCCGCCCGTCGCCCTCGCCGGTGCCCTCGGGCACCGACACCAGCACCCCGAACGAATCGGCCTCCCCCAGCTCGGCCCGCTCCGCCTCGGCGATGTCGCGCGCCACGATCCGGTCCGGGTAGACCCGGCGCAGCAGCGGCTCGGTCATCACCGTGGTGATGAGCGCCATGAGCACCATGAGCGTGAAGAGCCGGGTGTCGAGCACCCCCAGCTGCGCGCCCACCTGCAGGATGACGATCTCGGTGAGCCCGCGCGTGTTCATGAGCACGCCGAGCGCGACCGCCTGGCGGTGCGGCACCCGTGAGAGGCGGGCGGCGGCCAGCGCCCCGAGGAACTTGCCGCCGATCGCCGCGACCAGGATCAGCAGCAGCTCCACGACACCCGCGGACCCGACGCCGCGCACGTCGACCTGCAGCCCGGCGATCACGAAGAACACCGGCAGCAGGAGCAGGGTGCTGACCTGTTCGAGCCGCTGCAGCACGCCGCGGGTGAGCGCGGGTTCGGAGCGCGGCATCACCGCGCCGAACACGAACGCCCCGAAGATCGCGTGGATGCCGATCACCTCGGTGGCGCACGCCGACAGCAGCAGGCCGACCAGCACCACGGCCAGCACGTCGGGCGTGAGCCGTCCGGCCGCGCGGTAGCGGTCGGTGAGCCGGGCCAGCACCGGGCGCACCACGACGACCATCACCAGCGCGTACACCGCGGTGAGCAGCAGGATCGTGCCGAAGCCCGCCAGTGTGCCGCCCACCGCCACCGCGATGACCACGGCCAGCAACGACCACGCCACCACGTCGTCGATCGCGGCGCACGCCAGCGCCAGCACGCCGACCGGTGTGCGGTGCATCCGGCGTTCGGTGAGGATCCGGGCCAGCACCGGGAACGCGGTGATCGACATCGCGGCGCCGAGGAACAGCGCGAACGCGACCGGCGACACCGGCGGTGCGCCGGGGCCTGCGGCGCCGGAGTGCGCCGGGTAGAGCACGAACGCCAGCGCCACCCCCAGGCCGAACGGCAATGCGATCGACGACAGCGACACGGTGGTCGCGACGCGGCGTCTGCTCTGGATCAGCCGGAGGTCGACCTCCAGCCCGACGATGAACATGAACAGCACGAGCCCGAGCTGGGCGATGACCGTCAGATGGGGCCGGACGTCGGCCGGGAACAGCACCTGGGGCAGGTTGCCCGGCAGGAGCCCCAGCACGCTCGGGCCGAGCACGATCCCGCCCAGGATCTCGCCGATGACGGCGGGCTGGCGGAACCGCACGAAGAGCCGCGCCATGAGCCGGGCGACGGCGATGACGATCGCGATGTCGAGGAACACGAACGGCACGACGTCCTCGGCCACCCGGCCCCCTCACGCTTTCCCCGGCCCGCGCGGGCTAGGGTAGCGAGCGCGCAACGGCAGGTCGCCCGGAGGGACATCGGCCCAGAGGGAGAACAGGATGGACGCGTCCCCGCTCGTGTCGACCACCGATTCCGGGGCCCCGCCGCCCGTTCCCGCCGCGATTGCCGATTACGTCATCGTGCGCCAGCTCGGCGAAGGCAATCACGGCCGCTACTACCTGGCCCGCCCACCCGCCCGGCTGGAGCTTCCCGAGGAGTTCGTGGCGCTGAAGGTCTTCGGCGACCGGGTCAGCGAGCTCGCCTACGACCGCGGGGTGCGCGAGTTGCGCGCGTTCGCGGCCGTGCGCTCGCCGTACCTCGTCACGGTGTACGACGCCGTCCTCGAGGACACGTTCGCCTACGCCATGCAGTACTTCCCGCTCGGCTCCCTGGCCGCGCCCGCCCGGCCGCTGGCGCGCACGCAGGTCTACCGGGCGCTCGAACACGCGGCGCGGGCGGCGCACGCGCTGCACGAGGCCGGGATGGCGCACAGCGACATCAAGCCCGCCAACGTCCTGCTGGCCGAGGGCGACGAGGACGGCGGGATCGGCGGCCGGCTCTCCGACCTGGGCCTGGCCCGTTTCCTCGCGCCGGGCGCGACGCTGACGAGCATGGGCCGCGCCAGCTCGGTCGAGTACCTCGACCCGGACGTCATCGGCGGGGCGCGGCCGTCGCGGCGCACGGAGATCTGGGCGCTGGGCGCCACCGTGCACCGCGCGTTGGCAGGCACCGGCCTCTACGGCGAGCTGCCCGACGCCCAGCCGTTGCTGGCCATCCGGAAGGTGCTGGGCGCGCAGCCGCGGGTGGACCCGGCGCTGCGGCCCGACGAGGCCGAGCTCGTGCGCCTGTGCCTGGCGCCCGACGACCGCAGGCTGCCGACCGCGGAGGCCGTGGCCGAACACCTGGCCGCCCTCGCCGGTTCCTGAATCCCCGCCCGACGCCCGGGCGCGCCGCCGGTCAGGCGGTGCCCGCCAGGTTGAGGATCGTCACCGTGCCGTCGTTGAGGTTCGTGACGTAGGCCTGCCTGCCGTCCCGGCTCACCGCCACGCTCGTCGGGGCCTTGCCCACGGGCACCCGCGAGACGATCTCCATGGTCTTCAGGCTGACCACCTGGATCGCGTTGTCGTCGACGGCCGCGATGTAAAGGTGCTCACCGTCGCCCGACAGGGAGATGTCCTGCGGATGGCTGCCCGTCGGAATGGTCTTGACGACCTGGTTGGAATTGGTGTCGATCACGCTCATCGAATTGCTGTCGTAATTGACGTTGAACAGCAGCGGCTTGGTGGGATGACGCAGAATGCTGTGCGGCGACTGACCCACCGGAATGGTCGTGACGACCTTGTCCGTAGTCGTGTCGATCACCGAGACCACGTTGGACTCGTGGTTGGCCGCGTACAGCGTTTTCCCGTCCGCGGAGACGTCCACCCAGTGCGGGTTCGGCGCCACCTTGATCGTGTCGATCACGCCGTTGGTGGCCGTGTCGATCACCGTGATCGACCCGGAGTCGTGGTTGGGCACGTAGACGCGCTTGCCGTCCGGGGTGACGTCGAGCGCGAAGGGCCGGACACCGACGGGCACCGTGGTGATGAACGTGTTGGTGGCCGTGTCGAGCACCCCGACCAGGTTCACCGTGCGCGCGTTGTTGAAGATGCTGACGTAGGCGCGCTTGCCGTCCGGGGTGAACGCCACGAACTGCGGGCCGCCGTCGGGCACCTTGATCGTGCCGGTGACGGCGTTGCGGGTGGTGTCGAAGATGCTCAGCACCCCGAGTTCGCGGTTCGCGATGTAGGCGAAGCGGCCGTTGGGGGCGATCTCCATGTAGCCGGGCGTGGTGTTGGCCGCCACCGTCTGGCCGACCGTCGGGGTGTCGACGCTGCGTCCGACCGACAGGGGCGCCTGCGGCGCCACGATCGCGGGCCCGACGCCCGGTTCCGCGGGCGCCGCCACCGAGGCGGGGTCGGCCGACGGCGAGGGGGCCGATCCGCGGGAGAGGAACCAGACCGCCCCGGCCGCACCGCCCGCGACGAGCAGGGCCACCACCGCCAACAGGCCGACCAGCTTCATGCGGGACGAACCGGGCCGCGACCCGGGCGCCGCCGGACCGAACGGCGGCGGCGCAGGCGGTGCGGGCGGGGGTCCGCCGGGATGCAGACGCTCGTACGGGACCCCGATCGTGGGGGCCGCATCCGAGTCGTCGAAACGCGCCTCCGCGTAATGCGGCGGCGCGGGCTCGTGGATGCCGCCCGCCGCCATCGGTGCGCCTGCCCCGACCGGCGCGCCGACCAGCGGTCGGGCGGCCACCGTGTCCGGCTCGGCGGGGACCTCGACGCGCCGCGTGATCTCCTCGACGTGCTCGGTCTGGTCGCCTGCCGCGGCGATCGCGGCGCGCGCCGCCGCGGCCAGCGCACCCGTGCTCGGGTAGCGGTCGATGGGGTTCTTGGCCATCCCCTTGGCGACGACCGCGTCGAGCTCGGTGCCCACGGCGGGGTTGACGGCGCTGATGCGCCGTGGCGGCGTGTAGAGGTGCGCGTACATGAGGGCGGGCAGGTCCTCGCCGAGGAACGGCTTCTCCGCCGTGAGGCACTCGAAGAGCACGCAGGCGAGGGAGTACACGTCGGTGCGCGGGTCGACGGGGTGGCTCTCGAAGCGCTCGGGGGCCATGTAGTCGAGGGTGCCGATGGTGGCCCCGGTCATCGTCAGCTTGGAGCGGGTGTGGCCGACGGCGTGCGCGATGCCGAAGTCGACGACGTAGACGAAGTCGTTGGTGGTGACGAGCACGTTGCTGGGCTTGACGTCGCGGTGCACCACGCCGTCGGCGTGCGCGGCGTCGAGCGCCTCGGCGATCTGGGAGACCAGGCTGACAGCCCGTTCGGGCGCGAGCGGGCCGCCGCGCCCGATCAGCGTGCCGAGGTTGGGACCGTCGACGAGGCGCATGTCGATGAACAGCCTGCCGTCGATCTCGCCGTAGTCGTGGATGGGGATGACGTGCGGCTCCCGCAGCCGCGCGACGGCGTAGGACTCGCGCTGGAAGCGGCGCTGGTACTCGGGGTCGTCCGACAATGCGGTGGGCAGCAGCTTCAATGCCACTTCGCGGTCGCGCCGCGTGTCATAGGCTCGGTAGACCTCGCCCATGCCACCCGAACCGATGATGCCCTCGATTCGGTACTGGCCGAACTCCTGCATGGCAACCCCCAACGAGACCCGCCGACGGTCCCGGCGGTCGGCACCGGGTCGTGCTGGGAGTCGAACGGGTGACGAAGGATGTTACCCCCGTTACCCGGTACTGCCGAGAGAGTTAGGTCAACACGACCGTGCCGTCGACGACGGTGACGGGTCGCGGGGTGAGCGCCCGGGGTGCCGGGCCGCGCGCCACGGTGCCGTCGAGGTGGTAGCGGCTGCCGTGGCAGGGGCATTCGATGAGCCCGTCGGCCACCTTGTCGACGATGCAGCCGGTGTGCGTGCACACCGCGGACAGGCCTTCGAACCGGCCCGCCGCAGGCTGCGTGACGACGACCTCCAGGGTCTCGTAGACGTGGCCGCCGCCGACCGGCACGTCGGCGGCGGGGCCCAGCTTCGTGCCCGCCGCCCCGGTCGCGGTCGGCGGCGCGGGGGTGGGTGTCTCCGGTGCGCCCGTCGACCCGCCGCCACAGCTGGAGACCGCACCGGCGACCGCCAGCCCGGCGGCCGCGGCCATCACGCTCCGCCTGCCCAGCACCTGCTCCCCCTCGGCTCCCATGCCGCGGAGTATGCCCGGGCGGGTCAGCCGTAGCGGACGGTGTCGTCGTCGCCCTCGTCCTTGGCCAGCCGCCGGGTGAGGAAGAGCAGCTCGAGGGCGAGCTCGGCCGCGCTGGCCATCGGCCCGGGCTCCTCGGTGCCCGCCGCGTCCAGCCGCTTGGCCACCTCGGTGAGCACGGCCTCGACGGGCCGCCCCGTGGGCAGCGCGGCCACCACCTCACCTGCGGGCACCCGCTCGCCGGTGCGCACGGGCGCCCGGGACACGGCGTCCGCGAGCGGGCCGAGGTCGAGGCCGCGCAACCGGGCCCGGGCGGTGTCGGCGGTGGCGCGGCGCAACAGGTGCTCCAGGTGCTCGGACTCGCGCCCTTCCTCGCCGGAGGCGAACTCCAGCTTGCCGCGCAGCACGTCGGGCACCGACTCCAGGTCGACGGGGCGGGCCACCGCCCGCGACTCCCCGGTGAGCGCGGCGCGTCGCAGCGCGGCCGCCGCCACCGTCTCCGCGGCGGCCACGGCGAACCGGGCGGACACGCCCGAACCCTGGTCGATGGCGCTCGACTCGCGCAGCGAGCGGGTGAACCGGGCGACGACCTCGCGCAGGTGGCGGGGCACCTCGGCGACCAGCTGGGCCTCCTGGTCCACGAGCGCGATCTCATCGACCAGCTCCAGCGGGTAGTGGGTGCGCACCTCGGCGCCGAACCGGTCCTTCAGCGGCGTGATGATCCGGCCGCGGTTGGTGTAGTCCTCCGGGTTGGCCGAGGCGACGAGCAGCACGTCCAGCGGCAGCCGCAGGGTGTAGCCGCGGACCTGGATGTCGCGCTCCTCCATCACGTTGAGCAGCGACACCTGGATACGCTCGGCGAGGTCGGGCAGCTCGTTGATGGCCACGATGCCGCGGTGGGCCCGCGGGACGAGGCCGTAGTGGATCGTCTCGGGGTCGCCGAGCGAGCGGCCTTCGGCGACCTTGATGGGGTCGACGTCCCCGATGAGGTCGGCCACGGCGGTGTCGGGGGTGGCGAGCTTCTCGGTGTAGCGCTCGCTGCGGTGCCGCCATGCGACGGGCAGGTCGTCGCCCAGCTCGGCGGCGCGCCGACGGGAAGCGGGGGTGATGGGGGCGTAGGGGTGCTCGCCGAGCTCGGCGCCCGCGATGACCGGGGTCCACTCGTCGAGCAGGCAGGCGAGCGCGCGCAGGAGCCGGGTCTTGCCCTGGCCCCGTTCGCCGAGCAGCACGACGTCGTGGCCCGCGAGCAGGGCGCGCTCCAGCTGGGGAAGGACGGTGCCCTCGAAGCCGACGATGCCGGGCCAGGGGTCGCGGCCCGCCCGCAGCGCGTCGATCAGGTTGTGGCGGATCTCGGCCTTGACGCCGTGCTGGACGTGGCCGGACGCGCGGAGCGCGCCCAGGGTGCTGGGAAGATCGTGAGGCACCCCTCCCACGCTACGCCCGGACGGGGGCGACGGCGCGGCGCTCGGCGGGCTACGGCCCGACCGGGGTGGCGGTGCGGTCGGGCCAGCAGCCGACCTCGTGGCCCGCGCCGTGCGCGTCGATGAGCCGCGCGCCGAGGCCGCACCCGGCCAGCCACGGACCCGCGGCGGCGCCGCGCAGCAGGGCCCCGGAGGTGGCGGCGTTCGCGGCCGGGGCGGTGGCGCCGAGCACGACGAGGTGCCGCCACACCGGCTCCACGGGGCGCGCCGTGGCGGTGACGACCAGCCTGCGCAGCGGGCCGCCCGCGGGGACGCCGAGCGTGCGGAGCGCGCCGCCGTCGATGGCGAGGACAGTGGGTACGGCGTCGGGCGGGGCGGGCAGCGCGATGCGCCAGCCACCGGCGGGCGCGAGGCCAGAGACGGCGAGATCGCCGCCGAGTGCCACCAGCACGCCGCAGCGCGCGACCTCCGCGACCGCTTCGGCGCACCGCTGTACCGCGAACGCCGCGAGCGAGGGCGCGGGATCGAGCCGCAGGGGGCGCCGGTGTCCGCGGCCGCTCTGCAGGCGGTCGGGCGCCGTCATGTGGTGGTGGATGGCGCCGTTGGGCGGGGCGGTGGTCACGCCGTACGGAAACGGCCCGGCCGACGCCGGGGGCGCCTGCGGGACACCGCGCCGACGCCGGGCGCTCCACGACCGCGGGCGGGCGGCCCGATCCAGCGCGGTGAGCTCCCGGCGCAACACCTCGCGGGCCTCGCGCAGCTGCCACGGGTCGGTGAGGACGACCCGGCAGGGGGTGTCCCATACCAGGAATTCGGCGCCGATGGTGACCGTTCGCGAACCGGTGTGCAGTTGGACCGTCATGGGGAGCCTCCGGTCATGGGCCCCTCGTGGGGCCCGATCAGGTGCTGTGAGCAGCATCGCAAAACGAGGCTGTGAGGAGGCTGAGCGGAACTTGTGGAGCGAAGTACGGGTCGGCCTACCCGAGCACGGCGACGACGGGCACCGCGACGAGGATGCCCGCGACGAGCCGCACCAGCGCGCGCGTGACGATCGGCAGCGGCCGCGGCGGGTCCTTGATGCGTTCCAACCTGCGGTCCAGCGCCGCGGTGAACGAGCTCAGCGCGGCAGAGGGCACCGCGGCGCTCATCGCGTCGAGCGCCTCGGACAGCTGCGCGGGGCTCGCGCGGCGCACGGCGACGTCGTCGGCCCGCATTTCGATGAGCGTGGCGACCGCGAACTGGGCGCACACCATCCCCGGCACGAACGGCGCCGTCGCCCCCCACGCCACGAACGGCAGCACGACGAGGTCGTGCCGTTCCCGCAGGTGGGTGCGCTCGTGGGCGAGCACGGCCCACACCTGGTCGACGTCGAGGCAATCCAGCACGCCCGCGGAGACGACCAGGCGGGAGCGCAGGCCCGGCAGGCAGTAGGCGACCGGAACGGGGTGTTCGAGCACGCGGGCGCCGGGCGCGGCGGGCCACGGGGTGGCGAGCAGATCGAGCAGCTCGCGGTGGCGGGCGCGGCCGCGCAGGGTGCGCGTGGTGACGGCGGCGAGTACGCCGAGCAGGCGGGCGGCCAGTGCCGCGGTGAGGACCAACGCGAGGAGGTGCGGCACGCCCAGCCCGGTGCTGCGTCCGTCTTCGACCGCCGCCAGCGCCGCACCGGCCGCGGGCAGCGGCGAACCCAGCGGGGACAGCCCGTAGACCAGCCCGGCGCCGAGCAGCGCGAGGCCGCCCGCGAGCCCGATCGCCTGCCAGAGCAGCAGCGCCCCCACCGGGTCCCGCGTGGGCCAGGAGGCCTCGGCGAGTCGGCGGCTCACCGGCTCGGCGAGCACGACGCCGAACACGAGCAGGCCGAGCGCGACCAGCTCCATCCCGGCGGCGGCTCAGCCGAGGAGATCGCGCAAGGCGGCGCGCTCGTCGTCGGGGATGGAGCCGAGGAAACGGGCCAACGCGGCACCACGGTCGGGGGTGGCGTCCAACGCGTCGCGCATCAGGTCGGCGACGTGGTCCTCCCGGCTCGCCACCGACCGGTAGCGGTGCGCGCGGCCGCTGCGCTCACGGGTGACGAGGCCCTTGCGTTCGAGGCGGCCCAGCACCGTGAGGACCGTGGTGGTGGCCAGCTCACGGCCTGCGAGCGCATCTTGGACATCGCGCGCCGTCACCGCGGCGTCCGCGGACCACAGTGCCTCCATCACGGCCCGTTCGAGCTCACCCAGTTTCGGCACAGTCCTCATTCTACCCGAGGTAGAGCGGGCGCTCGGGGTCTAGTGAACCTGTACTTCGTCGCCCACCTGGAGGTAGTTGAACCAGGCGACGGCATCGTCGTGCGAGAGCTTCACGCAGCCGCCCGAGTAGGTGTCCTGGCGGCCTTCGTGGAAGGCGATGCCGCCGTCGGCGAAGAACACCGAGTACGGCATCTGGACCAGGTACTGGCGGCTGGTGTACTGCTCGGCCTTCCACTGGACGTGGAACGTGCCGGTCGGGGTGGGGTCGTCCGGGTCGCCCGCCATGACGTGCACCGGGCCGCGGGCGACGGAACCGTCGTCGAGCAGCCAGGCCTCGCGGTCGGCGAGGTCGACGCACCCCTTGGCCGTCGCGGTGCAGGGCGTGCCGCTCACGAGGGCGCCCGGCTTGGCGGCGGTGGTGGGCTTGGGTCGCGCCGTTGTGGTGGGGGTCGTCGTCGGTCCGGTCGAGCCCGCGGGCGCGGGAACGACGGCGCGCGCGGGGGCGACGGCCACCGCGGCGAGCGCAGGCCGCGCGGCGGGCACGGCACCGGGGCGGGCCGGTGCGGGCGACGCGGCGGGCAGGTCGGCCGCCAGCGCGGTGGCCGCATCCGGGAGCGGACCGGACAGCCCGGCGGTCGGGCCGCCGGTTCCGACGAGCATCGCCGCGCCGACGACGACCAGCGCCGTGGCCGCCGCGCCGAGCACGACGGTTCGCGTGCGCCCGCGGCGCGCGCGGGGTCGAGCGTGAGATCCCACTTCCAGGTCCCTTCCCCGGTACTGACCGGAGCAACGACCCACGCCGCCGAACGTGACGATCCATGATCGGAACATCACCGCTCCTCGCCGGACGGGCCGCCGGGTGGGCGGCGGCCTACAGTGCGGCCATGGCGGAAGCGGGCGCGCTGCGCATGGGTACGGCAGCGGGCCGCTGGGTACTCGTCACCACGATCCTGGGCTCCGGGATCGTGATGATCGACGGCACGGTCGTCAACGTGGCGTTGGCGAGCATCGGGCGCGATCTCGACGCCGGATTCAGCGATCTGCAGTGGACGATCAACGCCTACACGCTGGCGCTGGCCTCGCTCATCCTGCTCGGCGGTTCGCTGGGTGATCATCTCGGCCGGAGGCGGGTCTTCCTCATCGGGGTGGCGTGGTTCGCGTCGGCCTCACTCGCCTGCGGGCTGGCCCCGAACGCCGAGGTGCTCATCGCCGCCCGCGCGCTGCAGGGCGTCGGCGGCGCGCTCCTGACGCCCGGGAGCCTCGCGCTGATCTCCGCCTCGTTCCACGGACCGGATCGCGGGGCCGCGGTCGGCGCCTGGTCGGGCTTCGGCGGGATCGCGGGCGCGGTCGGCCCGTTCCTCGGGGGATGGCTCGTCGAGTGGACGTGGCGCGCCGTCTTCCTGATCAACATCCCGCTCGCGGCCCTGGTCATCGTCGTCGCCATGCGGCACGTGCCGGAGAGCCGGGACACGGAGTCGGCGCCCGGCCTCGACATCTCGGGGGCGGCCCTCGGCGCGCTCGGCCTCGGCCTGCTGACCTGGGGGCTCACGATGCTCGGTGCGGACGGCGCGCAGCCGCTCGGGCTCGGCACGACCGCCGCGGGCGTCGCGGCACTGGTCGCGTTCTGGCTGGTCGAGCGGCGCTCCCCGCATCCCCTCGTGCCGCCCACGCTGTTCGCCAACCCGGTGTTCAGCGCGGCGAACGCCGCCACCCTGCTCATCTACGGCCCGCTGAGCGTCGTGTTCCTGGTCTTGGTGCTGCAATTGCAGACGGTGGCCGGGTTCAGCCCGGTCGCCGCGGGTACCGCCCTGCTGCCGCTCACCGTGATCATGTTCTTGTTCTCCGCGCGGGTGGGCGCGCTGGCCGGGCGCATCGGGCCGCGGATCCCGATGACGGTCGGCCCGCTCGTGTCGGCCTGCGGGCTGCTGCTCCTGCTGCGCGTCGGACCCGGCGCCACGTGGCTCGCCGACGTGCTGCCCGCGATGGTCGTGTTCGGCACGGGCATGACGCTCACGGTCTCGCCGCTCACCGCCACCGTGCTCGACGCGGCGCCCGACCGGTTCGCCGGGTCGGCGTCGGGCGTCAACAACGCGGTGGCGCGTGCGGCCGGGCTGCTGGCGGTGGCGATCATCCCCGGGATCGCGGGCATCACCGGTGACGCCTACGCCAACCCGGCCGTGCTCGACGCGGGCTTCCGCATGTCCGTGCTGATTTCCGCCGGGCTGGTCGTCGCGGCCGCCGTCGTGTCGTTCGCGTTGGTCCGCCGCCCGCAACCCGATCCGACGGCCCCGCGGGTGCGGGCCAGGGAATGCTTCCGCTGCGAGGTCAACGCGCCCGCGCCGCACCCGGTCGACGGTTGAGCCGCCGTAGGCTCGGCGGGATGGATCCGAGAGCGCGCGCCGCGCCGTTGCGCATGCGGCCCCGTCTGCTGGTGGCGCGTGACCCGGGCCGTCCGCGCGACGCGCCGCCGGGCACCGAGGCCGTGGTCGTCGGCGGTGGCATCGCCGGGATGAGCGCGGCGGTGGTGCTGGCCGAACGCGGTGTGGCCGTCACGCTGCTGGAGGCGGCGCCGACGCTCGGCGGCAGGCTCGGCGCGTGGCCGCACACCCTCCCCGACGGCACCGCGCAGGTCGTGGAGCACGGGTTCCACGCCTTCTTCCGGCACTACTACACGTGGCGGGACATCCTGCGGCGGGCCGACCCCCGCCTGGCGTTCCTGCGTCCGGTCGGCGGCTACCCGGTGATCTCGCGCGACTGGCCGCCGGAGGACCTCACCGGCCTGCCGGGCGCGCCCCCGCTCAACCTGCTCGCGCTCTTCGCCCGCTCCCCCAGCCTCGGCCTGCGCGACCTCCTGGGCTCGGACCAGGCCCTGGCCGCGCAGCTCCTCGCCTACGATCCCGCCGCGACCACCGCCGCGTTCGACGACATGCCCGCGGCGCGGTTCCTCGCCGAGCTCGGCATGTCCGACCGGGCCCAGGCGATGCTGTTCGAGGCGTTCGCCCGCTCGTTCTTCGCCCGACCCGCCGCGCTGTCGGCGGGCGAGCTGATCGCGATGTTCCACTACTACTTCCTCGGCAACCCGGAGGGCATCGGGTTCGACGCCCCCGACACCGACTACCTGACCTGCATCTGGGCGCCGCTGCGGATCTACCTGGAGCGCCGCGGGGTACGGGTGCGCACCGGCACCGCGGCCCGCGCGCTGCGGTCCGCGGACCGGTGGCGGGTGGAGACCGACGACGAGGTGCTCACCACCCGGCACGTCGTGCTGGCGGTGGATCCCGGAGCCCTGCGCACGCTCGTGGCCGCCTCGTCGGTCACCCCCGAACTGGCGCGGCAGGCGGCCGCCTGCGTCGTCGCGCCGCCGTTCGCGGTCTCCCGGCTCTGGCTGGACCGCGACGTCGCCCCTACGCGGCCGACGTTCAGCGCCGTGAGCCGCGAGCCCACCCTCGATTCGGTCACCCTCTACTCCCGGCTGGAGCGCCCGTCCGCGGAGTGGGCGGCGCGCACCGGCGGGTCGGTGCTCGAACTGCACTCCTACGCCTGCGCCGCGCCCGACGCCGACACGGCCACCGCCCGCATGCGCGCGGAGCTGCGGGCGCTGTGGCCCGAGACCGCCGACGCCCGCGTGGTGCACCGGGTGGAACGGCTCGAAGCGACGGCGCCGACGTTCCCGCCCGGCACGGCGGGCACCCGCCCGCGGGTCACCGGGGCCGCGCCGGGGGTGCGGATCGCGGGCGATCACGTCGACCCGCCGTACCTGTGCGGGCTCATGGAGCGCGCGGCGCTCACCGGGGTGCTGGCCGCGAACGACGTGCTCGCCGAGGTCGGCGCGGCCCCCGAGGAGGTGCGCGGGGTGCCGCAGCGGGGCCTGCTCGCGGGATGGCTGCCCGCGTTCGCCGGGGCGAAACGCCGTGCTTCCGCGGTCGGACGGGCCGCTCGTACCGTCCCGGGATCATGCGGCGCAGCATCGACCGGATCCTGACCACGCACGTCGGCAGCCTCGGCAGGCCCCTGGACCTGTTGGAGATGATGCGGGAGAAGGAGCACGGCCGCCCCTACGACGCCGACGCCTACGCCGAGCGCGTGGCGAGCGCGGTCGCCGACGTGGTGGCCGAGCAGGTCAAGGCGGGCCTGGACGTCGTCACCGACGGCGAGCTCGGCAAGGTCAGCTTCCTGACCTACGTCAAGGACCGGCTCGGCGGCTTCGACACCTCGGCGGCCGAGCGGCTCATGCCGCCGTCCTGGCAGGTCGAGATCGACGCCTTCCCCGAGTACTACGCGGGCTACCTGGGCAAGTACAAGGACCAGGTCAGCCCGATGACGACCATGGTGTGCACCGGCCCGGTGACCTACCAGGGCCACGCCCAGTTGCAGACCGACATCGCCAACCTGCGCGCGGCGCTCGCGGGCCACGACGTCGTCGAGGCCTTCCTGCCCTCCACCAGCCCCAGCGGCTTCGGGCGCAACGCGTACTACGCGGGTTACGGCGAGTACCTCGCGGCCGTGGCCGAGGCGTTGCGCGAGGAGTACCTGGCGATCGTCGACGCCGGGTTCCTGCTGCAGATCGACGACCCGTGGCTGATCGAGTACCTGTCGGAGAACCCGGCGACGACGCCCGAGCAGCGCCGCCGTGACGCCGAGCAGCACATCGAGATCCTCAACCACGCGCTGCGCGGCATCCCCACCGAGAAGATCCGGCTGCACACCTGCTACGGCCTCAACCACGGCCCCCGCGTCCACGATCTGGCCTTCCGCGACATCGCCCCGCTCATGCTGAAGATCAACGCAGGCGCGTACTCGTTCGAGGTCGCCAACCCGCGCCACCAGCACGAGTGGAAGATCTGGCGGGACATCGCGCTGCCCGAGGGCAAGATCCTCATCCCGGGCCTGCTCGGGCACGCCAGCAACTACGTCGAGCACCCCGAGCTGATCGCCGACATGATCGAGCTCTACGCCGGGATCGTCGGCCGGGAGAACGTCATCGCGGGCGCGGACTGCGGGTTCTCGTCGCGGGCGTCGTTCCACCCCGAGGTGCATCCGACGGTGGTGTGGGAGAAGTTCCGGGCGCTCACCGAAGGCGCCCGGCTGGCGTCGCAGCGGCTGTGGGCCTGAGCGCTTACCGTCCGGCCATGACCAACCTCCGGCCGCAGCGCCGCGCCCGAGCCATCGCGATGTCCCCCGCCGAGGTCGACGCGTTCCTCGCCGAGCAGCGCACGTGTCGGGTGGCCACCGTCGGCGCGGGCGGCCCGCACGCCACCCCGCTCTGGTACGTCTGGCACGACAGCGCGCTGTGGCTGACCTCGCTGTCGCGCAGCCAACGGTGGACCGACCTGATGGCCGACCCGCGCATCGCCGTGGTCGTCGACGCAGGCGACACGTACGACGAGCTGCGCGGCGTGGAGTTGCGGGGGCAGGTCGAGGTGGTGGGCGAGGTGCCGCGCACCGGCGAGCCGGTGCCCGAGCTGGACCGGCCCGAGCAGACGTTCGCCGACCGCTACACCGGCGGCAGGATCGTGCGCGACGGCCGCCACGGCTGGCTCCGCCTCGTGCCCGACAAGATCACGAGCTGGGACTTCCGGAAGATCGGTCAGAACAGGTCGTAGGAGGCGCGCGCCACGCGGAACCCGTGCCCGGTGGCGCGGTTGACGCAGCGCACCCCGGTCTCCCGGCTGTCGCAGACGATGCCGCCGTACGACACGGCCTGGCCGTAGCCGAGCACCCGCAGCCCGGGGTCGGCCACGGTGTCGTCGACGCAGGTCAACCGGGCCTTCTCGGCGCCGGACACCGAGGCGCCGCCGCCCCAGGACCCGGTGCAGTCGGCGGGCTTCGGCGGCACCGGCCAGGTGTGCTGGGCGACATCGCAGCGCGCGTCGCCGTCGCTCGTGGATGACGTGTCGGTCAGCCTGCAGGCGATGTTGCGGCTGGGTGTGGTGAAGCGCGGGCCGTCGGCGCCGTACGGGGCGAGGTCGACGAGCGCGGCGCCGGTGCCCGGGTCGGGGGTGCCGCTCGCCGCGGTGCCGGTGGCGGCGGCGGGCCCGGCCGTGGCCTGCGGGCGCTGCCGTGGGCGCGCCGCCGACCCGTGCGGTCAGCGCCACCGCCCCGGCCACCGCCGCGACGAGGACGACCGCGACCGCGGCCAGGAAGGCGACGAGCCGCCCCCGCGACCGTCGACGGGCCCGGTGGGCCGCCTGCCCGGACCGGGGCGGCCCCGCATCACCCGGTGGGGGCATCCCGATGAGCGTCGGCGCGGGCCCGGCCACGGCGGGCGGCCGCGCCGTTCCACCGGGGAGTACGGCGGTCGGCCCGTCCGGGCTCGCCGCCAGCGTGCCCGCGACCTGCGCCGCCGTCGGGCGCTGGACCGGGTCCTTGCGGAGGCAGGCCAGCACCGTGGAGCGGACGGGCTCGGCCATCCCCGCGAGGTCGGGCTCGGCCTCGACGGTGCGCCGCCGCATCGCGGCCGCCGAGCCTGCGGCGAACGGGTGGCGCCCGGTGGCCGCGAAGGCGAGCACGCAGCCCAGCGCGAACACGTCGTCCGCGCCGACCGACCCCGCGGGCTGGATCCCCGCCGTCGACGTCCCGAAAGACACCTGCTCGGGCGCCTGGTAGCCCGGGGTGCCGTAGTCCGGTCCGGCGGCGCGGGCAAGGCCGAGCCCGACCAGCCGCGGGCCGTCCTCGGCGAGTACGACGGCCGACGGCGTGAGGTCGCCGTGCGCGGACCCGCCCGCGTGCAACGCGGCGAGACCACCGGCCAGGCGTTCGGCCAACACGGCGGTGCCCGCCTCCCCCAGCGGCCCGCGCTCGTCGACGAACCGTTGCAGCGTGGGCCCGGCGACCTGCACCTCGGCCCGCCAGGGCGGGTCGGCCACGACGTCGACGTCCACGACGGCGGCCACGAACCACAGCGGCGCCGCCGCGGCCGCGCGCGCCGCGGCCGCGAACCGCTCCCGGAACCCGATGCCCGCCGCGACGGCGGGATGCAACGAGCGTGAGCACGACGGACCGGCCGGTCGCGTCGGTCCCGAGCAGCGTGCGGCCGATCGGGACGTCCGCGAGCGGCCGCACGACCTGGTAGGTCCCGAGCGCGGTCGGGTTCTCCGGCGTGGACATCGGACTACAGCTCGATCCGCGATCCCATGATCACGGTGCGGTCGACGGGCAGGCAGAAGTAGGCCGCGGGGTTGGCCGCGTTGTGCGAGAGCCCGATGAACATCCGCTTGCGCCAGGCGCTCATGCCGGGCTGGCGGCCGCGTTCGATCGTCATCCGGGACAGGAAGTAGGACGCGGTGTCCGGGTCGATGTCGAGCTCGGCGCGACAGCCCGCTGCGCCTGCCGCAGCACCTCGGGGATGTCCTGCTCGTCCTGGAACCCGAACCGCACCGACAGGTGCACGATGCCGTCGTCCGCCGCGCCGAGCTCGTCGATCGCGAGCCGGTCGTCGGGCGGAACGTGCGGCACGTTCTCCGACAGCACCGAGACGATGACGACCCGCTCGTGCAGCACGTGGTTGAACTCGACGTTGGCCCGCAGCGCCAGCGGCGCGGTGAGCTTGGTCGGGTGCGGGAACACCGCGGTGCCCGGCACCCGGGGGATGCCCTCCGTGTCGAGCTGATCGACGAACTCGGGCAGCGGGCCCTCCACGTCGACCCGACGCGCGGTGATGATCTTCCTGCCGCGCTGCCAGGTCGTCATGACCGTGACGACGATCGCCGCGACCAGCAGCGGCAGCCAGCCGCCTTGGACGATCTTGGTGAGGTTGGCGCCGAAATAGGTGAGCTCGATGCCGCCGAAGACCACGCCCGCCAGCACGAGCTTCCACGTGGCCCACTGCCAGGCGATGGCCGCGTACATGAGGAACAGCGTGGTCGTGAGGATCAGGGTGCCGGTCACCGCGAGGCCGTAGGCGGTGGCGAGCTTGTTCGAGGACTCGAAGACCAGCATGAGCACCAGCACGCCCGCGAACAGCAGCCAGTTGACGGCGGGCACGTAGATCTGCCCGCTCTCCACGGTGGACGTGTGCCGCACGGTCAGGTGCGGCAGGTAGCCCAGCCGCACGGCCTGCCGGGACACCGAGAACGCGCCGGAGATCACCGCCTGCGAGGCGATGACGGTGGCGAGGGTGGCCAGCACGACCAGCGGCCACCGCGCCCAGGACGGGGCCAGCAGGTAGAACGGGTTGGCGACGGCCGACGGGTCGTCGAGGATCAGCGCGGCCTGGCCGAGGTAGTTGAGGATCAGCGCCGGGAACACCACGGCGAACCAGGCGACCCGGATCGGCCGCCGCCCGAAGTGGCCCATGTCGGCGTAGAGCGCCTCGGCGCCGGTGATCACCAGGACGACCGCGCCCATCGCGATGAACGCCGTGAACGGGTGGTCGGCGATGAACGACACCACGAACGTCGGCGAGAGCCCCAGCAGCACGCCGGGGCGCCGGATGATGTGCGGCACGCCCATCACGGCCAGCACGACGAACCAGATCACCATGACCGGCCCGAACAGCCCGCCCGACGCGGTGGGTGCCGAAGCGCTGCGCGGCGAACAGCAGGGCGAGGATGACGACGCCGATCGGCAGGACCGCTTCGGCCAGCTCCGGCTGCGCGACCTCCAGGCCCTCGACGGCCGACAGCACCGAGATCGCCGGGGTGATGAGCGAGTCGCCGTAGAACAACGACGCGCCGACCACGCCCAGGGCCAGCGCGAACGCCGCCCGGCGGGCCGTGGCCCCGGACACCGTGCGGACGAGCGCGGCGAGCGCCATGATCCCGCCCTCGCCGTCGTTGTCGGCGCGCAGGATGAACGACACGTACTTCACCGACACGACGACCGTGATCGACCAGAAGATCAGCGACACGACGCCGTACACGTCGGCGACCGTGGGCTTGACCGCGCCGTCGTCGATCGAGAAGACGGTCTGCACGGCGTAGAGCGGGCTGGTGCCGATGTCGCCGAAGACCACGCCCAGCGCGCCGAGCGCGAGCCCGTACAGCCCGGCGCTGTGCGCGGCCGGATGGTCGCGGCCGGTGCCACCCGTAGCACCGCCGGGAGCAGGCTGCTCCGCGGGTGCGGTCTCGGCGGTGGTGCCTGCGTCGGTCACGCTGCCCAGTGTGCCCCGGCCGACCGAGCGTGGCGTGGCACGGCGCGCACCCCGAGCGGGTGGGCCGCTGTTACCGACCGGTGATCAGCGGCCACAGCCCGTCCGGCGCCCGCCGCGAGCGCGGCCGCCCCGACGACCTCCTGCCACTGCGCCTCGGATCCGTCCTCGTCGCGCCACGCCCAGAGGCGGGTGGTGGCCAGGCGCAGGTCGTGCTCGCGGGTGAACCCGATCGCGCCGTGCACCTGGTGGGCGATGCGGGCGACCGTGCCCGCCGCCTCGGACGTGCGCGCCTTGGCCATCGCGATCGGGAGCTCGGCGGCGAGCACGCCGTCGGCGTCGGCGGCGCGGGCGGCGGCCTCCGCGGCGGCCGACGCGGCGGCCACCTCGGCGGCGGCCAACGCCAGCTGCTGCTGCACGGCCTGGAACCGCGCCGATCGGACGCCCGAACTGCACCCGCTCCCCCGCGTACCGCACCGACGCCGCGAGCGCGGCCCGCAGCGCGCCCACGAGCAGCAGCGAGCGGCCGAGCGCCCCCCGCAGGCGCAGCTGGGCGCCGACGTGCTCCTCGACCGGCGCCGCGGTGACCGGCCCGTCGACCGTGACGGTGTCGCGCGGCTCCTCGGCCAGGTTCGCGCCGTCGGTGACCGTGACGTCGGCCGGATCGATCAGCAGCGCGTGATCGCCCGCCAGCACCACGATCCCCGTTGCGGCGCGCGCCCACGGCACGCGGTGCAGCACGCCGGCCGCCCGGCGGACGGTGCGGGCGACGTCGAGGTCGCCCGCAGCCAGCGTCAGCGGCCCGTCGGGCAGCGGGATCTCGGCCGCCTGCAGGAGCCAGCCCGCGAGCAGGTCGGTCTCCACCAGCGGGACGCGTGCGGCGTGCGCCCCGGCGGCGCGACAGCACGACCGCGGCGTCGGCGAACGCGCCGTCGCTGCCGCCCACGTCGCCGGGCAGGGTGAGCCGGGCCAGGCCGGTCTGCTCCAGGGTGGCCCAGAGGTCCGCGTCGAACCCGACGCCCGGGTCGCGGCCGCCGAACACCTCGTCGGCGAGCTCGGCCAGCGCATCGTTGGCCGCGACGGTCATCGCCCCCACCTCCTCGGCGGCATGCCGCCCGTCATCGCAGACCCAGCCCGCGCGCGACGATGCCGCGCAACACCTCGTTGGTGCCGCCCCGCAGGGTGAAGCCGGGGGCGTGCAGCACCGCGTCGGCCAGCAGCCGGGCGAAGCCACCCTCGGCTCCCGGGTCGGGCGGGATCGCCACCAGCAGCCGCGCCGCATCGATGATCTCGTTCTCGTAGCGGGTGCCGAGGTCCTTGACGACCGCGGCCGCGAGCTCCGGCGCCGCGCCCGAGGCGAGCGCACCGGCGATGGCCAACGACATCCGCCGCAGCGTCCACAGCCGCGCGACCAGCGCGCCGACCTCGCGCGGCGCACCCCGGGTCCGCCGACCGGCCGAGCTCGCCGACCAACGCCGCGAGCAGCGGGTACGTCGACAGGAACCGCTCGGGCCCGCTGCGCTCGAACGCCAGCTCGCTCGTCACCTGGTGCCATCCCGACCCGATCTCGCCGAGCACCATGGCGTCGGGCACGAACACCTGGTCGAACACGACCTCGTTGAAGTGGTGGGCGCCGGTGAGCAGCGGGATCGGGCGGATCGTCACGCCCGGGGCTGTCCAGCTCGACGATGAACTGCGAGAGGCCCGCGTGGCGGTGGGCGTCGTCGCGGGGCGCGGAGCGGGCCAGGGCGAAGAACGCGCGCGCCCGGTGCGCGCCCGACGTCCAGACCTTGGTGCCGGTGAGGCTCCACCCGCCGTCGACCTTCTCGGCCTTCGTCCGGACGTTCGCGAGATCCGAGCCCGCGTCCGGCTCGCTCATCCCGATGCCGAAGTAGACCTCGCCCGCCGCGATGCCCGGCAGGTACCGGCGACGCTGCTCCTCGGTGCCGAACCGCAGCAGGGTCGGGCCGATCTGCCGGTCGGCCACCCAGTGCGCGGCCACCGGTGCGCCCGCGGCCAGCAGCTCCTCGGTGACGACGTAGCGCTCGCAGCGGCGACGCGCCGTGCCCGCCGTACTCGACGGGGATGGTCATGCCCAGCCAGCCGCGGCGGCCCAGCTCCTTGGTGAAGCGCTCGTCCCAGCCCGACAGCCACACGTCCGCCCGCGGCGTCCAGGCCCCCGCGGCCCGCTCGGCGGCGAGGAACTCCCGCACCTGCGCCCGCAGCGGCGCCGCCGCGGGTGGCAGGTCGGCGGGCGGCGGGACCAGCGCAGGCAGGCGCGCGACCGTCGGACGTCACGCGCCCATCCTGCGCCATCCGCGCGACGCAGGCGGTAGCGCGTCTAGTGGTCGATCGGCTCCACCGCCGCGGCCGGCGTGCGCATCCCCAGCGCCACGACGATCGCGACGACCGAGAGCAGCGCGGCCACGAGGAGCGCGTCGTGCACCCCGCCCGCGGTGGCGACCACCGTGGAGGCACCCGCGGCGGTGAGCCGGGCCGCGCCGACGCTCAGCACGCTCACCAGCAGCGCCACGCCCGCCGCGCCCGCCAGCTGCTGGGTGGAGCCGAAGATCGCACTGCCGTAGGAGTACAGCCGCGGCTCCACGGCGCCGAGCCCCGCGGTGAACAGCGGTGTGAAGACGAACGCGAGGCCCACCGAGAGCAGCACGTGGAAGCCCAGGACGAACCAGGCCGGGCTCGTGGCGTCGAACAGCGTGCTCCACCACAAGGCGAGGCTCGTGGCCACGGTGCCGGGCACCAGCAGCGCACGCGCACCGACGCGGTCGTAGAGGCGCCCGACCACCGGCCCGAGCAGACCCATGACCAGGCCGCCCGGCAGCAACAGCAGGCCGGTGGCGAGCGGGCTGAGCAGCAGGACGTTCTGCATGTAGATCGGCAGCAGGGTGAGGGAGCCGAGGAGCGTGGCCATCATCAGCATCATGATCACCGACGCGGTGGTGAACGTGCGCGAGCGGAACGTGCGGAGATCCAGCAGGGCGCGGTCGGCGCGCTGCAGGACGATCTGGCGCGCGACGAACGCGACGATGCCGAGGCCGCCGACCACGAACGGCGCCCAGCTCGGGATCAGTGATGCGCCGCCGCCCGCGCCGATCGAGCTCAGGCCGTAGACGAGGCCGCCGAACCCGACGACCGACAGCGCGACCGACAGCCCGTCGATCGGAGCGCGGGTCGGCTCGCCGACGTCGACCATCCGCCGCAGCCCGACCCACAGCGTGACCAGCGCGATCGGCAGCACGACCAGGAACATCGCCCGCCATCCGAGGAACGACAGCACGACCCCGGACACGGTGGGCCCGATCGCGGGCGCCACCGAGATGACGATCGAAAGGTTGCCCATGATCGCGCCGCGCCGGGCGGGCGGCACGAGCGTCATCACGGTGGTCATCAGGAGCGGCAGCATGATCGCCGTGCCGCTGGCCTGCACGACGCGCGCGCCGAGCAGCACGGCGAAGCCCGGGGCCAGCGCCGCCACGAGCGTGCCCGTGCTGAACAGCCCCATCGCCACGCCGTACAGCGTGCGGGTGGGGACACGGCGGATCAGGAAGCCGGTGATCGGGATGACCACCGACATCGTGAGCAGGAAGCCTGCGGTGAGCCACTGACCGACGCTCGGGGACACGCCGAGGTCGGTCATCAGGACCGGCAGCGCCACCGCCATGATCGTCTCGTTGAGGATGACGACGAACGTGGCCACCAGGAGAACGCCGATGACCGTGCGGTCACGCGGATCCAGCGCCGCCGGGGCGGCGCTCACCTCTCTCGGCTGCAGGTCGATGCTTTCGGTCACGGTCGTCCTCTTCGTCTCGGTCGCGGGGCCAGCGTATGAGTGACGACCGACAGAACGCGCGCGGTTAATCGGTCCATCGAGAACCGGAGTGCCTTTCCGGTCACACCGCGGGCGTGGCGGATGACGAGAACGGGTCAGTGCTGCGCGGGCGCGGCAGGCGCAGGGGCGGCCGGGGCAGGGGCAGGGGCGGGAGCCGGTGCGGGGGCCGCCGGGTTCGCGGGCGGCGGGGTGGGGTCCAGCACCAGGTTCGGGATCTGCGACGGATCGGTGTGGTGGGCGATCGACGTGTACAGCACGATGCCGCCCTGCATCGCGAGCAGGCCGCCGAGCCCGACGAGCACGAGGAAGATCACCACTGTGAGCACGCGCGCGGCCGCCGGGGTGCCGCCCAGGCGCACCTGGCCGGTCTCCACGACGTACGCCCTGATCCCCATGAGCAGCAGGAACAGCACGCCTGCGCCCCACACCCACACGTCATATGCCGGGTTGATCACGTCAGGCCCCCGGCGCCTGCGGGATCTTGCGGACGACCCAGTTGTAGCCGTCCTGGTAGGTCAGCGTGTAGTGCCCCGTGGCGAGGATCTGCTGCAGCGCCTGGAGCGACCAGCCGGGCTTCTCGCCGTTGAGGTAGACCCCTTCCTTCTCCACCGACGTGAACGAGACCAGCACGTCCGGGTCGGCCTCGAGGGTGCACCGGGCCGGGTCGGCCGCGAGCTGCCCGCAGCCCTGCGGGTTGTCACCGAGGGGGTGGTCGTTGATGCCCACGACGCCCGCGGGCCCCAGCCTGCTCAGCGCCGAGATGGTCTGCCCCGGCGGCGTCTCCGCCTCGACCTGCCGGTACATCGTGACCTCCTGCGGGAACACGACCTGGAACGAGTCGTTGCCGCCGCGGATCACGACCAGCAGGCCCATCAGCACGACCATGCCGACCGCCAGCAGCCACTCCCGTGACCGCCCCTTGCGCACCCACGCCCGGAGGGCGTCGGCGCCGAGGACCGACATGATCGGCAGGCCGTAGAGCACGATGCGCAGGATCAGCTCGCCGCCGTAGCTCTGGACGGCCGCGAAGAACATCGGGACGACGGCGAGGCCGATCGGCACGAGGTCGCGGCGGCGCTTCCAGTACACCCACGCGCCCACCATGCCTAGGAGCCACGTGAGCACCGGCATGGCCACGCGCATGTACTTGACCACCACCTGACCCGTGTCGCCGGTCAGCCGGTCGGCCACGCCTTCCTGCAGCGCCCCCTGATCACCGGAACCGAGGATCAGGCCGAGCTGGTTGATCCAGAACTCGCGGCCTGCGATGAGGATGAACAGCGCCGAGGACATGATCGCGACCAGCACCAGCCCGCGGCCGCGGAACCGGCCCACGACCGCCAGCAGGGCCAGCTGGCCGATGATCGCGAACGGCGTGATCTGGTGTTCGGGAGCGGCCGCCATCAGGCACAGCGCGGCGCAGAAGTAGATCAGCAGCAGCTGGCGGGGCGGCAGCGTGGGCCGGTTCGGCGGCGTCAAGGCCGCCACGAGCCATCGCCGCACCAACGAGGTGCGTTTCGCGTCCGGATGCGGGAACGGCCAGCCCGGCACGCCCGCCGCGTCGGTACGCCGGGTGGCGAGCGGGCCGAGCGCGAACGTCAGCACGGTGAGCATCAGGATGATGCCCGTGGCCTGGGGGGAGAAGTAGTCCTGCTCGATCCAGTTCAGGCCGACGAACAGCCACGCCGCGACCCACGGGGCCCGGGTGCCGCCGAGCATCGACCGGGCCAGCGCGTAGATGCCGATCGTCCACACGGTGACGACGGCGGGCGGGAACCAGCGCAGCACCACGTCGAGCTGCGTGGCGCCGCCCGCGTCGCGGAAGAACGCCCACTGCGCGAAGAAGGCTGGCCAGTAGAAGCGGGCGTCCACTCCGGACGGGGTGTGCCCGGTGATGGCGATCGCGTCGGAGAAGCCCGCGATCAGCCACGCGGTGGCGAAGCGGGCGACCGGCTCCACGACCGAGGGCATGCCCGTGGTGCAGAGGATGAGCACGCCGGTGGCGGTGCCCAGCATCGGGATGCGCGGGCGGGGCGATTTCAGCTCGCTGACGCACGCGGCGACGGCGCACACGATCGCGCCCCACCCGGCCGGGCTGAGCACCCGGCCGAGACCCCACCCGTCGAGCGCGTCGAGGTTGGTGGTGACCGCCGCGATCGGCAGCAGCGCCACCGCCATCAACGCGAAGATCGGCGAGAGCCAGCGGAAGATCCCGACGCCGACCTTCGTGGGCGGCCGCGGCGGGCCCGGCACCGGTGGGAGCGCGGTGGTGGGCGGCTCGGCCGGGTCCTGAACGATCGGGATGAAGGCGGTGGCGGGCTCCGCCGCGGTGGCGCGGTTGTCCGTCGATGTCACGGCGAGACCACCTCCACTGCGGTCGGTCGACTACGAGCCGACGCCAAGAGTACGGCGGCCGCGCAGACGACCTGCACGGCGATGTACCCGATCGCCACGGGGATGAGGCCGTCGATGTCGGACTCCCCCACCGGCACGACGGCCGCGACGAGCACCACGAGCACGGTGCTGATCAGCTGCAGGCGCGCGAAGGCGAACCCGCGGCCCAGCGCCTGCAGCACACCCAGCTCGTGCAGGATGACCAGCCGGAACGCCAGGCCGACGAACAGCAGCCGCAGCACGTCGGCGGCCTCGGCGTACTCCGGGCCGAAGACCAGCCAGAGTGCCGGGCCCGCGACGACACAGCCGATCGCGAGCAGCGGCAGGAAGATCATCAACAGCCGCTTGCGGGCGACGGCGGCCAGCTCCGCCGCGCGGTGCGGCTCGCGGGCCACCCCGACGGCGAGGGAGTTCATGAAGTAGGTGGCGCTGAGGTCGACGACCGTGACCGCCTGCCAGGCCATGAAGAACTTGGCGCCGGTGGCATCGCCGAACCGCTCCGTGGCGAGGACGGTGACCTGGTTGTAGAGCAGCGACGTGCCGAACTGCGCCACGGCGGTCGGGCCGAGGAACGTGACCGCGGTACGGCGGCTCGGCAGCGCGCCGCCGCTCGAGCGCCTGCTGACGCGGCGAGCCAGCACGGCGAGCGCCACCGAACCGACCGCGATCCAGATCACGATGGGCAGGGCCCAGGACAGCACGATGCCCTGGCCGCCCAGCCCGATGACGGCGAAGAGGATCAGCAGGCCCAGGCGGACCACGGCGAACACCGCGTTGCGCCACACCGCCCACCACGGCTTGCCGATGGCCACCAGGATCGTGTCGTGGACGACGAACACCGTCCACCCCGCGGCCGATGCCACGAACAGCACGACGCCGACCCAGAACGGCCAGTCCCCCGCCGCGGCCTGCCCGATGTCGGGCAGCAGCAGCACGTAGATCAGGGCGATGACGCCGCCCAGCGGCATGATCAGCAGCAGCGAGCTCCACACCAGCTTGCTCGTCTGCCGTCCGGCCGTCGGGACCCACCGGAGGGTGCCGACGCTGACGTTGAGCTGGCAGATCCCGGCGATGAGGATGAACGCCGCGACGACCTTCGCGGCCTGGCCGACCTGGGCCGGGTCGAAGAGTCGGGTCGAGAGGATCCAGCCGAGCAGCCCCGCGAGGGAGCCCATCCCCGCGCTGATCGAGAGGGCCAGGCCGTCGTTCAGCCCGTCGGCCCGCCGCGGGCGCGCAGTCGCGGCGGCCGGGGGCCGCATCTTCACTGGGCGACCACCGCGTGGCGCAGCAGGAACGGGATGCTCACCGCCGTGAGCGCGTACAGCGCCGTGGCGGGCTGCCAGTACCCGCTGCTGACCATGATCTGGCCTGCGAGCAGGGTGACGGCGACGCCGGTGCCGATCGTGAGCAGCCACACGTGGGCCGCGGGCGCGCGGCGCAGGAACCCGGCTGCGGCCCATCCCGGCCCGAGGATCAGGAACGCGAGCGTGGCGGCGAACCGCACGTCGCCGGGGATCCCCCCGGTGACGTTGAGCACGCTCATGGCGCAGGCGGCGAGGCCCGCCACCACGAGCAGCAAAGCCACCGCCCGCCGCGCGACGCGGGCACGCGTCAGAACAGCGTTGGACGGGACGGTCACAGGCCAGCTCCGTTCGTCACCGGGGTTGTCACCGGATCGTGATCTCCGGACGCGCTGGGGATCGGCCCGGCAGGACCGCAGTTTAGCCGGGCGCGCGGCGAACCCCGGACGGTGTCAGGAAGCCTCTTCCTCCAGGGCGAGGCGGATGTGCGAGGTGTCGCGACGCCCGTCCGTGGACCGCGACGGCGCGCCTGTGCTGCGGCGCACCGACGGCGCCGGATCGGCCGGGGGGACCGCCGGAAAGCCACCGGGCGGGGTCAGGGCGCGGGACTGCTCTTCCATCCGCACGCGCTCGGCGCGCTTGCGGAGGGCCCGGCGGTGCTCGGCCGCGAGCGTGCGCAGCACGCGCGTGCCGTCGGCGAACGTCCGCAGGTTGGTCTGGCCGAAGATGCGCTCCCGCTCCATGGACGGCACCTCGGTGATCTTCATCCCGGCCGCCGCGACGCGGCAGTTCAGGACGGTCTCGATCTCGAAGCCGTCGCCCCAGAGCATGCCGCCCTGCGACGGCGACGGCAGGCTGATGTCCGGCAGGTCCAGCGCGGGCAGCAGGTCGGTCCAGAACGCGTTGTAGCCGTAACACAGGTCGGTGTAGGACGTGCCGAACAGCGCGTTCGCCACACCGTTGAGCCCGGCGTTGCCGGTCTTGCGCAGCAGCGTGATGTCGTCGCTTCCGCCCCCCCGGACGAACCGACTGCCCTTCGCGAAGTCAGCGCCCGCCACCAGCGCACGCACGAACGCCGGGATCTCGGCAGGATCGGCCGACCCGTCGGCGTCGAACATGACGATGACGTCACCGGTGGCCGCGGCGAACCCACAAGCCATGGCGTTGCCCTTGCCCTTGCGGGTCTGCGTGATGACCTTCACCCAGGGCAGGACCCGCTGCGCGGTCTCGATCGTGCCGTCGACCGAGTTGCCATCGACGACGATGATCTCGTGAACGACGGGCCGGACCGCGGCGATCGCCGGAAGTACGACCTCCAGGTTCCGGGCCTCATTGCGGGTCGGCACCACCACGGACACCCGCGGGTTGCCGTTGCGCTGCATCGATGTTCTCCCCCCCACCGCCGCCAGGCGATGTCTTGCCCATCATGCCGGTACAGCCGTTATCCCTGGTCACGCCGCGCGGGACAACGGACCACATGGGGCTTATCTGCCCCGGCGTCATGCGCGTTACGTAGCGTACTCTGAAACTGATTACCCCTGTTGGAGTAACGGCATTACTCTTGCGGTGATGCCTGCTTCGCGTCCGCGGGGGTGCACTCTACGGAGCACGCGGGCGCGCTGATCGTCGACCCCTCCTTGGTCATCGCGCTGCCGGGTCGTCCCGCCGCCACGTCGGCAGGCCCCGTCACGCGGGCCGGGCGCAGCCGGCTACCATCGCCGACGTGCTGCTGGCCACCCCGAGCGTCTCCGTGTGCATCCCGGTGTACAACGGCGAGACCTACCTCGGGGAAACGATCCGCAGCGTGCTGGATCAGACCTACCGCGATTTCGAGCTGATCGTGCTCGACAACGGCAGCACGGATCGCAGCGGTGCGATCGCTCGGTCCTTCGGCGACCGGCGAATGCGCGTCGAGCGCAACTCCTCGGTCCTGGAGCTCACCGAGAACTGGAACCGGCTCATCTCGCTCTGCCGCGGCCCGCTGATCAAGCTCGTCTGCGCCGACGACCTCATCCACCCCCGCTGCCTGGAGCTGCAGGTCGGGCCGATGGAGGCCGACCCGGGGCTCGCCCTCGTGGCGGCCCGCCGCCACATGATCGACGAGCAGAGCCGCGTGATCGTGCCGCGGCGCGGGCTCGGCGGGCTCGTCGGTGTGCACAGCGGCGTCGAGGTGGCCCGGCGCGTCGTCCGCAACGGGGCCAACCCCATCGGTGAGCCCGGCAACGTGCTCTTCCGCCGCGACGACTTCGCTGCCGCGGGTGGGTGGCGGTCGGACAAGCCGTCGGTCATGGACCTCGACCTCTGGATGCGGCTGCTGCAGTACGGCGAGTTCCTCGGCCTGCCCGAGACGCTCGCGGCGTTCCGCATCGGCCGCAACACCCTCTCGGCCGCGGACGAGGGTGAGATCTATCGCGACCAGCGGGCGCTCACCAACGAGCTGGGCAACTCCGCGCTGTTCCAGGTGCGTGGCATCGACCTGGCCATCGGGCGCATGCTCGCGCCCGTGGGCCGGGCCCGCCGCCGCGCGCTCTACGCCATGTCCCGCAAGGCCAGCAAGCGCGCCCCACAGGCCGCCGCCGCCTGACCCATCCCCGCCCTGGCCGCGTTCTCGCCCCGCGCGCGGCCGCGGATCGCCCCGCGCGCCTGTAGCGCCGGTGCGGCACTGGCGTGTCGGTGCCCACACCGGTGTCCCGACACCGGTGCGGGCACGGCAACGCCGGTGCGGCCACGCCAACGCCCGTGCGGCCACGCCAACGCCCGTGCGGAGCCGCCGCCGCCACCGCCGCGGCTCGACGCGCAACACGGCGCGGCCACCGCCGCGCCCGACCGGCACCGGCGTGTCGGCGCCCACACCGGCGCCCCGACACCGGTGCGGCCACGCCAACGCCCGTGCGGCCACGCCAACGCCCGTGCGACCACGCCAACGCCGGTGCGACGACCGAAACGTCGGCGGCCTCCCTACCGCCGCGGCTTCGACGCGCAACGCGGCACGGCCACCCCCGCGCCCGACCGGCACCGGCGTGTCGGCGCCCACACCGGCGCCCCGACACCGGTGCGGCCACGCCAACGCCCGTGCGGCCACGCCAACGCCCGTGCGGCCACGCCAACGCCGGTGCGGAGCGCCGCCGCCCACCAGCGCCCTCGACCGCAACACGGCGCGGCCACCCCCGCGCCCGGCCGGCACCGGCGTGTCGGCGCCCACACCGGCGCCGCGACGCCGGTGCGGCCACGCCAACGCCGGTGCGGCCACGCCAACGCCGGTGCGGAGCGCCGCCGCCACCAGCGCCCTCGACCGCAATACGGCGCGGCCACCGCCGCGCCCGGCCGGCACTGGCGTGTCGGCGCCCACACCGGCGCCCCACCGCCGGTGCGGCCACCCCACCGCCAGTGCGGCCACCCCAACGTCAGTGCGGCTCCGAAGTGGCGCCGCAACGTCTGCGCAGCCGCCGCCTTTGCCTCAGGGCTCGCCCAGCGAAGCGGCGGGTCAGCTGTGGGACGACCGCGGCGGGGACGGGTAGCCCGGGCGGGCCGGGTTGACGTGCTCGGCGGTGTCGGAGTCCCGGTCGGCGCGGGGGAAGCCCCGCGGCGGAGTGGGCACCCCACTCTCGCGGCTCGGCGCGCCCGCTTGCGAAGGCGGGGCCGAGGACCCGCCCCGCGGCGCGGGGGGCGCCTCCTGCGGCCGGTCTGACCAGCCCGCCTGCGACGGGGCCGAGGCGGGGCCGCCGGGCCGCGGCCAGGGCGCCGGGCCACGATCCCCGGGGCCCGTCCGGTCCGCACCCGACGACCATTCCGTCGGCCCGGCGACCGCTCGCCCGCACCCGACGACCATCCGCGGCCCGGCGACCGCTCGCCCGCACCCGACGACCACTCCGGCGGCCCGGCCGACCGCTCGCCCGCACCCGACGGCCACTCCGCCGACGCATGGCGGTTGACCCCGGCCGGGAGCCCGACCCGGCCCCCGCCCGCGCCGGTCGGCAGCTCGTCGGGTGCGCGCGACGGCAGCTCACCCGGCGACGACGCGGACGGCAGCGGCGGAGCCGGGTTGTTCGGCGTGAACGCAGGCGGGATCTCGGCGCGGGCCTGGGCCTGCGCGTCGGCCACGGCGCGGGCGAGCTCGGGATCCGGCGACGTGTCGAACCAGTCCTTGATCGACTCGTCGTCGTCCTCGGGACGCGGAGCCACGTCCTCCACCGGCGAGGGCTCGAAGCGGAACACGCCGTCGCCGCCGGGAGCGCCGAGCATCTTGGTGAAGCCCTCGAGCGCCTTGCCGAAGTCCGACGGCACGATCCACACCTTGTTCGCGTCGCCCTGCGCCATCTGCGGCAGCGTCTGCAGGTACTGGTAGGCGAGCAACTCGGGCGTCGGCCTGCCCGACTTGATCGCCGCGAACACCTTCTCGATGGCCTTCGCCTCGCCTTGGGCCTGCAGGTACTGCGCCGCCCGCTCACCCTGCGCCCGCAGGATGCGGGACTGCCGGTCGGCCTCGGCGTTGAGGATGGCCGCCTGCTTGGCCCCCTCGGCGGTGAGGATCTGGCTCTGCTTGTTGCCCTCCGCGCTGCGGATCGCCGACTCCCGCTGGCCCTCCGCGGTGAGGATCATCGCCCGCTTCTCCCGGTCGGCCTTCATCTGCCGCTCCATCGACTCCTGGATGGAGGCGGGCGGCTCGATGGCCTTGATCTCGACGCGCGCGATGCGGATGCCCCAGCCGCCGGTGACCTTGTCCAGCTCTCCGCGGAGCTGGGAGTTGATCTCGTCGCGGGCGGTGAGCGTCTCCTCCAGGCTCAGGCCGCCGACGACGTTGCGCAGCGTCGTGGTGGTGGTCTGCTCGACGCCGTTGATGTAGTCCGCGATCTCGTAGACCGCGGCCTTGGGGTTGGTCACCTGGTAGTAGACGACGGTGTCGATGTTGACCGTCAGGTTGTCCTTCGTGATCACCGGCTGCGGCGGGAAGGAGCGCACCTGCTCCCGCAGGTCGATCCGCGCGCGGATCTTGTCGACGAACGGCACGAGGAACACCAGGCCCGGCTCCTCGACGGCCTTGAACCGGCCCAGCCGCTCGACGACGGCCGCCGTGGCCTGCGGGATGATCTGCACCGCGCGCACGATCGCCGTGACCACCAGCACGACCAGCAGCAACGCCGCGATCACCAGCAGCATGTTCGGGTCCGGCAACGGACCCACCCCCCTCGCTCTACCCCGCGGTGACGACGAGTGCCGTCGCCCCGCTGATCTGCATCACGGTGACCGCGGTGCCTTCTTCGATCACGTCGTGGTCGTCGAGCGCCCGCGCCGACCACAGCTCACCGGCGATGCGGACCTGGCCGCCCTGACCGTCGACCCGGCTGACCGCGATCGCGCCGCGCCCGACGAGGCCCCCCGTGTGCAGCGGCGCATGGTCGGACAGTCCGCTCTCCAGCCGCCTGCGCAACGCGGGCCGGGCGGCGAACATCAGCAGCACGGCCGCGATCGCGAACGTCACCCCGCCGACGACCGGCGAGTCCGGCACGAGGAACGACGCCCCGGCCGCGGCCAGCGCACCCCCGCCGAGCATCAGCAGCACGAACTGCCCGGAGAGCACCTCGGCTCCGATCAGCACGACTCCCGCGATCAGCCAGAGCACTGCGGGCCACATAGCACGATCCTGCCAGAAGCCGCAGCGTCGTGTGATCAGACGGTCACGAAGTCGATGAGCCGCTCGACCGCTCCGATCAGCGGCGTCTCCAGGTCCCGGAAGCTGCGCACGGCCGCCAGCACACGCCGGGCGCCGTCCGCGGGCTCACCCCAACGCAGCGCGGCGCAGACGCCGGTCTTCCAGTCGGTGCCGCGCGGCACCTGCGGCCACGCCCGGATGCCGACGGCGGCGGGCTTCACCGCCTCCCAGACGTCCACGTAGGGATGGCCGGTCACGAGCACGTGCGGCCCGACGACCTGCTGCGCCGCGCGCGTCTCCTTCGTGCCCGCGACGAGGTGGTCGACGAGGATCCCCAGCCGCCGCTGGGGACCGGGCCCGAACGCGGCGACGGCCGCGGCGAGGTCGTCCATCCCGTGCATGGGCTCCACGACGACGCCCTCGACGCGCAGATCGTGCCCCCACACGCGCTCCACCAACTCGGCGTCGTGCAGCCCCTCCACCCAGATGCGCGCCGCCCGCGCGGTGCGCGCGGTGTGCCCGACGACCTTGACCGAGCCCGACGCCGACCGCACGGGCGCTTGCGGTGCTCTGGCCGGAACGACGAGCGTGGTGACCGCGCCCTCGACGAGGAACGCCGCCTGCCGCAGCGGGAAGATCCGGCGGGCGCCGCGGCGGTCCTCCAACGTCACCTCCCGGACGTCGACGGCGACCACGGCTCCGCAGAACCCGCTCGTCGGATCCTCGACCACCAGCCCGGGCTCGGCGGGCACCTCCGCGATGGCCTTGCGGGTGACCCGGCGGGTGCCGTCGACCGTGAACAGACCCCGGTAGTCATGACCTCGCACAGCGCATATTTGTACCGCCGCGCCCGGCCGTGGGCGTGCTGCGACACGCGCCCCCGGGCACGACCTGCGGTGATCCGGCGGGTCGAGCCGACGCTGCCGCCGCGGCCCGCCGTGGCCTAGCCTGACGGCGTGCCCCGCCCCTCCGCGACGTTCACCGTGTGGGCCTCGGCCTGGCTCGTAGGAGCCGCGGCGCCCGACGACGTCCTCGACGCGATGGCGCCGTGGGCCGACGCGCACGACGTGCAGGCGGCCGACGACCTCGCCGCTGCCGCCACCGCACTTCCGCCGCCGGGTGCGCCGGTGAGCTCACTGCCGTTCCTCCTGGCGGCGCTGCGACGGGCCGCGCCCCGGGCGCCCGCGCGGCTCGTGCTGCCCGCCCCCGGCGACGTCCGCGGCCTCCCCGGTCCGGGCCCGTTCAGCCGCGAGGCCACGGCGGCGGGCGAGGGCGTGCTCTTCGCCGATGTCGGGCTGGGCGTCGTGCCGACACCCGTCGCAGACGGCGTGGTCCGGTGGACGGTCTACCGGGTGCCCGAACCGGGCCCGACGCCCGAGTTCGTCGCGTTGTCGCACGCCGAGCGCGACCTGCGCGACCAGGTTCGCCGCTCGGCGTCCGTGCTGACCGACCTCGGCGTCGCGCGCCACCGGCCGGGCGTGCGGGAGGAGATCGCCGCGTCCCTGCGCGCCCGCCCCGCCACGCTCTGGCCCGCCGGGATGCCCGCCCAGGTGTTGCGGGTGCTGCAGCAGGCCGACGAGGTGGAGGCCATCCTGTCCGCCGCGTCCGTCGACGAGCCGGGCGGCGCGCTCTCGGCGTCGGCGGCGACGGCCCGCCGCGACGCGCTGCGCCCGATCGAGACGGCCGTGCGCGTGGCGCGCCGGGCGGCGGTGGCCGAGGCAGTACGCGTGCTCGCCACGAGCCCGCTGGTGTAGCTCGATCGGTGCGAGCCGCACCGCACGCAGGCTGCGACGTGCGTAGTGCGCGACTCGACGCGATCAGATCCGGCGGGGGTCGGCGTAGCGGCGGTGCCCCGGCGCGACGGGCCTGCCGCGCAGCAGACCGTCGGTGCTGCCCGCCTCCAGGGCCTTGCGGTAGACCGGAAGCGCCGCGCGCACCGCGTCGAGGGTGAGCTCCAGGTCGGCGTCGGTGTGCGCCGCCGAGATCACGAACGACTGGCCGAGCACACCGCCGAGCAACAGCTCCTGCAGGAACAGCGTGCGGTAGCTCTGGGACGGCTCGCCGCCGGCGTCCCGGGTCTCGAACACCAGGCACGACGGCCTGCCCACGGCCCGAACGTGCTGCTCGATGCCCGCGTCGCGGGCCGCCGCGTTGACGCCCTCGGCCAGGAGCGCGCCTTGGCGCTCCATCGTCGCGATCGGGTCGGTCTCGCGGTAGGCGGCCACCACGGCGCGAAACGCCGCGAGCCCCCCGACCTCGGCGCCGTGCGTGCTGGAGAGCAGGAACACGCGCTCGCGCTCGGTGCGCAAACCACCCAGCTCCATCAGCTCCCGCTTCCCGGCCAGCGCCGAGATCGGGAAGCCGTTGCCCATGGCCTTGCCCCAGCACGACAGGTCGGGCGTGACGCCGTACAGGTGCGCCGCACCATGCTCGGACCAGCGGAAGCCGGTGATCGTCTCGTCGAAGACGAGCACGGTGCCGAACTCGTCGCACAGCTCGCGCACGCCCCGCAGGTAGTCGGGCGCGGGCTCGGCCATGCTGCTGGCGGCCTCCATGATCACGCACGCGATCGGACGCTCGGCAAGCAAGGCGCGCAAGGCGTCGAGGTCGTTGTAGGGGAAGCGGAGGGTGAGCTCCCGGACCGCGGCGGGCACGCCCGCGTCGAGCGGCAGGGTGCCGACGAACCAGTCCTGACCGCTGAAGAACGGCTGCGCGCAGGCGGCGATGTGATCCCGGCCCGTGACGGCCCGCGACAGCCGCACGGCCGCGGCCGTGGCGTCCGAGGCGTTCTTGGTGAACTTGACCATCTCCGCGCCGGCGACCGTCGCCACGAAGTCCTCGGCGGCGTCGAGCTCCATCGTGGTGGGCCGGGCGAACCCGACCCCGCCGCCGATCGCGGCGCGCACGGCCGCCACCACCGGCTCGTACCCATGACCCAGCGTGACCGCCCGCATGCCGGAGCCGTACTCGACGAACCAGTTGCCGTCGGCGTCGCGGACGCGCGCTCCGGCACCGTCGACGATGACCGGGGCCATGTCCTCGGGGAACTGGTCGGCGCCGCGGGCGAAGGTGTGCGCACCCCCGGGCACCAGCTCGTGCAGGCGCCGCTGCAGAGCGATCGAACGGTCGAATGACGGTGAGTCCACGCTCAACTCTCGCGATGATCAAGGAGGCTGTTAGCCGATCACCCAACCCCGGGCCGAAACGCGGTGCCACACCGGGGGTAACCTCGCCGCGGAGATCGACCCGCTCGGCGGAGCAAGCTGGCAACTTCGTCACCGAGCGTAGTTGCCGACTCCGTCGCGCCAGCAACGCTGCTCCCTGCTCTAATACCCGACCTCAAACCGCAAGACCACAGCCCGAGCGCTCCCCAAACGCTCCCCCCGACTTCTGCGGAGGCAGTCCTCGCCATGGCGACTGTTCATGTTGACCCGACCTTCGACGACGCGGCCCGTCGCGAGCGGCTCTTCCAGGGTGATGTGATCATCTACACGCGCGTCCCGGAGATCTTGGCCTACGTCGAGTTCACGCGGAATCTGATCAACGAGGTCTTCGCTCCGCACGAGCCGACCGCCGTCCACGAGTCCCGCACAGCCGAAGAGCTCGCGGACATCCTGGTCTCGTTCAAGCCGAAGTTCATCCACCACCCCGAGTCGATCGCGCACGTCACCCGCATCACGACCGCGCTGGGCGCGGACCCGGAGATGACCTACGCCGACGTCCCCAAGCTGCGCACGGCGTTCCCGCAGGGTGGCCTGTCCACCGGCATCGCGTACGCGTTCCAGGTCCACCGCGACACCTGGTACAGCGCGCCGAAGCAGCAGATCAACTGGTGGATGCCCGTGTGGCCGGTCGAAGCCGACAACATCATGGAGTTCTACCCGCGCGGCTTCGGCAACGTGATCGAGAACAACAGCGGCGACTACAACTACTACCAGGCCAATATGTGGCGCTCGAACATCAAGGCGTTCAGCGGCGACAAGGACACGCGGGTCCACCCGGCCCCGGTGCAGCCGCTCGACGCCGATGAGCAGCGGCTGACCGTGGTGCCACCGGTGGGCGGGATCATGCTGTTCTCCGGCGACCAGCTGCACGCCTCGATCCCCAACACCACCAAGGCGACGCGGTACTCGATCGACTTCCGGACCGTCGACCGGGCGGACGTGCTGAGCGGCGCGGGCGCGCCGGTCATCGACGTCGCCGCGCTCGGCACGTCGCTGCGGGACTTCCACCGGCAGACCGACGGCGCCGCGCTCGACGAGTCCGAGATCGCGCCGTACGACACCGCGGACGCCGAGGGTGTCCGGGTGTTCGTGCCCAACTGAGCCCTGCTCAGGGGTAGGCCGTCGAGAGCGTCAGGTCCATCGTCGTCTCCAGGTCGGCGAGCTGACGCTCGAGCTTCCCGCGGATGCGGGCGACGGCCTCCTTGCCCAGCGGCAGCCGCAGCGGCGCGGCGGGGCCGCGGACCGTGGCGATGATCGCGGCCGCGCCCCTGCGCCGGGTCGTTCGGCTGGACGCCGTCCTGGTCGCGGAACCGGTCCCGAGCCGCCCGCGCGGGTGTGCCCGCGTAGGCGGCCATCGGGGTCGACGGCAGCATCGAGCGTCCCGCGAAGTCGGTGCGGAACGGGCCGGGCTCGACGATCGTCACCCGGATCCCGAACGGCGCCACCTCCCCCGCGAGCGCCTCCGACGCGCCCTCCAGCGCGAACTTCGAGGTCGCGTACACGGCGTGGCCCGGGTTGGCGCTCACGCCGCCCATCGAGCTCAGCTGCACGATGTGCCCGCGGCCGCGCTCGCGCATGTGCGGCAGCACGGCCTTCGTCACGGCCAGCGCGCCGAACAGGTTCGTCTCCAGCACGCCGCGGAACTCGGCGTCGGTCAGCTCCTCCAGCGCGCCGATCAGGCCGTGGCCCGCGCAGTTGACGAGCACGTCGACACCGCCGCCCGCAACGGCCTCGGCGACGACGCCGCGCACCTGATCGCCGTCGGTCACGTCGAGGGCGAGCACCGTCGCCGCCGGGTGGTCGGCGAGGTCGGCCAACGCGTCGGGGGTACGGGCCGTCGCGACGACGGCGTCGCCCGCGGCGAGCACCGCCTCGGCGAGCGCGCGGCCGAACCCGGAGGACGCGCCGGTGATCAGCCACCGGCGGAAGGTCACTTCTGCGGTCATGCCTCCAGCGTGCCGACGCCGATTCGCCTGTCCAAGACATAGCTGTTCTGGACTCATAGCATGTCGTTATGGAACTGCGGCAGCTCGCCTACCTCGACGCGGTCGTGCGGGAAGGCGGGTTCGGCCGGGCCGCCGCGCTGCTGCACGTCGCCCAGCCCGCGGTGTCGGTGCAGATCCGCAAGCTGGAGAGCCGAGCTGGGCAGCACACTGCTCGCCCGCACCACCCGCCACGTCGCGCTCACCCACGCGGGCGAGCTGTTCCTCGCCCGCGCCCGCCGCGCGCTGGGCGAGCTGGAAGGGGCGCGCGCCGACCTCGCCCGCCTGTCGGGCGTCGTCATCGGCCGGGTGCGCATCGGCGCGATCCAGGCGCTCGACCCGTTCGACCTCTCCGGGGCGCTCGCCGCCTTCCACGCCCGCCATCCCGACGTCGAGCTCGGCCTGCGCTCCGGCGGGGTGCGGGTGCTGCTCGACGACCTCGCGCACGACCGCATCGACCTCGCGCTCGGCCCGGTGCCCGCGGAGGTACCGCCGGGCGTCGTCGCCGCGCCGCTGTTCACCGACGAGCTGGTGCTGGTCACCGCGCCCGGCCATCCGACGGCGGACGCGGGAGCGCTCGACCTCGGCCGCGCTGCGCGCCGACCCGTTCGTCTGCCTGCCCATCGGCACGGGGCTGCGCGCGCTCCTCGATCGCCACGCCGCGGCGGCGGGCTTCGCCCCGCGCGTCCCGTTCGAGACGACGAGCCTGCCGCGGCTGCGCGACCTGGTGGCGCACGGCCTCGGCGTCGCGCTCGTCGCCCGCTCGGTGGCCGAGGCGCCCGGGCCGCCGGTGGTCGTGCACGCGGTGGCGCCCGAGCCGATCCGGCGGCCGGTCGGGCTCATGCACCACCCCCCGCTGGGCCCGGCCGCCGCCGCGTGCCGCGCCTTCCTCCTGGAGCGCGCCCGCCTAGGAAGCCCCCAGCAGGTCGAGCGTCTCGGTCGGGCTGCTCCTCGACGAGGAAGTGCCCGGCGTCGACGGCCGCACCCCGCACGTCGCTCGCGCGTTCACGCCAGACGTCGAGCGGGTTCTCCGGCCGGCTGCCGACGACGCCGCGCCCGCCCCACACGACCAGCGTCGGCACCTCGACCTTGCGGTCGACGTCGGCGCGGTCGTGCTCGAGGTCGATCGACGCGCCCGCGCGGTAGTCCTCCAGCATGGCGTGCCGGGCGTCGGCGTCGGCGAAGCAGCGCTCGTACTCGGCGAGGGCCTCCGGGCGCGAACACCGACAGGCCGCTCCCCCACGCCCCCAGCAGGGCGTGCAGGTAGCCGATCGGGTCGCCGTCGATCAGCCGCTCCGGGATCGGCGCGGGCTGGATGAAGAAGAACCAGTGGTAGTAGGCCGTGGCCAGGGCCCGGTCGACGTGCTCGTAGACGTGCAGGGTGGGCACGATGTCGAGCACGGCGAGCCGGTTGACGGCGTCGGGGTGGTCGAGCGTCATGCGGTGTGCGACACGCGCACCGCGGTCGTGCCCGACCACGGCGAACCGCTCGTGGCCCAGCGCGCGCATGACCGCCACCTGGTCGGCCGCCATCGCCCGGAACGCGTAGCCGCGCGTGGTCGTCGCCCGCCGGCGGGCCGGGACGAGTCGCCGTAGCCGCGCAGGTCCGGCGCGACGACGGTGTGCTCCCGCGCCAGCGCGGGGCCACCTGGTGCCACATCGCATGGGTCTGCGGGAAGCCGTGCAGCAGCAGGACCGGGGGGCCCGAGCCGCCGTGCACGGCGTTGATCGTGGCCTCGCCGGTGTCGACCGCGTCGTCGCGAATCCTTCGAACACGTAAGGGCACGCTAGCGGCTTCAGGCGTCATCCCGAGCTCCGCGCGGCGGCGGAGCAGGAAGCGGCGCTCGGCATCGGTGGTGGTGAGGGCGAGCGCGCGGTCGTAGGCGGCGCGGGCGGCCGGCGGTCGCCGAGGCGGCGCAGCAGCTCGGCGCGGGTGGAGTGGAAGTAGCGGTAGCCGTCCAGGTCGAGCGCGTCGACGAGGGCCAGCGCCGGGCCCGGGCCGTCGGCCTCCGCGACGGCGACCGCCCGGTTCAGCGCGACCACCGCGGAGCCGGTCTGGGCCGGCAAGGTGTCGTAGAGCAGCGACGACGGCCCGCCAGTCGACCGGGTCCTCGGTCTGCAGCTCGGCGATCGCCGCCTGCACGGCGTAGGGGTCGCGGGCGCCCGCGGCGAGCGCGCGGTCGAGCAGCGCGCGGCCTTCGGCGATGCGGTCGCGGTCCCACCGCGTGCGGTCCTGCTCGGCGAGCGGCACGAGCACGCCGTCGGCGAAGCGCGCGTCACGGCGCGAGTCGTGCAGCAGCATGAGCGCCAGCAGGGCGAGCACCCGCTCCGCCGCAGGCAGGAGCTCGGCGAGCGTGCGGGTGAGGCGGATGGCTTCGGCGGCGAGGTCGACGCGGCCGTCGCCGTAGCCCTGGTTGAAGATCAGGTAGAGCACGGCGAGGACGGCGTCGAGCCGGGCGGGCAGGGCCGCGGCGTCGGGAACGCGGAACGGGATCGCCGCCTCGCGGATCTTCGTCCGGGCCCGGGTGAGCCTGCGCTTCATGGTCTCCTCGGTGACCAGGAAGGCCCGCGCGATCTCCGGCGTGGAGAGCCCGCCGAGCGCGCGCAGGGTCAGCGCCACCCGGGCCTCCGGGGCGAGCGCCGGGTGGCAGCAGAGGAACACGAGCTCGAGGCGTTCGTCGGGGATGACGTCGCTCAGCGGTGACCTCCGCGGGTGGCGGGAGCTGTCGGAGCTTCTCGGCGAGGGTGCGGTCGCGGCGGAGGCGGTCGACGGCCCGGTTGCGGCCGGTCGTCACCAGCCACGCCCGCGGGTTGTCCGGTGTGCCGTCGACCGGCCAGCGGCGGGCGGCGATCGCGAACGCCTCCTGGGCGGCGTCCTCGGCGACGTCGACGTCGCGGCAGAAGCCGACCAGCGCGGCGACGACGCGCGCCCACTCGGCGCGGAAGACCTCGTCGAG
The DNA here is from genome assembly GCA_963837575.1 of uncultured Actinomycetota bacterium. Lineage (GTDB taxonomy): Bacteria > Actinomycetota > Actinomycetes > Mycobacteriales > Pseudonocardiaceae > Pseudonocardia. The sequence goes on from CAWIOI010000021.1 coordinate 46,283, forward strand.
CGCCACTACGCGTCGCCACGCGACGGGCCGCACCTCGACCGAGCCGCCCATCCGCAGCGCCGGGATCCGCGCGGCGAGGGCGAGCGCGGCGTCCAGGTCGGCGGCCTCGACGAGGTAGAACCCGCCGAAGACCTCTTTGGTCTCGGCGAACGGGCCGTCGGTGAGCAGCAGCTCGCCGTCGACCGCGCGCACGGTGGTGGCGGTCTCGGCGGGCGCGAGCCGCTGCGCCGCCGAGCACCTGGTCGTCGTCGCGCAGCGCGAGGTACTCCGCGGTGATCGCGGCCCGCTGGCCGCCGTCGAGGCCCGCGTAGGCGCCGGGCCGTTCGTTGATCAGTAGCGCGTAGCGCACGGTGGTTCCCTCCTCGAGTCGCCGATCGTAGATCTGGTGCAGCACGCCGCCGCCCACGTCCTCGGACGCGGCGAGCCGGAGGTCGACCGGTGCGCCCGCCGCGTCGAAGAGCTTGCGGCCCTTGCCGAGCACGGTCGGGAAGACCAGCAGCCGGTACTGGTCGACGAGATCGTGGGCGACCAGCGCGTCGACGACGCTGCCGCTGCCGGTGACGACCACGTCCTGGGTCGCGCGGCGGCGCCGCGCACCTCCGTCGACGAGGTCGCCGCGCAGCAGGGTGGAGTTCGCCCAGCGCGTCGACCCGGTCGAGCGAGCGGGAGGCGACGAGCTTCTCCATCGCGGTCAGCTTCCGCGAGAAGTCGTCGGTGCGCTGCGGGAAGAGGCCTGCGAAGAGCTGCCAGGTCGTGCGGCCGAGCAGCGTTGACGCCGGTGTCGAGCACGTGGCCGAGGCCGGAACTTGTCCCCGGCCACCGCCTCGGGCCGTGCCGGAACGCCCAGCCGCCGTGCGGCGTGCCGCCCGAGCCGTCCGGGTCCTCGACGACGCCGTCGAGCGTCACGAACTGCGCCACGATGATCTTGCCCATCGCGGTCCTCCTTCGTCGACGTGGTGTCGGCGAGGAGACGAACGGTCGAAGGCCCCGGAGGACACCGCGGCTGCGTGTGACACGCGTCACTGGCGTCTGAGTCGCGCGCGAGATCGACATGAGGGATGTTCCGTCGAGATCGAAGAGCCCTGGTGTCGACCTCGAGCCCCGCGCAGGACCGGCTCCAGCCCGGTCGCGCATGGCCGAGCAGGGCCCGGATCTCGGCCGCCGTCGGTCGTGTCGCGGCAGCTCGGCGCTGCAGCCGCTCGACCTCGGCCTCCGCCCGGGCCCGCAGCGCCTCTTCCACCGGCAGCCGATCCGCGGCCCGCCCGCAGCCCGTCGGCGCGTGCGCCGATCGCTCGTGTCGCCGCTCCACCTCCGCCGCGTCGCGGTCGGCCACCGCCCTGTCCCGCTCGGCCACCGCCGCGTCGCGCTCGGCCACCGCCTGTCCCGCTCGGCCACCACCGCATCGCGCTCGGCCACCACCACGTCCCGCTCGGCCACCACGTCCATCCCGCTCGGCGGTCATCGCAGCCAGCCGCGCGTCCCGGTCGCGGCCGCGTACCTCGGCGCGCGACGCGATCCCGTTCGGCGACGGCCGCCCCGGCCTGCGCCGCCGCCCGGTCCCGTTCGCCCTCTGCCACCGTGGCGGCGCGCCGCGCGGCCGCCAGATTCGCGTCCAGGGCCCGGTGCGCTCGCGCTCCGCCGCGAGCGCGGCCCCGGCCTGGGCCGCGACGAGCTGTGCCGCCCGCACCTCCCGCTCGGCCGCACCCGCCCGCGCCACGCGTCCGCCGCCGCTGCGTCGGCCTGCTCGGCGCGGTGGCGGGCGGCGCCGAGCGCCTCGGTCGCCTCCAGCGCCTGCCGGGCCGCCGCCTGCGCCCGCTCGACCGCCTCGGCGCGCTCCCGGCACCGCCCGCTCGGCCTGCTCCTTCGCCCGCCGGGCGGCGCGCTCGGCCCGCTCCCGCGCTTCCTGCGCCGCGACCCGTGCCGCCTCGGCGTCGGCCGCCCGCCGGTTGGCCGCCTCGACCGCGGTGACGGCGTGCGCCTCGACCTCCGCCAGCCGGGCGGTGACCCGCGCCAGCGCGGCCACCAGCGCATCCACCGGCTCCCGCACCGCCTCCACGTGCTCCCGGAGCCGGTCGGCGTCGAGCGCGAACGCCGTGCGCGAGGAGTCGAGGCCCAACGCGTCGAGCGCGTCCCGCTCGGCCCGCGCCATCTGCGCGCACGTCCGTCCGCCGTCCCAACGGGTGTCGCGACAGAACGTGCGGCGCCGCCCGCCCTGCGGGCCCGGCGGCGGCAGCGGGGCCCGGCAGCGGCTGTATCCGCAGCGTACGGCGACGTCCTCCATGTCGATCACCGTAGCAGTTCGCAGTTGCGTAACCGTCAAACTGGTTTCTGGTTGGCAAAACGAAGCTGTCAAGCCAACGAAACCGGCGTTTCGTTGGCGTGCCTCACGACGAGCCGGGATCCGGCCGCCGATAGAGTCGGAGGCATGCGTGGGCGGATCATCCAGCTGGCCGCGCGGCTGTCGATGCGCTTCCGGCGCGGGCGCGGCGGCTCGGCCGACGCGCTGCTCTCGCTCCTGCCCGACGAGGCGCTGCTGCCGCTCAAGCGCATCGGGCTCGATCCGGTGCCGGAGATGGGCGCGCTGCGCGATCGCGAACCCGTGAGCCTGCTCAAGCTGCCCTTCGGCATCCGCGGCTGGCTCGTGAGCGGCTACGAGGAGTCGAAGGCCGTGCTCGGCGCAGCGGGCGCGTTCTCGAGCGACTTCACCCACCTCGTCGGCAAGGCGGGCATCACCGCCGAGCAGAACCCCGGCGGCCTGGGCTTCGCCGATCCACCCGCCCACACCCGGCTGCGCAAGATGCTCACCCCGGAGTTCACCGGGCACCGGCTGCGCCGCCTCGCTCCGCGCATCGACGCGATCGTGGCGGGCCAGCTCGACGAGATGGCGCAGATCGCCGCCGAGCAGGGCCAGGTCGACCTCGTCGAGAGCTTCGCGCTGCCCATCCCCTCGCTCGCGATCTGCGAGCTGCTCGGCGTCCCGTACGAGGACCGCGCCGACTTCCAGCGCCTGTCCACCACCCGCTTCGACTTCCTCGGCGGCATCGACGGCTCGCTCGGCGCGATCTCGGAGTCGCTCACCTACCTGCTGGACATGGTCAAGCGCCAGCGCGCCGAGCCCGGCGACGGCATGCTGGGCATGCTCGTGCGCCGAGCACGGCGACGACATCTCCGACCACGAGCTCGCAGGCCTGGCCGACGGCCTGCTCACCGGCGGCCTGGAGACCACCACGAGCATGCTGGCGCTCGGCGCGATCGTCCTGCTGCGCGACCCGGCAGCTGCGGCGCACCCTGATCGCCGACGACGACGCCGTCGACCCGTTCGTCGACGAGCTGCTGCGCTACCTCACCGTCGTGCAGATCGCCTTCCCCCGCATCGCCGTGCACGGACATCACCGTCGGCGAGCCAGCGGATCGAGGCGGGCGACCTCGTGTTCTGCTCCCTCTCGGCGGCCAACCGCGGCGGCGATCCCGACCTCGACCGCTTCGACGCCACCCGCGCCGCCCGGCCGCACCTCGCGTTCGGGCACGGCGTCCACCGGTGCGTCGGCGCGGAGCTGGCCCGGATGGAGCTGCGCACCGCCTACCCCGCGCTGCTGCGCCGCTTTCCCGACATCGCCGCGGCCACACGCCCTCGACACACTGGAGTACCGCAAGCTGTCGTTCGTGTTCGGCGTCGAGTCGCTGCCGGTGACGCTCTGAACGACGCGCTCGCCGTCGTCACGTCCCTCCCGCGCGAGTGGCCGGGCGTCGCCGACCCGGAAGGCCTGCGCCACCAGCTCGCCGATGGCTGTCCCAGTACGCCAACGCAGGCACCCGCCGCACCTACGCCTACGCGCTCGGCCTGCCGATCGGCTGGGTCGACCCGCTGCGCGACGGGCCCACGCGGGCCCGCCACCCCGGCCGCGCCGGGCCCGCTGCACCACCTCGCCTGGTTCCGCTGGTGCGCCGCCCGCGGCCTCGATCCGCGCGCGGCGACCGCGACCCACGTCAAGGGATGGCTGCACGCCCTCGACGCCGCGGGCGCCCGGCCCCGCACCCGACGGCGGATGCTCTCCACGCTCTCCGCGCTCTACGGCCACCTGGCCGAGTCGGGGGTGATCGCCGCGAACCCTGCGGCGCTCAACCGGTCGCGGCTCGGTCTCGCCGCGGGCGCGCGGGACGCCTCGCCGACGTCCGGCTCACCGCCGAGCAGGTGGCCGCGCTGCTCGCCGCGGCGGCCCGCCCCACCGTCCGCGGCCGATACGCCGGCTGTACGCCACCCGGTCGGTGGCCTTCGTCGCCCTGCTCACCCTCGGCCTGCGGGTCTCGGAGATCACCGGGCTGGACCGCGGCGACCGCTACCGCTCCGGCGGCGACGACGTGCTGCGCGTGCTGGGCAAGGGCGGACTGCACCGCGAGGTGTACGTCACCGATCTCGTCCGCGACGCGCTGGCGGCCTACCTCGCCGAACGCGACCGCCGTCGGCGGGCACGGCGGCCCCGGCCCGGCGCGGGCGCACCGGCGCGGGTGAGACACCGCTCCTGGCCACCCGCGCGGGCGGGCGCTGCTCGCGGATCGACCTCTACACGCAGCTGCGCCGCATCGCCGCCGACGCCGGGCCCCCGCTCGACGGCGTCGCCGACCGGGTGCACCCGCACGCCCTCCGGCACGCCTACGTCACGATCGCCCTGGAGCACGACGCCCCGATCCACCACGTCCGCGCCGACGTCGGGCACGCCACGATCGCCACCACCCAGCACTACGACCGCGGCCTGCGCCGCCGATCCGCCAGCGCCGCCGACGTCGTCGCCAAAGCGCTTGACTTATACAAGCGCTAGCTTATATTCGCTCGATGCACGCGTTCGACGTCCTGGGCGACCCGGTGCGTCGACGGATCCTGGAGCTGCTCGCCACGGGTGAGCTGACCTCCGGGGACCTCACCGCCGCCGTCCGCGCCGAGTTCGGGATCTCGCAGCCCGCGGTCTCCCAGCATCTGCGCGTGCTGCGCGAGCACGGCTTCGCCTCGGTGCGTCCGGACGGGGCACGGCGGCTCTACGCCGTGCGCCCCGAGCCGTTCCAGGAGGTCGACGCCTGGCTCGACGCGTTCCGCCGCTTCTGGACTCCCCCGCTCGACGCGCTGGCCACCGAGCTGGCGCGCGGCCGACGAAAGGACCATTCATGATCGACGTCACCCACCGGATCAGCGCCGTGGCCCGCACGGTCGGCACGCGCACCTTGGCGGCGGGCGAGGCCCGCGTCGTCACCGTTGCGCGGAGCTACCCCGATCCGGTCGAGGAGGTGTGGGACGCCTGCACCACCGCCGAGCGCATCGCGCGCTGGCTGATGCCGGTGAGCGGCGAGCTGCGCCTGGGCGGGCGCTACCAGCTGGAGGGCAACGCGGGCGGGGTCGTCGAGCGCTGCGAACCGCCGCGGTCGTTCGGCGCGACCTGGGAGTACGGCGGCGAGGTGAGCTGGATCGAGCTGCGCCTGACGCCCGAGGGGAACGGCACGCGGTTCACGCTGGAGCACATCGCGCACGTCGACGACACACGGTGGGCCGAGTTCGGCCCCGGCGCGGTCGGCGTCGGCTGGGACTCGATGCTCCTGGGACTGACGATGCACCTGGAGGGCGACACGTCGATCACCCCGGCCGAGGCCATGGAATGGCTGGTCAGCCCCGAGGGTGTGCGGTTCGTGACCGAGTCGGCCAGGGCCTGGTGCGCGGCCGCGATCGCCGGTGGCGACGAGCCGGAGGCCGCGGAGGCCGCCGCGAAACGCACGATCGCCGCGTACACGGCGACGGAGTAGCGCGGCTCCCAGCACGCGTGGCCGCCCATGATCGCCACGTTCGGTGCGTGAGATGCACCAGTGCACCTCGTGCACCGAAGCCGGCGATCACCGCCCGTATCGTCGACCAGACCGTGGCGAAACGCGCGACTCACCGTGCAGACACGCGCGACTCACCAGTGGCGAAGCGCGCGACTCACCGTGCACGCGCGACGCACGCGCGACTCACCAGGGCGAAGCGCGCGACTCACCGTGGCGAGACGGGGGACTCACCGGGGTGTGGGGGGCGCGGACGGCTCACGCAGCAGTCGGGGGCGCAGGGCAAGCCGTTGACCGTGCACCCCGCACCGGGGATGCCGCTCAGCCGCCGGGGCGGCGCGTCCGCGGTGTGCTCGGCCATCAGCTCGACGACCATGTCCGCGAACCGCGGGATCGGGGCCGGCCGTCGCCGCCCGGGCGAAGCCCATGCCCAGCTCTGCCGCCCGCTCCCGGGCCTCGGTGTCCAGGTCCCACACGACCTCGACGTGGTCGGACACGAACCCCACCGGGGCGACGACCACCGCCGACGTGCCCGCCGCGTGCAGCGCGTCGAGGTGGTCGAGGATGTCCGGGGCCAGCCACGGCACCTGCGGCGGTCCCGACCGGGACTGCCACACGACGTCGTACTGCTCGACCCCCACCTCCGCCGCGACGAGCCGCGCCGCCTCGGCGACCTGCCGCGAGTAGCGGTGCCCGCCCTCCGACGGGCGGCCCGGCCGCCGCGTCCGCCGCGGTCGGCACGGAATGCGCGGTGAACACCAGCCGGGCACCGCCGGCTACCGGGGCCCCCACCTGCGCGAACGCGGCCCGCACCGCGTCGGCGTTGGCCGCGACGAACAGCGGGTGGTCGAAGAAGTGCCGCAGCCGCACCAGCTCCGGCGCGTCCTCCCCCACCGCCGCACGGGCCCGCGCGATGTCCTCGTGGTACTGGCGGCACGCCGAGTAGCCGCCGTACGCGCTGGTGGCGAACACCAGGGCGCGGCGGACGCCGTCGCGGGCCATCTCCGCGACCGTGTCCTCGACCAGTCGGGTGCCAGTTGCGGTTGCCGAAGTAGACCGGCAGGTCGGTGCGCTTCCGGACCGCCGCGATCAGCTCGCGGTTGCGGGCGTTCAACGGGCTGACCCCGCCGAAATGCCGGTAGTGCTCCTCGACCGCGTCCAGCCGCTCCGGCGGCACGCCCCGCCCGCGGGTGACGTTCTCCAGGAACGGCCGCACGTCCTGCGGCCCCTCCGGACCCCCGAACGACAGGACGAGCAGCGCGTCAAACACCGACCGCATGGAAGCCGCCGTCCGCCCACACCATGGAGCCCGTCGTGACCGGCAGCCAGTCCGACAACAGCGCGCACACCGTCTTCGCGACCGGCACCGGGTCGTCGACGTTCCAGCCCAGCGGCGCCCGGCCGTCCCAGGCGTCCTCGAACGCGGCGAACCCGGGGATCGACTTGGCGGCCATCGTGCGCACCGGACCGGCCGCGCAGAGGTTGACCCGGATGCCCTTCGGCCCGAGATCGCGGGCGAGGTAGCGGGTGACCGACTCGAGGGTGGACTTCGCGACGCCCATCCAGTCGTAGGCGGGCCAGGCCTGGCGGTTGTCGAAATCCATGCCCACGATCGACGAGCCGGGGCCGAGCAGCGGCAGCAGCGCGCTGGCCAGCGACTTCAGCGAGTACGCGCTCACCTGGATCGTCGCCGCGACGTCTTCCCACGGGGCGTTGAGGAAGGCACCATCGCCGAGGCACGACGCAGGCGCGAAGCCGATCGAGTGCAGCACCCCGTCCAGGCCGGGGTCGGCACCCAGATGCGGCGACACGCGTTCGACGAGGCTGTCCAGCTGCGCCTGGTCGGAGACGTCGAGCTCGACGACCGGCGCGGCTTCGGGCAGCCGCTGCGCGATCCGCTCGACCAGCCGCATGCGGCCGAACCCGGTGAGCACGACCTGCGCGCCCTGCTGCTGCGCGATCTTCGCGGCGTGGAAGGCCAGCGAGGCATCGGTGATCACACCGGTGACGAGCAGGCGTTTGCCGTCGAGAAGTCCCATGGGCGGGAGCCTAGTGACCGGCCTAGTGGCCCATGCCGAGGCCGCCGTCGACCGGGATCACGGCGCCCGTGACGTACGTGGCGGCGTCCGAGGCCAGCCACGTCACCGCGCCCGCGATCTCCTCGACCGTGCCGTAGCGGCCCAGCGGCACCTGCTTGACGTACTCGGCGCGCTTGGCGTCGGGCAGGGCGCGGGTCATGTCGGTGTCGATGAACCCGGGCGCGACGACGTTGGCGGTGATCCCCCGCGAACCCAGCTCCCGGGTGATCGACCGCGCGAGCCCGATCAGCCCGGACTTGGACGCGGCGTAATTGACCTGCCCGGCCGAGCCGAGGAGACCGACCACCGACGAGATGAAGATCATCCGGCCGGCGCGGGCCTTGAGCATCGCGCGGGTGGCGCGCTTGGCCACCCGGTAAGCGCCCGTGAGGTTGGCGTCGATCACCTTGGTGAACGACTCCTCGCTCATCCGCATGAGCAGCCCGTCGTCGGTGATGCCCGCGTTGGACACGAGCACCTGCACCGGCCCGTGCTTGTCCTCGACCTCCGTGAACGCGGCGTCGACGGCCGCTGCGTCGGTGACGTCGCAGCACACGGGCAGGAACTCGCCCGGCAGGCCCTCGGTCGGCCCGCGGTGGGTCACCGCGACCTGATCGCCCGCGGCGGCGAACGCCGTGGCGATGGCCAGGCCGATCCCGCGGTTTCCTCCGGTCACCAGCACGCTGCGCGTCACGCGCGCACCTTACGGCAGGCGTCTCCCCAGCCCGATGCCCGCGCCGACCCCGACGACGAGCAACAGCGCGCCGCCCGCGAGCCACGGCCTGCTCGTGTCGACCTTGCGCATCTCGTAGCCGATCTGCTCGCCGAGCTGGCTGTAGACCTGGCGCAGCTCGGTCTCGCTGGCCGCGGTGAAGAACTGCCCGCCGGACAGGTCCGCGATCCGGCGCATGGCCTCGTCGTCGACCGCGACCGACACCGGCGGCTTGTCCGCGTCGAGCTCGATCGTGCCGTAGTCGGTGCCGAAGGAGATGGTCGACACCGGCACGTGCGACTCGGCCGCCTTGCGCGCCGCGGTGAACGCGCCGCGCGGCTGGTCCTCGGCGCCGGGGCCGCCGGGCACGGTCTGCCCGCCGTCGGACATCAGCACGATCCGGGCGGGCGGCGGCCCCTCCCCCGAGGCTCCGACGAGGGCCTGCGAGAACGTCTCGATGGACTGCAGGGCCGCGAGGATCGCGTCGCCGGTGGCGGTGGACTCGGCCAGCTTGAGCCCGTCGACCGCCCGCTTGATCGGCTCGCGGTCGGTGGTCGGCGACACCAACACCGCGGCCGTGCCCGCGAACGACACGAGCCCGAGGTTGACCCCGGGCGTGAGCTGATCGGCGAACGATTTCGCCGCCGCCTGCGCCGCGGCGAGCCTGCTGGGCGCGACGTCGGTGGCCTGCATCGACAGCGACACGTCGATCACCAGGACGACGGTGGCCCGGTTGCGCGGCACCCGGGCCTCGGCCTGCGGCCCGGCCAGCGCCACGGTGAGCAGGGCCAGCGCCACGAGCAGGGCGGCCGCCGGGATGTGCCGGTACCAGCCGGGCCGCTTCGGCGCGATCCGATCCAGCAGCTCCAGGTTGGTGAACGCCATCGTGTCGCGACGGCGGCGGCGTAGCAGCGCGAGGTAGGCCACCGCGAGCCCCGCCACGACGGCCAGGCCCGCGAGCCACCAGGGGTCGGTGAAGACACCGGTCACAGAGGTCTCACCGACCCGCGCCCGACCAGGCGCGCTTGCGGGTGAGCGCGAACCGCACGACGTCGGCGATCCAGTCGGAGTCGGTGCGCAGCCGCAGGTGCGCGGCACCCGCCCGGCGCAGCGCCACCGCCACCCGCTCCCGGTGCGCGGCCGCAGCTGCGGCGAACTCCCGACACAGCAGCGGCGTGGTGACGACCTCGCGCTGCCGCCCGGACTCCGGGTCGGCCAGGACGACCGTGCCGACGTCGGGCAACTCCAGCTCCCGCGGGTCCAGCACCTCGACGGCCAGCAGCTCGTGGCGCCCGGACAGCGCGCGCAGCGTCGCCTCCCAGGTGGGCTCGCCGAGGAAGTCGGACACGACGACGGCCAGACCGCGGCGCCGGGGCGGGCGGCGCAGCTGCTCGATGGCGGCGGTGAGGTCGCCGCGCGTGCCGCTCGGGGCGCTCGGCACCTGCGCGACCTGGCGGATCAGCCCGCGGGCGTAGGCCAGGCCGCCGCGGGCGGGGAAGCGCACCAGCTGCTCGCCGGTGGCGACGAGCACGCCGATCCGGTTGCCGCCGCCCCGGGTGAGGTGCGCGACGGCGGCGAGCGCCGCGATCGCCAGGTCGCGCTTCTCGCAGGCGGCGGTGCCGAAGTCGAGGCTGGGCGAGAGGTCCACGAGCACCCACGTCTCCAGCTCGCGGTCGGCCACGGTCTGGCGCACGTGCGGCTCGGTGGTGCGGGCGGTGACCGCCCAGTCGATGCGCCGCACGTCATCGCCGGGCTGGTAGGTGCGCGCCTCGCCGAGCTCGGAGCCCGGGCCCGGCACCAGGCCGAGGTGGTTGCCCTGCAGCAGCCCGTCCAGCCGGATCCGCACCGAGAGCTCGAGCGCCTTGAGCGCGGCTTCCAGCCGTCCTTCGCGCAGGGACGGCGGCGCAGTGTTCACGGGGCCGCCGCGCCCGCCGGGGTGGGGGGCGCCTGCGGCCGGGCGGTGACCTGCGGCAGCGGCACGGTGGCGAGCACCCGGGCGATGATGTGGTCGATCGGCACCTGGTCGGCCACCGCGTCGTAGGAGAGCACGAGCCGGTGCCGCATCACGTCCGGGGCCACGTCCAGCACGTCCTGGGGCAGCACGTAGTCGCGGCCGCGGATCAGCGCGAGCGCGCGGGCGCCCGCGACGATGCCCAGGGTGGCGCGGGGGGACGCGCCGTAGGCGACCCAGCCCGCGACGTCGGCGAGGCCGTGCTCGCCGGGGGTGCGGGTGGCCACGACCAGCCGGACGACGTAGTCGACCAGCGCGTGGTGCACGAACACCCGCGTGGAGACGGTCTGCAGCCGCGACAGCTCCGCGGGCTGCAGCACCTGCTGGGCGACCGGGGGTTCGGCGCCCATCCGGTAGACGATCTCGCGCTCCTCCTCGACACCGGGGTACTCGACGATGATCTTGAAGAGGAACCGGTCGCGCTGCGCCTCCGGGAGCGGGTAGACGCCCTCGTTCTCGATGGGGTTCTGGGTGGCGAGCACGAGGAACGGGTCGGGCATCGGGAAGGTCTGCCCGCCGATCGACAGGTGCCGCTCGGCCATCACCTCCAGCAGCGCCGACTGCACCTTGGCGGGCGCGCGGTTGATCTCGTCGGCCAGCACGAAGTTGGCCACGACCGGCCCGAGCTCGACGTCGAACTCCTCACGGCCCTGCCGGTAGATGCGGGTGCCGAGGATGTCGGACGGCACGAGGTCCGGCGTGAACTGCAGGCGCGCGAACGTGCCGCCGACGACCTTCGCGACGGTCTCGACGGCGAGGGTCTTGGCCACACCGGGCACGCCCTCCAGCAGCAGGTGCCCGCGGGCCAGGAGGCCGACCAGCATCCGCTCGACGAGCCGGTCCTGCCCGACGATGACCTTCTTGATCTCGAAGACGGCACGCTCGAGGCGCTCACCCTCGGCCGCCGGGCTGGGGACACCGTCCTGCGCGCTCACGCTCGGCATCCAACACCGGCCGCGGTGAGACGAGGGTGAGCCCCGGTCACAGCATGCGGGTGACGTTCGGCATGAGGCCCGCCGTGCGCATCGGCACCAGCCGCACCGCCGAGCCCGAGTACGGCGCCTCGATCATCATGCCGTTGCCGACGTACAGCGCAACGTGCCCGATCGCGCCGCCGTCGGCGTAGAAGAGCATGTCGCCGGGCTGTCGGGCGCCGACCGGCACCTGGCGCCCCGACGTGTACTGGTAGCCGCTGTAGTGCGGCAGCGACACCCCGGCTCCCGCGAACGCGTAGATCATCAGGCCGGAGCAGTCGAAGCCGACGCGCCGGTAGTCGCCGAAGGCGTCCGCGATGCCGCCGTCGCGCACGCCCATCGTCGGTCCGCGGCCGTTGCCCCCGCCCCAGGCGTACTGCACGCCCAGCTGCGACATCGCCCGGTCGATGACCCTGCGCACCGCGCCCGCGCCACGGACGATCCCGCCGCCCACGCGCCCCGCCGCGGCCTGCGCCTGGGCGCGCTCGGCCGCCGCCATCTCCTGCTGCCAGGACACGAACCGGTCGCGCTGGGCGCGCAGGCCCGCGTCGCTCGCGATGGCCGCGGCCAGCTGGGCGTTGACCTGCTCGCGTTGCGCGCGCACCTGGGCGAGCAGCGCGGCCTGCGCCGCGGCCTGCGCCTGCACACCGGCGACGGCGGCCGCGGCGGCCGCGCTGGCCTGCCGGGCGCGCTCCGCGGCGGCGCGCGCGTCGTCCTCGGCCTTGCGGGCCAGCGAGTCGGCGTTCACCCGGGCGACGAGCGCGCGGTGCAGGCTGTCCAGCGCCTGCTGCTGTTGCTCGGCGACGAGGTCTGCGAACGCCGCCCGGTCCAGCACGCCCTGTGGGCCGCCGGGCGCGGTGAGCAGGCCGAGCGGCCCGATGTCGAGGCCCTGCTGGTAGCGGGCGGTCACGAAGTCGTCGACCCGCGCGCGCAGCGCGTCCACGTCGGCCGCTGCGGCGGCGGTCGCCTGCCGGGCCGCGTCCGCCGCCCGGCTCGCCTCGTCGGCCGCGGCCTGGGCGTTCTGCTGGTCGACCAGCGCCCGGTTGGCCTGTTCCTGGCGCGCCGAGAGCTCCAGCGCGATCGCCGCCGCCCGGTCGTCGAGCGCCGACAGCTGCGCGGTGAGCCCGGCCACCTGCGTGGTGCGCTGCGTGACGGCGGCCCGGCTGGCGTCGAGCTGGTTGTCGGTCGGGTTCGGCGGCGGCGCCGGGGGCGGCGGGGCGGCCTGTGCCGGGCCCACCAACCCGGCGAGCAACGCCCCCGTGAGCGCGACCAGGGCCACTGCCCGACCGAGGCGCCGCACCGAACCTCCCGCATCACCCACATGTTGGCGGCCGAACTGTCGCACTCGGCGCGACGCGGATCCGGCAGCGACACGCGAGAACCCCCACACGAGCGAACCCTCGCCAACTTAACAGGACAAGCGTACTGTTAGCGGTGGGCGGGGTCCGCCATGCTCGACGCGACCGGGTGCGCGAGACTCCCCGACAAGCCAGTGCCGCGTAGTGCCGCAATCCGAGGAGAAGTCCAGTGACCAGCACCGACAGCTTCGGCGCGAAAGGAACGATCGCCGCGGGTGGTGGCGAATACGAGATCTTCCGGCTCTCCGCCGTCGAGGGTTCCGATCGCCTGCCGTTCAGCCTGAAAGTGCTCCTGGAGAACCTGCTGCGCACCGAGGACGGGGCCAACGTCACCGCCGATCACGTGCGGGCGCTGGCCGGGTGGGATCCGGCCGCCGAGCCGGACACCGAGATCCAGTTCACCCCGGCGCGAGTGATCATGCAGGACTTCACGGGCGTGCCGTGCGTCGTGGACCTCGCCACGATGCGCGAAGCCGTCACCGAGCTCGGCGGCGACCCGGCCAAGGTCAACCCGTTGGCCCCGGCCGAGCTCGTCATCGACCACTCGGTGATCATCGACGTGTTCGGGAGGGCCGACGCGTTCGAGCGCAACGTCGACTTCGAGTACGGCCGCAACAAGGAGCGCTACCAGTTCCTGCGGTGGGGCCAGGGCGCGTTCGACGAGTTCAAGGTGGTGCCGCCGGGCACGGGCATCGTGCACCAGGTCAACATCGAGCACCTCGCGCGCGTCGTGATGACACGGGGTGGGCAGGCCTACCCCGACACGCTCGTCGGCACCGACTCGCACACGACCATGGTCAATGGGCTGGGCGTGCTGGGCTGGGGCGTCGGCGGCATCGAGGCCGAGGCGGCGATGCTCGGCCAGCCCGTCTCGATGCTCATCCCCCGGGTGGTCGGCTTCAAGCTCACCGGCGAGATCCCCGCGGGCGCCACGGCCACCGATGTCGTCCTGACGATCACCGAGATGCTGCGGCGGCACGGCGTCGTCGGCAAGTTCGTGGAGTTCTACGGCGAGGGCGTGGGCGCGGTCCCGTTGGCCAACCGGGCGACGATCGGCAACATGAGCCCGGAGTTCGGCTCCACCGCGGCGATCTTCCCGATCGACGAGGAGACCGTGCGCTACCTGCGGCTCACCGGCCGTTCCGACGAGCACATCGCGCTGGTCGAGGCGTACACGAAGGAGCAGGGGCTCTGGCACGATCCGGCCCGCGAGCCCGTCTACTCCGAGACGCTGGAGCTGGACCTGGGCACGGTCGTGCCCTCGATCGCGGGCCCCAAGCGCCCGCAGGACCGCATCGCGCTCACCGACGCCAAGCCCGCGTTCCGCAAGGCCATCCGCGACTACACCGACGACCCCGAGTCCGCGGGTGTCGACGAGGCGGGCAAGGAGTCCTTCCCGGCCAGCGACGCCCCGGCGCCCGGCTCGGGCGACGACGAGGCCGCCCCGGTCGTGTTCTCCGCCGCCGACGGCGGGGAGGGCCGCCCGTCGAAGCCGGTCCCGGTCTCCTCGGCCGACCGCGGCGAGTTCGTGCTCGACCACGGCGCCGTCGTCATCGCCTCGATCACGAGCTGCACCAACACGTCCAACCCTTCGGTGATGCTCGGCGCCGCTCTGCTGGCCAAGAACGCCGTGGAGAAGGGCCTCACGGTCAAGCCGTGGGTCAAGACGTCGATGGCCCCGGGCAGCAAGGTCGTCACCGACTACTACGAGAAGGCCGGGCTCTGGCCGTACCTGGAGAAGCTGGGCTACCACCTCGTCGGCTACGGCTGCACGACGTGCATCGGCAACTCCGGGCCGCTGTCGGAGGAGATCTCCGCGGTGGTCAACGACAACGACCTGACCGTCGTCTCGGTGCTCTCGGGCAACCGCAACTTCGAGGGCCGCATCAACCCCGACGTGAAGATGAACTACCTGGCCTCGCCGCCGCTGGTCATCGCCTACGCGCTCGCGGGCACGATGGACTTCGACTTCGAGGCCCAGCCATTGGGCACCGGGACCGACGGCGAGCCGGTGTACCTGCGCGACATCTGGCCCGCGGCGGCCGACGTGCAGTCGGTCGTCGACTCCGCGATCAACCAGGACATGTTCACCAAGGACTACGCCGACGTCTTCGCCGGTGACGAGCGGTGGCGCTCGCTGCCCACGCCGGAGGGCTCGACGTTCGCGTGGGACCCGGACTCCACCTACGTGCGCAAACCCCCGTACTTCGAAGGCATGGCCACGGAGCCCACGCCCGTTGAGGACATCGACGGCGCGCGCGTGCTCGCGCTGCTGGGCGACTCCGTGACCACCGACCACATCTCCCCCGCGGGCTCGATCAAGGCCGACACCCCGGCCGGGCAGTACCTCACCGAGCACGGCGTCGAGAAGCGGGACTTCAACTCCTACGGCAGCCGCCGCGGCAACCACGAGGTGATGATCCGCGGCACGTTCGCCAACATCCGGCTGCGCAACCTGCTGCTGGACGGCGTCTCCGGCGGCTACACCCGCGACTTCACCGCCGGGGGTGAGCAGGCCTTCATCTACGACGCGGCGCAGAACTACGCGGAGGCACGGACCCCGCTCGTCGTGCTGGGCGGCAAGGAGTACGGCTCGGGAAGCTCGCGCGACTGGGCCGCCAAGGGCACCGCGCTGCTCGGCGTGAAGGCGGTCATCGTCGAGAGCTACGAGCGGATCCACCGCTCCAACCTGATCGGGATGGGCGTGCTGCCGCTGCAGTTCCCGGACGGCGAGTCGGCCGCCTCGCTGGGGCTGGACGGCACCGAGACGTTCACGATCACCGGGGTGACCGCGCTCAACGAGGGCGACACCCCGCGCACCGTGCACGTGCGTGCGGCGAAGGAGTCGGGTGCCGACGTCGAGTTCGACGCGCGCGTGCGCATCGACACCCCCGGCGAGGCCGACTACTACCGCAACGGCGGGATCATGCAGTACGTGCTGCGCGGCATGTTGCGCGGCTGACGGCCTGGCAGCCAGACCGGTGCGGGCGCCTCTGTCGGGCGCTCGCACCGGCGGTCCCCTGCGTTGGCGATGTCGTCGATTGATCGACGATCCGCTGGTGTCAATGTTTCGTTGACAGCGTGGGCGGCAACCGTCGCTCCGGGGAGGCCGCCCAATCGCCCTCCCCGACCACCCGGCGGGGTCTCAGGCCGGGTGAGCCGGGTCGATCCAGGGCACGTGCTCGGGGTCGGCGACCCCGTCGACGTCGAGGTTCACCACGATCGGGTCCTGTCCGCTTCGGGTGAGCACGCATTCCAGCGGCATGTCGTCCAGGGCGTTGATCTCCTGGTGGGGCACGAACGGCGGCACGAAGATGAAGCCGCCGGGCCCGGCCTCCGCGGTGAACTCCAGGCGTTCGCCCCAGCGCATCCGGGCCCGCCCGCGCACCACGTAGATCACGCTTTCCAGCTCGCCGTGGTGGTGGGCGCCGGTGCGGGCGCCGGGGTGGATCGTGACCGTGCCCGCCCAGAGCTTCTCCGCACCCGCCCGGGCGTGGGTGACCGCGGCGGCCCGGTGCATGCCGGGCGTCTGGGGCGTGTTGGTGTCGAGCGCGTCACCGGGGATCACCCGCACCCCGTCGGTACGCCAATCGCGCGTCATGACACCGACGCTAGCGCGGCCAACCGTTCCCGGGTGGTCGCGTCGGCCGGGAAGAACGACTCCACCGCCAGCTCCGCGAGCGTGACGTCGTGCGGGCCGCCGAACGTCGTCAGCGCAGAGTGCAGGGCGAGGTCGCCGTCCGGGTCTCCCTCCGGGTCGGCGAGGGTGACGGTGAGGAGCAGCTCCTGGGCCCCCGGATCGGGCCGGGCGTCGAGCACCTCGGCGACGCCGGGGTAGCCGCGGATCTCGCGGTGCAGTGCGGCCAGGCGGGGGTCGCCGCTCCAGCGCAGCGCCCGGTCGAGCCGGTGGCCGAGGTGGGCGATCCAGCCCGCGGGCTCGCGCACCCGCGGCAGCAGGCCGCCGGGATGCAGCCCGATGCGGTAGGCGTTCGGCGCGGCGAGCAACTCGGGGTCGACGCCGCGCAGCAGCGGCGCGACCCCGCGGTTGGTCATCAGCACGTCGCCCCAGCGGTCGAGCACGAGCGCCGGGTAGGGCTCGTGACCGGCGAGGAGGTGGGCCAACGCCTCGCGGGCGGAGCGCAGGTGGTCGGCGCCGAGGTCGGACTCGGCGTACGCAGGCGCGTAGCCCGCGGCGAGGACCAGCGCGTTGCGCTCCCGCAGCGGCATCTCCAGGTGCTCGGCGAGGTGCAGCAGGAGCGCCCGACTCGGCCGGGCCCGTACCGGTCTCGACGAAGCTCAGGTGCCGCGCGGACACCCCGCTCGCCGACGCCAGGTCGAGCTGGCTGCGGCGGGCGTTCTGGCGCCAGTGACGCAGGAGGTCGCCCACGGTGGGCGTGCGCGCGGTTCTCACGCCACCGACGCTAGCCGCCCTCACGACCACGGACGACTACCTCAGAGGTAATCGACCCCATGACCTCGCGGCGGGAGTCTCGAGAGCGTCAGCACCGACGAAGGAGGACGAGATGAGCAGCTACGACGACACCGCCCGCGCGTACATCGCCGCCTGGAACACCCGCGACGCCGCCGAGCGCAAGGAGGCGGTGGCGGCCGTGTTCGCCCCGGAGGCGACCTACACCGACCCGCTCGCCGACGTGTCCGGCCGCGACGCGATCGCCGAGCTGATCGGCGGCGCGCACCAGCAGTTCGCGGGCTGGACGTTCGGGCTCGCCGGGCCGGTCGACGGCCACCACGGCCAGGCCCGCTTCACCTGGGCGCTCGGGCCGGACGGCGCGGGTGAGGCGCCCGTCGTCGGCTTCGACGTCGTCACCCTCGACGACGCCGGGCTGATCACGAGCGTCCTCGGCTTCCTGGACCGGGTGCCCGCCGCCTGATCACGCGCCCGCCCGGTCCTGTCCGCCTGCCCACCCACGCCGGCCCGCGCACCCCGCCATGATCGCCACTTCGGTGCGAAACCGGGCCATATCCGGCCGGAATCAGCCCGAACCGGTGATCACGGCCCGTGGAGGTGGTGGTGGGCGGCGGGACGGGCCGGGCAGACCGCGCACCCCCAACAGCCACTGCGCACCCCACCGAACGGGTGCGCAGTGCCCTGGAGGGTTGCGCAGTGCCGCTGCACCGGGCGCGGTGCGCCACGGGTGCAAGGGACCCACCGGGGGCGCCGGTGGCGCCACCGGGGGGTGGTGCCACCGGCCCCCCGGGGCGCAGTCGGGGCGCCACCGCGGGCGAAAGTCGGGCCAGTGGGCTCCGCCACCGGGCTGCGTGAGTGCTGCCAGCAGGGGCGCAGCCGACTCAGGTGCCGGGGGCCGGGCCGAACCTATGCCGCCGTCGCGAGGGTGAGGGCGTGGCGGCCGCGCTCGTCGGTCCAGGTACGGGTGATCTCGTACCCGGTGGCCTCCAGCCAGCCGCGCACGCCGCCGGGCCGGAACTTCGCCGAGGTCTCGGTGGTCAGCTCCTCCCCCTCGGCGAACGGCACGGTGAGGTCGAGGGCCGCGACGCGGACGGTCATCGGCCGCCTGGCCCGCAGCCGCATCTCGATCCACTCGTGCCGCGCGTCCCACAGCGCGTGGTGGTCGAACGCGTCGACGGCGAAGTCGGCCGACATCTCCCGGTTGAGCACGCGCAGGACGTTGCGGTTGAACGCGGCCGTGACGCCCTGCGCGTCGTCGTAGGCCGCCACCATGGTCGGCACGTCGACGACCATGCTCGTGCCCAGCAGCAGCCGCTCCCCCGGCCGCAGCACGCCGCGCAGCGTGGTGAGGAACGCGGCCCGGTCGCGGGGGGGCAGGTTGCCGATCGTGCCGCCGAGGAACGCGATGATCCGTCGGCCGTCCTGGCCCCCGGGCAGCCGGTCGAGGTGCCGGGTGAAGTCGCCGACCACCCCGTGCAGCGCGAGCCCCGGGTAGTCGGGGGCGAGCGCGTCCATCGCGGCCCGCAGCGCCGACGCGCTCACGTCCTGGGGCACGTAGGTGGTGAGCCCGCCCGCGCGGCGGAGCCCGTCGAGCAGCAGCCGGGTCTTCTCCGAAGAGCCGGAGCCCAGCTCGACGAGGGTGTCGGCCCGCGCGAGCGCCGCGATCTCGTCGACGGCGCGCTCCAGCAGGGCCCGCTCGGTGCGCGTGGGGTAGTACTCGGGGAGCCGGGTGATCTCCTCGAAGAGCTCGCTACCGCGGGTGTCGTAGAACCACTTCGGCGGCAGGCTCTTCGGGCGGGCGGTCAGACCCGCGCGGGCGTCGGCGGCGAGTGCGGCCTCGGCGTCGTCGTCGGTGAGGTGGATGTCGAGGACGCCCGCGCTCCGGGTCGATGCTTCACTTGCACGCTCGCTCATGGATTTCCCAGTGGGATCAGGTGGTGCTCGCCGGGGCGGGCCACCACGAGGTGTCGTTCGGGGACCCCGGTCCATCCGGGGTCGGCGTCGAAGGGTTCGGATGCGACGTACGCGCGCCCCGGTGGCGTCCACACCGACAGGGCGTGGTCCCACGCGGTGGCCCAGACGGTCACACCGTCGGTGAGCAGCAGGTTCAGCCGCGAGCCCGGCGCGGCCGCGGCGACCTCGACCACCACGTCGACGAGCGCGTCGGCCCCGTCCTTGCCCGCGCGGAGGCGATGGCGCACCAGCGCCCACAGCAGCGCCGCGTCGGTGGGGGCGTCGAGGGTGAGCAGGTCGGTCACCGGCAGCGTGGCCGCGAGCGCCGCCACCGAGCCGGGCCAGCCGCGGACCACGCCGTTGTGGCTGAACAAGAAGCGACCCTCGGCGAACGGGGCCGCCGCGTCCGCGGTGACGGGCATGCCGACGGTGGCCGAGCGCACCGCGGCCAGCGCGGCGCCCGTCGACGTCACCCGGGCCAGGTCGGCGAACACCGCGTCGGACCAGAGCGGGGCGGCGCTGCGGTAGCGGACGGCCTCGTCCCCCGGGAACCAGCCCACGCCGAACCCGTCGGCGTTGATCGTGCCGCCGCCGCGCATGTCGGCGGGAGCGTAGGACTGCCGCAGCAGCCCGTGCGGCGGCTCCAGCACCAGCGCCGACAGCGTGGTCGGCGGCCCCAGGTAGGCCAGGTGACGGCACACCGCTCAGGCGTCCCAGGCCAGCCGGAACCCCGCGAAGATCTGCCGGCGGACCGGGTGGTCCCAGTTGCGGAAGGTGGCGCGGACGACGGCCGGGTCGGCGCCGAACGAGCCACCGCGCAGCACGCGGTAGTCGCCGCCGAAGAACACCTCGGAGTACTCGCGGTACGGGAACGCCGTGAAGCCGGGATAGGGGTGCCAGCCCGAGGAAGTCCACTCCCACACGTCGCCGATGAGCTGCTCGACCCCCAACGGCGACGCGCCTGCCGGGTAGGCCCCCACCGGGGCGGGCGCGAGGTGGCGCTGCCCGAGGTTGGCGTGCGCGGGGGTCGGGTCGGCGTCACCCCAAGGGAAGCGGCGCGACGTGCCGGTCGCCGGATCGTGGCGCGCCGCCTTCTCCCACTCCGCCTCGGTGGGCAGCCGGGCGCCCGCCCACGCGGCGTACGCGTCGGCCTCGTGCGCGCACACGTGCACCACCGGCTGGTCGAGCGGCACCGGCTCCACCACGCCGAAGCGCCGCCGCCACCACGTGCCGTCCGCGTCGCGGGCCCAGAAGGCGGGCGCGACGAGCGCGGCCTCGGTGCGGTGCCGCCAGCCCGCATCGGTCCACCAGCGGGGGTCGCGGTAGCCGCCCGCGTCGACGAACTCGGCGTACTCCCCGTTGGTGACGGGCACGGTGGCGATCCGGAACGCGGGCAGGTCGACGGCGTGCGCGGGCCGCTCGTTGTCCAGCGCCCACGGCTCGGTGGAGGTGCCCATGGTGAACGGCCCCGCCGGGACGAGCACGGACCGCGCGGGCAGCGGGCGGCCCGGCGGCGGTGGCGGCGCCGTGAGCACCGGGGCGCCCGCCCGGAGCTGGTGGGTGGCGAGCATCGTCTCGTCGTGCTGCTGCTCGTGCTGGACGATCATGCCGAACGCGAAGCCGTCGGTGGTGAGCCTGCGGCCGTTCATCGGGCTGCGGCTCAGCACGTCGAGCGCCTTGTCGCGCACCTCAGCGACGTAGGCGCGGGTCTCGGCGGGCGTGAGCAGCGGCAGCTCGACGCGGCTGGACCGCGAGTGCCGGAACGCGTCGTACAGACCGTCGATGTCGGGCCGCAGCGGCGCGCGGCCGCCCACGTCGCGCACCAGCCACAGCTCCTCCTGGCTGCCGATGTGCGCGAGGTCCCAGACCAGCGGCGACATCAGCGGCGAGTGCTGGGCGACGAGGTCGGTCTCGTCGACGGCGTCGGTGAGCGCCGTGCTGCGGGCGCGCGAAGCGGTGAGCAGATCGGCGATGCGGGTGCGGAGGGTCTCGGGGGAACGGGTGGTGGTCTCGGCGGTCACAGGGAGGCTCCTTCCGGCTCGTCGGCGGGGCACAGGCCATGCCGGACGAGCCGATCGGTCATGACGACGAGCTCGTCGACGAGCCACGTCGGCGCGGCGAGATCGGGCAGGCGGGCGGCGGCCAGTTCGAACACCTGGACGGCCGCCTGGGCGAGTACCCGGTCGCCGAGCCCGTGGCGGGCCGCCGAGACCCATCGGGTGCGCGCGGGGGCGCAGATGTCGCGGACGACATCGATCGTGCTGGGCTCGGCGAGCAGCGCCGTCAGCACGGCGACGGGCAGCACCCACCGCTTGCCCGGCTGCATGTCGCAGTAGCGCACCTCCAGGTGCCCGCGCGGCCGCACCGGCGGGAACAGCGTGGAGACGTGGTAGTCGAGGTCGGCGAGCGTCGGCGGGCTCGGGAGGCCGCCGCGCAGCCACCCCGCGAACGTGAGGCTGTCGGGCACGAGCCAGCCGCCAGGCCTCCGCACGCACAGCACCGGCGCGTCCAGCACACGCCGCGCCCAGGCCGCCGCCGGGTCGGCGGGATCGGGATCGGCGGGCGGCGCGGTGCGCGTGGGATCAGCGTGCATCCAAGCCGCCCAGCGCGTGGACTTCCAGCCGGTGCGCCGCCCGTGCATGCGGGGCGAGTTCGCGAACGCAGCCAGCAGCACCGGGCCGAGCGCGTGCACGGCGGCCCATCGCGCGGCGACGGCGGTGCGCGCCCCCGCGTCGACGCACACCTGGACGGCGGCCGTGGAGCACATGGCGCTGCGGCCGTGGGGGCCGATGCGGTCGAACGACTGCTCCATCGCGCGGTAGCGGGGCAGCTCCAGGATGCGGTGCGGCGGACCTTCGGGAGCGGCGGCCCGGCCCTCGACGGCAAGTCCTGCGGCGGCAATCCGGTGATGCAGCGCGTCGGCGTCGGCGGACGCGGTGTCGAGCAGCCCGGCGAGGTCGGGAAGCGGCGGGCTGGCGAGCTCGATCTGGCCGCCGGGCTCCACGGTGACGAGGGAGCCGCCGGGCAGCGGATCGGCGGGGGATGACGGGTCGAGAGCGACCGGGCAGTGCCTGCCCAGCGCAGCGGCGAGCGTAGCGGCCGTGAGCCTGCCGGAGGACGGGGGTCGCACCAGCCACTCCAGCTCAACACCGGCGAGGCGCGGGGGTCCGTGCTTGAAGCAGACGGACGCGACGTAGGCCTCGGCCGCTGCGCGATCGTGCAGTACAGCCGCCTCGCCGCCCTGCTCCGGCTGGTCCGCCGCGGTAGCGATGGGACCGGCGTGAGAAGTCACGCCCGAGAACGCTACCCGCGCGCGGCGGGACGCGCACAGGGTTCGGCGGACGGTCATGGCGCCCACCCACCGGGTTAAGATCGCGGACGTGCCCCGCGTCAGCACCGACCGGCTCGCGGCGCGACGGCAGCAGATTCTGGACGGCGCGCGGGCGTGCTTCGCCGCGTACGGCTACGAAGGCGCCACCGTCCGCAGGCTCGAGCAGGCCGTCGGGCTGTCCCGGGGCGCGATCTTCCACCACTTCGGCGACAAGGACACGCTGTTCCTCGCGCTCGCCGAACAGGACGCCCGGCGGATGGCCGACGTGGTCGCCGAGCAGGGCCTCGTGCAGGTGATGCGCGACCTGCTGGCCGACCCGAACGGGGAGCACAGCTGGCTTGGCACGCGGCTGGAGGTGTCGCGTCGCCTGCGCACCGACCTGCCGTTCCGGGAACGCTTCCGGGCCCACTCCGCGGCGCTCACCCTGGCGACGCGTGAGCGGCTCGAGCGGCAGTCGCGCGCGGGCGCGTTGCGCGACGACGTGCCCGTGGCCGTGCTCGCCCAGTACCTCGAGCTCGTGTTGGAGGGCCTGATCTCGCACCTGGCGATGGGCCTCCCGGCCGACGACCTCGGACCGGCGCTCGACGTCGTCGAATCCTCAGTGCGGCGGCGGTCGGTGTCGCAGAAGACCTAGTGCGGTGACGGCCACGGGGCCGCCCCTCACACCGGCTCCGGCACGAGGTGCGCCGCCCGCAGCCGCGCGGCCAGCGCGTGCAGGTCGTCGCGCAGCGCCACCAGCTCGGCCGGCCGCATCCCGGTCGCCTCCTGCACCTGCGCCTGGATCGCCGCGGCCTGCGCGCGCAGCCCGCGTCCCCGCTCGGTGAGCGTGATCTGCACCGTCCGCTCGTCCTCCGGACGTCGGCGCCGCACGACCATGCCCTCGGCCTCCAGCCGCTTGAGCAGCGGCGAGAGGGTGCCGGTGTCGAGCTGCAGCCTGCCGCACAGCGTGCCGAGCGTCAGGCTGTCCTGCTCCCAGAGCACGAGCATCACCGCGTACTGGCTGTAGGTGAGGCCGATGCTGTCGAGCAGCGGCCGGTAGCAGCCAGTCATCGCACGCGACGCCGTGTGCAGTGCGAAACAGAGCTGCTCGTCGAGGACGAAGTCCGGCCGGGATGCTTCGGGCATCCCGGCAGCCTATGCCGCAGGCGGCCCGCCGACGAGTCGTTCCTCATGGGCAAACTGCGTGCGGTAGAGCCCGGCGTATCGGCCACCTGCCTTGAGGAGGCCAGCGTGCGTGCCGCGCTCGACGATCCGGCCGTGCTCGACGACGACGATCTCGTCGGCGGCCCGGATCGTGGAGAGCCGGTGGGCGATGACGATCGCCGTGCGCCCGTCGAGGGCCTCGACCAACGCCTCCTGCACCGCGACCTCCGACTCGGAGTCCAGGTGCGCGGTGGCCTCGTCGAGGATGACCACGCGGGGCCGGGCCAGCAGCAGGCGGGCGATCGTGAGACGTTGCCGTTCGCCGCCCGAGAGCCGGTAGCCGCGCTCCCCGACCACGGTGTCCAGGCCGTCGGGCAGCGCCGCAAGCACCTCACCGAGCCGCGCGCGATGCAAGGCGTGGATCAGCTCGGCGTCGGTCGCGCCCGGGGCGGCGTAGCGCAGGTTGGCGGCGATCGTGTCGTGGAAGAGGTGTCCGTCCTGGGTGACGACGCCGACCGCGCCCCGAACGGCCGCGAACGTCAGGTCGCGCACGTCGATGCCTGCCAGCTCGACCGCGCCCTCGTCGACGTCGTAGAGCCGCGGGACGAGCGCCGCGATCGTCGACTTGCCCGCGCCGGACGGCCCGACGAGCGCGAGCAGGCGCCCGGGGCCCACCTCCAGGTCGATGCCGTGCAACACCTCCTCGCCGCCGCGCTGGTCGAGCACGGCGACCTCCTCCAGCGAGGCCAGCGAGACCTGGTCGGCGCGCGGGTACGTGAACCGCACGCCCGCGAGGCGCACGCCGATCGGCCCGGCGGGCAACGCGCGGGCGCCCGGCCGCTCGGTGATCATCGGGGGGAGGTCGAGCACCTCGAAGACGCGCTCGAACGACACCAGCGCGGTCATGACGTCGACGCGGGCGTTCGCGAGCGCGGTCATGGGTGAGTAGAGCCGGGTGAGCAGCAGCGCGAGGGTGACGACGGTGCCCGCCTCGATCCGCCCGGTGACGGCGAGCCACCCGCCGAGGCCGTAGATCAATGCCTGGGCCAGCGCCGACACCAGCGACAGCGCGGTGACGAACACCCGCGACACCATCGCGGTGCGCACCCCGATATCGCGGATCCGCACCGCGCGGTCGGCGTACTCGGCGATCTCGTCGTCGGGGCGTCCGAACAGCTTGACCAGCGTGGCGCCGGGCGCGGAGAAGCGCTCGGTCATCTGGTTGGACAGGCCCGCGTTGAGGTCGGCGGCCTCGCGGCGCAGGTCGGCGATCCGCCGCCCCATGCGCCGGGCCGGGATCACGAAGATCGGGAGCAGGACGAGCGCGAGGACGGTGACCTGCCAGGCCAACGTGATCATCACGGCCACCGCGAGCGTCAACTGGATGATGTTGGACACGACGCTCGCCAACGTCGAGGTGATCGCCGACTGCGCCCCGATCACGTCGTTGTTGAGCCTGCTGACCAGCGCGCCGGTGCGCGTGCGGGTGAAGAACGCGACCGGCATCGTCTGGACGTGCGCGTACACGGCACGACGCAGGTCGGCGATCAGCCCCTCGCCGATGCGCGAGGAGAACCAGCGCGTGGCGAGGCCGTTGACCGCCTCGATGATCGCGAGCGCGGCGATGCCCCCGGCCAGCCCCACCACGGTGGCGGCTGCGACGGCAGCGTCCCCGCGCGCCACGATCGTGTCCACGACCCGACCCGCGAGGATCGGCGTGATCACACCGACAACGGACGAGACGACGGTGAACAGCAGG
Source organism: uncultured Actinomycetota bacterium (assembly GCA_963837575.1). Lineage (GTDB taxonomy): Bacteria > Actinomycetota > Actinomycetes > Mycobacteriales > Pseudonocardiaceae > Pseudonocardia. Next base: position 71,836 of record CAWIOI010000021.1, read on the forward strand.
AAGGCGACCAGACCACGGCGGTACGGGGCGGCGAAGCGCCAGATGCGCGGGATCGTCCCCTTCTTGATCGAACGGGGGGCGTCAACCCCGTGGGCGACGCTCCGCAGCATCCCGAGCGGCCTGTCCACGCGCTCTCCTCTCGACGGAGGTGCCAACGCGCGGGAGTCCGGCCGTGCTTCCCGGCGGTACCTACTTCTTCTTCGTGCGGGTGGCCCCGCCGCGACCCCGAAGCGTAACGCCGGTCTCGGACAGGACCCGGTGCACGAAGCCGTAGGACCGGCCCGTCGACTCGGCGAGGGCGCGAATACTGGCGCCCTTCTCGTACTTCTTCTTCAGGTCGGTGGCGAGCTTCTCGCGCTGCGCGCCGGTGATGCGCGCCCCCTTCTTCAGATCGGCCACAGCAGTCGTCCCCTCCAGATCATCGAACTCCCTGGTCCAGGCCGGTCAGGCCCGGGTGCGGCAATGATCGTCCACCCGATGGGGCCGGGACCAGGAGATCTTTTCGAAGATCGGTGAACGGTTCCGCCGAATGGATCACGCACTCGGGTGATCATTGCCTCCGTTTGATCACCGGCCCGTCACCCCGTCGCCACTCTCCGATCACTCCGGACGGGGACGAGAGACCTTCGACCTGCGACGGTGTGACCCAGCACACTCCAGGCGGGCGATGCGATCGGGTGGTGACCATCCCGGCCGGATCGTCCGATCAGGCCAGCTGCACGAGGTCGAGGTAGTCGGAGGACCACAGATCCTCGGTGCCGTCCGGCAGCACGATGACCTTGTCCGGTGTGAGCGCCTCGACCGCGCCGGGATCGTGCGTGACCAGCACGACCGCGCCCGCGAACCGCCGCAGCGCGTCGAGCACCTGGGCGCGGCTGGCCGGGTCGAGGTTGTTGGTGGGCTCGTCGAGCAGCAGCACGTTGGCGGAGCTGGACACGAGCCCGGCGAGCGCGAGCCGGGTGCGCTCGCCGCCGGACAGGGTGGCCGCCCGCTGGTCGAGCTGGGGGCCGGTGAACATGAACGAGCCGAGCAGGTTGCGCAGCTGCTGCTCGGGCGCGTCCGACGCGGCGTGGCGCACGTTCTCCCAGACGGTGGCGTCCATGTCGAGCGTGTCGTGCTCCTGGGCGAAGTAGCCGGTGCGCAGCCCGTGGCCCGCCACCACCTCGCCCGCGTCGGGCGTCTCCGCCCCGGCGAGCAGGCGCAGCAGCGTGGTCTTGCCCGCGCCGTTCAGCCCGAGCACCACGACCTTGGCGCCGCGGTCGACGGCCAGGTCGACGCCGGAGAAGACCTCCAGCGAGCCGAACGCCTTCGACAGCCCTTCCGCGGTGAGCGGCGTGCGCCCGCACGGCGCCGGATCGGGGAAGCGGATTCGCGCCACCTTGTCGTGCTTGTGCTCCGGCTCCAGCGCGGCGAGCATCTGGTCGGCGCGGCGGGCCATGTTCTTCGCCGCGACGGCCTTCGTCGCCTTCGCACCCATCTTGGCCGCCTGCAGGTGCAGCACCGCGGCCTTCTTCTCGGCGTTGGCCCGCTCGCGGCGGCGGCGCTTCTCGTCGGTGGCCCGCGCCTCGAGGTAGCGGTGCCAGTCCATGTTGTAGACGTCGATCTCGCCGCGCACGGCGTCGAGGAACCACACCTTGTTGACGACGGCGGCGAGCAGCTCGGTGTCGTGGCTGATCACGACGAGGCCGCCGACGTGCGCGGACAGGAACGAGCGCAGCCAGGTGACCGAGTCGGCGTCGAGGTGGTTGGTGGGCTCGTCGAGCAGCAGGGTGGTGGCACTCGGCGCGCCGCCGCCCCCGCCGACTCCGCCGCCGTCCGAGGCGGCGAACAGGATGCGGGCCAGCTCGACCCGACGGCGCTGGCCGCCCGAGAGCGTGGCGATCTGCTGGCCGAGCACCCGCTCGGGCAGGCCGAGGTGGGCGCAGATGCGCGCCGCGTCGCTCTCCGCGGCGTACCCGCCGAGCGCGGCGAAGCGCTCCTCGATGCGCCCGTACTCGCGCACCGCCCGCTCGTTCTGCGCGCCGTCGACGAGCTCGGCCATCGCCGACTGCGCCTTCTCCATCTTGCGGAGCATCTCGTCGAGGCCGCGCGCGGACAGCACCCGGTCTTTGGCGGTGACGGTGAGGTCGCCCTCGCGCGGATCCTGCGGCAGGTAGCCGACGGCGCCCGACCCGCCGACCGCGCCCGCGTAGGGCTCGCCCTCACCCGCGAGCACCCGCATGGCGGTGGTCTTGCCCGCGCCGTTGCGGCCGACCAGGCCGATGCGGTCGCCGGGCTGCACCCGCAGCGTGGCGTCGGCGAGCAGAATGCGGGACCCGGCCCGCAGTTCGAGGTCGGTGGCGGTGATCAAAGGAGTTTCTCCGGGGGCTGGGGGCAGGCGGGATCGCTGGACGTAACGCCGCTACCCGATCCGGATCACGTGCCAAGAGTACCGGTCGGCGCGAGCGCGTTTCGGCCGTAGGGTCGCCGTCATGACGGATCTCACGGGCTCACTCAGCGGTCGCGCCGCGCTCGTCACCGGCGCCAGCCGCGGCATCGGCCACGCCATCGCCGCCGAGCTGCTCGTCCGGGGCGCCTCGGTGACGATCACCGCCCGCAAGCCGGACGAGCTGGCGGCCGCGGCGAAGGAGCTGGTGGAGGGGCCCGCAGGCGGGGCGGAGGACCGGGTGCTGGCCGTCGCGGGGAACGCGGGGTCGGCCGAGGCCCGCGAGGAGTCGGTGCAGCGCACGGTGGGGGCGTTCGGGCGGCTGGACATCCTGGTCAACAACACCGGGGTCAACCCCGTCTACGGCCCGCTCGTGGACGCCGACATCGAGGGCATCCGCAAGATCTTCGACATCAACGTCGTGTCGATGATCGCGTACGTCCAGCTCGCGTACCGGGCGTGGATGGCCGAGCACGGCGGCTCGATCGTCAACCTCGCGTCCGTCGGCGGGCTGCGCTCCACCGGCGTGATCGCGGCGTACGGCGCGTCCAAGGCCGCGGTCATCCGGCTGACCGAAGAGCTGGCCTGGCAGCTGGGCCCCTCGATCCGGGTGAACGCCGTCGCGCCCGCCGTCGTGAAGACGAAGTTCGCCGCCGCGCTCTACGCGGAAGGCGAGGACAAGGTCAGCGCCGCGTACCCGATGAAGCGGCTCGGGACCCCGGAGGACGTCGCCGCGCTGGTCGGCTTCCTCGTGTCGGACAAGGCGTCGTGGATCACCGGCGAGACCGTCCGGGTGGACGGTGGGATCCTCGCCACCGGCACGCTCGGCTAAAGCCTGTGCGCGGAAACGAGTGCTGGAGCACTCGTTTCCGCGCACGACCTACAGGATCGGGGCGTCGGTCCACAGGCGGCTGGACCGGCCGGTCAGCACGTCCAGGAGCGCCGTGGCCTGGCCGTCGGTGAGCGATGCGACGTAGTCGACGACCGCGCGGCCGCGGGCCGGTGCGGTGGCGCCGAGCTCGGCCCGGGAGAGCTCGACCAGGTCGTGCAGGCGTGGCGGCAGCCGGGGCCCGTCGCCGTCCTCGGCGAGCCACGCCGTCAACGCCTCCACCAGCGCGACCAGCACGGTCGCCTGTCCGCGCTGGTGGGAGGCGAGATCCGCGCGGCGCAGCACGAAGCGCTGGTGCACGAACTTGAGCACCGCCACCTCGTGCCACTGCGCGGTCGCCAACGCCACGTGAGCCGAGCGCACGGGCGGGTTCCGGTCCACGGTCACGCCCGCCACGAGGCGCGACGTCCAACGCGCCGAGAACTCCGCGACCGCCCGCTCCCCCGCCATCGACCCGTCGAACGGCACGGCGAGCAGCCCGTCGACCAGGTCGTCGCGGACCCGGTCCACGGCCGCGCGGAACGCGTCGTCGGCGTAGGCCCAGGCGTCCTTGTCGCGCAGTCGCCGCCGCAGCCGCTCCAGGTCCGACCCGGGGCCGGAGACGCCCGCGCCCCCGGCGTGCTTGACCCAGCCCGTCAGCTCGGCGGCCACCCCGGCCTGCTGCAGCACGCCGACGCGGTGGAAGTCCTCGAGATCGTGGATGGCGTAGGCGATGTCGTCGGCGGTGTCCATGACCGCGGCCTCCACGGTCTGCTGCCAGGAGCCGACCGGGAACGCCGCGCGGCAGTCGGTGAGGTCGTCGAGCTCCGTGGAGTAGGCGGAGAACTTGGCCGATCCCGCGGCGGGCGCGCCGGGCAGCGGGCCGCCACCGCGCGGCGGCAGCAGGGCGGCCGACGGGTGCGGATCCGGGTAGCCGCGGCGGCTCCAGGGGTACTTGAGGAGGGCGGCGCGCACCGCGGCGGTGAGGTCGAGCCCGGTGCCGCTGGGGCCGTGCAGATCGATGGTCGTGACGATGCGGAAGCTCTGCGCGTTGCCCTCGAACCCGTCGGGAAGGCGGAGGCGCTCGCGGGACACGCGGTCGAGCACCTGCTCCCCGAGATGGCCGAAAGGCGGATGGCCGAGGTCGTGGGCCAGCGCCGCGGCCTCGACGACATCCGGGTCGCAGCCGCCCAACTCGCCGACCACCGGGTCGCACGCCAGGCGCTCGGCGATCGCCCGGGCGACCTGCGCCACCTGCAGGCTGTGCGTCAGCCGGTTGTGCACCAGCAGCCCCGCACCGGCCGGGCTGACGACCTGCGTGACGCCCGCGAGGCGAGCGAAGAACGGCGAGGCGGCGATCCGGTCGCGGTCGACCCGAAACGGGCTGGTCGCGAGGCCCGCCCCGGACTCGGCGACCCATGACCGCCGCCCCGACCGCGCCTCGTCGTCCACGCCGCGCAGGCTATCGCCGCAGCGCGGGGCCGACCGACCGCGCACCCCGCGCACCCCGCACACCCCGCGCACCCCGCGCACCCCGCGCACCCCGCGCACCCCGCGCACCCCGCGCACCCCGCGCCATGATCGCCAGTTGGGCGACATTTCGTGCGGTGGTGCACGGAATGTCGCGCAAACGGCGATCACGGGCGCGTGGTGTGAACCGATGCCGAACTCACCGTGCCGAAACGCGGGACTCACCGTGGCCAGACCCGGGCTCGGCGTGCGGGGGTGGGACGCGCGCATACTGGCGGCCGTGATCGACGTGCTCGTCGTCGGCGGCGGGCCCGCGGGCCGGGCGCTGGCCGCCGAGTGCGGGTCACAGGGGCTGGCGACGACGCTCGTCGACCCCACCCCCGAGGCCCCGTGGCGGGCGACCTACGCCGCGTGGCTCGACGAGCTGCCCGCAGGTCTGCCTGCGCCCGCCGCCACGGCTCGGGGGCGGGTCATCGCTCACACCGCCCACGCCCTCGATCGCACCTATGCCGTGCTCGACGTGCCCGCGTTACGGGCTCACCTGGACGCGCGTGTCGCCGCGGCCGGGGTGCGCGTGGTCGCGGGGCGCGCCGACCAGCTCATCTCGCGGGCGCGCCGCCCGGGCCGACGACGGCGGGGCGTCGGACGGCGGAGGCGCGGCATCGACGCTGCTGCTCGCCGACGGCACCGGGCTCGATGCCCGCGCGATCGTCGACGCGGGCGGCCACCGGGCCCCGCTCGGCGGCGGCCCGCACCCGGAGGGCGGCGCCGGGCCCCCCGCCGAACGGGACCGAGTGGACGGGCCTCGGCCGGGGCACGCGCGGGCTGTGGCCGCCGAGCAGACCGCCTACGGCGTCGTGGTGGACGCCGCCACCGCCGCGCCGCTCGTCGGGCCGGGCGAGGCGCTCTTCATGGACTGGCGCCCCGACCACGGCGAGCCCGGGTGGCCGACTTTCCTCTACGCCGTCCCGCTCGGCGATGACGCCATGCTGCTGGAGGAGACCTCGCTCGCCCGCCGCCCCGGTCTGCCGCTGCCCGTCCTGCGCCGCCGCCTGGCTGCGCGGCTCGCCCGCCACGGCATCACCCCACCCGCCGACGCTCGCGTCGAACCCGTCCGGTTTCCCGTCGACCGGCCCCGACACACGACACCCGGCGTGCTCGGCTTCGGCGCCGCCGCCCCGCTCGTGCACCCGGCCACCGGCTTCAGCGTCGCCGACGCGCTGCGGCTCGCCGGACCGGTGGCCGAGGCCCTGGCCACCGGTGGCGTACCCGCCGCCCGCCGCCGGATCTGGCCCACCCGCGCACTCGCCGTGCACCGGCTCCGGCGGATCGGTCTGGAAGCCCTCCTGCGCATGCCCCCCGACGCCGTCCCCGCGTTCTTCGAAACCTTCTTCGCCCTGCCCGAACGCCACCGCCGCGCCTACCTTTCCGGACGGGACGACCTCGCAGGCCATCTCGCCGCGATGGGCGCCCTCTTCAGCCGGGCCGACGCGCCGCTGCGCCGCCGACTCGTCGGACCGGCGTTCCGCCGCCCGGCCCCGGCCCTGCCGACGGCGCGCTGAGAGCGCATGTCGAGACTCCCAACCGCGCGGTGGCGCCCTCCGATCCACACGGCCGCGCCCCGACCCACGCGGCTGCGTTCCCGATCCACGCGGCCGCGTTCCCGATCCACACGGGCCGCGCCCCCGACCCACGCGGCTGCGTTCCCGATCCACACGGCCGCGCCCCCGACCCACGCGGCTGCGTTCCCGATCCACACGGCCGCGCCCCGACCCACGCGGCTGCGTTCCCGATCCACACGGCGGCGCCTCCGACCCACGCGGGCAGCGCTTCCCGGCATGCGGAGCGGGTGGGGTGGGCCCGTTGGCGGCGCGGTGGCCGCCAGCAGGCGGGTCCCGTGGGCGCCGCGGCGGCGCTCCCGACCGCGATGCGGGTCGCCCGTTGGCAACGCGGGCGGCCATCGACGGGAGGGCGCGGCGGACGCGAGGACTGCCCGCCATCCTCGGTGGGCCTCGCCGCTACACGCGCATGGAGCTCGCCGCGGCCGCCGGGCTGGACGTCGACGAGGGCCGACGGCTCTGGCGCTCCCTCGGCTTCCCCGAGGCGCCCGACGATGCCGTGCTCTTCACCGACCGCGACCTGGCCGCCGCCCGGCTCATGACCGGCCTCACCGAGGCGGGCTTCCTCGACCCGGATGTCCGGGAGGCGGTCGCCCGGGCCACCGCCCAGTCGATGTCCCGGCTGGCCGAATGGCAGGTCGGCATGCTCAAACGCCTGATCGAGGCGGACGGAGCCCCGATCGGTCCCGGGCAGGCGCCGGGCGTGGCCCAGACGGTGCTTCCCGTCCTGGAGGAGCCGCAGAGCTACGTGTGGCGGCGCCACCTGGCCGCGACCGTCGCGCGGATGCTGGTCACCGCGGACCCGGACGGTCGGGTGCGCCTGCCCGTGGGCTTCGCGGACATGGTCGGCTTCACCCGCACGACGCGGCGGCGCTCCACCACCGACCTGGCGGAGATGATCGAGCGCTTCGGGTCGAGCACCACCGAGGTGATCGCCGAAGGCCGGGGGCGGATCGTCAAGACCATCGGCGACGAGGTGCTCTTCGTGGCCGACGACGTCGGCGACGCCGCGGAGATCGCCCTGGCCCTCCAGGACCGCGTCCGCGCGGAGCCCGCGCTGCCGTCGTTGCGGATCGGCCTGGCCACCGGGCCGGCGCTGGTGCGCTACGGGGACGTGTACGGCGAGGTCGTGAACATCGCAGCCCGGCTCACCGGCCACGCGCGACCGGACACCGTGCTGATCGACCGCGAGACGGTCGAGGCACTGGCGGTCGATCCCCGCTTCGCGCTGCGCCCGCTGCGCCCGGTGGCGGTGCCGGGCTATCGCCACCTGCACCCGTGGGTGCTGGAACGGTCGTGACTACACGCGGAACCCGAGCGCCCGCAACTGCTCCCGGCCGTCCTCGGTGATCTTGTCGGGCCCCCACGGCGGCATCCAGACCCAGTTGATCTTGATGTCGTCGACGAGGGCGCCGACGAGCGCCGCCCGCGCCTGGTCCTCGATCACGTCGGTGAGGGGGCACGCCGCGCTGGTGAGCGTCATGTCGATCACAGCGACACCGTCGGACTCCTGGATGCCGTACACGAGGCCGAGGTCGACGACGTTGATGCCAAGCTCGGGGTCGACGACGTCGCGCATCGCCTCCTCGAGGTCCTCGATCGACGGCTTCTGCCGCTGCGGCGGCGGCTCGGGCATCCCGGCCACCCCACGCACCACGGTCTCGTCGGTCTCGCTCATGCCTTCTCCTCCGATCGGACCAGCGCGTCCTTGAAAGCCATCCACCCCAGCAAAGCGCACTTCACGCGCGCCGGGTAGCGGGCGACGCCCGCGAACGCCACGCCGTCGCCGAGCACGTCCTCGTCCGGCTCGACCTGGCCGCGGCCCTGCGCCATCTCCTGGAACGCGCGCAGCACGGTGAGGCTGTCGTCCTTCGACTTCCCGACCACGAGGTCGGTGAGCACCGACGCCGACGCCTGGCTGATCGAGCAGCCGAGCGTCTCGTAGGAGACGTCGGCCACGGTGTCGCCCTCCAGCCGCACCCGCAGTGTGATCTCGTCGCCGCAGGTGGGGTTGATCTGGAACGACTCGGCGTCGAACGGCTCCCGCAGCCCCGCCCGGTGCGGGGTGCGGTAGTGGTCCAGGATGATCTCCTGGTACATCTGCTCGAGCTGCACTAGCTGACTCCGAAGAACTCACGGGCCGCCCGCACCCCGTCCACCAACGCGTCGACCTCCTCGGGCGTGCAGTACACATGGAATGACGCCCGCACGGTGGCGGTGATTCCGAACCGCCGGTGCAGCGGCCAGGCGCAGTGGTGGCCCACCCGCACCGCGACGCCCCGGTCGTCGAGCACTTGGCCGACATCGTGGGCGTGGATCCCGTCGACGACGAACGCCACCGCCCCACCCCGTTCGGTGAGCGTGCGCGGCCCGACGATCCGGACGCCGGGCACCGCGGCCAACCCCGACAGGGCCCGATCGACCAGCTCCAGCTCGTGCTCGTGCACCGCGTCCATGCCGATGTCGGTGAGGTAGTCGACGGCCGCGCCCAGCCCGACGGCCTGCGAGGTCATCGGCACACCCGCCTCGAACCGCTGCGGCGGCGCGGCGTAGGTGGAGCCCTCCATCCGCACCATCTCGATCATCGAACCGCCGGTGAGGAATGGCGGCATCGCGGCGAGCAGCTCGGCGCGCCCGTACAGCACCCCGACGCCGGAGGGCCCGAGCATCTTGTGCCCGGAGAACACCGCGAAGTCCACGTCGAGGTCACCGAGGTGCACCGGCATGTGCGGCACCGACTGGCAGGCGTCCAGCAGCGTGAGCGCACCGACCGCCCGGGCGCGGGCCACGAGCTCGGCCACCGGCAGGATCGTGCCCAGCACGTTCGACTGGTGGGCGAAGGCGACGATCTTCGTGCGCTCGGTCAGCGTGAGCGCGTCGAGGTCGACGCGGCCCTCGTCGGTGACGGGGTACCAGCGCAGCGTGGCGCCGGTGCGACGGCACAGCTCCTGCCACGGCACGAGGTTGGCGTGGTGCTCCAGTTCGGTGACGACGATCTCGTCGGACGGCCCGAGCGCGAACCGCGCCGCGTCCCCGCCGAACGTGGCGGCGTTGGAGAACGCGTAGGCGACGAGGTTGACCCCCTCGGTGGCGTTCTTGGTGAACACCACCTCGTCGGGGCGCACGCCCACGAACGCGGCGATCCGCGCCCGCGCCGCCTCGTAGGCGTCGGTGGCCTCCTCGGCGAGCTGGTGCGCCCCGCGGTGGACGGCCGCGTTGTGCTGCTCCAGGAACGCCCGCTCGGCGTCGAGGACCTGGCGCGGCCGCTGCGACGTCGCCCCGGAGTCGAGGTAGACCAGCGGTTACCGTCGCGAACCGTGCGCGCGAGGATCGGGAAGTCCGCCCGGATCTTCGTGACGTCCATCAGAGCGGCCGTTGGCGCGCCGGAACCGCTCGTAGCCGTTGCGCTCCAGCTCTTCGGCCAGCTCCGGTCCGCCGGACTCGACCACGCGGCCGCCCGCGAAGACGTGCACGACGTCGGGCCGGATGTGCTGCAGGATCCGGGTGTAGTGCGTGATCAGGAGCACGCCGACGTCGCCGGCGGCCCGGTAGGCGTTGACGCCCTGCGAGACCACCCGCAGCGCGTCGACGTCCAGGCCGGAGTCGGTCTCGTCGAGGATCGCGAACTTCGGCTTGAGCAGCGAGAGCTGCAGCACCTCGTGGCGCTTCTTCTCGCCGCCGGAGAAGCCCTCGTTGACGCTGCGCTCGGCGAAGTCGGGGTCGATGTCGAGGTCGCCCATCGCGCCCTTGACCTCCTTGACCCACGTGCGCAGCTTGGGCGCCTCGCCGCGGACGGCGGTGGCGGCCGAACGCAGGAAGTTGGCCATGGACACGCCGGGCACCTCGACCGGGTACTGCATGGCGAGGAACAGGCCCGCGCGGGCGCGCTCGTCGACGGTCATGGCCAGCACGTCCTGCCCGTCGAGCGTGACGGAGCCGGAGGTGACCTCGTACTTCGGGTGGCCCGCGATCGCGTAGGCGAGCGTGGACTTGCCCGAGCCGTTCGGCCCCATGATCGCGTGGGTCTGGCCGGACTCGACCGTGAGGTCGACGCCCTTGAGGATCTCCTTGGGGCCGTCGTCGGTGGCCACGGAGACGTGCAGGTCCTTGATCTCCAAGGTGGACATGTGAGTGTCGTGCTCCGTTCAGATGCTCGTGGCGGCGAGCTCGGCCTCGATGGCCGCCTCCAGCCGCTCCCGCAGCTCGGGGATGGTGATCTTGCTGAGGATCTCGCCGAAGAACCCGCGGACGACCAGCCGGCGCGCGACGTCCTCGGGGATGCCGCGGCTCTGCAGGTAGAACAGCTGCTCGTCGTCGAAGCGGCCGGTGGCGCTGGCGTGCCCGGCCCCCGCGATCTCGCCGGTCTCGATCTCCAGGTTGGGCACCGAGTCGGCCCGGGCCCCGGTGGTGAGGACGAGGTTGCGGTTGAGCTCGAAGGTGTCGGTGGCCTCGGCCGTGTTGCGGATCAGCACGTCGCCGATCCACACCGTGCGGGCGCCATCGCCCTGCAGCGCGTTCTTGTAGTTCACGCGCGACCGGCAGTGCGGCTCGCCGTGGTCGACGAGCAGCCGCTGCTCCAGGTGTTGGCCCGCGTCGGCGAAGCCGAGGCCCAGGAGCTCGGCGTCGCCGCCCGGCGCGCGGTAGGCGACCGTCGGGCTGACCCGCACCAGGTCCCCACCCAGCGCCACGGACGTGGCCCGCAGGGTGGCGTCGCGGCCGAGCGCGAAGTGGTGGGCGCCGACGTGCACGGCGTCGTCGGCCCACTCGTCGGTGAGGACCAGCGTGAGTCGCGAGCCGTCGGCCAGCACGACCTCGAGGTTGTCGGCCAGCGTGCCGGAGCCGCGCTGCACGAGCACGACCGTGGCCTCGGCGTGCGGGGTGGTGCGCAGCTGCAGGTGTGACGCGGCGACCGCGCCCTCCCCGGCCCGGTGACGGTGACCGTGACCGGCGCGGGGGTGCCGTCGAGCGTGACGACCGTGGCCTCGCGGAACGCCGACCACGCCGCGGCTGCGACCCGGTCGGCGGGCACGCCGCCCTGGCCGATCCGCGGATCGTCGCGGCTCACCGTCTCGGCGGACGCGCCCTCGACCGTGATCGTGGCGGTGCCGTCGAAGACCGCGGTGCCGTTGTGCAGGCCCCGCAGGCGGCGCATGGGCGTGAACCGCCAGTTCTCCTCGCGCCCGCCGGGGATCTCGAACGCGTCGACGTCGTAGGCGGTGAACCGGTCGCTCGCCGAGGGAACCGGCGGCTCGCCCTGGCCCTTCTTGGCGCCCTTCAACTCGGGCGCGAGCCCAGCGACTTCCGTGGCGACGCCGCGATCCTTCTCCGCAAGCTCCGAAGATCTCGGGGCGGTCATCCGACAGAGCCCTCCATCTGCAGTTCGATGAGCCGGTTCAGCTCCAGCGCGTACTCCATGGGCAGCTCGCGCGCGATGGGCTCGACGAACCCGCGCACGACCATCGCCATGGCCTCGTCCTCGGTGAGACCGCGGCTCATCAGGTAGAAGAGCTGGTCGTCGCTCACCTTGGACACGGTGGCCTCGTGGCCCATCGTGACGTCGTCGGTGCGGACGTCGACGTAGGGGTAGGTGTCCGAGCGGCTGATCGTGTCGACCAGCAGCGCGTCGCACTTCACCGTGGACCGCGAGTGGTGCGCCCGCGGGTTGACCTGCACGAGCCCGCGGTAGGACGTGCGCCCGCCGCCCCGCGCCACCGACTTCGAGATGATCGTGGACGACGTGTGCGGCGCCAGGTGCACCATCTTCGCGCCCGCGTCCTGGTGCTGGCCCTCGCCCGCGAACGCGATCGAGAGCACCTCGCCCTTGGCGTGCTCGCCCATCAGCCATACGGCCGGGTACTTCATGGTGACCTTGGAGCCGAGGTTGCCGTCCACCCATTCCATGGTGGCGCCCGCTTCGGCCTTGGCCCGCTTGGTGACCAGGTTGTAGACGTTGTTCGACCAGTTCTGGATCGTGGTGTAGCGGCAGCGGCCGCCCTTCTTCACGATGATCTCGACGACCGCGGAGTGCAGCGAGTCGGACGAGTAGATCGGCGCCGTGCAGCCCTCGACGTAGTGCACGTACGCGCCTTCGTCGACGATGATCAGCGTGCGCTCGAACTGGCCCATGTTCTCCGTGTTGATCCGGAAGTAGGCCTGCAGCGGGATGTCGACGTGCACGCCCGGCGGCACGTAGATGAACGACCCGCCGGACCAGACCGCCGAGTTGAGCGCCGAGAACTTGTTGTCGCCCGCCGGGATGACCGACCCGAAGTACTCCTTGAAGAGCTCCGGGTGCGTGCGCAGGCCGGTGTCGGTGTCGAGGAAGATCACGCCCTGCTCCTCCAGGTCCTCGCGGATCTGGTGGTAGACGACCTCGCTCTCGTACTGCGCGGCCACACCTGCCACCAGCCGGGCCTTCTCCGCCTCGGGGATGCCGAGCTTGTCGTAGGTGTTCTTGATGTCGGCGGGCAGGTCGTCCCAGGTGGCGGCCTGCTTCTCCGTGGAGCGCACGAAGTACTTGATGTTGTCGAAGTCGATGCCCGACAGGTCGGAGCCCCAGCGCGGCATGGGCTTGCGCTCGAAGATGTCGAGCGCCTTGAGGCGGAACTCGAGCATCCACCGCGGCTCGTTCTTCAGGGCGGAGATGTCTGCTACGACGTCGGCCGACAGGCCGCGTCGTGCGGTGGCACCGGCGGCGTCCGGGTCGGCCCAACCGAAGTCGTACCGGCCGAGCGTCGCGAGCGTCTCCTCCTGGGTGAGCGACTCAGGAGCGGTCGTCATACGGACTGCCTCCCTCTCGGGATCGTGACGGGAACATCCAGTGGAACGTGGGTGGTGCACGCCGCGTCGCCGCGGGCGATGGTGGCCAGCCGCTGCACGTGCGTACCCAGAAGCTCGGCGAACGCCTGCGTCTCGGCCTCGCACAGCGCCGGGAACTCGGCGGCGACGTGCGCGACCGGGCAGTGATGTTGGCACAGCTGCACGCCCGCACCCGCCTCGCGCATCTGGGCGGCGTAGCCGCGCGCGGTGAGCACGTCGGCGAGCGCTTCCGCCCTCGCGTACGGGCCATCGGCCGCGGCGACCAGCGCGGCGCCGTCACCGAGCAGCTCCTCGACCCGGTGCGCGGCGAAATCGTGCACCGCCGCGGCCCCGGCGTGCTCGGCGAGGTAGCGCAAGGCGGCAACGGCGAGGTCGTCGTAGCCGTGGCCGAAGCGGGCTCTCCCCGCGTCGGTGAGCAGGTAGAGCTTGGCGGGACGGCCCCGGCCCCGGCGGGCGCGGCCGGACGCGGCGCGCACCTCGGCCTCACCGCCTGCGATCAACGCGTCGATGTGGCGGCGGACGGCGGGGCCCGACAGCCGCAACGCGGACGCGACCGCGGCGGCCGTGACCGGCCCCTGCTCCATGAGCAGGCGCGCCACCGCCTCACGCGTGCCGAGTTCGCTTTTCACAACACCAGTGTTGCGTATTTGGTGACGGCGGGCAAAGGCGGGGGTCATCAAGGTGAGCGTGGTCACGGGGCCGGCTCCGCGCAGCGGCTTCCGGCCGGCTCGCTACGCTTTCCGACATGGTGGCACCGCAGCTGGACGGGGCGCCGCCGTCCGTCCTCCACGCCACCGCGCCCGATCCCAGCCGACGTGCGCGGCGGCTCGGCCTGGTCGCCGCTCTGCTGATGACCGTGGGCGGACTCGGGGCCGGCGCGCTGCCGATCCCCAACCCCGGGTTCGGGCTGCGGCTGATCGGGCTCCCGAGCCGCAACGTCACGCTCGCCATCGCCGTCACCTACGCGGGCATCGTGCTGATGGTGCTCGCGTGGCTGTGGGTGGCCAAGATGTTGCGCTTCCACGGTGCCGTCGCGCCCGCTCCCACGATCGCGCAGCTGGCGCGCACCACGGCCACGTGGGCGGTGCCGCTGGCCATCGCTCCGCCGCTGTTCTCCCGCGACGTCTACAGCTACCTCGCGCAGAGCGCCGAGCTCGCCCGCGGCATCGACCCCTACGTGTTCGGCCCCGCGGGCGGCCTGGGCATCGACGACCCGCTCGTCCGCTCGATCCCGACGATCTGGCGCGACACGCCCGCCCCGTACGGCCCGCTCTTCCTCGTCGTCGGGCGCGGCATCACCGCGCTCACCGGCAACGACGTCGTGCTCGGCATCTTCGCCTACCGCGTGCTGGCGCTGGCAGGCCTCGCCCTCATCATCTGGACGCTGCCGCGCCTGGCCCGGCGCTGCGGGATGGACGTCGGGCTCGCCCTGTGGCTCGGCGTCGGCAACCCGCTCGTCCTCTTCCACCTCATCAGCGGCGTCCACAACGAGGCGCTCATGATCGGGCTCATGCTCGCCGGGATGGAGCTGGGGCTGCGGGCGGCTCCCCGGCTGCTCGATCCATACCTGCTCGGCGGGGCCTTCCTGATCGTCTGCGCCTCGGCGGTGAAGCTGCCCGCCCTGCTGGTGCTCGGCTTCCTCGGGCTGCACCAGGCCCGGCGGCTCGGGGGGCGGGTGCGGGACGTGGCCGCCGTCGCCGGGGTGCTCGCCGCGGTCACGGTGGTCATCTACGCACCACTGTCGGTGGGCACGGGCGTCGGGCTGGGCTGGACCACCACGCTCACCGTGCCCACGCTGATCTTGTCGTGGATGTCGGCCACCACCGACCTGGGCCTCATCGGCGGCCAGATCGGCATCCTGGGGGGGCTGGGCGACCACACCACGGCCGTCCTTTCGCTGTTCCGCGGGGTCGGCCTGGCCATCGCGGCGGTGCTCTGCGCGCGCCTGCTGTGGACGGTGTACCGCGGCAGGCTCGACCCGATCACCGGCATGGCGGCCGGGCTGGGCGCGGTCGTGCTGCTCGGGCCCGTCGTGCACCCGTGGTACGTGCTGTGGGGGTTGATCCCGCTCGCCGCCACCCGCGCGCTGCCCCGCTACCGGCGGGCGCTGCTCGCGGCGTCGGCGGTGCTCGCGGTGGTCGTCCCGCCGACTGGGGCGGACTTCAACTTCCGCGCCTTCCAGCTGCCGCTCGCGTTGGCCGCGTCGCTGGTGATGCTCGCTGTGCTGATCCTGGTGCAGCGCGGGCGGATCCAGGGCGCCACGGGCGTCGACATCGACGCCCTGCCCGGGCACGCGCCGGTGGGCCGCGACTAGAGTTTCCGCTGTGAGTGGCGCTGCGGTGACCGTGCGCGGGCTGGTCAAGCGGTTCGGCGCCACCATCGCCGTCAACGGGCTCGACCTGGAGCTTCCGGCCGCCTCCGTGCTCGCGCTGCTCGGCCCGAACGGCGCGGGCAAGACCACCACCGTCGAGGTCTGCACCGGATTCCTCGCCGCCGACGCGGGCGAGGTCCGGGTGCTCGGCACCGACCCGAAGGGCGCGCCGGACGCGCTGCGCGCCCGCATCGGCGTGATGCCACAGGGCGGCGGCGCCTACCCCGGGGTGCGGGCGGGCGAGATGCTGCGCCTGGTGGCGGCCTGCTCCGCGCGCCCGCTCGACGTGGCGTGGCTGCTGGACGTCCTCGGCCTCACCGGTTGCGCCCGCACCCCGTACAAGCGGATGTCCGGTGGCCAGCAGCAGCGGCTCGCACTGGCGTGCGCCATCGTGGGGCGCCCCGAGGTGGTGTTCCTCGACGAGCCGACCGCGGGCCTCGACCCGCAGGCCCGCCGCCTGGTGTGGGAGCTCGTGGACGCCCTGCGCCGCGATGGTGTGGCCGTGTTGCTCACCACCCACCTCATGGAGGAGGCCGAGGCGCTCGCCGACGACGTGGTGATCGTCGACCACGGCCGGGTGGTCGCCCACGGCAGCCCGGCCGCGCTGACCTCCACCGGCCCGCAGCAGGAGCTGCGGTTCCGCGCCAAACCCGGCATGGACCTCACCGGCCTCGCCACCGCGCTGCCGCCGGACTACCGCGCAGCCGAGCCGATCGCGGGCCGCTACCTCGTGCAGGGCCGGATCGATCCCGCGGTGCTGTCGACGATCACCGCGTGGTGCGCCGAGCAGGGCGCGCTCGCCGACGACGTCCAGGTGGCCCGCCGCAGCCTGGAGGACGTGTTCCTGGAGCTGACCGGGCGGGAGCTGCGCTCATGACCGCTCCGCGCTTCGCGCCCGGCACGTTCACCCCGGCCCCCGGGCCGGGCCGTCCGCTCGCGATGCTCGCCGCTCAGTCCGGCGTCGAGCTGCGGCTCGCGCTGCGCGGCGGCGAGCAGGTGCTGCTCACGCTGCTCATCCCGGTGGTGCTGCTGGTCGGCCTCACCCTGGTCACGCTCGTGCCGCTGCCCGACCCGCGGGTCGCCGCGGTGACGCCAGGCGTGCTCGCGCTGGCCGTGATGTCCACGGCGTTCACCGCGCAGGCCATCGCGCTCGGCTTCGACCGGCGCTACGGCGTGGTCCGGCGGCTGGCCGCCACCGCGCTCCCCCGCTGGCTGTTGGTGGCCGGGCGGCTGGTGGCGGTGCTCGGGGTGGTCGTCGTCCAGGTGGTCGTGTTGACGGCGATCGCCCTCGCGCTGGGCTGGCGCCCCGCCGTCGACGGCGTGGGCTGGGCGCTGCTGTGCGTGCTGCTGGGCTGCGCGGCGTTCGGGGCACTCGGGATCCTCGTGGGCGGCACCCTGCGCGCGGAGGTCACGCTCGCCGTCGCCAACCTCATCTGGCTGGTGCTGGTGCTGGTCGGGGGCCTCGTCGTGCCGCTCGATGAGATGCCGCACACGCTCGCCGCCGTGGCGCAGTGGCTGCCCACCGCCGCACTCGCCGACGGCCTGCGGGCCGCCTTCGCCACGGGCGCCGCCCCCACCGGGCAGCAGGTGCTCGTGCTCGTGGCGTGGGCGGTGGTGGCAGGCGCCGCGGCCGTGCGCCTGGTGCGCTGGCGCTGACCGCCCACCCCACCACCCGACCACGCACCCCACCGCCCGACCACGCACCCCACCACCCGACCACGCACCCCACCACCCGACCACGCACCCCACCACCCGCACCCACACCCGCACCCCACCACCCGACCACGCACCCCACCACCCGACCACGCACCCCGTCGATGGCGTGCGAAGCCCTGTCACGGGGTGCGCGGTCGGCTGCACCCATCACCGGTCGGCTACCGCTGAAAGCTGCGCTCGATCCGCCGCGCCACCTCGTCGAACGGCTCCAGTTCGTTCCAGATCCACCGGGTGACGCGCCAGCCCTCGTCGCGGATCGCGTCTTCGCGCAGCTTCTCGGCGACGACGGCGTCGCTCGGTGCCCGACCCGGCGACAGGAGGGCGCCGTACTTGGCCAACCCATCGAACTCGCCGACCGCCCGGTACTGGGACCAGCCGAAATCGGCACGCATGACGCCCAATCGGGTCGCGATCGGCATCTGCAGCTGCGGCTGTGCGATGCCGCACAACCGCATGCGTACCCGACTGCGGGACTCGCCAGGGCTCTCGCTCAAGCCGTCGGCGAACGCGAGCACGCGCCGGGCCGCCGGGATGCCGGATCGACGAGCGCTGCGCTCGACCACGGCGTCGAGCTCCGCGCGCCCGACGAGCCCGCGGTGGAGCGCGGCGTCCGCGAGCACCACGGATTGCTCGAACGGAAGGACCCGGGCGAGGTCAACGACGGTGCGCGCCACCGAGGTGACGGCGAGCCCGTCCAGTACAACGACTTCCGCCGCGGGCAGGTGCCCCGAGTGGACGTGCAGGCGGGGATTGACGCGGCCGCCGTGACGGCGATCCCGCGTCACGTGGACGCGCTCGAGCCCGATGCGCCACAGCGGGAGGCCATGCAGCGCCGCCGCGGAGACGTGGCTGATCACCGCATCCGGCGCGAGCGCCGGGCCCGTCGCGCGCACCCGCATCGCGTACCGCTCGTCGGACGCGTCAGGTAGCGCAGACCGGGCGATGTAGCAGCCCTTCCGCACGACGACGAGCCGCCCCTCGCGCACGCTGCGCTGCACCTCGTCGGAGCTGTAGCCATCGGCGAGCAACTGCTCGCGGCGTCGAATCAGCATGGTTGCAGGGTGACGGACGCGCCCCGGCGCCCGCGGTGGTTCGGCAGAGCCTGTGGACAACTCGCCCACCACCTCTCCGGGACCGCGCATGGGGACACCACTGCGCACCCCAACAAGGCGCCGCCCACCTCATCGGCGGGGTGCGCGGACTGCCGGTGGGGTGCGCAGCTCACCGGTGGGGTGCGCGGACAGCCGGTGGGGTGCGCAGCTCACCGGTGGGGTGCGCGGACAGCCGGTGGGGTGCGCAGCTCACCGGTGGGGTGGCGGTCCGCACGTCAGGCGCGCAACCCGCCGGGCACGCACGCGGGCAACCGGTGGGCCCGGACCGCCGATGGGACGCCGCGCGCCCGCCCCAACGGGCCACCGCACACCCCACCGGCGGACTACGCACCCCATCGGTGGGGTGCGCGGACGATCGGTGGGGTGCGCGGACGGTCTGGGGCGCGGAGCGCGGGGGCGAGCGCACGGCGGGCGGGCGCACGGCGGGCGAGCGCACGGCAGGCGAGCGCACGGCAGGCGAGCGCACGGCAGGCGAGCGCACGGCGGGCGGGGCCGGGTGGGGTGCGGGGTGTCGCCTAGCATCGACACGTGGCCCTGCTCGACCGTCTGCCGCCCACCTCGCCGCGCGCCATGCGCGGGCTGGCGATCGCCGCCGTGGTCGCGCAGGCGGGGATCGCCGTCACCGGGTCGGTGGTGCGGGTCACGGGGTCCGGGCTGGGCTGCCCGACGTGGCCGCAGTGCTTCCCCGGCAGCCTGGTGCCGGTGGCGCACCCCGAGACGCAGGCGCTCACCCAGTGGATCGAGTTCAGCAACCGGCTGCTGACCTTCCTCGTCGTCGTGGTCACGGGGGCCTGCCTCGTCGCGGCGCTGGCCACCCGGCCCCGCCGCACGCGGCTCACCCGGCTCGCGCTGGTGCAGCCCCTCGGCGTCGTCGCCCAGGCCGTGATCGGGGGGCTGACCGTGCTGCTGCAGCTCGCGTGGTGGTCGGTGGCCGTGCACTTCGTGGTCTCGATGGTCATGGTGTGGCTCGCGGTGCAGCTCGTCGCAGCCGCGGGCGACGGCGGCGGGGCCGCCGAGGCAACCGTGCCCCGAGCCGTTCGGGGCCTGGTCGCGACGAGCACCGCGGTGCTCGCGGCGCTGCTGGTAGCGGGCACGTTCGTCACCGCCGCCGGGCCGCACGCGGGCGATGCCCGTACCCCTCGGCTGGACCTGCCGGTGCCCGCGCTCGCCCAACTGCACGCCGACCTGCTGTTCGCCTACCTCGGCATGCTCGCCGCCCTGGGCTTCACGCTCCACGCGATCGGGGCGCCCCCGGTGCTGCGCCGCCGCTACGGCCTGCTCCTCGCGACGGTCGTGGCCCAGGGCGCGCTCGGCCTCACCCAATACGCCCTCGGCGTGCCCGAGGCGCTGGTGTCGCTGCACGTGCTCGGCGCCGCGCTCGTGACCGTCGGCGCCGCTGCGCTGTGGGCGGGCACCACCGAGCGTCCACACGGCGCAACCCCGCAGCCGACCCCAGCGAAACTGGCCCCCACCAGGGCATGATCGCGGGATGCGCGCGATCCAGATCACCGAGAACGGTGGCCCCGAGGTCCTGAACGTCGTCGACCTGCCCGCCCCGGAGGCCGGGCGCGGCGAGGTGCTCGTCGACGTCGGCGCCGCAGGTGTCAACTACATCGACACCTACCAACGGGCCGGGGTCTACCCCCTCACGCTGCCGGTCGTGCTGGGCCTCGAAGGCGCCGGGCGCGTGACCGCGGTCGGTGACGGCGTCGCGGACATCGCCGTCGGCGACCGGGTGGCCTGGACGAACACCCTCGGCAGCTACGCCGAGCAGGTCGCCGTGCCCGCCGAGGAGACCGTGCCCGTGCCCGACGGCGTGGCCGACGACCTCGCGGTGGGCGCATTGCTGCAGGGCATGACCGCCTGGATCCTCGTCCACACGACCTACCCCGTGCAGCCGGGCGACGACGTGCTCGTGCACGCCGCCGCGGGCGGCGTCGGCCTGCTGCTCACCCAGCTCGCCACGGGGCTCGGCGCCCGGGTCATCGCCACCGTCTCGACCGCCGAGAAAGAGGCGCTGGCCCGGGCGGCGGGCGCCGCCGAGGTGCTGCGCTACTCCGACGACCTGGCCGAACAGGTGCGCGACCTGACCGACGGCGTCGGCGTGGCAGCGGCCTTCGACGGCGTCGGCAAGTCGACCTTCGACGCCAGCATGGACTCCCTGCGCCGTCGCGGCATGCTCGTGCTGTTCGGGGCGGCGAGCGGGCCCGTGCCGCCGGTCGACCCGCAGCGGCTCAACGCGGGCGGCTCGCTCTACCTCACCCGCCCGACGCTGTTCCACCACATCGCCACGCGCGAGGAGCTGCTCGCCACGGCGGGCAGCGTCTACGCGGAGGTGGCCGCGGGCCGTCTGGACGTCCGGATCGGGCACCGCTACCCGCTCGACGAGGCCCGCAAGGCGCACGAGGACCTCCAGGCCCGCCGCACGACGGGCAAGCTGGTGCTCATTCCGTGACGTCGCTCGGCGACCTGCAGGCCTTCCAGGACCTCCCCCGGCTGACCGGCCTCGCCCTCTCGCAGGACGGCGCGCGGCTGGTCACCACGGTCGCCGTGCCCGATCCCGAGCGCACCCGCTTCCGCACCGCGCTGTGGGAGATCGACCCGGCCGCTGTCCGGGCCGCCCGGAGGCTGACCCGGGGCACCGGCGAGTCGGCGCCCGCGTTCCTGCCCGACGGTGACCTGCTCTTCACCTCCGCCCGGCCCGACCCGGACCGCAAGAAGCCCGACGACAACGCCCCTGCAGCGCTCTGGCGGCTCCCGACGGCGGGCGAGGCCCGCGTGGTCGGCACGCGGGCGGGCGGGATCGGCGCGCCCGCGGTCGCCCGGGACGCGGGCACGGTCGTCACCACCGCGATGACGCTGCCCGCCGCCGTCACCGACGAGGACGACGAGGCCCGCCGCAAGGCCCGCCGGGAGAAGAAGGTCAGCGCGATCCTGCACACCGCACACCCCGTGCGCTATTGGGACCACGATCTCGGACCGGACGAGAATCGCCTGCTCGTGGGCGCCCTTCAGGCTGACGGGCCGATCGTGTGGCGCGATCTCACCCCCGCGCCCGGCCGCGCACTCGGCGACGTCGCGGTGACCGCGGACGGCGCCGCGGTCGTCGCCGAGTGGGAGGTGCCCGACCGGCGCGGCGCCCGGCGCCGGATGCTGGTGGCGTTCGACGTCGCCTCCGGGGAGCGGCGGGTCCTGCTCGAGGACCCCGTCGCCGACGTCTGGACGCCCGTGATCAGCCCCGACGGCACCCGGGTGGCGTGTGTCCGGGAGACGCGCTCCACGCCGAGCACGCCGATCGACCGCACCCTGCTCGTCGTGTCGTTGGACGGCGGCGAGCCGACGGCCGTCGCGCCCGGCTGGGACCGCTGGCCCGAGGAGATGTGCTGGACGGCCGACGGCACCGCGCTGCTCGTCACCGCCGACGACGCGGGCCGCCGCCCGGTCTTCCGCATCGCTCCCGGCGCCGAGCCCCTGCGGCTGACCGGCGACGACGGCTTCTACAGCGACCTCGTGGCCGCTCCCGACGGGAGCGCGCTCTACGCGCTGCGCAGCACCATCGACGCCCCGCCCGCCCCGGTGCGGCTCGACCCGGCGGTGCCCGACCAGCCACCCGTGCCACTGCCCGGCCCCGCCGCGCCCCCGGAGTTGCCCGGCACCCTCACGGAGGTCACCGCGACCGCCGCCGACGGCACCCCCCTGCGCGCCTGGCTCGCCCTACCGGCCGCCGACGGGCAGGCGCCGCTCCTGCTGTGGATCCACGGCGGCCCGCTGGGCAGCTGGAACGCTTGGCAGTGGCGGTGGAACCCGTGGCTGATGGCGGCGCGTGGCTACGCCGTCCTGCTGCCCGATCCGGCGCTGTCCACGGGGTACGGGCGGAGCTTCGTCGGCCGCGGCTGGGGCGCGTGGGGCGACGCGCCCTACACCGACCTGATGGCGCTCACCGACGCCGCCGCGGCCCATCCCGGTGTCGACGCCGACGCCGTCGCCGCGATGGGCGGCTCGTTCGGCGGCTACATGGCCAACTGGGTGGCGGGCCACACCGACCGGTTCCGGGCGATCGTCACCCACGCCAGCCTGTGGGCGCTCGACGGGTTCGGCCGCACGACCGACGACCCGGCCTACTGGCGGCGCGAGATGACCGCGGACAAGGCGGCCGGGCACAGCCCCGACCGGCACGTCGCCGCGATCACGACGCCCATGCTCGTCGTGCACGGCGACAAGGACTACCGGGTGCCGATCGGCGAGGCGCTGGCGCTGTGGTGGGACCTGGTCGCGGGTCACGAGGGCGATCCCGCCGACCTCCCCCACCGGTTCCTGTACTTCCCCGACGAGAACCACTGGATCCTCACACCGCAGCACGCCGTGCTCTGGTACGAGACCGTGCTCGCGTTCCTCGACCACCACGTGCGCGGCCGGGAGTGGGTCGTGCCCGACCTGCTGCGCTAGAAGCTCGGCCAGCCGAGCACCGGGAGCCCGACGGCCGCGTCCACCGCGATCGCGACGAACAGCCCGCACAGGTAGGCGTTGGAGCGGTGGAACAGGGCCATCGAGCTCACCGAGCGGCCCGCGACGACGCCCGCGTGCAGCCGGTGGGCCTGTGTGAGGAACCACGCCCCGCCCCCCACGGCGGCCACCGCGTAGATCCAGGACGTGACCGGCAGCAGCGCCAGGGTGACGGCGACCATCACCCACGCGTACCCGACGATCCGCCGCGACACCTGCGCGGGCGCCGCGACCACCGGCAGCATCGGCACCCCGGCGGCGGCGTAGTCGTCGCGGTAGCGCATGGCCAACGCCCAGAAGTGCGGCGGCGTCCAGAAGAAGATCACGGCGAACATGACGAGCGCGGGCCAGCCGACCGTGCCGGTGACCGCGGCCCATCCGATGACGACCGGCATGCACCCCGCGGCGCCGCCCCAGACGATGTTCTGCGCGGTGCGGCGCTTGAGCAGCAGCGTGTAGACCAGCACGTAGAACGCGATCGCCGCGACCGAGAGGCCCGCCGCCAGCAGGTTGGTGGTGAACGCCAGCCACGCGGCGCTGAGCACGCCCAGCGCGAGGCCGAACACCAACGCGTTGCGCGGCGGCACCCGGCCCTGGGCCAGCGGCCGTCGGGCGGTGCGCTTCATCTTGACGTCGATGTCCGCGTCGGCCACGCAGTTCAACGCGTGCGCGCTCGCCGCGGCCATCGCCCCGCCGACGAGCGTGGCGAGCACGAGCCCCACCGGCGGCATCCCGCGGTGCGCCAGGAACATCGCGGGCACCGTGACGACGAGCAGCTGCTCGATGATGCGGGTCTTGGTGAGGCCGAGGTAGGCGGCCACCGTCGCGCGCGCACGCCGCAGGCTCGCCCGTGCGGGCGACAGGGCGACCGGCAGGGATGCGGGCACGGCCACCGGCAACCTCGCCTTCCGCGTATCGGGGGTGTGCAGCTGCTCGTGTGTTCTACGGCTTGTCGATCCTAACGCCGGGCATGGGTTCCCGGGCGGCTGGGTAGACAGCGTGAACAGTTGGTCGCGCGATCACACCCGACACGCCGGGCGGACTACGCTCTCCGGCGTTGCCGCCCGCCCCACCCGAACCCGAAGGAGTGCTGTGGCCGACATCGACATCCAGGCGCGGACCAGGGTGAGCGTGCCCGATGACTGGAGCGACCTGGACCGCCGCGCCGTCGACACCATCCGGGTCTTGGCCGCGGACGCCGTGCAGAAGGTCGGCAACGGTCACCCCGGCACCGCGATGAGCCTGGCGCCGCTCGCGTACTCGCTCTTCCAGCGCGTGATGCGGCACGACCCGAGCGAGGCCGACTGGCCCGGCCGCGACCGGTTCGTGCTCTCGTGCGGCCACTCGTCGATCACGCTCTACATCCAGCTGTACCTGTGCGGGTACGGCCTGGAGATGACCGACCTGAAGGCCCTGCGCACGTGGGGCTCGAAGACGCCGGGGCACCCGGAGCACGGGCACACCCGCGGCGTGGAGATCACCACCGGCCCGCTGGGCCAGGGTCTCGCCTCCGCGGTCGGCATGGCCATGGCGGCCCGCCGCGAGCGCGGCCTCTTCGACCCGGACCCGGGATGGGGCAACTCCCCGTTCGACCACTACATCTACGTGATCGCCTCGGACGGTGACATCGAGGAGGGCGTCACCTCGGAGGCGTCGTCGCTCGCGGGCACCCAGCAGCTCGGCAACCTGATCGTCTTCTACGACGACAACAAGATCTCCATCGAGGACGACACCACGATCGCCCTCTCCGAGGACACCGCGAAGCGCTACGAGGCCTACGGCTGGCACGTCCAGGTCGTGGAGAGCGGCGAAGACGTCACCGACATCCTGAAGGCCGTCGAGGCGGCGAAGGCCGAGACCTCGCGGCCGTCGTTCATCCTCCTGAAAACGGTGATCGGCTGGCCCGCGCCGAAGAAGATGAACACCTTCCAGGCGCACGGCTCCGCGTTGGGCGCCGACGAGGTGGCCGCGGTCAAGAAGATCCTGGACTTCAACCCCGACGAGTCCTTCGAGATCGACGACGCCGTGCTCGCGCACACCCGCGAGGTCGTCAAGCGCGGGCAGGAGGCGCGCGCGGCCTGGCAGAAGACGTTCGACGAATGGGCCGAGCGCGAGCCCGAGCGCAAGGAGCTGTTCGACCGGCTCACCGCGCGGGCGCTGCCGTCGGGCTGGGAGAAGGCGCTGCCGTCCTGGGAGCCCGACCCGAAGGGCGTGTCGACGCGCAAGGCCTCCGGCGCGGTGCTGAACGCGCTGGCCGACGTGCTGCCCGAGCTCTGGGGCGGGTCCGCGGACCTCGCGGAGAGCAACAACACGACGATGGAGGGGCAGCCCTCGTTCGGCCCGGAGAGCACCGCCACGCGGCTGTGGAAGGCCGAACCGTACGGACGGACCCTGCACTTCGGCGTCCGGGAGCACGCGATGGGCGCGATCCTGTCGGGCATCGCGCTGCACGGCCCGACGCGCCCCTACGGCGGCACCTTCCTGATCTTCTCCGACTACATGCGCGGTGCCGTGCGGCTGGCGTCCGTGATGCAGGTGCCGGTGACCTACGTCTGGACGCACGACTCGATCGGGCTCGGCGAGGACGGCCCCACCCACCAGCCGGTGGAGCACATGGCCGCGCTCCGGGCGATCCCGAACCTGTCGATGGTGCGCCCCGGCGACGCGAACGAGACCGCGGGCGCCTGGAAGGCCATCCTGGAGCGGACGTCCGGACCGTGCGGGCTCGCGCTCACCCGCCAGAACATCCCGGTGCTCGAAGGGACGTCGCACGAGGGCGTCGCCAAGGGCGGGTACGTCGTGGCCGACGGGTCGAACGGGCCGCCGCAGGTGATCCTCATCGCCACCGGGTCGGAGCTGCAGATGGCGGTCGACGCCCGGGAGGTCCTGGAGGCCGACGGGATCGCCACCCGGGTGGTCTCGATGCCGTGCGTCGAGTGGTTCCTGGAGCAGGACAGCGCCTACCGGGAGTCCGTGCTGCCGCCCATCGTCAAGGCCCGGGTCTCCGTGGAGGCGGGCATCGCGATGCCGTGGCACCGGTTCACCGGGGATCTCGGCGAGAACGTCTCCATCGAGCACTTCGGTGCGAGCGCCGACTATCAGACACTGTTCCGTGAGTTCGGTTTCACCACCGAGAACGTGGTTGCCGCCGCGAAGCGCAGCCTCGGCAAGACCTCCTAGGGGAAGGAAACGAGATGACCAACGAACGGCTGGCAGAACTCGCCGCGGCGGGCGTCTCCATCTGGCTCGACGACCTTTCGCGCGAGCGGTTGCAGAGCGGCAACCTGCAGTCCTTGATCACCGACTTCAGCGTCGTGGGCGTCACCACCAACCCGACCATCTTCGCGTCGGCGCTGGCCAACGGCGAGGCGTACGACAAGCAGGTGCGGGAGCTGGCCGCGCGCGGCGCTTCGATCGACGACGCGGTCCGGGAGATCACCGTGGCCGACGTCGCGCAGGGCTGCGACGTGTTCCGCAGCACCTGGGAGGCCACCGGCGGCGTCGACGGACGGGTGTCGCTGGAGGTCGACCCGCGGCTGGCGCACGACACCGACGCCACGTTCGCCGAGGCCGTCGACCTGTGGAAGGCCGTCGACCGGCCCAACCTGCTGGTGAAGATCCCGGCCACCGAGGCGGGCTTGCCCGCGATCACCAAGGCGCTGGGCGAGGGCGTGAGCGTGAACGTCACGCTGATCTTCTCGGTGGAGCGCTACCGCCAGGTCATGGGCGCCTACCTCGACGGGCTGGAGCAGGCTGCGGCCAACGGCCACAACCTGGCGTCGCTGACGTCGGTGGCGAGCTTCTTCGTCTCCCGGGTCGACACCGAGATCGACAAGCGGCTGGAGAAGATCGGCACCGACGAGGCGCTCGCGCTGCGCGGCAAGGCGGGCGTGGCCAACTCCCGGCTGGCCTACGCCGCGTTCCAGGAGGTGTTCGCGGGTGAGCGCTGGGAGGCGTTGAAGGCGAAGGGCGCCAAGGCCCAGCGTCCGCTCTGGGCCTCCACCGGGGTGAAGAACCCGGACTACCCGGACACGCTCTACATCACCGAGCTGGTCGTCGCCGACACCGTCAACACGATGCCGGAGAAGACCCTCCGCGCGTACGGCGAACACGGCGAACAGCACGGCGACGCCGTCACCGGCACCGGCGCGCAGGCCCAGGAGGTGTTCGACGCCCTCGCCGCGCAGGGCGTCGACCTCACCGACGTGTTCCTCGTGCTCGAGGACGAGGGCGTCGACAAGTTCGACAAGTCCTGGGCCGAGCTGCTCGACACCGTCAAGGGGCAGCTCGACGGCGCGAAAGCCTGAGCCCCACCCGTCCGGTCACCCGTGCGCGGCCCGGCACCTGCCGGGCCGCGCCGAAGGCTGCAATGATCACGCTGTGAGCGTCGACCGCATCCGTCTGGAGGTCCCATGACCGGCGCGAAGGACTGGGTCAACCCGCTCCGGGACCCGCGCGACAAGCGGCTGCCGCGCATCGCCGGTCCCTGCGGTCTGGTGATCTTCGGGGTCACCGGGGACCTGTCCCGCAAGAAGCTGATGCCCGCCATCTACGACCTGGCCAACCGCGGGCTGCTGCCGCCGGGGTTCGCGCTCACCGGCTTCGCCCGGCGCGACTGGGCGACCGAGGACTTCAGCCAGGTCGTCTACAACGCGGTCAAGGAGCACGCGCGCACACCGTTCAACCAGTCGGTGTGGGACCGCCTCGCCGAAGGCTTCCGGTTCGTCCAGGGCAGCTTCGACGACGACCACGCGTTCGACCAGCTCGAGATCACCGTCGCCGATCTCGACCGCATCCGCGGCACCGGCGGCAACCACGCGTTCTACCTCTCGATCCCGCCCGGCGCGTTCCCCGTGGTGTGCAAGCAGCTCGCCCGCTCCGGCCTGTCCGCGCAGAACGGCCACCAGTGGCGGCGCGTCGTCATCGAGAAGCCGTTCGGGCACGACCTCGCGTCGGCGATCGAGCTGAACGGCATCGTCAACGACGTCTTCCCCGAGGACTCGGTGTTCCGCATCGACCACTACCTCGGCAAGGAGACGGTGCAGAACATCCTGGCGATGCGCTTCGCCAACCAGCTCTTCGAGCCGATCTGGAACGCGCACTACGTCGACCACGTGCAGATCACGATGGCCGAGGACATCGGCCTCGGCGGCCGGGCGGGCTACTACGACGGCATCGGCGCCGCGCGCGACGTGATCCAGAACCACCTGCTGCAGCTCCTCGCGTTCACCGCGATGGAGGAGCCGGTGTCGTTCTCCTCGGCCGAGCTGCGCAACGAGAAGATCAAGATCCTCAACGCGACCCAGCTCGTCACCCCGCTCGCCGAGACGACCGCGCACGGCCAGTACGCAGGGGGCTGGCAGGGCGGCGAGCTCGTGCCCGGGCTTGAAGGAGGAGGAGGGGTTCAACCCGAAGTCGCGCACCGAGACGTTCGCGGCGATCACGTGCGCGATCAACACCCGTCGCTGGGCCGGGGTGCCGTTCTACCTGCGCACGGGCAAGCGGTTGGGGCGGCGCGTCACGGAGATCGCGGTGGTGTTCAAGCGCGCGCCGCACCTGCCGTTCGACGCGACGATGACCGAGGAGCTCGGCCAGAACGCGTTCGTCGTGCGGGTGCAGCCCGACGAGGGCGTCACGCTGCGGTTCGGGTCCAAGGTGCCGGGCAACCAGATGGAGGTCCGCGACGTCACGATGGACTTCGGCTACGGCACCGCCTTCACCGAGGCCTCGCCCGAGGCCTATGAGCGGCTGATCCTGGACGTGCTGCTCGGAGAGCCGTCGCTCTTCCCCGTCAACGCCGAGGTCGAGCGGTCGTGGGAGATCCTCGACCCGGTGTTGGAGCACTGGGCGGCCGAGACCAAGGGCCCCGACCCCTATCCGGCGGGGTCGTGGGGGCCTGCGTCGGCCAACGCGATGCTGGCCCGCACCGGCCGCACGTGGCGGCGGCCGTGATCACCCGAGTCGAGCTAGCGAGGCGAGCCCAGTGATCGTCGATCTTCCGTCCAGCACCGTCTCGGACGTCAACAAGGCCCTCGTCCGGCTGCGGTCCGAGGGTGGGGTGCAGGCGCTGGGCCGCGTCCTCACGCTGGTGATCATGACGGACGACGGCAACGCCATCGAAGGCGCGATCGCGGCGGGCAACTCGGCCAGCCGCGAGCATCCGTGCCGGGTGATCGTGCTCGCGCGCGGGCAGAAGCGGGCCGCCGCCCGGCTCGACGCGCAGATCCGGGTCGGCGGCGACGCGGGCGCGTCCGACGTCATCGTGCTGCGCGGCTACGGCCCGCTCGCGGCCGACGAGCCGGGCGCGGGCATGGTCATGCCGCTGCTGTTGCCCGACGCTCCCGTGGTCGCCTGGTGGCCGAGTGAGGCGCCCGCGGTGCCGTCCGAGGACGCGGTGGGCAAGCTCGCGCAACGGCGGATCACCGACGCCCTGTCGGCGAAGAACCCGACCAAGGCGTTCGAACAGCGCCGGGCCAGCTACGTGGCGGGTGACACCGACCTCACCTGGACCCGGCTCACGCCCTGGCGGGCGCTCCTGGCCACGGCGCTGGACGCCCCGCCGCACGACCCGATCGTCGGCGCGGTCGTCGCGGGCGAGGTGGTGTCCCCGTCGACCGACCTCATGGCGGGCTGGCTCGCGGAGCGGCTGGGGATCAAGGTGAAGCGTTCGCCGTCGCAGTCCGGGCCGGGCCTGGGCACGGTGCGGCTGGAGCGGCGCGGCGGCGCCGTCGAGCTCGTGCGCCCGGACGGCAAGGTGGGCAAGCTGAGCCAGCCCGGCCAGCCCGACCGGCTGGTGGCGCTGGCGCGCCGCAAGGTGCGCGACTGCCTCGCCGAGGAGCTGCGCCGCCTGGATCCCGACGAGATCTACGGCGCCGCGCTGGAGGGCATCGCGAAGATCAGCCGGGGCCGCACGCCGATCGCCATCCCGGCCGTGAGCGGGGCGGCGGTATGACCACGCCGAACACGATCACGACCCCCGTCTCCGTCGCCCCACCAGTCGAGGAGCACGCCTCATGACCGCACCGGAGATCGCCGTCCACGCGCAGCCCAACATCCTGGCCGCCGCGGCGGCCGCGCGGCTGATCACCCGGCTGGTGGACCTGCAAGCGGGCGGCAGCGTGCCGAAGCTCGTGCTCACCGGCGGCGGCGTCGGGATCGCGATGCTGGAGCAGGTGCGGGCCACGGTGGCGCGCGACGCCGTCGACTGGGGCGAGGTGGAGTTCTACTGGGGCGACGAGCGGTTCCTGCCGCCCGGCGACCCCGAGCGCAACGAGACGCAGGCGCGCGCCGCGCTGCTCGACCACGTCCGGGTGGACCCGGCGAAGGTGTACCCGATGGGCGCCGACCGGGGCACCGGACCGTCCGGGGCCGAGCCCGCCGCCGAGGAGTACGCCGCGCTGCTCGCGGGCAAGGCGCAGCCCGAGGACCACGGCCCGGTGCCCGCGTTCGACGTGCTGCTGCTCGGCATGGGCGGCGAGGGCCACACGGCGTCGGTGTTCCCGCACTCCCCCGCGGTGTACGAGACCGAGCGGTCGGTGGTGGCGGTGCACGGCTGTCCGAAGCCGCCGCCCACACGCGTCTCGCTGACCCTCCCGGCGATCCGCAAGGCGGCCGAGGTGTGGATCATCACGACCGGCAACTCGAAGGCCGGTGCGGTCGCGCTGGCGCTCGGCGGAGCGGGCGAGGTGGCGATCCCGGTGGCCGGGGCCCGCGGGCAGCGCCGCACCCGGTGGCTGCTCGACCGGGCCGCGGCGGCGAAGCTCCCGCGCGACCTGGTCCCGCACATTGCCTGACGACCTGTGCGCGGAAACGGGTGCTCAAGCACTCGTTTCCGCGCACGAGCGGCACCTCGTCGTCGACGGGGCGAACGTCGTCGGGTCGCGGCCGGACGGTTGGTGGCGCGACCGCGCGGGGGCGGCGACCCGGCTGGCCGAGCGGCTGGCCGCGGCATTGGAAGTGGGCGCGCTCGACACCGACCGGGTGCACCTCGTGTTGGAGGGCGCGGCCCGCGCCGCCGTCGTGCCGGAGCACCCGCGGCTGGCGGTCGTGCGCGCCCAGGCCGACGGCGACAGCGCGATCGTCGAGCTGGCGGCCGGGCTCTCCGGCGATGTGACGGTGGTGACGGCCGACCGGGGCCTGCGGGCCCGCCTCGCCGCCCGCGCCGTCGGGCCCGGCACCCTGCTGGATCGCCTGCCGTGAGCCGGCTCAGTTCGCCAGGTGCAGCACGGTCAGCGTGCCGCTGTCGAGATCCGTGACGTAGCCGGTGGACCCGTCGGGGACAATGGCTATCGACGTCGGAGACCGCCCGGTGGGGATCGTCGCGGTGACGGTGCGCGTGCCGACGTCGATGACCGACACCGTGCTGTCGGTGACGTTGGTCGTGTAGGCGAACCGCCCGTCGGGCGCCCAGCCGATGTCCTGGGGGTTGCGGCCCACCGCGACCGTCGCGACGACCTTGTTCGTGGTGGTGTCGATCATGGTTACCGAGGCGCCGTCGTAGTCGACGTTGGCGACGAGCGGGCGCTTCGGGTCGACCGCGAGGCTGTGCGGGCTCGTCCCCACGGGCACCGTGGCGAGCACCGCGTTCGTCGCCGTGTCGAGGACCGACACCAGGTTCGACTCGTGGTTCGCCGTGAACGCCCGGGTGCCGTCCGTGGAGAACGCCACCCAGTGCGGGTCGGGAGCGACCTTGATCTCCGCGGTGACCGTCCGGCTGGCCGTGTCGATCACGCTGATCGTGCCCGAGTCGTGGTTGGGGACGTAGAGCCGCTTGCCGTCCGGGGTGACGGCGGCCAGGAACGGCCGCGTGCGCACCGGGATCGTCGCCACGATGCTGTTCGACGTGGTGTCCAGCACGCTGACGGCGTGGATCGTGCGGGCGTCGTTCCACACGCTGACGTACACGGTGCGGCCGTCGGGGGCGAAGGCGAGGAACTGGGGCGGCCCGGCGGGCACCGGGATGCGCGCCGTCACGGCGTTGACGGCCGTGTCGACGACGGTGATCACCCCTGATGCGCCGCCCGCGACGTACACCTGTCGGCCGTTGGGCGAGGCCACCGCGAACGTCGGCGTCGGGCCGACGGGGATCGGTGTCCCCAACGCGGGTACGGGGACGCTCGCGGCGGGCGTGACCTCCGCGGGGGTCGCGGCCGCGGCGGCCGTCGACGCGGGCGCCGCCGTCTCCGGGGCCGGGGCCTGCGGGGTGGGCCCGAGCCCGCGCACGCCGAGGTATCCGCCGACGCCGATGAACAGGGCCAGCACGACGGCGAGCACGACCGCCAGCGGACGGCGGATCCGGCCGGGCCCGGCCGACGGTGCGGAGCGGTCGCCCGGCGCCGCGGGCGGCGGCGCGGGCGGCGGCGCGGGCCGGTCGGACCCGGGCGCTGCGGCGGGCGGCGCGGGCCGGTCGCCCGGCGTCACCGTCTGGCCGGAGATGGCCGTCTTCGCGTCCACGGGCGCCGCGAGGGGCAGCGCGGTGGCGGGCTTCTGCGATCCGGCGATCGTCTTGTCCGCGTCGTCCGCCGGTCGGGCCACCGGCAGCGCCATCTCGGTGACGGGGATCCCGGAGGCGCGCTGCACCTCCTGCAGCTCCTGCCCGAACAACTCGGCCCGCGCAGGCCGGTCGTCGGGATCCTTGGCCATCCCCCGCTCCAGCACCGCGCAGAGCGTCTCCGGCACCCCGGCGATCCGCAGGTTGGGCACCGGCTGACCGGTGATCCTCAGGAACTGGGCGATCATCTCCTCGCCGTCGCGGCGCTCGAACGCCGGGTATCCCGCCACGACCGTGAACAGCGCCGCGGCCAGGCCGTAGATGTCCGAGGCCGGGCTGGGGCGGCGCCCGTTGAGCACCTCGGGCGCGCTGTAGGCCAGCGAACCGGTGAAGGAGCCTGTGGTGGTCTCGAAACCGCCCTCGATCCGGGCGATGCCGAAGTCGGTGATCTGCGGCTCGCCGTAGTCGGACAGCAAGATGTTGGCGGGCTTGATGTCGCGGTGCAGCGTGCCCACCCGGTGCACGCACTCCAACGCCCCGGCCAGCCGGATGCCGAGCCGGGTGGCCTCCGGCCACGGGATCGGGCCCCCTCGGCGGACGCGGACGGCCAGCGAGTCCATGGACCGGAACGGCATCACGATGTAGGGACGCCCCCTCGGCGTCACCCCCACGTGCAGGAGGTCGATGACGTTGGGGTGCCCGGACAGCCCGCCCATCGCCCGGCCCTCACGCATGAACCGCTCGCGGCCGATCGGGTCGAGGTCGGTGTGCAGCAGCTTGACCGCCACCGTGCGCCCCACCGACGCCTGCGTGCAGCGGTACACCACGCCGAACCCGCCCCGCCCGACCTCGACCGCGTCGGTGTAGCCACAGCTCGCCAGATCCGCGACAACGGATGGGCGGTCCCCGGCGGTCACTCCACCAGGTTCGGTCATCGCCTCGCCACCCCCGGAAGTGGATCGTAGCCCGCCTGCGCATCCGACCGAACCGTGCAGCCGCACGCGCCAGCAGCCGTTACCGGACAGTAAGCCGGATCTGACCACCGGCGAGGAAAGCCCCTCCGCCGCGGTGAGCGCGGCCGAGGTTCCTGCGCCCCGACACTCATGGCGGACGGGGCGAGCGGGCCTAGACACCATGGCGGAGAGGGTTGACGACGATGAAGCTGGTGGGCATCCAGGGCGAGGTCGCGGGGCGGAGCTTCCCGCTGGGCACCGTACCGATCACGGTGGGCCGCGGCGGCGGCAACGACGTGGTGCTCACCACCCCGCTGGCCTCACGTGCCCACGCCCGGCTCTGGTGGGAGTACGGCAGCTGGACGATCGCCGACTGCGGCAGCAGCAACGGCACCGCGGTCAACGGGCAGCGCGTGCAGGGCACCCGCAGGCTGCAGCCGGGTGACGAGATCACCGTCGGCAACGCGGTCCTCCGCTTCGAGGCGGCCGAGGACGCGGTCGACGTCGACCCGCCCACCATGCTGACCCCACGCGGCATCGACGCGCCGCCCGTGCTGAGCGTGACGGTCGCAGGCGGCGGCCCCGTCGGGCTGTCCCTCGCGCTGATGTTGGATGACCTGATGGGCGAGCGGGTCGCGGTGAGCGTCTACGAGGGCCGCTGGACCCGACGCAACGGCCGTGTCGTCTGGAAGACGAAGGCCGAGGGCAACATCCGTCGCATGCAGGTCGTGACCATCCAGAGCCGGCAGTGGACCAAGCTCCCCGCGGACGTCCAGCAGCGCCTGTTCGGCGGCACCGACCACTCCCACATGTGGCCCGCGGGCCCGGACTCGGTCGACGACCTCCCCCCGCGCAACATCCGCATCGCCTACGTCGAGGACCAGCTCCTGGAGCTCGCCAACGAGCGCAAGCGCATCACGCTCGTCCCGGAGCCGTTCGACGCCGAGGCCGCCCACGACGACCTCGCAGGCAGGCACGTGCTCGCCATCTGCGAGGGCGGCCGCTCGCGCACCCGCGAGCACTTCACGAGCAGTTCGGCGCGGCCGACAGCAGCCATGTACTCCTCGACGGGCGAGCACTGTCCAGGACGTGGTGCTCGGCCTGCGGGTGAAGTCCGGCCTGCCGGACCCCATGGCGGTGCTGCTCACCGTGGCCCAGAACCGGTTCCTGCTGAACTCGCTGCGCGGCGAGGGCTTCCTCAACATGCGCCTCACCGACGACGGAGGCGGCGGAGGCGATCGGGATCGACCCGGTCCGGCAGGTCTTCAGCGAGTGCATCCAGGCCCAGCCCTGCCTGATGGAGCGCGAGCGAGGACGGCGACTTCACGTGCTCCACCCACGACACGCTGTTCCTGCCCGCCCTGCTGCGCGAGCTCGCAGCTGTGGGCGCGGGTCGAGGAGGGGCTGAGCTGTTCGGCGTCGCCGAGGAGAACCTGACCGCGGTCACCTGCTTCCGGCTCGACATGGTGCAGCGCCCCCGGTTCACCGCCCAGCTCTTCGCGCCCACCGCCACCACGCCGGGCACGTACGGCTTCCTGCTCGGCGACGCGGCCAACGCGATCCACTTCTGGCCGGGCCGCGGCCTCAACAGCGGGCTGGCGTCGGCGATCTCGCTGGCCCGCTGCCTCGCCGGGCCTGGCGCGGCAGGCCGCTGCGCGACGCGGACTTCGTCCGGCACGAGGCCGTGATGTCGATGCTGCAGTACCGGCACAAGAGCCGGGCCTGGCGGCAGATGGTCACCGCCGACGACGAGGGCACACTGCCGCGCGATCAAGGACACATCGCCCAGGGCATCGCGGAGGGCGAGGAGGGCGAGCCGGACAGGGAGGCCGACCTCGCGGCGCTCCTCGAGCGGCTGCGCCAGATCCGGGGCCGTCTGGCGCCGCGCATCGCGGGCATGCCCGACGACGCCACCCTGCGCGAGCACCTGGAGCAGCTGAACAGCGCGACTCTGCACACCCTGCTGGTGAGCGGCCCGTGGGACACCGGCGGGCGTGGGCGGCGAGGAGGTCGACTCGACTTGCTCCTGCCCGCGCCCGAAGCCGCCCCCGCCCCCGCCTTCGCCGCTGCCCTCGCCGCCGCATGAACCGCTCCTACGCCGTGCCGCTGCCCGACGGCGTCGTCGTCCGGGGCAGGGGACGGCGGGAGCCGCTGCCCACCGGGCCACCGCCCACGTTCGGGCTGTGCCTGGGCCGCGACGACGGCGGCTTCCGGCCCGGCTGGCGGCTCGAGTGGGTGGACTGGCCCGACTTCCGCGCGCCTCGCGATCCGACGGCGGCCGCAGACGCCATCGTCCGCACCCACGAGCTGGCCCACGCGGGCGAGCGGGTCGAGATCACCTGCGGCGGTGGCACCGGGCGCACCGGCACGGTCATCGCCTGCCTCGCCCTGCTCGCCGGGGTACCCGCCGACGACGCGGTGGCGTGGACGCGGGCCCACTACCCCGCCACGCGGTCGAGACGCCCGGCCAGCGCCGCTGGGTGCTGGGGTTCGCCCGGTGGGCCGCAGGGCCTGCAGGCCCGGGCCGCGGGTAGCGGACCGGGCCGTAGGGCGTAAGGGTCAGGACGCGGCGGGCACGGCCCGCACGAACTGCGTCGTGTAG
>CAWIOI010000022.1:0-131809 GCA_963837575.1 uncultured Actinomycetota bacterium
GCGCGCTCGGCGACCGCGGTCTTGCCCCAGGCGGGCGCGGCGGCGTGCGCGGCGTCGAGGGCCTTGTCGACGTCCTCCGCGGTGCTGCGGGCGACCTCGGTGAACGTCTGGCCGGTGATCGGCGTCGGGTTCTCGAAGTACTGGCCCTTGGCGGGCGCGACGTATTCGCCGCCGATGAAGTTGTCGTAGCGGGGCTTGAAGGTGACGACACTGCCGTCCGTGCCCGGTGCCGCGTACTTGGTCATGTACGAGGTCCTTCCACATCGTTGAGGCTGATTCGGCGGACGCTAGGTGGGGCGGGGTTGCAGCGACGTTGCAGCGGGAGTGGCCACCTGACCTTTCCGCCAGCACGGCGATCCTGACCGGCTCCCCCGGTGAGTCTCGCGTTTCGCCACGGTGTGATGGCGATTTCGGCCTGCCGCGTGTGCCGAGATGCCGAACTCGGCGTGGCGGAGCGCGCGACTCACCGCCGGTGCAGGCGTCGCCCCCCGCCCTGCCGCGACCGCCCGCTGGGGCGGTGGACGCCGCCCCCGCCCTGCCGCGGCCGCCCGCCGGGGCGGTAGACGCCGAACGCCCGCCCGGAGGACCGGGCGGGCGTTCGCTGCCTTGCGGGCTTACTCGCCCTTGGCCATGTCGACCGGCGGGGCGTCGGGCACCAGGCTCGGCTTCGGCTCACCGCGGAAGGTGAACTTCGCCTTGTCGTCGGCGGCCCGGGAGCCTTCGGGGGCGTCGGGGTCGAGACCCTCGACGTCCACGATGACGATCTGGCCGGGCTGCACCTCGCCGAACAGGATCTTCTCCGACAGCTGGTCCTCGATCTCGCGCTGGATCGTGCGGCGCAGCGGCCGCGCGCCCAGCACCGGGTCGCACCCGCGGCGGGCCAGCAGGCCCTTCGCGGCCGGGGTGAGCTCGATGGCCATGTCCTTGTTGGCCAGCGCCGCCTCGACCCGGGTGATCATGAGGTCGACCATCGTGATGATCTGCTCCTGGGTGAGCTGGTGGAACACCACGATGTCGTCGATGCGGTTGAGGAACTCGGGGCGGAAGTGCTTCTTCAGCTCGTCGTTGACCTTGTTCTTCATCCGCTCGTAGTTCGAGCCCTCGTCGTTGCTCTGGGCGAACCCGAGCCCGACGGCCTTGGAGATGTCCTGGGTGCCCAGGTTCGACGTGAAGATGATGACGGTGTTCTTGAAGTCGACCGTGCGGCCCTGGCCGTCGGTGAGGCGACCGTCCTCCAGCACCTGCAGGAGGGTGTTGTAGACCTCCTGGTGCGCCTTCTCGATCTCGTCGAACAGCACCACCGAGAACGGCTTGCGCCGCACCTTCTCGGTGAGCTGGCCGCCCTCCTCGTAGCCGACGTACCCGGGAGGGGCACCGAAGAGCCGCGAGGCGGTGTAGCGGTCGTGGAACTCGCCCATGTCGATCTGGATGAGCGCGTCGTCCTCGCCGAACAGGAAGTTCGCCAGCGCCTTCGAC
Organism: uncultured Actinomycetota bacterium; assembly: GCA_963837575.1. Lineage (GTDB taxonomy): Bacteria > Actinomycetota > Actinomycetes > Mycobacteriales > Pseudonocardiaceae > Pseudonocardia. The sequence goes on from CAWIOI010000022.1 coordinate 1,477, forward strand.
AGCTCCGTCTTACCCACACCGGACGGGCCGGCGAAGATGAACGAGCCCGACGGGCGCTTCGGGTCCTTCAGACCGGCGCGCGTGCGGCGGATCGCCTGCGAGACCGCCTTGACGGCGTCCTCCTGGCCGATGATCCGCTTGTGCAGCTCGTCCTCCATGCGGAGCAGACGCGTGGTCTCCTCCTCGGTGAGCTTGAAGACGGGGATGCCGGTCCAGTTGGCGAGCACCTCGGCGATCTGCTCGTCGTCGACCTCGGCGACGACGTCCAGGTCACCGGACTTCCACTGCTTCTCCCGCTCGCCCTTCTGCGCGAGCAGCTGCTTCTCCGAGTCGCGCAGGTGCGCGGCCCGCTCGAAGTCCTGCGCGTCGATCGCCGACTCCTTGTCGCGCCGGACGTTGGCGATCTTCTCGTCGAACTCGCGCAGGTCCGGCGGCGCGGTCATCCGGCGGATGCGCATGCGCGCGCCCGCCTCGTCGATGAGGTCGATGGCCTTGTCGGGCAGGAACCGGTCGGAGATGTAGCGGTCGGCCAGGGTGGCCGCCGCGACCAGCGCCGGGTCGGTGATCGTGACCCGGTGGTGCGCCTCGTACCGGTCGCGCAGGCCCTTGAGGATCTCGATGGTGTGCGTGACCGACGGCTCGCCCACCTGGATCGGCTGGAAGCGCCGCTCCAGGGCCGGGTCCTTCTCGACGTACTTGCGGTACTCGTCGAGCGTGGTGGCGCCGATCGTCTGCAGCTCGCCGCGGGCCAGCATCGGCTTGAGGATCGACGCGGCGTCGATCGCGCCCTCCGCGGCACCCGCGCCGACGAGCGTGTGCAGCTCGTCGATGAACAGGATGATGTCGCCGCGGGTGCGGATCTCCTTGAGCACCTTCTTCAGGCGCTCCTCGAAGTCACCGCGGTAGCGGGAGCCCGCGACCAGCGAGCCCAGGTCGAGCGTGTAGAGCTGCTTGTCCTTGAGCGTCTCGGGCACCTCGCCCTTGACGATGCCCTGGGCCAGCCCCTCGACGACGGCGGTCTTGCCGACGCCCGGCTCGCCGATCAGGACGGGGTTGTTCTTGGTCCTCCGGGAGAGGACCTGCATGACCCGCTCGATCTCCTTCTCCCGGCCGATCACCGGGTCGAGCTTGCCCTCGCGGGCGGACTGGGTGAGGTTGCGGCCGAACTGGTCGAGCACCAGCGACGACGACGGGCGTGCCCTCGCCGCGGCCGCCCGTGCTGCCCTCGGCGGGCTCCTTGCCCTGGTAGCCGCTCAGCAGCTGCAGCACCTGCTGGCGGACCCGGTTGAGGTCGGCTCCCAGCTTGACCAGGACCTGCGCCGCGACGCCCTCACCCTCGCGGATCAGGCCGAGCAGGATGTGCTCGGTGCCGATGTAGTTGTGGCCGAGCTGCAGCGCCTCGCGCAGGGACAGCTCCAGCACCTTCTTGGCCCGCGGCGTGAACGGGATGTGCCCGCTCGGCGCCTGCTGGCCCTGGCCGATGATCTCCTCGACCTGCTGCCGGACGCCCTCCAAGGCGATCCCGAGGGACTCCAGGGCCTTCGCGGCCACACCCTCGCCCTCGTGGATGAGGCCGAGGAGGATGTGCTCGGTGCCGATGTAGTTGTGGTTGAGCATCCGGGCCTCTTCTTGCGCCAGGACGACAACCCGCCTCGCTCGGTCGGTGAACCTCTCGAACATTCGATCTCCTCGCCTACTGCGCATGAACGCGCGGCAACACCCGACGACGCTGCGCCGCGTACGCCTCCCCCCACTGTATCGGCTGAAGGGGGGTCGACGCCTCTGGCGCAGGCACCAGCGAAGGGGCCCGCGCGCACGCGGGCCCCTTCGCGGGAAGGCGGACTAGTTCGCCTGGTGATAGGCCTCCAGCACCTCGCTGGGGATGCGTCCGCGGTCGGACACCTTCATCTTGTGGGCCCGGGCCCATTCCCGGATCGCCTGGTTCTGCTCCCGGTCGACCGAGGCCCGCCGCGCCGGAGCCGAGGCCACCGCGCGCTTCGCCCGGCCACCCGCCCGGCGGGCGGAACCGACGAACTCGGCAAGCGCATCGCGCAGCTTGCCCGCATTCGCCGTGGACAGGTCGATCTCGTAACTCTTGCCGTCGATACCGAACTCGACGGTCTCGTCGGCCTCCTGGCCGTCGAGGTCGTCGATCAGCCGGATCTCCTGGATCTGCGCCACCGCCGCAGTCCTTTCTACGCATAACTGAGGGGACGCTGCCGACGATATCTCGATTGCCGAGGCGTTGTCGAGTCAGGTCACTACTCAGATCGCACGAGCGGGTACAGAATGGTTTCCCGGATTCCCAGACCGGTGAGCGACCATCAGCAGTCGGTCGATGCCCATTCCGATGCCTCCTGATCGGCGGCATCCCATACTCCATGGCGCGCAGGAAGTCCTCGTCGAGCTGCATCGCCTCGGGATCCCCGGCCGCAGCGCGCAGCGACTGCGTGGTCAGTCGATCACGCTGGATCACCGGATCTACCAGCTCAGAGTACCCGGTCGCGAGCTCCGTTCCGAAGACGATCAGGTCCCACGCCTCGGCGAGTCGCGGATCGTTGCGGTGCTGTCGGGTGAGCGGCCGTACCTCGACCGGGTAGTCGCGCACGAACGTCGGCGCCGTCAGCGTGTGCTCGACGAGCTTCTCGAATAGCTCGAGCACCACTTCGCCCGCGCTCGCAGAGAATCCTTCAGCTCGACGTCGTGCGCGGCGGCGAGCTTGCGCAGTTCCTCGAGGCCGGTGTCCGGCGTCACTTCGGTATCCACCGCTTCCGACACGGCCTCGTGCAACGTAACCGACCGCCACTCCCCGCTCAGATCGTGTGACGTTCCGTCCGCATGATCCACCGTCGTGGAACCGAACACGGCACGCGCGCTCGCCTGAACGAGGGTACGCGTCAGCTCCGCCATGTCATCGTAGGTGGCGTAGGTCTGATAGGCCTCCAGCATCGCGAACTCCGGCGAGTGCGAGGAGTCGATGCCTTCGTTACGGAAGTTGCGGTTGATCTCGAAGACCCGCTCGACGCCGCCGACCACCGTGCGCTTGAGAAACAGCTCCGGGGCGATCCGCAGGTACAGATCCTGGTCCAGCGCGTTGGCGTGGGTGACGAACGGGCGCGCGGTCGCGCCGCCGTGCAGGAGCTGCAGCATCGGCGTCTCGACCTCGACGAAGTCGCGGCCGTGCAGCACGTCACGCAGCGTGCGCACGACGCGCGGCCCGGCGGCGCACCATCTCCCGCGCCTGCGGCCGCACGACGAGATCGACGTAGCGCTGCCGGACGCGCGTCTCCTCGGACAGCTCGCTGTGCACGTTGGGCAGCGGGCGCAGCGCCTTGGCCGCCATCGCCCAGCGGTCGGCCATCACCGACAGCTCGCCGCGCCGGGAGGTGATCACCTCGCCGTGCACGAAGACGTGGTCGCCGAGGTCGACGCTCGCCTTCCAGCGCGCCAGCTCGTCCTCGCCGACCGACGCGAGGCGACAACATCGCCTGCAGCTCGGTGCCGTCGCCCTCGCGGAGGGTGGCGAAGCAGAGCTTGCCGGTGTTGCGCAGGAAGATCACCCGGCCGGTGACCCCGACCTCGTCGCCGGTGGCGGTGTCCGGCGGGCAGGTCGGGATGGGCGGCGCGCACCTCGGCGAGGGAGTGGGTGCGCTCGACGGCGACGGGATAGGCCTCGTGCCCGCTCGGCGAGCAGCTCCGCGCGCTTGTCCCGGCGCACCCGCATCTGCTCGGGGAGGTCGGGGGCGGGGGGTTCGTTGCTCACGACACAGAGGGTAGTGAGCGGCGCGCGCGGTCATCCCACCCGGCCCATGATCACCAGTTCGGTGCGATGCGGTCGATATGGCACGGATACGCGCCGAACCGGTGATCATGCGGGAGCGGGTGGCGTGGCGGCAAACCGGGGGCGGGCGGGTGCGGCGAGGGCGATCTAGGCTCGGCCCATGCCCGAGCGCGCGCGGTCCTTCGGCGCGGTGGCGGCCGCGTACGCGCGCTACCGGCCCGGCTACCCCGCCGCGGCGCTCGACTGGGCGCTGGCCCCGGCGCGCGGAAGCCCGGCAGGCGAGGTGCTCGACCTCGGCGCGGGCACCGGCAAGGTCACCGAGGCGCTGCTGCGGCGGCCCGGCGTGCGCGTCACGGCCGTGGACCCCGACCCCGCGATGCTCGCCCAGCTCCGCGCCGACTTCCCCACCGTCGACGCCTACGAGGGCACCGCCGAGCGGATCCCGCTCCCCGCCGCCGCGGTCGACGCGGTCGTCGTCGGCACGGCGTGGCACTGGTTCGACCGCGCCGCTCGCCGAGCCGGAGATCGCGCGGGTGCTGCGGCCGGGCGGCGTGCTCGCCGTGCTCTGGAACGGCGACGACGACACGGTCGAATGGGTGCGCGGCTACTCGCTCGCCATGCACCCCGAGCAGCAGCACGTGGTCGGGGCCGATCGCCGACCGCCGCCCGGCCCGACGCACCCCGCGTTCGGCACGCCCGAGACCCGCCGGTTCCCCAACCCGGTTCCCGACCACGATCGACGGCCTCGTCGCGACGATCGCCACCCATTCCTGGGCGCTGATCGCCGACCCCGCCGATCGCGACGCCGCCCTCGCCAGGATGCGCGCCTACCTGGCCGCGCGGCCCGAGACGTCGCCGGGCGCGTTCACGCTGCCCATGGTCACCGACGTCGTGCGCACGTTGCGCAGGTAGGCCAGCCGCAGCCCGAGCAGGGTCAGGTCGGGCACGTGCTCGGTGATCGTCTCCGACTCGCCCACCATCAGCGGCGCGAGCCCGCCCGTGCCGAGGACCGTGACCGGGCCGGCGGCCCAGCTCGTCGAGGATGCGGCGGACCAGCCCGTCGACCTGCCCGGCGAAGCCGTAGAGCACCCCCGCCTGCAGGCACTCCACCGTGTTCTTGCCGATCACCGAACGCGGCGCCACCAGCTCGACCGTGCGCAGCGCCGCCGCCCGGGTGGCGAGCGCCTCCATGGAGATCTCGATGCCGGGGGCGAGCGCGCCGCCGAGGAACTCGCCCTTGGCCGAGACGACGTCGATGTTGGTGGACGTGCCGAAGTCGACGACCACGCACGCCGTGTCGTACAGCCGGTGCGCGGCCAGGGTGTTGACGACGCGGTCGGCGCCGACCTCGCGCGGGTTGTCCACCAGCAGCGGCACCCCGGTGCGCACGCCCGGGCCCCACGACCACGGACGGCTCGTCCCGCCGCTCGACGAGCAGCTTGAGCTCGCGCAGCAGGCTCGGCACCGTCGACAGCGCCGCCACGCCGGTGACCTCGCTCGCGCGTACCGCGGCCGAGCAGGCCGCCGACCGCCACCTCCAGCTCGTCGGCGGTCATCCGCGGCTCGGTGTGCATCCGCCAGTCGCGCACGAGCGGCGGGCGGGCGTCGTCCTCGTCGCCGTCGGCGTAGAGGCCGAGCGCGATCTGGGTGTTGCCGACGTCCACGCAGAGCAGCATCAGAGCCTGACCGCGCACGTTGTCGATCAGCCGGGTGGTGCCGACCCGCGCGGCCACGAGCAGCCGGGCCTGCCCGGTCGCCGGGGCGGGGCCGAGGTCGGGGGCGCGCAGCTCCAGGTAGTCGACGGCCACCTCCGGCTCCTCGGCCAGCACGCGCGCGGGCGGTCGCCAGCACGGCCTCGGCGCCGCGCGCGGACACCCCCGCCCCGGCGCGCAGCGCCCGCTGCAGCACGAGGGCGCGGGCGCGCTCCTCGGGCGAGAGGTAGACGTTGCGCGACGACAGCGCCAGCCCGTCGGCCTCGCGGACGATCGGCACGCCGACGACCGAGAGGAAGAAGTCCAGGTCGCGCACCATCTTCTGGACGAGCACGAGCTGCTGGTAGTCCTTCTCGCCGAAGAACGCGACGTCCGGGGCGACGATGTGGAAGAGCTTCGAGACGACCGTCAGCACGCCGGGGAAGTGCCCCGGCCGCACCGCGCCCTCCAGCTCGGTGCCCAGCGCGCCCGGGGTGACGACGGTGTCGGCGCCCTCCGGGTACATGTCCGCGACCCCCGGCGTGAACACCAGCTCGACGCCCTCCTCGCGGCAGGCGGCGAGGTCGGCCTCCAGCGGGCGGGGGTAGCGCGCCAGGTCCTCGTTCGGCCCGAACTGCAGCGGGTTCACGAAGATCGAGACGACGGTCACGGTGGACCCCGGCACCGGCGCGCGTGCCGGATCAGCTCGCGGTGGCCCTCGTGCAGCGCGCCCATCGTGGGCACGAGCGCCACCCGGCGGCCCGCGCCGCGCAGGGCCCGGGTGACCGCGGCGATGCTCGTCGGGTCGGCGTGCACGGTGAGCTCGCCTGCGGCGTACCCGCCTGCGGTGCGCGGTCATGACGAGTGCTCCTCGGCCGGGACCGCTGGGTCGTGATGGTGGTCGGCGGAGTTCATCGGAGGTGTCCTCCAGCGTGGTCAGCACGTCCTTGGCCGCGTGCTCGGACAGCAGCCCCGCGGCCGCCGCGCGGTGGGCGGTGCGCACGGCCAGCGCCCGGTAGGTGGCGGCGAGGTCGGGATCGGCGGCGGTGAGCACCTCGAGGTGGGTGCGGACGGTGCCCGCGTCGCCGCGCGACACCGGGCCGGTGAGCGCGCGGTCGCCGTGGCGCAGCGCGTTGTCCAGCGCGGCCGACAGCAGCGGCGCGACCAGCCGGTCGGCGGGGTGCACACCGGCCGCCTCCAGGGTGTCGACGCAGTCGCGCACGAGCGTGACCAGGTGGTTCGCCCCGTGCGCCAGCGCGGCGTGGTAGAGCGGGCGCACCTCCTCCGGGATGCGCACCGGGTCGGCGCCCATCTCGACGACCAGCGCCTCGCCGACGGGCCAGCCCGCCTGGTCGGCCCCGGCCGTGACGCCGACGCTCGCGCCCCGCAGCCGGGCGACGTCCTCGGTGCGGCCCGTGAACGTCATCACCGGGTGCAGCGCGAGCGGCAGCACGCCGTGCTCGGCGGCCGGCGCGAGCACCGCGACGCCGTGCGCCCCCGAGGTGTGCACGACGATCTGGCCCGCCCGGAAGCTCCCCGCCGCCGCGAGGCCGCGGACCAGGCCCGGGCAGCACGTCGTCGGGCACGGCGAGCAGGACGAGGTCGGCCTGGGCGGCGACCTCGTCGGGCGGCAGCAGCGGCACGTCGGGCAGCAGCGCGGCGGCGCGGCGCACCGACTCGCGCGACACCCCGGACGTGGCCACGACGTGGTGCCCCGCCGCGGCCCACGCGGCGCCGACCACCGCGCCGACGCGTCCGGCCGACACCACCCCGATGGCCAGCCGCGCAGGTCGGCTCGGCGTCATCGGTGCGGCCAGCTCTGCGGGGGCTGGTTGGGCGGGAACGGCTGGCGCGGGCTCGGCGGCACCTGCGGGCGGCGGGGTCCAGCCGCCCGCGCCGCCACCGTGGTGGCGCAGCGCCACCGTGAGCGCCTCGGGTGCCCGACGGCCCGCCGCCGCGCCCGGATGACCTCGGCGACGGCCTCGTCGTGCCACTGCCGCGCCATCGGCCCGATCGCGCCGCGCGCGATGCGGGCGCGCAGGAACGCCAGGTCGGTGACGGCCTCCTGGTAACGGGTGACGGCCTGCTCGACCGCGCGCCCGGACCGGCGCCGCACGGCCGCCCGCCAGCCCCGGCGCCCGGCGAGGCTGGACAGCAGCTGGATCTCGCTCGGCGCGATCCAGCCCGCCTGCGCGAAGCCGGGGAGCTGCTCGGCGATCACGGCCTGCTCGCGGCGGCGCTGCCAGATCACGATCGTCACCATCGCGGCGAACAGCGGCACCATGATGAAGCCGTAGACGAGCAGGAACGCGCCGCCGTCGAACAGCGACGCCGAGCTGTTCCACAGCGCGTGCAGGACCACCGCGAGCGCGTAGCCGCCGAGCACGAAGAACGGGCGGGCGGCGACGTTGCGGCTGTTGGCGGCGATGCCCGCGCCGATGCCCGTCATCGACGTGAAGAGCGGATGCGCGAACGGGGAGAGCACGCCGCGCAGGATCAGCGTGAACAGCACGCTGCCGCCCATCTCCGTCTCCTCGGCGAACGCCCGGCCGAAGTACAGGATGTTCTCGGTGAACGCGAAGCCCGCCGCCACGATCCCGGCGTAGACGATGCCGTCGATGATGCCGTCGAACTCGCGGCGCCGGAAGATCAGCAGGCCGACGAGGAACGCGCCCTTCAGCCCCTCCTCGACGAGCGGGGCGATGACGGTGGAGCCGACGAGGTCGCCGCTGCCCCGGCCGAGCAGCTCGTCGACCGCCAGCGCCGCGCTGGAGTTGATGATCAACGCGGCGAGCGCGGCGAAGCAGGCGCCCCAGAGGAACGCGATGAGCAGCAGCCGCGGCGGTTCGGGCTCCCACCGGTCGATCCACAGGAACGTGGCGACCACCGGGCCGACGGGCAGCAGCGCGCACAGCGCCCCGACCACGATCCCGCCTGCGCCCACGCTCGTGCCGAGCAGCCCCAGGACGACCAGACCGCAGATGCCGAGCGCGACCAACGCGATGACGGGGGCCAGCACGCCCCGGCGCTGGCGCTGCTGCGTGGGCAGCGCCGCGGTGGGGCCGCCGGTCAGGAAGATCCCCGTGGCCTGGGTCATGGCGCCAGAGCCTACGGGGCGCGCGGTGGGTCGGGGTCGTTCGGATCGTCGGGCGTGCGGCAGCAGTACTCCAGCCATAGCGCCCCTCCGACGAGCACGAGCGCGCAGGCGAGCCCGACCGCCGCGGCCGCCGTGTCCGCCGCCGCGGCCTGGATCGTTCCGGCCTGCGGCGCGGTGAAGACGAGGAGCCCGAGCCACGCGCCGCCCACGACCGCGCCCGCCACCGACGACGCCTTCGCCAGCAGCACCGCGCGGGCCGCGACCAGCGGCTGGACGGGCGTGGTGCCCGGCTCGCGGCGGATGCGGGCCCGCAGCGCCCGGCCGCCGATCGCCTCGGCGACCCCGAGCACCGCCAGCGTCACCCCGCCGAGCAGCGGGAAGCCGGGGAGCGAGGCGTAGGTCAGCCGGACGGCGAGGTTGGCGAGCACCGCGACGACGAGGCCGACGGCGAGCAGGTCGCGCGGGCGGGTGAGGGTCATGGTGCCCACTCGCGGTTCGGTGCGGGCGTCCGCACCGGCGTTGGCGCGCCCGCACGGGCGTCCGGACGCGTGTGCGGCGGCGGTGTTGCGTGCGTGAGCCCACCGGCCGTGGTGTGGCGTGCCGGGTCGTCTGCGGCGGTCTTCGGCGGCGGTGTTGCGTGCGTGAGCCCGCCGGCCGTGGTGTGGCGTGCCGGGTCGTCTGCGGCGGTCTTCGGCGGCGGTGTTGCGTGCGTGAGCCCACTGGCCGTGGTGTGGCGTGCCGGGTTCTCTGCGGCGGTCTTCGGCGGCGGTGTCGCGTGCGTGAGCCCACCGAGGTGGTGCGGCGCGCCGGCCTTCGGCGTCGGCGGTGCGGGGGTGCGGTCCCGTGCGGTCATGGCTTGAGCACCAGGTCGTCGCGGCGGCGCATGCCCTGCTCGGCGTCGGGTCCCAGCGCGGCCAGCAGCGCGGCGACCGGGCCGTGGCCGGGCAGCACGGCGTCGGGGTCGACGTCCAGCCACGGCCGCAGCACGGTGGCCCGCTCCGGGGTGCCGGGGTGGGGCAGGAGGAGCTCGGGGTCGGTGCTGTGGAGCCGGTCGACGCTGACGACGTCGACGTCGAGCGTCCGCGGGCCCCACCGGACCCCCCGAACCCGCCCGGCCGCGTCCTCCAGCGCCTGCCCGCGCCGCAGCCAGCCCCACGCGTCGACGGCCGGGTCGGCGACGAGCAGCACCGCGTTGAGGAAGTCGTCCTGCGGCACCCCGCCCCACGGCGCGGTCTCGTAGACGGGCGACGCGGCGACCAGTGCGTCGGCGAAGCCCTCGACCGCGGCCCGCAGGTGGGCGAACCGGTCGCCGAGGTTGGACCCCAGCGAGAGCACGGCGGTGGTCACAGCGCCTCCGGGCCGCGGCCGCACAAGCGTTGCGGTGCCCGCACAAGCGTCCGGGCGCGAGCGCGAGGCCAGGAACGCCGGTGCGGTGCCCGCGCCGCCCTCACGACGGGGCTCCCGGGCCGCCGCGACGGTGGGCGACCACGGCGCCATCAGTGCCGTCAGCCGGCGGATCCGTCGGCGACGACCGACGCGACCGGCGGGCGACCACCGCCACGTCGCCGAACTCCAGCGGGATCGGGGCCTGGGGCTTGTGCAGCGTGACCTCGACCGCGATCGCCCGGGCGTCGGCCAGCACCATGTCGGCCACCCGCGCGGCCACCGTCTCGATCAGGTTGCACGGCTCGCCCGCCACGATCGCGGCCGTGCGCTCGGCGAGCTCGCCGTAGTGGAGGGTGTCGGCGAGGTCGTCGGAGGCGGCGGCGGGGGCGAGGTCCATCCACACCGTGACGTCGACGACGAACTCCTGCCCGTCGCGGCGCTCGTGCTCGAACACCCCGTGGTGGCCGCGCACGCGCAGCCCGCGCAGCTCGATCCGGTCGGTCACGCCCGCCTCCGAGATCGCCGCGAACCGCACACCAGAGCGCTCGCGGCGTGCGTGGTGTGCGGCTCGCGCCGATCACCCGCGGGGGCCGGGGTGGCGCGCGTCGGTGGGAGGGGGGGGCGTGCGCCGGTGGGACGGGCGGGGCGTGCGCCGGGCGGGGCGTGGCCGGTGCGACGGGCGGCGGCGTGCGCGCGGGTGCGGTCACGACGGGCCGTCGCCGGAGGTGCGGGCCCGGGAGGCGCCCAGGTGCCAGGCGGTCGCGACGGCCACGGCGTCCATCGAGGCCGCGACGTCGTGCACCCGCACGCCCCACGCCCCGCGGTCGGCGGCCAGCGCCGGTGATGACGGCGGTGGCCAGGTCGCGGCCCGCGGGCGGGCGCAGCGTGCCGTCGGCCTCGGCGAGCAGCTGCCCGAGGAACCGCTTCCGCGACGCGCCGACGAGCACCGGGAACCCCAGCGCGATCAGCACGTCCAGCCGCCGCAGCAGCGCCCAGTTGTGGGCGGCGTTCTTCGCGAAGCCCAGGCCCGGGTCCAGCAGCAGCAGCGCGGGGTCGACGCCCGCCAGCACCGCGGCGTCCACCCGCGCCACAGCTCGGCCCGCACCTCGCCGAGCACGTCCTCGTAGCCCGCCGTGCGTGTCGGCCGCGCCCCGGGAGTGCATGAGCACCCACGGCACCCGGGCGGTGGCGACGACCGCGGCCATGCCCGGGTCGCCCAACCCGCCCGACACGTCGTTGACCAGCACCGCGCCCGCCTCGATCGCCGCGGCCGCCACGGCCGCGCGGGTGGTGTCGATGCTCACCGGCACGCCGTGGGCGACCAGGTCGGTGACCACCGGCAGCACCCGCGCCGTCTCCGTGGCCGCGTCGATCCGCTCCGCGCCGGGCCGGGTCGACTCGCCGCCGACGTCGACCAGGTCGGCCCCCGCCGCCCGCAGCGCGAGGCCGTGCCGGACGGCGTCGTCGTGGTCGAGGAACTGCCCGCCGTCGGAGAACGAGTCGGGCGTCACGTTGAGCACGCCCAGCACGGCGCAGCGGCCGAGCTGCGGAAGCATCACGTCCCCCGGATCAGCGACAGCGCCTCCGCCCGCGAGCTCGGCGAGGTCTGGAAGATCCCGCGGACGGCGGAGGTGGTGGTGCGCGCGCCCGGCTTGCGGATGCCGCGCATCCCCATGCACAGGTGCTCGGCCTCCATCACGACGATCACGCCGCGCGGGTCGAGCTTGCGCACCAGCGCGTCGGCGACCTGGCCGGTGAGGCGTTCCTGGACCTGGGGGCGGCGGGCGTAGAGGTCGACGACGCGCGCCAGCTTCGACAGCCCCGTCACCCGACCGCATTCGCCGGGGATGTACCCGACGTGCGCCACCCCGTGGAACGGCACCAGGTGGTGCTCGCAGCAGGAGAAGATCGGGATGTCCTTGACGAGGATCAGCTCCTGGTGGTTCTCGTCGAACGTCTTGTCCAGCACCGAGTCGGGGTCGGTGTAGAGGCCCGCGAAGATCTCCGCGTAGGCCCGCGCGACGCGGGCGGGCGTCTCGCGAAGGCCCTCGCGCTCGGGGTCTTCGCCCACGGCGATGAGGAGCTCGCGGATGGCGGATTCGGCGCGGGCCTGGTCGACCCCGGCAGGCCGGACTCCGTTGACGCTCAGCGGGAGCCGTCCTCGGCGTCGTGGGTCTCCTTGGGCGCGCTGCCGTTGGTGCCCTCCGGCGGCACCGGCACGCCCCACGGCTGCTGGTGCTCCGGCGGCGGCCACGTCTGCCCGGCCGGGGTGGTGGCCGGGCGCCACCCGGGCGGCGCGCCGTAGTTGTGCGGGACGGCGTTGGGCTTGCTCGGGGTCGGCGCGGTCTTCTGCGCAGGCTTCTGGGTGGGGTAGGTCGGCCCCCACGACTGCTGCGGGCCGGTGGGGTAGCCGCCGGGGAAGGGCTGGCTCGTGCCGTTGCCGCCCGGGTAGGAGCCCACCGGGGTGGGCTCGCGCCCGGTGGCGGGCGGCCACGGCTCGCCGCGCTCCTTGGCCAGCTCGGCAGGCGTGCTGATGGGCGGCTTGTCCGACGGCGTGCGGCCGCCGAAGTCGTTGAACGCGGTGATCCGCGGCCGCTTCTCGACCTGGTCGAAGATGCGCTCGAGGTCCTTGCGGGTGAGCGTCTCCTTCTCCAGGAGCTCGAAGACGAGGTCGTCGAGGACGTCGCGGTAGGTGTTGAGGATCTCCCACGCCTCGGTGTGCGCGGCCTCGATGAGCTTGCGCACCTCCTCGTCGATCTCGTGGGCGACCTCCAGCGAGTAGTCCGGCTGGTTGCCCATCGTGCGGCCGAGGAAGGGGTCGCCCTGGTCGCGGCCGTAGCGGACGGCGCCGAGCCGCGCGCTCATGCCGTACTCGGTGACCATCGCGCGGGCGATCTTGGTGGCCTGGTCGATGTCGGAGGAGGCGCCCGTCGTCGGCTCGTGGAAGACCAGCTCCTCGGCGCTGCGTCCGCCCATCGCGAACACCAGGCGGCCGATCATCTCCGAGCGGGTCATGAGGCCCTTGTCGTCCTCGGGGACGACCAGCGCGTGGCCTCCGGTGCGCCCGCGCGGCAGGATCGTGAGCTTGTAGACCGGCTCCAGGTCGGGCATGGCCCATGCGGCCAGCGCGTGCCCGCCCTCGTGGTAGGCGGTGATCTTCTTCTCCTGCTCGGAGATGATCTTGCCCTTGCGCCGCGGCCCGCCGACCACGCGGTCGACCGACTCCTCCAGCGCCGCCTCGGTGATCAGGGAGGCGCTCTCCCGCGCGGTGAGCAGCGCGGCCTCGTTGATGACGTTGGCCAGGTCGGCGCCGGACATGCCGACCGTGCGCTTGGCGAGCCCGTCGAAATCGACGTCAGGCGCGAACGGCTTGCCCTTGGAGTGCACCGCGAGCACCGCGCGCCTGCCCGCGAGATCGGGCGCGCCGACCGGGATCTGCCGGTCGAAGCGGCCGGGGCGCAGCAGCGCGGGGTCGAGGATGTCGGGCCGGTTGGTGGCCGCGATGAGGATGACGTTGGTGCGCGCGTCGAAGCCGTCCATCTCGACGAGCAGCTGGTTGAGCGTCTGCTCGCGCTCGTCGTGGCCGCCGCCGAGGCCCGCGCCGCGCTGGCGGCCGACCGCGTCGATCTCGTCGACGAAGATGATGCACGGCGAGTTCTGCTTGGCCTGCTCGAACAGGTCGCGCACCCGGGAGGCGCCGACGCCGACGAACATCTCGACGAAGTCCGAGCCGGAGATCGTGTAGAACGGCACGCCCGCCTCGCCCGCGACCGCGCGCGCCAGCAGGGTCTTGCCGGTGCCGGGCGGGCCGTAGAGCAGCACGCCCTTCGGGATCTTGGCCCCGAGCGCCTGGTAGCGCCCGGGGTTCTGCAGGAAGTCCTTGATCTCGTAGAGCTCCTCGACGGCCTCGTCGGCGCCCGCGACGTCGGCGAAGGTCGTCTTGGGCATGTCCTTGGACAGCTGTTTGGCCTTGGACTTGCCGAAGCTCATCACCCGGTTGCCGCCGCCCTGGGCGTTGTTCATCATCCAGAACAGGATGAGCAGGACGATGCCCAGCGGCACGATGAAGATCAACATCTGGGTCAGGAAGGAATCCTGGTGCACCACGGTGTTGAAGGTGGGCTTGTTGCCCGCGCTCTCCAGCGCGTTGACGATCGTGGTGCTGGTGTCGGCCGGGTACTGCGTGATGATCTGGGTGCTGCCCTCCACCTCGTTGGTGAGGGTGAGTCGCAGCCGCTGCTCGCGGTCCTCGATCAGGGCGTTCTTGACGTTGCCGTTCTGGATCTGGGCGATCGCGACGGATGTGTCGACCTGGGTGTAGCCGCGAGTGTCGTCGAACAACACGCTGAAGGCGAAGAAGACCAGGACCGCAGCGAGGATCCAGATCAGAGGGTTGCGGAGCAGGCGCTTGCGGTCCATGCAGCTTCGGCCTGGTGGCCTTCACCTTCCCTGACGAGAATCCTCTGGCGCGCGGCCCGGCTCTGACCGGCCCCGAGTCCCCCAGGATAGCGGACCTCCGCGACGCGTTGTCGGAGCAACGACCGGCCGGGTGGCGGTGTTCCCTGGGCGCTCAGGCGTAGACCTTCGGGTCGAGCGTGCCGATGAACGGCAGGTCACGGTAGCGCTCGGCGTAGTCGAGCCCGTAGCCGACGACGAATTCGTTGGGGATGTCGAAACCGACGTAGCGGACGGGCACGTCGACCTTCACCGCGTCCGGCTTGCGCAGCAGCGTGCACACCTCCAGCGACGCCGGGTGCCGCGAGCGGAGGTTGCCCAGCAGCCAGGACAGGGTGAGGCCGGAGTCGATGATGTCCTCGACGATGAGGACGTCGCGGCCTGCGATGTCGCGGTCGAGGTCCTTGAGGATGCGGCACGACGCCCGACGACGTCGTCGCCGAGCCGTAGGAGCTCACGGCCATGAACTCCAGCTGCACCGGCACGGGCAGGGCGCGGGCGAGGTCGGTCATGAACATGACCGCGCCTTTGAGGACGCCGACGAGCAGCAGGTCGCTGCTGCCTTCCGGGTAGTCCTTGCCGATCGTCGCGGCGAGCTCCGCGGTCTTGGCGCGGATCGCGTCCTCGGTGACCAGCGTGGTGGCGATGTCCCCGTCGTACACGGCGGCCGTGCTCCCTCCGTCGCAACACCGGGCTCACCGGGCCGATGGCCACCGGACCGGACGGATGCCGAGCCTGCCACGGGCGCGGAACAGCTCCAACCCGCCCGGCACGGCGACGCCCCCGCGGTCGGGGCCACGAGCTGCGAGGACGTCCGCGGCGCGCAGATGGGCGTCCGTGAGGCCGGTCACACCCGCCCCGGCGAGCCACGCGCGCAACACCCGGCGGCGCAGGGCGGCAGGGACGTCCGCGAGCGCGGCGACGTCGAGTGCGGCCGTGTCGAGTGCGGCCGTGTCGAGCGGCGGCGGCCGTCGAGCGCGGCGCGAGCGTCCGCAGCGGGGCGGCGTCGAGCCGGTCGCGGCCGGCGAGCGCGTGGCGGGCTGGCTGAGCGCGGATACGTCGGCGTCGAGCGCGGATACGTCGGCGTCGAGTTCGGCCGCGTCCGCCCCTTCGGCGGCCGGGGAGCGGCGGGCGTCGGCGAGCAGCCGGGCGGCGACGGCGTCGAGCGCGTCGGCGTCTTCCCGGAGCTGGGTCGGCCGTGCGGGCGAGGGCCTCGGCCACGCCGCCCGCGAGCACGTCCTCCAGCAGCGGCAGCACCTCGTGCCGCAGCCGGACGCGGGTGAAGCGCGGGTCGACGTTGTGCGGGTCGTCCCACACCGGGACACCGAGGCCCGCGCATGCCGCCCGCGTCGTCGCGCGCCGGACGTCCAGCAGCGGGCGCAGCCACGGCGGATCCCAGCGGCGCATGCCCGCGAGCGAACGCGCGCCGGACCCGCGGCCGAGCCCGAGCAGGACGGTTTCGGCCTGGTCGTCGAGGGTGTGGCCGAGCAGGATCGGGCTGTCGGGGTGTGGGCGGGCGGCGCGCAGGGCGGCCCGGCGGGCGTGCCGTGCGGCCGCCTCGATCCCGCCGGGCCCGGCCACGTCGACGGCCTCGACCCGCGCCGGGATCCCGCGCTCCGCGAGCAGGGCGACGGTGGCGGCCGCGCGCTCGGCCGATCCGTCCTGGAGCCGGTGGTCGACGACGATGGCCTGCACCCCGTCGGCCCTGCGCACCCCGCCGCGGCGAGGGTGAGGGCGAGCGAATCGGCGCCGCCGGAGCAGCCGACGACCAGCGGGGCCCGCCGGGCGGCCTCGGGCAGGGCGGCCAGCGCGGCCCGCACCGCCCGCCGCACCTCCATGATCGCCGCGTTCGGTGCCTCGGGTGCATCAGCGCACCCCAGGCGTCCATCTCGGCGGTCATGCCCGGTGGTCACGGGGATACGGTCGCACGCGCGCAGGGTTGCCATGTCGAGAACCCGCAACTCACCGTGCCGAAGTGAGCGACTCACCGTGCTGAAACGCGCGACTCACCGTGCCGAAACGCGCGACTCACCGTGGCGAGACGCGGGACTCACCCCGAGCGGGGGCTAGCGCAGGTTGTGGACCCGGCGGAGCCAGTCGCCGGGGGCGGCGAGCTCGGCGCGGGTGGGCACCGTCTCGGGGCTCTCCCACACCTTGTTGAACCCGTCCATCCCCACCGCCAGCACGACGTGCTTGGTGAACGCCGAGCCGACGGCGTACTGACGCACCTTCGCCTCCACGCCCAGGAGCGCGCGCAGGATCCGGTCGACCAGCCCCCCGCCGCGGCGGCGGATGGTGAAGCGCGCCCGGATCGTCTCCACCGTCGGCACCACCTCCGGCCCCACCGCGTCCATGACGTGGTCGGCGTGCCCCTCCAGCAGCGTGGTGAGCGCCAGCAGCCGGTCGAGCACCGCGCGCTGCTCGGGACCCTGCAGCAGCTCGACGACGGCCAGCGAATCGCCCTTCGACTCCCGCAGCGTGCGGAACAGCTCCGGCAGCCGGTCGAGGCTCGGACGGCTGTCGCCGGTGAGCGACAGCAGCCGCGACACCTCCTCGGCGAAGTACGACCGCAGCCACGGCACCGCGGTGAACTGCAGCCGGTGGGTGGCCTCGTGCAGGCACACCCACAGCCCGAAGTCCGCCGACGACACATCCAGGGCCTGCTGGGCGGCGTGCACGTTGGGCGCCACCAGCAGCAGCCGCCCCTCGCCGTCCGGGCCGCCGAACGGGTCGTACTGCCCCAGCACCCGGCCGCCGAGGTAGGCGACGACGCCGCCGAGCTGCAGCCCGGCCGTGCGGGCCGTGACCGCCCGGGCCGTCTTCCCGACGTCGGGCAGCTGCGCCCCGGCCGTGAGCGCCGCCATGCCGGAGAGCGCGGCCCCGGCCCAGGCGGGGCGGTCCACGACGTCGGCGGGCAGCAGCGGCAGCCCGTGGCCGAGCCCGGTGACCTCGCGCACGTGCCCCTCGGCCGTGGCGGCGTCCGCGCGAAGCCGCGCGACGAGCGTCCTGCGGCGTCCTCGCGGGTGACGGTCGGCCCGGCGGGCATCAGCCGCTCCGCGGTGCGCCGGGCCAGCTCCCAGTCGACCGGGAGACCCGTGACGGCGGCGGGCGGGCGGTCCTGGGTAGGGCGAGACACGCACCCCACGCTACGCAATCAGCACCGATGTTCGCTCAGCGCCTGTGCGCGGAAACGAGTGCTCCAGCACTCGTTTCCGCGCAGCGGGCTCAGCGGCACCCGCACCGCGACAGCCCCGCCGCCAGATCGTCGAGCTTGGGCCGGGTCTTGCGCGGGCAGCGCGCCGTTCGACATGAACGCGAACACGAGCAGCCGCTGGTCCGCGTCGACGACGACGCCCGCGAGGCTGCTCGCCGTGGTCAGCGTGCCGGTCTTCGCGCGGACGACCCCGCGCCCCGCCGACGAGTCCGCGCCCGGCGCGAACCGGTCCTCCAGCGTGCCGTCGCCGCCCGCCACGGGCAGCCCGGTGAGCACCGGCCGCAGGAACTCCGTGTCGTCGGGGCCCTGCGCGGGCGCGGCGGCGGCGGCGAGCAGCGCCGCCAACAGCTGGGCGGGCACCCTGTCGCTGGGTCGAGAGCCCGCTGCCGTCCACCATCGCCGCCCCCGTCGTGGGGATGCCCGCCTGGGTCAGCGCGGCCATCGCGGCCTCCACCGCCCCGTCGAACGACGGCTCGCCGCCGCGGGCGATCGCGGTCTCCCGGGCGAGCACCTCGGCCAGCACGTTGTCCGAGGTCTGCAGCAGGGTCTCGACGAGCTCGGCGACCGGCGCGGAGAGCACCGTGCCCAGCACCTGGGCGTTGGGTGGGGCGGTGCCCGTGATCACAGCGGCCTTGCCCAGCCCCAGCAGCTTCGCGAACGCCAGCCCGGCCTGCTGCGCGGGGTCGGGTACCCGCGCGCCGTCCTGCTGGGTGGGGTCGATGCGGCCGCCGTCGAGCATGAGCGGGGTGATCGGGGTGACGTTGCCGCCCGCGATGTCGCTCTCGTCCCAGCCCGGGGCGAGGCCCGGGCCCGCGGTAGCGGCTCGTGTCGATCACCACCTTGGTGACGCGCGCCGCCGGTCGCCTTCTTGACCTGCGCGGCGAGCTCGGTGAGCCGCGCCGGGTCGGGGTAGACGCCGACCTTGCCCGGCGGCAGCGCGGTGAGCGTGGGGTCGCCGCCGCCCACGAGCACGACCGTGCCCGGCTCCGCGCCCGCCACCACCCGCGTGACCAGGCTCGACGTCGGGTTGAGCGTGAGCAACGCGGCCGACGTCGTGATCAGTTTCGCGGTCGAGCCGGGGACCAGCGGGGTGGCGGGCGTGCGCTGCCACAGCACCTTGTCCGACGCCGGGTCGAGCACCAGGCCGGTGAACGTGCCCGGCACGGCGTCGGCGGGCGCGCCCAGCGCGGCCCCCAGCCCGGACTCGGTGGGCAGCGGCGCGGAGGCGGCCAGCGGGCCGAGCGCGAGGCGCGGCAGGGGCGGCGGCGCGTCGGCGGCGGGCGCCGGGTGCAGGGCCGCGAGCAGCGACGGGCTGCTCAGCGCGACCGCGCTTCCCGTGGCCGCCGCCGTGACCACCACGACCAGCACGGCGACCGTCGCGGCGCAGCCCACGGCCCGGTACGCGCAGCGTGTGCCCGATTCGGCGACCGAATCCCACCCATGGCCTCCTCTGCGCCGACGCGGTGTAAGAGACTAGAGGTCCGCGAGAGAAGGGACGGACGTGGACTTCGACGTCACCATCGAGATCCCGAAGGGCGGCCGGAACAAGTACGAGGTCGACCACATCAGCGGCCGCATCCGGCTGGACCGCACGCTGTTCACGGCCACGCAGTACCCGGCCGACTACGGGTTCATCGAGGACAGCCTCGGCGAGGACGGCGATCCGCTCGACGCACTCGTGCTCGTGCAGGAGCCCACGTTCCCCGGCTGCCTCATCCGGTCGCGCGCGATCGGGATGTTCCGGATGAAGGACGAGAAGGGCGGCGACGACAAGGTCCTCTGCGTCCCCAGCGACGACCCCCGCCAGGAGCACCTGCGCGACATCCACCACCTGCCCGAGTTCGACCGCATGGAGATCCAGCACTTCTTCGAGATCTACAAGGCGCTGGAGCCGGGCAAGAGCGTGGAGGGCGCCACGTGGGTGGGCCGGGCCGACGCCGAGCGGGAGATCAGGGCGTCGTGGCGGCGCGCGAAGGAGGCCGAGGAGCACGAGGAGCACGCCGAGTGATCGCCGGTTCGGTGCGGAAGCGGCCATATTCGGCACGGTTTCGCACCGAACCGACGATCACGGCCGGATGTCGGGGCTGTCCACCATCCGTTCGATGTCGGTGGCGAGGCGCCCGAGCATCGCGGCGAGCGCGGTCCGGTCCGCCTCCGACCAGCTCGCCAGGATCTGGCCGAACCGCTCGTTGCGCCGCCGCCGGTTCTCCTCGAACACGCGGCGGCCCTCGGCGGTCGCGGCCAGCAGCGTGGCGCGCCCGTCCACCGGGTCGGCCGTGCGCTCCACGTAGCCCAGCTTCACGAGGTGCCCGATCTGCCTGCTGATCGTGGACGGGTCGGAGTGCACGGCCTCGGCGAGCGCGCCCGCCCGCCGCGGTCCGTCCTTCACCAGGTGCACGAGCAGCAGGTACGTGGCGCGCTCGATCGCGTCCGGGTTCTCCGCCTGGTACTGCGCGCGGGTGCGCTCCAGCAGCCGGACGAGCCGGATCAACGCGGTGGACACCGCGTCGGCGAGCTCGTCCTCGGCGGACAAGGGCTCAGCCCGTCCGCTCGAAGACGGCGGCGAGGCCCTGGCCGCCGCCGATGCACATCGTCTCCAGGCCGTACCGGGCGCCCCGGCGGTCCATCTCGCGCGTGAGCGTGGCGAGGATCCGGCCGCCGGTCGCGCCGACGGGGTGGCCGAGCGAGATCCCCGAGCCGTTGACGTTCACCCGCTCCAGGTCGGCGTCGGTGAGCTTCCACTCCCGCACGCACGCCAGCACCTGCGCGGCGAAGGCCTCGTTCAGCTCGATCAGGTCCATGTCGGCCAGCGTGAGCTGCGGCCGCGGCCAGCGCCTTCGCGGTGGCGGGCACCGGGCCGATGCCCATCGTCGCGGGCGGCACCCCGCCCACACCCCACGCGACCAGCCGGGCCAACGGCCGCAGCCCCAGCTCCGCCGCCCGCTCCGGGTGCGTGACGACGCAGACCGCGGCCCCGTCGTTCTGCCCCGACGCGTTGCCCGCCGTGACCGTCGCCTCCGGGTCGGCGCGGCCCATGATCGGCCGCAGCGCGGCGAGCTTCTCGATGCTGGTGTCGGGCCGGATGTGCTCGTCGGCGTCGACCTCGCCCACCGGCACGATCTCGTCGGCGAACCGGCCCTCGGCCTGCGCCGCGGCCGCTCGACGGTGGCTGCGCACGGCGAACTCGTCCTGCTCGACGCGGGCGATGCCGTACTCGCGGCGCAGGTTCTCCGCGGTCTCGATCATCCCGCCGGGCACGGGGAAGTGCGCGCCGCCCGCGGTGACGCGGCCGCGGGCGAGCGCGTCGTGCAGCATGACGCCCGGCCCGCCGCGCACGCCCCAGCGCATCGCCGTCGAGTAGAACGGCGCGTTCGACATCGACTCGGCCCCGCCCGCGAGCACGACCTCCGACACCCCGCTGCGCACCTGCATCGCCGCGTAGAGGACGGCCTGCAGCCCCGAGCCGCAGCGGCGGTCGATCTGCAGCCCGGTCGCGGTCACCGGGAAGCCCGGCGTCGAGCGCCACCACCCGGCCGATCGCGGGCGCCTCCATCGTGGGGTAGCAGTGGCCGAGCAGTACGTCGTCGACGACGGCCGGGTCGAGGCCGGTGCGTGTGATCAGCGCCCGGACGACGGTGGCGGCCAGCTCGTGCGCGGGCACACCGCGCAGCGCGCCGCCGAAGCCGCCGACCGGCGTCCGCAGCGGCTCGCAGACGACCGCGTCACGCATACTGACGGGTGATCCACTCCGCGACCAGCGCGGGGCGCTCCGATCCCTCGATCTCGACGGTCACGCGGCCCGTCACCTGTACGGCATCGCCTTTCACGTCGGTCACGTCGGCCAGGTCGACCACGCCGCGGATCTTGCTCCCGACCGGCACGGGGGCGGTGAACCGCACCTTGTTGAGCCCGTAGTTGACGCCCATCTTGACGCCGTCGATGCGGTAGACCTGCGACATCAGCTTCGGGAGCAGCGAGAGCGTGAGGAACCCGTGCGCGATCGTGCCGCCGAACGGGCCCGCCTTGGCCTTCTCCTCGTCGACGTGGATCCACTGGTGGTCGTCGGTGGCGTCGGCGAACGTGTCCACGCGCGCCTGCTCGATCGTCATCCAGTCGCTCGCGCCGACCTGGGTGCCCGCCGCGGCGCGCAGCTCGTCCAGCCCGTTGAAGACCCTCATGTTCCCTCCACCTGTCGAATTCCCCAGCTGCCCGACCACGACGCATCCGCGGCGAGGGTGATGAGGCCGTCGCCGGAGTTCAGCGCGTCGGGCGGGCACGTCATCGGCTCGACGGCCACGGCGCGGCCGCGGCCCACCAGGTCGGGCGGGGTGAACACCTGCACGTAGGCGAACACGGGATCGGCCCACAGCTCGGTGGTGCCGTCGGGCGCCTGCGAGGTGGTGGCGGATGTGGGTGTCGCCCTCGGCGGGCGCGGCGCCGCCGAACGCGTGGTCGAGGTTGAGCTCCTTGACCGGCCGCCCGCCGCGGAGGTCGAGCGCGGCGGGCACGGCCGTGGCGGGTCCGGTGGGCAGGCCGCCGTCGAGCGGGATGGTCAGCGCGGCGCTGACCGTGAGCACGCAGTCGTCGGTCAGGTGTGTCGCCCGCGCGCAGGTAGGGGTGCGCGCCGACGCCGAACGGCACCGGCTCGGAGCCGACGTTGCGCACGGTGTGGGTGACGGTGAGGCCCTCCCCGTCGACGGCGTAGCGGATGCCCGTGGCGAGCGCGACCGGCCAGCCCGGCTGCGGCGGGATGACGGCCACCAGCGTGACGGCGTCGTCGGATGCGCTCGGCCACCCGGTAGAGCACGTGGCGCAGCAGCCCGTGTATCGCGTTGCCCGCGGCGGGCTCGGTGAGCGCGAGCTGCTGGTCGGCGCCGTTCCAGCGCCATCGCCCGTGCGCGGTGCGGTTGGGCCAGGGCACGAGCACCGCGCCCATCCCGAGGGCGGGGCGGGCGTCTTCGGGGAAGGTCTCGACGAGGTGGCGCTCGCCGTGGACGAGCGCCCGCAACCCGGCGCCGACCTCCGTGACGACCGCGCGGACGTCCCCCGAAACGATCTCGTACTGCTCACCGGTGGGAAGCACGGATGCACCCTACGGCGCGGCGGCCGGACGGGGCGAGATCGCTGTGACAGTCCTCGCCGGGTTGCTCCTCGGCCCGCCGCGGCGCTTACCGTGAAGACGTGGCCTCCTCACGACGTCTCCGCGCCCTGATCACCAACGACGACGGCATCGACTCGCCCGGGCTGCACACGCTCGCCGCGCTGGCCCGCGACGCCGGGTTCGACGTGGTCGTGGCCGCGCCGCACGAGGACGCGAGCGGGGTCAGCGCCTCGGTGAAGGCGGTGCGCGCGGGCGACGGGGCCGTGCGGCTGCACCGCCGGGAGATCCCGGGGCTGCCGGGCGTCGAGGCGTACGCGGTGGAGGCGCACCCGGCGTTCATCGTGCACGCGGCGGGCCGGGGCTGGCTGGACCCGCATCCCGACGTCGTGCTGTCGGGGGTGAACTACGGCGCCAACGTCGGCCGGTCGGTGCTGCACTCCGGCACGGTCGGGGCCGCGCTCGCCGCGAGCCTGCACGGGTGGCGGGCGCTCGCCGTCTCGCTCGACTCCGGCTGGGAGATCCCCGAGCACCCGCACTGGGACGCCGTCGCGCACGTGTTGCCGCAGGTGCTGGACGTGCTGCTGTCCGCGGACGAGGGCACGGTGCTGTCGGTCAACGTGCCCGACCGGCCCGCCGCGGAGCTTGGTGCGCTGCGCGAGGCCACGCTGTCGCAGTTCGGCATGGTGACGATCACGGTGCGGCACCACGACGAGGTCGACGCCTCCGTGCTGCGCGCCACCGCCGAGGACCTGGCGGGCGAGTCCGACCCGGAGTCCGACGTCGCGCTGCTCGCCGCGGGCCATCCCACGGTGACGCGCTTGACGCTCGGTGGCCGCCCACCCGGGGGTCGTTCAGGTCGCGGGTGTGTGACCCGCCTTCCCCATGATCGTCAGCACGGGGCAAAACTCGCGCAATGGGTGATCAGGAGGCCCGCGTGGAGTGGTCGGTCGGGTTCGCTCGCACGGTGGCGGCAGAGCTGCGCTGCGGCGTCCAGACCGGGGCGCTGACCAGGGGCGAAGCCGACCCACTGACTGCGAGTGGAAACGAGTGCCTGAGCACTCGTTTCCACTCACAGTCAGTGGGTGTCGGCGC
Source organism: uncultured Actinomycetota bacterium (assembly GCA_963837575.1). Classification (GTDB taxonomy): domain Bacteria; phylum Actinomycetota; class Actinomycetes; order Mycobacteriales; family Pseudonocardiaceae; genus Pseudonocardia. The sequence goes on from CAWIOI010000022.1 coordinate 25,294, forward strand.
CGGTGAGCTGCTCCTCCAGCGGTCGGCCATCGTCCACGACCAGGCGGAACGGGCGCTCGAAGCCGTCGAGCGCGGTGTCGCCGAGCGGGATGGCGTGCCGGAACAGCACGAGCGCCGTCCTCGGCCACCACGCCGCCGGTGACGGCTTCCCCCGCGAGCGCGAGGCAGCGGGCGAGGTCGATCTTCTCGACGTGGCCGACCGCGGACGTGATCTGCGCCCACGGGTGCCCGTCCTCGCCCGTGACCAGCCGGACCGCGACCCGCTGGTGCCGCTCGCCCGTGGTCGGGAGGTCGAACCACAGCTCGTCGTCGTTCTGCCGCATGATCTCGTAGCGCACGCGCACGTAGGAGACGAGCTCGTCCCAGGTAGCCACGCGCCGGACCCTACCGCGCCCCTACAGGCCCAGCTGTCGCGCGATCAGCATGCGCTGCACCTCGCTGGTGCCCTCGCCGATCTCCAGGATCTTGGCGTCGCGGTAGAAGCGGCCGACGGCGTACTCGTTCATGAAGCCGTAGCCGCCGAAGACCTGCGTGGCCGCGCGGGCGTTGTCCATCGCCGCGTTGGACGCGACGAGCTTCGCGATCGCCGCCTCCTTCTTGAACGGCTGCCCGGCGCAGCATCTTGGCCGCCGCGGCGTAGTAGGCCAGCCGCGCGGTGTGCGCGCGGACCTCCATGTCGGCGATCATGAACTGGATGGCCTGGTAGGAGCCGATGGACTGGCCGAACGCCTGGCGGTCGTGGGCGTAGCGCACCGACTCGTCGACGCAGCCCTGCGCGAGCCCGGTGGCCAGCGCCGCGATCGCGACGCGGCCCTCGTCGAGGATCGAGAGGAACTGGGCGTAGCCGCGGCCGCGCTCGCCGACGAGGTTGGCCGCGGGCACGCGCACGTCGTCGAAGAACAGCTCGCGGGTGTCCGAGGCGTTCCAGCCGACCTTCGAGTACTTCTGCGACACCCGGAACCCCGGCGTGCCCGGCGGGCACCATGATCGCGGAGATCTCGCGGTGGCCGTCGGGGCCGCGGTCGCCGGTGAGGGCGGTGACCGTGACGACCGAGGTGATGTCGGTGCCGGAGTTCGTGATGAACGCCTTCGAGCCGTTGATCACCCACTCGTCGCCGTCGAGCCGGGCGGTGGTGCGGGTGGCGCCCGCGTCGGAGCCGCCGCCGGGCTCGGTGAGGCCGAACGCGCCGAGCCGCTCGCCCGCCGCGAGCGCGGGCAGCCACTCCCGCTTCTGCTCCTCGGTGCCGAACCGGTAGATCGGCATCGCGCCCAGCGAGACGCCCGCCTCGAGGGTGATCGCCACCGACGAGTCGACGCGGGCCAGCTCCTCCAGCGCGAGGCAGAGGGCGAAGTAGTCGCCGCCCATGCCGCCGTACTCCTCGGCGATGGGCAGGCCGAACAGGCCCATCGCGCCCATCTTCTCGACGATCTCGTAGGGGAACTCGCTCGCGCTCGTAGAGCTCGCCGATGACCGGCGCGACCTCCTTGTGCGCGAACTCCTCGACGGTGGCCCGCAGCGCCTCGTGCTCCTCGGAAAGGGTCAGGTCCATCTACTGCTCCTCGAGTCGTCGACGGTCAGGAGCACCGCGTCCTTGGCGACGGTCGCGCCCGCCTTGGCGCGCAGGTCGCGCACCACGCCGTCGACCGGCGCGGTGAGCACGTGCTCCATCTTCATGGCCTCGACGACGACGAGCCGGTCGCCCGCCGTCACGGCCTGGCCTTCGGCGACCTCGACGACGGTCACCGTGCCGGGCATCGGCGAGCGCACCGGCCCGCCCGCGCCCGCGGTCTCGGCGGCCACGGCGTCGACCGGGCCCTGCTCGCGGACGGCCCAGGCGTGGCCGTCGCGGCCGAGCCAGAGCGTGTCGCCGTCCTTGCGCGACGGCGTAGGTGCGCGTGACGCCGTCGAGGGTGACGACGAGCCGGTCGCCCTCGGCGCGCCCGCTCGCCCGCACCGGCCCCGTGCTGCGGCACCCGCTGCGCGCACGCGGCGTCGCAGCGGGGGCACCCTGCTGCGACCCGGTCGCAGGAAGGTGCCCCTGCTGCGAGCCGGCGCCGGCCCCGGCGAGCGCGCCGCACCTCCACCACCGCGTCGGCGGCCCGGCCCCGGGCGCGCACCTCGACCGGGTCGTGCCCGGCCACCGCCATCCGCCACGTCGTCCAGGCGGGCGCGCCGACCCGCCAGCCGCCGGGCACGTCGAACGGGTCCACCACCGGGCTCTTCGGCTCCAGCTCGGCCAGCGCGTGCACGGCGGCGGCCGGGAGGACGTCGGGCGGCAGCTCGGCGGCGGCCAGCGCGTCGATCCGGCGGCCGACGAGCCCGGTGTCGAGCCGCCCGGCGCGCACGTCGGGGTCGGCGAGCAGCGCCCGCAGGAAGCCGATGTTGGTGCCCACGCCGAGCAGCACGGTGTCGCCGAGCGCCGCGTCGAGCCGGCGCAGCGCCTCGGCGCGGTCGCGGCCCCAGGCGATCACCTTGGCGAGCATCGGGTCGTAGTCGCTGCCGACGACGCCGCCCTCGACGACGCCCGCGTCCACCCGCGCGTCCCGGGCCAGCGCAGCGCGCAGGATCCGGCCGCCGGTCGGCAGGAAGCCCGCCGGCCGGGTCCTCGGCGTAGATCCGCGCCTCGATCGCGTGCCCGCGCGGCGTGGATGAAGCGCCACGGCGCCTGCTCGCCCGCCGCGACCCGCAGCTGCATCTCGACCAGGTCGGCGCGGTAGATCTCCTCGGTGACCGGGTGCTCCACCTGCAGCCGGGTGTTCATCTCCATGAAGAAGAACTCGTCGGGGGCGTTGCCGTCGACGATGAACTCGACCGTCCCCGCGCCGGCGTAGCCGACCGCGCGCGCCGCCTCGACGGCCGCGGCGCCCATCGCCTCCCGCTGCGCCGTCGGTGAGCAGCGGCGACGGCGCCTCCTCGATGATCTTCTGGTGGCGCCGCTGCAGGGAGCACTCGCGCTCGCCGAGGTGGATCGCGTTGCCGTGCGCGTCGGCCAGCACCTGGATCTCGATGTGCCGCGGGTTCGTGACCAGGCGCTCGACGAGCAGGGTGTCGTCGCCGAAGCTGCCGCGGGCCTCGCGGCGGGCGGAGGCGATGGCGTCGGCGAGGTCCGCGGCCCGGTGCACCTCGCGCATGCCCTTGCCGCCGCCGCCCGCCGACGGCTTGAGCAGCACCGGGTAGCCGACCTGCTCCACGGCCAGCGCGAGGGCGGCGTCGTCGAGGCCCGCGCCGTCCGAGCCGGGGACGACGGGCACGCCCGCCTTCGCCACCGTCTGCTTCGCGCGGATCTTGTCGCCCATCGCCTCGATCGCCGACGACGGCGGCCCGACGAACACGATGCCCGCCTCCTCGCAGGCGGCGGCGAACGCGGTGTTCTCGGAGAGGAAGCCGTAGCCGGGGTGGATGGCCTGCGCGCCGGTGGCCCGGGCCGCGTCGATCACGGCGGGGATCGACGAGGTAGCTCGTCGATGCGGACGGCGACGGTCGGCCGCGCGGACGTGCGGCGCGTCGGCGTCGGCGTCGGAGAACACGGCGACCGAGCGGATCCCCATGCGCCGCAACGTGCGGATCACGCGGCAGGCGATCTCGCCGCGGTTGGCGACGAGCACGGTGTCAAACACGGCGACCTCCTCGGGGTGAGCAGGCGCACGTGCGCACCCGCACGGTGGCACGTCGCACCCCGCCGGTGGGGTGCGACGGTCGGTGCGCGGGGTGCGCGGTGGGTGGGCATCGGGCGTCACATCCGGAAGACGCCGAAGGCCGGGTCGCCCAGCGGGGCGTTCGCGGCGGCGGACAGGGCCAGGCCGAGCACGGTGCGGGTGTCCTTGGGGTCGATCACGCCGTCGTCCCAGAGCCGGGCGGTGGAGTAGTAGGGGTGGCCCTGGCGCTCGTACTGGGCGCGGATCGGCCGTCCGGGTCCGCGCCCGGAGCCGACGGTGCCCGAGCACGGTGGCCGCCTGCTCGCCGCCCATCACCGAGATCCGGGCGTTGGGCCACATGAACAGGAACCGCGGCGAGTACGCCCGCCCGCACATCGAGTAGTTGCCCGGCGCCGAACGACCCGCCGATGACCACCGTGAGCTTGGGCACGCGGGTGGAGGCCACGGCCGTGACCATCTTGGCGCCGTTCTTCGCGATGCCGCCCGCCTCGTACTCGCGGCCGACCATGAACCCGGAGATGTTCTGCAGGAACACCAGCGGGATGCCGCGCTGGTCGCACAGCTCGATGAAGTGCGCGCCCTTGAGCGCCGACTCGGAGAACAGGATGCCGTTGTTCGCGACGATCCCGACCGGGTGGCCGTGGATGCGGGCGAACGCCGGTGACGAGCGTGGTGCCGTACTCGGCCTTGAACTCGTGCGAGCGGGAGCCGTCGACGATCCGGGCGATCACCTCGCGGACGTCGTAGGGCGTGCGGGAGTCGACGGGCACGACGTCGTAGAGCTCGTCGGGGTCGGCCAGCGGCGGCTGCGGTCGGCTGGACGTCCCACGGACGGGGCGCGCGCGGGCCGAGGGTGGCGACGATGTCGCGGACGATGTGCAGGGCGTGGGCGTCGTCGTCGGCGAGGTGGTCGGTGACGCCGGAGACGCGGGAGTGCAGGTCGCCGCCGCCCAGCTCCTCGGCGGTGACGACCTCGCCGGTCGCCGCCTTCACCAGCGGCGGGCCGCCGAGGAAGATCGTGCCCTGGTTGCGGACGATCACCGCCTCGTCGCTCATCGCGGGCACGTACGCGCCGCCCGCGGTGCACGAGCCGAGCACGGCGGCGATCTGCGGGATGCCCAGGCCGGACATCGTGGCCTGGTTGTAGAAGATGCGGCCGAAGTGCTCGCGGTCGGGGAAGACCTCGTCCTGCGCGGGGAGGAAGGCGCCGCCGGAGTCGACGAGGTAGATGCACGGCAGCCGGTTCTGCAGGGCCACCTCCTGCGCGCGGAGGTGCTTCTTGACCGTCATCGGGTAGTAGGTGCCGCCCTTGACGGTGGCGTCGTTGGCGACGATCACGCACTCCCGGCCGGAGACCCGCCCGACGCCGGTGATCATCCCGGCGCCGGGGGCGTCGCCGTCGTAGAGGCCGTGGGCGGCGAGCGGGGACAGCTCGAGGAACGGGCGACGACGGGTCGACGAGCCGGTCGACCCGTTCGCGGGGCAGCAGCTTGCCGCGCTCGACGTGGCGGGCGCGCGAGCGCTCCGAGCCGCCGAGCGCGGCGGTGGCGAGCTTCTCGCGCAGGTCGGCGACGAGGGCGCGGTGGACGTCGGCGCCGGTCGCGGGCGGTGCGGCGGTGACCATGCGTCGATGTTAATGGTTGTTAACATCGGCCGCAACGGCCGGTTGTGGCTCCTGTCGCACTCCGGGTGCGACGCGCGCACGGGATCGGTGCGGGGCGACGGGTGCGGGGTCGCGAGGGCGGATAGCGTTGGGTCGTGCGGGTGCTGCTGGTCGAGGACGAGGTGCCGCTGGCCGAGATGGTGCGGCGCGGGCTGGTCGCCGACGGGCACTCGGTCGAGGTCGTGCACGACGGGATCCGCGGCCTCGAGGCCGCGTGCGCACGGCGACCACGACGTCGTGGTGCTCGACATCATGCTCCCCGGCCTGTCCGGCTACCGGATCCTGGAGCGGCTGCGGGCCGCGCAGGTGTGGACGCCGGTGCTCATGCTCACGGCCAAGGACGGCGAGTACGACGAGGCCGACGCGTTCGACCTCGGCGCCGACGACTACCTGGTCAAGCCGTTCTCGTTCGTGGTGCTGCTGGCCCGGCTGCGGGCGCTGCTGCGGCGGGCGGGGGAGTCGCGGCCCGCCGTCCTCACGGTCGGCGACCTCACGCTCGATCCCGCGCGGCACCGCGTCCACCGGGCGGACACGGAGATCACGCTGACCCCGCGCGAGTTCGGGGTGCTCGAGTACCTCATGCGGCACGCGGGCGAGGTGGTGACGAAGACCGACATCCTGCGGGCGGTGTGGGACGCGCACTACGAGGGCGAGGTGAACGTCGTGGAGGTCTACGTCGGCTACCTGCGCCGCAAGATCGACGCCCCGTTCGGGGTGCGCAGCATCGAGACGCTGCGCGGGGTCGGCTACCGGATGGTCGAGCCCGGCTGAGCCGCCGCCCCGCCTGCGTGCCGCGTGATCAGCAGTTCGGTGCAAATCCGGCCGGATATGGCCGCTCGGCGCACCGAACCGGTGATCTTGGCGGGAGGTCAGCGTCCGGGGGTGGTGCGGTGTGGCTGCGCGACCGTTGGTCGGCGCCGGGGTGGGCGGCGGCGGTTGGGGCGGCACCCAGTCGGCGTACGGGTCGTCCGCTCGGGCGCGCGGGACGGGCGGGCGGCGCAGCACCGGCCTGCGGCGGGCGCGCCGGGGCCGCAGCGGTGGCGGGGCCGGGGCGCCGTTGCGGCGCGGCCCCGTTCGCCGCGCCGTGCCGTCGGGCGCGGGCGCCGAGGCCCGATCCCGGCAGGGGTGCCGGGCTTGCCGCGGGCGATGCGGCCGCCGTTCGGCGCGGGCCCGGCGGCGCCGCCGTTCGGCACTGGCGCCGTGCGTCGGCGACGCCGTTGGGCGCGGGTGCGGTGGCGCCGCCGTTGGTCGCGGGCTTCGGCGACGCGGCGCCGCTTGCGACAGCGGCGGGCCGGGCGGTGCCGTTCGGCGCGGTGGCGGCGATGTTCGGGCCCCGTTCGCCGCGGGCGACGGCCGTGGCGGCGCTGGTCAGCGTTCCGTTCGCGGCGCTGCGCGGGCGGCGCGGTGCCGTTCGCCGCGGGCGCAGGCAGGTCGGCGGGCTCCAAGTCCTCGTCGACCGGCAGCTCGGCCGCGGGCAGCCGCACGCGGAACAGCGCGCCACCGCCCGGCGCGTCCTCGACCCACACCTGCCCGCCGTGCGCCGCCACCACCTCGGCGACGATCGCCAGCCCGAGGCCGGAGCCGCCGTCGGCGCGGGCGCGGGCGTCGTCGAGGCGCACGAAGCGCTCGAAGATCCGGATCCGGTCGGCGGCGGGCACGCCGGGCCCGTCGTCGACGACGTCGAGCACCGCCCGATCGCCCTCCCGCCCGAGCGTGACGAGCACCCGCGAGCGGGCGTGCCGGTGGGCGTTGTCGACCAGGTTGCGCAGCACCCGCACGAGCTGGCCGCGGTCGCCGACCACCCGCACGTGCTCGGCGCGCACCTCGGTGCGCACCCCGTCCTCGTACGGCCGGGCGCGCTCGGCCTCGACGATCTCGTCGAGGTCCACCTCGTCGCGCCGGGGCTGCAGGCCGCGCTCGTCGGCGCGGGCGAGCAGCAGGAGGTCGTCCACCAGCCGTCCGAGCCGCTGGGTCTCGCCGCGCAGCGCCACGACGGTGCCCGGATCGCTGTTCTGCAGCAGCTCGAGGCCCGCGCCGATGGTGGCGAGCGGGCTGCGCAGCTCGTGGCTGGCGTCGGCGACGAACCGCCGCTGCACCTTCTGCGCGTGCTCCAGCCGCGCGATCATCGCGTTCATGGTCTCGGCGAGGCGGCCCACCTCGTCGCGCGCGGCGGGCACCGGCACCCGCTCGGCGAGGTCCTTCTCGCTCATCGACGCCACCCGCGCGCGGATCGCCTCGACCGGCCGCAGCGCCCGTCCGGCGAAGACGTAGGTGGCCGCGCCCGCGACGACGATGAGGATCGGCACCCCGATCATCAGGTAGAACATGACCGTGTCCTGCGCGGCGTCGACGGCCGCCAGCGGCGCCGCGTACAGCACGACGAAGTGCATCTGGTCGTTCGTGGTCGTGGTGCCGCCGACCGCGACCAGCACGGCGTGCATCGTGCCGCCGTTGGTCGGGCACGAACGCCGAGGACACCACGGTGGTCTGCGCGCGTGTTCGGGCGTGATGTCGCTCATCGGGCCGAGGGAGGCGTTGTCGGAGCCGTCCTGCAGCGGCCCAGCCGCTGCCGTCCTGGTCGTCGGAGTAGTCGACGAGGATCTGCGCCAGCGCCGGATCGCCCTGGCCCATCAGCGTGTCGAGCGCCTCGACGGCGTTCTCCTTCGCGCGTATAGCTGCCGTTGACGCGCTTGCCGTAATTGCCGTGCATCCGCGTCGGCGATGGCCTGCGCGTTCTGCACCGCGTCGGCCTCGACGGACCGGGAAAGCGACTTCCCCACCAGGAGGATCAGCGCGACACCGGCCACCACGAGCGCCAGCGCGACCACGGCCGCGGCCGACAGCGCGGACGCGACCCGCACGCCGGCGCGGGCCCGCAGCCACCGCGGGGCCAGTGTCATGCGACCAGAGTAACGAGGCCGGACTGTGGCGGCGCTGAGCGAACCGGGGCACTCTGTGCAAATGGCGACGCCCACGGTCCGGCACGGCTCGGGCAGGCGTGCGCAGATCCTCGCGGTCGCCGCGGAGCTCTTCGCCAAGCACGGCTTCCACGGGGTGAGCATCGCCGACCTCGGCGCGGCGGTCGGCGTGAGCGGGCCCGCGCTGTACCGGCACTTCGAGGGCAAGGAGGCGCTGCTCGCCGAGATGCTGATCGGCATCAGCGAGCACCTGCTCGCGGGCGGCCAGGCAGCGCGCGGACGCGGGCGGCAACCCGCGGGAGGTGCTCGCCGCGCTCGTCGAGTTCCAGGCCGACTTCGCGCTGCGCGAGCCGGAGCTGATCGTCGTGCAGGACCGCGACCTCGCCAACCTCCCCGAAGGCGCCCGGCACACGGTGCGCCAGCTGCAGCGCCGCTACGTCGAGATCTGGGTCGACACGCTGCGCAGGCTGCACCCCGGGCTGTCGGAGGAGGCGGCGCGGGTCGCGGCGCACGGCGCGTTCGGCCTGCTCAACTCCACGCCGCACACCGGCCGCGGCCCCGAAGCCGTCACGCTGCTGCGCCGGATGGCGCTCACCGCGCTCCTCGCAGCTCTCCCCGTGAGACGATGACGGCCGAGCCGTCGTTCCCACCGACGCGAACGGCCTTCCCGCCGGAGGCCCGCCTTGACCGTCCCCGATTCCCTTTCCGAGAACGGCCACGACGCCCTGCGCGCCGACATCCGGCGGCTGTCCACATTGCTCGGCCAGACGATCGCCCAGCACGGCGGCCCGGACCTGCTGGAGCTGGTGGAGCGGGTGCGCAAGGAGTCCCGCGCGGCCATCGCGACCGGCGACGACACCGCCATCTCCGCGCTCCTCTCCGGCCTCGACGCGGGCACCGCGGTGTGGCTGGCCAGGGCGTTCTCGCAGTTCTTCCAGCTGGCCAACCTCGCCGAGCAGCGCCACCGCGCCGCCGAGCTGGCCGGGCCGCGCGCCGCTGCACCGAGATCATGCAACGGCTGGCTGCGGCCGATCCCGACGAGGTGAACGCCGTCCTCGCCCGCCTGGAGCTGCGGCCGGTGTTCACCGCGCATCCGACGGAGGCGTCGCGGCAGTCGGTGCTGGCGATCCTGCGGCGGGTGGCCGTCGCGCTCGACGACGGGCGCGGACGACGACCGGCTCGGCGCGTGCGTCGACCAGCTCTGGCAGACCGACGAGCTGCGCCCCGACAAGCCCACCGTGGCCGACGAGGCGCGCGCGATGGGCTGGTACATGGAGCAGCTCGGCCGCGGCGCGGTGCCCGACCTGCTCGCCGAGCTCGACCGCGAGGTGCGCGCCGCCGGGTTCGTCCTCCCCGAGGACGCCCGCCCGCTCGTGCTCGGCTGCTGGGTCGGCGGCGACCGCGACGGCAACCCCAACGTCACGCCCGCCGTCACCCGCGAGGTGCTGGAGCTCTACACCGACCGGGCGCTGCGGATCCACGAGAGCCTGCTGGAGCAGCTGCTGTCGGAGCTGTCGATCTCGACGCGGGTGGTGGGCGTCTCGGAGGAGCTGCGGGCGTCGCTGGCGCACGACCGGCGGCTGCTGCCCGAGGTCTACGACCGGCGCAACCGGCTCAACGCCCACGAGCCCTACCGGCTCAAGCTCTCCTACATCCAGGCGCGGCTGGCGAACACCCGCACGCGCATCGCCACCGGCGCGCCGCACCGCCCCGGCCACGACTACCTCGGCCCGCACGGCTACGTCGCACGACCTCGCCGTCATGGACCGCTCGCTGCGCGGCCACCTCGGCGGCCGCATCGCCGACGGCACGCTCGCCCGCGCGCTGCGCACCGCCCGCGCGTTGGGGCTGCACCTGGCCGAGCTGGACATCCGGGAGCACTCGGCGCGCCACCACGCCGCGTTGGCCGCCGTCTACGACGCGACTGGGCGAGCTGCAAGCCCTATGCCGAGCTCACCCGGGCCGAGCGCACGGCGCTGCTGGCGCGAGGAGCTGGCGGGCGGCCGGCCGCTGATCCGCCGCCACTACGGCCTGCCCGAGGGCGCCCGCGACGTCCTCGCCACGTTCGACCTCCTCCACGACGTGCAGCACGAGTTCGGCCGCGAGGTGGCGCAGACCTACATCGTGTCGATGTGCCAGGGCGTGGACGACCTGCTCGCGGTCGCCGTGCTCGCCCGCGAGGCGTTCATGGTGGAGCTGCAGCCACGACCCGCGGTCGTCGGTCGACCTGGTGCCGCTGTTCGAGACCGTCGAGGAGCTGTCGCAGGCCGGGGCGCTGCTGGACGAGCTGCTGTCCGTCCCGGCGTACCGGCAGCAGGTGCGCAACCGCGGCGACCTGCAGGAGGTCATGCTCGGCTACTCCGACTCCAACAAGGGCGCCGGGCATCACGACGTCGCAGTGGGAGATCCACCGGGCGCAGCGGCAGCTGCGCGACATCGGCGCGAAGCACGGCGTGCGGCTGCGGCTGTTCCACGGCCGCGGCGGCTCGGTCGGGCGGGGCGGCGGGCCCGCGGCGGCGGCGGTGCTGTCGGCGCCGTTCGGCACGGTGGACGCGACGATGAAGCTCACCGAGCAGGGCGAGGTCGTCTCCGACAAGTACTCGCTGCCCGCGCTCGCCCACGACAACCTGGAGATCCTCCTCGCGGCGGTGCTGGAGGCGACGCTGGAGCACCAGTCGTCGCGCATCGACGGCGGCCACGCTGGAGCGCTGGGACGCGGCGATGAACGTCGTCAGCGACGCGGCGCGCACGGCGTACCAGGAGCTGGTCGGGCATCCGGGGCTGCCGCGGTTCTTCTCCTCGGCCACGCCGGTCGACGAGCTGGGCGAGCTGAACGTGGGCTCGCGGCCGTCGCGGCGGCCGGGGCGGGACGCGCCGACGTTGGACGACCTGCGCGCGATCCCCTGGGTGTTCGGCTGGACGCAGACGCGGATGGTCGTGCCGGGCTGGTTCGGGCTGGGCAGCGGGCTGCGCGCGGCGCGGGAGGCGGGGCTGTCGGCGCAGCTGGACGAGATGCGCGAGTGGGCGTTCTTCACGAACCTGCTCGGCGAACGTCGAGATGACGCTGGCCAAGACCGATCTGCGGATCGCCGGGCACTACGTGTCGGAGCTGGTGGACCCGGAGCTGCACCCGCTGTTCGACATGATCGTGGCCGAGCACGCGCGTGACGACGGCCGAGGTGCTGCGGCTCACCGGGTCGGAGCGGCTGCTCGACCACCATCCCGTGCTGCGCACCACGCTCGCGGTGCGCGGCGCGTACCTGGAGCCGCTGCACCACCTGCAGGTGGAGCTGCTCGCCCAGCGGCGCAAGGGCGTGGGCGACCCGGACCTGCACCGCGCCCTCCTGCTGACGATCAACGGCATCGCGGCGGGGCTGCGCAACACCGGCTGAGCCCGCCCCCGGGTGAGTCGCGCGCTTGAGCACGGTGAGTCGCGCGCTTGAGCACGGTGAGCTGCGCTCGCCGGCAGGTGAGTCGCGCGATTGGGGCACGGTGAGCTGGGCTCGCCGGCAGGTGAGTCGCGCGCTTGAGCACGGTGAGTTGGGCTCGCCGGCAGGTGAGTCGCGCGATTGGGCACGGTGAGCTGGGCTCGCTGGCAGGTGAGTCGCGCGATTGGGCACAGTGAGTTCGCCGTTTCGCGCGCCGAGTCGGCGTTCCTGTTCGCCCGTGGCAGGACTGATCACCGGTTCGGTGCGAAAAGCGGCCATTTCCGGCCGCTCTTGCGCCCAACTGACGATCAAGGGGTGGGGGTGCGGCGTGCGGGGTGGCGGGGTGCGGCGTGGGGGTGCGGCGTGCGGGGTGGCGGGGTGCGGCGTGGGGGTGCGGCGTGCGGGGTGGCGGGGTGACGGGGTGGCGGGCTTCGGGTCGGCGGGCTACAGGTCGGCCTGGTGGACTACAGCCGGGCGTAGGCCTCCAGGAGCTGGGACTCGGCGTCGGTGAGATAGCGGCGGACCTCGTCGGCCGCGGCGGCGCGGTCGCCCGCCTCCAGGAGCACGCAGATGGCGTCGTTGCGGTCCAGATAGGGCTCGTGGAACGCGCGCACCTCGCTCATCCGGTGGAACACCAGCCGCATCTCGGCCAGCAGCAGCTTCATCTGCTGGTCCAGCCGTGGGCTGCCGCCGATCCCGACGAGCGCGCGGTGGAAGTGCTGGTTGGCGCTGGCCACGCCGTCCCAGTCGGCCGTGCGTGCCGCGGCCCGGCCCTCGTTGACCGCCGCCCGCACGCGCGCCACGGCCTCCGGTCCCCACGCCTCGCCCTCGCGGACCGCGGCCGTTTCGACGAGCCGGCGCACGCGGTAGACGTCGCGCACGGCGGCGGCGTCGGGCTGCGCGACGAAGACGCCCCGGTTCGGCTCCCGCACCAGCACCCGCTCGGTGACCAACTGCGACAGCGCCTCCCGCACGGTGTTGCGCGAGACGCCCAGCGCATCGCACAGCGCCTGCTCCGGCAGCCTGCCGCCCGGCAGGAGGCGGCCCTCGACAACCTCTTCGCGGACGGCGTCGGCCACCCGTTCCGCGGTGCTCGTGCGCAGAACGCTCGCCCGGGCGCGCGCCAACGACGAGAGTGGGTCGACGAGCATCATGGCTGAATCGTATCCGATCGCCCTCTTGAAGGATTGTTGAGCAATCTCTACGATGCGGGTGTGCTCGATCTCAACTCCGATCTCGGAGAGTCGTTCGGTCGCTGGGTCCTCGGTGACGACGAGGCCATCCTCGGCCTCGTGACGTCGGCGAACGTCGCGTGCGGCTTTCACGCAGGCGACGCGACGACGCTGCGGCGCACCTGCGTGCAGGCCGCGGAGCGCGGCGTGGTCGTGGGAGCGCAGGTCGGGTACCGCGATCTCGCCGGGTTCGGGCGCCGGTTCGTCGACATGGACCCGGCAGAGCTCGCCGACGACGTGCTCTACCAGATCGGCGCGCTCGAAGGCATGTGCCGGGTGGCAGGCACCCGCGTGCGGTACGTCAAGCCGCACGGCGCCCTGTACAACGCGACGGTGCACCACGAGGCGCAGGCCCGGGCGGTCATCGATGCCGTGCGGGCGTACGACGCGGCGCTGCCGGTGCTCGGGCTGCCCGGCTCGGAGTTGCTCGCGGCGGCCGAGGCGGCCGGGGTGCGGGGGGTGCCGGAGTTCTTCGTCGACCGCGGGTACACCCCCGAGGGCAGGCTGGTCCCGCGGTCGCAGGACGGCGCGCTGCTGCACGACCCCGAGCAGGTGACGGCGCGGGTGGTGCGGATGGTCGACGAGGGCGTCGTCGCTCGCGGTCGACGGCTCCGACGTGACGGTCCGCGCGGAATCGGTGTGCGTGCACGGGGACTCGCCGCGCGCTGTCGCGATGGCCGCCGCCGTCCGGGACGGCCTGGCCGCCGCGGGGGTGGATCTGCGTGCGTTCGTCTGAGCAGGCGGTGGACGAAGGGCGGCCTCGGGATGAGGTGGCGGCCTCGGGCAGCGCCGAAGGGCGCCCGGAGGCGACCGAGGCGGGCGAGGACAGAGAACGCCCGGCGGAGGAGCGGCAGGCGGAAGGCGGCGGGGAGCGGCCCGAGCCGGGTTCGACGGACGCGTGCAGCCGGGGGATGCTACGGCGGACGAAGTGGCGGCGGGTGGCGATGCGGCCGGGTCGCCGGAGCGCGCCGAGGCAGGGGAAAGCTCGGCGGACGACGACGGCGGTCCCCGGGTGTGGGCGATGGGGGACGCGGCGCTCCTCGTGGAGCTCCCCGACCTCGACGCCGTGCTCGCCCACGCCGCCGCGATGAAGGCGGCGGACTGGCCGGGCGTGGTCGACGTCGTGCCGGGCGCGCGGACGGTGGTGGTCATCGTCCGCCCGGGCACCGACCTCGGCGCACTGCGCCGCGCCGTCCTCGGGTTGGACGTCGCGCCGGTCTCCGCGGAGGACGGGGCGAACGTCGAGATCCCCGTCGTCTACGACGGGCCGGACCTGGCCGAAGTCGGGGAGCTGACCGGGCTCGACGTCGACGAGGTGGTGGCCGCGCACACCGGCACGCCGTGGCAGGTCGGGTTCGGCGGCTTCGCGCCCGGCTTCGCCTACCTGACCGGCGGCGACCCCCGGCTGCAGGTCGAGCGCCGATCCGAGCCGCGCACGAGCGTCCCGGCCGGGGCGGTCGGCCTCGCGGGCGAGTTCAGCGGGGTCTACCCCCGCAGCTCACCGGGTGGCTGGCAGCTGATCGGCCGCACGGACACGCTGCTGTGGGACGCCGCGCGCACCCCGCCCGCGCTGCTGACGCCCGGGGCGCAGGTCCGCTTCGTCGCCCGGAAAGCGGAACCGGACGCGCCCCGACCCCGGCGGGCAGCCCCCGTCGCGATGGCCGAGCGGGCCGCCGCGGCGGCGGGCCTGGTCGTCACCCCCACGCGGGCACTGGAGGTCCTGCGCGTCGGCCCGCTCGCCTTGGTGCAGGACCTCGGCCGCCCCGGCCACGCGGCGGTCGGCGTGCCCCGCTCCGGCGCCGCCGACCGCGCGGCGCTCCGCCTGGCCAACCGCCTCGTCGCCAACGACGACGAGGGCGCCGCCGCCATCGAGGCGCTCCTCGGCGGTCTCGCGGTGCGCGCGCACGGGCTGCGCACGGTGGCGCTCGCGGGTGCTCCCGCCCCGGCCGACGTCGACGGCACCCCCGTCGCCCACCACAGCGTCCTCACCCTGCGCCCGGGCCAGACCCTCACCCTCGGGCCGCCCCCCGCAGGCCTGCGCACCTACCTCGCCGTCCGCGGAGGCCTCGCCGTCGACGGCGTCCTCGGCTCGGCGGCGGGCGACACGCTCTCCGGACTCGGCCCGGACCCCCTCGCACCGGGTGACCTCCTCGCCGTCGGCCCCGAGCCCGACCTCCCCTGGCTGCTGGACCTCGCCCCCGTCGCCCCGCCCACCGACGCGACGGTCACGCTGCGCGCCGTCCTCGGCCCCCGCGCCGACTGGGTCGCCGACGCGGGCGCGCTCGCCCACGCCACGTGGACGGTCTCCAGCCGCAGCGACCGCGTCGGCATGCGCCTCGAAGGCGAACCGCTGCGCCGCACCGACCGCCGCGAGCTGCCCAGCGAGGGCATGGTCCGCGGCGCGATCCAGGTGCCGCCGGGGGGCGAGCCGGTGGTGTTCCTCGCCGACCACCCGGTCACCGGCGGCTATCCGGTGGTGGCCGTCGTCGTCGACGCCGACGTCGACCGCGCCGCCCAGGCCCGCCCCGGCCAGTCCGTCCGCTTCCGGCTCGTCACCCCGGAGTTCTCATGATCCCCCGCGACGCGCGCGCCCGTTTCCGCGACGGCCTCGTCACCCCCACCTCGGGCTGGTGCGACGGCTACACGCAGGCCAACCTGATCTCCGTCCCGCGCGACCTGGCCTGGGACTTCCTGCTCTTCGCCCAGCGCAACCCGCGGCCGTGCCCGGTGCTCGACGTGCTCGACGCGGGCGAGGTCGCCGGGCCGCTCGCCGAGGGCGACATCCGCACCGACGTCCCCCGCTACCGCGTCTGGGTGGACGGCGAGCTCGCGGCCGAGCCGGTCGACGTCCGCGACGTCTGGCGCCCCGACCTCGTCAGCTTCCTCATCGGCTGCAGCTTCACCTTCGAGCGCGCGCTCGCGGCGGCCGGGGTGCCGGTGCGGCACGTCGAGCAGGGCGTCAACGTGCCGATGTACCGGACGTCGTGGCGCTGCCGGGCGGCGGGCGCGGTGGCGGGGCCGCTGGTCGTGTCGATGCGACCGGTGCCCGCCGACCTCGTGGAGACCGCGACCGCCGTCACCGCGCGCTTCCCGGCCGTGCACGGTGCGCCCGTGCACGTCGGCGACCCCGCCGAGCTGGGCATCGTCGACCTCGACGCGCCCCACCACGGCGATCCCGTCCGCTTCGAGCCCGGCGACGTGCCGGTGTTCTGGGCGTGCGGGGTGACGCCGCAGGAGGCGGTGATGGAGTCGCGGCCGCCGTTCGCGATCACGCACGCGCCCGGCCACATGCTGATCACCGACGTGCGCGACACGACCTACGAGGTCTGAGGCACGGCGATCCGGGCAGCGCGATGCGCGTCGGGCACGGGCGGCCGCGCAGCTGCTCCCGGGCGCCGAGCTCCCAGTGCGCCGCCTCGGTCGCCGCCGCGAGCGCGACCGCCCGCCCGGACGCGCACAGCCGCCCCGGGTCGCGGACCCGGCGTCGAGATGCCCGCGCGGACGCCGTTATCGCGTGATCTCGCCGACGCGGTCGTTGAGGAACTCCAGCAGCCCGAACAGGTGCTCGGTGAGCTCCACGCCGAGCGCCGTGAGGCTGTAGCTCACCTGCGGCGGCGTGGTCGGCGCGACCGCGCGGGCCACGAACCCGTCGCCCTCCAACGTCCGCAGGGTCTGGGCCAACATCTTCTCGCTCACGCCCCCGATGCGGCGGCGGAGCGCGCTGAACCGCAGCGCGCCGGGCCGCAGCGCCACGAGGACGAGCACGGCCCACTTGCTCGTGACGTGGTCGAGCACCGCCCGGCTCGGCCGTCACCGGGGTTACCGGAAAGCTCGGCCGCATCGTCCTCGACGACCTGCGCGGCCGTGTGCCCGCCGACCAGCTCGTGGCCGTTGCGCGTACCCCGGAGAAGGCCGCCGCCCTGGGGGTCGAGGTCCGCCGCGGCGACTACGACGACGCCGCCTCGCTGCGCGCCGCCTTCGCGGGCACCGACGTGCTGCTGCTCGTCTCCTCCCCGGACGTGACGCCGGGCGTGCGCCGGCGCCAGCACGGCAACGCGATCACGGCGGCCGCCGAGGCGGGTGTCGGTCGCATCGTCTACACCAGCGGCATCCACGCGCAGGACGGCCCGGCCTTCCTCCGCGACCACGGCGCCACCGAGGACCTCCTCGCCGCCGCGGGACGCCGTGGCCACCGTGCTGTGAGCGGAAACGAGTGCTCCAGCACTCGTTTCCGCGCACAGGCCGTCAGGCCAATCCGGCGTGCCTCCGCCGCAGCTCGCGCTTGAGGATCTTCCCGCTCGGGTTCTTCGGCAGCGCGTCGGCGAGCACCACGTACTTCGGGCGCTTGTAGCTCGCCAGCTTCTGCTTGGCGTGCGCGTGCACGTCGTCCTCGGTGAGCCCCGAGCCGGACTTGGGCACGACGACCGCCGTCACCGCCTCGATCCACGTCGGGTGGCTGATCCCGAACACCGCGACCTCGGCGACCCCCTCCAGCTCGTAGATCGCCTCCTCCACCTCCCGCGACGCCACGTTCTCGCCCCCGGTCTTGATCATGTCCTTCTTGCGGTCGACCACCGACAGGTAGCCGTCCTCGGTCATGACGCCCAGATCGCCGGAGTGGAACCAGCCGCCGCTGAAGGCCTCGGCGGTCTTCTCCTCGTTCTCGTAGTAGCCCAGCGTGGCGTGCGGGGAACGGTGCACGATCTCGCCGACCTCACCCGCGGGCACCGGCTGCCCGAGCGTCGTCGACCAGCATCGTCTCGACGTTGATCGACGCGCGGCCCGCGGACCCGGCGTGGCTCACCTGCTCGTCAGGCCGCAGGATCGTGGCGAGCGGGGACATCTCGGTCTGGCCGTAGAAGTTCCAGAACCGCACGTCGGGCAGCCGCCGTCCCAGCTCCTTGAGCACCTCGACGGGCATCGGCGACGCCCCGTAGTAGCCCTTGCGCAGCGACGAGAGGTCGCGGGTGTCGAAGTCGGGGTGACGCAGCAGCGAGATCCACACCGTCGGCGGGCAGAAGAGCTTCGTCACCTTCTCCCGCTCGATCGTCGCGAGCAGGGCGGCGGGCTCGGGCGCGGGCAGGATGATGCTGGTGGCGCCGAGGTAGACGTCCACGGAGAAGAAGCAGTCCAGCTGCGCGCAGTGGTACATCGGCAGCGAATGCGCCTCGACGTCGTCGGCGGCCATCTCGCCGTCGATCACGCACGACACGTACTGGCTGATCAGCGACCGCGACGGCAGCAGCACGCCCTTGGGTCGCGACTCGGTGCCGCTCGTGTACATGAGCCGCAACGGGTCGTCGTCGGCGACCGCGACCTCGGGGTCGTCGGCCGGGCCCGCGCTCCACCAGTCGTGCACGTCCTCCCAGCCCGGCGCTGTGCTTTCGCCCTCCCGACCCGCTCCGGAGATCCGGCCGCGCACCTGGAGCGACGTGTCGCCGATGGCCTTCTCGGCCGTGGCGAGCAGCGCGTCGTCGACGACGATCGCGGACGCACCGGAGTGGCCGAGGATGAAGGCGATCTCCTCGGCGTTCAGCATGAAGTTGATCGGCACGAGCACCACGCCGAGCTTCGCCGTGGCGAACACCAGCACCGCGAACGACCAGGAGTTGCGCGCGAGCAGCGCGAGCCGGTCGCCCTTGCTCAGCCCGCGGGCGGCCAGCGCGCCCGCGGCCCGGTTCACCGCCGCGTCGAACTCGGCGAACGTGTAGCGCTCGTCGCCGTAGACGACGGCGAGCTTGTCGGGCGAGCGCTGGGCGGTGCGGCGCAGGAGGTCGCCCACCGAGTGCTGGCGGGCCCGCGCGACGGCGGCGGCGGTGTCGGCGCTGAACGGCATGCGCCCACGGTAGATGCCGGTCACGCCAGGTAGCACCGGAGCCACTCGACGGCCAGCCGATCGACCGTGGCGGCGTGCGGCAGCGGACGCTCGTCCGGGTCGGCGAGCTCGTGCGGCATGTCGGGCACGGTCACCAGGTCGACCCGCGACGGATCGGCGTACCGCTTGGCCAGCGCCTCCTGCAGCTCGACGGCGGCGTCGCGGATGGCGACGTCGTCCCGCTCGCCGACGATCAGCCGGACGGCGGGCGCCGCGACGGCGGTCTCGTCCGCGCGGGCGACGAAGTCCAGCCCGTCGGCGATCTCCGTGGCCTTCGGGTGCCAGCGGTAGGCGACGCCGAAGCGGCGCTCGTTCGCGGCCACCACCGCGCGCAGCCGGGTGACCGGGCTGACGAGCACCTCGGCGGCGACGTCGTCCCGGTCGAGCGCGACCAGCTGCGCCACCGCCGAGCCCAGCGACCCGCCCAGCAGGGCGAGCGGCCCGGTCGAATCCGAACCGCTCGGCCAGCGCGGCGTAGGCGGCCGGGAACTCGGCGCGGGCCTGCGCGGTGATGGGGCCGAAGTGGTTGACGACGGCGTCCTCGTAGGCCAGCCGCAGGTACTCGGCGGGGTCGATGCTGCGCGAGGAGTGCAGGGGCAGGCCGAGGTAGATCCGCCACGCGTCGAACCCGGCGAGCGGCAGCGCGGCGGCGAGGGCGGTCTCGGTGCGGGGCGGGTCGGCCAGGTGCCACGCCACGACGACGGGCGCGTCCGGCCGCTCGCGCTCCGGCGGGACGGCGACGTAGGGGACTCCGGCGGCGATGTCCATATATTGCACGCTGTCCAATATACTGGACGGTGTACAGTTGCGCAATGCCGCGTGGCCCCGGACAGCGGGCGGGCCTGACCCGCGCCGCCGTGCTCGACACCGCCCATACCCTCGTGGCCGAGGAGGGTCTCGACGCGCTGACGATGCGCGCGCTGGCCCGACGGCTCGGGGTGGCGCCGAACGCGCTCTACAGCCACGTGCCGGGCAAGACGGAGCTGGTCGACGCGCTGTTGGACGACCGGCTCTCGTTCGTCGAGGAGCCCGCGCCCGACGCGCCGGACCCGATTGCGGCGCTGGTGGGGCTGATGGACGTCGACGTACGAGGTGCTGCTCGCCCGGCCCGGCCTGGTGCCGCTCTACCTCGCCCGACAGGGCTCGCGCGGGCCGAACGCCGTACGGCTCGGGGTCACGATGGACGCGCTGCTCGCCCGGCTGGGGCTCGCCGCGGACGAGGTCCCCTCGGCGCGGCGGGCGCTGATCGTGCACGCGATCGGTGGCGCGGCCTTCGCGGGCGCGGACGGCCCGGTGCCCGCGGCGACGGCACGCGCGGACTTCGCCCGCTCCCTGCGGTGGCTGCTGGCGGGCATCGCGGGGCCTGCCCCTGCCCCTGCCCGCCGCCATGATCGCCAGTTGGGTGCGAATGCGGCCGGAAATGGCACGGAAATGCGCCGAACCGGCGATCATGGCCGGGATGCACCGGTGCGGCGGCGCACCCGGGGTGAGCGTGCGCGGGCTGCGACGGCCGCGGTTGTCGATCAGGTCGTAGCTGTATGGCGCCAGGCGGAGCCGGCAGATCCAGCGGAAGGTCGTCTCCGCGCGCGCCGCGACGTCGACGGCGGCCTGCCCGCCGTGCGGCCCAACTCGATCACCTGGGTGGTGTGGCGAGTCCTGCCTGGTGTGCGGCTCGTCGCGATCACCCGGTGGTGCGCGAACCGCACGTTTTCCGGCGGGCGTGGGGGCGCGGCGCGATCAGCCGGGTTGCGCCGTGAGCACCCGGGCGCCCGTCGGGCACGACGGCGATGGTGTGCTCCGCGTGGGCCGCGCGGGAGCCGTCGGCGGTGCGGATGGTCCAGCCGTCGCGGTCGTGGCGGTAGCCGTCGGTGCCGCCCGCGATGAGCATGGGCTCGATCGCGATCACCAGCCCGGGCTGCAGCTTGAGGCCGCGGCGCGGCTTGCCCTCGTTGGGCACGTGCGGCTCCTCGTGCATCGACCGGCCGACGCCGTGGCCGCCGTGGTCGGCCAGCATCCCGAACCCGGCGCGCGGGCGACGGTGCCGATGGCGTGCGCGACGTCGCCCATCTTCGCCCCGGGCTGCCATGGCGGCGATCCCGGCGGCGAGGGCGCGTTCGGTGGCGTCGATGAGGGCGAGGTCGCGCGGGTCGGGCCGGTCGCCGACCACGACGCTGAACGCCGCGTCCGCGCACCACCCGTCGAGGTGGACGGCGAAGTCCACCGACAGCAGGTCGCCCGGCTTCAGCGGGCCGCTTGCCCGGCACGCCGTGCACGACGGCGTCGTTGACGCTGATGCACGTGACCGCCGGGTACGGCCCGGGCGCCCAGCGCGGGTGGTAGCCGCGGAAGCTCGACACCGCGCCCGCGTCGGCGATCATGTCGGACGCGATGTCGTCGAGCTGGCGGGGCGTGACGCCGGGCGCGGCCTTCGCCCGCAGCACCGCCAGCACGTCCGCCACCACCCGGCCCGCCGCGGCGATCGCGTCGATCTCGCCCGGCGTCTTCAGCTCGATCACGCCGTCCACGATAAGCGCCGTGAGCGGAAACGAGTGCTCTGGCACTCGTTTCCGCTCACAGGCGCAGCGCCACCTTGCCCAGCGCGTGCCCGCCCTCCACCGCGCGCATCGCGGCCGGCGGCCTCGTCGAACGGGAAGACCTCGCTGACGTGCGGGTCCAGCTCGCCCGCGGCCACCAGCCGGGCCAGCTCGGTGAGCACGGCGGTGCTGCGGTCGCGCGGCACCTCGTCCCCGCCCAGCTCCCGGACCAGCGGCTTGTCCGCCACCGAGCGCAGCCGCTTCGGGTCGACCAGGCCCGCGACGGCGCGCAGCGCGTCGCCGCCGACCAGGTCGAACACGCCGTCGACGCCGTCGGGGGCGGCCGCGCGCACCCGCTCGACCACGCCGTCGCCGTACGCCACGGGCACCGCGCCCAGCTCGGCGAGCAGCGCGTGCTTCGCCGGGCTCGCCGTGCCGACCACCCGCAGCCCGCGCGCCCGCGCGAGCTGCACGACCGGCAGCCCGACGCCGCCGCCCGCGCCGTTGACCAGCAGCGTGGCCCCCGACGGCAGGTCGAGCGCGGTGAGCGCGTCGTAGGCCGTGCCCGCGGCCACCGGCAGCACGGCGAGCGTCCGACGGCGCCACCGTCGGACGGGCGGTGCGCCGCGAACCCCGCCGTCACGCGGGCCAGCGGCGCGAACCCGCCCTGCATGTCGGGGCAGCCGCCGAACACCTCGTCGCCGACGGCGAAGCCGGACACGCCCGGCCCCAGCGCCGCGACCGTGCCCGCCACCTCCCGGCCCAGCACCGCGGGCGCGACCGGCCCGTAGGAGCCTTCGCGCATCCGCCAGTCGCCGGGGTTCACGCCCGCGGCCCGCACCCGCACCAGCAGCTCGCCCTCGCCCGCCACCGGCTCGGGCACGTCGAGGAACGCCTCGCACTCCGGCCCGCCGAGCTCCGTGAACCCGTACGCCCTCATACCGCCGCCTTCAGTGTCGATTTCAGCCCCGCCAACCGCGACACCGCCTCGGTCAGCACCTCGTCGCGCTTGCAGAACGCGAACCGCACCAGCGTGCGGCCGAGGTCGGGGTCGACGCAGAACACCGACACCGGCACCGCCGCGACTCCGATCAGCTCGGGCAGCCGCCAGCAGAACTCGGCGCCGTCGGTGACGCCCAGCGGCGCCGCGTCGGTGACGACGAAGTACGTGCCCGCCGTCGGGAACACCGTGAACCCGGCGGCGCGCAGCCCGACCGACAGCAGGTCGCGCTTGCGCTGCAGGTTCGCGGCCAGGTCGGCGTAGAACGCGTCGGGCAGGCCCAGCGCGGTGGCGATCGCGGGCTGGAACGGCGCCCCCGAGACGTACGTCAAGAACTGCTTCGCCGCCTTCACCGCCGCCACCAGCTCGCGCGGGCCGTGGACCCAGCCGACCTTCCAGCCCGTGACCGAGAACGTCTTGCCCGCCGACGAGATCGTCAACGTGCGCTCGGCCATCCCCGGCAGAGCCCGCCATCGGCACGTGCGGGCGCCCGTCGTAGAGCATGTGCTCGTACACCTCGTCGGTGACGACCACCGCCCCGAACTCGGCCGCGAGCGCCCCGATCGTCGGTGAGCTGGTCGGCCGGTGAGCACCGCGCCGGTCGGGTTGTGCGGGGTGTTGACCAGCACGAGCCGGGTGCGGGGCGAGAAGGCGGCGCGCAGCTCGTCGGGGTCGAAGCCGAAGGTCGGCGGCCGCAGCGGCACGGGCCGCAGCACCGCGCCCGCGAGCGCGATGGTGGCGGCGTAGGAGTCGTAGAACGGCTCGAACGTGACGACCTCGTCGCCCGGCTCGCAGAGCCCCAACACGGCGGACGCGATGGCCTCGGTGGCGCCGGTCGTGATCAGCACGTCGTCGGGGTCGACGGTCGAGGCCGTGGAACCGGCGCTGGTGCTCGGCCACCGCGGTGCGCAGCGCGGGCACCCCGAGGCCCGGCGGGTACTGGTTGACGCCCCCGGTGATGTTCGCGGCGGCGTCGGCGAGCAGCGACGGCGGCCCGTCGGTGTCGGGGAAGCCCTGCCCGAGGTTGATCGCGCCGGTGCGGACGGCCAGCGCCGACATCTCCGCGAAAATCGTCGACGTGTACGGGCGCATCCGCTCGACCACCATGGTCGAGACGTTAGGCCATGTCCGGGCTCAGGTGCGGCCGAGGAATCCGAAGCCGAGCGGGCGGTGGTAGGCGGCCACGAGCGCGACCGCGGCGATGGCCGATGCCGAGCACGGCGACCGCCACCGACACGATGGCCGACCCGAGCACGAGCATCGACCAGGCCGACGGCCAGCAGCATCGGCCGGGCCCGCTGAGCCTGCGTCTGCCCAGCCGCGTGAACAGGCGCACGAACTCGGGATCCGACCGGCGCAGCTCCTGCTCGATGCTCTCGAGGACTCGGCGTTCGCGGTCACTCATCACGGACCACCTCCATCCGTGAGGAGGGTATTGCCCGTCCGGACGGACTTTAATCCGGGGTCGTTACGAACTCGTGACCGCAGCGTGCCCCGAAATCAGCCCGAGTGCTTGTTCTGCGCTCTCGATCGTGGCGAGGTGCGCGCCGGGGAGCACCTCCAGGCGGGCGCCCGGGATGCCGTCGGCGAGCGTGCGGGCGTGCGGGTCGACCGGGGTGGACGGGTCGTCCGCGCCGCCGATGACGAGCGTGGGCACGGCCACCGCGGCGAGCCGCGTCGCGGTGGTCCCACGCGGCGATGGCCTGGCAGCAGCCGAGGTAGCCCGCGTCCGGCGTGCCCGCGATCTGGTTGCGCAGCGCGGTGACGACGTCGGGGTGCGCGGCCGCCCACGCCGGGGTGAACCAGCGGCTGACGACCGGCGTCGGCGATCCCGGCCGTGCCGCCCGCCTCGACCGCGGCGATCCGCTCGTCGCCACGGGCCGCGGTCGGCGAAGTGCGCGGTGGTGCAGCAGAGCGTGAGGCTGGTGAGCCGCTCGGGGTGCTCCGAGCCCAGGTACATGCCGACCATCCCGCCCAGCGACAGCCCGCAGAACGCGACCCGGTCGAGCCCGAGCTCGTCGAGCAGGGCGAGCACGTCGGCGGCGAGGTCGGGCATCGCGTACGGGCCGGGCGGCACCGGCGAGCCGCCGTGGCCGCGGTGGTCGATGCGGATCACGCGGAACGGGCCCGCCAGGCGTCAGCTGCGGCTCCCACATCGCCAGGGTGGCGCCCAGCGAGCCCGCGAACACGAGCACCGGCGCGTCGCGAGGGCCGTCGTCGGCGTAGTGCAGCTTCATGTCGTCGCACCGTCGTCATCGACCGCAGGGTGGAGACCTCGGCGTCCGTCGGCGGTGCGGTGATCATCAGGTCGGCCGAGACCTGCAGCTCCCACCCCGTCTCGCGCCCGCACCTGCTCGACCGAGACGCCCTGGTGGACGCGCGGTGAGCACGAGCTCCTTGGTCTCCGGGTCGGGCTCCAGCACGCCGAGGTCGGTGATCACGCGGGTGGGGCCGCGGCCGCGCAGGCCGAGCACCGCGCGGTCGTCGGGGCCGCTGCCGTACCCGACGGAGGTGACGAAGTCGACCTGCTCGACGAACGCCCGCGCCCGATGCCGCATCACGACGATCACTTCGCGGCAGGACGCCGCGATCTCCGGCGCGCCGCCGGAGCCGGGCAGCCGCACGAGCGGGCTCGTCGTACTCGCCGATGACGGTGGTGTTGATGTTGCCGAAGCGGTCGATCTGGGCGCCGGAGAGGAAGCCGACGTCGATCCGGCCGGGCTGCAGCCAGTAGTTGAACACCTCGGGCACGCTGATGACGGTGAGCGCGGACGTCGGCCAGCACGCCGTCGCCGATGGACAGCGGCAGCTGCTCGGGGCGGGTGTCGAGCGTGCCGGACTCGTAGATCAGCACGAGGTTGGGCGCGTGCAGGCGGCGGGCGAGGTTCGCCGCCGTCGACGGGAGCCCGATCCCGACGAAGCACACCTGGCCGTCGCGCAGGGCCCGGGCCGCGGCGATGCTCATCATCTCGTCGGGGCGGATCATGCCGCCACCTCGCGCAGCTCGCCGAGCCAGCGGCGGAAGGTCGCCCGGTCGCGGCTGATCGCGTCCCAGGCGCGGTAGGCGGCGTTGTCGCGGTCGTAGTAGCCTGCGCGTAGGACGGCGCGGCCCCGCCGGGGGACACCGCGATCATGTCGATCACCCAGTGCGGCAGCACCACCGCGCCGGGCACCGGCGTGAGCTCGTCCACGATCTCCTCGACGGTGACGAGCGCCCGCTTGCGACGCCAGCACGACCTCCTTCTGCACGCCGACGATCCCCCACAGCTGCACGTTGCCGTGCCGGTCGGCGCGCTGGGCGTGCACGATGCCGACGTCCGGGTTGAGCGCCTGGCACCGCGGCCAGCTCCTCGCCGGTGAACGGGCAGGTGACGGTCGCGATCGTCGGCGTGTGCTGGGGCAGGTCGGTGCCCGCGTACCCGCGCAGGATGGCGAACGGCAGCCCGGACGCCCCCGCGACGTAGCGGTTGGCCATGCCCGCGTGGCTGTGCTCCTCGATCTCGAGCGGGACGGGCCAGCCGTTGGCCAGCGCGTCGCGCATGCGGTGCAGCGAGCCGACGCCGGGGTTGCCGCCCCAGGAGAAGACCAGCTTGGCCGCGCAGCCCGCGCCGATGAGCTGGTCGTAGATCAGGTCGGGGGTCATCCGCACGAGCGTGAGGTCGCGCAGGCCCTGCCGGATGATCTCGTGGCCCGCGGCGAAGGGGATGAGGTGGGTGAAGCCTTCGAGCGCGACGGTGTCGCCGTCGCGGACCAGCCCGGCCACCGCCTCCGCCAACGGCACGATCTTCGGCCACGTGGGGAAAGCTAGTGGCCCCGGCCGGCGCCGCGCACCCCCCAGCACGCCCGGTCTTCGGGCGCTCGTCACCCGCCGCCGTCAGTGGTGCGAAGTGGACATTCGGCGCTCGGACGAGCCGGGCGGAGTGCAAGCGGTCACCTTCGCGCGCGCTCGGCCGCGTGACGGTGCCAGGCTGGGCGCCGTGGCTTCTGGAGAACTCACCACCCGGTTCACCATCGGCGACCGCGGCGTGCACCGACTCGGCTACGGCACCATGCAGCTCACCGGCCCCGGCGTGTGGGGGCCGCCCGCGGACCCGGCAGGCGCGGTGGCGGTGCTGCGCCGCGCCGCGGAGCTGGGCGTCGACCTCTTCGACACCGCCGACTCCTACGGCCCCTACGTCGCCGAGGAGCTCCTGCGCGAGGCGCTGCACCCCTACGACGGCCTGACGATCGCGACCAAGGCGGGCTTCCTGCGCACGGGCCCCGCGAAGTGGGTCGCCTGCGGGCGGCCCGGAGTACCTGCGGCAGGAGTGCGAGATGTCGCTGCGCCGCCTCGGCGTCGAGCGCATCGACCTCTTCCAGCTGCACCGCGTCGACCCGACCGTGCCCGCCGACGAGCAGTTCGGCCTCCTCGCCGAGCTGCAGGCCGAGGGCAAGATCGCTGCGGTCGGGCTGTCCGAGGTGGACGTCGACCAGATCGAGCGGGCGCGCGCCGTCGTCGACATCGCGACCGTGCAGAACCGCTACAACCTCCTCGACCGGGCCAGCGACGCCGTGCTGCGCTACTGCACCGAGCAGGGCATCGGGTTCCTGCCGTGGTTCCCGATCGCGTCCGGGCGGCTCGCCGAGCCGGGCGGCCCGGTGGCGGAGGCGGCCGAGCGGTTCGGCGTCACGGCCTCGGCGGTGGCGCTGGCGTGGCTGCTGCAGCGGTCGTCGGTGATGCTGCCGATCCCGGGCACGTCGAGCGTCGCGCACCTGGAGGAGAACCTGCGCGCGGCCACGCTGCGCCTGGACCTGGAGACGGTGGAGAAGCTCGACGCAAGCTGACCTCGTGAGTGGATAACGCTGTTCCGGCAACGTTTTCCACTCACGACACCATGGGCACGTGGACGACCTCGCCGAAGCGCTGGCCTCCGGCCGGGAGTGCGACCTCGCGGGTGCCGACGTGCCCGCCGCGCGCCTCGTGGAGCTGCTCACCGCGCCCGCCCCACCGGGCGCCCGCGGGCGCGGTCCGGCTGGCGGCGGCCCGGGTCGGCAGTTTCACCGACGCGGCGGAGCTGTGGGCGGCCGAGGGCGGCGTCGCGGTCGACGGTTTCGGCTACCAGATGATCGACGACACCCGGATCACTGACCCCCGACAGCGGCTCACCTGCTCGAACAGGCGACGGGCGACTACGCCCCGGGACCCTACGAGCAGCTCGCCGCCGCCTACCGGCGCGCGGGCCACGAGGACCGGGCCGAGCGCGTGCTGATGACGCGCCAGATCCGGCGCTACGGCGAGGCCGGGGCCGCCGGTCGGACGTGGGGCGCGCTGCAGCGCTGGACGGTCGGATTCGGGTATCAGCCCTGGTTGGCGGGGTGCTGGCTGGTGCCGGCGTGGCTGCTCGGCGGCCTGTGGTTCGTCGGGCACGTGCCGAGCCCGGTCGACGACGGCCAGCACCCCGTCTTCGACGCCTGGATCTTCGCCGCGGACACGCTCCTCCCGATCGTGAACCTCGGGCAGGACGGCTACTGGCGATTGGAGGGCGCGTCGCAGTGGATCGCGACCGCGCTTGACGTGGTCGGGTGGATTCTGGCGACGACGGCTGCGGCGGGTGCTGCTCGGATCCTCAAACGGGTGTAGCGCCACCACCCTGACGAGTTGATTCACCCGAGAGGGCTGTAACGGCCCGGCTGAACCCGTTTCCCCTGGCTGTGTGACCCCGTTATGGGTGGCAGCGACCCCTTGAAGGAGGAGACGTGGTGATCGAAGAACTGATCGGTGGGCCGAGAGCAGGCAGGCACGCGCTCGACGAGGACGCCATCCAGACCCCGATCTTCGCCGACCTGAGGCGGAGTGGTTGGCGGGAGCGGCGGCCGGTGCGGACGGCGGATTCGTTGGACGAGTTCCGCCGCGATCCCCTGACCGCGCCGATCCCCGTCCAGCTCGAAGCGGTCGTCGCGCCCGCGGGGCAGGACGTCGGGGCGGACCTGGCGCGTCGACGGGCGGCACGGGCGCGGACGGTCTCGTCGTCCGGCCCGCGGGGCGTGACGGGTGCGCTGATCGCGGACATGACGATGTGCGCCCCCACCGACGTCACGCAGCGGCGGGTGCCCGCTGCCGCGCGGGGACGGGCGGCCCGGGAGCGGTCGGCGCAGCGCGAATGGGCAGGCCTGGACGCGTTGGCCGACACCGGACGCCACCACCTGCAGCCGGTCGCCGCGAACTGGTAGGTGGGCGAGACCGACGTTCCCGGTGATCAAGTCCCGCGAACGTCGGTCTCGCCGCGATCAGGCGCGCAGGCGGGCGGCCACCGACCGCAGCCCGGCCGTCGTGGCGGCGCGGTCGACCCGCGTCGGCTCACCGTCGGCCAGCACGGCCTCGCCTGCGACCCACACGTCGGTCACCAACCGCGCGCCGCCCGCCCACACGAGGTTGGACAGCAGCTGCGCGTCGTCGGCCGGGTCGGTGAACACCGCGTCGTCGAGGTCGACGTGCACGAGGTCGGCCCACCGCCCGGCCTCCAGGACGCCGAGGTCGGAGCGGCCGATCGCGGCGGCGCCGTCGCGCGTGGCCATCAGCAGCAGCTCGGCGGCCGTCAGCGCGGCGGCGTCGCCCGCGGTCACGCGGGCGAGCAGGCCCGCGAGCCGGGCCTGGGCCCACAGGTCGAGGTCGTCGCCGGACGCCGGGCCGTCGGTGCCCAGCCCCACCCGCACGCCCACCCGCCGCAGTGCCGTCACGCGCGCCACGCCCGCCGCGAGCTTCGCGTTCGAGCCCGGGCAGTGCGCCACCGCCACATCCCGTGACGCCAGGAGCGCCACGTCGGCGTCGGACAGCTGCACCCCGTGCGCCGCCAAGACACGTCCGCCGAGCAGACCGACCGCGTCGAGCAGAGCGGGCACCGAGCCGTAGGCCGCGCGCTGGTCGCGGTCTTCGTCGGCGGTCTCGGCCACGTGGATGTGCACCAGCGCGCCGCGCGCCCGGGCGTGCTCCCCGACCGACGTGAGCGCCTCCGGCGGCAGCGTGTACGCCGCGTGCGGCCCGTACCCCAGCTCGATCCGCTCACCCGGTCCGGACCGCAGGCCCCCGGTGTCGATCCGCGCGGAGACGTCGTCGCGCATCGCCTCCCACGGCCCGAGCCGGTCCCACCCGGGCGCCGCGATGATCCCCGGCGTGAGCAGCACCCGTGAGCCGACGGCGGTCACCGCGTCGAGCACGGCGTCGGTGAAGAAGTACATCTCGACGCTGGTGGTGCACCCGGTGCGGAGCAGCTCGACGCAGCCCGCGGTCATGGCGGTGCGCACGTCGTCGGCGCGCAGCCTGCCCTCCGCGGGCCAGATCACCTCGCGCAGCCAGCGCATCAGCGGCAGGTCGCCGCCGAGCCCGCGCAGCGCGACCATCGGCGTGTGCGCGTGCGCGTTGACCAGCCCGGGGAGCAGCAGGCCCGGCAGCGCCCGCTCCGGTGCCGACGAGGGCGGCGCGTCGACCCGGGAACCGACGAAGGCGATCCGGCCGTGCGCGTCGACGTCGACGACGGCGTCCCGCAGGACCGAACATGAAGCGTCGCAGGGCAGCACGACGGGCGCCGTCAGGCGCAGCGTCAAGGGGGTGTCACCGCTTCTCCAGCAGCGACCGCAGCGACCGGAACGGCGGCAGCCACGCGCCGCCGTCGGGCAGCGAGTCGAGGGAGATCCGCGGCAGCGGCTCGCGGAAGACGCCCTCGATCTCTTCCAGGTCGACGAACTCGATCACCTCGGAGGTGAGCGCGAAGCTCGCGTGCTCGCGGAACCCGATCACCGTGACGTAGGTGCCGCGGGTGCGCAGCTCCTCCAACGGCTCCCGGAACGCCCGCCCGTCGCCCGACGCGACCACGACGTGCTCCAGCTGGCCCTCGTCGGACCGGAGCTTGATGTGGCCGAGCATGTCGTCGTCGATATCGGAATCTTCGGTCGTCTTGGGTTTGGCGAAGACGGCGAAGCCGACGTTGCGCAGCGCCTCCACCCACGGCCGGACGACCTCGGTGCTGCCCGGCACGACGTTGGTGAACACGCAGGCCTCGGCGACGGCGTTGGCGCCCGCGAGGTCGAGCAGCCAGCGGCCGACGGCGTCGAACCGGGGCCGGAACGCCGCCGTCGGGCGGGCGCCGAGCAGCGAGCCGAGGCTCATGTCCATGTTCGGGGCGTCCCACACCAGGAGTACGCGCGGCTCGGGGCCGGTGGGGGACGTCATGCGTCGACCCTATCCCGCCGACTCCGCCCGGCAGCCGGAGGATCACGGCTATGGATGACGGCACGGAGGGCGGCACGGACGGCGGCACAGAGGACGGCACGGACGGCGGCACAGAGGACGGCACAGGCGGCGGCACGGAGGACGGCACAGGCGGCGGCACGGAGGACGGCACGGACGGCGGCACGGACGGCGGCACGGACGGCGGGGAGGTCGCCCGGCGCGCCGCGGCGGCCATGGAACGGGCCGACGACGCGGGGCGCGCCGCGGGCGTGCGGCTGCTCGACGTCGGACCGGGACGGGCGCGCACGGCGCTCACCGTCGAGCCCTGGCACCTCAACGGGCACGGCATCTGCCACGGCGGCTACGTGTTCCTCCTGGCCGATGCCGCGTTCGCGTACGCCTGCAACAGCTATGGGGTCTCGGCCGTGGCGGCGGGTGCCGACATCGACTTCCTGCGGCCCGTGCCGTTGGGCGCGGAGCTCGTCGCGGAGGCGGTGGAGCGGGCGCGGGCGGGGCGCTCGGGGTTGTACGACGTCTCCGTGCGGGTGGCGGGCGAGGTGGTGGCGGAGCTGCGCGGACGGGCCCGCCAGGTGCCGGGCCTGCCGGGGCCCGCATGACTCAGGAGGCAGCGGGCTGCAGCTCGTCGCGCTCGGCGTGCAGGTCGGCCGTCTCCCGGTGGTCGGCGCCGTACGTCGTGACGCTCGCGGCGATCGCCTCGTCGAACTGCGCGGCGGCGGCGAGCACCTGACCGTCCGCGACGAGGGCGCGCGCCAGCGCGATCCGCAGCTCGATCGCGTGCGGGTGCGCGGTGCCGTGGGCGTCCTCCGCGTCGCTCAGCGCGGTCTGCAGCTGCGCGCGGGCCTCGGCCCCGGCGCCCGCGGCGAGGTAGGCCAGGGCGAGGCTCATGCGGGAGG
This sequence comes from uncultured Actinomycetota bacterium, assembly GCA_963837575.1. GTDB lineage: Bacteria > Actinomycetota > Actinomycetes > Mycobacteriales > Pseudonocardiaceae > Pseudonocardia. The sequence continues at coordinate 56,721 of CAWIOI010000022.1, forward strand.
TCAGCGTGTCGACGTGCGCGCGGCCCAACACCGCGACACGACCCGCCACGACCCGTTTGCCCAACGCCACCGCCTCCGCGTTGCGGCCGAGCAGGCGGTGGGCCGTGGCCAGGCAGTCGCCCGCGGTGAGCGTGGCCGGGTCGGTGGGGCCGAGGACGCGCCCGCGGGTCTTGTGCACCTCCACCAGCAGCGCGTGCCCCTCGTCGAGGCGGTCCGCGCAGAGGTAGGCGACCGCGAGGTTGCCCTCCACGGTCAGGGTCGGTCCGCGTCGGACGCCGAACACGTCGCGGCAGCCGGTCAGGAGCTGTTCGAGGTGTGAGACGGCTGGCTCCGGGCGTCCGGCCATCAGGTGGGCGACCGCCTCCGCGTGCCGCGCGGCCAGGGCCGCTGCGGCCTTCTCGTCGACGCCGCGGCGCAGCCATCCCGGCCTTCTCGCCATCGGGACCTACCTCCCCGCGTGGCACCGGAACGTATCAGGCGGCGGAAGGTAGGCCGGGCGCATCGCCGGGTCGGGGGCGTCGTAGTAGCGGTGGAACACCGGCGTGAGGGCCCCGGAGACCGGCGGCACGATCCAGCTCCAGTCGGCCGGGCACGCCCGCCCCGCCCGCTCCTCCTTCGTCACGTGCTTGAGGAAGCGCCGCGCCTCCTCGTGATGGTCGGACATGGTCACGCCCGCCACGTCGAACGAGTGCTGCACGGCCCGCACGAGCTCGATGACGGCCCGATCGCGCCACAGCGTGCGCTCCGAGTCGCGGTCCAGCCCCATCCAGTCGGCGACGACGGGCAGCAGGTCGTACCGGTCGGCGTCGGCGAGGTTGCGGGCGCCGATCTCCGTGCCGACGTACCAGCCGTTGAACGGCGCCGCCGGGTACGTGATGCCGCCGATCGACAGCGGCATGTTGCTGATCGCGGGCACCGCGTGCCAGCGCAGCCGCAGGTCGGTGAACCAGTCGAACTCGGGGTGGACGAGCGGCACCTCCAGCACGACGTCGCGCGGCAGCTCGAACGCCGCGGGCGGCGCGCCGTCGGCGGCGATGAGCAGCGGCAGGATGTCGAAGCGCCCGGGCGGGTCGGGCGGCCGCCAGCCGAGCGCGATCGCGTGGTCGGTGAGCGCCACCTGGCCGCGGTCGCCCCGGATCCCACCGGTCGGCATGCGGTGCCCGGCGTAGCGGACGAGCTGGTCGTTGACGATGCGCGGGCCGGGCCTGCCGGGCCGGTCGGGCGCGAACACCGTGATCGTGGACCGGATGCGGCCGCCGCGGGTGGCCGCCCGCAGGTGCGCGGCGCACTCGTCGGCGACGGCCGCGGGAGTGTGCACCGCGCGCCGGTCGCGCACGTGCAGCCCGTGCCAGTACAGCCGCCCGACGCAACGCGCCGCGTTGCGCCACGCCACCCGGGCGCCGAACGCGACCTCGGCCTCCGTGTGCACGTACGTGCCCGTCCGCTCGATCTCCGCCCGAACCCGCCGCAGCCTGCGCCGCAACGGGTACGCCGGGCTGGTCTCGGCGTGGAACTGCTCCAGGAATTCCGCGACCGCGTCGAGGTCGACGTGGTCCCGTCGGGGCGCCAGGGCGAGCGTCACCGTCAGCGGACCTCCATCGTCGGGGCCCCGATCGGGACCGCGACCTTCCTACTCCGCTACCCTACGTGTTCGGGAGGTGGCCTATGGTAAACGAGATCGTGGACGTCACGGCCCTCGGTTCGGGCCCGTGCCTCGAACTTGGTCACGGGCCGCCACGGGGGGCGCGGCGTCTCTCCGCCCACCAGCAGCGGCTCGGCGTCGGCGACGGCGCGCATCTGCTCGGCGTAGTCGGCCCAGTCGGTGGCCATGTGCAGGGTGCCACCGGGCCGCAGTCGGGCGGCCGCGAGCGCCACGAACCGGGGCTGCACGAGCCTGCGCTTGTGGTGGCGGCGCTTGGGCCAGGGATCCGGGAAGAAGATCCGGATCCCGGCCAGCGACGCGTCCGGCACGTGCTCGGTCAGTAGCGCGACGGCGTCCCCGCGCAGGACGACCAGGTTGGTCAGCTCCGCCGCCGCGGCCCGCATGAGCAGCGCGGCGATGCCGGGCTCGAAGACCTCGACGGCGAGGTGGTCGACGTCCGGCTCGGCCGCCGCGAGCGCCGCCGTCGACTCCCCCATGCCCGAGCCGATCTCCAGGATGAGCGGCGCAGTGCGGCCGAACCAGGCGGGTGGGTCGTAGTCGAGGTCGGCGACCTCGCGGCCACGGGTGGGCCACCACCGGTCCCAGGCCGCCTGCTGGCCGTCGGTCAGGCGGGCGCGATGGTGGACGAAGCTCGTGACCGACCGGCGGGGCGGCTCAGCCACCGGCGGCGGGCAGCCGCACACCGGACGTCGCGCCGGGCAGCCTGCCGCGGACGTAGCCCGCGGTCGTGCACGCCAGCGCCGTGACGACGGCCGCCGCCGACGTGACGTGGCGCTGCCGCAGCTCGCGCACGACGGCCGCGGGAAGCACCCTGGCGACGTAGTCGCGCTCGGTGGACAAGGCGTCGTCCGCGCCCACGAGCTTCGACACCGCCGCCTTGGACAGCCCCTCGGCCCAGCTGCGCCGCCGCAGGTAGGCCCATTCGACGCGGTCGTGGCTCACCCGGTGGTCGACCTCGGCGCGCGGCTCGAACACGATCCGGATCTTCTCACCCGCGCGGGCGTATGCCTGGCGCGCGCGGATGCAGAGCTCGGTCTCCTCGCAGCCCAGCGGGTTCTTCCCGATGCGGCCGATCTCCTCGGCGAACCCGCCGACCCGCTCGAACACCGCGCGCCGGAACGACATGTTGCAGCCCATGAGGTTGCGCACGTCGGCCTGCTCGGTGGGCTGGCCCGTGTAGGTGCAGCCGACGATCCAGTCGAGCTCGCCGGTGGCGTCGGCGTCGAGCGGGCGGGCGCCGGGCAGCACGTTCGGACGGCGGCCGCCGTTGGGCCACGTGGGCCAGCGCGGGTGGGCCACGCCGCCGACGGCCTGCACGGTGGCGTCCTCGTAGGGCTCCACCAGGGCGGCGAGCCAGCCGGGGCGGGCGGCGGCGTCGTCGTCGAGGAACACCACCACGTCGCCACGCGCCTCGGCGATCGCCGTGTTGCGGGCGCCGGACAGGCCCTGGACGTGGGCGTTGGCCAGCACCCGCACGCCGTCGAGCTCGGCCTGCGCGCGTTCCAGGAGGGCGGGGTTGTGGTCGACGACGACCAGCGTCTCGACCGGGGCCACGTCCTGCGCCGCGACGGACCGCACCGCCGCCACGATGTCGTCCCAGCGCTTCTCGGTGTAGACGCAGACGACGACGGTGGCGGTGGTCACATGATCTCCGGGGTCAGCGTGTGCGGGCCAGCATGCGGCGATGCTCCGCGATCAGGGTACGGAGCACGCGGGCGCCGTCGGCGAAGGTGCGGAGGTTGGTCTCGCCGAACATGCGCTGCCGCTCGACGGACGGCACCTCCGTGATCCGCAGACCGGCCGCTGCCATCCGGCAGTTGAGCACCGTCTCGATCTCGAAGCCGTCGCCCCACAGCATCCCCGCATCGGTCGCGGGTGCCTCGATCGGGGGGAGGTCGAGCAGCGGGAGGAGGTCCGCCCAAAAGGCGTTGTAGCCGTAGCAGAGGTCCGAGTACGCCGTGCCGAACAGCGTGTTGGCGACGCCGTTGAGGCCCGCGTTGCCGGAGCGGCGCAGCAGGGTGATGTCGTCACTGCCGCCGCCGGGGGCGAACCGGCTGCCCTTGGCGAAGTCGGCGCCCGCGACGAGCGCGGACACGAAGGCGGGGATTTCGGCCGGGTCGGCCGAGCCGTCGGCGTCGAACATGACGATGACGTCGCCCGTGGCGGCGGCGAACCCGCACGCCATCGCGTTGCCCTTGCCCTTGCGGGTCTGGGTGATCGCCTTGACCGACGGCAGCACGCGGCGCGCGACGTCGATCGAGCCGTCGGTGGAGTGCCCGTCGACCACGATGATCTCGTGGACGGCCGGGCGCACCGCCGCGATGGCGGGCAGCACGATCTCCAGGTTCTTCGCCTCGTTCCGCGTGGGGACGACGACGCTGACCAGTGGGAACGGGGTGCGCTTGCGTCGGGTTCGAGGCATGGGCGCGACCGACACCGGAACCGGACGGGCTGGTGACACGGCGCTCACACATCCTCCAAGGAGATCCGCTCCTCCGGTCAACGACGCGGTCGCTTGCCGGTTACGGGCGTTCAGTGCGTGGCAACGTGCGCCACATTGAGCTAGACGTACGTGAACACGAGGGGTTGCCCCGCCGCGGCAATACACCGATCAAGCGTCGTGATCCGACCGTGATCAAAGGTGGGTGGTAGTACGCCTGGCCCGGGCCTCTGACCTGGGCAAATCCGGTGCATGACCACCCCTTCGACGTCCGACCCGCTCGCCACGCCGGCCGTCGAGCTGGGGCGCATCGGGCGCAGGCTCGACGGCGTGGGCGCCGAGCTGTTGGCGCTGCGCGCGGCCGATCCGGTGGTGTCCGCCGCCGTAGCCCACGCCCGCCGGAGCCCACGCCGCCGGAGCCCACGCCGCGGGAGCCCACGCCGCGGGAGCCCACGCCGCGGGAGCCCACGCCGCGGGAGCCCACGCCGCAGTGCCGCCCGAGCCCACGCCGCCGGAGCCCACGCCGCAGTGCCGCCCGCCGCAGCCCACACGGCCGCACCGCAGGCCGGCGGGTACGCGCTACGCCAGGTTGGTGGCCGAGGCCGAGAAGACGCCGCCGTCCGAGTGATCGGCGTTCACACCTGCAAAGCGTTCCGCCGCGCGGACCCCGGATGACCTGCGCGGCCGGCACAGTCGCGGACGAGACCCGCGGGAGGAAGGCGGCCAGCATGCCCGATCGCTACGCCGACGCCGTCCGCGCTCGCCGAGCCGAGCTGCGGGCCGAGCAGGGTCCGCTCGCGGGCACCCACCGCGGCGAGCTGCGGGCCGAGTTGGCGCTGGCGCGCATCGTCGCCGCCGATGCCGCTGCGGCGGCGTTCGCCGACCTCGCCCGGGAGGTCGGGGCGCACGCGGGCCATCCCGAGCGCGCGGTCGGTCGCGCGCTGCCCGGCTGCATGTCCGCCGCGTTGGATGCGCTCGCCGCGCGGGTCCACTCGGCCACTCTGGCCCAGCTCGTGCCCGCGCTGCGCCGGATCGCCACGGCGCGCAGGCTCGACCTCGGCCTGAGCTGGCCCGCCCTCCCCACGCCCCGTCGTCCGCTGCTGGACCCGGTGCCCGCCGCGCCGGTGCGCGCGCCGCACTTGGCGGGCGCGGCCGAAGGGCTCGCGGTCTGGCGGGTCGCGCTGGTGGTGCTGGCGGCGATGCCGCTGGTCGGGCTGCCGGTGTGGGGTGGGCCCGCGCTCGCGCCTGCCGCCGTCGGGATCGGAGCCGCCGCCGTGACCGTCGCCGTGCTTGCCCGCCGGGGCGGCGCCGAGCGCGCCCTGCTGCGGCGCCGGATGGACGCGGTGCTCGTCCAGGCGCGAGCCGCCTTGCGCGTGGACGTCGAGCGCATGCTGCTGGAGCTGGAGCGCTCGGCCGCGGCCGAGCTCGACGCGGCCGTGGAGCGCCGCCGCGCCGCCGTCGAGGCCGAGTTGCTCGCGCTCGCCGGGCCGCGGGCGGTGGCCCGTGTTTGAGCCCCGCGACGTGCCGGACCTCGACACGGCTCCGCTCGTCCTCGACACCGACGGCGATGGTCGCCTCGACACCAGCCTGGTCGAGGACGGCTTCGACCTGATCCTCGGCACCGACCTCGACGCCGACGGCGTCGTGGACCAGATCCTGCAGATCGGGCCGGACGGCGTGATTCGGGTGGAGTTGCTCGACGATCTGACCTGAGCCCCGCCCCGAGCCCGGACGTGGACGCCGCTCCAGCCCCGCACTTCGCACCCCGCACGCGCCGTGCGAGGTGGACGTAGGGGGTGCGAGGCGGCCACCTGCGCGCCGCCGCCCGGGCGCGCTGCCTGCGGCGGGCGAGGTGGACGTAGGGGGTGCGAAGCGGCCACCTGCGCGCCGCCGCCTGGGCGCGCTGCCTGCGGCGGGCGAGGTGGACGTAGGGGGTGCGAGGCGGCCACCTGCGCGCCGCCGCCCGGGCGCGCTGCCTGCGGCGGGCGAGGTGGATGCCCGGGGTGCGAAGGACGCCCGCCCGCCGCCCGCGTGGACGCCGCACGCAGGCTCCCCCGACCGCGCTCTAGGTTGGAACCATGCTCGACCGCGTCGACCCGCAGTTCCGCGCGCTGCCGCTCGCCGCCCTCGCCGACGCCGCGCTCGACCGCGCCCGGGCCCGCGGCGCCCAGCACGCCGACGTCCGCGTCGAGCGAACCGTCTCCCAGACGATCTCGCTGCGCGACGGCTCGGTCACCGGCGTCGTCGACGAGACGGCGGTCGGGCTCGCCGTCCGGGTGCTGGTCGACGGCGTCTGGGGCTTCGCCTCCCACGACGACCTCACCCCCGAGCGCGCCGCGGCCACCGCCGAGCAGGCCGTCCACGTGGCCCGCACCCTCGCCCCGGTCGCGCGGGAGCGGGTCGAACGGGCCGCCGAACCCGTGTACGCCGACGCCGTGTGGGTCTCCGCGTACACGCTCGACCCGTTCGACGTGCCGACCCGCGACAAGGTCGCCCTGCTCACCGAGTGGTCCCGCCGCCTGCTCGCGTCCGACGGCGTCGACCACGTCCAGACCGGCGTCGCCCAGGTCCGCGAGTGCAAGTTCTACGCCGACCTCGCGGGCACCTCGACGCTCCAGCAGCGCGTCCGGATCGCGCCGGGCGTCACCGCCACCGCCGTCGACCGCGCCGAAGGCGGCTTCGAGACCATGGACTCGCTCGCCGCCCCCGCGGGCCGCGGCTGGGAGTACCTCACCGGCGACGGCTGGGACTTCGACGCCGAGCTCGCCGCCATTCCCGAGTTGCTCGCCGAGAAGACCAAGGCGCCCAGCGTCGTCGCGGGCCCGTACGACCTGGTCATCGACCCGACCAACCTCTGGCTCACCATCCACGAGTCGGTCGGTCACGCCACCGAGTACGACCGCGCCATCGGCTACGAGGCCGCCTACGCGGGCACCAGCTTCGCCACCCCGGACAAGCTCGGGACGCTGCGCTACGGCTCGGACCTGATGCACGTCACCGGCGACCGCACGATCGCGCACGGCCTGGCCACCATCGGCTTCGACGACGACGGCGTGGCCACCACCGAGTGGGACCTCGTGCGCGACGGCGTGCTCGTCGGCTACCAGCTCGACCGCACCTTCGCGCCCCGCCTCGGCCTCGCCCGCTCCAACGGCTGCGCCTTCGCCGACTCCCCGCATCACGTGCCGATCCAGCGGATGGCGAACGTCTCGCTGCAGCCCGCGCAGCAGCACGTCACCACCGACGACCTCATCGCGGGCGTCGAGCGGGGCATCTACGTGGTCGGCGACAAGTCCTGGTCGATCGACATGCAGCGCTACAACTTCCAGTTCACCGGCCAGCGGTTCTTCCTGATCGAGAACGGCGCGCTCGCCGGGCAGCTGCGCGACGTCGCCTACCAGGCCACCACCACCGACTTCTGGGGTTCGCTCGACGGCCTCGGCGGCGCATCGACCTGGGTGCTCGGCGGGGCGATGAACTGCGGAAAGGCCCAGCCGGGGCAGGTCGCGGCGGTGAGCCACGGGTGCCCGTCGGCGCGCTTCCGCGGCGTCAACGTGCTCAACACGCGGGAGGAGGGCCGGTGACCCCGCAAGAGATCGTCGAGCGCGCGCTCACGGCGGCCGGGCACCTGCACGGCTGCGCGGTGCTCGTCCGGGAGACCAGCGAGGCCGTGCTGCGCTGGGCCAACTCGACCATGACGACGAACGGGCACAGCACCGCCACGCACGTCACGGTGATCGCGTTCGTGGCGGTCGACGGCGGGGTGGCGGCGGGCGTCGCGGGCTCGGCGGCACTGGCCGACACGGCCCAGCTCGTCGCCGCCGCCGAAGCCGCCGCCCGCGACGCCGGTCCGGCCGACGACGCCGCCCCGCTGCCCGAACCGACCGCCGACGACCCGACGTGGGCCGATCCCGCCGACGGCACCACGGTCGGCGTCTTCGAGAAGCTCGCGGGCGACCTCGGCGCCGTGTTCGACAGCCCGCAGCGGCACTACGGCTTCGCCAGCCACGAGATCGTGACCACCTGGCTCGGCACCTCCACCGGCATCCGCCGCCGCTGGGTGCAGCCCACCGGCTCCGTCGAGCTGAACGTCAAGACGCCGGACCTGGCCTCGTCGGCGTGGGCGGGCGCGTCGACGCGTCGACTTCACCGACGTCGACACCGCCGCACTCGCCGACGCCGCCGCCCGCAGGCTGGAGTGGGGCGCCCGCCGCGTCACCCTGCCCGCGGGCCGCTACGAAACGCTGCTGCCGCCGTCGGCCGTCGCCGACCTCATGATCTACCTGGCCTGGTCGATGGAGGGCAGGGCGGCGCAGGAGGGGCGCAGCGCGCTCTCCGGGCCGGACGGGCTGCGCGTCGGCGAGCGGCTCACGGCCCTGCCGCTGACCCTGGCCTGCGACCCGGTCGCGCCGGGGCTGGAGTACGCAGCCGTTCCTCACCACCACCCATTCCGGCGAGGGCATCAGCGTCTTCGACAACGGCGCGCCCACCCGGCGCGTCGACTGGGTGCGCGAGGGCGTCATCACAGAACTCGCCTACTCCCGGGCCGAGGCCGCCGAGTTCGGCGCGTCGTTCACGCCACAGGGCGACAACCTGCTGCTCACGCGGGGGTGCGGACGGCTCGCTCGACGAGCTCGTCGCCGCCACCGAGCGAGGCCTGCTGCTCACCTGCCTCTGGTACATTCGGCTCGTCGACCCCACGACGCTGCTGCTCACCGGGCTCACCCGGGACGGCGTCTACCTGGTCGAGCACGGTGAGGTCGTCGCCGAAGTCGACCACAACTTCCGGTTCAACTACTCCCCGCTCGACGTCCTGCGCCGCGCAACCCAGGTCGGCGCCACCGAGCGAACGCTGCCGCGGGAGTGGAAGGACTGGTTCACCCGGGCGGCGATGCCCCCGGTGCGCGTGCCCGAGTTCTTCATGTCGTCGGTGTCGCTGGGCCGCTGAGGGCCCACCGTTCGGCGAAATCCGCCCGCCACTACTCCAATCGGCCGTCTTTTGCGCTCGGCTGTCGCAGAGCCACCGTCCGTCGCACCACGGCGTGGCGGTCCATACCTCGACGGCGCACATGCCGTTGACTGGACGTGCGCAACGACGCGCGGATCTTACGAGAAGAAGGAGCCCGACCGTGTCGTTCGACGTGGTGAGTGCTTACACACTGCTCGTCGGTGACGGTGACGGCCCGCCCAATGTCAGCGTGCACAACACTGCTGACGAAGCCTGGCGGGCCTTGGACAAGGAGGTCCGCAGCCGCTGCTGGATGCGCCCGCGCCCGCGGCGCAAGATGGACGCCGAGGCGGCCACCCGGCTGGCCAACGCCTGGCGTGCGGGCGACCCCGAGAACCGCTACTGGAACGTGACGGTCCACCGGCTGCCGGTCCCGCTCCCCGTGATCGCCCGCCCCGCCACGGCCGGGGCCGCCGCCCGCTAGCCCCACCCCGCCCGGGCCGGGCCGCTGCCGCCCGGCGGCGGGCGGGGGCCGCTGCTCGCCCCGCGGCGGCGGGCCGCTGCCGCCCCGCGGCGGTGGGCGGCGGGCGCGGCCGCCACCCCACGCGGCGGGCGGGGCCGCCCCGGCGGTGAGTTGCGCGTTTCGCCACGGTGAGTTCGGCGAACCTGCACACGCAACTCGCCGGAAGGGTCAGCGGAACGCCGCGATCACCGGCGCCATGCGGCTGAGCGGCTCGGTGTCGACCAGGTCCACGAGCCGCACGGCCACCTCCTCGACCCCGGCCTCGGCCAGCTCGCGGAACCGCCCGATCTGGTCGTCGACCGTGCCCGCGTGCACCGCGGCCGCCCACCGCGCCGGGTCCGTGCCCGCGCGGGCGATGCCGGGCGACCAGCGCGTCGAGCTCGGCGGGATCCCGGGCCGACCAACGCGGTGGTCAGATGCGACAGCGCCACCTCCCGGCCCGCCGCCGCGCAGTGCGCGCGCAGCACGGCGGCCTTGCGCGCGACGGTCGGCAGGTCGCCCAGCACGTTGGCCGACGTCGGCGTAGCGCGCGGCGAGCGCCAGGGTGCGCCGCTCGCCCCCGCCGCCCGAGCACGATCGGCACGCGTTCCTGCAGCGGGCGGGGGTAAGCCGCGGTGTCGGGCAGGTCCAGCACCCGCCCGCGGAACGGCTTGCCGCCCGGCCCCCAGAGCACCGGTAGCGCCGCGAGCGCGTCCTCCAGCAGCGCGTACCGCTCGCCGGACCGACGGGAACGGCCACCCGTACGCCCGGTGCTCGGCGGCGAACCAGCCCAGCCCGAGCCCGCACACCGACGCGGCCGCCGGACAGCACGTCCAGCGTGGCGACGATCTTGGCGAGGTGCCCGACGTTGCGGTACGTCACGCCGGCGACGAGCGCGCCCAGCCGCACCCGCGACGTGCACGCCGCCAACCAGGCCAGCGTCGTGAAGCTCTCCAGGAAGTCGTCCCACGCGCGTCCGACCTGCGGGATCTGCCGGAAGTGGTCCATCGTGTAGATCGCGTCGAAGCCCGCTGTCCTCGGCCGCGACGGCGATCTCGCGGAGCCGGGGCGCGAGGGTCGCCGCGCCGCCCGGGAAACGCCGAGAGGTGCAGCGCGAACCGCAGCCCGACCGGCTCGTCCCGCTGGCGCTGCGCGGCCGCATCCGAGCGGGCGAACGCCTCCGGCACCACCCGGACGCGGCTCGGGCCGCAGCACGCGGTCGAAGCCCTCGCCGTCGAGCGCGTCGCGGACGGCGGGCCAGGCGCGCAGCTGTGCGGTCAGCGCGGCGGCGGGCACCGGGTGGGGGCGGGCGCGGTTGCGGGCCCGGCAGACGGCGGCCGTGGTGTCGACCGCGACCGCGACGCACGCCATCCCGTGCGCCCGCGCGAGCGCCCGCCACCGGGCGCGGCGCTCGGCGTCCATCCCGGTCGTGTCGACGACGGTGGTCAGCCCGCGGGCCACCCGGCGCGCGACGATCTCCTCGAGCAGCGCGAACGCGTCGGCGCTCGCGGCGATGTCGTCCTCGCCCGCGCCGACGACGCCGCGCAGCGCGTCGGAGGAGACGACGGCCGACGGCGGGAAGTGGGTCGCCGCCCACGTCGACTTCCCCGAGGCGACGGGTCCGGCCAGCACCAACAGGCACGGCGAGGGCAGCAGCAGCGGCACGGCCGCAGCCTGGCGCACGTCGCCGGGTCGCCGCCACCGGCCGGCCGCGCACCCGGCGTCGGCCCGTGCAGCGCGATCGGCGGCCCCAAGCCGGGCGGCGCGGCCCGTGCCGGGATGGCGGACTCACGTGCCGAGACGGGCGACTCACCGTGCCGGGACGGGCGACTCACCGTGCCGGGAGCGGGCGACTCACCGTGCCGGGGTGGCCGACTCACCGTGCCGGGACGGGCGACTCACACGCACCTGTTGGCCGACTCACCGTGTCGAGACGGGCGACTCACCGTGCCGGGACGGGCGACTCACACGCACCTGGTGGCCGACTCACCGTGTCGAGATGGCCGACTCGCCGTGTCGAGAAGGTGGACTCACCCGGGGCGGGCGGGCGGGCGCGGGCGGGCGCGGCTACTCCTGCGGGGTCACCGGGCGAGGGTCGACGCCGCGCTCGGCCAGCTTCTCCGTGACGTGCTCGCTGATCGCGTCGGCCTTGCGCCGCTCCCGCACGCGGATGAGCACCAGCATGGAGACGCCGTACGCGATGCCGAGGACCAGCAGCACGATCCCGAGCCGCAGGACGAAGCTCTGCAGCGGCTGGTCCTGAAGGTTGCCGATGTTGACGATCGAGATGATCGCCAGCACACCGAGCGTGATGAGGTGGAACAGCACCGACAGCAGCATGTTCACCGAGCGGGTGACCGCTTTGTCGTGGAACACCTCGTACAGGAACGGCTCGCCCGCCCGGACGAGCAGCTGGCCGACCAGGAACGTCAGGACGACCGACACGACGAGCAGGGCGACGTACTGGGCGGTCCCGCTCATGGTGGCCTCCCGAAACTCCGATGCTGAGGTGACGCTACGCGCAACCGGGCGAACCCGACAACGCCGGCCCGCCGCCGGTGCCGGGTACCCGATCCGGTCGCCCGCTACCCGCTCCCGGCCGGTAACACGTCCGTCACGTAGACCGGAAAGAGCAAAAACCGGCGAAAACGTTTCCGGCCGTCACTGAATCGATTACCTGATCGGTTTTGTGAGTGGGACGACAGCCTGGGCCTGGTTTCGGTCCGCCGGTACCGTCGGGAAATACCAAATTTCCAGTGATACACCCGCACCGGTGCCGGGGCGGGTGTGTTCCGTTATACGCAAAGAAGGGCGCCATGACGGCTGCGACCGTGCCAGGGATCGATGCGACGTCGACCGAGAACGATCGACTGCTCACCTGGGTGCGCGAGGTCGCGGATCTGACCATGCCCGACCGCGTCGTGTGGTGCGACGGCTCGGCCGAAGAATGGGACCGCCTGACATCCCAGCTCGTCGAGGCGGGCACCTTCGTCAAGCTGAACGAGGAGAAGAAGCCCAACTCGTTCTGGGCCGCCTCCGATCCCGACGACGTCGCCCGCGTCGAGGAGCGCACGTTCATCTGCTCCGCCAGCGAGGACGGCGCCGGTCCCACCAACAACTGGGTCGACCCCGCCGAGATGAAGTCGACGATGACCGATCTGTACCGCGGGTGCATGCGCGGCCGCACGATGTACGTCATCCCGTTCTGCATGGGCCCCGCCGAGGCCGATGACCCGATGCTCGGCGTCGAGATCACCGACTCCGAGTACGTCGTCGCCTCGATGAAGATCATGACGCGCATGGGCGCCGCTATCCTGCCGCTCTTCGACGACCGCGGCGACGAGTTCGTCAAGTGCCTGCACTCGGTCGGCGCCCCGCTCGAGGACGGCCAGGCCGACGTCACGTGGCCGTGCAACGAGACCAAGTACATCTCGCACTTCCCGGAGACCCGCGAGGTCTGGAGCTACGGCTCCGGCTACGGCGGCAACGCGCTGTTGGGCAAGAAGTGCTACGCGCTGCGCATCGCGTCGGCCATCGCGCACGACGAGGGCTGGCTCGCCGAGCACATGCTGATCCTCAAGCTGGTCTCGCCGGAGGACAAGGCGTACTACGTCGCCGCCGCGTTCCCGTCCGCGTGCGGCAAGACCAACCTCGCCATGCTGCAGCCCACGGTCCCCGGCTGGCGCGCCGAGGCCATCGGCGACGACATCGCCTGGATGCGCTTCGGCGAGGACGGCCGCCTCTACGCCGTCAACCCGGAGTTCGGCTTCTTCGGCGTCGCGCCGGGCACCAACTGGAAGACCAACCCCAACGCCATGCGCACCATGGCGCCGGGAAACGCGATCTTCACGAACACCGCGCTCACCGACGACGGCGACGTCTGGTGGGAAGGCATGGAGGGCGAGCCGCAGCACCTGACGTCGTGGACCGGCAAGGACTGGACCCCCGACTCGGACGAGCCCGCCGCCCACCCCAACTCGCGCTACACGATGCCGATCAGCCAGTGCCCGGTCATCGCGCCCGAGTGGGAGGACCCGAACGGCGTGCCGATCTCGGCGATCCTGTTCGGCGGCAGGCGCAAGACCACCGTGCCGCTGGTGACGCAGGCTTTCGACTGGCAGCACGGCACGTTCATGGGCGCCACCATGTCGAGCGAGAAGACCGCGGCGGCGGCGGGCGGACTCGGCCAGGTGCGCCGCGACCCGATGGCCATGCTGCCGTTCCTCGGCATCCACGTGGGCGACTACTTCCGGCACTGGGTGGATCTCGGCAAGTCCGCCGACGCAGGCATGCTGCCGAAGATCTTCTACGTCAACTGGTTCCGCCGCGGCGACGACGGCCGGTTCCTGTGGCCGGGCTTCGGCGAGAACAGCCGCGTCCTCAAGTGGTGCATCGAGCGCATGGAGGGCAAGGCCGCGGCCGTCGAGACCCCGGTCGGATACGTGCCGAGGCCCGACCAGATCGATCTCGACGGCATCGACGTGGGCCTCGACGACGTGGCCGCCGCGCTGGTCGTCGACACCGAGGAATGGCGCGCGGAGATCCCGCTCATCGAGGAGTGGTTCGCCCGGGTCGGGGACAAGCTGCCGACGTCGATGCGCGACGAGCTGGAGGCGTTGAAACTGCGTCTCGGTATGTAATCGAGACACGGCAGGCCGTCCCGATCGGTCATATCATCCCGCGTGTCCGCACCGCCGACCCCTGCGGGAGGGTCATCCATGTCATCGTCGACACCGCCTCCGGACGAGCGGGAGGGGCTGCGGTTCTCGCCGTGGAACCTCCTGCTCCTCCTGCCGTTCCTCATGCTCGTCACGCCGTGGTTCAACATGCTGGAGCCGCGTCTTCTCGGGATGCCCTACTTCTACTGGGTGCAGTTCGTGTGGGTCGTGGTCGGCGTCGTCTCGGTGGGCGTCGTCTACGTCAAGACCCGTGACGAGGTGAACCCGAGCGCCCCTGGCGAGGACATCGACGTGGACGAGCTCGACGAGGGGACGCGGCGATGAACTGGGTGGAGCTCGTCGTCTTCGCGGTGCTCTTCCTCGTGGTGACGGTCATGGGGTTCCTGGCCGCGCGTTGGCAGCGCGGCGACACCCTCGACCACCTCGACGAGTGGGGGCTCGGCGGCCGCAAGTTCGGATCGTGGATCACCTGGTTCCTCGTCGGCGGCGACCTGTACACGGCCTACACCTTCGTCGCCGTGCCCGCGCTGCTGTTCGGCGCGGGCGCCACCGGCTTCTTCGCCCTCCCGTACACGGTCCTGCTCTACCCGATGGTGTTCCTCCCGGTACTGCGCATGTGGTCGGTGTCGCGGGTGCACGGCTTCGTCACGCCCGCCGACTTCGTGCGCGGCCGCTACGGCAGCTCGATCCTCGCGTTCCTCGTCGCGATCACCGGCCTGGTCGCGACCATGCCCTACATCGCGCTGCAACTGGTCGGTCTCGAGGCCGTGCTGCGCACCATGGGCCTCAACGCGAGCGGCTTCCTCGGGCACCTCCCGCTGCTGGTCGCCTTCGTCATCCTGGCCGTCTACACCTACCAGTCCGGCCTGCGCGCGCCCGCGTTGATCGCGTTCGTCAAGGACATCCTCATCTACCTGGTGATCCTGGTGGCGGTGTTCTACCTGCCCGCCAAGCTCGGCGGCTGGGACGTGATCTTCTCGGCGGCGCAGAAGAAGCTGGCCACGCCCAACCCGGCCACCGGCCAGCCGACCGGCTCGATCCTGCTCACGCCGAACAACCAGCTCCAATACATCACGTTGGCGCTGGGCTCCGCGCTCGCGCTCTTCCTCTACCCGCACTCGCTCACCGGCGTGCTGGCCAGCCGCGGCCGCAACGTGATCAAGCGCAACATGGTGGCGCTCCCGGCCTACTCCTTCCTCCTGGGCCTGTTGGCGCTGCTGGGCTACGTGGCCATCGCGGCGGGCGCCAAGCCGATCACCAACGGCGCCACCGGCCGTCCGGACGGCAACACGATCATCCCGGTGCTCTTCGACACCCAGTTCAACTCGCTGTTCGCGGGCATCGCGTTCGCGGCCATCGGCATCGGCGCGCTGGTGCCCGCCGCGATCATGTCGATCGCCGCGGCCAACCTCTGGACGCGCAACATCTACAAGGAGTACCTCAAGCGCGACGCCACGCCCGAGCAGGAGGCCCGGCAGGCCAAGCTCGCGTCGTTGGTCGTCAAGTTCGGTGCCGTGCTGTTCGTGCTGGCGATCGACCCGCAGTTCTCCATCGACCTGCAGCTCATCGGCGGCGTGATCATCCTGCAGACGCTGCCCGCGGTGGCGATCGCCCTGTACACGCGCTGGTTGCACCGCTGGGCGCTGGTGGCGGGCTGGGTGGTCGGCATGGGTTACGGGCTCTACCTCCTCTGGCTCATCCCCAACCCGGCCAGCGGCCGGGCGCACTTCGGCGGCTCGGCGCTCACGTTCGACAAGCTCACGCTGTTGGGCTGGCACCCGTTCGCCGGGTCGCCGATGCAGGTCTACGTCGGCTTCGTCGCGCTGGTGCTCAACCTGGTCGTCGCCGTGCTGGTCACCCTGGCCTTGCGGGCGGGGCACGTGAGCGAGGGCGAGGACGCCACCCATCCGGCCGACTACCACGCCGACGAGGGCTCCCGGCGGTTGCGCCCCGTAGCCCCCGCCGTGGCAGGCACTGCCGACTGAACCGTTTCGAACAGCGCGGACGACCACTGGACGGCGCCAGGGTACCGCTCGGCTCCGTCCAGTGTGTCCACGTGGTGTTCGCCCGTGCGTGATCGTGTCCTCACTCGACGGAGTGGCCGACCGGCGCCCTGGGTGACCATCTCGGCGTTGGGCCGTTGCCCGGTGCCCCCATCGGCGTGCAACATTCTGTCGACTGTCGCGATACGAAGGGTGACCGTCGCCGTGACGTGGTGACGGTGACGGAGGTGACCAGGTGTTGCAGGGCCCGGACGACAGCGCCGCCGACGGGGCCGACGACCTCGCGGTGTTCGTCGAACGCCTCGCGGCGGCAGGCTCGGATGCCGCCACCGCGAAGGCCAGGGAGCAGATCCGGCGCTCGATCGCGGCCGCCGCCGCGCCGCCCGGCCTGCGCCACCTCGCCGAGGCGTTGGCCGCCACCCTCACCGAGACCCCCGCGCCGCGCAAGCCCGCCGAGGACGCCGCGACCGTCGTCGAGGCGATGCGCGTCTCGCCGCTCGCGATCCTGCAGGACTTCGACCCGTCCGCGGTCGCCGCAGCCGTGGCCACCCTCGTCGGCGACGGCCGCCGCCTGCTCGTCACCGCCGCCACCGCCGACGAGCTGGCCGCCGTCCGGGCGGTGCTGCGGCCCGACGTCGCCGACCGCGGGCTCGACACCCTCCCCGACCTCTCGCCCGCGGAGCTGCGCGAGCTGCGCAGGCTCCTCGTCACCGGCACGCCCGAGCGCGCGGCCCGCGCCAACCAACAGCTGCCTCCCGCCGACCGGGTGCCGCACCCCCGCGAGGTCGCCGCGCTGTGCGGGCAGGCGGAGCACACCACCCCGCCCGGGCCGGCCGCCGCCATGGTGCCCGAGCTGCTGGCCGGGATCGATCGGACGCGGCGCGAGGCCGTCACGTCCGTCGCGCGCTACGTGCACCGGTCGCTGCGCGCGATGTACCCGCGCGCCGACCGCCAGTGGGCGTGGGACCTGCTCGGCGAGCTCATCTACTCCCGCCACCGGCCCGCCTTCGACCAGCTGCTCGAGGACACCGCCCAGGCCGTCGGCGCCTTGGAACGGGCCCGCCACCTGCCGTCCGTCGCGGTGGTCGCGCCCCTGCCCGCGGGCGCGCTGTCGATCCTGCGCCGCTACGGCGAGTTCCTGTTCGGCGGCGGCCGCGCCCGGGCCTACCTGCGCGCGCCCGCCGAACGCCGCGAAGCCCTGCCCGTGCTCCGCCTGCTGCGGGTCGACGGGCGGTCGCCGCAGACCGCCGAGGACGTGCGGCGCGGCGTCGAGCACCTCGAGCTCGGTGAGCGGCTCTCGCGCATCGACCTCGGCTGCGCCGCCGTCGGCATCCCCGCGCCCCGCGACGAGCGCGAGCTCGGGGTGCTGGCCGACGGGCTGGTCCGGGTGGCCGCCGCGGCCCGCTCGGTCGGGGCGCTGCGCCACGACGTGCTCTTCCTCGCCGACAACTCCCCGCTCGCCGTGCCCGACGTCGACACGGCCGAGCAGGTGGCCGCGGCGATCCTGCACTACGCCGAGCACGGCCCGCACGCCGACGCGGCCCGCCGCCTGGACCGCATGGCCGACGAGCTCGCCGCCGCCTGCCCCACCCTCGTGCCGACCGCCGAGCACGAGGCCGCGGTACGGGCTCTCCGGGCCCACGACACCACGGCCTACACCGCCGCCGCCGAGGCGCTCGGCGCCGCCCGACGGCAGGCCCAGGACGCGCGGCGCCAGATCGCGCTGCTCGACCGGCTGCAGGCGGGCGCTCCACGGCTGGCCGCGGCATGGGTCGAGCTCGCCGCTCGCGACCCCGCCGCGCTCGGCTTCGTCTGCATGCGGCCGATCGAGGCGCTGCTCGCCGCGATGCCGGAGGCCGACACCGCCGACGTCGTCATGGTGCTCGGCGCGCACGGGCTCGGCGTGGAGCGGCTCCTGGTGGCCGCCGCGGCGCCGCGGCTCATCGTCGTCGTGCCGCCCGCCGCGGAACGGCAGCAGACGCCGACGGCGCTCAGCGTGTTGGAGCGGGCCGCCGCACCGGTGATCCGGGGGCGGGCCGCGGACGAGCGCAACGTCGTCCCGATCGGGCCCCGCCCCAAGCCCCGTCCCGACATCACGGTCGCCTGACGCTCCGTCACCGGGCGACCACGGATGATCACCCGATCGGACGACAACCATTTCAGTTCTTATTGCCGCTCGGAGTGTCGTCTCCGGAATGTCGGATCGCAGAGCTATTAACGACGGGTTACTGCGCCGACTCGGTGAAAGCCGGCAATCGGCGAAACGGAGACCGGGCGGCAAGCGATAACTAGATGTGCGTCGCTTCGACGGCGCGCCATCGGAAAGAAAGGATTCACATGAACCCCTGCGTGATTCACCACCCCGGTCCGCGTCCCAAGCCCACCCCTCCCCCTCCCCACCACGGTGGCGGTCCGCGGCACGATGACGACCCCTGCAAGCGTCACCTGAAGAAGCACCACCACCGGAATCACCACCACAAGCCGCAGCCCAAGCACCACCACTGCTGACACGGCGGTAAAGGCTTCGCTCCCGCGCCCGCGGGAGCGAAGCCTTCGGGGGACGGAGGCCGATGACCGGAACCGCCGACGGCGACAATTCGGCGTTGACCGAGCACGCACCGCAGATCCGGATCCGCACGATGTTCTCGCGGTTCTGGCCCGACACGCGCCCGTTCCGCGGCCGGATGTTCCTGAGCCTGCTGCTCGTCCCCGTCTCGCCCGCTCTCGTCACGGCGAGCGTCTACCTGTTCAAGGTGCTGGTAGACGACGTGCTCACCCCGCACGACTACCACCTCTTCATGCCGGTGGCGCTGGCCTACGTGGGCCTCACCGTGGTCGGCGGGGTCGTGAGCTTCATCGACGAGTACCTCACCGCCTGGGTGGGCGAACGATTCGTCACGTCGCTGCGAATACGGCTCTTCGCGCATCTGCAGCGGCTGTCCGTCGGTTGGTTCGAACGACGGCAGCTGGGCGACATCATCTCCCGCTTGACCGGCGACATCGCCGCCATCGAACAACTGGTGCTCACCGGCGTCAACATGACGCTGACCTATACGTTCCAGCTCCTGTTCTTCGCGGGCACGATGTTCCTGCTGAACTGGCAGCTGACGTTGACGTCGTTTGTCGCCGCCCCCGCATTCCTGCTGTTGTCGCGCGCCTTTTCCCGGCGCATCCAGAACGCGTCACGTGAGCGTCGACGACGTTCCGGCTCCATCACGTCGGTGGCCGAGGAAAACCTCGGCAACATTCCGCTCGTACAGGCTTACGACCGCGCCGACCACGAGGTGGAGCGGTTCGCCGAAGAGAACCGGGCCGCCTTCTCGGCCCAGATGCTCGCCATCCGGCTCGAGGCGTTGTTCGGGCCGTTCAGCAGCCTCGTCGAATGCATCGGCGTGCTCACGGTGATGGCCGTGGCCATCTACGAGCTCGCCCAGGGCGCGATCACGCTCGGCGGTCTCCTGGCCTTCCTGGCCTACCTCAGCCAGCTCTACGGGCCCGTCCAGGGCTTCGCCGGGCTCTCGAACATGGTGTTCGCCGCGTCGGCGAGCGCCGAGCGGATCATCGAGATGCTCGACGAGGAGCCCGCCGTCGCCGAGCTGGAGCAGCCGCGCAGGCTGGGCCGCGCCACCGGGGCGATCCGCTTCGAGAAGGTCTGGTTCACCTACGAGGGGACGGAACGACCCGCCCTGCGCGGGGTGGACCTGCGACTCGCGCCCGGTCGCAAGATCGCGATCGTCGGAGCGAGCGGCGCAGGGAAGTCGACGCTGACGAAGCTCCTGCTGCGCAGCTACGACCCCGACCGCGGGCGCGTCACCCTCGACGGGTGCGACCTGCGCTCGCTGTCCCTCTCCGACCTGCGCCGCAACATCAGCGCGGTGCTGCAGGAGACCCTGGTGTTCGACGGCACCGTCGCGGAGAACATCCGGTGGGGCAAGCCGGACGCCACCGACGCCGAGGTGCGCGCCGCCGCCGAAGCCGCCGACGCGCACGAGTTCATCACGCGGCTCGACCACGGTTACGACACCCGGGTCGGCCAGCGCGGCAGGCTGCTCTCCGGCGGCCAGCGCCAGCGGCTGGCCATCGCCCGCGCCATGATCCGCGACGCGCCGGTGCTGCTCCTCGACGAGCCGACCACCGGCCTGGATGCCGTGTCCGGTCGGCGGGTGCTCGCGCCGCTCCGAAGGCTGATGGCAGGCCGCACCACGATCATCATCTCGCACGACCTGCTCACGGTGACCGACGCCGACGAGATCGTCGTCCTCGAGGCGGGCGCCGTCAGCGCGGTCGGTACCCACGAGCAGCTGCTGGCCACGTCGCCGACCTACGCACAGCTCTACGCGCTCCATCACCCGTCCGCGCGGGCGCGGGCGACTCCCGGGGGTGCCACGGCAGCGCGCCCGCGAACCCCTGTGGGCGCAGCGCCGTCGCGCCCGCGGACCCCTGTGGGCGCCGCGCCGTCGCGCCCGCGGACCCCTGTGGGCGCCGCGGCAGCGTCGCGCCCGCAGCTCGTCCCGCCTGGGCACCGTGCCCCCCACCCGCCCGCTCCGCCGACGGCCCCGCCTCCCGCGGGCCGCCCGGTGAGGCGAGGTGTGCTCGCTGCAGTGGTGGACGTCGCGACCACCCCGATCCGGATGGTCCGGCCCGCGGGGCCGCCGCGACCTCGTGCGCAGACCGCGCAGGCCCCGCCGACCCTGCCGTCACCCCCGCCGTCGCCCCGTCCGGCCGCCGTCGCCCCGGTCCCGCTCACCCCGCCGCTGTCGCCCGCGCCGTCCTACCCGCCGCTGTCGTCCGCGCCGTCCTACCCGCCGCCGTCGCCCGCGCCGTCCTACCCGCCGCCGTCCCGCCCGCCGCCGCCCGCCCGCGGCCCCTTCCGCACGCCGCCGCTGGGCTGCCGTCCAGCCCACCCCTGTCGTCCGCACTCCCTACGCCGTCCTACCCGCCGGTGCCGTCCGCCGCCGCCGTCCGCTCGCCGTCCGCTCTGCCGCCGTCCGCTCCGCCGCCGTCCGCCCCGCTGCCGCCGATCTTCCCCTTCGCGACCGCCACGACGCCGCTGCCGCTGGTCCCACGCGGCCGACACGCCCTTGCGCCGCCGCCCGCCGCCGAGCCGACGGCCGGTGCCGCCGTTCCGCCGCCGCACGACCGGCCGCCGCATGCCGCCGCGGAGCCGCCCCCGGCCGTGCCGCCGCCGCGCGCCACCGCCTTTCCCGCGGTCGGTTCCGCGCCGGTGACCGCCCCCGGCATCGCCCGCAGGCTGCCCGGCGCGAAAGCCCGGCGCGAAGCCTCCGCGAGCCTGCCCGAGTAGGCCTACGCTCGGGGCATGGGCACGCACGAGGTCAGCCGGTTCGGGCACGTCGAGCTCGCGGACATGCCCGACGACCTGCGCGAACGGATCGGGGTCATCGCGGAGAAGTCCGGTTTCGCGCCGAACGTGTTCCGCGCGCTTGCCCGCCGCCCCCGCGAGCTGCGGGCGTTCCTGGACTACCACGACGCGCTCATGGATTCGGACGACGGCCTGTCGAAGGCCGAGCGCGAGCTCGTCGTCGTCGCGACGTCCGGGGCCAACCACTGCACGTACTGCGTGGTCGCGCACGGGGCCATCCTGCGGGTGCGCACCAAGGACCCGGAGATCGCCGACCGGGTCGCCACCAACCCCTACGGCGTCGAGCTGTCCGGGCGCGAACGCGCGATCGTCGACCTCGCGCTGCTGATCGCGATGGAGTCGGCGTCGCTCACCGACGCCGAGCTGGACGACGCGCGCGCCGCGGGCCTCACCGACGACGAGATCTGGGACGTCGGCGCGATCACCGCGCTGTTCGCGATGTCCAACCGCCTCGCGCACCTCATGGCGCTGCGGCCCAACCCGGAGTTCTTCCTGATGGGCCGCACGCCGCGCGGCTGAGTCACGGGCAGGCGCCGCCGTCGACGTGACCACAGCCGCTCGACGCGCTGAGCGCGGGCTGCTGTGCCGTGGCCGCAGATGAGGGGGCCGACTCGGTCGTCGCGACCACTGTTGCCGGGGGCCGCGTTGACGGCGGCGCGACCGGCCGAGGCCTGGGCTGGGACGTGGACGGGGGCACCTGCCGTTGCGGTGCAGGCGCGGGCGCGGCCTGCCGGGGACCGGGTGCCGAGGACGGGGCCGCGCCCGCCTCGCAGCCGACGCCGTTGTGGTCGGCGTCCAGGCCGTACACGTCCTTGCCGACGACCAGCACCGGCCCCGTCACGTAGGACGGGCCGTTGCCCGAGCCGCCCGCGCAGTCGACGTCGACCGGGTCGTCGGGCACGCACGGTGTGTAGTTGGGGTTGCAGCCGTCCTGCGCGACGTTCCGCGGCGGCACGTCGTGGGCCCGAGCGACCGCCCGGTCGGGCGCGCCGACCGCCGAGGGTCGCGCCGCCACCTCTTCGACATCCGGCGTCGTGCTCGTGACCACTCGTGTCGCCACGGCCGCTTCCGTCCGGGCGGAATTGTCGGCGTAGCGACTCTGAGCTGCGGGTACGCCACATGCGACGAGCAGCGCGACGGGCCCGACGGCGAGCAATCCGCGGATCACACTCCGTGCATCGCCGAGACCCCCTGCTGTGTTGCACACCATCGAGCGAGGCGAGGGTTTCCGTTGCAACACGTCGAACATCTGCGGGTAACGCCTCGTCGCGACGATCTACCCATGTCGAACCTATTCGGACGCCGGGCGGCGATCGTCTCGTATCGGCTCGGCGGAGCCGACGGGGTGTCGGTCACCGCAGGCCAATGGGCGTGCGCGCTCCGCAAGCTGGGCATGCGGGTGCGCACGGTCGCGGGAGCAGGCCGCCCGGACGTGCTGGTTCGCGGGCTGGCGCTGGAGTCGCGGCGGCCGCCGTCGCGGCGGGAGCTGGCGCGCGCGCTGGGCGACGCCGACCTCGTCGTCGCCGACAACATCTGCTCGCTGCCGATGAACCACGCCGTCGGCGAGGCGCTCGCGGACTACCTGCGCGGCAGGCCCGCCGTGCTGCGCCACCACGACCTGCCGTGGGAACGCCCCCGATACGCCCACCTCACGAGCTGGCCGCCCGACGACCCGGCCTGGTGGCACGTCACGATCAACGAGCTCGCCCGCCACGCGCTCGCCGCCCGCCGCGGCATCGCCGCCACCACGATCTACCACGGCTTCGCCGAGCACCCCCACCCCGAGCAGCGCGCGGCCGTCCGGCGACGGCTCAAGGTGAGCGACGCCCCGCTGGTGCTGCAGCCGACGCGGGCGATCGCGCGCAAGGGCATCGACGTCGGGCTGGCCCTCACCGCGGCCCTCGGCGGCACGTACTGGCTCACCGGCCCGGCCGAGGACGGCTACCAGGCCGAGCTCGACGCGCTCCTCGTGGGCGGCGGCGTGCCCTACCGGCGACGGCTGCCGTTCGGCGTCCGGATGCCCGCCGCCTACGCCGCGTGCGACGTCGTCGCGATGCCGTCGTCGTGGGAGGGGTTCGGGCTGCCGCTGATCGAGGCCGCGCTGCACCGGCGCCCGGTCGCGGTCGGGGCGTTCCCGGTGGCGCAGGAGCTCGCCCGGTTCGGCTTCCGCTGGTTCGACGCCCGCGACCCCGGCCCGCTGCGGGCCCACCTCGCCGACCCCGATCCCGCGCTGGCCGACCACAACGCGGCCATCGCGCACGCCCACTTCGGCATCGACGCCCTCGCCCGCCGTCTGGAGCTGTTGCTCGCCGGCGCGCCGATGTGCGCCCACTCCGGCGGGGAAGCGGTGTGCGCCTGCCGCACGGCCTGACCTGTGCGCGGAAACGAGTGCTCCAGCACTCGTTTCCGCGCACAGCGCGGGCGCGCCACCATGGGCGGCGTGCCCCTGCCGAACCGCGTCGACCCGTTCGGTGAGCTGCACGCGGTCTCAGAGCGGGGGCGCTTCACCGGCAACCGCGGCTGCCTCGTCGACGACGCGGGCCACTTCGTCCGCCACCACCGCGGCACACTGTGGATCACCTGCCGGACCAGGTTCCGCGGGCGGCGCGTGGGGCTCACCCGGCCTCGCCGGTGGACGCCGCTGTTCTTCCTCGACGACGCCGTGGCGCTGGCCGCCGGGCACCGTCCGTGTGGGGAGTGCAGGCACGCCGACTACCTCGCCTACCGGGAGGCGGTCTCGGCCGCGGTGGGCATGCCCCTGCGCGCGGGCGAGCTGAACCGGCGGCTCGCCGCGGAACGGGGTCGCACCACCGTCGGCACCGACCTCCCCGACGGCACGGTCGTGATCACCGACGGGCCCCGCCTCGTCCTCGGCGACCGACTGTTCGCGTTCGCCTTCGCGGGCTGGCACGACCCCGTCGGGCGCCCGGCCGCGCCGCTCACCGTGCTCACCCCGCCGACGTCCGTCGCGGCCCTGCGTCACGGCTTCGCCCCGCACCTCGCCCTGTGAGCGGAAACGAGTGCTCCAGCACTCGTTTCCGCTCACAGCACCTTGGACAGGAACGCCTGCGTACGGGCCTCGCGGGGGTTGGACAGCACTTCCCGCGGCTCCCCGGCCTCGACGATCCGGCCGCCGTCCATGAACACGAGCGTGTCGCCGACCTCGCGGGCGAACCCCATCTCGTGCGTCACGACGAGCATCGTCATGCCCTCGCGCGCGAGCCCGCGCATGACGTCGAGCACCTCGCCCACCAGCTCGGGGTCCAGCGCGGAGGTGGGCTCGTCGAACAGCATGAGCCGCGGCTCCATCGCCAGCGCCCGCGCGATCGCCACCCGCTGCTGCTGGCCGCCGGAGAGCTGATTGGGGTAGGCGTTCTGCTTGTCGGCCAGCCCCACGCGCTCCAGCAACGCCGCCGCCTGCCCCCGGCACGCACCGCGGGACTTCCCTTGCACGGTGCGCGGCCCCTCCATGACGTTCTCCACCGCCGTCATGTGCGGGAACAGGTGGAAGCGCTGGAACACCATGCCGATGTGCCTGCGCTGGCGGGCGATCTCGGACTCCCGCAGCTCGTAGAGCTTGCCGCCTGCCTCGCGGTAGCCGATCAGATCGCCGTCGACGCGCATCGTGCCCGCGTTGATCCGCTCAAGGTGGTTGACGCAGCGCAGGAAGGTCGACTTGCCCGACCCGGACGGGCCGATGATGCACGCCACCTCGCGGGGCTGCACCACCATGTCGACCCCGCACAGCACCTCGGTCGAGCCGAAGCTCTTGTGCACCCCCGCCGCCTCGACCATCGGCGTCATCAGCGTTCTCCGATCGCGAACCCGCGCCCGAAGCGGCGCTCGATGAACATCTGCCCCACCGACAGCACCGATGTCAAGGCCAGGTACCACAGCGCCGCCACGATGAGCAGTGGGATCGTCTGGAACGTGCGTGAGTAGATGGTCTGCACGGCCACCGTCAGCTCGAAGTACGCGATGACGACCACCAGCGAGGTCGTCTTGAGCATCGAGATCGTCTCGTTTCCGGTGGGCGGCACGATGACCCGCATCGCCTGCGGGAGCACGATCCGGCGCAGCGTCTGCGTGCGCGACAGCCCCAGCGCCCCGGCGGCCTCGCTCTGCCCCGGGTCGACGGACTGGATCCCGCCGCGCACGATCTCCGCCATGTACGCGGCCTCGTTCAGCCCCAGGCCGAGCAGCGACGCGGCGAACACCGAGATGACCGCGTTGGTGTCCACGGAGATGAACGTGGGTCCGAACGGAATGCCCAGGCCCAGACGTGGATAGAGCGACGCGAGGAAGTTCCAGAAGATCAGCTGGGTGATCAGCGGGGTGCCGCGGAAGAGCCAGATGTAGACGGCCGCCGCGCCCGCGAGCACGGGGTTGGGCGAGAGCCGCATCACCGCGAGCAGCACGCCGCCGATGATCCCGATGGCCATCGAAAGCACGGTGAGGATCAGCGTGTTGCGCAGGCCGCGCAGCACGGGGTCGGAGAACAGGTACTGGCCGACGACGTCCCACTGGAAGTTCGGGTTCGTGATGAACGAGTGGATCAGCATCGCCACCAGCACGGCGATGACGGCGACCCCGACCCAGCGGCCCGGATGCCGGACCGGCACGGCCTCGATGGGACGCCCCGGTCCGGCGTCGGTCTGGTCGGCGACCATCGGTCAGCCCGCCGCCCCGTTGATCTTCGACGTGGGGATCGCGCCGGACGAGACGCTCCACTTGTCGAGGATCGTCTTGTACGTGCCGTCGGTGATCAGGGCCTGCACCGCGCCCTGGATCGCCTGGGCGTACTTGCCGTCGCCCTTCGGGACCGCGATGCCGTACGGCGCGGTGTCGTAGGCGTCGCCGACGGCCTCCAGTTGCCCGTTCGTCTTCGCCACCGCGTAGTCGACCACCGGGGAGTCGGCGAGCATCGCCTGCGCCCGCTTGGCGGAGAGCGCCAGCGTGACGTCGGTCTGGGCCTGGAACTGCGAGATGTTGATCGCGGGCTTGCCCGCCTTGGTGCAGGTGTCGCTGCGCGCGGTCAGGTCCTCGACCTGCACGGTGCCGCGCTGCGCCGCGACGGTCTTGCCGCACAGGTCGTCGATCTTGATCCCGTCGGGGTTGCCCTTCGGGACGGCCAGCTTCGTGCCCGCGGAGAAGTAGGTCACCATGTCGACCTGCTTCTCCCGCTCGGCGTTGTCGGTGAACGACGACATGCCCAGCTCGTACTTCTTGGCCGCGATGCCCGGCAGGATGCCGTCGAACGCGCTGTTCTGGAACTCCACGTCCAGCCCGAGCTTCTGGCCGACGGCCTTGCCGAGGTCGACGTCCATGCCGATGATCGTCGTGCCGTCGGCGTCGACGAACTCGTTGGGCGCGTACGACGCGTCCGAGCCCACGATGATCTTGCCGTCGGACGCGATGTCCTGCGGCACCAGCGCGGCCAGCGCGGCGTCCTTCTGCACGGCGGGGGCGGGGGCGGCGCTCGTCGCGCCCGCCGGGGCGCCGCTGCTGCCACCACTGCCGTTGCCGCCCGCCCCGCAGCCCGCGACCGTGACGGCGAGCAGGGCGACAGCGAGTGTTCGGGTGCGGACCAACACGTCGGGTATCTCCTCCGATGACGGGATAGGTATCCGCATGTTGCCACTCGGGTACTCCAAGCGAGATCACCGTTGCGTGACGGCCGGGATACGGTGGATCCGACGGACGTTCCGATATGGAGGTACACGAATGTCGATGGTCAAGAAGCTCGCGGTGTTGGCGGCCGCCGCGGGCGCGGCGCGGGCCTACGCGCAGAAGAACCCCGAGCAGGCGGCCAAGTACGTCGACCAGGCCGCCGGGTTCGTCGACAAGCAGACGAAGGGCAAGTACTCCGGACAGATCAGCGGCGCCGCCCAGAAGGCAAAGTCGGCGGCGGGCATCGACCGTCCGGGGCCCGCCACGGTGTGACCCGGACGCGGTGGCCTCTGGCCGTGCCAGGATGCGCGTAGGGCTGTGCGCGGTCGTCCCGACCGGGCGCCGCGCACGGCCGGGAACCGGGCCCGCGCGGCCACGAGCCGGGCGCGTCCGTCGAGCACAGGAGGTCCACAGTGTCCGTACCCCAACCCTGGACACCGCAGACCGTGCCCACCCCCGAGCACATGGTGGCCGCGCTGCACGCCACCGACGAGGGGGGCGCGGATCTCGTCCAGCTGCTGACACCCGAGGGCGAGCGGGTGCCCGATGAGCGGTTCGACGCCTACGCCGCCGACGTCGGCGTCGCCGAGCTGCAGGGCCTCTACCGCGACATGGTGCTGGTGCGCCGCTTCGACCGCGAGGCCAACGCCCTGCAACGCCAGGGCCAGCTCGGCATCTGGGTGCCGCTCCTGGGCCAGGAGGCCGCGCAGATCGGGGCCGGGCGGGCGCTCGCGCCGCAGGACATGGCGTTCCCGTCCTACCGCGAGCACGGCGTGGCCTGGTGCCGCGGGATCGATCCCACCGAGCTGCTGGGGATCTTCCGGGGCACCGACCACGGCAGCTGGGACACCCGCGCCACCGGCTTCCACCTCTACACGATCGTCATCGGCAACCAGTGCCTCAACGCCACCGGTTACGCCATGGGCCAGAAGTTCGAGTCCAAGGTGGGCGACGGGCCCGACGCCGAGGCCACCGTGTGCTTCTTCGGTGACGGCGCCACCAGCCAGGGCGACGTGCACGAGGGTTTCGTCTGGGCGGCGGTCTACGACGCGCCCGTCGTCTTCTACTGCCAGAACAACCAGTGGGCCATCTCCGAGCCCACCGAACGGCAGACCCGGGTGCCGCTCTACAAGCGCGCCCAGGGCTACGGCTTCCCCGGCATCCGGGTCGACGGCAACGACGTGCTCGCCTGCCTCGCGGTCACCCGATGGGCGCTGGAGGAGTGCCGCACCGGCAACGGGCCGGTGCTCGTCGAGGCGTTCACCTACCGGATGGACGCGCACACCACCTCCGACGACCCCACCCGCTACCGCCTCGCCGACGAGCTGGAGCTGTGGAAGCTCAAGGACCCGATCGAACGGGTGCGGGTGCACCTCGTCCGGTCGCTCGAGGTGGGGCAGGAGTTCTTCGACGAGGTGACGGCCGAGTCCGACGCGCTCGCCGAGCGGTTCCGCCGGTTCTGCACGGAGATGTCCGCGCCGCCGCCGGACCGGATCTTCTCCGAGGTCTACGCGGAGGAGTCACCGCTGGTGGCGACCGAGCGGGATGCGTTCCTCGCCTACCACGCTTCCTTCGAGGAGGCGTGAGATGGGCACGCTGACGTTGGCGAAGGCGTTGAACGCGGGCCTGCGCGCCGCGATGGAACGCGACCCCAAGGTGCTCGTGATGGGCGAGGACGTCGGCAAGCTCGGCGGCGTCTTCCGCGTCACCGACGGCCTGCAGAAGGACTTCGGCGAGCTGCGCGTGCTCGACACGCCCCTGGCCGAGTCGGGGATCATCGGCACGGCCGTCGGGCTCGCGATCCGCGGGTTCCGGCCGGTCTGCGAGATCCAGTTCGACGGGTTCGTGTTCCCCGGCTACGACCAGATCGTCTCGCAGCTGGCGAAGCTGCATTACCGGTCGCAGGGACGGGTGCCGGTGCCGGTCGTCGTGCGGATCCCGTTCGGGGGCGGCATCGGCGCGGTCGAGCACCACAGCGAGTCGCCGGAGGCGCTGTTCGCGCACGTGCCGGGGCTGAAGGTGGTGGCCTGCTCGAACCCGGTCGACGCCTACTGGATGATCCAGCAGGCCATCGCCACCGACGACCCGGTGATCTTCTTCGAGCCCAAGCGCCGGTACTGGGAGAAGGCCGAGGTCGACGTCGACGCCACCCCGCTGCCGCTGCACAGCGCACAGGTGGTGCGGCCGGGCTCCACGCTCACGCTCGTCGGCTACGGGGCCGTGCTCAAGACGTGCCTGGAGGCGGCGACGGCGGCCGCGGAGGACGGCCACGAGCTGGAGGTGGTCGACCTGCGCACGCTGTCGCCGCTCGACCTCGGCCCGGTCGTGGCGTCCGTGCGGCGGACGGGGCGGTTGGTGGTGGTCGCGGAGGCGCCCTCGGAGGTGTCGGTGGCTTCCGAGGTGGCCGCGCGGGTGCAGGAGGAGTGCTTCCACTCGCTGGAGGCGCCGGTGCTGCGCGTCACCGGGTTCGACACGCCCTACCCGCCGTCCAAGTGCGAGGAGGACTACCTCCCCGACCTCGACCGGGTGCTCGACGCCGTCGACCGCTCGCTGGCCTGGTAAGACGATGCGCAACTCGACTGCTGCGCAATGCGACGCCCGCCGCGGGTCGGCCGCGGTGCTCGGAGGGGCGCGATGAGGCGCGAGTTCGCCATGCCGGACGTGGGCGAGGGGCTGACCGAGGCCGAGATCGTCACGTGGAACGTCGCCGAGGGCGACACGGTCACGGTCAACCAGATCCTGTGTGAGATCGAGACGGCGAAGGCGGCCGTCGAGCTGCCCTCGCCGTTCGCGGGCACCATCGGCGCGCTGTTGGCGCAGCCGGGCGACACCGTCCTGGTCGGCCGTCCGATCGTGGTGATCGAGACGGCAGAGCCCGGGAGTGGGGCGCCGGGCGGCCCGGCCGCAGGCGCACCGCGCGCCGGCGGCGAGGACGCCACGCACCAGCCCGCCTCCGCCGCGGGCCGGTCCGCCACTTCGGCCGGCGCGGGCGGGTCCGCCACTGCGGCCGGCGCGGGCGGGTCCGCCACTCGGCCGGCGCGGGCGGGTCCGCCACTCGCGGCGCGCTCCTCGTCTGCCGCGGCGGGTCCGCCAGTTCGGCCGGCGCGGGCGGGTCCGCCACTTCGGCCGGCGCGGGCCAGGCCCTCACTTCGTCTGCCGCGGGCCGGTCGTCCACCTCGCCTGGCGCTGCGGACGAGGGCGGCGCGAAGATCGGTGAGGCCGGGGTGGACGGCCGCATCGCCACGTTGGTCGGCTACGGCCCGCGCCCCGGCTCGGTCAGCCGCCGCCCCCGCCGCGCGCCCACCCCGGCCCCCGCACCGCGGCAGGGGCACCCGGCTCCGGCCGAGCCGCAGCAGGGGCCCCTTCCTCCGACGCGAACGGGGAACGCCCCCACTGCGCCCCCCGAGCCTGCGGGCGCGGTGCCGCTGGCCAAGCCGCCGGTGCGCAAGCTCGCCAAGGACCTGGGCGTGGACCTCCGCGAGGTCATCCCGTCCCGCCCCGACGGCGTCATCACCCGCGAGGACGTCCGGGCGCACGTGAACGGTGCGCCCGCCGAGCAGGCGGCAGCGGCGGCGGCCGTCGTGGGCGAGCGGCGCGAGCCGATCCGCGGCGTCCGTCGGGCCACGGCGGCGGCGATGGTCGCGAGCGCGTTCACGGCGCCGCACGTCACGGAGTTCCTCGCCGTCGACGTCACCGCGACGATGGCCCTCCGCGACCGCCTCCGCGCCACCCGCGAGTACGCCGAGGTCCGGCTCACCCCACTGGCCTTCGTCGCCAAGGCCGTGTGCCTGGCCGCGCGGCGCACCCCTGAGGTGAACGCGCACTGGGACGACGCGGCGGGCGAGATCGTCTACTACGACCACGTCCAGCTCGGCATCGCCGCCGCCACCCCGCGCGGCCTGATCGTGCCCAAGGTCCGCAACGCCGACACACTGTCGCTGGCCCAGCTCGCCGCCGCGCTCGGCGACCTGACCGCCACCGCGCGGGAAGGCAAGACGCCGCCCGCCGATCTCGTCGGCGGCACCTTCACGATCACCAACGTGGGCGTCTTCGGCGTCGACACCGGCACGCCGATCCTCAACCCGGGCGAGGCGGCGATCCTGGCCGTCGGGTCGATCAAGCAGGCGCCGTGGGTGGTCGACGGGGAGTTGGCCGTGCGCACGGTCGGCCAGCTCGCGCTGTCCTTCGACCATCGCCTGGTCGACGGCGAGCAGGGCAGCCGCTTCCTCGCCGACGTCGGACGGCTGTTGGAGGACCCGGGCCTGGCGCTGACGTTCTAGCCGAGCAGCGCCGAGAGGGACCTGAGCGGGGTTTGGGCGACATCAAACCCCGCTGGTGTCCCTCTCGGCGCGCCGATGGCAATGCCGGGAAACTCTCGGCGCCCCTGCGGCGTTGTAGGGATATGCCCTTCGTCCTCCTGTACCTCGTGGTCGAGATCGTCGCGCTGGTCGCGCTCGGGTCCGCGATCGGGCTCGGGTGGACGCTGCTCGTGCTGCTGGCCGGCGCGCTGCTGGGCATGTGGCTCGCGCGGCGCGAGGGCGTGCGCGCGGCCCAGGCCCTCGCCGAGGCGGTCACGCAGCGTCGGGCGCCGCACGCCGAGCTCACCGACGGCATGCTGGTCGCGGCGGGCGGCGTGCTGCTGTTCGTGCCGGGCCTCGTCACCGACGTCGCGGGTCTGCTGCTCCTGCTGCCGCCCGTCCGCCGGGTGGTTCGCAACCGCCTCGTGCGCGTTGCCGAGGAGCGGATCCCCGAGCTGCGCACGGCCCGCATCCGCGCGGGCGCCACGATCGTCGACGGCGACGTGGCAGGCCCCCGCCCCGACGTCCGGGTGATCGAGGGCACGGTCGTCCCGCGGCCCTGACGGGCACGGTCGTCCCGCGGCCCTGACGCCGCACGGGCTCGGCGAGCCGCGCGGTCGATCGGGCTCTCTAACCCGAAGTTTCGTGATCTTGAACGTGTGAATGTGGCGTTGAGCTGGTGTTTCTTCGGTGTTGGGGGTGGATGTCCTGTCTACGTGAGGGTGAGTGGGATCGGGGCGCCGAGGAGGTCGAAGGCGCGTTGCTGGTCCGCGGTTGGGGTGCTGATCTTGTCGAAGGTGCGGTCGCCGATGGTGATGGTGTTGCGGGTCAGGGTGCCCAGGTGGTCGAGCAGGCCGCGGAAGCTGCGCACGGGCTGGTGGTCGTCGGTGGTGTGGCGGGCGGCTTTTGCGGTGGCGTGGGCGGAGCGGGTGGCCGGGGTGACCGGGTTGTCCCGGACCGGGGGTTGCTGGTCGGTGTAGGTCAGCGGGGCCAGGGTGCGGCGTAGGTGCCAGACCAGGTATTGGGCGAGCATGCAGATCAGCACGTGGGCGCGGACCCGCTCGGGCAGCCAGTGGTGGATCGGCCGCAGGTCCAGGTCGTCGGTCTTGATGTTGCGGAAGTCGCGTTCGACGTGGGCGAGCGCTTTGTAGGCCTCGACGGTGGCCGGGGCGTCCAGGTGGGTGGCGGGCACGCTGGTGCGGATGACGTAGATGCCATCCAGAGCGGCCTCGGCGGCGATCCCGGCCTGGTCGCGTCGGTAGCTCAGGGTGGTGTCGGTGATCTGCCAGGTCAGGTGTTTGGCCATCTTGTAGCGGTTGATCACCTTGCCGACCGCGACCCCGATCGCGTCGGCACCGGCAAGCCGACCTTCCCGTACCCGGGTGGTGATCGTGTCGAGGAGCGCTTCGGTGGCGGCGAGCATCGACTCGCGTTTGGCCGCCCGCTGGGTGGCCAGGGCCGGGTTGCGGCAGGCGATCAACCGTTCCCCCGGGTAGTCGGGGTGGGTGATCTCGGCCAGGTCCTGGGTGTCGAACAGGCTCATCTGCAGCGGCCCGTCCTCGGCGGCCAGCGCCTTGATCGCCGGGGCGCGGAGGCAGGTGATCCAGGACAGCCCACCCAGCTCCTTGAGCGCCGCGATCCGCGCCGAGGTGATCATGCCACGGTCCCCGACCAGGGTCAGCTCGGTCAACCCGAACCGCTCCCGCACCAGTTCGACGGCGGCGATGAACGCGGCCGGGTCGGCGGTGTTGCCCGCGAACACCCGGATCGCCACCGGGCGGCCCACCGCGTCGGTGAGCAGCCCGTACTCGATCTGCAGCTTGCCCTTGCGCCCGTCCCGGGAGTAACCGCGCCCGGCCAGCGGGCAGCAGCTGCCCTCCACCCACGACGAGGACAGGTCGAACATCGCCATCGCCCCGCCCTGCCCATCGCCGCCCTGCCCATCGCCGCCCTGGCCCGCGGGGCTGCTCACGGGGCTGAGGTGTCGGCGGGCCAGCTCGATCTCGATCGCGTCCTGGCGGCCCAGCAGCCAGTCCATCGCCGCGTACAGCTCATCGCGCGAGGCCCCGGCCACTCCCAGGTCCGGGCCCAGCGTCACGTCGCCCCACCAGGGCAGGGTCGCCGACTTCGGCCGCGGCGCCACCACCCGGGACACGATCAACGCATACGCCAGGTCCCGTTCCCGGCACGCCGGGCCCAAAAGCTGCGGCAGGCTCAACCGGGCGGCCTGCGCGGCGACCAGGGCGACATGCCCGTGCGGCAGCGACCGGGTCACCGCAAGGGCCGCGTCGGCCTCGATCAGGGTCTTGCCCTTCAGTACCGCCTCGATCGCGTCCACCGCCGCGGGTGGCAGCGCGGACAGGTTGGCCAGGGTCTGCTTGCCCACTGTGCCGTCCGGCTTGCGGAACGAACGACGCAACAGCGGCGAAGTGTACTCGCGGGTCTCCCCGGACCGCAGCGTGTGCCGACTCCGCACCCTGTCTACGTGCATCCCACCGGTGGCTCGCCGTCCCACCCGGCAAGCCTGCCACACTCGGCCCCGGAACGGCGCCCGACACGCCGATCATTCTGGCTACAATTCAGACACCTCAACGACCGTACGGGCAGGTCAACCCGGCAACGCCCACCCCAAGATCACGAAACTTCGGCTCTAACGTTGTCTAGCTCGATCCCAAGAGTCCGCGATATCCGCCGATCGACGACACGCGATCGCGTTCGCTAGCCGGTTCTACGGTTCGCCCAAGATTCCTCGATACGGTCCGATCGTGGACCCCGTGCGCAACCCCTTCGCCCCCGGCGCGGGGCAGCGGCCGCCCGAGCTGGCGGGCCGCGACCGCGAACTGGACGCGTTCGAGATCGTGCTCGAACGGGTGGCCCGCGGCCGCCCCGAGCGCAGCCTCGTGCTCACCGGACTGCGCGGCGTCGGCAAGACGGTGCTGCTCGGCGAACTGCGGTCGATGGCCGTCCGCGCGGGCTGGGGAGCGGGCAAGATCGAGGCTCGCCCGGAGGCCGACCTGCGCCGCCCGCTCTCGGCCGCGCTCCACCGCGCGATGCGCGACCTCGCCGTCCACCATCCGGACCTCGACCGCGTCGACGAGGTGCTGGGTGTCCTCAAGGCGTTCGCGCTCCGCTCGGCCCCCGACGGCGCGAAGCTGCGCGACCGTTGGCAACCCGGCATCGACGTCGCCGTCCGCTCCGGCCGGGCCGATTCCGGCGACATCGAGATCGATCTGGTGGAGCTGTTCACCGAGGTCGCGGCGCTGGCGTCGGACGTGCAGAGCGGCGTCGCGATCCTCATCGACGAGATGCAGGACCTCCGCCCCGACGACGTGTCGGCGCTGTGCGCGGCGTGCCACGAGCTGTCGCAGTCGCGGGCGCCGCTCGTCGTCGTCGGCGCGGGCCTGCCGCACCTTCCCGCCGTGCTTTCGGCCTCGAAGTCCTATTCGGAGCGCCTCTTCACCTACGTCCGCATCGGCCAGCTCGACCGGGCCGACGCCGACTTCGCCCTCCTCGCCCCCGCCGAACGCGAAGACGCCACCTTCGACACCGACGCCCTCGACGCGCTCTACGCGGCGTCCGGTGGCTACCCCTACTTCGTCCAGGCGTACGGCAAGGCCAGCTGGGACGCGGCGGTCCGCTCCCCGATCACCGCGCGCCGACGTCAAGATGGCCGCGCCGGAGGCCGAGGCCGAGCTCGCCGTCGGCTTCTTCGGCTCCCGCTTCGAGCGCGCCACCCCGGCCGAGCGCGAGTACCTCCGCGCGATGGCCGAGCTCACCGACGGCCGCGACGAGCCGATCGGCACATCGGGCATCGCCGAGCACCTGCAACGCCGTGCGTCGTCGCTCTCGCCCGCCCGCGACAGCCTCATGAAGAAGGGCCTGGTCTTCTCGGCCCAACGTGGCCAGATCGCCTTCACCGTGCCCCATTTCGGCCGCTATCTGCTCGCGCAGGCGTGATGGCTGGTCCGTTCGAGTGAATCCGACGGCGTTGGCGTAGGGCCGTAACGTCAGGCCGGCTCCGACCGAATCCTTGTACAGCCCCGTGGTGCTGTCGGACCCCCGACCTGCCAGCACCGCGGGGCCTTCTCGTGCCCCGGGTCCGCGAGGATGCGGGCAACGCCGATACCATCGGACCGGTGCAGGAAGCCAAGCTCCAGATCCAGATGCTGCACGACCGGGTGATGATCAGGGCCGACGCGTCCGGCGAACGTCGCAGCGGTGCGGGGATCGTCATCCCGGCCACGGCCGAGGTGGCCAAGCGGCTGGTCTGGGGCGAGGTGTTCGGCGTGGGGCAGCACGTCCGCATCGTCAAGATCGGCGATCGGGTCCTGTTCGCGCGGGACGACCAGTACGAGGTCGAGGTGCACGGCCAGACCTACCTGGTGCTGCGGGAGCGTGAGCTGCACGCCGTCGCCTCGGAACGCGCCGAGCACGGCACCGGCCTGTACCTCTGACGGCTCGCGCTATCACTATCGGCTTAAGGGAGCCCACGCATGCCCGAGCGGCACTCCACGCCCGGCGGAGCGACCGCGGAGCAGGACACCGAGCCGCGCCCCGCGGCCGACCCCGCGCCGGACGAGGAGCCCACCCGACCGGTCCGGGACGCCGCGCCAAGGGACGCCGACGCCACGCACCCGGCGGAATCGCCGATCGTCGTCGTCCGCACCACGCCGCCGGACGCTCAGACCGCTCAGGTGCTGCCCGACCCGGAGGCCCCGACCGTCCGGATGGCGGCCCACCCCGGCCCGGAGCCCGGTCGCCAGCCTGCCGACCACGCCGAGGCCCTGCCTGCCGCCCACCCCGAGGCCCTGCCTGCCGACCACGCCGACGACCCGACGGTCGCCCAGGCCGAAGCCCCGACGGTCGCCCAGCCCGCCGCGTCCACGGACACCCCTCCCACCAGGTCGTGGCGCCGCCGGACCCTGCTGGCGGGCGGCGGGGTCGTCGCCGTGCTGGCGCTGCTCTACTGCGGCGACCTGGCGCTGTCGTCGGGCTCGGTCCCGCGGGGCGTCACCGTCGCGGGCGTCCCGGTGGGTGGGCTCGCCTACGCCGACGCCGAGCGGACCCTCCGCGCGCAGATCGAGCCGCGCGCCAACCGCCCGGTGCCCGTCACCGTGGGCGACGCCACCAGCACCGTCGACCCCAGGGCCGCAGGCCTGGCCGTCGACTGGACGGCCAC
Source organism: uncultured Actinomycetota bacterium (assembly GCA_963837575.1). Lineage (GTDB taxonomy): Bacteria > Actinomycetota > Actinomycetes > Mycobacteriales > Pseudonocardiaceae > Pseudonocardia. The sequence goes on from CAWIOI010000022.1 coordinate 93,483, forward strand.
GCTCGCCCGCGCCGAGCACCAGCCGCTCGAACCCGTGACGCGCATCGCGTCGTTGTTCACCACCCGGGAGACCGGCGTGGTCACGAAGTCGGACCCCGCCGCGCTGGAGGCCGCGGTCGGCGAGCTGAAGCCCGCGTTCGACAAGCCCGCCGATCGAGGGCACCGTGCGCTTCGACGGCATCACGCCCCGCCCCGTCCAGCCCGCCGCCGGACAGCAGCTCGACGTGCCCGCCGCGGCGAACGTGCTGACCCGGGACTGGGTGTTGGGCGCGCCGGTCGCGCTGCCGCTCACCCGGATCGAACCCACCACGACGCCCGACGACGTCGCGGCGGCCCTGGAGAAGGTCGCCAAGCCCGCCGTCTCCGCGCCGGTCACGATCACCGGCGAGAACGGCGCCAGCGCCACGCTCACCCCGCAGGACATCGCTGCGGCGCTCACGTTCCTCGCCGACCCGGCGGCGGGCCTCGTGCCCGACCTCAACCAGGACGCGCTCACCAAGGTGCTCCGGCCGCAGCTCGCCGCATCGGAGACCCCCGGCCGCGACGCCACCCTCGACTTCACCGGCAGCATCCCGGTCGTCATCCCCTCCCAGGACGGCCGCGGCGTCGACTACGCCGCCACCCTGAAGGCCCTCCTCCCGGTGCTCACCGCGCCCGCGCCGCGCCAGGTGGCCGCCGTCTACGGCGACCAGCCCGCGAAGCTCACCACCGAGGGCCTGTCGAAGCTCGGCATCTCCGGGATCATCGGCGAGTTCACGACGCGGGGGTTCGCCGCGGACTCCGGCATGAACATCAAACGGGCGGCGGAGCAGATCAACGGCACGATCATCCAGCCGGGCGCCACGTTCAGCCTCAACGCCGCCACCAACCCGCGCGACGCCGCGCACGGCTACGTCGAGGCGGGGATCATCGAGGACGGGCATCCGGCCCGCGGCATCGGCGGCGGCGTCTCCCAGGTCGCCACCACGCTCTACAACGCGGCCTACTTCGCGGGCATGACGAACGTCGAGCACAAGGAGCACAGCTTCTACATCAGCCGCTACCCGGCGGGCCGCGAGGCGACGGTGTTCGACGACCTCATCGACCTCAAGTTCCGCAACGACAACCCCACCGCGGTCATGATCCAGACGGTGTGGACCCCGGGCACGATCACGGTGCGGATCTACGGGACGAAGCGCTACGACGTCACGTCGACGACCGGGCCGCGCACGAACCCGACCGACCCCAAGACCGTGACGATCCCCGAGGGCGAGGAGTGCACGCCCGGCAAGGGCGCACCCGGGTTCACGGTCACCGACACGCGCACCCTGAAGGACGTCAGCACGGGCGAAGTGCGCTCCGAGACGAGAACGGTGCGCTACAACCCGTCGCCGATCATCGAATGCGGTGACGATCAGTAGTTCGGGGCTTTCGCGACGCTGGTCGCAGTTCGTACTCTCGCCTGGAGTCAACGGCGATGAGAGCGGGGCCAGACATGCGGATCACGGACGTGTTGCGTGGCAAGGGTTCGTCGGTGGCCACGGTGGACCCGACGGCCACGGTGGCGGAGCTGGTCGCCGCGCTCGCGGAGCACAACGTCGGGGCGCTCCCGGTGCTCGAGGGCGCAAGCCTCGTCGGCATCGTGTCCGAACGCGACGTCGTGCGGCGCCTCCACCTCGGCGGCGCAGGCCTCCTGCAACTGCGCGTCGCCGACATCATGTCCACGGGCGTCACCACCTGCGGGCCCACCGACAAGATCGAAGACCTGGCCCGCATCATGACCGAGCGCCGGTTCCGGCACATGCCGGTCGTGGAGGGCGAGCGGCTCGTGGGCATCGTGAGCATCGGCGACCTGGTCAAGGCGCGCATCGACCTGCTGGAGACCGAGCGCCAGCAGCTCCAGAGCTACATCGCGGGTTAGAACCCCGCTTCGGGCACGTCCATCAGGCTGTTGTCGGCGTGCTCGACGATCGTGCGCTGGGCGGTGAGCAGCGGGAGCTGGGTGGTGGCGAAGAACCGGGCCACCGCGACCTTGCCCTCGTAGAAGGCCTGGTCACGGCAGGTCTCGCCGCCCAGAGCCGCGAGCGCGACCTCGGCCTGGCGCAGCAGCAGCCAGCCGACGAGCAGGTCGCCGACCGCCATCAGCAGCCGCACGGTGTGCTGGCCGACGACGTAGAGCTCCCGCGGGTCGCTCGCCGAAGCCATGAGGTGCCCGGTGAGCGCCGCCAGCATGCCGTGGACATCGGCGAGCGCCGTGGCCAGCAGCCCGCGCTCCTCCTTGAGCCGCCCGTTGCCCGCCTCGGCGGCCAGGAACTGCTGGATCTCGCCCACGACGACGCCCAGCGCGGCGCCGTTGTCCCGGACGATCTTGCGGAACAGGAAGTCCAGCGACTGGATGGCGGTGGTGCCCTCGTACAGCGAGTCGATCTTGGCGTCGCGGACGTACTGCTCGATCGGGTAGTCCTGCAGGTAGCCCGAGCCGCCCAGGGTCTGCAACGACTGTACGAGCTGCTCGCTGGCCCGCTCGGACCCGACGCCCTTGACGATCGGCAGCAGCAGGTCGTTCACGCGCTCGGCTACAGCGAGGTTCTCGCCCAGCCGGATCCGGTCCTGCCACGTGGCCGTGTAGAGGTAGACCGCGCGCAGGCCCTCGGCGTAGGCCTTCTGCAGCATGAGGCTGCGGCGGACGTCGGGGTGGTGGGTGATCGTGACGCGCGGGGCGGACTTGTCGAGCATCTGCGTGAGGTCGGCGCCCTGCACGCGCTCCTTGGCGTATTCGAGCGCGGCGAGGTAGCCCGCGGACGCGGTGCCGATCGCCTTGGTGCCGACCATCATCCGGGCGAACTCGATCACCTCGAACATCTGGGCGATGCCGTCGTGCACCTCGCCGAGCAGGTAGCCGACGGCAGGCACGCCGTGCTGGCCGAACGTCAGCTCGCAGGTGACCGACGCCTTGAGGCCCATCTTGTGCTCGACGTTCGTGACGAACACGCCGTTGCGCGCGCCCGGCTCACCCGTCGCGGGATCGAAGTGGAACTTGGGGACGAGGAAGAGGGAGAGGCCCTTGGTGCCCGGCTTCGCGCCCTCGGGGCGGGCGAGCACCAGGTGGAGGATGTTCTCGGTGATGTCCTGATCGGCCGAGGTGATGAACCGCTTGACGCCGTCCAGGTGCCATGAGCCGTCCTCTTGGCGCGCGGCCTTGGTGCGGCCCGCGCCGACGTCGGACCCCGCGTCGGGCTCGGTGAGCACCATCGTGGCGCCCCAGCCGCGTCCGATCATGAGCTCGGCCCAGCGCTGCTGCTCGGGTGTGCCGTTGCGGTGCACGATGGCGGCGAAGGCGGGGCCGGACAGGTACATGAACGCGGCGGGGTTCGCGCCGAGGATCAGCTCGGCGGCGGCCCACTGCACGCTCGGCGGCACGCCGTAGCCACCCAGCTCGACGGGCAGGCCGAGCCGCCACCATTCGCCTTCCCACAGCACGCGGTAGGCGTCCTTCAGCGACTGCGGCAGCGTGACCGAGTGGGTGGCGGGGTCGAAGACCGGCGGGTTGCGGTCGGCGTCGGCGAAGGACGCGGCGAGCGGGCCGGTGGCGACCGCGTTGAGCTCGCGCAAGGTGTCGCGCACGACGTCGCGGTCGACGCCCTCGAACGGGCCGGTGCCCAGGCGCTCCTGGACGTCGAAGACCTCGAAGAGGTTGAACTCGATGTCACGAAGATTGCTCCGGAAATGCCCCATGGCCGCTCCCCTACCCGTCGGTAACAAGAGGATATTACCGAACGGTAACCGAGGCAACCGCCCACCGAGAGCGCCGGGACGGGCGACACACCTTCGGGTTGGCGGGTTTGTGCCGACCATGATCGGAACAGCATCGTGCCCGCGTGGGCGTGACGCGACGGGGGTTCATGGTGGGCGGGCTGACCCTCGCCGCCGGTGCGGCGATGGAGCTCGGGCCACTTGCCGGGCAGGCGTTCGCGGCTCCGACGTCACTGGCGGCGCCGCCGATCGTCGACTGCGCGGGCTGGGGCGCGCGGGCCAACAGCCAGATCGTGCCGGTATGGAACCAGAAGCCGGTCAAGATCCTCGTGCACCACACGGCCACGCCGAACCAGGCCGACGTCAGCCAGGGAGCGGCGTTCACGCTGGCCCGCTCGATCCAGAACTTCCACATGGATCGCCGCGGTTGGCTCGACACCGGCCAGCACTTCACCGTGAGCCGCGGCGGCTTCGCGATGGAGGGCCGCCACCGGAGCCTGGAGATCGTGCGGGCGGGCCGTCAGCAGGTCGAGGGGGCGCACTGCACGGGGCAGAACATCGTCGCGGTCGGGATCGAGAACGAGGGCACCTACACGGCGATCGATCCGCCGCCCGCGCTCTGGAACCGGCTGCGGGACCTCTGCGCCTGGATCTGCAGCCGGTACGGCATCGGCCCGACCGAGCTGTACGGCCACCGCGACTTCAAGAACACCGCCTGCCCCGGCGACCACCTCTACGCCCTGCTGCCACGGCTGCGGACGGAGGTGGCCGGGGTGCTCGGGCTGCGGGTCACGGCGGTGGTGAAGGCGTCGTGGCCGCTTCTGCAGGCAGGCGACCGGGGCCCGGAGGTGACGGCGGCGCAGTACCTCCTGCGCGACGCGCACGCGACCACCGCCGACCCGACCGGGGTGTTCGACACGGGCACCGACGCGGCCGTCCGGCGGTTCCAGGCCGCCACCGGCGCGGAGGAGGTGAACGGGATCCTGGGCGGGGAGTCCTGGCCGGTGTTGGCCCGCACCACGCTGCGGGGCACGGGCGGTGACGCCGACCGCGCGGTCGAGGCCCTGGTCGCGGTCCGCGGCGCCGAAGGCGTCCCGGACGTCGTGGCGGCGCCGACCTGGCAGCAGCTCCTCGGCACCGGCGGCGCCCCCGCGAACCTGACGACCGACCCCCACCCCCAACGGTGAGTCGCGCGTTTGGCCGGGGTGAGTCGCGCGTTTCGCCGGGTGAGTCGCGCTTTGGCCGGGGTGAGTCGTGCGTTTCGCCGGGGTGAGTCGCGCGTTTGGCCGGGGTGAGTCGCGCGTTTCGACACGGCGAGTCGGCGTTCTCGGCACGCACGTTTCGCGCCGCGAGTCGGCGTCCTCAGGATCGCGAGGCCCGCGCTTCACCGCGGCGGGTCGGCGCCGTCATGTAGGCCCGCGCTCCACCGCGGCGGGTCGGCGCCGTCGTCACGGTGAGTCGCCCGTTTCGCCTCGGTGAGTCGGCGTCTTCGGCACGGCGAGTTCCGGTTCTCGGCTCGGCGAAACCCGACTTTCGACACCATGCCCGCCCACAGGCGACCGAGCGCGCCGCACACCTGCCGCGCGCCCGTTTCGATGCGTCCGTTCGGTCGAGTCCGGGGGTGAGTAGTCTCGGCGGCCACCGACGTCCCGGGAGGGTTGTGACCAGAGCCCAGGCTCCGCTCGTCGCCGACGCCGCTCTGGCCGGATCGTCGGCGGCGCGCCGGTTGCTGCGGGAGGCGCCCGAGCGACTGGGGCGGCTCGACGTCGTCGGGCCCGCGGGCACGGGCAAGAGCGTGCTGCTCGACGCGCTCGCCGACGTCATGGAGCGCGCCGGACGTATGGTGCTGCGCGATCTGCCCGCCGACGACCCCGGCGCGGACGGCGCGCTCTTCGTCGACGACGCCCACCGCCTCTGCCCCGACGACCTGGTCCGGCTCGCCGCGCTGGCCGAGGGCGAGATCGGCGTGCTCGTCGTCGCGCATCGCCCGTGGCCCCGACCCGACGGCATGTCCGCACTCGGCGCGACGCTGGCGATCCAGCGGGCGCCGGTCGTCCTCGGTGCGCTCGACCGGACCGGCGTGCAGGCCCGCGCGGCGCACGCGCTCGGCGAACGAGCGCCGCGTCCGCCGGAAGCCGTCGTCGACCTCGTCCTGGCCCAAACCGGCGGTCAGCCTGCGCTGGTCGACCGGATGCTCGCCACGCTGGTCGAGCAGGGCGGCCCCGACCCGACGCGCTGGCGCTGGGACCCGGCCCACCCGCCCGGCGCCCTGTTGGCCCAGCTGGGCTACGCCGTCCACCGGCTGCCGGACGGCGTGCGCGACCTCCTCCGCGCCCGCGCGCTCGGCGCCCCGCTGGAGCCCGACCTGCTCGTCCCGTTGTTGGGCCCGGACGTCGCCGCCGATTCCGCCGCGCTCGACGAGCTGGTCGAAGCGGCCCGCGCCGAAGGGCTGCTCACCGCCGACGGTGCGCCGATCCCGCTCGTCTCGGCCGCCGTGCTGGAGCGCACCCCGCCCGCGACCCGTCTCGAGATGCGTCGGGCACTCGCCGAGCGCGAGCTCGACCGCGGCGGCAACGTCCTCGCCGCCGCCCGCCGCCTGCTCGGCACGGGCGTCTCCGGAGGTCGGGTGGCCGTGGTCTTCACGGCGGCGGGCGACGAATCGCTGCGCACCGGCCTCCCCGGCGCCGACGAGCTGTTCGCGGCCGCCGTCGGCGCGGGCGCACCCGCCGTTGAGCTGGCCTCCCGACGCGCCGAGGCCGCGCTCCGGTCGGGCGACCTCGACCTCGCCCTCACCCAGGCCGACCAGGTGCTCTCGGCGGCCGAGCAGGCGTCGACGGCTGACGTTGCGCAGGCCGGGACCGTCGCCGCCGCCGTACTCGCCCACCGCGGCATGCTCGCCCGCAGCGCGGCCCTCTACCGCTTCCTGGGCGCCGGGATGGGTCGGGACGCGGCGCTCGCGGTGCCCGCGCTCATCGGCACCGGCGCCTTGGACGAGGCGCAGGCGGTGCTGGCCCGCGCCGAACGCCCCGACCAGGCCCCCACGCTGCTCGCGGGCGCCGAGGAGCTGATGGCACACGGCCTCGTTCGCTCCGTGACGGGGTCGCCGACGGCCGCGCTGTCGGAGCTGACCCGCGCCGCGGCCCTGCTGGAGTCCAGCCATCGCGCGGCGCTGCTGCCGGACACGCCTGCCGCCCTCGCGGCGCTCACCGCCGTGCAGTGCGGGGAGCTGGACGTCGCGCAGTCGGTGCTGGAGCGAGCGGCGCGCGTGCGCCTCGGCGGTCGGGTCATGGCCGTTCGACATCGGCTCCTGCTGGGCTGGATCGCGCTGTTCCGCGGGGCGACCGGAGCGGCCAGGGCGGCCCTCGGCGACCTCCCGCCGCTCGAGCCGCGCGACGAGTTCGTCGCCGCCGCCCTCGAGGTCGCGATCGCGCGCCGCACGGGCGACCTCGCCGCCCTCATGCCCGCGTGGGCCCGGGCCCGGGAGGCGATCGTGCGCCATCCGGTCGACCTGTTCGTGCTGCAGCAGCTGGGCGAGCTCGCGATCGCCGCCGCCCGGCTCCGGGAGACGAGCTGGATCCGCCCCCACCTCGACGAGGCCGCCGCGCTGCTCGACCGGCTCGGCAACCCCGCCGTGTGGGCGGCTCCACTGCATTGGGCGGGGCTCCAGGCGGCGATCGTCGCCGAGTCCCGAGACGAGGCCGCCCGGCGCGCGGCGGCCGTCATCGCGGCGGGCGAGAGCAGCCGGTACGCCACCGCGCTGGCCGCGGCGGCCCCGCACTGGGTGGCGATGCTCGACGCCGAGGTCGACGCCGAAGCGGTCGAGAAGGCCGCGCGCGGGCTGCACGTCGTCGGCCTGACCTGGGAGGGTGGCAGGCTCGCGGGCCAGGCGGCGATCCGGACGCGCGACCGCAAGGCGATGTCCGCGCTCCTCGGCTGCGCCCGTGCGCTGCAGGCGAGCGGCCCGCTGTCGGTCACCGCGGACGAGCCGCCCGTCGTCGACGAGCCAGGCGACACCGACGACGGCCCGCTCTCCGACCGCGAGCGCGAGGTCGCGGCGCTGGTGCTGGACGGCCTCACGTACAAGCAGATCGGGGAGCGCCTCTTCATCTCGGCGAAGACGGTCGAGCACCACGTGGCCCGGATGCGGCAGCGGCTCGGCTCCGGCAGCCGGGGTGAGCTGTTCGCGCACCTGCGGCAGATCGTCGGCGTAGCGGACTAGCGTCGCACCGATGGGCGAGGTCATCCTGCCGACCGGCGAACCGCTGGTCGGCGCGTGGGTGCGGCTGGAGCTGCTCCGTGACGACGCGGACGGCGAGCTGTTTCCCCTGCTCGGCGACCCGGGGGTGTACGCGGACGGCTACGTCATGCACCGCCGTCCGGTGTCGGTCGACGACTGCCGCGCGCTGGTGGCCTCGCGATTCTTGGTCGGGGGGCGCACGGTCTACGGCATCCGGCTGGTTGCCGACGGTCCGCTCGGTGCCGCGGGCACGCTCGTGGGCACGTCGTCGCTGCTCGAAGCCGACCCGGCGAACGAGAGCATTCACCTCGGCGCCACGCTGTACGGCCGCCGGTGGTGGGGCACGCCGGTCAACCCGGAGGCCAAGCTCCTGCTGCTGACGCACTGCTTCGACGACTGCGGCTACGGCCGGGTCAAGATCCAGACCGACGCCCGGAACCTGCGCTCGCAGGCCGCGATCGCCAAGCTCGGCGCCCGCCGGGAGGGCGTGCTGCGCCGCCACATGCGGCGCGAGGACGGCAGCTTCCGCGACACGGTGGTCTTCAGCATCCTCGCCGACGAATGGCCCGACGTCCGGGCCGGACTTCGCGACCGCCTCGCCCGGGCGTCGCTCGCCCTGGACGACGGCGCCACCTCTGACGCTGCCCTCTGAGGTCGGCACGGCCCTGTGGCGCCGGTCCCGGAACCGTGTCACGCCGTGTTGAAATGCGCGACTCACCGTGCCGAGGTGCGGGACCGGCCGTGCCGGGATGCGGAACTCGCCGTGGCGAAACGCGGGACTCAGCGGTCGCGGGGGGCCAGCTGCGCCAGGATGCCTTCGCAGCTCCGGACGACCAGCCGCGCGACGTCGGACACCGCGCGGCTGGACAGCGGACTCTCCGCACGCCGCTGCCACCGCCCGGCGGCGTCCAACGCGGCCGCCTGCAGCTCGCCCGGACCCGCGCCGGGGTCGAGCCCCAGCCGGGCCGCGGGGGCGCCTCCGTCGCCGCCGAGCAGCCGCTCCGCCTCGTCCAACACCTCGGGGGCGAGCTTCACCACCCCGGCCCGGATGGTGCCGAGCAGCCGCAGCTCGGCGAACTCGTGCGCGCCCGCGAGGATGCGCTCCACCTCCGCGGCCAGCGGCGCGGCGGCGGGCCGCGGCTCCCGCGTGAGCACCAGGTCGATGGCCAGCAGCGCCGACCGCGCCTTCAGCAGCTCCCGCCGCTCCGCGAACTGGGTGGTGAGCAGCGCGCGCAGGTCGTCGAGGCCGCTGCGGCGCACGAGCTCGGTCGCCAGCGCGGTCGGATCGGTGACGCCCTGCCGGATCAGCGTGGCCCCCAACCGCACCCCGAACAGGCCGAACCGCTCGATGAGTCGCGCCCGGGTGTCGGCGTCCAGGGCGGATTCGACCCGGGAGAACCGGTCCACCGACAGCAGCATCCCGTCCAGCTCGGTGCGCGGCAGCCCGGCCAGCGTGGTGAGCGCCGCGAACTCCTGCTGGCGCATCGTGCGCCCGGTCTGCGCCAGCAGCCCGGCCACCGCGACCACCGTCTGGCACAGCCCGCGGATCTTGTCGTCGGCCCGGTAGCGACGGGCGATGCGGCGCGCCGAGTTGAGTGCGTCCAGCCGTCCGACGCCGATCTCGTCCGCCCGCGACAGCACCGCGATCGTGTTGATCGGCGTGGCCCGCGCAACGCCCTGGTCGTAGAACGACTCGAGGAACCGCACGTCGGTGGCGTGCAGGTGGCGCATGAGGTAGACGACGGCGTCGGCCTGGCTCGGCGCGTCGTCGGGCGCGAGGAACGCCCCCGCGCGGGCGGAGGTGTCGCTCGACAGCGACGCGATGCCCGGCGTGTCGATCAACGTCTGCGTGCGGAGGCTCTGCGAGGGCCACTGCACCTCCAGCTTGTCGATCCGCTCGACGGGGGTGCCGGACAGGTCGAAGCGCAGCGCGCCCTGGTTGCGGTGGAGAGTTATTTGTCGCGGGGCGCCGCCGCGCGGGAACATCGTGACCTTCGGCGCGGCCGCGTCCACGTACCAGGTGACGACGCGCGTGCACTCGCCCGCGTCGGTCGGCGCGATCTCCTCGCCGACGAGCGCGTTGAGCAGCGTGGACTTGCCCGCCTTCACCTTGCCCGCGATGGCGACGCGCAGCGGCTCGTCGAAGCGGGACAGGTTGTGCCGCAGCCAGCCCGCGGCCTGCGGGCTGTCGCGGTAGGTGTCGATCGTGCGGCGCAGCAGCACCCGGACGGCCGTGCCGAGCTGGGGAGCGGGCCCGGTCACGACCCGACAGCCAACGGCGTCGCAGCAGGCAGGTTCGCCACCAGCGCCTTCGCCCGGTCGGCGAGCGCGTCGATGCGGGCCACCTCGGCCTTGAGGTCGCGGATGCGGTTCTGCCGCTCGGACGTCGTGGTGTTGACGGCGTTCTGCGCGGCCAGCACCGAGCTCGCGATCGACGTGCTCACCTCCTCGGCGAGCTTGCTGTAGTGGTCGCGCAGCTGGCGCTGGGTGTGGCGCAGCATGTCGCGCGAATCCTTGCCGACCTGGAACGTCACCTCGTCGATGTGGCGGCGCACCGCCTGCTTCGCCTCGGCCTGCCGCCGCTGCAGCATCCGCTTGCGCTCGTCGCGCACGGTCTTCGTGCCGAACAGCAGCCCGGCCCCGATCGAGATCGGGTTGAGCAGGGCGAGCCCGGCCAGCGTCGTCGCCATGCCGATCATCAGCATGCCGCCGTAGCCGCCGCGCATACCCGTGATCATCCGCTGGCCGACCCCCATGCGCTCGCTCTCGGGCTGCGCCAACGGGTCGACCTTCGCCGCCAGGCTCTTGGACTGGTCGAACCGCAGGTCGGGCAGCGCGATCTCGGCCGCCTCCGCGAAGTGCTCGGCCACCTGCTCGGACAGGTAGCGCGCCCGTTCGGCGGCCCACACGAAGTTGGCCGACGCCGCCGACGCCACCTGCTGGTGGAACCAGTTGGCGAACTGGTCCCAGATCTCGGCCGGGTCGGCGTCGTCGAGCAGCTGCTCCGCCTCGCGCCCGATCGTGCGCAGCCGGTCGCGCAGGTCGTAGTCGATGTCGGACTGCAGGTCGCCGACCCCGTCGTTCAACGTGATCTGCCACCGCGCCGAGCGCTGCTTCAGCTCGTCGGCCCGCGTCTTCGCCCTGGTCAGCTCGGCCACCAGCGGCTCGAGTTGCTCGGGGTTCTCCTGGACGGCCAGCTCCGCCTTCATCCCGGCGCCGAGCTGCTCGCAGACGGCGAGCACGTCCTGGCTGGTCGAGCGGCGGTCCAGCTCGTCGGCCGCGCCGACCACCCGGTTCAGCAGGAACTGCACCAGCGGGCGGAAGCCGGACTCGTCCATCAGGTCGGCGTCCTGCGTCTTCGCGGCGTGCAGCCGCAGCGTGGACGAGACGGGGAACATGTCGGCGCGGATGCCCGCGGTGTCGAGGTGGCCGCGGTCCAGCTCCATGATCCGCCGCCAGTGCGGGTACAGGTCGGTCTTGGTCACCACGCACGCGACGTTCGGGCACAGCTTCATCGCCGCGCCGAGGAACTCCAGCTCCGGCCCCGTGTACTCCTGCGCGGCGTCGGAGACCAGCAGCACCGCGTCCGCGCTGGGCAGCGCCGACATCGTGGCCGCCCCGTGCGCCGAGCCGAGCCCGCCGACCCCCGGCGTGTCGACGAGCACCAGCCCGCCCTCGAGGAGCTTGCGCGGCAGCCCGACCTCGGCGTAGGAGAGCATCGCCTTGTTGCCGGGGTTGCCCGCCTCGCTGACGTACTGGGCCAGCTTGTCCACCGGCACCTCGGTGCGCTCGGGCGCCGCGCCGGGCGTTTCGCGGACGAGCACCGCCTCGACGGTCTCCGCGTGCCGCACGACCGTGGGCACCGCCGTCGCCACATCGTCGTCGACCGGGCAGACCGGCGCGTTGACCAGCGCGTTCACCAGCTGGCTCTTGCCCTGCTTGAACTCACCGACCACGAGCACGCGCACGTTCGGGTCGGCGAGCCGCTTGCGCGTCTGGGCGAGCCGGGTGCCGAGATCCGGGACGCTCGTAGGCCGTCGCGGCCTTCAGCGCCACGTCGACGAGGTCGACCGCAGCCGGTACCGCCACGTCAGGGCCTGCCTCTCTCCGTTGACCTCCATAACGCGCGGCCCCGCCACCCGAGGGATGGCGGGGCCGGTCGTCGCATCACGGCGAGGCTACTCCCGCGGTGACCGTGGGTCAGACAGGGTGCACGTCGTGCAGCATGTTGTCGCTCTGCACGTTGTTGTCGACCTCGTTGTGCGAGTCGGCCGAGAAGTGGCCGTCGTTGCTGTTGTGCGAGCCGACCGTCGACTCGTCGTGCTCGTTGAACGAGTGGTCGATGTCGACCTTGGTCGCGTCGGTGGTCTCGTTGACCTGGTGGTCGTCGGTGTTGTGCTGCTCGCCGGTGGCCTGGCCGCCCACCGAAAGCGCGCCGCCGCCACCGACCGACGCGTGGTCGATCGTGGCGTTGTTCGCCGCCCCGGACCCGAACGCGGTGGTGTTGTGGTCGCCGCTCACGACGTGGTTGTCGTCACCCTGCACGTTGCCGTCACCTCGGATGTTGCCGTCGCCGATCTGGTTGTCGTCGCCCGTGGTGACCTGCGAGCCGTCGATGTCGCCCGCCGCGGCCACCGCGCCGTCGCCGGAGGCGGTGGTGCTCGTCGTGTGGATGAGCTGGTCGACGTCGCCGCCGTCGGTGTGGATCTGCTGGTTCACCGAGTTGTCGATATTGGTGTCGCGGTCGTCGACGTAGTTGTTGGTGACGTACTCCTTGATGTACCGCACCGCGGCGTCGTGGTCGCTCTCGCCCGGCTCGGCGTGCGGGGGCGGCGGCACGTGGTGGCCGTGGTGGCCGCCGTTGTCGTCCTTGTTGTGGTCGTTGTCGTCGTGCTTGTCGTCGGCGAGCACGAGCGCGTCGTGCACGTCCTCAGGGCTGACGTTCGACGCGCCGCAGGCGGCGAGCACGGCGTCGGGGTTCTGCTGGAACTCGGCCAGCGCTGCCGGGTCCTTCAGCAGCCTGAGGATGAGGTCGATGAGGTTGCTGGCCTGGGCCATCCGGGTTCACTCCTGGGGGTTCGGGGGAGGGCGACGATAAGGGGGAAACCGGACCCCGCCCGTGAGCCCGGGCGGGGTCGGATCACACGATCAGGCGTGCAGGTCCACGTGGTCGAGGTCGTTGCCGCTCTGGAAGTTCGTGGTCGCGTGGTCGTGCGAGTCCTGGTCCGCCCGCAGGTGCGTCTCGTTGTTCGAGTCCTCGACGTTCTCGGTGTGCAGGTTGCCGGAGTGCGAGATGTCGGTCTCGTCGGTGGTGGTGTTCGTCGTGTGCTCGTGCGAGTCGACGTTGTGCTGGTCGCCGCGGGCGTCGCCGCCCACCGACAGCGCGCCGCCCCCGCTCACGCCCACGTCATGCAGGTCGGCGCTGGTCGCCGCGCCCTGCCCGAAAGCGGTGGTGTTGCCGTCACCGTGCACCACGTTGTTGTCGTGGCCCTGCACGTTGTTGTCGCCGCGGATGTTGCCGGTGCCGATCTGGTTGCCGTCGCCGCTGGTCACCGTCGAGTCGCGGATGTCGCCGCCCGCGGCCACCGAGCCGTCGCCGGACGCGGTGGTGGAGTGCGTCTCGATGTCCTGGGTGACGTCGCCGCCGTCGGTGTGGATCTGCTGGTTCACCGAGTCGTCGACGTTGGTGTCGCGGTCGTCGATGAAGTTGTTCGTGACGTAGCGGGAGAGGTGCTCGATCGCCTCGCGGTGCCCCTCGCTGTGGCCCTCGCCGTTGCCGCCGCCGTCGTGGCTCGCGTGGTGGGCCGCGGCCGCACCGACCGTGCCGTGGAAGCTCTGGTCGACGTTGCGGCTGAAGTCGGCGGTCTGGCTGTCGTCGGCCAGCACGATGGCGTCACGCACGTCCTCGGGGGAGACGTCGCGGAGGCCGTGGTTCTCCAGGGCGCCCTGCGGGTCGCGGGCGAACCAGTCGCGCAGGCCCACGTCGTCGATCATCTTCTGCAGGAACTCGAGGATGGAGAGGTTGTCGGCCACGGTGATCAGCTCCGATTCGTTCGCGGTGCAACCGGCCCGGCGGGCTCGGTGTTGGCGGCAACGCTAGGAGCGGGCGGCACCCGGGCCATCGGGGATCACGCCGGGTTCCCCCCGAGGCCGTTGGGGGCTACGCAGCGTCGCTTAGGGGATCAGTGCCCGAAGTGCAGGTCAGGGGCGTCGAAGAGGGCCTCGTCGACGTCGGGGAGGACGTGGTGGGGCGCCGCATCGTCGTGCTCGGCCACCGGATCGGGTTCCTCGGGGGTCCACCAAGCGGGCGGACTCTGTGCCGCCGCCGGCTCGGTCGGGGGCGTGGGCGCGTCCCCGGCTCCGGACCCGTACGCCTGCGACCAATCGACCGTCAACGTGTCCTGCACGAGGAACACGGCGTCGTGGACGTCGGCCGGGCTGAGATCGCCCAGCCCGTGGTGGGCGAGGGTGCCGTCCGGGTCGGCGGCGAAGTGGGCGCGCTCGGCGTCGTCGCTCAGGAGGAGCTTCACGAACTCCATCAGCGACACGGCCTCACCCACTCGAACAGGGTAGGCCCGCGGCCTCGATCACGGTGGGTCGTCGGGGGCGCCCGTTGGGGTGGAGGGCCTCGTTCGTGCTAACGGGGGGACGCAATACTCCGATGCGCGTGACGGGGGGCCGGGCTGCGGAAGGTGGCGGCTCGCGGCAGGGTGAGGAGGCGATCGTGGGCTACCAGCTCGGTATCGATGTCGGTACCACGTACACGGCGGCGGCGGTGTGCCGCTCGGCGGGCCGTCGCTGGGTGGAGCCGGAGGTCGTCACGCTCGGAACGCGTGGCGCCACCATCCCGTCCGTCCTGTTCATCGCGCCGGATGGTGCCGTGGTCGTCGGCGAGGCGGCCGAACGTCGCGCCCTGACCGATCCGGACCGGGTGGTCCGCGAGTTCAAGCGGCGCATCGGCGATCCCGACCCCGATCGTGATCGGCGGCCGGGCCTGGGCGCCCGAGGAGCTGTCCGCGCGGCTGGTCCGCTGGGTCGTCGACCGGGTAGCCGAACGCGAGGGCGGGCCCGCGTCGCAGATCGCGCGTCACGCATCCGGCGTCGTGGGGAAGCCACAAGAAGGACCTGCTCACCGCCGCGTTCGCCGCGCAGGGCCTGCGGGTCGCGCTGCTCGCCGAGCCGCAGGCCGCGGCGCTGCACTACGCCACGCAGGAGCGGGTCACGCCCGGCTCCACGATCGCCGTGTACGACCTGGGCGGCGGCACGTTCGACGCGGCCGTCGTACGCAAGGTCGACCGGTCCGAGGCCGCGTTCGGCGCCGCCGGGTTCGGGCTGCTCGGGCGGCCGGAGGGGCTCGACCGGCTCGGCGGCGTCGACTTCGACGAGGTCGTGTTCGAGCACGTCCGCGCGGGCCTGCCCACCGCGTTCACCGATCTCGACGACACCGACACGGGCGTGCTGTCGGCCGTCGCGCGGGTGCGCCGGGAGTGCACCGAGGCCAAGGAGGCGCTCTCGGCCGACACGGACGTCTCGATCCCGGTGCTGCTGCCCGCGGGCGGCGGGTCGGTGCGGCTGCACCGCAGCGAGTTCGAGTCGATGATCCGCCCGCAGGTGGAGGAGACGGTCGACGCGCTGCGCAGCGCCGTCCGCTCGGCCGGGTGCAGGCCCGGCGAGCTCAACGCGGTGCTGCTGGTCGGCGGGTCGTCGCGGATCCCGCTGGTGGCGCAGCTGGTGTCGGAGGGGCTGGCCCGGCCGGTCGCCGTGGACACCGACCCGAAGAACGCGATCGCGAAGGGCGCCGCGCTGTCGGTGTCGCCCATGCCGACGGCGTCGTGGCCGGAGGTGGCCATCCCGCCGATGTCCGCCGGGGCGGGGCGGGGTGGCGACGGCGCGGCCGCGGGCTACGGCCGGGCGGCAGGCCGCCGGGCGGCGCCGCGGCGGTGCCGGGGTTGCGGGCGGCCGCGCCGCGGGTGCCGGGGTTGCGGACGGCCGGGCGGCAGGCGCCGGGGCCCCGGGTGCCGGGGTCGCGGGCGGCCGGGGCGCGGGCGGCGGGGCCCGGGGTGCCGGGGTTGCGGGCGGCGGGGCCGCGGGCGCCGTCGCGGCCGGGGCCGGGATGGCCGCGGCCGCCGCTGCAGGCGGGGGGCGGACCGCCGCCGGGTCCCGGGGCGCGAGCGCGAGCCGCCACGCCGCCCCCGCGGCTGACCCCGCGCCGCGGCCAGGCCGCATCGCAGGCCTCTCCCACGAACCCTCGCGCGGCCTGCTGTCCGGCGAGCCCGCCCGCCCGACCCTGCACCCGGGCCCCGCGACCCCCGAGTGGGACCCGGCCCCGGAGCCGTCCCGGCCGAGGTCGGTGGCGCTGATCGTCGGCGTCGGGCTGCTGGCCGTCGCGGTGATCGTGCTCGTCGCGCTGCTGGTGCCGCGGATGACGTCGTCGGACTCGCCCGGGATCGTCACGGAGTCCGGCGCGAGCAGCTCCGCCACCGCCACCTCCCAGTCCGCCGCCGCTCCGGCCCCCGCGCAGGGCGGCGAGGCGTCCGGTGGGTCGGGTTCGGCGGGCGGCTCCGGTGCGCGTCCGGGTCAGGCCAACCGGCAGCGGTCGTCGGGCGGCGGCGCGCAGGCGCCCGCAACCCGGCGCCCCCGGCGGTCGTGCAGCGCCCTCGGAGCCCGCGGCCGCCCCGGCCACGACGGCGCCCGCTGTCGTGCCGAGCGCGGTCGTCCCCGCGACCGAGATTCCCGCGCCGACCGTCAACCCCGGCGCCCTCGGCAGCGCGACGCCCGGCAGCGGCGACCCCGCCACCCCGGTCGGCGGGGCGGCCCCGACGGGCAGCAACACCCCGGTCGGTACCGGCGGCCACCACGGTGTGGGCCACCGGCCGACCGGCAGCGCTCCGGTGAGTGCCGACGCGCCCGGCGACTCGACGACCGGCGCCCCGCCCGCGACCGCTGAGACGGTGGCGGCCTGACCGCTCGACGGTCTGACGCGCCCGCCCCGAGCCGGACGACGGGCCTCCCGACGGGCATGCTGGACTCGTGCTGATCGGGTTGCTCATCGCGCTGGTCGCGATGCTGCTCAACAGCATCGGGGCCTTGCTGCAGGCCTCGGGCGCGCGGCGGGCCACCCGCAGCCGCCCGGCCGCCGTGCAGCCCCGTTACGTCGGCGGCATGCTCGTCGACCTGCTGGCCTGGCTCTGCGCGGTCGCGGCCCTGCGGGTGCTGCCGGTCTTCGCGGTGCAGGCGATCATCGGCGGCTCGATCGCCGTGACGGCCGTGGTGGGCGCCCGGCTCAACAACACCGTGCTCGACCGGACCACCCGCGTGGCGGTCGCGGTGTGCCTCGTCGGGCTCGTTCTGGTCGCGGGTAGCGCGGGTGAGGGCCATCCGCCGGTCACGTCGGTGCTGGTCAACTACGTGCTGATCGGGGCCTTGCTCGTGCTCGGCGTGCTCGTGCTCGTGCTGCGGCAATACCAGCGGGCGTGGCCGCTCGCGGTCGTCGCGGGCATGGGCTTCGGCGGCACGGCGCTCGCGGTGCGCGCGGCCCACGTCGAGATCGGCCAGGGCTTCTCGTTCGTGGCGCTGCTCGCCCAGCCCGCGATCTACCTCATCGCCGGGTACTGGGTCGTCGGCATGATCGGGTACTCGGCGGCGCTGGCCAGGGGCGAGGTCGGCGTCGTCACCGCGGTGTTCGTCGTGACCGAGGTCGTGCTGCCCGGCCTCGCCGGCATCCTGCTGCTCGGCGACCCGGTCCGCCACGGGTGGGGCTGGATCTTCGTGATCGGGCTCGTCGTCTCGATGGTCGGCGTCGTGGTGCTCGCCCGCCGGCCGCCCCCGCGCCCGCGCCCGCGAAGGGTGCGGTGAGCGCCGTCAGTCCGCGACCACCGCGGACCCGACCTCGTCGTCCCGCAGGTGCAGCGGCGCCGCTCCGCGGCGTGGTCGGGGGCCGGTGCGCGCCCGCCGGGTGAGCGTGAGGCGGTGGCGCGGCGCCGCGACCGTACGGCGGTACACCCGCCGCAGCAGCACGCCCAGCACGGCGGCGATCGGCAGGGTGACGACGACCTGCCACCACGCCGTCGCCCAGTAATGGATGATCCCGACGACGACGGCGGTGAGCGCGAACCCCGCCGACTTGATGACCAGCACCCGCCCGCGGACACGCCGGTCTCGGGTGCCTTTGCGCAGTTGAGGGGCGGTGGAGGCGACCACCCAGAGCCAGTAGGCGAGGAGTGCCGCGTGGGCGATGTAGCCGGTGATCGCGCGAATGCCCATGGGTTCCCTCTTCCGACGAACACCTCAAGTTACCAAACGGTGACGATCTGCGAACGGGCGCCCGCCGCGAGACCCAGCGCCAACGCGCTGGAGCTGGACAATCCCGGGGATGCCTTCCCCCGTGTGGTCGACGGCCGACCAGTGGACGATCCTCTGGCCGGTCCTGCTCGCGCTGGTGCTCTCCACGGCCATCGGGCTGGAGCGCGAGGCAGGGGCCAAGGCCGCGGGCTTGCGCACCCACACCCTGGTCGGGCTCGGCGCCGCGGTCATCATGGTGATCTCGAAGTACGGGTTCGCCGACATGCTGGGCCTCGAGAACGTCGCGCTCGATCCGTCCCGGATCGCCGCCCAGATCGTCTCCGGCATCGGGTTCATCGGCGGCGGCCTGATCTTCGTGCGGCGCGACGCCGTGCGCGGACTCACCACCGCGGCCACCATCTGGCTCGTCGCGGCCGTCGGCATGGCCTGTGGCGCGGGCCTGCCGATCCTGGCCGTCGCGGGCACCGCCGGGCATTTCCTCGTGACGCTCGGCTATCCGCGGTTGGCGCAGGCGGTCGCCGCCCGGCGGCGCGACCCGCCCACGCTGCGCCTGAGCTACGCCGACGGCTTCGGCGTGCCTGCGCGCCGCACTCGGCGTCTGCACCGACCGGGGCTTCACGGTGAGCGACATCGATGTGACCAGGGAGGACCTCGACGACACCGGCGGCCGCGTCGCCGCTGTCACACTTCAGCTCGCGGGCCGCGGCGACCTCGGCAGCCTCGCGGGGGAGCTCGCCGAGCTGCCCGGCGTCCGCGCCGCGCACACGGGACCGGCCGACCCGGAATAGCCGTGTCCTGGTACCTCTTCGTCGGGACCAACCGATCGCCGAGGAGGTCGCCGTGCTGGACGTCCACCGGCTGCGCCTGCTGCGGGAGCTGCGGCACCGTGGCACGTTGGCGGCCGTCGCGCACGCGTTGGGCTACAGCCCCTCGACGATCTCCCACCAGCTCGACGTGCTCGAACGGGAGGCGGGCGTCACGCTGCTGGAGCCGGTCGGGCGCCGGGTGCAGCTCACCGCGGAGGCGCTGCTGCTCGTCGATCACGCGGAGGCGGTGCTGGAACGCCTGGAGCGTGCCGAGGCCGACCTGGCCGCCGCACGGGGCGAGGCCACCGGAACGCTGCGGTTGGCCACGTTCCAGACGGTCGCGCACAGCCTGGTGATCGACCTGCTCGCCCAGCTCGAAGGCGGCCCGCTGCTCCTCGACATCACGCACCTGGAGGCCCAGCGCGCCTTGGAGGCGGTGCTCGCGGGCGACTTCGACATGGTCTTGGCCGAGGAGTTCCCGGGCGCTCCGATGCGCGTGCAGGACGGGCTGGAGGTCGAGGAGGTCTGCCGCGACCCGCTGCTCCTGGCCGTGCCGGACGGCTGGGACCCGCGCGACCTGGCGGCGATGCCGTGGGTGGTCGAGACCGCCGCCAGTCCGGCGCAGGGTTGGGCGCTGCGCGTGTGCCGGGCTGCGGGCTTCGAGCCGATCGTGCGCTACCGCTCCGACGACGTGCTCCTGCACGTGCGCCTGGTCGAGGCGGGCCGGGCCGCGGCCTTCCTGCCGGAGCTGGTCCGGCGGTGTGGGTTCCCGGACGTCCGGCTGCGGCCGCTGCCCGGGCCGCCGCAGTCCCGGCGGATCTTCACCGCGGTACGGGCGGGCAGCAGCCGCCACCCGGCGGTGCGGCGGGTGCGCGGCGGGCTGCGGATCGCGGCGGGTCAGGCCCCCGAGGGCGTGGGTGGGGACGGGATGGAGTAGCCCGAGGGGCGCACGTTGGCGTCCAAGGACTTCTTCCACGACCCGTCGTCGATGTACTGGCGCAGCGCGGTGTTGACCTTGTCGACCAGCGCGGTGTTGCCCTTCTTCACCCCGACCCCGTACACCTCGTCGGAGAAGCCCTTGCCCACCACCTTGAGCTTGCCCTGGTACTGCGGCTCGGCGGCGAACCCGGCCAGGATCACATCATCGGTGGTGACCGCGTCCACCTCGCTGTTGGCCAACGCGGTCACGCAGTCGGAGAACCGGGGCCGCTCGACCAGGTTGATGTTGCCAAGGAAGTGGCTGGTCACGTAGGCGGCCGAGGTGGTGCCGGGCACCGAGCACAGGTTCTTGCCGTCCAACGCCTCCGGCCCGGTGATCTCGGTGTCGTTGCGGCGCACCAACAGGTCCTGGTGGGCCACGAAGTAGGGGCCTGCGAAGTCGACTTCCTTCTTGCGCTCGTCGGTGATCGAGAAGGTGGACACGATCAGGTCGGCCTGCCCGCGATTCCAGCAGCGATTGCGTTGGCCGCTGTTGGCTTCCTTCCAGGTGATGTTCTCCCGCGGCACGCCCAGCGCGGCGGCGATGTAGACCGCGGTGTCCACGTCGAACCCGGTGTAGGTGTCGCCGGTCTTGAGCCCGAGGCCGGGCTCGTCGAACGGGATCCCGATGCTCAGCTTGCCGCCCGGCACCGCGGGAGTCGGGGCCGGGGTCGGGTTGATGGGTGTCGACCCACCCGAACCGCACGCGGCCACCACCGCCAGCCCGGCCAGCAGCCCCGCCACCAGCGCAGCCGTCCTCCGCAGCGTCGTTGCGCCGATCATGGGACGATGCCCCCTTCGTCCGTCGGCGGGGTCGAGGTCCTCGGGCGTCCACACCCTCGCCGTAGGTCGGGCCGGTGTCCGACCACACCGCCTTGATCCGCCCACCGGTGTTCTCGATCACCTTCGGCTTCACCGCCCGCCAGCCGATGTACAGCGCCACCGCCAGCACCGGGATGCCGAGCACCACCACCAGGAAGTCGGTCTTGTGCCAGAAGTACGGCGAGGACTGCCACCCCGACACCGCCAACCCGACGATCACCAACGCCAGGAACGCCAACCCGATATAGCTGGTCCAGGGATAGCCCGGCGCCTGGAACGGGCTGGCCGGGATCACCCCCTTGTTGACCAGCTTCCGCAGCCGCAACTGACAGGCGAAGATCGTGCCCCAGGTGAACACCACCCCGATCGCGGCCGCCTCCAGGGCGATCTCGAACGCGTCCGGCGCCAACGCGTTCAGCACGGCGCCGAGCACGAACACGAACGAGGTCATCACGATGCCCGCCCACGGCACGCCCTGGCTGCTCATCTTCAACGTGAACGGCGGCGCCTGCTTCGACATGCCGAGGCTGCGCAGGATCCGCCCCGTCGAGTACAGGCCGGAGTTGAGGCTCGACATCGCCGCGATGATCAGCACCACCTGGATGAGGTCGGCCATCCACCCCAGGCCCAGCCGGCCGAACACCGTCACGAACGGGCTGGTCCCGGACTTGTACTCGGTGGTCGGCAGCATCGACACCAACAGCAGGATCGACCCGCAGTAGAAGATCGCGATCCGGAAGATGACCGCGTTGACCGCCTTCGGCACCTCCCGCTGCGAGTCCTCCATCTCCCCGGCCGCGACCCCGACCATCTCGATCGCGGCGTAGGCGAACACGACACCGGACATCACCAGGATCGGGCCGTACCAGTAGTAGCCGTCGCTGGCGGGCCAGAACCCGCCCGGGTTGCTCCACAGATTCGGGAACCCCGCCTGATGCCCGCCGATATCGAACTGGCCGATCACCACCACCAGGCCCACGACCAGGAACACCACGATCGCCCCGACCTTCGCGATCGCCGCCCAGAACTCGAACTCCCCGAACGCCCGCGCCGACAACAGATTGATCACCAGCACCACCGCCAGCGAGATCAACACCGTCGCCCACGTCGGCATCAACGGCCACCAGTACTGGATGTAGAGCCCCACGGCGGAGAGCTCGGCGATGCCGGTGAGCCCCCAGTTGAGCCAGTACAGCCAGCCCGTCACGAACGCCGCGGACTCCCCGTAGAACTCCCGCATGTAGGAGACGAACGCGCCCGACGTCGGCCGATGCAACACCAACTCACCCAGGCACCGCATCAGGAAATACGCGATCACCCCCACGAACGCGTAGCTCAACAACAACGCAGGCCCGGTGCTGTGCAGGCGGCTGGCCGACCCCAGGAACAGACCCGTCCCGATCGCCCCCCCGATCGCGATCATCTGCACATGGCGTCTGCCCAACGACTGCTTGTAACCGACCTGCTCGGCGTTCAGCGAGTCCTGATGCGTCCCGGTCTGGGTCATACCCTCTTCCCTCGCGGTAGGCGACGGCCCGCATCCGGGCGGACGTGCCGTCTAGAATGTGCGGCGCAAATCACGCAGTCCAGTGCATGTTTTCGACCGATACCGATGGACGGTGTCGATCGGTGGGCTGGGTCGTCGAGCTGCACCGGCGG
The DNA here is from genome assembly GCA_963837575.1 of uncultured Actinomycetota bacterium. Classification (GTDB taxonomy): domain Bacteria; phylum Actinomycetota; class Actinomycetes; order Mycobacteriales; family Pseudonocardiaceae; genus Pseudonocardia. Next base: position 116,019 of record CAWIOI010000022.1, read on the forward strand.
CTGCGGGACGTGCGCAGGCCGCTCGCCCTCGGCGACCGCCGAGTGGGGGCACCATCCCGCTGCCGCGGAACGAGCCACCGCTCATGGCCATCAACACAGCAGTGAAGAGCGCTGCCACGAGCCAGATGCTATTTACGCGACAGTCGGCTCATACCGCATCGCCACCGCCCCTGAGCCGAACTCCAGCCTGCTCATCAGCTTCAAGTCGATATGCTGCGACAACCCCGCGAACAACGTCGGTCCGTGGCCCGCCAGCCTGGGGTGCACGACGAACTCGTACTCATCGATCAGTCCCAGCTCCGCCAACGCCAGCGGGAGCTGCACGCCTCCGACGAACAGTCCCTCACCCGGCTCCCGCTTCAGCTGCCGAACGGCCTCTCCCAGATCCCCGCGCACGAGCGTCGCGTTCCAATCGACCTGGTCGAGGGTGCTGGACACGACGTACTTCTTCGCCGCGTCGATCGTCCGGGCGAAGGGTTCCATCCACTCAGGCCGCGCTCCCGCCCGCGCCGAGGGTCGCCACGCTGCCTCCATCATTTCGTAAGTCACCCGGCCAAAGATGAGGGCATCGGCCTGGGCCAGGTTTTCCGCCGCGTGGCGATGCAATTCTTCGTCCGCGGGGATTGCACGATGATCGGAGCACCCGTCCAATGTGACGTTGATGGAATACCGGAGGGGTCGCATTGTGCAAGCGTACCGCCGATCAACAGAGGGGAATCCGGAAGTGTGGCCGCGTGGGTACGCAGCCGCGCCGGACCGAGTTCCCAGGCGGGCGGGTCCGCGCTCAGTCGGCAGGTGCGTCTCGAGGTCCGTAGCGTCCGCGTTCCGACCGATGCCGAATGATGATCTGCGGGGCGGTGATCACCGGTTCGGTGCGGATCCGGCCAGATCTGGCACGGTTTCGCACCCAACCGGTGATCATGGCTGGTGGAGTGGAGGCGGCCCGAGGCTCGGCGTTCCGGGTCTGCACTCGACGACCTACGCCACACGGGTAGTCGCTTCCCTGCGCAAACGGGCGCAAGTACTACCGAGTTGATGGCCCGAATGGGGTATGACGCTGCGGCCGGGGCCCAGAAGCCAAGCGCACAACCTGTGAAGCCCACCGTCTGATCGCCGACCGAATGAGTGACATGGTGGATGCGGTGCCCCAGATGATGACGATCCGAACGGGCGGCGAAGGGGGCTCGGCGCGGCTCCGGCGAATGCCCGCCAGTGGTCGATGGGCTCGACACACCCGGGTACGACGAAGGCCTAGCGCTCCAGGATCAGGCCGCTGACCTGCGGTGATGAGCGTGGAGCGGATGACGGGAATCGAACCCGCGTATTCAGCTTGGGAAGCTGATGTTCTACCATTGAACTACATCCGCAGCGATCGAGCCCAAGCCTAGCAGCTCACGCCGAGTGACCGAGCCCCCCGCTTGAGTACCCCGAACGAGTGTTCCTCGGTGTTCCTGAGAATGAGGCCTCGACGCCTGGCCTCCGGCCGGTTCACACTTCGTGGGCTCGCAAGGCCAGCTCCCCCGGCTGTGAGGAACCCCCGTATGACGGAGTACGACCCGCCCCTGGGGTCGCTCCGGATCAACATCAACACAATTTTGACAGCACCGGCGCCACCTGGCAGGCGATCATGAACGACAATTCGCCCACGCCGCCGCGTTGTGGAACAAGGTCGTCGAAAGCCGCCGCGGATGGGGCGGCGGTGGAACCGCGTCATTCACCGCGTCCACTCCTCCGCCACCTTATCCAGCGCCGCCCCCGATTTCCAGATCCCCAGCACGACGGTCAACAATGTCCCGTTACCGACATTCTTCGCCAACCCGTTCCGATCGTACGGCGGCGATACCCCAATTTGATTCCCGCCTTGCAGTACCGCGATGGGGATGTAACTGGCGAGGGGGCTCAACGTCGTCGCTTCGTCGAAAGCGATTCCTGCGCCCCGATCCAGGCGAGCCCAACCGCCCCTTGTTCACGATTAGCGGTCTGGCGACGGCCGGTAGCCTGTGGAACCTAAGCAATCAGCCCTACAACGACGCCGATCGGAATCCCACTTTCGCCTACAAGGCGAAACCAGAAGCTCGACAACATCCTGACCACGCGCTCGAACGTGTATGCCATCTGGATCACGGTGGGGTATTTCGAGGTCGCGCCGGTGGCGGTCGATGCTTTCCACCCGGATGGTTACACGCTGGGCCCGGAACTGGGGAGCGAAACGGGCGACATCCGCCGGCACCGGGCGTTCTTCCTGTTCGACCGCTCGATCCCCGTGGCGTTTGAGCGGGGCGTGGATCACAACGTGCAAAAGGCGCTGTTGATTCAGCGCAAGTGATTGAATAGCTCCCGTTAGCCGGATGTGATTGGTTGACCGGTGGCGATGATGCGGGACAGGTCGTCCATCCAGCATTCGATGATGGCGGCCTGGTGGGCGTTGCGGTCGACGTGGGCCGGAGCAGTTCCAGGCAACGGGCGACGCTAGGCCGAGGCGGTCTCTTCATCGCCCGGCCAGGCGGAAGGCGCCTGGCGGACAGCGGCGCCGAATTCCGGATCGTCGGTCAATCCGCGCCGCACAGGCCACGCAACACCTGGCGGTAGAACTCGGCGGCGAAGGCTACCACCTGCCGCAGTCGGGCACGGCGGGGCGAGGCCTCCTTGCCGGCCCGTCGACAAAGGCCGCCACGATCGGGCCAGCTCGACGCTGTCGATCGCCGGCTGGGAGAGCCGGCCAGCAAGCGTGTTGCGGAACGTCCACAGCTCGGGGTCGGCCAAGTTCACGGCCCGTTGCAGGCTGCCTTCGCTGTAGCGGGCCAAGCCGCCGGGCCTCGGCCGGATCGGCGACCAGCCCCTTCGACGACCAGCAGTTCGGCCACCGTCTCGATCGGCAGCGGCCGAAACCGGATCAGTTGGCAGCGCGAGCGGATCGTGGGAAGCTGCTTGGCCGGGCTGGTGCCGATCAGGATCAGCACGGAGCGTGGCGGCGGCTCTTCCAGGGTCTTCAGCAGCGCGTTGGCCCCTTCGGCGTTCAGGTAGTCGGCATCGTCGATCATGGCGATCTTCCGCCCGCCCAGACAGGGTTTCAGGCGATATTGTGGCACAGCCCTTCGCGCCGCCGGTGTTCGCGATCGCCGATCAACAGTTCCAGCGGAATGAACGACTTTGTCCGCCGGCTTGCCGACCACGTCGAGGTCGGGGTGCGTGCCGGCCGCCACCTGGACGCAAGAGGGGCACGTGCCGCACGGGTCCAGGCCGCTCTTCCGGCCGCGTCTGGCAGAGCATGGCCTGGGCCAGTTTCAGGGCGAACGTGCGTTTGCCGATGCCCGCCGGCCCGGCGAACAGGAAACTGCTGGCCAGCCGTCCGCCGGCCAGCGCCCGGCGAAACTGCTCGACGACTTCGTCGTGTCCGTGAATGCCGTGCCAAGACATGGGGGAAGATGATGAAGGATGTATGACTGACGCGTACGCGACTCGGCCAGCTCTCCGCTTGCGGTTCCGCACTGCTGCCGACTACCTTTCCGATTCTCCGACCTGCACTCGGCCTGCACCTCGCTCGATCGACTGGCGGCGTCGACCACCACGATCCGCTCCGGCGATCGGGCCGCTTCGGCCAAAAAGCCCTCGCGCACGCGGGCATGGAACGCCTGCCCCTTGCGTCTCCATGCGGTCCAGCGGTCGCGATCAATCGCCGGGCGGCCGCCTCGGCCGGCACGTCCAGCACGATCGTCAGGTCGGGCATCAGGCCCGCCGGTGGCGATGCGGCCGACCTCCCAGAGCGTCGCCACGTCGAGCCCGCCGCGCGTAGCCCTGATAGACCACGTTGGCCAGCAGATAGCGGTCGCAGAGGACGGTCTTGCCCTGCTCCAGGGCCGGCCGGATCACCTCTTCGACCATTGCGCCCGGGCGGCCATGTACAGCAGCATTTCGCTGCGGCGGTGGATGTGCAGGTCGTGCGGTCGCAGGAGAATGTCGCGGACGGCCTCGCCCAGCGGCGTGCTGCCCGGATCGCGGCAGGCGACGACGACATGCCCCAATTCGCGCAGCCAATTGCAAAACAGGGGCAGTTGCGTCGACTTGCCAACGCCATCGGGACCATCGAAGGAGAAGAACATGCCGGCATTGTAGCAACCAGTCGGGAGGTTGGCTGGTGGTTGGTGCGGGCGTTTGGATCGCGGAGCGATCCACGACGATGGGGGGCGATTGGATCGCGGAGCGATCCACGACTATGGGTGGTCTAACGGGGCGTTGATTGCCAGCCGCGATTGGGACTGGTGGTCGGGCCGTCGTCGGGCGCGTCGAGCGAGGCGGTCCGCACGGACGAGCGATCGCCGGACGGTTCGCCCGATAGTGGCCGGGCCGTCGCCCGCACGTCGAGGGGCAGTTGGCCGGGCGCTGCTGTTGGCCCGGCGAGGTCTTGGTGGCCCGCGGCATCGGCGGCGAAGTAGCCCTGGGAATTGGAAGGGGCGTATCGGCCGGCCATCGGGGCCGGGGGCAGGTCGTTGGCGGGCAAGTCATTCTCTTGCGTGGACGAGCCGTCCAACGAATCATCGAGATCCTGTTCGCCGGTGGGCGTGGGAATGCCTTCCGCGGGCATGTCGTCGCCGTAGCCTTGGGGCGAGTCCATGAACTGCGGATACTCGCCGCGGCTGATGACCCGGGGCCGGGTGAATCCATAGTCGATGATAGATGCCAGCGTCGCGCTCGCGAGCACGCTTTTTGGCATCGAAGTAGGCCTTGCCGGGCCAGGGCCCTTCAGCCAGGTAGACGTTGTTGTATTCCAGCAGCGAGCCCTTGCGGTAATGGATGTTCAAGATCGACTTGTTGTAATTCACCAGCGAGCGGTAGTAGTCGCTTTCGGCCTGGGCCAGATTGCGTTGGGCCTCGAGCAACTGGTCGAGCGCGTCGATCGGGCGGCCGCCTTCCTGGACGCCGCCGACATCGACGATGACCTGCGCGGCCGAAACTTCGTCGAGCGAGGCCAGACGGCGATTGAAGTTGGTCTGCATCAGGGCATAGTCGCGGTCGAGGTTGCGGACCGCGTCGCTGAGCAGGTGGATGACTTCCAATTCCTGGTCTTGCAGCACCGCCAGCGCCGGGCCAGTTGCAATTGTGCGTTGCGGACGGCGGCCAGCTCGCGGCGGAAGCCCAGGTTCATGCTGAATTGCAGACCCAAGTCCCAATCTTGATAGGCCCCGTTGAACAGCGTGGCCATGGCGTTTGTTCCCGCGATGCTGGCTGCTCGCGGCATCGCTTTGAACAACTCCGTTCGGGTTGCCGAACAGGTCGTCGCCCAGGCCGCGCCAGCGATAACGGGCGATACCGTCCAACTGGGGCAACAGGAAGTTGCGGGCGGCGATTAGTTCCATTTCGCGGCGTTTGATGGCCACTTCTGTGTTCGCAGGTTGACCTGGCGAGCCAGGGCCTCTTGCTGGATTTCGCACCAGTCGAACTTGACCAGGGCGGTCGTGGGCTCGTCGATGGGGCGGATCAGGCGGCCGTCGGTCGGGGCCAGGCCCATCAGGTAGCGGAGGCGGCTTTCCAGCGCGAACAGGTCCCACAACACGCGTTCGACCTCGGCGCGGAATTGATAGTATTGCTGCCGGGTACGGGCCTCGTCCAGCCCGCCCCCTTCGGCCCCCACCGCGCATGGCTTGCAGCTTGGACAGGTCTGCCGGGCGTATTCGCGGCCGTTCTTGCGGGCATCGAGCTCGCGATACAGGAAGTACAGTTCGCGATAGGCTTGCTCAATGTCGCTGGCCTGGTTCTGGACCTGCGATTCGAAATCGGTCAGGGCGATGTCGTTATTGATGCGGGCGATGACCACGCCGCGTAGGCCCCGAACCGAACGCCAGGTTGTTGTTCGGTCCGGCGATGCGGTTGAATTGCACGCCTGCCCCGCGCAGGAACGGCTGGGTGACTTCCGCCTGGAACAGCGAGGTCCACGCGCTGGGCACGTCCAACGAGGGGTTGTTGCTTTGCAGGTAGTTGGTTTGATTGCGGAATCCAAACGTGGTGCCTGGCGCGGAACGCTTGGTCAGCGCCGATCAAAGGTTCCGACATCCTGGACCAGATCACGAATGAGAAGTTGGTTCAGCACGATGTTCGAGCGGACGTTCTGCGGCTGCTCCAGGCGTTGCCACTGCACGGTATTGGCCCATTGCGCGTCGAAGGCGCTCAGGGCAGCCTCGACGCCGAACGCCGCGTCGCTTTCCTGGATGGCCGGGTTGTAAACCGTGGGCAGGGAATCGCTGTTGGTGGCGCTGCGGAGCGGCCGATCGGCGTTTCCGTGCCATTCATGCCTTCGCCCACGCGAACTGGCGAACGACCTTGCTGTTGGCCAGCGCGATCTGCACGCATTCCTCCAGCGTCAGATCCCAGGGCTGCAATTGCTCGATCTGATCGGCGGTCAGCGGAGGTCATGTTCACTTCGTCCAGGCCGCAGGTATCGACATCGGGGTACTGATCTCGGTGGCCACGTCCTTATAGTGCGACAGGTTGCCGTCGTCGTTGAAGTAGAACGGCTGACTGGGGGTGCAGCCCGAAAGCAGCAGAACACCCAAGGTGGCCAGCACGGAAGAGAGGTTTTGCACCAGTCGGCTCATGGGATTCGCGTTCCTTCGCGGGTGGCTGGGCGCCGAACATGCACGGCGGGATGGTCCGGCGCGGAGCGCGGATCCCCAGAGGGAGAATCGGCAAAGTTGATATCGTCCGCACAACCGGCAAACTTCGGCGATTCTTTGCAACCGGCAAGTCGGACGTAGTTTTCCCAGAGTGACAATTCGCTCCCGGCAGGCGAATAACCACTAAGGCGCGGCGATCGGAAGGCCGGCAAACGAAGCATCAACGCCAACCATCGCGCGATAGACTTCGCTGGAGATGACGCGAATGCAGTGAAACGCGGGCAATGAAGCGACTTCCGTGCAGCCGATGCGGGCATGGCTGGCCGCGCGATGCTGGAGATGCCAGCTACAGGTACATGCCCCTGGAGTAGCCCCCCTGGCGTTCCGCCTCGGACTCGATGCGCTCGATGCGCTTCACGGTCGGCCAGATCGCCCGCGGCGATATAGCGATCGAATTCCACCGCCACGGCCCTGGGAACGGTTTCGCGAAACCAATCAACGATCGGTTCGGTCAGCCAATCGCAGGTCTCGCGTTTAGCTCGACATCCAACACGCAGCGCTCGGTCTGCTGGTCGGTGCTGTCGGTGAGCGCGACGCCTTCGAACTTGAATTCCAGCATGCCCAGGTCGTCGCTGTTGGTCAGGCGAAACACGCACCGCGCGTTGTACAAGTAGTACGTATTGAACGACCCGTGCGACTCGATGGCCCGCGCAATGCGCTCGCATCGCGCCCGGTATTTGGGCGAGGCGTCGATGGGAATGTCCATCCGCCCCACCGACCGCAGGGGGAGCCAATCGAACGAGATGTCAACATGTCGGTTCATGGGAAGATCCCTGGCAATGACTGAGCCCTTTCCACGACTGGGCCCTTTCCACGACTGGGCCCTGGCAATGACTGAGCCCGCTCGCAATGGCAACGGCCATCGGTCCGCCCGTCATCATACCAACACGTTCCGCCGTGGCTATCACGGTTGACGCGGACAGCCGCCCGCATCAACCCAGTCGGCCTCAACCGCCCGCGGCGGGTTTCGTGGTGGGCCCCTCGGCCGTCTCCGGCTCGGGAATGGGTGTCTCTGGTTGGACCCAGCCGGTGCAGAGCCAGCCGCCATCGCAGACCAATTGCAGCAGGGCCAATCGGCCCGCTTTCTCCCAGGCGCCTGGCAACAGCAGGCCGGTCGTGATTTCCTCTTCCTTGAACATCTGGCTGAAGCGGTTCAGCAGTTGCCGCTTCAGAGCCACCTGCGAAGGGGTCAGGGTTTGATCGCCGCCGGGCTGGAAGTCGGGCGGGTAGATCTCGATATCTCCCTGGCGGACCGCCTTGATTCCGGACTGATAGGGCTCCAACTTGTAGTGGACCGTGACGTTCATCGGCTGCGCGAAGACCTGGTTGCCCTTAAAGCGCGTGATCCGCAACGTCAGCGTGTAACCGCCGTCGGCAAAGCGAATCGAGAGCGGGTCGGTCTGGGCGTAGGTGATTTCCCAGGGGCCGTCGTTTTCGTCGGGCGGATAGCGACGGTTGTATTCCTCTTCGCCCAACGTGCCGATCATCTGCTCCTTGAATTCCTCGTTGTCGACCGTGTCGCCCCCCATCATCAGGGCGTAATAATTCTCGACGGCCGACTCGTGGACGCGAATGCCCACATCGGCACGTCCTGGAGCCGCGGGGGGAGCATTCGGCGCCACCAATTGATTGCCCGCGGCTTGCACGATGGCGATGAAGACGTCGTTGTCGGTGCTGCTGAAGTTCATCACGTCGGGGTACGCACCCCGATCCAGCATCGGCCGACGATATTTCTTGTCGAAGCTGGCGTTCTGCTCCTCGAAGCGCTGGGCGGCGTCCGCGTCCATCCGCTGACGGACGCAGCGCCGCGCGGCGGCCGCTTTCGCGCTCGCCTGCTGGCTTGCCCTGGCGAACCCGGTCCCAGGCGATCTGCTGCCCCGGTTGGCGGCGATGCCGCCGCGTCCCGAGTTCACGCCGGTGACGTTCGTTTGCGTTCGAGCGCTGGCGGTGGCCGGATCGGCGCCGAAGCCGTCGCCATCGATGAACGTGCATTTACGGGCGTCGAACGTGGTGTAGCCGTCGCTCCAGATGGTGGCGCCGCTGTTGTAGCCCGTGTTGTTTGAATTGGTCGAACCTCGGAAGACCGTATCGAATGTCACCCGGTCTGGGTCGGGCACAAGATCAACGGTCACTTTTCCCGTGGTGCGCCCGGTGCCGGTGACACTTGTTCCCAGGATGTTTTCGCGGATGGGCGTGGTTTCGCTGACGTCGCGCTCGATGCCAGCGGCGACGATTCTTTCGGCCGCCTGGATCAGGTAGTTGGGCTGGGAATAGGCGTGGCGGATGGCATGCACCAGCTCGGCGCGCTGCCGGCGAGCCTCGAGCGCCGCGACTTCCTGACCGATGGACTTCGCCGTTTCCTTGTCAGGCGCGGCGGCGTACGCTTCGAGCATGGCGGCCAATCGGTCCAACCGCTCGTCGTATTCCGCCTGCACCATCGGAGCTTGGGCGACCAACAACTTGGGCAAATAGGTGGCGGCCTGGCCCACGTTGGCGTAGATTGGCTTCTCCAAACCCGATTGCTGGCTGGCGAACTTGAAGGCCACGGCGTCCAACACGGCCGGGTTCGGCGTGTCGCTGTCGAGTTGCTGTTGCAGTTGGTCGAGCAGCAGGTACTGGGTCCAGCCAGACCGGTACTTGGCGGCCGCGATGTACTTTCGCAACTCGGCGGTGGCCTTCTTCAGTGCCGTTTTCGACGCTTCCAGGTCGGCCGGATCAACGGGCGTGAATTGCGACTTTGCCGCACGGGCGGCGGCGGGCAATTCCGCCGGTTTGGGCAGCGACAATTCCGCGTGCCACGCTTCCAGCACTTTCCGCGTGTCAACAAATTCCGGCAACTTGAGATAGGCGGCGTCGTGGTTGTATTTCTCGATGATTGTCCCAATCACCGCCGCATCGGCCGCCTGGCCGGCCGCGAGTTGCCCCTTCAGATCCTCGAACATCAAGTACGTTCGCACTTTATCCCCCGTTGAGGGGCCTTCCAACCATTTGTCGAGGGCGGCCAGCGCGGCGCTGGTCGCGCCGCATGGTCCGCCCGCCTGAACGTAACTAACTTGAACGGCAATGGTTAACGCCAAGACGCAAGCACACGGCCGAAGAAACAGGGCCATGAAAAGTCTCCAATCAAAAAGTGGCCTCTGGGCCGGCGGACAAGTAGCCGGAATTCCGCCAACGGAAGCCACTTGATTTTGCCTAATCCGCCTGATACACCCCATATCCCCAGGCGTCAACGCCTTCCATTCTAGCCTGCCGCCCCGACTCTCAACTATAGCCCGCCGCCGAATCCTGGCGAAATCCCCCAATCGTTGCACCCCGGAGATTCCCTCCCATGCACTGCGGTAGCTGGTTGGCCGTCATCACGTTGACCTGGATGCCCTTGGGTTCGCCTGCTTCCGGGTTGGAGTCCTATTTGGGGCAGGAATCGACAGGAATATGACACCGCGCAGGCGGACGTCGAAGTAGTTGAGGCCTTGACCGCCACGGACAAGGCGCGACGGCACGGTTGAAGAGTCCGCCGGCCAGGACGCCACCGTGGACGAGACGGAGCCGATCGTTTGGCACACCGACTACCTGGAGGCGAATCGACAAGCCAAGGACGAGGGTAAACTGCTGTTTGTCTACTTTCATGGGCCAGGCACCGACTCGAACCGCCGACGGTCGAGTCCGAGATCGCTGACCGATGCGGCCCTCGATACCACATCGCGACCGGTATATCTGGGCCAGATTGCCACTCGACGCTCGTTGCCGATTCGGCGAACAGGACAGGCGGCGTGCTGGACCACCGGCGTTCCCTAGATGGGCGCCAGGCGTGGCGTCGTGGACTTTAAGAACCGGGATGCGCGTACTACGCGCACGTGTGAGCTCGCCTTTCCACTTTCCACGATTAACTGTCCCCCGGACTACTTATCCGTCATTCTCAATTTGCCCGCTGGCACGCTGACCCAACGCACGATGGTCTTCGCCGTGCGGATCCACCCCGAAGCGCCCAAGAGCGCCTGGGCCAGGTCAGCCCGGTGCTGATCAGGAAGCCAGCAGCATTCGAGTCATCAGGCGCAAATCAAATTGCAAGGCCACCACCAGTGGGAGACCCGCTTTCACCGCATCAACGCCCGTCTGCCATCGGATCTGATCGCGCAGGAAGTGGTCGCGGAAAGCTGGCCTGGCGAGGAATTGGTGCCGGCCGCTATTGAATGCGTGCATAGCTGGCGCCGTTCCGAGGGGCATTCGAGCGCGGTGCCACGGCGACATCCGTTATTCGCCTTCGACATGAAACGCGGGCGGAATGGCATCTGGTACGCGACGGGGATCTTCGGAATCCGCCGACATTAACGCTTCCGCCGACCGCGACCAGCGGGCTGATTGAATCGCGCGGTGGCCTGCTGGCAACGCTCGCGGTTGAGAAAAGGCAACATGTTGCCAAATCCGTGCTAGCCTTCCCGTAGGGATATAATCACTCGCATGGCCGTTGATGCGCGTTGTCGAGACGCGCATGGCCAGGCGGCCGGCGCGTGGCCGGTTGCCGCGGTGTCACACATTCCGCAGGAAGGCAGGGCCATGCACGCGGTCCTGGTTCGATCGATTTGTTGGCTGCCCCTGGGGGCAGCATTGACGTTGGCCGCTTGCGGATGCGTCACCTATCCACAATCGCCGTGCGCCCCGATGGTCACGTCCGGGCCGCTGACGCCCACGGCCGATCCGCTGTCGGGTGCAACCATCGGTCCGGCGCCGATCTTCGATCCGTCAGCATCCAATCCATCGCCAACGGTCGATCCGGGCCCGGCGGCTCCGTCGATTCCCAGCGCCGATCGTCCGACTACGATGACCGCGCCCGCCCAGGCCGCAATCGGCCAGAACCTGACGTTGCGCATCGAGGTCAGCAACAGTGGCGGATCGACCGCGCACGGCGTGGTGGTGACCGAGGAATTGCCAGCCGGTCTCACCCTGGTTGGCAGCACCCCACAAGCCATCGTGTCGGGCAGCAAGCTTGAATGGCACTGGGCGACGTAACCGCCGGTCAGACGCAAGTCATCGAACTCGAGCACCATCGTGGCCCGCGGCGGTATCATCGATCAGTGCCCGCGCATCGTATCGGCCGACGGTCAAAGCGCCACGGACTGTGCCCGGACGACCGTGCCCAATACCCCGGCCGCGAGCGTCAACCTGGAAACTCGGATCACGGGACCACGCGATGCCGTGGTGGGGGACGAAGTGACGTTCGAGGCGACGGTCACGAATCGCGGCGATGCCGTGGCCAGGGAACTGCTGGCCCAGGCCAGTTTCGATGTCGGTCTGGAGCACGAAGTGGCCACCAGCCCCATCGAGCGGAACCTGGACGACCTGGCGCCGGGCCAGTCGCAGTCGTTCGCGGTCACGTTCAAGGTGACGCTGCCCGGCCGGCTGTGCAATCGATTGGAAGTGTTCGGCGCGGATGGACTGCGTTCGTCGGCCCAGGCCTGCGTGAACGCCACGGCGGCGGCGGCCACCAGGCCCGCGCCGACACGTCCCAACCCGCCAACGACGACACAGCCGGCCCCTCCCGTCGCTCCGCCAGCCGAACGCGGCCGGGCGGATATCGCGGTCGAGATCGACGGCCCGGACGCGAAGAATGTCGATGAACTGGCCTCGTTTGCCATCAATGTCATCAATACCGGAACGACGACGCTGACGAACGTGACCATCGTTGCCGACTTCGATCGGGAACTGATTGCCGAATCAGCCACCAGCGGTCACAAGACCGACGCCGTCGGACGATTGACGTGGAGTTCTCGCGGTTGGAGGCCAATAAACGCTTGCTTCTCGAAGCAGTGTGCCGCTGCAAGGCGGAAAGCAATCGGGCCTGCGTTTCCGTGCTGGCCACGACGGCCGAGCGGGTCGAGGACACGGGGGAAGCCTGTGTGCAGATTGGCTCGTCCGCGACCGATTTGGCAATCACGGTGATCGAGTTCAACGATCCGGTGACGGTCGGCAAAGAGGCCGACTATGAAATTCTGGTCAAGAATGTCGGCCGGACAACCGACCGGCAGGTGGTTGTCGAGTTCACCTTGCCCAAGGGCATGGCCATCGTTCCCAAGAAAACGACCGGATCGACCGGAGTCGTTCAGTTTTCGGAAATCGGCGCATCGGCGTACCGGTTTCCCGCGATCGCCGAATTGAAGCCGAACGAATCCTTGACCTTTAAGGTCGGCCCGCGGGCCGAACAAGCTGGCGACGCTGTATTTCGGGTGAAGGTTGACAGCCAGGGGCTGGTCCAACCGGCCCGCGACGAAGAGCCCGTGAAGATTTTGGCGACATAGGGATCGTTGACGTGCCTCGCTTCGTCATCCTCGAGCATTCGCCGGGCACTGTCAGCCGCGACGACGGCACGCACTGGGACTTGATGCTCGAAGCCGATGGTCGACTGTGGACGTGGGCCTTTCCCGAGGCGGCAACCTTGGGAGTCGCCCAGCCGTGCCAGCGGTTGGCGGACCATCGCCTGGCCTATCTGGACTACCAGGGAGAGCTATCGGGCGATCGTGGGACGGTCACGCGGTGGGACCAGGGAGACTATGAGCTGCGAAGCTCGAAGGACGACACCCTGGAACTGCGGCTGAGCGGGGCACGGTTGTGGGCCGTCGCGCGACTGACTCGACAGGAGGGCGATCCTCAGCGTTGGGTGCTGGATTTCTTGCCCTTCTGATCGTCGGCGACCGAATGGGCCTCTTCGGGCACTTCGTCGGACGTTTCGAGATCGCTCGTGTACTCCTCGCGAGGCATGGTGCGTCCCGCCAGGTAGATTTCCCCCTGTCGAAGTTCGATCTCGTCGATCCAAATCAGCGTGTCTTCTTCCCCCTCGGGGGGCGGGATTGTGATCAGGGCCACGGGGTCTCCTTCGACCTTGACCCAGCGCACTCCCACGGGCAGTTGCGTGGCGGCCAGGTCGATTTCATTAAGGATGCCCTCCAGCGGCACGGGCAAAGCCGCCTGCCCTGGCGTGCCGAATCCGCAGGGCAACGACATTCTCTTTCTCAAGCACCACATCGGCGTCGAGCGAGCAGACGGTGGAAATGGCGCCCATGTCCACCTGGCAAGCCAATGAGACGCCATCGGGCGTAATGGAGACCCTGGGATCACGAAAGCCTGGCGGCAGCGACTGGGCATGGTTCTCCACCAGGTCGACGGCCATCCAGCCATTGACCTGCTCTTCCGTGAAGGTCGCCGACCAGATTCCCGACTTGCGAACCTGACTGACCAAGGCCAAGGCCCCGCGGACCAGGTCGTCGCTGGCCTGGGTTTGATTGGGCGGAGGTGATGCGATCGCCTCGCGGTAGAAGTCGGGCACGTCTTGCGAGGCACAGAAAAGCCACCACAACAGTGTGGCCAGCGCCAACAGGGGACTGCCCAGGAGGATCAGCCAGATTCGTAGCGATCGTGGCACGGCGGGCGACTCTGTCTCAGCCAGCGGAAAAAGGGCGAAACGCGGCGGAAATGGCCGTGAGCCCACCGTGGGGCGGCTGAAACCCGGAGAATAGTACGGCCGCATCCGGCCAACGTCAACCGCAGTCGTGGAACACCCGCGTGGGGGGTAAACGAAAAAAGGCGGCCCGACCCGCTAGGGGTCGGACCGCCGCTCGTGGTGGGACCAGGCTCCACCGCGTGTGTCCGAGGAGAGACGACACCCGGTGGTCGCCGCTTAGTTACAGCAGTTGCAGCAGTTACCGCAGCAGGGGACCGGGCAGCAAACCTGCACCGGCACTTGCTTGCAGACCACCTTCGGCACGCAACGAGTCACCGTGTACGGCACCTTGCTGTGCAGACGCACCGGTGCACCTGGACCGTCTTGGTGTAGTGCACCGGCTTGCAGACGAGTATGGCACTTGCTTGACACACTTCTCGGCCACCATGTGGCAGACGGTGTAGGTGCAGTGCTTGACGCGCTGCTCGGGACCATGTGGCAGACCGTGTAGCGTGCAGGGCTTGACGCGCTGCTCGGGCACCATCTTGCAGACCGTGTAGGTGCAGTTCTTGACGCGCTGCTCGGGCACCATGTGGCAGACCTTGTAGGTGCAGGTCTTGACGCGCTGCTCGGGCACCATCTTGCAGACCGTGTAGGTGCAGGTCTTGACGCGCTGCTCGGGCACCATCTTGCAGACCGTGTAGGTGCAGGGCTTAACGCGCTGCTCCGGCACCATCTTGCAGACCGTGTACGTGCAGTGCTTGACGCTCTGCTCGGGCACCATCTGGCAGACCGTGTAGGTGCAGTGCTTGACGTGCTGCTCCGGCACCATCTTGCAGACCGTGTACGTGCAGTGCTTGACGCGCTGCTCGGGCACCATCTTGCAGACCGTGTAGGTGCAGTGCTTGACGCGCTGCTCCGGAACCATCTTGCAGACCGTGTAGGTGCATCTTGACGCGCTGCTCCGGCACCATCTTGCAGACCGTGTAGGTGCAGTGCTTGACGCGCTGCTCCGGCACCATCTTGCAGACGGTGTAGGTGCAGTGCTTGACGCGCTGTTCCGGCACCATCTTGCAGACGGTGTACGTGCAGTGCTTGACGCGCTGCTCGGCCACCATGTGGCAGACGGTGTAGGTGCAGGTGCTTGACGCACTGCTCCGGCACCATCTTGCAGACCGTGTACGTGCAGTGCTTGACGCGCTGCTCCGGCACCATCTTGCAGACCGTGTACGTGCAGTGCTTGACGCGCTGCTCCGGAACCATCTTGCAGACCGTGTAGGTGCATTGCTTGACGCGCTGCTCGGCCACGTACTTGCAGCAGTTGATCGTCCGAGTTTGGACCTCGGGCACCCAAACGCGACGGCACACCTTGGTCGGCGGGCACTGCACTTGGACCATCTTGCAGCAGCCGGGCTGGTAGCAGCAACGGCAGCAGCAGGGATCCCAGACCCAGCAACCTGGCTCTTGGCAGCACTTGTTGACCACCGGGCCGGGGCACTCGGTCACCTGGCATTCCCAGCGACCGCAGCAGACGTTGATCGTCTTGGTGTAGTGAACCGGCTTGCAGACGGTATAGCAAACGTCCTTGGTCCGGGTTTCGTAGACCGGCTTGCAGACGGTATAGCAGATGTCCTTGGTCAGCAATACGTGGCCTTGCCCTTCCAGGCCTGGTTCCGCGTACGTATTGCTGT
>CAWIOI010000023.1:0-252384 GCA_963837575.1 uncultured Actinomycetota bacterium
CAAGAAGGCTCTGATCATCAAGGCGGCGCGCAAGCCGAAGTTCAAGGTGCGCGGCTACACCCGCTGCTCGAAGTGCGGCCGTCCGCGCGCCGTGCTGCGCAAGTTCGGCCTGTGCCGCATCTGCGTGCGCGAGATGGCGCACGCGGGCGAGCTGCCCGGCGTCAGCAAGAGCAGCTGGTAACCACCCCTGATCGCCGCAGGCCCTCACGGGGAACCACGGCGGGAAAGCAGTAACCCATGACGATGACTGATCCGATCGCAGACATGCTCACCCGTCTGCGCAACGCCAACTCGGCTTACCACGACCCGTGGTCATGCCGCACAGAAGCTCAAGGGGCGATCGCGGAGATCCTCAAGCGCGAGGGCTACATCGCAGATCACGTGACCGAGGACGCCGAGGTCGGCAAGTCCCTGGTCGTCGAGCTCAAGTACGGCCGCAACCGGGAACGCAGCATCGCGGGCCTGCGTCGGGTGTCCAAGCCCGGTCTGCGGGTGTACGCGAAGTCGACCAACCTGCCCCGCGTGCTGGGCGGCCTCGGCATGGCGATCATCTCGACGTCCAGTGGCCTGCAGACCGACCGGCAGGCCAAGCGAAACGGCGTGGGCGGCGAAGTCATCGCCTACGTCTGGTAGGGGGTAGGAACAATGTCCCGTATCGGGAAGCTGCCGATCACCGTGCCGTCCGGGGTGGACGTACAGATCGACGGCCGGACGGTGTCGGTCAAGGGGCCCAAGGGCACCCTGTCGCACACCGTGATCGAGCCGATCACCGTAGAGCGCGAGGGCTCCGGCGTCGTCGTGGTGAAGCGGCCGGACGACGAGCGCCGCAGCAAGGCCTACCACGGCCTGTCGCGCAGCCTGCTGAACAACATCGTCGTCGGCGTCACCAGCGGCTACGAGAAGCGGCTCGAGATCTACGGCGTCGGCTACCGCGTGCGCTCAAGAACGGCGCGCTGGAGTTCGCGCTCGGGTTCAGCCACCCCGTGGTGATCCCCGCGCCGGAGGGCATCACGTTCGCGGTCGAGACGCCCACGCGGTTCTCGGTCTCCGGCATCGACAAGCAACTGGTCGGCGAGATCGCGGCCAACATCCGCAAGCTGCGCAAGCCCGACCCGTACAAGGGCAAGGGCATTCGCTACGAGGGTGAGGTCATCCGCCGCAAGGTCGGGAAGACGGGTAAGTGATGGCTGACACTGACATCTCGCGTAATGCCAAGAAGCGCCTGGGATCGCAGACCTCGCGCAAGCGCCGCACCGCGGTCACCAAGCGGCACGTCCGGCTGCGCAAGAAGGTCCAGGGCACCCCGGAGCGGCCGCGTCTGGCCGTCAAGCGCAGCTCGCGGCACATCCACGTCCAGCTCATCGACGACCTGGCGGGCCACACCCTGGCCTCGGCCTCCTCGCTCGAGGCCGATGTCCGCGCGGCTCGACGGCGACAAGAAGGACCGCGCGGCCGCGGTCGGCAAGCTCGTGGCCGAGCGCGCCCGGGCGGCGGGCGTCACCGCCGTGGTGTTCGACCGGGGTGGCCTCGACTACCACGGCCGGATCGCGGCGCTCGCCGACGCCGCCCGCGAGGGCGGGCTGGAGTTCTGATGCACACTGATGCAACACGGAAGGAACGTCTGATGCCGGGACGCAACGGCGTGACGGCGGGGGCCCGAACTCAGGGTCCGGCGGCGAGCGCTCCGGCGACCGCCGCGACCGCCGGGACGGAGGCCGTGGCGGGGCGGCCCAAGACAAGACCCCGTACATCGAGCGCCTGGTCACGATCAACCGCGTGGCCAAGGTCGTGAAGGGCGGTCGGCGCTTCAGCTTCACCGCCCTGATGATCGTCGGCGACGGCGACGGCCTCGTCGGCGTCGGCTACGGCAAGGCCAAGGAGGTGCCCGCGGCGATCGCCAAGGGTGTGGAGGAGGCGAAGAAGAACTTCTTCCGCGTCCCCCGCATCGGCGGCACGATCGTGCACCGCGTGCAGGGTGAGGCGGCGGCGGGCGTGGTCATGCTGCGCCCGGCGAGCGCCGGTACCGGTGTCATCGCCGGTGGCCCCGTGCGCGCCGTGCTGGAGTGCGCGGGCATCCACGACATCCTCTCCAAGAGCCTCGGCAGCGACAACGCGATCAACGTCGTGCACGCCACGATCGCCGCGTTGAAGAAGATCCAGCGTCCCGAGGAGGTCGCGGCCCGCCGTGGCCTGCCGCTCGAGGACGTCGCTCCGGCGTCGATGCTGCGCGACCGGGCGATCGCGGCGGCGGCGGCGAGGTCGTGATGGCCGAAGAAGCACACCACCCGGGAGCCGGTGGACCCGCACGCCCAGCAGCAGCCCACCAGCGACCTGACGCTCGTCGTCACCCAGGTCCGCAGCGGCATCGGCTGCCAGCAGAACCAGCGGCTCACGCTGCGCGCGCTGGGCCTGCGCAAGATTCGTCAGTCGGTGGAGCGCCCGGACACGCCGCAGATCCGCGGCATGATCCGCACGGTGCGGCACCTCGTTTCGGTGGAGGAGGTCAAGCCGATGAGCGAGATCATTCGGCTGCACGACCTGCGTCCGGCCAAGGGCGCCAAGACCGCCAAGACCCGCGTGGGTCGGGGCGAGGGCGGCAAGGGCGGCAAGACCGCCGGTCGCGGCACCAAGGGAACGAAGGCCCGCAAGACCGTCTCGCCCGCCTTCGAGGGCGGGCAGATGCCGCTGCACATGCGGCTGCCGAAACTGAAGGGCTTCCGCAACCGGTTCCGCGTCGAGTACCAGGTCGTCAACGTCGGCGACCTCGGGCGGCTCTTCCCGGACGGCGGCGAGATCGGCCCGGTGGAGATCGCCACGGCGGGCGCCGTGCGGCGCAAGAAGCCGGTCAAGGTGCTCGGCGAGGGCTCGCTGTCGGTGGCGCTGCAGGTGAGCGCCCACCGCTTCTCGGAGAGCGCCGTCGAGAAGATCACTGCCGCGGGCGGCTCCGTCAACCAGCTGTAACCTCGAGCTGGGCGGTGCGGGCAGGCGTACGCCTGCCCGCACCCCCGCTGTTACGCCTCGAGGTGGGCCCGGGCTTCCGGGCAGGAGACACAGGAGGATCAGGCAGTGCTCAGCGCATTCCGGTCGGCTCTGACCACGCCGGACCTGCGAAGGAAGATCCTCTTTACGCTCGGGATCGTCGCGGTCTATCGCATCGGGGCGGGCATCCCGTCGCCGGGCGTGTCGTACCCGAACGTGCAGAAGTGCATCGCTCAGGTCGAAGGCGGCGCCAACGCGGGCGTCTACTCCCTGATCAACCTGTTCTCGGGCGGAGCGCTGCTCCAGCTCTCGGTGTTCGCGCTGGGCATCATGCCCTACATCACGTCGAGCATCATCATCCAGCTGCTCACCGTCGTCATCCCGCGGTTCGAGCAGCTGAAGAAGGAAGGCCAGTCGGGTCAGAACAAGCTGACCCAGTACACGCGCTACCTCACGATCGCGCTCGCCGTGCTGCAGGGCACCGGCATCATCGCCCTCGCCGACCGCGGCCAGCTCTTCGGCGACTGCAACCAGCCCGTCATCCCGGACTCCAACGTCTGGACCCTCTCGATCACGGTGCTGGTCATGACCGCGGGCACCGGCGTCATCATGTGGCTCGGCGAGCAGATCACCGAGCGCGGCATCGGCAACGGCATGTCCCTGCTGATCTTCACCGGCATCGCGGCGCGGATCCCCGCCGAGGGCAGGCAGATCATGTCCAACGGCGGCCTGGTGTTCGCCGGTGTCTGCGTGTTCGGCCTGGCCATCATCGCGAGCGTCGTGTTCGTCGAGCAGGGCCAGCGGCGCATCCCCGTGCAGTACGCCAAGCGCATGGTGGGCAGGCGGATGTACGGCGGCACGTCCACGTACCTGCCGCTGAAGGTCAACCAGGCGGGCGTCATCCCGGTGATCTTCGGGTCGTCGCTGCTCTACCTCCCCGACCTCATCTCCCGGCTGGTCGGCACGCAGGGCGGCGCGTTCCAGCAGTTCGTCCAGACGTACGTGGTGGACCAGTCCAACCCGCTGCACATCGCGCTCTACGTCCTGCTGATCATCTTCTTCACGTACTTCTACGTCGGCATCACCTTCAACCCGGAGGAGCGCGCCGACGAGATGAAGAAGTTCGGCGGCTTCATCCCGGGTATCCGGCCCGGCCGCCCGACCGCCGAGTACCTGCAGTACGTGCTCTCCCGGATCACCCTCCCCGGCTCGCTCTACCTGGGCATCATCGCCGTGCTGCCGAACTTCTTCCTGGGCATCACGGGGAGCGGCCAGAACCAGAACTTCCCCTTCGGCGGCACCGCGGTGCTGATCATGGTGGGTGTGGGGCTCGACACGGTCAAGCAGATCGAGAGCCAGCTCATGCAGCGCCGCTACGACGGTTTCCTGCGCTAACGTCGGCTGATTCGTATCGTCGGGGTCGGACCAGTGGAGGATCGTGTGCGCATCGTTTTGGTAGGGCCGCCGGGGGCGGGCAAGGGCACCCAGGCCGAGCAGCTGGCCGCGCGGCTCGACGTGCCGCACATCTCCACCGGCGACCTCTTCCGCGCCAACCTGTCGCAGCAGACCCCGCTGGGTGTCGAGGCCAAGCGCTACATGGACGCGGGCGATCTCGTGCCCGACTCCGTGACGGTGGAGATGGTGCGCACCCGTCTCACCGAGGACGACGCCTCCAAGGGCTTCCTGCTCGACGGCTTCCCCCGCACGATCAGCCAGGCCGAGTCGCTGGCCGGGATCCTCGCCGACCGCGGCGAGGAGCTCGACGCCGTCGTCGAGCTCCAGGTGCCCGAGGACGAGCTCGTCGCTCGCCTCCTGGCCAGGGGCCGTTCGGACGACACCGAGGACGTGATCCGGCGCCGTCAGCAGGTCTACCGCGACGAGACGTCGCCGCTGCTCGCCTTCTACCGCGAGAAGCTGGTCTCGGTCGACGCCGTCGGCTCGGTCGAAGAGATCACCGACCGCGTAGCCGAAGTGCTGCGGGCGCGGTGACCCGCGGCGGGGTCCGCGGCCTCGTGGCCCGGTGGCGCGGTCGGGACATCGAGCTCAAGAGCCCGGACGAGCTCGACGCGATGCGCGCGGCCGGGGCACTGGTGGCGCGGACCCTCGCCGAGGTGGCCATGCTGGCGAAGTCCGGCGTGAGCACGGCCGAGCTCGACGCGCTCGCCGAGCAGACCATCCGCGACGGTGGCGCCGAGCCGTCGTTCAAGGGCTATCACGGCTACCCGGCGTCGATCTGCGCGTCGGTGAACGAGGAGATCGTGCACGGCATCCCGTCGCCGTCGCGGGTGCTCGCCGACGGCGACCTGATCTCGGTCGACTGCGGGGCGGTGCTCGACGGGTGGCACGGCGACGCGGCCGTCACGATCCCCGTCGGCGCCGTGTCGGAGGCCGACCTGCTGCTCTCGGCCGCGTGTGAGGCGGCGCTCTCGGCGGGGATCGCCGCCGCGGTGGCCGACGGGCGGCTCTCCGACATCTCCTACGCGGTGCAGTCGTCGATCGCGGAGGCCGCCGCCCGCAACCGGGCCGACTACGGCATCGTCGCGGAGTACGGCGGCCACGGCATCGGCACGGCGATGCACATGGACCCGTTCCTGCCCAACCACGGCGAGCCCGGCCACGGCCCGCGCCTGCGCCCCGGGATGGCGCTCGCCATCGAGCCGATGATCACCGCGGGCGACCCGGAGACCGTCGAGCGGGAAGACGGCTGGACGGTCGTCACGGCCGACGGCGCGCGGGCGGTGCATTGGGAGCACTCGGTGGCGATCACCGAGGACGGCCCTCGGGTGCTCACCCTCCCTTGATCACGAGACCTTGGCGTCGCTGAGCGCTTTGACGATGTCCTCGACGCTGCCGCGGGCGTCGCCGAAGAGCATTTCGGTGTTGTCGCGGTAGAAGAGCGGGTTGGGCACCCCCGCGTAGCCCGCGGCCATCGACCGCTTGAACACGATGACGTCCTTCGCCTCCCAGACCTTGAGCACGGGCATGCCTGCGATGGGGGAGCTGGGGTCCTCGGCCGCTGCGGGGTTGACGGTGTCGTTGGCGCCGATGACCAGCACGACGTCCGTCTCGGGGAAGTCGTCGTTGATCTCGTCCATCTCCATGACGATGTCGTAGGGCACCTTGGCCTCGGCGAGCAGGACGTTCATGTGGCCGGGCAGGCGTCCGGCGACGGGGTGGATGCCGAAGCGGACCTCGACGCCCTTGTCGCGCAGGCGGCGGGTGAGCTCGGCGACGGGGTACTGGGCTTGGGCGACGGCCATGCCGTAGCCCGGGGTGATGATGACGCTGGAGGCCCCGGCGAGCATCTCGGCGGCGGCTTCGGCGTTGATCTCGCGGTGTTCGCCGTAGTCCTTCTCGTCGCCGGAGGGCGCCTCGATGCCGAAGCCGCCCGCGATGACCGAGATGAACGAGCGGTTCATCGCCTTGCACATGATGTAGGACAGGTAGGCACCGGACGAGCCGACGAGGGCGCCGGTGATGATCAGCAGGTCGTTGCCGAGCAGGAAGCCCGAGGCGGCCGCGGCCCAGCCGGAGTAGCTGTTGAGCATCGACACGACGACGGGCATGTCGCCGCCGCCGATCGAGGCGACGAGGTGGACGCCGAGGGCCAGCGCGATGACGGTGACCGCGATGAGCACCCCGAGCGTCGGGGCGATGACGAACCACACCGTGAGCGCGGCGAACGCGACAAGCGCGCCGAGGTTCAGCACGTTCTTGCCGGGCAGCACCAGCGGTGCGGACTTGAACCGCGCGGAGAGCTTGCCCCACGCCACGATCGAGCCGGTGAAGGTCACCGCGCCGATGAACACGCCGATGACGACCTCGGCGTGGTGGATGCCCAGCAGGCTGGGGTCGACCCCGCCGCCGCCTTCCGCCTCGACCTCGAGGTAGCCGTTCCAGCCCACCAGCACGGCGGCGAGGCCGACGAAGCTGTGGAACAGCGCGATCAGCTCGGGCATGCCGGTCATGGGCACGCGGGCGGCGCGGAACAGGCCGACCGCCGCGCCGATGAGCACCGCGCCGATCAGGAGCCCGACCTGGAGGCCGTTGAAGCCGCCGGTGATGGCCAGTACCAGGGTGGCGATCAGGGCGATCGCCATGCCTGCGATGCCGAACGTGTTGCCGAAGCGGGCCGTCTCGTGTCGGGACAGCCCGGCGAGGGCGAGGATGAACAGCAGCGCGGCGACGATGTAGGCCGCGCTGGCGGCGGTCTGTGCGGTCATGTGATCGGCTCCGTGATCAGCTGCGCCGGAACATGCCGAGCATGCGGCGGGTGACGGCGAATCCGCCGAAGACGTTGATGGTGGCCAGCAAGACCGCCGCGGTGGCCACGATCGTGATGGCGAGCGAGTGCTGCCCGATCTGCAGCAATGCGCCGACGAGGATGATGCCGGAGATCGCGTTGGTGACCGACATCAGTGGCGTGTGCAGCGCGTGGTGCACGTTCCCGATGACGTAGTAGCCGATCACGATGGCCAGCGCGAACACGACGAGGTGCCCGATCAGGGCGGGCGGCGAGATCGCCGTGATCAGGAACAGGATGACCGCGGCTGCGCCGACGATGCCGAACCGGCGGGCGGGCGACGCGGGCGGCTTCTCCTCCTTCTTCTTGACCTCGGTCGGGGCGCTCGTCGCGGGGGTCGGGGTGGCCGAGACCGAGACCGGTGGGGGTGGCCAGGTTTTCTCCCCGTCGCGCACCACGGTCATCGAGCGCTGGACGACGTCGTCGAAGTCCAGCACCAGCCTGCCGTCCTTCTCGGGTGTGAGCAGCTTCATCAGGTTGACCAGGTTGGTGCCGTAGAGCTGGCTGGCCTGCGCGGGCAGCCGACCGGCCAGGTCGGTGTAGCCGATGATCGTGACCCCTTCCGGGGTGACGATCTTCTCGTCGGCGACCGCGCCCTCGACGTTGCCGCCGTTGGAAGCGGCCATGTCCACGATGACCGAGCCGGGCTGCATCGAGGCGACCATCTCGGCGGTGAGCAGCCGGGGCGCGGGCCTGCCGGGGATCAGCGCGGTGGTGATGATGATGTCGACGTCCTTGCACTGCTCGGCGTAGAGCTTGGTCTCGCGCTCTTTGTAGTCCTCGCCCATCTCCTTCGCGTAGCCGGTGGAGCTGACCTCCACCTCCGGGGACTCGACGGAGAGGTACTCCCCGCCCAGCGACTTGACCTGGTCGGCGACCTCGGGGCGCGGGTCGGTGGCCCGCACGATCGCGCCGAGGGAGCCTGCCGCGCCGATCGCCGCCAGCCCGGCCACCCCGGCCCCCACCACCAGCACCTTGGCGGGCGGCACCTTCCCGGCCGCCGTGACCTGCCCGGTGAAGAACCGGCCGAACTCGTGCGCGGCCTCGATGACGGCGCGGTAGCCCGCGATGTTCGCCATCGAGCTGAGCACGTCCAGCGACTGCGCGCGCGAGATGCGGGGGACCGCGTCCATCGACAGCGCGGTGATCGGCCTGCGCGCGAGCACGTCGGCCACGTCGGGCTTCAACGCGGGCTGCAGCAGCGCGATCAACGTGGCGCCGGGCTTCATCTGGTCGAGCTCGGCCTCGGACGGCGCGTTGATCCCGAACACGACATCGGCCTGCCAGGCGTCGCCGACCGTCGCGCCCGCGTCGACGAAGCTCTCGTCCGGGAAGTCGGCCCGTTCCCCGGCGTGGGGGGCGACCACCACCTCGTAGCCCAGCTTCTGCAGCTGGCCCACTGTGATCGGCGTCGCCGCGACACGGGTCTCACCGGGCTTGGACTCTCGCACCACACCGATAACCACGGCCAGACCCTAAGCTGCAATCCCCACCCGCACCACCGCCCAAGATCGCCGGGTCCGCCACATCCCGTGCGCTGGTGCACGCAATGGCGCGCAACCCGTGATCACGGTCGTGGGTTTCGCCGATCCGCCCCGCGGGACCGGGGCCCGGAGTCATGCTCGGGCCGTGTCCTTCGACGAGCTGGTCGCACGCCAGGCCGGGGTGGTGACCCTCGCGCAGGCCGCGGCGCAGGGCTATTCGGCCGACCGCGTGCGTCGACGGGTGCGGGAGGGTCGGTGGCGGCGGTTGTACCCCGGTGTCGTCCTCGTCGGTGGTCACCGCCTCACCGACGAGGCCCGGGTGCGGGCGGCAGCGCTGTGGGCAGGTGCGGGGGCCGCTGTCGCCGGGCCCGCTGCGGCGCACTGGCACGGGTTGCTCGCCCGGGCACCGGCGGTCATCGACGTGACCGTCCGGTCCGGGTTGCGGGCCCGCCCCGGAGTGCGGCTCCATCGGCGTGACCTGCAGTGCGCGGACGTCGCCGTGGTGCGCGGCGTGCGCGTGACCGGCCCGGGGCGCACGGTGCTGGAGACCGCCGTCGTACTGCCCAACGGCTCGGCCTTCTTGGATCGCGCGCTCCAGCGCCATGTGCCGTTCGACGACGTCTACCGCGCCTACTGCCGAGTGCTGGGTTGCCGTCGGTCGGCGGACATGGGACGCCTGCTGGGTTCGGCGGCCGACCGTGCCGATTCGGCCGCCGAACGCCTGGTGGTCAAGCACCTGCGCGCGGCGGGCATCACCGGGTGGGTGCTCGGCCACCCCTTCGGCCCGTACCTGATCGACCTGGCGTTCCCGCGCGCCAAGGTGGCCGTGGAGATCGACGGGTGGGCCTGGCACGTCGACAAGGACCGGTTCGTGAACGACCGCCGCAAGCAGAACGCGCTCGTGCGGGCGGGGTGGACGGTGCTGCGGTTCACATGGCACGACCTGACCGGTGCGCGAGGTTCCGTGGTGGCCCAGATCGTCGCGGCGCTGGCCCGGGCCGCATGATCGGCAGTTCCGCCACATGACGTGCACTGACGCACAGTTCGTGGCCGAACGGGCGATCATGGGTGGGGGTGGGGGCCGCGTGCGGGCCCGCCGTGTGGACACGTACACTTGGTCGACGGCGCGTCTGCCTGCGCCGGTTCCGTCGTGCCTCCTTGAAGCCCGCGGTTCCGCGCGGTGGCGTGCCCGGGAGCACACACACCGTCACGGAACGCGGAGGACATGGCCAAGAAGGACGGGGCGATCGAGGTCGAGGGCCGGGTCGTCGAACCCCTGCCGAACGCGATGTTTCGCGTGGAGCTGGAAAACGGACACAAGGTCCTTGCCCACATCAGCGGCAAGATGCGGCAGCACTACATCCGGATCCTCCCTGAGGACCGGGTGGTGGTGGAGCTGTCGCCGTACGACCTCACCCGCGGCCGCATCGTCTACCGCTACAAGTAGGACAGGGATCATGAAGGTCCAGCCGAGCGTCAAGAAGATCTGCGACAAGTGCAAGGTGATCCGCCGCCACGGGCGGGTCATGGTGATCTGCGAGAACCTGCGCCACAAGCAGCGCCAGGGCTGATCACCAACTGAGACGGCGCCGACGCGCCTCCCGCGCCGCACGGGCGCGGGCCACCCCCGGAACCAGGCCGGGGCCCGAGCACGATCACCGGGACGGACGTCGGCCAGACCTGGCAACGACAGGAGAGAACGCACCGCATGGCACGTCTTGTCGGCGTCGACCTCCCCCGCGACAAGCGGATGGAGATCGCGCTCACCTACATCTACGGGATCGGGCGCACCCGGTCCCTTGAGATCCTCGCCGCCACGGGCATCGACCGCGACTTGCGCTCGAAGGACCTGACCGACGAGGACCTCACCGCGCTCCGCGACTACATCGAGAGCAACCTGCGCGTCGAGGGCGATTTGCGCCGCGAGGTGCAGGCCGACATCCGCCGCAAGATCGAGATCGGCTGCTACCAGGGGATCCGGCACCGCAGGGGCCTGCCCGTCCGCGGCCAGCGCACCAAGACCAACGCGCGCGGCCGCAAGGGTCCGAAGAAGACGGTGGCCGGAAAGAAGAAGGCAGGGAAGAAGTAGCACATGCCTCCTCGCAGTCGTCAGCAGGCCGGGCCGAAGAAGGTCCGCCGCAAGGAAAAGAAGAACATCGCCGCGGGCCACGCCCACATCAAGAGCACGTTCAACAACACCATCGTCTCGATCACCGACCCCTCGGGCGCCGTGATCGCGTGGGCGTCGGCAGGGCACGTGGGCTTCAAGGGCTCGCGCAAGTCCACGCCGTTCGCCGCGCAGATGGCCGCGGAGAGCGCCGCCCGCAAGGCCGCCGAGCACGGCATGAAGAAGGTCGACGTGTTCGTCAAGGGCCCCGGCTCCGGCCGGGAGACCGCGATCCGCTCGCTGCAGGCCGCAGGCCTCGAGGTGGGCACGATCTCCGACGTCACGCCGCAGCCGCACAACGGTTGCCGTCCGCCCAAGCGGCGCCGGGTCTAGGGGGTACTACACACATGGCTCGTTACACCGGCCCCATGACCCGCAAGTCCCGCCGGCTGAAGGTCGACCTCGTCGGCGGCGACCAGGCGTTCGAGCGCCGTCCCTACCCGCCCGGCCAGCACGGCCGGATCCGGATCAAGGAGACCGAGTACCTCCTGCAGAGCCAGGAGAAGCAGAAGGCCCGATTCGCGTACGGCGTTCTGGAGAAGCAGTTCCGCCGCTACTACGAGGAGGCCAACCGCCGGGAGGGCAAGACCGGCGACAACCTGCTGCAGATCCTCGAGACCCGCCTCGACAACGTCGTCTACCGCGCGGGCCTGGCCCGCACCCGGCGGATGGCCCGCCAGCTGGTGAACCACGGTCACTTCCTCGTCAACGGCGTGCGGGTGAACATCCCCAGCTACCGCGTGGCGAAGTGGGACATCATCGACGTCAAGCCGAAGTCGATGGCCACCGACCCGTTCATCATCGCCAAGGAGCTGGTGGGCGACCGCCCAATCCCGGCGTGGCTGCAGGTCGTCCCCTCGACCCTGCGGATCCTGGTCCACCAGCTGCCCGAGCGCCCGCAGATCGACACGCAGGTCAACGAGCAGCTGATCGTCGAGCTCTACTCCAAGTAGGCCGAGCGGAGCTCGCGTAGCGAGCATCGATTCGGCCACCTCGCACGACGCGGCTTCAAATAGCGGTTGCCGCACTTAGGAGGAACACACCCATGCTGATTTCTCAGCGCCCCACCCTGACCGAAGACGCCACAAGCGACACCCGCTCCCGGTTCGTCATCGAGCCGCTGGAGCCGGGCTTCGGCTACACGCTGGGCAACTCGCTCCGGCGCACGCTGCTCTCGTCCATCCCGGGAGCGGCCGTCACCAGCATCCGCATCGACGGCGTGCTGCACGAGTTCACCACCGTCCCGGGGGTGAAGGAGGACGTCACCGACATCATCCTGAACCTCAAGGAGCTGGTCGTCAGCTCCGAGGAGGACGAGCCGGTCACGATGTACCTGCGCAAGCAGGGCCCCGGACCGGTCACCGCCGGTGACATCGTGCCGCCCGCGGGCGTCACCGTGCACAACCCGGACCTGCACATCGCCACGCTCAACGACAAGGGCCGCCTCGAGGTGGAGCTGGTCGTCGAGCGGGGTCGTGGCTACGTCCCGGCCATGCAGAACAAGGCCACCGGCGCCGAGATCGGCCGCATCCCGGTCGACTCGATCTACTCGCCGGTGCTGAAGGTGACCTACAAGGTCGAGGCCACCCGTGTCGAGCAGCGCACCGACTTCGACAAGCTGGTGCTCGACGTCGAGACCAAGCCCTCGATCACCCCGCGCGACGCGCTGGCGTCCGCGGGCAAGACGCTGGTGGAGCTGTTCGGGCTGGCCCGGGAGCTCAACGTCGACGCCGAGGGCATCGAGATCGGCCCGTCGCCGCAGGAGGCCGACACCATCGCGGCCTTCGCGATGCCGATCGAGGAGCTCGACCTCACGGTCCGCTCCTACAACTGCCTGAAGCGTGAGGGCATCCACACCGTGGGTGAGCTGGTGGGCCGGTCCGAGGCCGACCTGCTCGACATCCGCAACTTCGGCGCCAAGTCGATCGACGAGGTCAAGATGAAGCTCGTCGGCCTCGGCCTGGCGCTGAAGGACAGCCCGCCCGGATTCGACCCGTCGGCTGCGGCCGTCGAGTACGGCGCCGACGGGTTCGACCCCGACCACTTCGGGGACGACGGCCAGGACTACGCAGAAACGGAGCAGTTGTAGCGATGCCTCAGCCCACCAAGGGCCCCCGTCTGGGCGGGTCGCCCGCGCACCAGCGGCTGATCCTGGCCAACCTGGCGACGGCGCTGTTCGAGCACCAGCGGATCACGACGACCGAGGCGAAGGCCCGGCGGCTGCGGCCCTACGCCGAGCGGCTGATCACCAAGGCGAAGGTCGGCGACCTGCACAACATCCGGCAGATCGCCAAGGTGATCCGCGACAAGGACATCGTCTACAAGCTCGTCCACGAGATCGGCCCGTTCTTCGCCGATCGCGAGGGTGGCTACACGCGCATCACGAAGACGCTGCCGCGCAAGGGCGACAACGCCCCCATGGCCGTGATCGAGCTGGTGGCGCAGAAGACGGTGACGTCGGAGGCTGACCGCGCGCGGCGCGTGGCGGCGTCCCAGCAGGCGACCGAGGCGCCCGCCCCGGTCGAGGAGGAGACCGCCGAGGCTCCGGTGACCGATGAGGCCGCCGAGGTCGAGGAGTCGGCCTCCACCGACGAGGCGCCGTACGGCGAGGGCAGCCACGCCCCGCTGGACGACCCCGACGAGGCCCCCGCGGGCTTCGAGATCAAGGGCAACGCCGACTCGATGCTCTACCACCTCCCCGGCACGCCGTTCTACGACCGCACGTTGGCCGAGGTGTGGTTCGCCACCCCGGAGGCCGCCGAGGCAGCCGGGTTCGCGTTGCCGCCGTCGCAGCGTGACGACAGCGACGAGGCCGAGGCCGAGTCCTGACCGACCCGCGCTCCGCGATCGAGCCCGCCGTCCCCTCGGACGGCGGGCTCGATGCTGTTCCGGCCCCGTACCCGGGGGCCGAGCAGCCGCCTGCCCGGATCCGGCTCGACATCGCCTACGACGGCACCGACTTCTCCGGTTGGGCGCCGCAGCCCGGTCGCCGCACGGTGGCGGGCGTGCTCACCGACGCGCTCGCCATGACGATGCGCACGCCGGTCGGGCTGACCGTCGCGGGGCGCACCGACGCCGGGGTGCACGCCACGGGGCAGGTCGCGCACGCCGACCTGGCCGCCGACGTCGACCCGGCCTGGCTGGTGCGGCGCCTGGCCCGGCTGCTGCCCGTCGACGTGCGGGTGCGCACGGTCACCCCCGTGCCGCCCGCGTTCGACGCCCGGTTCTCCGCACTGCGCCGCCATTACCGCTACCGGGTCGCGACCGCGGCGTTCGGCGCCGAGCCGCTGCGCGCGCGGGACACCCTCGCGTGGCCGCACGCGCTGGACGTCGACGCCGTCAACGCCGCGTCCGCGCTCCTGCTCGGCGAGCACGACTTCGCGGCGTTCTGCAAGCGCCGCGAGGGCGCGACGACCGTGCGCGAGCTGCAGCGCCTTTCCTGGACGCGCGACCAGGACGACGTCGTCACGGCGGCGGTGGCGGCCGACGCGTTCTGCCATTCGATGGTGCGCAGCCTGGTGGGGGCGCTCCTGGACGTCGGGCGGGGGCGGCGCGGCGTGGACTTCCCCGCCGAGCTGCTGCGGCGGGGCGTGCGGGCCTCGGAGGTATCGGTGGCGCCCGCGCACGGCCTCACGCTGGTGGGCGTGGACTACCCGCCCGCCGCGGAGCTCGCCGTCCGCGCCGACGCGACCCGGCGGCTCCGGGTCTAGGTTTCGGGCACGTTTCCGATCCGGCCATCCCTCTGTACCGGGACGCTCGCCACGGGGAGAGTGACCGGGTGAGCACCGAAACCGACGCGCCGATCTACGGCGACAAGATCGTTGCCGTCGAGCCGGGCGGCAGCGAGCGGGTGGCCGACGTCAACCGGCACGGCCGACCGCGCAACCTCTTCTGGACCTGGACGTCGCCGAACATGGAGTTCGCGACGGTCTTCGTCGGCGTGCTCGCGGTGGAGGTGTTCGGCCTGACGTTCGGGCAGGCCCTCGCCGCGATCCTGCTCGGCAACGTGCTGGCGGGCGCGGCCCACGGTGTGCTGTCGGCCCGTGGGCCGATGGCCGGGGTACCGCAGATGGTGCTGGGGCGCCTCGCGTTCGGCTACCGCGGCAACATCCTGCCGTCCGGCCTGATGACGATCACCTCCGGCTTCGGGTGGTTCGCGGTCAACAGCGTCAGCGCGTCGTTCGCGCTCAGCTCGCTGACCGGCGCGTCCCCGGTGCTGTGGCTGGTGGTCGTCGTGCTCGTGCAGGTCGCGATCGCCTACCTCGGACACAACCTGGTGCACGCGTTCGAGCGCTGGACGTTCCCGGTGCTGACGGTCGTGTTCGTCGTCGGCGGGGTGATCGTGCTGGCGCACTCCGACCCGGGCTTCGTGCCCGCGGGCGGCGGCACCGGTGGGCTCGGTGGGTTCCTGCTGACCGTCGGCGCGGTGTTCGGTTACACCGCGGGCTGGACGCCGTACGCCGCCGACTACACCCGCTACCTGCCCGAGACGGCCTCGCGCTGGGCCACGGGGCTCGCCGCGGGCATCGGGAACGGGCTGGCGTGCACCGTGCTGATGATCGTCGGGGCGGCGTCGGTGAGCGCGGCGGCCGGGGCGGGCGTCACGTCGGACAACCCCACCACGGCCTACGTCGGGGTGCTGCCCGGCTGGCTGGCGGCGCTCACGCTGGTCGCGATCGCCATCGGGGCCGTCGCGGCGAACGTGCTCAACATCTATTCGGGGGCGATGGCGTTCTTGTCGATGGGCATCCCGGTGCACATGCGGCGGGCGCGCGCGTACGTGGCGCTGGCGTTCGGGGTGGTCGGGTTCCTCATCGCGCTCGTGGCGCTGGGCGATGCGGCATCCAGCTACGAGAACTTCCTGCTGGTGATCGTCTACTGGATCGGGCCGTGGCTCGGCGTGATGTTCGCCGACCAGTGGCTGCGGCGCGACCGCATCCCGCTCGACCTGCTCTACGACCGCTCGTACCGCAACCCGGCGGGCGTGATCGCGATGCTGGTGGGCATCGTCGTCTCGGTGGTGCTGTTCTCCAACCAGACGCTGTTCACCGGCCTGGTGCCGCGGGTGGTGCCGGAGATCGGCGACATCACGTTCTTCGTGGGGACCGTGCTCGCGTTCGGCTTGTACCTGGCGCTGGCGCGCCGGAGGATCACTGTGTGAAGGAGCTTCTGGAGGCGGCGCTGGAGGAGGCCCGGGCGGGCCTGGCCGAGGGCGGGATCCCGATCGGGGCCGCGCTCTTCGCCGCCGACGGCACGCTGCTCGGCCGCGGTCACAACCGTCGGGTCCAGGACGACGACCCGTCCATGCACGCCGAGACGGCGGCGTTCCGGGCCGCGGGGCGCCAGCGCGACTACCGCAAGACGATCATGGTGACCACGCTGTCGCCGTGCTGGTACTGCTCCGGGTTGGTGCGGCAGTTCGGCATCGGAGCGGTGCTCGTCGGTGAGGCGCGCACGTTCTCCGGCGGGCACGACTGGCTGGCCGAGCACGGCGTGGCGGTCACGCTGCTGGACGACGAGCGGTGCGTGGCGCTCATGACCGACTTCATCGCCGCGCGGCCGGAGCTGTGGAACGAGGACATCGGGGAGCCCACGTGATTCCGACCGTGGACCTGCGGGCGCCGGACGCGGCCGCGGTGGACGAGGCGCTGCAGAAGGCCGGGTTCCTGCTGGTCACGGGGCACGGGGTGGACCCGGGGCTGCGTACCGAGTTGCGCGGGGCGGCGCGGCGGTTCTTCGCGTTGCCGTCGGCGGTGAAGGAGCGGTACGCCGCCCGGATCGGCGGGCGGGGCTGGCTGGCGCCGGGCGTCGAGTCCAACGGGAACGCCGACGTCTTCGGTGGTGGGGACGCCGTCGAATTCCCGCCGGACCTCAAGGAGTCGTTCGCGGTCGGGCCCGCCACGCCGACCGGCGACCCTTCCGTCGACGCCGTGTGGTTCCCGCCGAACGTGTGGCCGTCGGAGGTCCCTGAGCTGCGCCCGACCGCGGAGCGCTACCTGGCCGCGATGACGGCCGTGTCGCGCGAGCTGCTCGGCCTGTGCGCCACCGCGTTGGGCTTGGCCGCCGACCCGCTCGGGGCGCTGGCGCGGCATCCCACCTGGACGTTCAACATCAACCGCTACCCGCCGCTGACCGAGGTCGGCACGCCGCTCCCGGGGCAGTTCCGGATCGGCCCGCACACCGACTTCGGCACGGTCACCGTGCTCGACCGCGAGCCGGGCGCGGGCGGGTTGCAGGTGGACATCGAGGGGCGGGGCTGGGTGGACGCGCCGTACGACCCGGACGCGTTCACCGTCAACATCGGTGACCTGCTCGCGCACTGGACGGGGCTGCGGTGGCGCTCGGGGCGGCACCGGGTGCTGCCGCCGCAGGCCGGGGCGCCGCACGAGGAGCTCGTGTCGCTGGTGTTCTTCTTCGAGCTCGACCACGACGCGCTGGTCACGCCGCTCGCGCCGCCGGTGGGGCGCCGCGCGGACCTGCCTGCCGTCGTGTCAGCGCCGTTCCTGCGGGAGCGGTTGGACGCCATCTCCGTCGGCTAGCTGCATAGCGACGGCACGCACGGGCGCCCCGTCCGCCCCGACCAGCTTGAGCGGGAGGCAGGAGACGACCGGGTCGGGCCAATCGACCAGCTCGAGGTTGCGGAAGTTCTCCCCGATCACGCCGCCCGCGTCGGCGACGAGCAGGTGCGCGGCCAGGTTCTTGTCGGGGGTCGGGTCGATACTCGGCGCGTCGATGCAGAAGGTGCGCACACCGCGGTCGAGCAGGCGGCGCACCGTGTCGGGGTGCAGGAAGGGGTGGTCGAAGTAGGTGGGCGTGCCGTAGTGGCGGGCCCAGCCGGTGTGGATCAGCACGATGGGGTTGAGCGGGGCGTCCCCGATCCGATCGACGGTGATCGGTGCTTTCGCCGGGGTGCCGCGCAGGTCGAGCACGGTCGCCGCACCGGTGCAGAGGGCCGGGTCGAGTGCGTCGACGGGCAGGCCGTCGGCGCGCACGTGGTAGGGCGCGTCGACGTGGGTGCCCGTCTGGCTGCCCAGGTGGAGGGCGAGGAGGTTGTAGCCGTCGCGGGGGAGCGTCGCGTGCCGGGTGAGCCGGGGCACGGGGTCGCCCGGGTAGACCTGGGTGTCCGGTCCGAGCGGCACGGAGAGATCGACGATTCGGCGCACGCGCATGGCCCCAGTTTCGCCGATCGCCCACGAAGCGCGGGGCCTGCGGGTTAGCGTCGGGCTGTGCCCCGCACGAGCGCGCTCCGGGCTCCGGCGACCCGGGACCAGGCCGACGCCTACCGCTTCGGCCTGCGCCGGATGGAGGCGGCGTTGGTGCGCGGCGATCCGGTACCGCTGCACGAGCAGATCCGGTCACAGCGGCGCGCGGCGCTGGCCGGTGTGGTGCTGGGGCTGCTCGGCCTGTGCGGGGCGGCGGTGTGGGCGGTGCTCGTGCCGAGCCCGGACTGGCGGCACGAGGCCGTCGTCATCGGCGCGCCGTCCGGGGCGATGTACGCGGTCGCGCACGACCCGGAGCGGCTGGTCCCGGTGGCCGACCTGCCCGCGGCGCGGCTGGTGCTCGCCGCGCTGCGCTCCGGTGGCTCCGCGGGCGGCGACCCCGGCACGGCGACCGCCACCGTCGTGCCGGACGAGTCGCTGGCGACGGCGCCCCGCACCCCCGCCGCGGCGGTGCCCGGGGCGGTGGCCGTCACGCCCGAGGCGACGATCCGGGCGAGCTGGGCGGTGTGCGACGCGGTCGACGCGAAGGGCGCGCTGACCGGCACCACGGTGATCGGTGACGCCGCGGCGCGGCCGCCCGTCGGCGCGGGCGACGGGGTGCTCCTGGCCGGTCCCGGCGACACCACGTGGTTGGTCGCGGGCGGGCTGCGGCACCGGGTCGACGACGGCGACGGCGCCGTGCGCGCCGTGTTCCGGCTCGCGGGGCGGTTGCCGCGGGCGGCCACCGGCGCGCTGGTGTCCGTGCTGCCGGAAGGGCCACCGCTGGCCACGCCGGTCGTCCCGAACCGCGGCGATCGGGCGCCCCCGGGCCTGCCGGGCCGGGTCGGCGACGTCCTCACCGCAGGCGTGGGCGATGGGCAGCAGTACTTCGCCGTGCTCGACGGCGGGCTGCAGGAGGTGCCGCGGGCCGTTGCCGACCTGCTCGTCGTCGCCTCCGACGCCCGCGAGATCCGGTCGGTGGGCGCCGACGTGCTGGGCGGGGCCACGTTCGTCGACACGCTGGCGATCGCGGGCTGGCCCGCACGGCCCGGTGCGGGTCGTCGAGCCGGACGAGGCGCCGGTCACGTGCTGGACGTGGACCCCGGACCGGCCCGACGGCGGCGTGTGGTTCGGCCACGACCTCCCGCTGGCCGCGGGCGCGGCGCGGGTCACGCTCGCGCAGGCCGACGGGCCGGGCGGGAAGGTCGATGCCGTGGCCGTCGGGGCGGGCGGCGCGGTGCGCGCCACCGGTCCCGGCCGCGCCGCAGGCGCCGGGCCGCTGTGGTTGGTCTCGGCCGCGGGCGTCGGGTACGGGGTGGCGGACGACCCCACCGCCGCCGCCCTCGGCGTCGTCACCACCGCCGTCGCGCCCGCGCCCGAGGCCGCGCTGCGGCTCCTGCCCTCGGGCCGACCCCTCGACCTCGCCGACGCGGGCCGCGCCATCGACGCGTCGCCGGGCTGAGGTGCGCAGACGCGCCCATCGTCGCGCTCGTCTGCCCCGTCGCGGCCGCCTCGCCGCGTGCGCACGCGCCCCGGGCCCCGTCGCGCCCGCCCGCCCGCCTGTGCGTCCCGTTGCGCCGCACTTCGCACCCCTTTGCCGCACTTCGCACCTCGCCGATGGGGTGCGCAGTCGACGAACGGGGTGCGAAGTGGACGCACGGGGTGCGCGCAGGGCGTTGGTGCGGCGGCGTGGCGCTACGCCAACCCGGCCGGGGTGCGCCCGGGGCCCGGGACCGGCAGGCGCGGGCGCAACCCGAACCCGACGAGCACGGCCGTGACCAGCGTGACGGCGACGACGGCGCCGAGCGCCAGCCGGATGCCCTCCAGCTGGCCGGCCTGGGTCGCGGCGACGGCGCCGAGGACCGGGATGCCGACGGTGATGGCGACCTGCTGGGTCATCGACGTGAGGCCGGTGGCCAGGCCCTGCTCGCCGTCCGGCAGACCCGACGTGGCCGTCACGGTGAAGGCCACGATCGCGGCGACGTGGCCGAAGAACCCGACGAAGAGCGACGGAACCACGATGGCCAGCGCCGCCGGATCGGGGCCGATCGCGAGCAGCGGGACGGTGGCGAGGCCCTGGACCGCCATCGCCGTCACGAGGACCCGACGCCGACCGAGCCGCCCGACGATCCGTCCGGCGACCACGCCCGACACAACGGACGCGAGGCCCGGGACGCCGAACACCAAGCCGGTGGCCAGCGGCGTGAGATGCAGGACCTGCTGGAGGTAGAGCGTCATCAGGAAGATCATCGCCGGTTCGGTGGAGAACACCGCGAACCCGGCGAGGTTGCCCCACTTCACCGACGGGCGCCGCAGGATGCGCAGCGGGACGAGCGGTGCGTCCGCCCGCAGCTCGACCACGACGAACGCGGACAGGAGCACGACACCGACGGCCGCCGCGCCGAGATGCCGCTCCACGACCGCGTAGACGAGCGCGAGGAGGCCTCCGGTCACCGTGACCGCGCCGGGGACGTCGAGCCGCGACCGCTGCGGCCGCACGCTCTCGGCGACCACGAGCGGCGCCACGACCATGATCGTCACGGCCACGGGCACGTTGACGAAGAACGCCGCGCGCCAGCCGAGCGCGCTCACGAGGACGCCGCCGACCAGCGCGCCGACGGTGAACCCGCCCGACAGCAGCGCCCCGTTCATGCCCAGGGCGCGCTCGCGCAACGGGCCGTCGGCGAAGCTCGTCGTGAGCAGCGAAAGGGCCGTGGGCAGCGACATCGCCGTCGCGAGCCCCTGCAGCACCCGGGCGGCGAGGAGCGTCTCGACGTCGGCGGCGATTCCGCCGAGCAGCGAAGCGCCCGCGAGCAGCGCCATTCCGGCTAGGAACACCCGACGCCTGCCGACGATGTCCCCGAGCCTGCCGAACAGCAGGGTGAAGCCTGCCGCAGGCAGCGCGTACGCGGTGGCGATCCAGGAGAACCGGTCCACCCCCAGACCGATGCCCGCCCCGGCCTCGGGCAGCGCGACGTTGAGGATCGAGAAGTCGACCGACAACGTGAACCCGGCTCCCAACAGCACCAGCAGCACTACGCGTTGCCCGGCGTCGAATCGGGAACCGCTGCCGCGCTCGCCTGTCGACGGCGGCCTTTCGTTCAGGACCTCGCAACTGCTCATGGCGCACTCCCCACCCTGTAGCAACTATTGAATTGCTACATTATGGCAATCTACGAGTTGCGTCAACCGCCGGAGGCTCGCCGTGCCCGCCCGGCCACGGCGGCGCAGCAGGCCGCGAGTACGGCGGTGGCCGCGATCGGCACGTAGGGGCCGGATGGGGTAGGTGTCGGGCGTGCTGCCGTGCCGGGCAACACGGCGGTCGCCGCAGGCCCGGTCTCGGGCGCCAGCACGTCGGGCACCGCCGTGAGCGCGGCGACCGGATCGATGACGCCCCGCCCGATCTGGAGCGCGGATCGTGCGCCCGCGGGTCGTCGGGCCGTCGCCAGGATGCGGTCGACGATCTGCGTGGCCGTCAGCTTCGGGAAGCGCTCGCGCAGCAGGGCGGCCAGCCCGGCCACCCAGGGCGCTGCGAAGCTCGTGCCGTCGACGTCGACGCCGGTCGTTCCGCCGTCGACGGCGAGAGAGCGCAGGCCTGCTGCCCGGGGCGGCGACGTCCACCCAGGCTGCCGGGCACGGTGAACGCGGCGGGCGCGTCGTCGGGGCCGACCGCGCCGACCGTGAGGATGTCGTCGCCGTACCAGCCGGGGAGCGCCACCTGGTCGACGGGTTCCTGTCCGGCGCCCGCGCACGACCCGACGCCCGCGTTGCCCGCGGCGGCCACGACGACGACGTCCGAGCGGGCCGCGAGCCGCAACGCCGCTTGGATCGAAGCGCCCTGCGTGGCCGCCTGTCGCGCGCGTAGGCAGACCGCCTCGGAGATGTTGATCACGGTGGCACCGGAGCGGACCGCGAGCACGATCGCCTCCGCCAGGGTGCGGACGTCCCCCGCGGGGCGTGGGGCGCCGTCGGGCCCCGCGACCGCGAACGAGGGGCTCGACTGGCGGATGGCGAGCACCTGCGCGGCCGGCGCGATGCCTTCGACGCCGCCATCGTCGCGACCCCCTTCGGAGGCGGCGATGATCCCGGCGACGGCCGTGCCGTGACCGTCGCAGTCGGCGAGGCCGGTGCCGCCGGTGAGGTAGTCGCCGCCGCCGCGCAGCCGGTTGCCAAGGCGCGGGTGCGGGGTGACGCCCGTGTCGATCACGGCGACGACCTGGCCCGCGCCCGTCGCGAGCCGGTGGGCCGCGGCGAGCTGCAGCCGCGTCGGCGCCGGACTCGGCCGGGGACGGTGCGGTGTCGGCCACGGGCGGTGTGCACCGTTCGGGGGCCCGCAGACCGGGGGTGGGTCCGGGCCGGGCGCCGGACGGGGCGCCCACGCGCAACGGTGGCGGCGCAGGCACCGCGACCGAGGCCGCATCGACGCCCGGCTGCGTCGCCGCGGCATCGCGGGCGCCTGTCCCCGAGCCGGGCCCGTTCGCCTGCGGAGCCGGGGGGTCGGGCGACGGCGTGGCCGCGACCGCGACGGTGACAGCGGTGGCTGCCGTCGGGATCGGCGCCGACGGCGGTGCGGCGGTGACAGCTGCAGCCGCCGTCGGCAACGGCGCCGACGGCGGTGTGGCCGCGCCGACAAGCAGGGCGGCTGCGACCGCCGCGGCGGACCGCGTCCCCATCCGGGCGCCCCGCGTCATCGAGCACCGCACGAGTCGGAAGGCGCGACGACGGGGCGCGCCCCTCTCCGGACGGCCCGCATCACCGAGCACCGCGCGGGTCGGTGGCCGCCGTCGTGGGCCTGCCCACGGTCACCACCCGCGCACCAGCTCGAACAGGTCCATCGCCGCGAACGCCAACGGCACGGCGGCGGCGACGAGCAGCCCCTCCATCAGGTCGACCGTGCGCCGCAGGACGGGGGAGATCTCGGGGCGCATCCCGCGCGCCGCGGCGTCGAGCGCGGCGATGCCCGCTCCCGCCCCCACCAGCAGCAGCCGCGCAGGCCGACCAGGCTCGGCGGCGAGCCCGGGCCCGCCACCGCGGCGGCCAGGCCGATGCCCGTGCCGATACCCGCCGCCAGCGCGGTGCGGGCGGGCGCGGCGTCGGCGTAGCCGCGGGCGCGCAGCAGCAAGCACCGCCGCCGTGACACCGGCGAACACCGGCCCGGCCCACCCGCCTGCGAACGCCGCGACCAGCGCGCCCGCCGCGGCGATCACCGCCGCCGCCCCGGCCAGCCCGGCGAGGTAGCCGCGGGCGAGGTCGGCGCGCTCGGCGAGCTCGGCCGGGGGCAGCGGCGGGTCGTCGTCGGTCAGCTCGGCCTCGTCGGCGGGCACGACCGGTCGGGGCAGGCCTGCGAGTCGGATCGCGGCGCGGGGCAGCAGGGGCGCGGCGACCACCGCCAGCGCCGCTGCTCCCGATCGCCGCCGCGACCGGTGTGGCGCCGAGCCGCACCGCGATCACGGCCGCGGCGCTGACGACGGCGACCACGCCCGCCGCGACGAGCGTCGGCGCCACCACCCGCAGCAGCAGCTGGGCGGCGGCCGCGGCGAGCCCGGCCGCGACCGCGGCCGCCATCAGCGGCACCGGGACCCGGCGCACCGGGCACCGCGGCCCAGCCCGCCGCCGCGGCCAGGGCGACCCCGGCGAGTGCGGTGCCGCGCGCGAGCGCCGGGTCGCCGCCGGGTCGGCGAGCCGAGCCGCGCCCGCCACCGCGAGCACCGCGCCGACACCCGCGAGCAGCGCCGGCGGCACCGAGCCCGGCCCGCCCGCGCCGAGCAGCACGGCCGCGGCCGCCGCCACCGCGAGCACGGCGGCCGCCTCGAACCGGTGCCCTCGTGTGCCCACGGCCGCGGCGCGCGCGGCGACCGCGTCCACCGGGTCGTCGAAGACCGGCGCCGCGGGGACGGGGGTGGCCGGGCCGAGGCGCAGCAGCTCCCCGTCGAGCACACCGAGCTCACCGAGCGTGGCGGCGGCGGGCAGCGGGCCGCCCACGATGCCCGACAGCCGCCACGGCCGCGGCGGGGCCGCCGCCGCCGGCTCGCCGACCAGCTCCAACACCATCGGCACCAGCTCCGCGACCGGCACGTCCGCACGGCAGCGCGACGTCCACCCGATGCCGCGGCGCCAGCACGGTGAGCCTGCAGAAGGGTTGCTCGGCCACCCTCGCGCCTCCTTTCTCCAAACGCCCACGAAATGTCGGGGGCGCTGCCTAGCATCGCCGCCGGGGTCCCTTCCGCGGGGCCGTTTGGAGAAACTCATGGGCACGGTCGAGGTCGTGCGGCCACACCGCGAGCTGCCGCCGTCACCGGACGGCGAGCTGGCGCTGCAGGCCGCCGCCGGAGCCGGAGAAGGTGGTTCCGGGCGGCGTTCTCACGCGCCTGCTGCCGCTGGTGATGCTGGTGGGATCGCTCGGCTTCGTCGTCGTGCTCGGTGTCCGCAACCCCACGTCGTGGCTGTTCGGCGGCATGTTCGCGATCTCGACGCTCGGCATGATGGCCACCGGCGGCGGCCGCGGCGGTGCCGCGCGGACGTCGACCATCGACGAGAGCCGCCGCGACTACCTGCGCTACCTCGGCCAGATGCGCCGCACCGTGCAGGCGGCGGCCGCGGCGCAGCGGGCGTCGCGCGGAGGCCGTGCACCCCGAGCCCGAGGCGTGGCCCGCCGTCGTCGCGGGCGGCACGGCTCTGGGAGCGCAGCACCGCGGATCGCCGATTTCGGGCACGTGCGCATCGGTCGCGGCGCCCAACGCCTGGCCACCCGCCTGATCCCGCCGGAGACGGGGCCGCCCGACGGGCTGGAGCCGGTCACCGCGCTCGCGTTGCGCCGGTTCCTCATGGCGCACACCGTGGTGCCCGATCTGCCGGTCGCGCTGTCGCTGCGCGAGACGGCCACGATCTGGCTCGAGCCCGAAGGCGCCGCCGCCCGCGCGCTGGCCCGGGCGGTCGTCGCGCAGTTCGTGCTGTGGCACAGCCCGGCCGACGCGCGGCTCGCCGTGGTCGCCGCGCCCGGCGGCGTTGGCCGCCTGGGAGTGGGCCAAGTGGCTGCCGCACAACGCCCATCCCCGGCTGCGCGACGGCGCGGGCCCGCTGCGGATGTTCACGCCGGAGGTCGACACGCTGCGCCGCTGGTGGGCGGCCGAGCCCGCGCCGGGGCCGCACCTGCTCGTCGTCGTGGACGGGGTGGCCGACGCGATGGGGCCGTGGGCGGGTGCCTCCGGCGTCACGGTGCTGCGGGTCGGGGCGCCTGCCGGGCGGCGGCCCGCGCCGTCGGTGGTGCGCCTGCGGGTCGACGGCCGACGGTCTGGAACGGGTGGTGCACGGACGCGGAACCGGTGGCGGTCGGCGTGCCCGACGCGCTGGCGCCGCCGCAGGCTGCGGCGATGGCCCGACGGCTGGCGCGCTACCGGCCCGCGGGCGTCTCCGAGGCCGCCGCGCGGGCCGCCCCCGGGCTGCCGGGCCTGCTTGGGGCTGCGGCCGGGGCCCGCGGGGATCGACGCGCTGCGCGCGCGGTGGCGGCGCGCCGCGGCCGACCGGCTGCGGGTGCCGATCGGCGTCGACGAGCGCGGAGCCGCGGTCGTGCTGGACCTGAAGGAGTCCGCCCAGGGCGGCAGCGGGCCGCACGGGCTCTGCATCGGGGCCACCGGGTCCGGCAAGAGCGAGCTCCTGCGCACCCTCGTGCTCGGGCTGGCCGCCACCCATCCGCCCGAGGCGCTGAACTTCGTGCTCGTCGACTTCAAGGGCGGCGCCACGTTCCTCGGCCTCGCGGGCATGCCGCACGTCTCGGCCGTGATCACGAACCTCGCCGACGAGCTCACGCTGGTCGACCGGATGGCCGACGCGC
Organism: uncultured Actinomycetota bacterium; assembly: GCA_963837575.1. Lineage (GTDB taxonomy): Bacteria > Actinomycetota > Actinomycetes > Mycobacteriales > Pseudonocardiaceae > Pseudonocardia. The sequence goes on from CAWIOI010000023.1 coordinate 25,964, forward strand.
TGGCAGGCGAGATCATGCGCCGCCAGGAGATCCTGCGCGCGGCGGGCAACCTGGTGAGCGTCACCGATTACGCCGCCGCGCGCCGCGCCCGTCCCGAGCTGCCGCCGCTCCCGGCGCTGGTCGTCGTGGTCGACGAGTTCTCCGAGCTGCTCGCCCAGCGCCCGGAGCTGATCGACCTGATGGTCACGATCGGCCGCCTCGGCCGCTCGCTCGGCCTGCACCTGCTCCTGGCCTCGCAGCGGCTGGACGAGGGCCGGCTGCGCGGGCTGGAGTCGCACCTGTCCTACCGGATCGCGCTGCGCACGTTCTCGGCGTCGGAGTCGCGGGCGGTGCTCGGCGTGCCCGACGCGCACCAGCTGCCGCCCACGCCCGGCTCGGCGTTCCTCGCCGCGGGCAGCGACGAGCTCGTGCGGTTCCGCGGCGCCTACGTGTCCGGCGCCGGCCGGCGCGGCCATCGCCGCGGGCGGGGTCGGGCCGCCGCGGGCGTACCCGTTCGTGGTCGGGCCGGTGCCGCAGGCCGCGCCGCCCGCCGCGCGCCGGGCCCCGCGGACGAGGCGCCCACCGTCCTGGAGACGATCATCGCCGCGCTGGCCGGGCGGGGGCGCCCGCGCACCGCGTCTGGCTGCCGCCGCTGTCCGCGCCGCCGCCCTTGGACGAGGTGCTCGGTCGCGCGGCCGGGACGCGGCACGCTGCAGGCGCCGTCGGCCTGGTCGACCGGCCCTACCTGCAGCGGCGCGACCCGCTCGTCGTCGACCTCTCCGGCGCGTCCGGCCACCTCGCGGTGGTCGGCGGGCCGCGGGCGGGCAAGTCGAGCGGGCTCGCGTCGGTGGTCCTCGGCCTCGCGCTCACCCACACCCCGGCGCAGATCGGCGTGCACGTGCTCGACTTCGGCGGCGGCGCGCTGCGGCCGCTCGCCGGGCTGCCGCACGTCGGCACGGTCGCCGACCGGCAGGAGGTCGATCTCGTGCGCCGCACCGTCGCCGAGCTGGGTCGCCGCGCTGGGCCGTCGGGAGCGGCTGTTCCGCGAGGCCGGGGTGACCTCGGTGGAGGCGTTCCGGGCGCGCCGCGCCGCGGGCGAGTTCGCCGACGAGCCCGCCACCGATCTGCTGCTCGTCGTCGACGGCTACCTCACCCTGCGCACGGACTTCGACGACCTGGAGGCCCGGCTGCTGCCCGCTGGCCGCGCAGGGGCTGGCCTACGGGCTGCATCTGGCCGTGTCGGCCACGCGGTGGTCGGAGCTGCGGCCCGCGCTCAAGGACCTCCTCGGCACCCGGCTGGAGCTGCGGCTGGGGGAGCCCGCCGAGTCGGAGGTCGACCGGCGGCGCGCCGCCGCCGTGCCCGCCCGCCCCGGCCACGGCCTCGCGCCCGACGGCGCTCCGCTGGTGCTCGCCGCCCCGCGCGGCGCCGCCGACGCCGACATGGCGGCGCTCGTCGCCCGGGTTGCCGGCGCCTGGAGCGGCCCGGCGTTCGCGCCGGTGCGGCTCCTGCCGTCGCGCATCGACCTGGCCGACCTCCCGCCCGGCGGCCCCGGCATCCCGCTCGGCGTCGACGAGGACCGGCTCGCGCGCGTGGAGCTCGACCCGGCCGCCGAGCCGCACCTGGTGTGCTTCGCCGACGCCGAGAGCGGCAAGACCACACTGCTGCGGCTGGTCGCGCACGGCATCGTCGGCCGGTACACCCCGGAGCAGGCGCGCATGATCGTCGTCGACCCGCGTCGGGGGCTGCTCGGCGCGGTGCCCGAGGCCGCACCTGATCGGCTACGCCAGCACCCCGGAGCAGACGGCCGCGGCGGCGCGGGCGCTGGCGGAGTCGCTGCGCAAACGGCTTCCCGGCCCCGAGGTCACCCCGCGGGCGCTGCGGGAGCGCAGCTGGTGGCAGGGCCCGAGGTCTACCTGCTGGTCGACGACTACGACCTCGTCGCGCCGCCGGGCGCGGCGCTGCACCCGCTGCTGCCGATCGTGGAGTTCCTGCCGCAGGCCAAGGACGTCGGGCTGCACGTGGTCGTCGCGCGCCGGTGCGGCGGGGCCGGCCGAGCCCTGTTCGACCCGCTCCTGGGCAGGCTGCGCGAGCTCGGCGCGCCCGGGTTGGTGCTCAACGGCAGCCCGGACGAGGGCGCGCTGGTCGAGACGGTCAAGGCGAGCCCGCAGCCGCCGGGCCGCGGCATGCTGGTCGACCGGCGGCGCGGCGCCCGGCGCGTGCAGCTGGCGTGGCCGGGCGAGGGGCCGGGGTGATCGGTCCGCGGGTGGCGGTGGCCCCCGGCAGGCACGCCGTGCGGGTGGCGAGCACGACCGGCGGCACACCGCGGCTGCTCGCCGAGCTGCCCGCCCGCGCCGCCGTTCACCTCGACGTCGACCTCGGCGTCGACCCCGACGGCGATCCCGGCGGCTCGGGCGCACGGGTCGACCCGGCCCGCGACGACCGGGTGCGCAGCTGCCGCGCGGTGCTCCGGCGGATCGTCGGGCCGGACGTCGCCGAGGTCGTCGTCGTGCACCCGCCGGGGCGGCCGCCCGCGTCGGTGCAGGCGTGGCTCGACGCCGCGACGGCGGTCGCGCCCCGGTTCCGGCGGGTCGCCGCGCCGGTCGCGGCCGGCGGCGGGCACACCCGCGCGGGCGGTGCTCGACGTCGGGCGGTCGGGCGCCGAGGCCACGCTGCTGCAGGCGGGCCGGATCGTCGCGCGCCGATCGTCCGGGGTCGGCGGCGACCGGCTCGACCTCGCCGTCCGGGCGCTCCTGCCCGGGGCGTCGGCCGCCGGACGCCCGACGGGTGCGCGAGGCGCTCTCGCTGCTGCCCGAGACCCGCTACGGATCTCTGCGGGTCGACGGCGGAGCAGGTGCGGGCCGCGCTCACCCCGCTGCTCGACGAGGCCGTCGCCGCGCTGGCCGCGGTCGTCGCGGTCGGCGGGAGAGCCGGTCCCCGTGCTGCTCACGGGCGGCGTGGCGCGCTGTCCGCTGCTGGCCGAACGCGTCGACGCCGCGGGGTTCGCCGCCGACGTGCGGGTGGCCCCGCAGCCCCGACCTCGCCGCCGTGCTCGGCGCGTTGGCCCTGGGCCCGCCGCCACCCGCCGAGCAGGCGAGCGCGGCCGAGCAGGCCCCGCCCCGGTATCTGCCCGCGCTCCCGCCGGTCGGCCGCGTCCGCCGCTGGGGAAGCGCGGCGCTCACCGCGGTGCTGGTCGGCGGCGCTCGCGGGGGCGGGCACGGCGGTCGCGGTGCCGATGCACGGCGCCGCCTGGTCGCCGCACCGGCTGCCGGGCGTCCTCGTCCAGTACGGCTACCGCCTCGACGTCCCGGCCGGGTGGGAGCACACCGGCGGCCTGCCCGAGCGGCGGCGCAGCCTGCTCACCCGGGTCGGGGCGCCGCAGGGCACCGATCTCATCGCCGTCGAGCGCACCCCGCTGGGCTACGACGCCGCCGCCGAGCCCGAACGGGCCGCGGCCGAGATGCGGGCCGCGTTCGACCAGTCCGTCGCGGCGGGCGCGCGGCTGTCGGACTACGGCAGTGGCCGAGGTCGGCGGGCGTTCCGTCACGACGTACCGGCAGCAGGAGCGCGACGGCGCCGTCGTCGAGTGGTCCGTCGTGCTCGACGGCGACGCCCAGCTGTCCGTCGGGTGCAGGCACACCCCGGCCGGGTACGGACGCGGTGCGGGCGGCGTGCGCGGTCGTCGTGCGGATCAATCCGGCGCGCATGATTTGCACCTGCAAACCGTTCTCCCGAAACGCCACGCGGCGACCTCCGCGGGTGCCACGGTCGTACCCGACGCCCCGGAATCCCCGGGCGCGCGAGCAGGAAGGGGAGGCCGGCATGGCAGTCGACGGTTTCGGCACCACCACCGAGGAGATGGCCAGGGCGGCGCAGCACGTCGCGGGGGTCAACCAGGCGGTGCAGGGCGAGCTCACCGCGCTGCGCGGCCGGTTGGAGCCGCTCGCGGGGGCGTGGGTCGGCCGGGCGGCGGCCCAGTTCGCCCAGCTGATGGCCCGCTGGGACACCGACGCCCGTTCGCTCAACCAGGCCCTCGGCGGCATCGGGCAGGCGATCGACGGGTCGCGCGCCACCTACCAGCGGCAGGAGGACGACCAGGCCGCCGCGATGACGTCGATCAGCAACGCGCTGGGCTGAGGAGGAGAAGACGATGAGCATCGGATCGGAGATCAAGGTCACGTTCGGTGCGCTGGCGGCGGCCCAGTCCGACGTGTCGGGCACCGCGGCGCGCATCACGACCCAGCTGGAGGACCTGCGCCGGTTCCTGGCGCCGATGGTCGCGACGCTGGCAGGGCGCGGCGGCGCAGGACTACCAGGTCCGGCAGAAGCAGTGGGATACGGCCGCGGCCGACCTCACCGCCGTGCTGGGCCAGATCGGCGTCGCGCTCGGCGCCGCGAACGACAGCTACCGGCAGGCGGAGAGCGCCAACGCCGCGCGGTGGAGGTGATCCGCGGCACGCCGGGCGCGGTACCCGCCGGCGAGGTGGGGGGCGTTTTGACCCTGCTTCGGACCGGCGGGTACCCTCGTTCTTCGACGTGCAGTGGGTGAAGCTCCGCGCGGCCCGGTCACCGGGCGTCCCCGCCGCACCCGCGCACCAGACACCGTTCGAGCGCACGCCTGCGGGTGGCGCTCGGGCACACGACAGCAACGAGGTAGGTCCGTGTCCACGTACAGCCCGAAGCCTGGCGACATCACCCACGCCTGGCACGTGATCGACGCGACCGACGTCGTGCTCGGCAGGCTCGCGGCCCAGGCCGCCACGCTGCTGCGTGGCAAGCACAAGCCGATGTACGCCCCGCACATGGACACCGGCGACTTCGTCGTGATCGTCAACGCCGAGAAGGTGGCGGTCACGGGCAACAAGCGCACCGACAAGTTCGTCTACCGCCACTCCGGCTACCCGGGCGGTCTGCGGCAGCGCTCGGTCGGCGAGATGCTCGAGAAGCACCCCGACCGGCTGCGTCGAGAAGGCGATCAAGGGCATGCTGCCGAAGAACCGCCTCGGGCGGGCGATGGGCAAGAAGCTCAAGGTCTACGCGGGCCCGGAGCATCCGCACGCCGCGCAGAAGCCCGCCCCGTACGAGATCCACCAGGTCGCGCAGTGACCGCGACCGAGGAAGAGGACCAGCCCGTGAGCACGCCCGAGCCCGCCGAGACCCCGGCCATCGAGGACGAGGTCGATCGAGGTCGTCGAGCCCGAACTCGACACCGACGTCGAGATCGAGGGCCTCGACGCCGTCGCGCCCATCCCCGCGGTCTTCTCCGACCGGCCGATCCAGACCGTCGGCAGGCGCAAGGAGGCGATCGTCCGCGTTCGCCTGATGCCCGGCACCGGCCAGTTCACGCTCAACGGCCGCACCCTGGAGCAGTACTTCCCCAACAAGCTCCACCAGCAGCTCATCCGTGAGCCCCTGGTCACGGTGGACAAGACCGAGCGCTTCGACATCTTCGCCAACCTCGGCGGCGGCGGCACCTCGGGCCAGGCGGGCGCGCTGCGTCTCGCGATCGCCCGCGCGCTGATCGAGGCCGACCCCGACGACCGTCCGCCGCTCAAGCGCGCCGGGTTCCTCACGCGCGACCCGCGCGTCATCGAGCGCAAGAAGTACGGCCTGAAGAAGGCCCGCAAGGCGCCTCAGTACAGCAAGCGCTGACCGTGGGCGCGCGGCGTCTGTTCGGCACCGACGGCGTGCGCGGGCTCGCCAACGGCGAGGTACTCACCCCCGAGCTCGCCGTCGCGCTCGCCGCGTCCGCCGCGCACGTCTTGGCCGAGCGCGACCGGTCGCACCGCCCGGTCGCGGTGGTCGGTCGCGACCCGCGGGCCAGCGGCGAGATGCTGGAGGCCGCGGTCGTCGCCGGGCTCACCGCGGCGGGCGCCGACGCGCTCCGGGTCGGGGTGCTGCCGACGCCCGCCGTGGCGTACTTGGTCGGGGCGCTCGACGCCGACCTCGGCGTGATGATCTCCGCGTCGCACAACGCCATGCCGGACAACGGCATCAAGCTCTTCGCCGCAGGTGGGCACAAGCTGCCCGACGCTGTCGAGCACGAGGTCGAGGACAGGCTCGACGTCGTCGGCGCCCGCCCGACCGGCGCGGGCATCGGCCGGGTCCGCGACCTGCCCGACGACGCCCACGCCCGCTACGCCGACCACCTGCTGCATCGCCACACCCGCGCCGCTCGGCGGGCTGCGTGTGGTGGTCGACTGCGCGCACGGCGCCGCGTCGGCCGTGGCGCCGGAGGTCTACCGGCGGGCGGGCGCCGAGGTCATCGCGCTCGCCGCGGAGCCCGACGGGCTCAACATCAACGACGGGGTCGGCTCCACCCACCTCGGCCTCGTGCGCCAGGCGGTGCTCGAACACGGCGCCGACCTCGGGATCGCGCACGACGGCGACGCCGACCGCTGCCTCGCCGTCGACGCGTCCGGCGCCGACGTCGACGGCGACCAGATCATGGCCATCCTCGCGCTCGCCATGCGGGACGCGAACGAGCTCGTCGGCGAACACGCTCGTCGCCACCGTCATGAGCAACCTCGGCCTGCACCTGGCCATGCGGGACGCCGGGATCGCCATGCGCACCACCGCGGTCGGCGACCGCTACGTGCTGGAGGAGCTGCGCGCGGGCGGCTACGCGCTCGGCGGCGAGCAGTCCGGCCACGTCGTCCTGCCCGCGCTACGCCACCACCGGCGACGGGCTGCTCACGGCGCTGCGGCTGATGGCGCGGATGGCGGTCACCCGGAAGACGCTGGCGGAGCTCGCGTCGGTCGTCACGGTGCTGCCGCAGGTGCTGGAGAACGTGCGGGTCGTGGACAAGGAGGCGGTCGCGGCGTCGGACGACGTGCGCGCCGCGGTCGCCGACGCCGAGCGCGAGCTGGGCGACACCGGGCGGGTGCTGCTGCGGCCGTCGGGCACCGAACAGCTGGTGCGGGTGATGGTCGAGGCGGCGACCGCCGAGCAGGCCAAGGCCATGGCCGTGCGGCTCGCCGAGGTGGTGGCCGCGGCTCGTTAGGGCGAGCGGTCCCACGCGGCTCCGCGTGACAGCACGTCGTCGGCCCCGGCGACGCACCCGCGCCCCCGCGCCCACGCGCTCAGGGCGCGGGCGGGTCGGGCAGTTGGGCGATGCGCACGCCGTAGGCGTCGTCGACCCGGGCGCCTGCGGTGTCGCCGAGGCGTGGTCCATAGCCGCCGGAAGTCGCGGCCTGCAGCGCAGCTGCCAGGGCGCTCGCCAACGCCGGGCGCGCGGGATCGGTCTCCGGCAACCGCCGCGCCAGCTCGGCGGCCTGTTGCGCGGTCGCGTCGAGCTCGCGGCGGAGTACGTCGATGCGCGTGGCCAAGGCCTGGCCGTCGGGGTCGAGCCAGTCGAGCGCCACCGCGGAGGCGAGGCGCGCCGCTCGTACCGCCGTGTCGCGGAGCAATTCCGTGGCGTCGACGCACCACTGGCGGCTCGGGTCCGCGATGGTCACCGCCCATCTCCGACGCGCCGCAGGGCGTGCTCGGCCGCCTGGTCGGCCGCTTCGGCCGCGGTGGCCGCGGCCCGGAGCGCGCCCTCGATCTCGGCCAGCTCCCGCCGGGCCCGGGCCACCGCTGTGTCGACCGGCTCCGCGGCCGGGCCGGGCGCACGGCCCAACCTCGCCAGGGCATCGGCCATCTCGGCGGCGGCGCCTGCGTGGGCGCGCAGCCGGTCGGGTCGCAGGTGCATGGCCTGATCGTCCCTCAGCGGGTGCGCGCCATGGGCCCGATTGGCGAAACTCGCCCTATCGACCGGAGACGGCGGCGTGCCGAAACGCGCGACTCACCGTGTCGAGACGCGGGACTCACCCCGGCGAGACGCGGCGACTCACCCCGGCGAGACGCGGGGCTGCGCCGTGCCGGGGATCTTGCCGTCGACCAGCGGGTCCACCCGGTCCTCGTCGCACAGGTGCCGCATGAGGAACGCCGTGACCAGCGCGCGGGTGAGCCGCCGGACCTTGGCGTTCGGGTCGCCCGCCAGCAGCAGGTCGCTCCAGTGCCGCCCGTCGAGGAACCCGGTGTGGGTCGCCTTCGGCAGCGTGCGCAGGATGACCGGCCCCCCGGCGGCGAGCGCGATCTGCTCGGCATGCCCCGCGGGCGGCGCGACCATGGTCCTTCCCCGCCGCCAGGTGCAGCACCGGCACCGTGAGCTTCCGGGCCGCCTCGAGCGCGGACGGGTGGGTCTGCGCGACCGCGAGCGTGACCACCGCCGCCACCCGCTCGAACCCCGCCGCAGCGACGAGCGCCGCCCCACCCCCGATGCCGTGCCCGGCGAACGCGGTGCGCCGGGAGTCGACGCTGATCCGCCCGTCGCCGAGCCGCACGCCGATGCACACCTCCAACGCGCTGCGCAGATCGGCGGCGAAGCCCGCGTGGCTCGGCAGCGGCCCGCGGTGGCTCGACGGCGCCGCCGTCACGAAGCCCCACGACGCCAGGTGGCGCAGCAGGTCGGCGTAGCGGGCGGGCGGCTGCAGCCAGTCGTGGCCGAACGCGACCGCGGGCAGCCCGAGCCCCTCCTCCGGCGCGTAGATGACGCCCGGGATGCCGGACATCCCGAGATCCCCGCGCAGCACGGTGAGCGGCCCCGGCCGGGACAGCTCGTCGAGGCCCTGCTTCGCGTTGCGCATCGCCGCAGGTCGGGGCGTTGATCGGGTGCGCGTCACAGCGCAGACCGTAGTACGGCGGACCATGCGCCGCCCAGCCGACCGTAACGGCACCGTCATCCGGGGCGATGGCCTCACCGTCCGGGTACAACCACCGAGGAGCCGCCGATGATCACCCTTTCCGGGATCGGGCGGTTCCTCGCGTCGAGCGCCGTCGGACTGGTCGTCCTCACCGCTGCGTGCTCGGACGTCGTGGCCAAGGACAACGTCGCCAAGACGATCATGGACCAGCTGCAGAAGCAGAGCATCGACGCCCAGAACGTGACGTGCCCGACGGACCTGCACGCCATCGTCGGGCAGACCGTGCGCTGCTCGTTCACGGTCGACGGGCAGCCGGTCGACGCGATCGCCACGGTGACGTCCGTCGACGGGAGCAACGTCAAGTACGACATCACCACCGAGGCGCGCCCGATCGCCAAGGACCTGCTCGCCCACAAGATCACCGAGCAGGTCACCCAGCAGGCCCGGCTGCCGGTGGACTCGGCGACGTGCGACACCGACCTGCAGCCCATGGTCGAACGCCGTCACGAGGTGCACGCTCGTCAGCGCGGACAAGCCGATGAACGTCACGGTCACGGTCACCAAGGTCAGCGGCGGCCTCATCAAGTACTCGATCAAACGGGCCTGAGTACGGTCGGTCGGCGTGGACGGCGTTTACACCGCGCAAGAGATCCGGGAGGCCGAAGGCCGCCTGATGGCCCAGCTCCCCGAGGGCATCCTGATGCGACGGGCCGCGTTCGGGCTCGCGCGGCACGCCCGGCGGATGCTCGGGCGCACCGCCGGTCGGCGGGTCGGGCTGCTCGTCGGGGCGGGCAACAACGGCGGCGACGCGCTCTGGGCGGGCGTGGAGCTGCGCCGCCGGGGCGCGGGCGTCGCGGCCGTGCTGCTCGACCCGGAGCGCGCCCACCCGGAGGGGCTCGCCGCCTTCCGGAGGGCGGGCGGGCGCATCTACGACGCCGGACGCCGCCGGGCTCGCCGCGCTGACCGGCGCCGACCTCGTGATCGACGGCATCATCGGGATCTCCGGGCACGGCGGGCTGCGCGCGCCCGCGGCGGCGCTCGTCGCGGCGGTGGAGCGGGCCGGGGTGCCCGTCCTGGCCGTCGACCTGCCCAGCGGCGTCGACACCGACACCGGCGCGGTCGACGGGGCGGCGGTGACGGCCACCGCGACCGTCACGTTCGGCGCCCGCAAACCCGTCCACGTGCTCGCCGCGCCCCGGTGCGGGCCGGTGCACGTCGTCGACATCGGGCTCGGCCCCTACCTGCCCACGCCGTACGCCTACGTGCTCACCGCGGCCGACGTGGCGGCGCGGTGGCCGCGGCCGGGGCCGTCGGACGACAAGTACACCCAGGGCGTCGTCGGGCGTCGCGGCGGGCTCGGACGCCTATCCCGGCGCGGCCGTCCTCGCCACGGGCGCGGCGGTGCTCGCCACCAGCGGCATGGTCCGCTTCGCGGGTTCGGCGGCGCACGCCGTGCTGGCCCGCTGGCCCGAGGTGGTCACGGCGCCGACGCGTGGCGGCGGCAGGGCAGCACGCAGGCGTGGGCGGTCGGGCCCGGCATCGGCACCGACGACGCAGGCCGCGACGTGCTCGCCGCCGTCCTCGCCGACGACGTGCCGGTGGTGGTCGACGCCGACGGCATCACCCTGCTGGCGCACCACGACGAGCTGCGGTCGGCGCTGGCCGGGCGGCCCGCGGTGCTCACCCCGCACGCGGGGGAGTTCGCCCGGATCGCGGGCGAGGTCGGCGCCGACCGGATCGCCGCCACCCGTCGCGCCGCCGCCGAGCTGGGCGTCACCGTGCTGCTCAAGGGCAACGCCACCGTCGTCGCCGACCCGGACGGACGGACGCTGGTGCATCCGTCGACGGGCTCGTGGGCGGCGACGGCGGGCTCCGGCGACGTCCTCACCGGCCTCACCGGCGCGCTGCTCGCCGCCGGGCTCGAACCGTGGTGGGCGGCCGGGTGCGCGGCGTTCGTGCACGCCCGCGCGGCCGACCTCGCGGCCGACGGCGTGCCCACCCCGTCCTCGCGGCTGCAGGCCGCCATCCCGGCCGCCCTGCGCTCGCTCCCGCTTGACCACGTCGCGGACTGAGTGGAGCGCGCAGGCCAAGGCGCAGGTCGAGGGCGTGCCGATCGTCACGGCGGAGCGGCGCTTCGGCGCCTACGACGTCGAGGTCATCCCCGCCCGGTAGGCGGATGAGAGGATGCGGGGGTGCACCGCCCTCGCGCCGAGGCGCTCGTCGATCTCGCCGCCGTCCGGCACAACGTCGACGTGCTGCGCGCCGCCGCTCCCGACGCCGCGCTGATGGCCGTGGTCAAGGCCGACGGCTACGGGCACGGCGCCGTCCCCGTCGCCGGGGCGGCGCTGGCGGCCGGGGCCACCTGGCTGGGCGTCTGCACGATCGAGGAGGCCCTGGAGCTGCGCGCCGCGGGTCTCGCCGCCCGGGTGCTGTCCTGGCTCCACCTGCCCGACGACGACTTCGCGCCCGCCGTCGCCGCCGACATCGACCTGTCCGTCGCCTCCCGCGCCCACCTCGCCGCCGTGCTGGCGGGCGCTCGACAGGCGGGGCGGCCCGCCCGGCTGCACCTCAAGGTCGACACCGGGCTCACCCGCAACGGCGTGCAGCCCGGCGACTGGCCCGACCTGCTCGACGCCGCCGCCAAGGCCGAGGCGGACGGCGCCGCGCAGGTCGTCGCCGTCTGGTCGCACCTGGCGCACGCCGACGCGCCGCACCACGCCACGCTCGACCGCCAGGCCGCCCGCCTGGACGCCGCCTGGCAGGCCGCCCGCGACCGCGGCCTCGACCCGATGCGCCACCTGGCCAACTCCGCCGCCACGCTCACCCGCCCCGACCTGCACTACGACCTCGTCCGCCCGGGCATCGCCGTCTACGGGCTCGACCCGCTCGGCAGGCCCGTGCCCGAAAGCCCGCTGCGCCCCGCGATGACCCTGCGAGCCCGCGTCGCGCTGGCCAAACGGGTGCCGCCGGGCGAGGGCGTGTCCTACGGCCACATCTGGACCACGCCGCGGGAGACGACGCTGGCCCTCGTCCCCATCGGGTACGCCGACGGCGTGCCGCGTGCCCTCGGACAGCGCGGGCGCATGCGCGTGCTGCTCGGCGGCGTGCTGCGCCCGGTGGTGGGGCGGGTGTGCATGGACCAGATCATGGTCGACTGCGGCGACGACGACGTCCGTGCCGGTGACGAGGTGGTGCTCTTCGGGTCCGGCGGCCCCACCGCCCAGGACTGGGCCGACGAGCTCGACACGATCCACTACGAGGTGGTCACCGGCGTGCACGGCGCGCGGGTCACCCGCACCCACATCGGGGCCGCGCCGTGAAGCAGCCCGGCTGGGGCGTGCTCGCGGGCGCGGTCGGGGCGGCGGCCACCGGCGTCGTCGTCGGGGTGGCGGCGCGGCAGCACGCCAAGATCGCCGCCGACCGCCGACAGGCTCGCCACCCAGCTCTCCGACACCAGCGAGGGCGTCCGCGGGCGAGCCGTCCTCGGTCGTCGCCGACGACGGCGTGCGGCTCTCGTGCGAGGAGATCGAGGCCGCCGACAAGCCCGCGCTCACCGTCGTGCTCGTGCACGGGTTCGCGCTCGACCGCCGCACCTGGCAGTTCCAGCGCCCCTTCCTCGCCGCCCTCACCGACCCCCGCGTGCGCGTGGTGCTCTACGACCAGCGCAGCCACGGCCGCTCCGAGCGCGCCCCCCGGGAGAGCTGCACGATCGAGCAGCTCGGCCACGACCTCGACGCGGTCATCCGCGCGCTCGCCCCCGAGGGCCCGCTGGTGCTCGTCGGCCACTCCATGGGCGGGATGACGATCATGGCGCTGGCCGACCTGCACCCGGAGCTGGTCAAGGACCGGGTGGCCGGTGTGGCGTTCCTGGCGACGTCGGCGGGGGAGGTCGGCAGCTCGGGCCTTTCCGGCACGTGGCTGTCCCGGCGCAACCCGCTGACCCGCGGCGTCGGCCTGCTCGCCGCGCTGCAGCCGTCGCTGGTGGAGGGGGTGCGGAAGGCCGCGGGCGACGTCGTCTGGGCGGTCACCCGCAGGCTCGCCTACGGCGACCGCAGCGTCGCGCCCGGGCTGGTGGACCTGGTCGACACCATGATCAGCACCAACGCGGTGGACGCGCTCAGCGACTTCGTCGACACGATCGGCAGCCACGACCGGCTCGCCGCCCTCCCCGCGCTCGCCACCTGCGAGGTGCTGGTGGCGGCGGGCGACGCCGACCGGGTGATCCCGTTCAGCCACAGCGAGGTGATCGCGGCCGAGCTGCCCGACGCGCGGCTGGTGCGCTTCGACGGCGTCGGCCACCTGCCGATGCTGGAGCAGGCGGACGCGATGAACGAGGCGCTCGCGGACCTCCTGCGGCGTTGCGCCGCCCGCGGCCGCGGGCCCCTGCGCAGGCTGAGGAGGAGAGCGTGAGCGTCCCGCTGGACACCGCGATCGAGCTGCCGACCGCGGCCGACACCGAGGCGCTCGGTGAGCGGCTGGCCCGATGGGCTGGGCCCGGGCGACCTCGTCGTGCTCACCGGTCCGCTGGGCGCGGGCAAGACCGTGCTCGTGCGCGGCCTGGCCCGGGGCCTCGGCGTGACCGGGGCCGTCACGTCGCCGACGTTCGTCATCGCCCGCGAACACCGGGCCGGGCCGGGCGGCGGGGTGTCGCTGGTGCACGTCGACGCCTACCGGCTCGGTGGCGCGGCCGAGCTGGACGACCTCGACCTGGACACCGACCTGGCCGAGGCCGTGGTCGCCGTGGAGTGGGGCGAGGGCGTGGCCGAGCGACTCGCCGAGCGGCACCTGCTGGTCCGCCTCGACCGGCGCCCCGACGACGTCCGCACGGCGAGGGTGCAGGTCGTGAGCGGATAACGTCGTTCCGACCGCTGTTTCCACTCACGATAGGCTCCCTGCTGTTGTGCATGTACTCGCCCTGGACACCGCCACGCCCGCCGTCACCGCAGGCGTCGTCGAGCTGACCGTCGACGGTTGCGTCCAGCGCTCGGTCCGGGTCGCGCACGACGCCCGCAAGCACGCCGAGCTGCTCATGCCCGGGATCGTCGCCGCCTGCGACGAAGCCGGGATCGCGCTCGGCGACCTCGCCGCCGTCGTCACCGGCGTCGGTCCGGGCCCGTTCACCGGGCTGCGGGTCGGCATGGTCACCGCGGCCGCGCTGGGCGACGCGCTCGGGATCGCCGTGCACGGCGTCTGCTCGCTCGACGCGATCGCCGCACGGGCTCGGCGCGGTCGTCGTCGTGACCGACGCCCGCCGCCGCGAGGTGTACTGGGCCGCCTACGCCGAGGACGGCCGCCGCACCCACGGCCCGCACGTCGACGCGCCCGCCGTCCTCCGCGAACGGATGCCGCAGGTGCGCGCCGCGGCGGGCGCGAGCGCCGAGGTCACCGGCCTGCCCGTGGTCGGCCCGGCCGCGCCGACGCCCGCGGGCCTGGTCGCCGTGGCCGCCGCCGCGCTGCGGCGACGGCGTCGTCCCGGGCCCGCTGGAGCCGCTCTACCTGCGCCGCCCCGACGCGCAGGAACCCGGCGCCCGCAAGCGGGTGACGGTGTGACCGCCACCGTCGCGCTGGGCCCGCTGCTGCCGTCGGACGCGCCGCGCTGCGCCGAGCTGGAGCGGATCCTGTTCCCCGGCGACGACCCGTGGAGCGAGCGGGCGTTCCGCGAGGAGCTGCGGGCGGGCTACCACTACGTCGCCGCCCGGATGGACGAGACCCTCGTCGGCTACGCCGGGCTGGCGGTGGCGGGCACACGAGGCCGAGGTGCACACGATCGGCGTCGACCCCGCCCACCAGGGCCGCGGCATCGGCCGCGCGCTGCTGCGGGCGCTGCTTTCGGTCGCGGACGCCGCGCACGCCACCGTCTTCCTGGAGGTGCGCACGGACAACGCGGCCGCGCACGGCGCTCTACGCGTCGGAGGGGTTCGCGGTGGTCGGGCTGCGCAGGCGCTACTACGCCCCCAGCGGGGCCGACGCGCACACCATGCGGAGGGACGCCCGTTGATCGTTCTCGGCATCGAGACGTCCTGCGACGAGACCGGCGTCGGCATCGTCCGCAGCGACCGGTCCCGCCACGGAGCTCCTGGCCAACGAGGTCGCGTCCTCGGTCGACGAGCACGCCCGCTTCGGCGGCGTCGTGCCCGAGGTCGCCTCCCGCGCGCACCTGTCGGCGATGGTGCCCGCCGTGCACCGGGCGATGGCGACGGCCGGGCGTCACCGCCCGCGACGTCGACGCCGTCGCCGTGACCGCGGGCCCCGGCCTGTCCGGCGCGCTGCTCGTCGGCCTCGCCGCGGCCAAGGCCTACGCCACGGCGTGGGACGTGCCGCTCTACGGCGTCAACCACCTCGCGGCGCACGTCGCCGTCGACACCCTGCAGAACGGCCCGCTCCCGCCGTGCCTCGCGCTGCTCGTCTCCGGCGGGCATTCCAGCCTGCTCGACGTGCCCGACATCGCGGGCCCGGTCACGCCGCTCGGCGCCACGATCGACGACGCGGCGGGCGAGGCGTTCGACAAGGTCGCCCGGCTGCTCGGCCTGCCGTTCCCGGGCGGCCCGCACATCGACCGGGTCGCCCGCGAGGGCGACCCGGCCGCGGTCGCGTTCCCGCGCGGGCTCACCGGCCCGCGGGACGCCCCGTTCGACTTCTCCTTCTCCGGCCTGAAGACCGCGGTCGCCCGGCACGTCGAGGCGCTCGAACGGGCGGGCACGCGCGGTGCCGGTGGCCGACGTCGCCGCGAGCTTCCAGGAGGCCGTGGTCGACGTGCTGACCGCGAAGGCCGTGCGCGCCGCCCGCGAGCGGGGCATGGACGTGCTGCTGCTCGGCGGCGGGGTGGCGGCCAACTCGCGGCTGCGGGCCCTGGCCCAGGAGCGCTGCGATGCCGCCGGGCTCATCCTGCGCGTGCCGCGGCCGGGACTGTGCACGGACAACGGCGCGATGGTCGCCGCGCTCGGCGCGCACCTCGTCGCCGCGGGGGCGAAGCCCAGCCCGCTGGACCTGCCCGCGGACTCCTCGCTCCCGGTCACGCAGGTGTTGGTGGGCTGACGCGCGCCCGGGCCCGGTGCGCACGCACGCGGGCCTTCACCCCACACGTCTCGGGGGCACACCAACGCCGCCGCCCGCCGGGGTCGAGGTAGGCCATCCGGCACTCGGTGTCGGCGCAGGCCCCCAGCGCGGCGTCCGGCAGCTGCTCGACGGCCTGCCGGGCCAGCCGGGCCAGGGCGGCCGCGAGCGTGGACGGAGGCGCGGGCGCGGGCCGCCCCTCGAGCACGACCGCCCGCAGCGGCTCGTCGGCGTCCAGCCAGGGCTGGAGCGGGGCCACGTCCGGAGCGCGCTCGTCGAGCACCGCCAGCACCACCGGCCGCAGGGTCTCCCGGAACGCCCTGGCCTGCGCGACGTCGGCGTCCGTCAGCGGCGCCGTGGGCGTGAGCCGCTCGTGGTCGAGCCACGCCCGCAGGGCATCGACATCGCCCAGCCGCTCGATGGTCACCTCGCCGTAGGCGTGCCCGAGGGTGGCCAGCAGGTCCAGCCACGCCGTGCCCGCAACGGTGCTTGCGTGCTCCGTGCTCACCGCCGCAGTGTAACACCTTGACACGTTACATCGGCGGTGCTCATGCTGTAACGCATGAACCTGTTACAGCGCTCGCTGAGCCCGGTGTTCGTCCTGCTCTGGAGCTCCGGCTACCTCGCGGCCGCGATCGCCACGCGGGCGACGCCCCCGTTCGCCCTGACCATCTGGCGGTTCCTCCTCGCGGCCCTGCTCCTCGCCGCCCTCGCCACGTGACGCGGGCGCCGTGGCCGCGGGGCCGGCGGGCGTGGCGCGACCTCGTCGTCACCGGCGTGCTACTGCAAGGTGTGCAGTTCGGCGCGGCCTACGGGGCGCTGCGCTCGGGGTGCCCGCCGGACTGGGCGCGCTCGTGCTCTGCCTCTCCCCGCGCTGGTCGCGGCGGCGGCCGGCCCGGTGCTGGGGGAGCGGCTGGCGCGGCGGGCTGGTGGGGTTCGGGACTCGCGCTCGTCGGCGCGCTCGTGGCGGGCGCCCACCACGTCGTCGCGGGCGGCGGCTCGGTCGCGGGGCTCGGCCTGCTCGGGCTCGGCTGGTCGGGTTCGCGGGCGGCACGCTCTACCAGAAGCGCACGGGCGCGACGATGGACCTGCGCACCGGCACCGCCGTCCAGCTGCTCGCCGGGGCCGTCGCCGTCCTCCCCGTGGCCCTGCTGACCGAGCACGGCCTCCCGTTGCCCGCGACCGGTTCCGGGTTCGCGGCGTTCGCGTGGATCGTCGTGATGAACTCGATCGCCGGGGCGGTGCTGCTGTTCGTGCTGCTGCGCCGCGGCACCGGCGCCGGGGTGAGCGGGCTGCTCTACCTCGTGCCGCCGGTCACGGCGGTGCTCGCCGTGCCGGTGCTCGGCCAGCCGCTGGAGCCGCTGACCGTGGTCGGGCTGGCGCATCACGCTCACGGGCGTCGTGCTGGTGAACCGCGGTCAGAGCCGCGAGGCCGTGGACAGCGCGGCCACCTCCGCGTCGGTCAGCGCCAGCGAGAGGGTCGGGAGCAGCTCGGCGAGCTGGTCGACCGACCGCGCGCTGGCGAGCGGCGCCGCCACCGTCGGCTGCGCGGCGAGCCAGGCCAGCGCGACGGCCGCCACCGGCGCACCGCGGGTGGCTGCGACGTCGTCCAGCGCGGCGAGCACCGTGAGCCCGCGCTCGTCGAGGTAGGCCGCGGCGGCTTCCGCGCGGGGGCTGTCCACCGTGGATCCCGGGCGGTACTTGCCGGTGAGGAAGCCGCGGGCCAGCCCGTAGTACGGCACGCAGGACAGGCCGTGCTCGACGAGCACGGGCTGCAGCATGGCCTCGAACTCGGCGTGTTCCATGAGGTTGTAGTGCGGCTGCAGCGCGACGTAGGCGGCCAGGCCCTCCCGCTGCGAGATCGCCAGCGCCGAGGCCAGGCGCTCGGGCCGGAAGTTGGACGCCCCGATCGCGCGTACCTTGCCCGCGCGCACGAGCCCGTCGAACGCGGCGAGGGTCTCCTCCTGCGGCGTGTCCGGGTCGTCCTTGTGGGCCCAGTAGAGGTCGATGTGGTCGGTCTGCAGGCGGCGCAGGGAGTCCTCGACGGCGGCGGTGATGTTCGCGGCCGAGAGCCCGGGCCGCGTGGCGAGCGAGCCGACCTTCGTCGCGAGGACGACGTCGTCGCGCCGCCCCCGGGCCGCGAACCACTCGCCGATGATCGCCTCGGAGGCGCCGACGAAGCTCTGCCGCCCGTAGGAGTCGGCGGTGTCGACGAAGTTGCCGCCCGCCTCGACGTACGCGTCGAGCACCGCGAACGCCGTGTCCCGGTCGGCGGTCCAGCCGAAGGTGTTGGCGCCGAGGCCGAGGCGGGACACGTCGAGGTCGGAGGCACCGATCTTCGCCATGACCCGACGCTACCCCGGCGTTGAGGCGTTGGCACTCTCGTGGGTAGAGTGCCAATCGTACGGGCGTTCCGACACCGCGACGGCGGGATGCCCCGTTCACCCAGAAGCACATCGCACCCCTAGAACGGGAGGTCATCGACGTGGCGACCATCAAGCCGCTCGAGGACAAGATCGTCGTCCAGGCGAGCGAGGCGGAGACCACCACGGCTTCCGGCATCGTCATCCCGGACACCGCCAAGGAGAAGCCCCAGGAGGGCAAGGTTCTCGCCGTCGGCCCCGGCCGCATCGACGACAACGGCAACCGCGTTCCGCTCGACGTGGCCGTCGGCGACGTCGTCATCTACTCGAAGTACGGCGGCACCGAGGTCAAGTACAACGGCGAGGAGTACCTGATCCTGTCCGCCCGCGACGTCCTCGCGGTCGTCAACTGACGCCGACCGCCGAGTCCGCCGTCCCGGCCCGTCCGGGGCGGCGGTCGCGCGTAAGGAGAGAGGCAGGCATGCCGAAGCAGATCAGCTTCGACGAGGACGACCCGCCGCGCACTGGAGCGCGGGGTGAACCAGCTGGCCGACGCGGTCAAGATCACCCTCGGTCCGCGCGGGCGGAACGTCGTGCTGGACAAGAAGTTCGGTGGTCCCGACCGTCACCAACGACGGCGTCACCATCGCGCGTGAGATCGAGCTCGAGGACCCCTTCGAGAACCTCGGGGCGCAGCTCGCCAAGACCGTCGCCACCAAGACGAACGACGTCGCGGGCGACGGCACCACCACCGCCACCGTGCTCGCCCAGGCCATGGTGGCCGCGGGCCTGCGCAACGTGGCGGCGGGCGCCAACCCGACGGCGCTGGGCCGGGGCATCGCCGCGGCGGCCGAGAAGGTCGCCGAGGTGCTCACGCGAACGGGCCATCCCGGTCAACGACAAGGACCACGTCGCCCAGGTCGCCACGATCGCCTCGCGTGAGCAGGAGATCGGCGACCTGATCAGCGAGGCCCTCAAGGCCGTCGGCAAGGACGGCGTGATCACCATCGAGGAGGGCTCCACGCTCTCCACCGACCTGGAGATCACCGAGGGCCTGCAGTTCGACAAGGGCTACCTGTCGCCGTACTTCGTCACCGACGCGGAGTCCATGGAGGCCGTGCTGGAGGACGCCTACGTCCTGCTGCACCGGGAGAAGATCTCGGCGATCGCCGACCTGCTCCCGCTCCTGGAGAAGGTGCTCGCCGACGGCAAGCCGCTGCTGATCGTGGCGGAGGACGTCGAGGGCGAGGCGCTGTCCACGCTGGTGGTCAACTCGATCCGCAAGACCCTGCGGGTCGTGGCGGTCAAGTCGCCGTTCTTCGGCGACCGGCGCAAGGCGTTCATGGACGACCTCGCGATCGCCACCGGCGGCAGCGTGATCAACGCCGAGGTCGGGCTCAAGCTGGCCGAGGCCGGGCTGGACCTGCTCGGCAAGGTCCGCCGCGCGGTGGTCACGAAGGACAACACCACGCTCGTCGAGGGCGCGGGCTCCGAAGGACGCCGTGGAGGGCCGGATCGCGCAGCTCAAGCGCGAGATCGAGGAGTCCGACTCCGACTGGGACCGCGAGAAGCTGCAGGAACGGCTGGCCAAGCTGTCCGGCGGCGTCGCCGTGATCAAGGTCGGGGCGGCCACCGAGACCGCGCTCAAGGAGCGCAAGCACCGCATCGAGGACGCGGTGTCGGCGACGAGGGCCGCGGTCGAGGAGGGCGTCATCCCCGGTGGCGGGGCCGCGCTCATCCACGCGGCGGCGGCGCTCGCCGACGGCCTCGGGCTCAAGGGTGACGAGGCCACCGGTGTGGCGATCGTCCGCAAGGCGCTCACCACGCCCGCTGTTCTGGATCGCCGCCAACGGCGGTCTGGAGGGCGCGGTCGTCACCAGCAAGGTCGCCGACCTGGAGTGGGGCCACGGCTTCAACGCCGCCACGATGGCCTACGGCGACCTCATGGCCGACGGCGTCATCGACCCCGTCAAGGTCACGCGCAGCGCCGTGGTCAACGCCGCGTCGATCGCGCGGATGGTGCTGACGACCGAGAGCGCGGTCGTCGACAAGCCCGAGCCGCCCGCTCCGGCCGCCGCGGGTGGGCACGGCCACGGGCACGGGCACTAGCGCACTCGCAAAGCCGCGAAGGCCACCTCTCCGGAAGGGGAGGTGGCCTTCGTCCGTGCCTCAGCGCCCGCACCGGGGCGGACAGCTTCAGGGTGCGGGTGCGGCCGCGGATGATGTCGTCGCGTTCGGACTCCGACAGGCCGCCCCAGACGCCGTAGGGCTCGTGGGCGGCGAGCGCGTGCCGCCTGCACTCCTCGATCACCGGGCAGCGGCGGCACACCTCTTTCGCCCGGCTCTCGCGCAGCACGCGGGCCGGACCCCGCTCGTTCTCGGGGTGGAAGAAGTAGCCGCTGTCCATCCCGCGGCACGCGCCGCGCATCTGCCAGTTCCAGACCTCGGTCACCGGGGTCGGGAGTCGCCGCGTGTCGGCCATGCTCGCCACCCGCCTTGTCGTCGCTGGGCTACCAGCGCGGGTCTACCCAGCGTAGAACCGCGTCATACCCTGTTCAAGCGGAATTGATCGGACGATCGTGGCGCGTGCGGTTGCCTGCGCGGTGCCGCGCCCACGATGGTGCGGTGGAGCCCGACGTCGTGCCTCGTGGGCCCGAGCGCGCGGGCGAACCGCACCTCTCCGTGGCCGCCGTGGCCCGGATGCTCGGCATTGCCCCCGCGACGCTGCGGACCTGGGACCGCCGCTACGGCATCGGTCCCTCGGCCCACGCGCCCGGACGGCATCGACGCTACTCCCCGGAGGACGTCGCGCGGCTGGAAACGATGCGCCATGCACTCGTTCGGGGGTCGCGCCCGCCGAGGCGGCGCGCTACGCGCTGGCGACGGCGGGCGGGCGGCCCGTCCTGCGGTCAGCGACGACGCTCGGCCGCGGGCGGGCGGCACGATGTTGCGGCTGCCGGGCGCGGAGCCGCTATGCGCGCGGGCTCGGCCGGGCCGCGCTCGCGCTGGACTTCCCGGCGGCGCGCACCGTGCTCGTCGAGGCCATCGACGCGCTCGGCGTCGTGGCCACCTGGGACGACGTCGTGCGGCCCGTGCTCGGCGCCGTGGCGCAGCGGTGGGCGGCGACCGGGGCGGGCGTGGAGGTGGAGCACCTGCTCAGCCAGAGCGTCACCGCCGTCTTCTCCGCGCACGACGTCGCGAGGGCCGAGGAGCCGGACGGCAGGCCGGTCCTGCTCGCCGGCGATGCCGCACGAACAGCACGTGCTGCCGTTGATGGTGCTCGGGGCCGCGCTCGGCGACGTGGGCGTGCCCGTGCGGCCGCTGGGCGGCGACCTGCCCGCCGAGGCGCTCTTCGCGGCCGTGCGGCGCACCGCGCCCGCCGCGGTGGTGCTGTGGTCGCGGCCCCGGAGACCGCCGACGTCGCCCTGCTGGACGCGCTGCCCGAGACCCGGCCGCGGGCCCGGGTGTTCGTGGCGGGGCCCGGCTGGGCCGACGTAAGCACCTGCCCGGGCGGGTGCAGCCGCTGTCGTCGCTCGTCGAGGCCGTCGACGCCCTCGTCGCCGCCACGCGGTGACCTCGGCGGCTCGGGAGGCCGCGTTCGGGGCGACGCCGGACCGCATACCCCGCGGGGCGCGCGACGCCGAGGAGCGGTGGCTGGTCGCCGTCGCGCTGGGCGGGCAGGGCCACTACGCCGCCGCGGCCGCGGAGCTCGCGCGCCTGGCCGCGGACCCCACCGTGCCGCTCCGGCTCGTCGCGCACGCGGCCGTCACCCGCGCGGCCCATCTGCGCCAGCTCGGCGGCCACGCCGCGGCCCGCGCACACGACGCCCGCGGCCTCCGGCTGGCCACCGCGGCCCTCCGCGCGGCAGCCCCTCCCGCCAGCGCCGTGGCCGCCTGCGCCGTGCCCGCAAGCGCCGTGCCGCCGCTGCGCCGTGCCGCCGCTGGCGCTGTGCCCGCAGTCGCGCCGTGCCCGCCGGCGCTGGCTGCCCGCAGGCGCCGTGCCCGCGTGCGCTCCTGTCGGCGCGAGCTCGCCGGGCCGCGACCCGCTGGTGCGGTGGTCACCCGGCGGATGGGTGGGGGGTCGATCACCCGCCGGATCGGTGGAGGGTGAACCGCGCAGCGGCGGGCGCGCCGTGGACGACGGGCTCGACGCGGCCGCCGCGCGGCTCGACGCGCTGGTCGGCCTGGCCGCCGACGCGGTGGGGCTGGGCGACCCGGCGACCGCGGAGCGGCTGCTCGCCGTCGCGGCGCCCGCGCTGGCCACCCACCCCTCCTGGCGCCCCGCCGCCCGGTCCGGCTGGGTGCGCGCGGAGCTGGCCCTGGTGTGCGGCCGCGCCACCGACGCCGTCACGCCCGCCGAGGCCGCGCTGGCCGCCGCGTGCCGCGGCGGATCGCTGCGGCACGTGCTCAAGTCCCGGATCGTGCTCGCGGTCGCCCGCGCCGCCGCGGGCGCTCTGGCGCCGGCCGCCGCCGTCACCGAGTTGGACGCCGCCGCGCGGGAGTGCGCTCGAGCGGGGCTGCTGCCGCTGTGTTGGCCTGCGGGCCTCGCGGCGCTCGACCTGGCGGAAAAACCGCAGATACGGATCAACGATCAGGTTGCCCCGTCGGCGGGAACTGCGCCCGGCGGTCGGTCGGATGGCACGACGCGCCGACGACACGCCGTCCGCGCCGCGCTGAACGTCATCGAGCAGCGTTCCGACGCCGTTGGCAAGCGCCAGATGGGGGAGTCCGTGTGGATTCCGCAACCGGCGACGCTAATGTAATTACTCCATTCGGTCCCATGTCACCCACATGTCTTGTGCCACCCGGCGCAATGCTCCCGAATGGAGGGCACAAGTTGGCCCTGATCGTGTCAAGGTGAGTCGGGCACCCGCCGATGCTGGGGGTGAACATCACCCGGCTGCAGGAAGCTGCAGGAAGGAATCGTCGTGACGACGGTACTCATCTGCGACGATCGTCGCAGCGTCCGCGAGGGCCTCACCCGCGTGATGTCCGCGGTGCCCGGGGTGCACCGCATCGATTGCGTCGCCCACGGGGACGAGTTGCTGGCCCGGTTCTCCCGGCAGCCGGTCGACGTCGTACTGGTCGGCACCCAGCGCGCGGTGCCGACGGGGGTGGAGGCCACGCGGCGGCTGGTCGCCGCCCATCCCCAGGCGAACGTCATCGTGTTCGGCGCCCCCGACGACGCGGGCAGCATCGCGGCCGCGATCGCGGGCGGCGCCCGCGGCTACCTGCGCTGGGACGCCTCGCGGCCCGAGCTGGTCGCGGCCCTCGCCCACACGCTGGCCAGCACGGCCGTGCCCACGCCGCGGGCCCCCACGGACCCCGGCGTGCAGCTCACCGAGCGTGAGCTGCAGGTGCTGCGCGGCATGAGCCAGGGCAAGAGCAACGGCCAGATCGGCCGCGAGCTCTACCTCTCCGAGGACACCGTGAAGACCCACGCCCGGCGGCTGTTCCGCAAGCTCGGCGTGCGCGACCGCGCCCAGGCCGTCGCGCACGGCTTCCGCCGCGGCCTCGTCTCCTGACCCCGCCCCACCACGGCGTCCGACACCCTCGCGGCTCGCGAGGGTGTCGGGCGCCTGTTGGCGCGCCGCCGTTCGGGTGGCGGCCGAGGCCCTTCCACAACGCTGCGCGGTCCGGCGCGTCCTTATGGTAGGTGAAGGCTCCCGGACCGGGCGTGCCCCGTCGCCCGCCATGCGCGGCCCCTTCGCTACCGTGAAGGTCCAAGAGGCACGGCCCGCGCACGCTACGTGATCGGCCTCACGATCGGATGTCTGACCAGAATGCTTCGTAACGCTCGCGCAACGGCTCACGATGAGTGAGACGACGGACGTTCCCGACGAGCTGGTCGCCCGCGCCATGACGGGTGAGACGGCTGCGGTCGGGCGCGTGCTCGCCATCATCCGGCCGCTGGTCGTGCGCTATTGCCGCGCTCGGCTCGGCCGAATGGACCGGTCGTCGGTCTCGGCCGACGACGTAGCGCAGGAGGTGTGTCTGGCCGTGCTCACGGCCCTTCCGGGATACCGGGTGCAGGGCCGTCCGTTCCTCGCGTTTGTGTACGGGATCGCGTCACACAAGGTGATCGACGCGCACCGCGCCGCCACGCGCAACCGGGCGGAGCCGGTCGCGGATGTTCCCGATGCGATCGAGGTGGCGGACGGCCCGGAGCAGCGCGCGCTGCGGATCGAGCTCACCGGCGAGATGGCCCGGATGCTCGATCAGCTTCCGGACAAACAGCGGGAGATACTGCTGTTACGGGTGGTGGTCGGGCTGTCCGCGGAGGAGACGGCGGACGCCGTCGGATCCACACCGGGAGCGGTCCGGGTGGCACAACACCGGGCGTTGGCCCGGCTCCGCAAGTCGATGCCAGAGGAGGAGGTGGTCTGAATGCCGGACAACAACGGTCACGGCAACGGCTCCTTCATCCACGGCACCCCGCTGGACGAGCCCGTCGACCTCGCCGCGGTCCAGGCCGACGACGAGCTGATCAACGCGCTGGCCGCGGGCTTCGGCGTGCCGCAGCGGCGGCCGGGCGTTCCACGCCGACGACCAGGTCGTCGCGCTGCTGTCGTCCTGGCGCGCCGACGTGGTGGCCGAGCCGATCCCCGAGCTGGTCGACCTCGAGACGGCCGTCGCGGCGGTCAAGGCGGGCATGCCGTCCGCCCGGCCGCGTCCGCTCGGCGCGGGCTGCGCCACCTCGTCCCGGTCGTCGCGGCCGCGGCCGCGTTCCTCGTGCTGGTCGGCGGCGGCGTGACGATCGGCTCCGCCACGGCGGAGCCCGACAGCGCGCTGTGGCCGGTCTCGAAGGTGCTCTTCAGCGAGCGTGCGGAGTCGGTCGAGGCCGCCGCGCGGGCGTCCGACAAGATCGACAACGCCAAGCAGGCCCTCACGGAGGGCAAGCCGGAGCAGGCCTCCGCCGATCTCGCGCAGGCGCAGCAGGACCTCGCGAAGGTGCGCCCGCAGGAGGGCAAGGACGAGCTCGTCGGCGTCAAGGACTTCCTCATCGGCGAAGGCGGCCGAGACGCCGTCGGGCACGAAGGTCGACCCGGCGTCGCCGCTCAAGGCCGACCGTGGGCGTCCGATCCCCGCGGGCGCGGCGCTGTCGCAGCAGCCCACCACGGCGGGCACCCTCACGCCCGACCCGACCACGGACGAGGCCGAACAACCCCGCGCCCACGATGTCGTCCACGCGGCCCACCGCACTCGCGGCCGCCGACGCGGCGAACGGCCCCCCGCCACCACGGACGCGCCCGTCGCGCCCGAGCTGAGCACGGGCGAGGCCGGGGCCGCCACCACCAGCGCACCCGTCACGGCCACGCAAGAGGGCAAGCCGGACACCACCAGCCACGACGACCACCAACAGCGGGATGGGTTCCACCCGCAGGCCTCGCCCGGTGGTGGCGGTTCGAGCGAGGAATCGGCGCCGCGTACGACGAGCTGACGCGCGCGGCTCAGGAGTCGGAGAGCACCGCGTCGGCGTAGCCGCGGCAGTACTCCCACGTCACGTAGTGGGCCGGGTCGGGATCGAACGCGGGCTCGTGCGGGCGCATCTGGCCCTCGTCGAGCAGCTGCTGCAGGCTGGCCCGCAGCAGGCTCCACTCGTGGTAGTGCTGCTCGCCGCAATCGGCGCAGTCGACCACGATGCCCCGCACGCCGCGCGTCTCCAGCAAAGCCTGGTACACCGCGAGATCGGCGAGATCGGCCACCACCTCGTCGCGCTCCTCGACGCTCAACGCCTCGGGCTCGCTGAGCTCCGGGGCGTCGATCGAGAGCGCGGGGTCGTGCGGATCCCCGGCGAACGGGTCCGGCGGCAGCGCATCGGGTGACACACCGTCAACTCTACCCCGCCATGCGAACGCATCCTCGGCGGTGGCGCGACCCGGCGTCGCACGCGCGGATACGATGAGGCGATGTTCGGGGCCTTGGCCGAGATGCTGGGAACGATGCGATGACGAGCGAGACCGCCGGGCTGCCGCCGAAGTTCGCGATGCTGGGCCTCACCTTCGACGACGTGCTGCTGCTGCCCGCCGAGTCCGACGTGGTGCCCAGCAGCGCCGACACCAGCACCCAGGTCACCCGCCGGGTGCGGGTGCGGGTGCCGCTGGTGTCGTCGCCGATGGACACCGTCACCGAGTCGCGCATGGCCATCGCGATGGCCCGCGCGGGCGGGCTGGGGGTGCTGCACCGCAACCTTTCGCCCGCCGAGCAGGCCGCGCAGGTCGAGGTGGTCAAGCGGTCCGAGGCCGGGATGGTCACCGACCCGGTCACCTGCTCGCCCGACGACACGCTCGCCGACGTCGACGCGCTCTGCGCCCGCTTCCGCATCTCCGGGGTGCCGGTCACGGCGCCCGGACGGCAGGCTCGTCGGGATCATCACCAACCGGGACATGCGGTTCGAGGTGAACCACACCCGTCCCGTCCACGAGGTGATGACCCACTCGCCGCTCATCACCGCGCGCGTCGGGGTGTCGGCCGAGGCGGCGCTCGGGCTCCTGCGCAGGCACAAGCTGGAGAAGCTGCCCATCATCGACGGCGACGGCATCCTCCGCGGCCTCATCACGATCAAGGACTTCAACAAGACCGAGAAGTACCCGCTCGCCACGAAGGACCCCGACGGGCAGGCTCGTCGTGGCGGCCGCCGTCGGCGTCGGGGAGGACGGCTACGCGCGCGCCATGCAGCTCGTCGAGGCGGGCGTCGACGTCCTCATGGTCGACACCGCGCACGGCCACTCCCGCCGCGTGCTGGAGACGGTGGCCAAGCTGCGGGCCGAGGTGGGGCACACGGTCGACGTCGTCGGCGGCAACGTCGCCACCCGGGCCGGGGCCACCGCGCTCGTGGAGGCCGGGGCGGACGCGGTGAAGGTCGGGGTCGGGACCGGGCTCGATCTGCACCACGCGGGTGGTCGCCGGGGTCGGCGCGCCGCAGATCACCGCGATCTACGAGGCCGCGCAGGCCTGCGCCGCCGCCGGGGTGCCGGTGATCGGCGACGGCGGCATCCAGTACTCGGGCGACATCGCCAAGGCCATCGCCGCGGGCGCGTCCTCGGTGATGCTCGGCAGCCTGCTCGCGGGCACCTTCGAGTCACCCGGAGAGGTGATTCTCGTCGGCGGCAAGCAGTACAAGACCTACCGCGGCATGGGGTCGCTGGGCGCCATGCGCACCCGCGGCGATGCGCGCAGCTACTCCAAGGACCGCTACGGCCAGGACGACGTGCTCTCCGAGGACAAGCTCGTCCCCGAGGGGATCGAGGGCCGCATCCCGTTCCGGGGGCCGCTCGCGCAGGTCGTGCACCAGCTCGTCGGCGGGCTGCGCTCGGGGATGGGGTACGCCGGGGCGCAGACGATCCCGGCGCTGCAGCAGGCCCAGCTCGTGCGGATCACCGCGGCGGGGCTTGCGGAGAGCCATCCGCACGACATCACGATGACGGTGGAGGCGCCGAACTACGCGTCCCGGTAGCCGGGGCTACCCTGATCGCCCGTGCGAGACCTCGTGGAGATCGGGATGGGCCGGGAGGCCCGGCGCAGCTACGACCTCGAACAGGTCGAGATCGTGCCGTCACGGCGCACCCGCAGCTCGCAGGAGGTGTCCACCGCCTGGCAGCTCGACGCCTACCCGTTCGCGATCCCGCTGGTCACCCACCCGTCCGACGCCGTGGTGTCGCCCGCGAGCGCCGTCCGGATCGGGCAGCTCGGCGGCCTGGCCGTGCTCAACGCCGAGGGGCTGTGGGCCCGGCACGCCGACGCCGACGGGGCGCTGGCCCGGGTGGTCGCCGCCGCTGCGGACGATCCGTCCGCCGCCGTGGCGCTCCTGCAGGAGCTGCACGCCGTCCCGATCGACACCGCGCTGCTCGCCGAGGCCCTGAAGCGCGTCCGGGAGGCCGGCGTCACCGTGGCGGCCCGGGTGAGCCCGCAGCGGGCCCGCGAGCTGGCCCCCGACCTGCTCGCCGCCGGGGTCGAGGTGCTCGTCGTGCAGGGCACGATCATCTCCGCCGAGCACGTCTCCCGCGGCGAGCCGCTCAACCTCAAGGACTTCATCGCCTCGCTCGACGTGCCGGTGGTCGCGGGCGGCTGCGGCGACTACCGCACGGCCATGCACCTCATGCGCACCGGCGCCGCGGGCGTCATCGTCGGGTACGGGCAGTCCAGCGCCACGACCACCGACGAGGTGCTCGGCATCGGCGTGCCCATGGCCACCGCGATCGTCGACGCGGCAGGCGCCCGCCGCGACTACCTCGACGAGACCGGCGGCCGCTACGTCCACGTCATCGCCGACGGCGGCATCCGCACCTCCGGCGACGTCGCGAAGGCCATCGCCTGCGGGGCGGACGCCGTGATGCTGGGCGAGCAGCTCGCCGTCGCCTCCGACGCGCCCGCCTCCGGCGCGTACTGGACGTCGGCGGTGGCGCACCCGTCGCTGCCTCGCTCCGAGGTGGTGGCGATTCCCGCCGAAGCAGGCGACCTGGAGCGCGTGCTCTACGGGCCCGCCAGCAGCGCGTACGGCGAGGTCAACCTCTTCGGCGCGCTGCGGCGGGCGATGGCCAAGACCGGGTACTCGGACCTGAAGGAGTTCCAGCGCGTGGGGCTGTCGGTGCGGGTCTGATCCAATTGAGGGCCCCGGCGACGGTCAGATCACTCACTGCTTGGTCCAGGTGCAGCCGCCGCTCGTCTGGAAGAACTCGCCGGACTTGACCGTCACGGACGCCGGGCCTTGGGTGTTGTCGTTCGCGATGATCGACCCGAGTTGGCCCGAATCGTCGCGGGTGCGCTGCCAGTAGCAGTTGCGGAACAGGTCGTCGGTGGGGCCGGTGGTCTTGTAACGTCCGACGGCCATGTCGACCCCGACCTGGTAGGTGCCGTCGCCGACCTGGGAGGCGGGTCCGGCCGGTTTTGCCGGAGCAGGGACAGCGTTGGTCGGTACAGCCGGAACGGCGGCCACCGTGGGGATCGACGACGTGGTGGGAGTCTTGCTTCCCGCGATCCCGATCCCGACAAGCCACAGGAAACAGATCACCAACGCCACGCCGGAGGTGGCAAGACCGCCGATCGCCACCCCTCGATTGGTGGCATGGCCGCGGTTCGCCCTCGAAATCCCGACGAACGCGAGGACGAGTCCGATGATCCCCAAGGGCCATGCGATAACCCCGACGAGGGGGATGAACGAGAATATGACGGCGAGGAT
The DNA here is from genome assembly GCA_963837575.1 of uncultured Actinomycetota bacterium. Lineage (GTDB taxonomy): Bacteria > Actinomycetota > Actinomycetes > Mycobacteriales > Pseudonocardiaceae > Pseudonocardia. The sequence goes on from CAWIOI010000023.1 coordinate 55,223, forward strand.
GCCGAGGACCAGGGCGGCGGTGCCGAGCCCGTTGCGGTCGCCGCGGACGACAACTGGTTGCTGCGCTGGATGGTTGCCCGGATATCCGTTGTTGCCGGGATAGCCGTAGCCCGGCACCGGCTGGCGACTGGTCGGCGATGAGGGCGACTGGTAGCGGTGCTGCTGGTACGGCTGCTGCGGGTGCATCGGAGGTCCCGTCGACCGGAAGGGGAGCTGATGCCCGGGTGTCGGCGCGCCTTTACCGCCTGTTAACGAGCGTCGGCGTGTCGCGATCGGACCGTTACGCGTGTCGTGGCTCCCGCCGCTGTGGGCCTCCGACGGGCATGATCACCGGTTCGGTGCGAAACCGTGCCAGATCCGGCCGGATTCGCACCGAACCGGTGATCACCGCGCCGCAGTAGCTGCTCGTCAGCAGCGCTCGTCGACCTTGGCCGCACCGAAGTCGATGGCGGTGTCGGCGGTGATCGTGGTTCCCGGCCGCACGTTCTGGCTGCACACCTTCCAGTCCCGGTCGAAGATCTGGTGGCGACCGGCGCCGGTCGCGTCGTGGGACTTCGTGAAGAAGATCGCGTTGCCGGTGAGGCTCTGGATCGCGTCTTGCGCGTCCTGCAGATTCGCGCCGACCAGGTTCGGCATCGTCCAGGTCGCGGCCCCTTCGGGGGCAGGCGTGGCCGTCGGGCTCGGAGCGGGGGTCGGGGCCGCGGGCGGTGGCGACGCTGTTGCGGCCGGGGTCTCGGTGGCCGGGGCGGGCGCGCCGTCGTGCGCGAACGGGCGCGCGATCATGCCGATGACGATGGACAGCAGCACCACGGCGCCGAAGACCCACGGCCAGACGCGGCGCGTCTTCGGCTGCTGCGGGTCCATGGCCTCCTCCCGGCGCATGGTACGTCCGGAGCACGCACTCGGTCTCTTGACAGCCGTGTACGCTCATACTTCCAACGTAAACTATTTCCGCTGGGTTTGTGGCTCTCCCGACCTGCGTGATGGCCGCGATCCCGGCCGATGGCGCACGGCAGGAGGCCCGCATGGACTACGAGATCTTCCCGCTGGGGGACGTGCAGCTCAGCACGGGCCAGACGCTGCGCGACGCCCGGCTCGCGTACAAGACCTACGGCACGCTGAACGAGGACCGCTCCAACGCGATTGTCTACCCGACCTGGTACTCCGGGCAGCACTACGACAACGAGTGGCTCATCGGCGAGGGCATGGCCCTCGATCCGGCGAAGTACTTCATCATCGTGCCGAACATGCTGGGCAACGGGCTGTCGTCGTCGCCGAGCAACACGCCGCCGCCGCACAACGGGCCGCGCTTCCCGAACGTCACGTTCCTCGACCAGGTTCGCCAGCAGCACCGGCTCGTGACCGAGAAGTTCGGGATCGAGACCCTCGAGCTCGTCACGGGCTGGTCGATGGGCGCGGGCCAGACCTACCAGTGGGCGGTCTGCTACCCGGAGATGGTGCAGCGGATCCTGCCGTTCTGCGGCTCGTCGAAGACCGCCGAGCACAACATCGTGTTCCTGGAGGGCGTCAAGCACGCCATCATCACCGACGTCGCCTGGCAGGACGGGCTCTACGACGCGCAGCCGACCAAGGGCCTGCGCGCGGTCGGGCGCGTGTACGCGGGATGGGGTCTGTCGCAGGCCTTCTACTGGCAGCAGCTCTACAAGAAGGACCCCTACGACTACGCGAGCCTCGAGGACTTCCTCGTCGGCTTCTGGGAGGGGTTCTTCCTGGCCAAGGACGCCAACAACCTGCTGACGATGCTCTGGACGTGGCAGCAGGGCGACATCGGCAAGACGCCCGGGTTCGACGGCGACCAGGTCAAAGCCCTCGCCGCGATCCGGGCGAAGGCGATCGTGATGCCCGCCGAGAAGGACCTGTACTTCCCGCCCGAGGACGAGGAATTCGCGGTCTCGCACATGCCGAACGCGCAACTGCGGGTCATCCCCGGCGTGTGGGGTCACTTCGCGGGCGGTGGTGTGAACCCCGCGGACACGAAGTTCATCGACGAGGCGCTCAAGGAACTGCTCGAGAGCTAGGGCCAATGATGTCGACACCTGCCGTCGGCGCGAGATGCCCGTCGAGACCCCACCGCCCGCCGCGCTTCAGGGCTACGTCCCGGAGGCGGGCGTGGGAACGCCGCTCTCGGTCGGAAGCTTCGGCTTCTCCGTGCTCATGCTCGGGATCCCGAACGCCGGGCTGATCCCCGCCGCTGCCGTCACCGCGTTCGCCGCGGTCGCGTTCGGCACGGGCGCGTTCGGTCTGGGCATCGGCGGGCTCATGGAGCTGCGCGCGAACCGGTCGGGGTCGGGCTCGACCAGCACCGTCCAGTACCAGTGTCCGGTCTCCTGCCCCAGCATCGTGCGGTACGGCTCGTCGAGCTGGATGCGCAGGGACTCGCGGTGCGCGTCGTCGCCCTCGGCCATGTCGATCGTGACGACCCCGTCGGCGTGGTCGGTCGTGACGGGCTCTTCCGCCGACGACAGCAGGTCGAACACCACGCGGTCGGTGGGGAGGCCGAGGTCGTCGAGCTGGTAGACCAGCCTGCCCTTGGCCGCCTCGGTGTCGGCGAACGCGCCCATCGCGGCGGCGTCGGCGTCGGCGGGCCGGGTGCGGGTGAGCGCGCAGCCGACGCCGGTGCACGCCGACACCCAAGCGTGCGAGGCGTCCGCGCCGACGATCCGCGGGCGCCCGGGCGGGGGCGTGGTCTCCAGGTAGCCGCTCACGTACCGGGCCGCGAGGCAGGCGACGGCCAGGTGCGCGAAGTCCTGGCAGACGCCCGCGCCCCGGGTGAACAGCTCGGGCACGGTGCTGCTGAGCGTCGAGGAGCCCGCGACGTAGCGGAAGTCGCGGTCCAGCAGAGCGGCGAGGTCGGCCCAGCCCTCGTGGACGGCGCCGTCGGGGGCGAGCATCTCGTCGTGCGCTCGGCCGGGGTAGGTGCCGACCGGCACGCCCGCCGTCCATGGAGGCAGGTCGCCACACCGCATCGTCAATCCGATTGACGAAACTCGGAGCGGCGGGCACACTAGGCTTCGTCAACTACATTGACGAAAGAGGTCGACATGCCCGTCCTGCCCGCGCCTCACACCCCCACCCACGAGCTGGGCGGCGCCCGGTTCACGTCGCTCGCGACCCCGACGAGCGGGTCGACCGACACCAGCGTCTGGCTCGTCGAGATCGACGCGGGCACGCCCGCAACACCCCACGAACTCACCCGCGAGGAGGTCTTCGTCGTCCTCACGGGACGCGCGGCCGTCCGGATCGGCGACCGCGACCAGGAGGCGGGCCCGGGCGACGCGATCGTCGTGCCCGCCTGCGTGCCGTTCAGCCTCGCGCCCGCGGGCGACGAGCCGTTGTGCGCGCTGTGCTGCCTGCCCGTCGGCGGCCAGGCCCGGATGCCGGGCGGGGAGCCGTTCACGCCACCCTGGGCGCTGTGACCCCGCTGGCCCGCCTGCTCGCGATGGCCTACCGGCTGCTCGTCGACGACCTGCACCGCGAGCTCGCCGCCCGCGGCTGGACCGACGTGCGCCCGGCGTTCGGGTTCCTGCTGCTCGCCCTGCGCGGCGGACCGGTCTCGCTGCGCGAGCTCGTGGCGACGCTGGGCACCAGCAAGCAGGCCGTGTCCAAGCTGGCCGACGCGATGGTCGAGGCCGGGCTGGTCGAGCGCGTCGCGGACCGACGGGACGCGCGGGCCAAGGACCTGCGGCTCACCGCCCGCGGCGACGCCCTGCTCGCCGAGGTCGAGGAGATCTACCGCGAGCTGGAGGCCGGGTGGGCCGCCGCCCTCGGCGCGGACGGGGTCGCCCCGCTGCGCCGGGACCTGGAGGCGGTGATCCGGGCGGCGCACGGCGGGGCGCTGCCCCCGGTGCGCCCGACGACCTGAGGCGCCCACCACGACGAGCTCCCCCCCGGTGCGACGACGCTCCGGTGACGCACCCGCGCCTCCTCGCGTCGTCGTGACGCCGCCTGCGCTCGTGCGTGCGGGGTTCGCCGAGCGCTCCGGTGGGGTCTGACCGCGCCGACTACCCTTGGCCCGTGCAGGTGCCCACGGTGCTCGTCGTCGACTACGGCGCCCAATACGCCCAGCTGATCGCCCGCCGCGTGCGCGAGGCGCAGGTGTACTCCGAGATCGTGCCCGGCGACACGTCGGTCGAGGACATCGTCGCGCGCAAGCCCGCCGCGGTGATCCTCTCCGGCGGCCCCGCCAGCGTGTACGCCGAGGGCGCGCCGCGCATCGACCCGGCCCTGTTCACGGCGGGCGTCCCGGTGCTGGGCCTGTGCTACGGCTTCCAGGCGATGGCGCTGGCGCTGGGCGGCGAGGTGGCGCACGACGGCACCCGCGAGTACGGCCGCACCGAGCTGCAGGTCGACGGCGGGGTGCTGCACGACGGGCTCCCGGCGCGGCACCCCGTCTGGATGAGCCACGGCGACTCGGTGGTCCGCGCGCCGGACGGGTTCGCCGTCACCGCGGCGTCCGAGCGCGCGGCCGTCGCGGCGTTCGAGGACCCCGAGCGACGACTCGCGGGCGTCCAGTACCACCCCGAGGTCGGGCACTCGCCGCACGGCCAGCAGGTGTTGGAGCGCTTCCTGCACGAGGTCGCGGGGATCCCGGCGGGCTGGACCACCGCGTCGATCATCGACGAGACGGTCGAGGCCGTCCGCGCGCAGATCGGCGACGGGCGGGCGATCTGCGGGCTGTCCGGCGGCGTGGACTCCGCGGTGGCCGCCGCCCTCGTCCAGCGGGCCATCGGCGACCGGCTGACCTGCGTGTTCGTCGACCACGGCCTGCTGCGGGCGGGCGAGCGGGAGCAGGTGGAGCGCGACTTCGTGGCCGCGACCGGCGCGCGCCTGCACACCGTCGACGCCGCCGACCGCTTCCTCGACGCGCTCGCGGGCGTCACCGAACCGGAGACCAAACGCAAGATCATCGGACGGGAGTTCATCCGGGTGTTCGAGGCCGCGACGGCCGAGGTCGCCGCGGAGGAGCACGTCGGCTTCCTCGTGCAAGGCACCCTCTACCCGGACGTCGTCGAGTCCGGCGGCGGCTCCGGCACGGCCACGATCAAGAGCCACCACAACGTCGGCGGCCTGCCGGACGACATCGAGTTCGCGCTGGTCGAGCCGCTTGCGGGCGCTGTTCAAGGACGAGGTGCGCAAGGTCGGCGCCCAGCTCGGGCTGCCCGGCGCGATCGTCGGACGCCAGCCGTTCCCCGGTCCGGGGCTGGCGATCCGGATCATCGGCGAGGTCACCCGCGACCGGCTCGAGACCCTGCGCGCCGCCGACGCCATCGCCCGCGACGAGCTCACCGCCGCGGGCCTCGACGGACAGATCTGGCAGTGCCCGGTCGTGCTGCTGGCCGACGTCCGCAGCGTCGGCGTGCAGGGCGACGGCCGCACCTACGGCCACCCGGTCGTGCTGCGGCCGGTGTCGTCGGAGGACGCGATGACCGCCGACTGGACCCGCCTGCCCTACGACGTCCTCGAACGCATCTCCACCCGGATCACCAACGAGGTGGCCGAGGTCAACCGGGTCGTGCTGGACGTCACGTCGAAGCCGCCGGGGACGATCGAGTGGGATAGCCCTCGTGAGTGGAAACGAGTGCTATAGCAACTGTTTCCACTCACGACCGCACGGGGCCGCCACATGATCGTCGACATCGCGCCGGATCGGCCCGGTGCCCTCGCGGAGGCGTTGCGCACCGGGCGGTTCGCGGTCACGGCGGAGGTCGCGCCGCCGCGCGGCGCCGACGTCACGGGCCTGCGGGAGACCGCCCGGCTCCTGCGCGGCTGGGTGGACGCGGCCAACGTCACCGACAACCAGGGCGCCCGGGTGCGGATGTCCAGCCTCGCGGGCAGCGTCGTGCTGCTCGCCGAGGGGCTCGCGCCGGTCATGCAGATGACGTGCCGGGACCGCAACCGGATCGCGCTGCAGTCCGACTTGCTCGCCGCGGGCGCGCTCGGCGTGCCCAACGTCCTGCTGATGACCGGCGACCGTCCCGAGCGCGGCGATCACCCCGACGCCCTCGGCGTGTTCGACCTCGACTCCGACACCCTCACCGCCGCCGCCCGCGCGCTGCGCGACGACGCCACGCTGCTGTCGGGGCACGTCGTGGGTTCGCCGCCGCGGTACCTGATCGGGGCCGTCGACCCCGGCGCGGGCGAGCCGGAGCGGCTGGCCCGCAAGGTGGCGGCGGCGCGGAGTTCGTGCAGACCCAGTTCGTGTTCGACGTCCCGGCGTTCGCGGCCTGGCTGCGGCGGGTGGGCGACCTCGGGCCTCACCCAGCGGTGCGGCATTCTGGCGGGCGTCGGGCCGATCCGCTCCCTGCGGGCGTTGGACGTGATGGCGGCGCTGCCCGGGGTGACCGTGCCCGCGGCGCTGCGCGACGGCTGCGCGGGGTGCCCGCCCACCGGCTGGCCGCGGAGGGGATGGCGGTGTGCGCCGAGACCGTCGCCGCGCTGCGGGAGCTGCCCGACCTCGCCGGGGTGCACGTCATGGCGGTGGCCTACGAGCGGGGCGTGCCGGAGATCCTCACCGCCGCCGGGCTGGGCCGCGCCGCCTGAGTGGGAGCAGGGGCCGCGCCTGTCGCCCCCTGCGCACCCCGTCGGTGGGGTGCGCCTGCTGCGTCGGGGTCGGACGCGCAAAAAGGGGAGCGGTGCCGATCCCCCCGGCTCGGCACCGCTCCCGTATCGCGGCGGGCCCGTCCGCTCCCCAGCTGCGGGCCCGCAGGTCCCTCATCGTCGGCGCAGGCTCCCCAGCAGCAGGAGCGCCCCGACCACGGCCGCCGCGCCCGCGAGCAGCCAGCGCGGGTCGAAGTTGACCACCGGCAGCTGCCCGGTGAACGCCGCCACCGCCATGCCCAGGGTCAGCAGCCCGACCACCAGGGCCACCGGGTCCGGTCCCCGCCGCCGCCGCGCCACGACCTCGGTCTGCGCGGTCTCCTGCTCAGCCACGGCTGCACCTCCACGTCACCGGCGCCCGCGTGGACGTCGATCGTCAGCAGTCGACCCGAGCGCAGGCCGTCGGCGCCGAGATCGTCGGTCACGGCCAGCCGCGCCCCGGGCCCGGCGTCCGTCCGGCCGTCGAACCGGACGTCGCCCAGCCCGGCCTCGCCCGTGAACGTCACGTCGGCGTTGGCGGGCAGCAGCACCTTGGCGTCGCCCGCGCCGACCTCGACCGACGTCCGCACGTCGCCGGAGCCGGAGAGGTCGAGCCCGCGCAGGTCGAGCGTCACGTCGCCTGCGCCGCGCCGGTAGTCCGGCTGCAGCTGGGCCACGGTCGTCGGCGCGGCCCGCAGGTCGCCGAAGCCGTCGGACGGCCCGAACCGGTGCCACGGCGCGGACAGCGCGCCCCAGATCAGGAGCGACACCAGCACCGCGAACGGGATGAGCCCGCGCCCGGCCCGCAGGAACGACCCGACGACCAGGCCGAGGCCGAGCACCGCGGCCACCACGCCCAGCAGCATCGGGAAGGTGGAGACCCCGGCCGCGCCCATGCCCAGCAGCACCACACCCGTGCCCGCCGCGGCGAGCAGCGCCACGCCCAGCGTCACGAGCGTCACCGGAAGGCGGCGCCGCGGCGGCGGCGGGCGGGGTGGCCGGACCGGGCTCGGGCAGGTCCCACGCGAACGGCGCGGCGCCCAGCGGGATCCCAGGACGGCGGCTGCTGCTCGTCGGCGGCGCCGTCCTTGGCCACGCCCTTGACCAGCGACACCCCGCCGGTGGCCTGCTCGGCTGCGGCGGCCAGGACTGGCCGGGCGGTTGCGCGCCGGTCACGCCCCGGTCGGCCCGGCTGCGGTGCAGCAGGAACAGCAGGACGAACGCCGCGAGCAGCGGCAGGACGAACCCGCCGCGGCCGCCGAAGATCGACCCCACCGACGCGATGGTGGCGATCACCAGGCCGACGACGAGGATCCCGCGCTTGCGGCTCTCCGGGCACCGCCGGGTCGGCGGGCGTGTCGGGCAGGACGAGCCACCCGGCGATGTAGAGCGCGGCCCCGATCCCGAAGAAGGCGGCCACCACGAACCCGACGCGCACGAGCACCGGGTCGATGTCATACCGGCGCGCGATCGCTGCCGCGACGCCTGCGATCTGCCGGTCGTCCCGGGGGCGTGCGGGCCGGGTCTCCCACATCTCCCGGAGCGTGCCGTGCACGTCTGTCGTGTTCATGGGAGCCAGCTTCGCTCGGTCGGTGGGTCGGTTCCATCAGGGACGTCCCCGAGAATCCCCCGAGCTTCCCCCGATGTCACCCGGGCCCCAGGGTGTCACGATGGACGGCATGACCACCCGACCACCGGCCGACGCGCCCGATCACCGGGCCGACCCCGCCGCTCGTGCGCCTGCGCAGCGGCCGGTTCGTGGCGGGCGTGGCGGGCGGTGTCGCCGCAGCACCTCGGCGTGCCGGTGCTGTGGGTGCGGGCCGCGTTCGTCGTGCTCGCGGGCCTGTCCGGGGCAGGCGTGCTCGCCTACGGCCTGCTGTGGATCTTCGTGCGGCAGGAGACCGCCGACGTCACCCGCGACGTGCCCCGGGCCGAGCGCCAGCAGGCGGTCGGGCTGGCGGCGCTGGGGATCGCCGTCGGGATCGCGGGCAGCGCCGCGGGCAACTCGTTCATCGGCTGGATCGTCGGACCGCTCGGGCGTGGCCGCGATCGGCGCGGCCGTCGTGTGGCGGGAGGCCGACCAGACCCAGCGCCGCCGCTGGACCGAGGGCGCCCGCACCGGGCTGTCGGGCTGGTCGGCGCTGTGGCGGGTGATCGCGGGCGCCGTGTTCGTCGCGGGCGGGATCGCGGTGTTCCTGTTCGGCAACCTGCAGCTCGGGCAGATCCAGTTCGCCCTGCTCGCGGTCGTGGCCACGCTCGTCGGCGTCGCGGTGATCACCGTGCCGTGGTGGCTCAAGCTGGTGCGCGACCTGGGCGAGGAGCGCCGCGAGCGCATCGTCGAGGCCGAGCGCACCGAGATCGCCGCGCACCTGCACGACTCCGTGCTGCAGACGCTCGCGCTGATCCAGCGCCAGTCCGACCAGCCGCGCGAGGTGCTGCGGCTGGCCCGTGGGCAGGAGCGCGAGCTGCGGCACTGGCTCTACGGGCCCGGCGGGTACGGCCGTCGTTCCGTGGAGAGCGGCGGGCTGGCGGCGGCGATCACGGCGGCCGCCGCGGAGGTCGAGGACACCTACGCGATCGACGTGCGACCCGTCGTCGTCGGCGACCGCCCTCTCGACGACGACCTGCGCGCCCTCGTCCTCGCCGCCCGCGAGGCCATGGTCAACGCGGCCAAGCACGCCGAGGTCGACGAGATCAGCGTGTACGTCGAGGTCGAGGAGGACGGCGTGCACGTCTTCGTCCGCGACCGGGGCGTCGGCTTCGACCCCGACGCGGTGCCCGAGGACCGGCACGGCCTCGCCGACTCCGTGCGCGCCCGGGTCACCCGCCACGGCGGTACCGTCCGGCTGCGCAGCACCGTCGGTGAGGGCACCGAGGTGCACCTGTCGATGCCGCTGCCCACCCCCCAGGAGGCCACGTCATGAGCGAGCCGGTTCGGGTCTTCCTCGTCGACGACCACGCGCTCTTCCGCTCCGGCGTGCGCGCCGAGCTCGACCGCGGCGTTCCCGACGTCACGGTGGTGGGCGAGGCGGGCTCGGTGGACGAGGCGGTGGCGGCGATCCGGCACATCAAGCCGGACGTGGTGCTGCTCGACGTCCACATGCCCGACGGCGGCGGCGCCGAGGTGCTGCGCCGGGTGCGCCCGGAGCAGCCCGACGTGGTGTTCCTCGCGCTGTCGGTGTCCGACGCGGCGGAGGACGTCATCGCCGTCATCCGGGCGGGCGCCCGCGGCTACGTCACGAAGACGATCTCCGGGCGCGAGCTGGCCGACGCCGTGCACCGGGTGCGGTCGGGCGACGCGGTGTTCTCGCCGCGGCTGGCCGGGTTCGTGCTCGACGTGTTCTCCGACCGGCCCGGCGCCGCGCCGCCCGGCGATCCCGAGCTGGACCTGCTCACCCGCCGCGAGCGCGACGTGCTGCGCCTGCTCGCCCGCGGCTACGCCTACAAGGAGATCGCGGCGGAGCTGTTCATCTCCGTCAAGACGGTGGAGACGCACGTGTCCAGCGTGCTGCGCAAGACCCAGCTGTCCAACCGCTACGAGCTGTCGCGCTGGGCGTCGGACCGGCGGCTGGTCTAGCGCTCAGCCGCCGACGAGCCCGGTGACCGTGCTCACGGCGGACTTCACCGCCGACGTGGGCGCCGACGTGCTGGTGGGCGGGGTGCTCGCGCTCGTGGCCGTCTCGCGGCTCGAGGTCGGCGGGGTCGTCAGCGCGCTCTTCAGCGGGGCCGTGATCGGGGCGGTGATCGGGTCTGTCACAGCGTCGACCTGACGCCCGAGCCCGGTGACCGTGTCGCCGACCGTGTCGGTCACCCCTTGGAGCGGGGTGTCCTTGCCGACGTAGCGCACAGTGCCGCCGACGTCCTTCGTCGTCTTCTCGACGACGCCCCCGTCGGTCTTGCTGCTGCCGCTGCCGCTCGCTGCTCCGGGCGGAGGTGGCGGGGGAGCTGGACGGGCGCGCCGACGACCCGCCGCCCGCGGCCTGCCGGGCGGCTGCGGTGGGAGCGGACGGTGCGGGTGCGGCGGCTCGAGGAGCGGCGGCGGGCCGGTTCGCGGTCGCGTCGGGGAATGCAGTCGGGAACACGGTCGGGAAGGCCACGGGCAGCCACGACGTCGGTGCCGCCTGGCCCGCGTCGAGCGCGTCCGCTGAATCCGGCGCTGCGGCGGACTCGTCCTGGCCGGGGTAGGTGCCGGACGAGCTCGGCGGGGCGACCGGGGCGTTCATGGCGGAGGTGAGCCCGAACACCGAACCCGCGGCGAGCAGCGCGCCCGCCGCGATCGCACCGCGGCGCAGCAGCGGGTGCCGGGCGGGCAGGGTGGCCAGGATGTCGCCCACGGCGGGCGCCTGCTCGGCGGGAAGGCCCGCGGAGCTGCGGCCCTCGCGGCGCAGGAGCGCGCCGACCGGGATCGGAGCGGCGCCGTCGTCGTCGGCGGACTCGGGGGCAGGCGCGCACCGGCGCATCAGCTCCGCGACCGTGACGACGGGACCCGGCCTTCCCCGGGACACGAGCTGGGCCACGCCCACAACCTCCAGTGACACTCCACGCAACAGGACGACCGACTGTCTACCGGATGCCCCGGGGGGGTCTCAATCGAAGGGACGGGCCACCCGGTCGGGTGGGATCCACTCGTCCGGTCGGAGCGACCGCTCACCCGATCGTGACGACCTGGAAAACCTCCGCGACGTGTCCTTCGGGGAGCCGGAAGCGGGCCGCCGTCGCGGCGCCGAAGCTTCGGATCCGCTGCTCCAGCTCGGTCCAGCGGCCGGTTTGCGAGGCGTGGGCGCGCAGTGCAGCGATCTTGCGGTCGAACATCGGTGTGATGTCCACCACATGCTCGGCGCGTTCCGGCGGCGCGCCCATGAGCCAGAGTTCGCGCACGATCCACGCGCCGAGGCCCTCTTCGGCGAGCAGCTCCGGATGGGCGAACGGGTTGCGGGCATCGGGGTAGACGGCGGCCAGCGTGGCTTCACCGACCGCGCGGTGGTCGGGATGCGAGACGCCCAGCCGGTCCCAGAAGATCTCCGGCGACGGCGCGACCATCCGCTGCGGGCCGGACGCGGCGGATCTCGCGGCTGATGTCGCGGCGCAGCTCGAGGCTCGGGCGTGACCCGCCCGTCGGGGTAGCGGAGGAACGTGAGGTCCTGCACGCCCAGCTCGGCCGCCGCGGCCTTCTGCTCGGCCTCGCGCAGGGGGCCCATCTGCGCGCGCGGGGTGTCGTCGAAGCCGCCCGCGTCGCCGGACGTGCAGATGCAGTAGGCGACCTGCGCGCCCGCGGCCACCCAGCCCGCGATGGTGCCCGCCGCGCCGAAGTCGACGTCGTCCGGATGGGCGACGACGACCAGCACGCGTTCGACGGAGGATCTGCCCTCGGTCACGGGATTCCGCGGAACTGCTTGCGGGTGGTGTCGAGCGACTGCTTCGCGGCGAGGCCGGCGCCGCCGCCGAGGATCAGGCCCAGGATGTCGGGGGTGAGCCCACCCGTGGTCAGCAGCAGGCCGACCAACGCGACGGCGGCCGTGCCGCCCGCGACCTTCCAGCGGCCCGCCACGTACTCGCTCGTGGCGCCGCCGGAGATGCCCCGCTTGCGCGCCGCGTTGTTGAGCATCACCAGGTAGCCGACGTGCCCGAGGGCGACGAGCAGTCCCACAAGGGCGATGACCGCAGCCACGATGCCCACCACTGCTTCCATGGCTCCACTGTGCCACGGACCGGCGTAAACAGCCCGTGACCCGGGCCCGCGGACGCGGACGCGATGCGTGGTCGACCGGGTTCCGGCGGGTGTCGTCATCCACCAGATGGGGCGAACTGCGGCTGCACGGCTCGGAGGCTGGTCCAGTATTCCGGCCCGTGACCGCCGAACGGACGCAGACAGCCAGCGGCTGTACGGGCCATTGCGGCTGCACCGTTTGGCCGTACTGGTCGTCGGTATCGCCTTGGTGTACGCCACCGTGCAGCAGGGCGGCTTCGCGGCGGACCAGGCGGTGGTCATGTACGTGCTCGTCGGTGTCGCGGCGGCGATGGCGCTTGCGGGGCGGCGCGCCGCGTCGCGGCCGGTCGTGGTCGCGGTCGGCCTGCTCGTGGCGCTCGCGGTGTGGACGGCGGCCCGGGCGGCGGGGGTGGGCGAGGGCCTCCTCTCCGACGGTCTCGGCGGTTTCGGCCGCCGGCGTCTGGGCGGGGCTGCCGATCCTCGCGATCGCCGCGGCGGTGGTGGCCGTCGCGGGCCTGCAGGCACGGGCCCGGACCGTCCTGACCGCCGTGGTGATCGCGGCGGGCCTGTCCGTCGCGGCGACCGGCTGGGTCGGCGTGGCGTGGCACATCGAGCCGCTGGCCCTCGTCTCGTCGGGGCTGTGGCGGGCGTCCTCGACGCTCACCTACGCGAACGCCTCGGCGTCGTTCCTGGTGACGGCGCTGTTCGTGACCGCGGCGGCGGCCGAGCGGCTCGGCCCGCGCCGCGCCCGGCTGGTGACGGCGGCGCTGCTGGTCGGGCTGCTGGCCACGATGAGCCGGGCGGGGCTGCTCGCCCTCGCGGTCGGGCTGGTGGTCGCGGTGACCCCGTCGGCGGTCGGGCGACTTCGCACCCCTACGCGCACTTCGCACGGCACCGGCGGGGTGCGAAGTGGACGCACGGGGTGCGAGGTGGGCGGGGCGCGGGCCACGGGCGCTCCTCGGTGCGCGGCGCGGCGGCCCGGCGCGGGCTCGCGGGACCGCGGCCCGCCGTCCCGGGGGCCGCGTCCGCGGGGCTCATCCGGCGGTGGCCCGCCGTGCCCGGCGCGGCGTTCGCGGGGCTCATCCGGCGTTGGCCTGCCGTCCCGGGGGCGGCGTCCGCGGGGCTCATCCGGCTGTGGCCCGCCGTGCCCGGCGCGGCGATCGCGGCGGCCGGGGCTGCTGCCCGGGCTCACGGGGGAGTGCGGCGCCGCAGCCGATCGTCGCCGCGGTGGCGCTGGCGGCGGGCCTCGGCGTCGCCGCCCTGGTGCCCACCGCCCACGGCCGCAGCACCGCACCGGCGAACCCGAGTCCGCACAAGCGTCGCGACGCTTGTGCGGAGACCGCAACGCGTGTGCCGTACCCGTCGCCGACAAGGGCTGGGGCGCCCGTGCGGGTGATGCGCGCGGCGGTGGGGACGTCCGCGAGGCGCGGGGTCGTCGTCCTGCTCGTCGCGGCCGCGGTCATCTCCCTACCGTTGGCGACGGTGGGGGCGGGAAGCTCGATCGGCGCGCTCGTCGCCACGCGCTTGTCCGCCGACTCCCCCGAGCGGGCGGACCTGCGCCGGGTGACGGCCGAGCAGTTCGCCTCCGCACCGCTGGTCGGGGTCGGGCCCGGACGGCTCGACCTCGTGTACGTCGACTACCTGGGCCGCTCGTGGCCGCCGAGTACACGCACGACGAGTTCCTCCAGACCGCCGCGGAGACCGGCGTCGTCGGGGCGGGCCTCGCCGTCGCGGTGTTCGCCTGCCTGGGCGCGGCCGCGTTCCGGCGCAGGCACACCGCGGGCGGCCCGTTCGCCGCCGCGATCCTCGCCGCGTTCGCGGTGCACAGCACGTTCGACTTCCTCTGGCACATCCCGGTGCTGCCGCTCGTCGTCGTCGCCGCGGTGGTGCCGCTCCTCGATCAGCCATCCCGACACCCAGCAGAACAACAGCGAGAAGAAGAGGTCACGCGATGAAGCTCGGCAACCGCATGCCGGTCGACGTGGGGGTCGTCCTCGTCGCAGGCTTGACGATGGCCCTGGCGGGCTGCACGCCCGCGGCGATGACGCTCGCCGCGCTGAGCACCCCGGTGGCAGCGGCAGCCCGCGCCCAGCCCGTCGGCGCCTACAGCGCGCCGTCGGCCGAGACGGTTGCCGAGCACAGTGTCCCGGTCGGCGCGCACAGCGTGCCGGTGGCGCATTGCGTGGACGTCCCCATGCCGGGCGGAGACCGTCGGCGCGACCAGCGTGCCGCACTGCGTCGTCTTCAACACCGGACGCGGACCGCGGTCGGCGGAGCACAGCGCTCCGCCCCTCCGCGTCGCCGACTCCAGCGCCCCGCAGTGCGTCGAGATCGTCACGCCGAACACGACCATGCGGCGAGTGCTGACGCGCGCTCAGCGGCCGCCCAGGCGCCCGCGCCCCAGCCGCAGCAGGATCATGCCCAGCTCACGGCCTTCGCTGCCGAGGTCGCGGAAGCGGTCCAGCACCGCCATCTCGCGGTTGTAGACGATGCGCGGCCCGCCCGCCGCCATCCGCGCTCGGCCGATCTTCTGCGAGACCTCGGTGCGCCGTTGGATCAATCGCAGGATTTCGGCGTCGAGATGGTCGATCTCCTCGCGCAGCGCCGGGATCTCGTCGGCCGCCGGGATTTCGGTGTCGGGGGTGGTCACGCTCATGGTCTCCTCCTCGTGGCAGACCCCGCGGCACAGAAAGAGCCCCGGGGTCCGTGGACTCCGGGGCATCGTGGGGGCTGGTCAGCAGGCCACGGGCACCGGTGTCCGGTACCCGTAGAAAAATCGCCGCCGATTCAGCATGCGACAGTGTGCCACAACCCGGGGCCGTCGGGGAGCGGCGGTACCCTGTTTCGGCGATGAGCGCTCTTTTCGAACTCCCGGTCGACGGTCCCGCACAAGCCCGCCACCAAGCGTGGCGCGGCGTTGTTGGAAGGGCTCAACCCCCGCCAACGGCAGGCCGTCACGCACGCGGGGTCGCCGCTGCTGATCGTCGCGGGGGCGGGGTCGGGCAAGACGCGCGTGCTCACCCACCGCATCGCCTGGCTGCTGGCGGAGCGGCACGTGCACCCCGGCGAGATCATGTCGATCACGTTCACCAACAAGGCCGCGGCCGAGATGAAGGCCAGGGTCGACGCGCTGGTCGGCCGCCGCGCCGACGCGATGTGGGTGTCCACGTTCCACTCGATGTGCGTGCGCATCCTGCGCCGCGAGGCCAAGCACCTCGGGGTGCGCAGCGCGTTCTCCGTCTACGACGCCGACGACACGCGCCGCCTCGTCGGCCTCGTCGTCCGCGATCTCGACCTCGACCCGAAGAAGTTCAACGCCCGGCCCGGTCGCCGCGCAGATCTCCAACCTCAAGAACGAGCTGCTCACGCCCGGACGACGCG
Source organism: uncultured Actinomycetota bacterium (assembly GCA_963837575.1). Classification (GTDB taxonomy): domain Bacteria; phylum Actinomycetota; class Actinomycetes; order Mycobacteriales; family Pseudonocardiaceae; genus Pseudonocardia. Next base: position 70,908 of record CAWIOI010000023.1, read on the forward strand.
GCCGCCCGCGCCACGCTGGAGTACGAGCGCAAGGTCGCCGAGATCTACGCCGTCTACCAGGCCCGCCTGCGCACGGCCAACGCGTTCGACTTCGACGATCTGATCATGGAGACGGTGGCGCTCCTGCAGCGGCTGCCCGCCGTCGCCGAGTACTACCGGCGCCGGTTCCGGCACGTGCTCGTCGACGAGTACCAGGACACCAACCACGCCCAGTACGTGCTGGTCCGCGAGCTGGTGGCGCCCGCAGCGCCGGGCGTGGCGCCGGGCGAGCTGTGCGTCGTGGGCGACTCCGACCAGTCCATCTACGCCTTCCGCGGCGCCAGCATCCGCAACATCGTCGAGTTCGAGCAGGATTTCCCGGACGCCGTCACGATCATGCTGGAGCAGAACTACCGCTCCACCCAGCGGATCCTGTCGGCGGCCAACGCGGTGATCGCGCGCAACACCGACCGGCGGGACAAGCGCCTGTGGTCCGACCAGGGCGACGGCGAGAAGGTGATCGGCTACGTCGCCGACAACGAGCACGACGAGGCCGCGTTCGTCGCCGGGGAGATCGACCGGCTGGTCGACTCGGGCGAGATCCGCAACTCCGACGTGGCCGTCTTCTACCGCACCAACAGCCAGTCACGCGTGTTCGAGGACGTGTTCCTGCGGGTCGGGCTGCCGTACAAGGTGGTCGGCGGCGTGCGGTTCTACGAGCGGCGCGAGGTGCGCGATGCGCTCGCCTACCTGCGGGTGCTGTCCAACCCGGAGGACACGGTCAGCCTGCGGCGCATCCTCAACGTGCCCAAGCGCGGCATCGGCGACAAGGCGGAGGAGCTCGTCGCGAGCTGGGCGGAGCGCCAGCGGATCTCGTTCGCCGCGGCGCTGCGGCAGGCCGAGCGCATCCCGGGGATGGCCACCCGGTCGCAGCGGTGCATCGCCGCGTTCGTCGACATCCTCGAAGGGCCTCGAGGAGCTGGTCGAGGGCGGCGCCGAGACCGCCGAGATCCTGGAGGCCGTCTACGCGCGCACCGGCTACACGGCCGAGCTGGAGGCCAGCGAGGATCCGCAGGACGCGTCGCGGCTGGACAACCTGGCCGAGCTCGTCACGGTCGCGCGGGAGTTCGCGGGCGACGCGGCGGTGGCCGACCTGGACGACTCCGACGTCGAGGTCGGCGCGCCGCCGCCCGGCTCGCTGGCCGCGTTCCTGGAGCGGGTGGCGCTCGTCGCCGACGCCGACTCGATCCCCGACAACGACGCGGGCATGGTCACCCTGATGACCCTGCACACGGCGAAGGGCCTGGAGTTCCCGGTGGTGTTCCTCACCGGCTGGGAGGACGGCGTGTTCCCGCACATGCGGGCGATGGGCGATCCGAAGGAGCTGGCCGAGGAGCGGCGGCTGGCCTACGTCGGGATCACCCGCGCGCAGACAGCGGCTCTACCTGTCCCGGGCGCTGATGCGCTCGGCGTTCGGGCAGCCCAGCGCCAACCCGGCGTCCCGGTTCCTCGCCGAGGTGCCCGACGACCTCGTCGAGTGGCGGCGGGTGGCGCCGGAGCGGTCGGCGCCGGTCGGGCGGTTCGGGTTCGGCCGCCGTCCCACCGCGACCGACCGCGGCGACTGGAAGGTCCCCGAACGCTCGCTGGCCCCGGCGATGCACCTGGAGGTCGGCGACCGGGTCAACCACGACAAGTACGGCCTCGGCACCGTGGTCGCGTCCGACGGCGCGGGCGTGCGCGCCACGGTCACGATCGATTTCGGCAGCGCGGGCACCGTCCGGCTGATGCTCATCGGCGGCGTGCCGATGCAGAAGCTTATGGCCGCGGCCCTGCCAGGCTCGCGATGTCGGTGCCGCGGGTGAGTCCTGATTTCGACACGGTGAGTTGGGATTTTCATCGACGATCAGCCGAGAACGTGGGCCGGCCAGGCGAGTCGGTCGCCGATCTGCTCGGCGGTGAGGTGCAGGCCGTGGCGCTGGCGGTGGCGGGCTGCTCGTGCTGGTGGCGGGCTCGACGCTCGTGCCGATGCTCCGCTAGCCCACCTGGATCCCGTGCGACGCGAGCCAGGGCAGTCGGGTTGATCTTGGTGCCGTCCGGGGCCCAGACCTCGAAGTGCAGGTGCGGCCCGGTCGACTCGCCGCGGTTGCCGATCTCGGCGATCTGCTCGCCCGCCCGCACCTGCTCGCCGACCTTCACGAACATCCGGTTCACGTGCCCGTACACCGAATGCGTGCCGTCGGGGTGGCGCAGCACCACCCAGAGGCCGAAGCCCGACGCGGGCCCGGCGTCCTCGACGACGCCGTCGGAGAACGCGTAGATCGGCGTGCCGATGGCGTTGGCGATGTCGATGCCGTAGTGCACGACTCCCCACCGCGCGCCGAAGCCCGACGTGAACGTGCCGATCGCGGGCCGGACGAAGACCTCGTTGCCGACGACGTGCGCGTCCTCGGCCCCGCTCGCCTCCGCCGCGTCGATGAGCGCGGCGTTGCGGGCGAGCCGCGCGCCGATGTCGGTGGCCTTGGCCAGGCTCCGCACGTCCACCGCGGACGCCGGGTCGAGCGTGTTCGCCAGCGACAGGACGTTGGGCGGCAGCTGGTCGCCGCCGATCGCGGCGCCGGTGGGGTCGGGCGTCGCGGCGGTGGTCTGCGCGACCGGGAGCAACGCGCTCACCGGTCTACGGGGCCCCGTCCGGGAGGAACGGGGCGAGGAGGGTCTGCCCGGCCGCGACGACGGCGCCCGCGGCGACGGCGGCAACGGTCGCCCGGCCGCGTGCGGACGCGACGGGTGGCGCCGGAAGACGGTGCACGGCGCGCAGGCGCGTCGTGCGATCGGGGTCGTCTTCCTGGGCGCCGCGTGGGGAGCGGTGGCGCGCCAAGACCTGCCCTTCTCGATGCCGGTTGGCCGCCCGGTTCGCAGGCGTTCACCGCGCGGCCGGGCTGGGGATCCCGCCGGGTCGATCGGGGTCGACCCGTTGCCGTCGGTGATCGTCGTGAATCAGGCTCCGGCAACCTAGCGACCCCCGCGCGCCCGAGCAAATCCGGGTCCGGCGTGTCGTTCAGGAGGCCGGATCGACCGCCGCGTCGAGCGCCGGCGGGTCGTCGCTGCCGCCACGGAGCGTGACGACGGGACAGCGCCTCGACGACCCAGCGCACGACCCGGCCGTCGATCGGGAGCGCCAGGTGGCCCACGTCGCGCAACTCCAGCTGGGCGACGTCGAGGTCCGGGTGCTGCAGCCGCGCGTTGCGCTGGGGCACGACCATCTGGTCCATCCGGCTCCACACGACCAGGAACCGGGTGGTGCAGCCGGGCGCGGGCTGCTCCAGCTCGGCGAGCGGCGGCGAGCCGGGGCGCAGCTGGCGGCCCAGCGCGGTGGGGATGAGGTGGGCGCCGAGGGTGCCGGCGTGCGGGCTGCCCAGCGTGACGAGCGTGTCGACGCGCGCCGAGCCGCCCATCCGCTGGACGTAGTAGCGGGCGATGACGCCGCCGAGCGAGTGCCCGACGATGTGCACCTTGTCCGCGCCGGTCGCCTCGCACAGCCGCTCGACGTGGTCCCGCGAGCTCGTGCGCCGCGTGCCGCAGGTCGCCGGTGAACAGGCCGTAGTTGACGGCGTGCACGACGCCGAACCCGCGGCGGCGCAGGGCGCGGCGGAACACGGTGAAGACGGAGCGGTTGTCCATGATCCCGTGGATGAGCAGGATCGGGGTGCCCGCCGCCTCCGGGTCGGTGACGACGAGGCTGCGCCGCAGCGGGGTGAGCGGGTCGGTGCGGTAGCCGGCCGCGGGCCGAGCTGCTCGCGCAGCGCACCGCCGGGGTAGACGGCGACGTGCGCGGCGAGCCAGGCCCCTTCCTTGATCAGGCCCCAGAGCCCGGCGCGGGTGCCGAACGTGCGCAGCGCGTACCGACAGGCACCCACCAGCTCGATCGACCCGTCCATGTGTAAACGGTAGGTGACATCACGTGCTGCGCCGGTTCCGACGCCGCTCGTGACATGAGGCCCGCCGCGCCGTTCGTCCCAGCGCCGTTCGGCGAACAGTCGCAATCGCCGTGGCGTTCGTGTGACGTTCGCGCCGGACCCGTACGTGTGGCCGCGCTCGACCCCTCCCGCCCCTGACACCCGGATCGGAGGGCCGAGGAGTGGTCGCGGGGAGCGAGCGGGAATGGCTCGACCTGGTGGCGGAGCTGATGGCCACCCCGGGGGCCGGGTGGCCCGCCGAGCCGATCGCGCTCATGCTCACCGAGTCCTTCGCGGCGCCGGGCTGCGCCTTCGACGCGCGGTCGGCCGATGAGCCCTTCTCCGGGGGAGTATGGCCCGAGGAGCGCTGGCGCGACCGCCTCGACGAGCTCGCGCACTTCGCCGTCCACGACGCCGCGACGCGCCATCCGCTGCTGCGGTACTACCTGGCGACGGGCGACGGGCGCGCCATGCAGACCGCCGATGTGCCCGACCGGTTCGCGGGCCCGCGGGTCGTCGCCGAGTGGAACGAGCTGGGCCGGCACTGGGGCGGCGTGCAGAGCCAGCTCGCCTTGCCGCTGGTGATGGCGCCGGACGCCTGCCGTGCGTTCGTGGTCGGTCGGGCGGACCCGTTCACGCCGCAGGAAATGCGCCTCGCGGGCACGCTGCGCAGGCTGCTGGCGGGCCTCGACCGGCAGCTCGAGGTGATCGCTCGCTGGCAAGGGCAGACCACGCCGGACGCGGGCGACGTCGCCGCGGCGATCCGGCTCACGCCCCGCGAGCTCACCGTGTTGACGCTGCTCGCGGACGGGTTGACCGCGGGCGCCATCGGACGGCGGCTGCTCATCGCCGAGCGCACGGTGCAGAAGCACCTGGAGCGCTGCTACACGAAGCTCGGGGTGGCCGACCGCCTCGCCGCGGTGCTGCGCGCGCAGCACCTCGGCCTCCTGCCCGCGGCCGAACCACGGCGCGCCTGACCGGCAGCCAGACCACTGTGGAGGCCGCAGGTGGGCCCCTGATACCGCGCGATGCCTACGTAAATGACGCCATGGGCGGCGCCGTCACCAGTCGCTTCACTGGAAATCGAGGGTGTGGTGATCCGAGCCGCACCCCATCAGGAGGGGGAAAGCCCATCATGACAGTGATCGACAAGACGACCCCGGACGTCTCTCCGTTGGAGATGCCCGCGGCCGAGAAGGCACGGCGCTGGGCCGAGGACCGGCTCGTCCTGCTGAAGGCCGCCACCGAACGGCGGCTCATCGAGCGGGCGACGCGCAACGGGGTGCAGGGGATCGGCGAGCCGCAGGTCGGCGCCTACGTGGCGTTCGACATCGCCTGCACCTCGCCCATCCAGTTCACCGGGCTGCCGCCCTACGCGCCCAGCAAGATCATCGCCGGTGGCGAGGACGCGTTCATCGTCGCGTTCCTGTTCGTCAACCCGACAGTCGACGTGGCCAGCGGGTTCGCCGTCCCACCGACCACGCAGCTGGCCAACCGGAACTTCCGGGTGAAGCTGGAGGAGATGAACATCTCCGACGTGACCGTCGGCACGAACGCGGTGGTCGGCCTGCAGACCGGCGTTTTCGGCGCCCCCGCGGCCTCGTTCAGCACCTTCGTGTTCCAGCTGAGCCCGGGTGACCCCGGTCCGAACCCGAAGCTGTTCGAGGCCAACGTGGTCGTCGACATCGACGGTGCCGTGCAGCCGTACGCGGCGTTCGCCACGAACTTCCTCGACATCGACGACGACCCCGGGTTCCTCTTCGTGCCGCCGACGCCTCCGGGCTTCCGGCACGAGACGCCCAACCGCTACCTCGTCTACTCGAAGTAGCCACTCCCGATGCCGCCGGCCCGGAGCCCCGGGCCGGCGGCTCGCCGTTGCGACGTGGGGTGACAGCAGTCACCAGACCAGCTCAGGGCGGGTGCCTCCGCGGTGGCTAATGTCCTTGCACGAGTCGCGGCGCAGCGGAGTGGAGAGCCAGTGGACCTGTACGAGTATCAGGCGAAGGATCTCTTCGCCGCCCACGGAGTGCCGGTGCTGCCGGGTCGCACCGTGGAGGATGCGGACGCGGCGGCGGCCGTCGCGACCGAGCTGGGCACGGCGGTGGTCGTCAAGGCCCAGGTCAAGACGGGCGGGCGCGGCAAGGCGGGCGGGGTGAAGCTCGCGAAGACCCCCGAGGAGACCCGCGAGAAGGCGGCCGCGATCCTCGGCATGGACATCAAGGGCCACACGGTGCACCGGGTGCTCGTCACCGAGGCCAGCGACATCGCCGAGGAGTACTACTTCTCGTTCCTGCTCGACCGTTCCAACCGCACGTTCCTGGCCATGTGCTCGGCCGAGGGCGGCATGGAGATCGAGCAGCTGGCCGTCGAGCGGCCCGAGGCGCTCGCGCGCATCCCCATCGACCCGATCGCGGGCGTCGACAGGGCCAAGGCCGCCGAGATCGTCGCCGCCGGAAAGCTCCCGGCCGCGGTCGCCGAGCAGGCCGCCGACGTGATCGTCAAGCTGTGGGAGACGTTCGTCGGCGAGGACGCCACGCTGGTCGAGGTCAACCCGCTGGTGCGCGACCCGCAGGGCAAGGTCATGGCGCTCGACGGCAAGGTCACGCTCGACGACAACGCGGGCTTCCGCCACCCCGGCCACGCCGCGCTGGTCGACCAGCGCACCGAGGACCCGCTCGAAGCCAAGGCGAAGGCCAAGCACCTCAACTACGTCAAGCTCGACGGCGAGGTCGGCATCATCGGCAACGGGGCGGGCCTGGTGATGTCCACCCTGGACGTCGTCGCGTACGCGGGCGAGAGCCACGGCGGCGTGAAGCCCGCCAACTTCCTCGACATCGGCGGCGGCGCGTCGGCCGAGATCATGGCGGCCGGGCTGGACGTCATCCTGCACGACCCGGCCGTCAAGAGCGTGTTCGTGAACGTCTTCGGCGGCATCACCGCGTGCGACGCGGTGGCCACCGGCATCGTCGAGGCGCTGAAGATCCTCGGCGCCGAGGCGAGCAAGCCGCTGGTCGTCCGGCTGGACGGCAACAACGTGCTGGAGGGTCGGCGGATCCTCGACGAGGCGAACCACCCGCTGGTCACCCAGGTGGACACGATGGACAACGCGGCCGACAAGGCCGCCGAGCTGGCCGCGGCAGGGGCGTGAGATGGCGATCTTCCTCAACGAGCACAGCAAGATCATCGTGCAGGGCATCACCGGCTCGGAGGGCACGAAGCACTCGACGAAGATGCTGGCCGCGGGCACGAACATCGTCGGCGGGGTGAACGCGCGCAAGGCGGGCACCACGGTGACGATCGGCGGGCGCGACCTCACGGTCTTCGGCAGCGTCGAGGAGGCGATGAAGGAGACCGGCGCCGACGTGTCGGTGGTGTTCGTGCCGCCGCCGTTCGCCAAGGACGCCGTGATCGAGGCGATCGACGCCGAGATCGGCCTCTGCGTCGTCATCACCGAGGGCATCCCGGTGCACGACTCCGCCTACTTCTGGGCGCACGCCTGCGCCAAGGGCAACAAGACGCGGATCATCGGCCCGAACTGCCCGGGCATCATCAGCCCCGGCAAGTCCAACGCGGGCATCATCCCGGCCGACATCACCGGGCCGGGCCGGATCGGGCTCGTGTCCAAGTCGGGCACGCTGACCTACCAGATGATGTACGAGCTGCGCGACCTCGGCTTCTCGACGGCCATCGGCATCGGCGGCGACCCGGTCGTCGGCACCACGCACATCGACGCGCTGGCCGCGTTCGAGACCGACCCGGAGACCGCCGCGGTCGTCATGATCGGTGAGATCGGCGGCGACGCCGAGGAGCGGGCCGCCGAGTTCATCCAGGCCAACGTGACGAAGCCGGTCGTCGGCTACGTGGCCGGGTTCACCGCCCCGGAGGGCAAGACGATGGGCCACGCGGGCGCGATCGTCTCGGGCTCCGCGGGCACCGCGCAGGCCAAGAAGGTGGCCCTCGAAGCGGCCGGCGTCAAGGTCGGCAAGACCCCCAGCGAGACCGCCGCGCTGATGCGTGAGTTGATCACTACAAGTTAGTTACGAAGGGGCGGCTTCTCGGCGTGTCGCACGTGTGGGTTAGCGTCTCCTCCGCCACGTGGAGGGAGACCCACATGACGCAGCGACCGCAGGAGCCTGCCGAGGTCCCGAGCGACGCCCCGGTGTCGCCGGGAAGATCGGTGCGCGTGCCCGCGCTCGCTTCGGCCGTTTTGGCCGTGGTGTTCGCCCTGCTCGGGTTCCTCGGGGCGGTCCCCGCGACCGACCTCGCCGGAGCGCTCGTGCTCGGCGGCGGGCTGTTGGCGGGCGCCGCCGCCTTGCCGCGGGTCGGGCGGGTCTCGGTGCCTGCCGCCGTCGTCGCGACGCGTGGGCGTGGTCGGGCTGCTGCAGGCCGTCGTGGCGAACCGCGGCGGCGGTGGGCTGCTGATCGCGGCCACGGCGGTGGCCGTCCTCACGTGGATCGCGGCGGTGGTGGCGGCGTTGATGGACGCCGGGGTCTCCGGATCCCGCGCCCCGCGCGCGGCCGCCGCGTCCGCGCCGCGGCCGGTGCCCGCGCCCGCCCGCCGTGGGCGCCCGTCGAGGGCTGGCAGCCCTCCGCGTACCCGGCCGACCCGACCATGACGTACGTGGGCGGGCAGCCGACGGGCCAGCAGGCGTTCGGCCCGCCGGTCGGCGGTCGGCGGGCGGTGGCCAGCCCGTGCCCGCGGGGGCGCCCGATCCGACGGCGGTGTTCGGCCAGCCGCCGCAGGACGCGACGGCGGTGTTCGGCCAGCCTCCGCAGGACGGCGACGGCGGTGTTCGGCGGCGTGGGCCAGGCCGGCGCGCCGGAGCCGACGGCGGTGTTCGGCGGCGTGGGTCAGGCCCGGCGCGCCGGAGCCGACGGCGGTGTTCGGCGGTGTGGGTCAGCCCGGCGCGCCGGAGCCGACCGCGGTGTTCGGCGGCGTGAGCCAGCCCGGCGCGCCGGAGCCGGCGGCGGTGCTCGGCCAGCAGCCACCGGCGGGTGGGCCGGAGCCGACCGCCGTGTTCGGCCAGGCGCCCCAAGCGCCCGCGTCCCCGCAGAGCGGCGCGCCCGAGTCCACCCCCGCACACCCCGCGGCCGCCGCGCCGGTGTACGGCCTTCGCCGGTCAGCCGCCGACCGGCACGCACCGCACCCCGGCCCAGGACGGCGGGCCGCTGTCGGGCACGCTGCCCACGCGCGACGGGTACTCCGCGACGGGCCCGCGTTCGGTTGCGGAGGCCACTCCGTTCGGCACCGAGGTCCAGCCCGGCAGCCGGCCCGACGTGCCGCTGTTCGGTGCGCCGGGCGTCGGGCACGCGACGCAGGAGGCGTCCCCGTTCGGGACCGCCGCCGCATCCCCGGAGCCGCCCGCGTTCGGTCTCGCGGGCACCGGCCAGGCCACGTCCAGCGCGCATCACGAGCCGGTGCAGGACACGTCGGCCTTCGGCCGGGCACCCGGCGGCGACTTGCCGCTGTTCGGCGTGTCCGGGGTCGGGCAGACGTCGAGCGCGCATCACGAGCCCGTGCAGGACGCGTCGGCGTACGACCGTGCGCAGCGACCGGCGTACGGCGCCGCGTCGAACGAACGTGGCCAGGACGCGGGCGCCGGACGGTCGCCGACGGGCGCGCACCGTGCACCCGCCCAGGACGGCGTGCCGTTGTTCGGCGCGCCGCCGCCCGCGGGCCAGCCGGGCCGAAACGGCGCCTACCCGGCGCCCGGCGGACCGCTCTACGGCCTGTCGGCAGGCGGGGCGCGGTCGGGCCGCGGCCCGACCCGCCCGGGTGGGTCCGACCCGCAGGGTCACGGCCTGTTCGGCCCGGGCACGTCGGGTCCCGCGCCGACGGGCGCGCACCGGGCTCCGGGGGAGTCCGGGTCGCCGTCGAACGGGAGAATCGGGCCCGACACGGGCCGGGCGAGTCGGGTCGCACCCCGACCTCCGGCGGCGACGCCTCGCCGCCGTCGTACGGCCCGAACGGCGTTTCCCGCGGCGGAGCCGAGGAGGCGGCGACGAACGGGACGTCCCGTGAGGGCGCGGTGCCGTCGCAACGGGCTGGCACCGAGGCTTCCGGGCCGTCCTACCAGCAGGCGGTCGGCCGCGGACGCAGGCGTGCAGCGGCCGGTGAGGCTTCGCCGTTCGGGCCGCCGAGCCCAGCGCAGGGCGGGGACGCGGCGCCTCCGCCGTACGGCCGGTCCGGGCCCGGCCGCGAGGCGCCGGGCGCGCGTTCCGCCGAAGCAGCGCCCGACCGATCAGGGCAATGGCGATGCCGACCCGAGCCCGGAGACCACGGCCTTCCCCGTCCAGCAGGCGCCGACGGCCGATCCGGCACCGGCGTGGGGGCAGCCCCCGCCTGCGGACTCCACGATGGTGGCGGCACCGGGCTGGTTGGGCGCCGCGCAGTCGGGTTCCGACGCCGCAGGCCCGCCCGGGCCCCGGCGCGCGGCCCGCGACGGCAGGCACGGCAACGCGGGCGATGACGGCCGCCACGGCCAGCCGGACCCCGAGCCGTCCGGACGCGACGAGGGTACCCCAAGCCGGAGCGTTGACGGCGATCGGCGTCGGCCAGCCGCCGATCACGCCCCGAGCACCCGATCGGCCGGGATGTGCATCTCGCGCGGCGTGCCTGCCCGGCCGGGACGCGGCGCGCTGCGACCCTGGAAGGGTGAGCGCTGTCGACGATCGGACGCCTTCCGCGCCGGGCGTCTCCCCGGTCGAGGGGCTGGACCGGCTCCGGGTGCTGCTGGCCGCCGCCATGGGCACGGTTCTGGTCAGCTACGCGGTGCTGGTGCCCGCCGTCGCCGTCGTCGTGTTGAGCGCGGGCGGCGGGCTGTCGGCCGACGCCGCGTTCGCCGCCACGATCCCGCTGTGGCTGGCCGCGCACCAGATCCCGCTCGCGCTCGGCGGCCAGCCGCTCAGCGTGCTGCCGCTCGTGCCGACGGTGGCGGTGGTCGTGATCGCGCAGTTCGGGGCGCGTTGGTCGGCGGCGCAAGCTCGGCGGACGGTTCCGGATGGACGCGGGCCCCGTCGTGGCGTCGATCGCGGGCGCCCACGCCGCCATCGCGGTGTTGGGCAGCGCCCTGCTTCCCCGGTCGACGGAGGTGGCGGCGGCGCCGTGGGCGGCGATGGTCGGCGGCGGGCTGGTCGCGGGCACCGGCGCGGTGATCGGCGTGCTCCGCGCCTGCGGCCTTCCGCCCGGAATGGGCGCAGCGCATCCCGGGCTGGGCTCGGGTGGGGGCGCGCGGCGCGGCCGTCGCGGTCGTGGCGTTGCTCGTGCGCGGGCGCGTTGATGGTGCTGGCTGGCGCTCGTGATCGGGGCGCCCTCGGTCGCGGAGGCCTACCGCGCCGTGGCGCCGGACTTCGGGGCGGGCGTCGGCGTCACGCTGCTCGCCCTCGCCTACCTGCCCAACGCCATCGTCGGCGGCATGAGCTGGGTGCTCGGGCCGGGCGTGGCCGCGGGGTCGGCCGCGGCCTCGCCGTTCGCGGCGTTCCCCGGGGTGCCCTCCGACTTCCCGCTGCTGGCCGCGCTGCCCACCACGACGCCGCCCGAGTGGGCGCTCGCCGTCCTGCTGCTGCCGGTCGGCAGCGGGCGGCGGCCGGGCTGAGCCTCCGCCGGGCGCTGCCGGTGTCCGGGCGGCTGCCCGCGGCAGGCGCCACGACCGTGCTCACCGCGGCGGCGGTGGGGTTGCTCGCCGAGCTGGCAGGCGGGCGGCTGGCGGCGGGGGCGTTCGATCCGGTTCAGGTGCCCGTCGGGTTGGTCGTGCCCGCCGCGTTGCTGCTGGTGGGCGTGCCGACGCTGGTGGTGGCCAGCGTCCAAGGGCGCGAGCGAGGCGAGCGGCGACGACGGCGACGAGAGCGACGACGACAGCCCGCCCGCCGCGACGACCACGCGAAGGTCGACGGCGCCTGCGCCTGGGCGGGCGGCGACCCGCACCCGAGGCGGCGGACGAGTCCGCCGCCGCGGCGCATGACGGTGGCGGAGCTCGTCGCCCAGAAGGAACAGCAGCGCGCCGCGGCGGCGGCGACCGCGCGCGGTGACGAGGCGGACGCCCCCGCCGACGGCGAACGCGGGGCAGCGGCCGCGGATGACGCAGTCGACGACGCGGCCGCCGCAGCCGAGCACCCCGAGGTCGAGCGGCGCGACCGCCGACCCGGCCGACGAGCACCCGGCGACGACGAGAGGCCGACGCGACGAGCGCGACGACGGACGGGCCGACGCGACGGACCCGGCCGACGGCACGGGCGACGATGGAGCCGACACGGGCGAGTCCGCCGACGAAGCCGAGTTCGACGGTCTGTCGAGCAGCGCGGAGAACCCGGCGGGCGACGACGAGCACCCGGTCGCGCGACCGTCGTCCCGGAGGGCGCCTCGGCCCGACTAGGCTGGCGGGGTCCCACGCCCACCGCCGAGGAGCCGCGCTTGCCTGCGTCCTACCGGGTCGAGCTTCCGGTGCCCGCGCGGGTCGTGGTGCTCGTGTCGGGGTCGGGCACGCTGCTGCAGGCGCTGCTCGACGCCGCCGCGGACCCGGAGTACCCGGCGCGCGTGGTGGGCGTCGGCGCCGACCGGCCCGGCATCGAGGGCCTCGCCCGCGCCGAGCGGGCCGGCGTGCCCGCCTTCCACCTGCGGCTCGCCGATTTCGCCGACCGCGCCGCCTGGGACGCCGCCCTCGCCAAGGCCGTCGCCGAGCATCGGCCCGACCTCGTCGTCAGCGCGGGCTTCATGAAGATCCTCGGGCCCGCGTTCCGCGAGGCCATCAGCGCGCCGCTGCTCAACACCCATCCCGCGCTGCTGCCCGCGTTCCCCGGCACGCACGCCCCGGCCGACGCGCTGGCGTACGGGGTGAAGGTCACGGGCGCCACGCGTCCACCTCGTCGACGACGGCGTCGACACCGGCCCGGTGCTCGCCCAGGCCGCCGTGCCGGTCGAGCCGGGCGACGACGTCGACCGCCTGCACGAGCGCATCAAGATCGAGGAGCGCCGGTTGCTCGTCACGACCGTCGCCGCGCTGGCCCACCACGGGGCCACCGTCAACGGACGAGAGGTGACCATCCCGTGAGCTCCCCAGAAGCCACTGAGCGCAGGCCCGTCAAGCGCGCCCTCGTCAGCGTCTACGACAAGACCGGCCTGCTGGAGCTGGCCACCGGGCTGCACGCGCTGGGCGTCGAGGTGGTCTCCACCGGCTCGACCGCCCAGGTCATCGCGGACGCCGGCGTGCCCGTCACGGCGGTCGAGGAGCTCACCGGCTTCCCCGAGTGCCTCGACGGGCGGGTCAAGACGCTGCACCCGCGCGTGCACGCCGGGCTGCTCGCCGACACGCGCAAGCCCCAGCACCTCGCGCAGCTCGCCGAGCTGGGCATCGCCCCGTTCGAGCTGCTGGTGAGCAACCTCTACCCGTTCACGGCCACGGTCGCCTCGGGCGCGACCCCCGACGAGTGCGTCGAGCAGATCGACGTCGGCGGCCCCGCCATGGTGCGGGCGTCGGCGAAGAACCACGACAGCGTGGCGGTCGTCGTCGACCCGAGCCGCTACGACTGGGTGCTGGAGAGCGTCAAGGAAGGCGGGTTCACCCTGGCCGACCGGCGCGCGCTCGCCGTCGCCGCGTTCCGCCACACCGCGACCTACGACGTGGCCGTCGCCTCCTACCTGGGCAGCGTGGTCGCGCCCGACGGCGACCCGTTCCCCGGCTGGGTCGGCGCCACCTGGGACCGCCGCGCCACCCTCCGCTACGGCGAGAACCCCCACCAGGCCGCCGCCCTGTACGCCTCCGGGGCGCCGGGCCTCGCCGTCGCGGAGCAGCTGTCGGGCAAGGAGATGTCCTACAACAACTACGTCGACGCCGACGCCGCCTGGCGGGCCGCGCACGACCACGGCGACGTGCCGTGCGTCGCGGTGATCAAGCACGCCAACCCGTGCGGGATCGCGATCGGCAAGGACGTGGCGGAGGCCCACCGCAAGGCGCACGCGACCGACCCCACCAGCGCGTTCGGCGGGGTGATCGCGGTGAACGGCGAGGTGAGCGTGGCGCTGGCCGAGCAGGTCGCGGAGATCTTCACCGAGGTCATCGTCGCGCCCGCGTACGCCGAGGGGGCGACGGCGGTGCTCGCGGAGCGCCGCAACCTGCGGGTGCTGCGGCTGCCGATCGCGCCGCCGCGCCGCGGTGCGGAGCTGCGGCCGGTCTCGGGCGGCCTGCTCCTGCAGCAGCGCGACAGCCTCGAAGCCCCCGGCGACGAGCCCGCCACCTGGACGCTCGCCACCGGCGACCCCGTCGACGACGACGTCCTCGCCGACCTCGCCTTCGCCTGGCGGGCCTGCCGCTCGGTGAAGTCGAACGCCATCTTGCTCGCCGCCGACGGGGCCGCGGTCGGCGTCGGGATGGGCCAGGTCAACCGGGTGGACGCCGCGCGGCTCGCGGTCGCGCGCGCGGGCGACCGGGCTCGGGGGTCGGTGGCCGCGTCCGACGCCTACTTCCCGTTCCCCGACGGGCTGCAGGTGCTGCTCGACGCCGGGGTGCGCGCGGTCGTGCAGCCCGGCGGCTCGGTGCGCGACCCCCTCTCGGTCGAGGCCGCCGCGGCCGCCGGGATCCCGATGTACCTCACGGGCACGCGCCACTTCGCGCACTGATGGACGGTGGAGTGCGGGACTGGGACGCAGCGGGCGACCGCCTGGCCGCCCGGGCCCTGCGCGCCGGACAGCCGACGGCCGTGGAACCGGTCCGGCCCTTCTCCGTTGCTGGCGGACTGGCTGTCGACGCCGGGCGCGGGACGGTCGGCGGTGGTGGTGGGCTGCGGGCTCGGGGCCGACGCGGAGTTCGTCGCGTCCCGCGGATTCGCGACGACGGCGTTCGACGTCGCGGAGACGGCGATCCGTACCGCTCAGGCGCGGTACCCGACGTCGCCGGTGCGCTACCGCACCGCAGACCTGTTCGCGTTGCCCGTCGAATGGCGGCAGGCCTTCGACCTGGTGGTGGAGATCATCACCGTGCAGGCGCTGCCCGTGTCGCTGCGAGGTGCGGCCGTCGCCGCGGTGGGGAGCCTCGTCGCGCCCGGGGGCACGCTGCTGGTCGCCGAAGACGTCCGCGCCGAAAGCGCGGCACTGCCGGACACGCCGCCGTGGCCCTTCACCCGGGCCGAGATCGCGTCGTTCGCGCGACCACGGGCTCGCCGCGGTGACGATCGAACGGCTCGAGCACCGTGGGCCGCGGTGGCGAGCCGAGTTCGTCCGCGCTTGAGGGCGGAGGCGTGAGCCGCTAAACTTCGAACGAAGGTTCGATCGTCGTCTCCCCGCGACGCCTGTCAGGGGAGGGGTGTGTCGTGGGCGCGAGCGACGCGGCGGCGGCCAAGCTGGAGCACGCGCGCGGGCTGCTGCGGCGGGCGGAGGATCGCGCGGACCGGGCTCGTCCGGCGCCGGAGGTGGACGGCCGCGTGCTGCCCGTCGTCGCGCCGCTGGCCCGGCTGCTGCCCGCGGGCGGGTTGCGCCGGGGCACCACGGTGGCCGTCGCGGCGGGCCCGGCGGCCACGTCGCTGCTGTGGGCCGTGCTCGCCGAGGCGTCTGCGGGCGGGGCGTGGGTGGGCGTCGTCGGGCGTCCCGACCTGGGGCTGGTCGCCGCCGCCGAGGCCGGGATGCGGCTGGAACGCCTGGCGTTGGTGCCTGCCCCCGGGCCTGAGCTGCTGACGGTCACGTCCGCGCTGCTCGACGGCCTCGACGTCGTCGTCATGGCCGCCGCGCACCCGGTGCCCGCGGGAGAGCGGCAGCGGCTCGCGGCCCGGGCCCGGCAGCGGGGTGCGGTGCTGTGCGCCCTGGGCCCGTGGCCCGGCGCCGATGTGCGGCTGACCTGCACCGATGCCCGTTGGAGCGGGGTGGGGGCGCGGCTCCACGGCGGGAGCGGGCGGCTGGGGGAGCGGCAGGTCACGGTCCGGGTGCTGGGGCGGGGGCTGGCCCCGGCGGGTCGGGAGGAGCGGCTGCTGATGCCCGCGCGCCCCACGGCTCCCGCGGCCGAGCCTGCTGCCACCGGCCTCCCCGCTGCGGCCGGGGCCGCCCGCTGTCGTCCGGGCTGCCCGCTGCGGCCGTTGGCTGCCGCTGTGGCCGGTGGCTCCGGCTGTGGCCGGGCTGCCTGCGGTGGCCATGTCCCCTGTGACCGCTGGGCTTCCGGCGGGGCCGGGGAGGCCTCGGCGCCGCCGGCGGCGGTGCCCGCCGCGGCGGCGGCCCCCGTCAGGTTGGCCGGATGAACCGCCTCCACGAGCATGATCGCCAGGATCTCGGCGCATTTCGCGCGCAGGCGCACGAAATGATGGAGGTTCGGCGATCATGGGCCGGGGCCGGGGCCGGGGAGGGCGGCCGTGAGGGTGCTCGCGCTGTGGTCGCCCGACTGGCCGGTCACCGCAGCCGCCCGGGCCGCACGCGTCCCGCCGCATCAGCCCGCGGCGGTGTTCGTCGCGGGGCGGGTGCTGGCGTGCTCGGCGGTGGCCCGCGCGCAGGGGGTGCGCCGGGGGCTGCGCCGCCGGGAGGCCCAGGCCCGCTGCCCCGAGCTGGCCGTGCTCGCCCCCGACCCGGACCGCGACGCCCGGGCGTTCGAGCCCGTGGTCGCCGCGGTCGAGGAGCTGGCGCCGGGGGTGGAGATCGTCCGGCCCGGCTTGGTGGCGCTCCCCGCCCGCGGCCCGGTGGGCTGGTTCGGCGGGGAGCTGGCGGCGGCGGAGCGCCTGGTCGACCAGGTCGCCGCCCGCACCGGCGCGGAGGTGCAGGCGGGGTTCGCCGACGGGCTGTTCGCCGCCGTGCTGGCCGCCCGCCGCGCGGTGGCCGTCGCGCCGGGCGACACCCCCGCCTTCCTCGCCGCGCTCGGCGTCGAGGAGCTCGACCGCGAGCCCGACATCGACCGCTCCGCCCTCGTCGACCTCCTCCGCCGCCTCGGGCTGCGGAGCCTGGGCGCGTTCGCCGCGCTCGACGCGGCGGACGTCGCGTCCCGGTTCGGGGCCGACGCCGTGCTCTGCCACCGCCTCGCCCGCGGGCTGGACCCCCGCCCGCCGCTGCGGCGGCGGCCGCCGGAGGAGCTCACCGTCGAGGCCGAGCTCGACCCGCCCGTCGACCGTGTCGACGCCGCCGCGTTCGCCGCCCGCGGCCTGGCCGAGCGGCTGCACACCACCCTCGCGGGCCACGGGCTGGCGTGCACCCGGCTCGGGGTGGTCGCCCACACGGCCGCGGGGGAGGAGCTGCACCGGATCTGGCGGTGCGCCGAGCCGCTCACCCCCGCCGCCACGGTCGACCGGGTCCGCTGGCAGCTCGACGCCTGGCTGACCACCCGGCGTGCCGCCCCGCAGGACGGGGCGGTGGTGCGCCTGCGGCTGGTGCCGGAGGAGACCGTCGCGGCCGGGGCGCTGCAACGCGGGCTGTGGGGCGAGACAGGGGAGGCCGACGAGCGCGCCGGTCGCGCGCTGGTGCGGGTGCAGGCGCTGCTGGGGCCCGAGTCGGTGGTGACGGCGGTGCTCGGCGGCGGCCGCGACCCGGCCGAGCGCGTCCGGCTGGTCCCCTGGGGTGACGACCGCGCCGAGCCCGCGCCGCCGCCCGCCATGCCGACCGCCGCGTGCGCCGCCGGCCGCCGCCCGCCGTGCCGCGGCCGCGGCCGTTCGCGGCCGCAGACCGGCGCCCGCGCGTCCGGCGCCCAGTCGGCCGTACCGACGACCGGCGCTCGCGCGTCCGAGCCCGCAGGCCCGGCGCGCCGCGCAGGCGGCCCGGCGGCCCTGTTCCCGGACCTCACCGGCGCCGCCCCGGCCGGTTGGCCGGTGGACGTGCTGCGCCGCACCGGGCGCGTCTCGGCGGTGGAGCTGCTGCAGCAGGGGGCCTGCCGCCCGGCCCGCGCTCGCGCAGGCGACGGCTGCCCGTCCACCGCTCGCCCCGCCCGTCGCCGGTGCGGGAGCCGCCGCCGTCGTGGCCCGGCCGCCTGCCCGCCCCGTCCCCGGCCACGGTGCCGCCCGAGCCGCTGCCCGCGCTCGTCCACGACGCCGCGGGCGAAGCGGTGCGCCTCGTGGACCAAGGCCCCGACGTGCTCTCCGCGCCACCCGCCCGGGTCACGGTCGACGGCACGGCCGCCCGCCGCCGTCGTCGGATGGGCGGGGCCGTGGCCGGTGTGGGCCCGCTGGTGGACCCCGGAGGCCCCGACGTCGGGACCGACCGCGCGGATGCAGGTCGTCCTCGACGACGGGGCGGCGCTGCTGCTCGTCGCCCGCGAGGGGCGGTGGTGGGTGCAAGGGATCTACGACTAAGAGGCCGTGGCGAAGCGGTGATCACCGGTTCGGTGCAGATCCGGCCGGATCTGGCACGGTTTCGCACCGAACCGGTGATCATGGCTGGCAACACAACAGACGGGGTCCTCAGGCCACCGCGGGCGGCGGCTCGGCGGCGCCCGTCATGATGGCGACCGCCTCCGACATCGTGTGCGACTGCGGCGTGATCACCGTCGCCCGCCTGCCGAGCCGCTGGATGTGGATGCGGTCGGCGACCTCGAAGACGTGCGGCATGTTGTGGCTGATCAGGATGACCGGGAGGCCCCGGTCGCGGACGTCCCGGATCAGCTGCAGCACCCGGTTGCCCTCCTTGACGCCCAGCGCGGCCGTCGGCTCGTCGAGGATGACGACCTTGCTGCCGAACGCCGCCGAGCGGGCCACCGCGACAGCCTGGCGCTGCCCACCGGACAGGCTCTCCACGGCCTGCCCGATGTTCTGCAGCGTGCCGACGCCCAACTCGCTCATGTGCCGGGCGGCCTCGGTCTTCATGTGCTTCTTGTCGAGCATCCGGAACACCGAGCCGAGGATGCCGGGCTTGCGCTCCTCGCGGCCGAGGAACAGGTTGTCGGCGATGTCCAGGCCCGGCGCCACGGCCAGCGTCTGGTACACCGTCTCGATGCCCGCCTGCGGGCGTCCATCGGGCTCTTGAAGTGCACCTACCTCGCCGTCGAGCAGGATCTCGCCCTCGTCGGGGATCAGCGCGCCGCACAGCGCCTTGATCAGACTGGTCTTGCCCGCGCCGTTGTCGCCGATGACCGCGAGGATCTCGCCGGGGTAGAGCTCGAGGTCGCCGCTGGCGATCGCGGTGACCTTGCCGTACCGCTTGACCAGGCCCTTGGCCTGCAGCACCGGCTCCCGTACGGCGGCGGGCTGCGGCTCGTCCTTCTCCAGAGCTGCGCTGCTCATGCCTTCACCTTCCGGATCCACTGGTCGAGGGCCACGGCGATGAGCACGAGCAGACCGATCGCGGTGCCCTGCCAGACGACGTCGACGCCCGCGAGCTGCAGCCCGTTCTGGAAGACGCCGACGATCAGCGCACCGACCAGGGTGCCGAGCACGAGGCCGCGTCCGCCGAAGAGGCTCGTGCCGCCGAGCACGACGGCGGTGATGGAGTTCAGGTTGTACTCGGTGCCGACGTTGGGGCTGGCCGAGGCGAGGCGTCCCATGAGCATCCAGGCGCCGATCGCGTAGATCAGACCGGCGACCAGGTAGACCGACAGCAGCACGCGGTCGGTGCGGATACCTGCCAGCCGCGCGGCCTCGACGTCGTCACCGGTGGCGTAAACGTGCTTGCCCCATGACGTGCTGCCCAGCGCGTAGCAGAAGATCGCGAACAGCACCAGCATGATGATCGTGCCCCAGGTGAGGCTGAAGCCGGCGAGCCGGAACGCGTTGTTCCCGGTGGCGGTCATGATCGAGGGCATGTCCGATCCCCGGATCGTCTCGCTGCGCGACATCACCGAGTTCAGCGAGAAGAAGATCGACAGTGTCGCGAGGGTGACGATGAACGGGGGCAGGTTGATCCGGGTGACCAGCCAGGCCGTTGATCGCGCCCATCGCCGTGCCGAGGATCAGGCCGATGATCAGCGCCGAGCACGCCGGGCACGCCGAGCTTGGTGGCCATGTTGGCCATGAGGATCGAAGAGAAGACGGCGATGGCGCCCGCGGAGAGGTCGATCCCGCGGTGAGGATGACCAGGGTCTGGCCCAGTGCGATCGTTGCGATCACCGTGACCTGCTGCAGCACCAGGCCGAGGTTGGCCGCCGAGAGGAACCGGCCGTTGACGATCGCGAACGCGATGATCGCCACGACGAGCACGGCCAGCGGGCCGAGGATCGGGTTGGCGTGCAGGACGTGCTGGATGCGGTTGACGATCGACTGCGAATCGTTGGTCGTCGAAGCCGGTCGGGGGGCTCGGTGGGGCGGTGGCCGTGCCGCCCGAGGTGTCTGTGGCCATGTGTGCGCTCCTTCGTCAGTCGCGGTCGGGCGGCTGGGGTGAGGGGTCTGTGACCGGCCTCACCCCAGCCTGCTCTGCAACCGGACAATCCGTCTAGGGATCAGCCCCAGCAGTTCTGCGAGGCCGAAGGCGGTGTCCTTGGAGTCGACCCCGGACTGCGGCTGGTCGGTGATGAGAGTGACGCCGGTGTCCACGAAGTCCTTGCCCGCAGTCGCCTGCGGCTTGGTGCCGTCCTTCGCGAACGCCGCGACGGCGGCGACGCCCTGCTGCGCCATCTTCAGCGGGTACTGCTGCGACGTGGCGCCAAGCTGGCCAGCCTTCACGGCCTGGACGCCGGGGCAGCCGCCGTCGACCGAGACGATCGTGACCGACTTGTCCTTACCTGCGGCCTTCAGCGCCTGGTAGGCGCCCGCCGCGGCGGGCTCGTTGATCGTGTAGACGAGGTTGATCCCCGGGTCCTTCTGGAGCAGGTTCTCCATCGCGGTGCGGCCGCCTTCCTCGGCGCCGTCGGTCACGTCGTGGCCGACGATCCGCGGGTCGTTCTCGTCACCGATCTTGTTCACGTCGGCGACGTCGACACCGAAGCCCTTGAGGAAGCCCTGGTCGCGCTTGACGTCGACGGAGACCTGGTTGGCGTTGAGGTCCAGCATGGCGATCTTGGCCTGGGCGGCCGCCGGGCCGAGCTTGCCCTTCGCCCACTCGCCGATCAGCACGCCCGCCTGGAAGTTGTCCGTGGCGAAGGTGGCGTCGACCGCGTTCGGCGGGTCGGTGGGGGTGTCGAGCGCCACGACGAGCATGCCCGCCTGCTTCGCCTTGTCGATCTCGGGCACGATGGCCTTCGAGTCGCTCGGGGTGATCAGGATGCCCTTGGCGCCCGCCGAGATCAGGTTCTCGATCGCCTGGACCTGGGACTCGTTATCACCGTCCTGCTTGCCCGCGAAGCTCTGCAGCGTGGAGGCCCGCGGCGGTCGGCGGCCTGCTGCGCGCCCTCCTTCATCTTCACGAAGAAGGGGTTGGTGTCGGTCTTGGTGATCAGGCCGACGATCGGCTTCTCGCCGCTGGCGCCTGCGGTGCTCCCGCCGCCCGAGCTGCCACCGGAGCTGCCGCCACAGCCCGCGAGGGCCAGCGCGGCCGCGGCACCGAGGCTGACAAGGGCGGTGGTCCGGCGCGAGGAGGACCTGGAGAGGTTCATGGGCGACCCTTTCGTCTTCTTTGACAGGTGACACGCCGCTTGTCGACAACGTTGTCAGCAGACAATGCAGTCTCGGCGACGCTTTGACAAGCCTTACATCTAGTTGATCTATAACAGATTGACAACGGCTGGCGATCGTGTTGACAACGTTGACGCCCATCAATCACGATGTGGCGCACCGCGGCAGCGCCGCCCGGGTCGGCGTCGGAGGCTCCCTTGGGCTCAGCAGAAAACGGTCGGCGTCCTACGATGCGAGACGTCGCCGCGCGGGCGCAGGTCAGCTTCAAGACCGTCTCCCGGGTCGTCAACGAGGAGGGTGGCGTCTCCCCTCTGCTGGAGCGACGGGTGCGGCAGGCCATCGAGGACCTCGACTTTCGTCCGAACGCGGGCGCTCGGATCCTGCGCCGTTCCGATCACAGGACGGCCACGATCGGATTGCTGCTCGAAGACGTGGCCAACCCGTTCTCCGCCGCCATCCAGCGCGCGGTGGAGGACGTGGCCCTGCCGCGGGGCGTGTTCGTGCTCTCGGCCAGCCTCGACGAGGACGCCGCCCGCGAGCGGGCGCTGGCCAAGCAGTTCGGCGCGCGGCACGTCGACGGGCTGGTGCTCGCGCCCGCCGGGGACGACCAGTCGCACCTGGCGGGGGAGCTGCGCCGGGGCACGGCGATCGTGTGCGTCGACCGGGAGGCGGGCAACCTGCCGGTCGACTCGGTGCTCGCCACCAACGCCGTCGGCGCCGCGGAGGGGGTGCGGCACCTCGCAGCCGCGGGCCACCGGCGCATCGCCTACCTCGGCGACCGGCGCACGATCCCGACCGCGGTCCAGCGGCTCGCGGGCTACCGCGACGCGCTCGCCGCCTGCGGCATCCCGGCCGACCCCGCCCTGATCGTGCAGGACATCCGGGACGCCGGGGGCTCGGACGGGGCCGTCACCGCGCTGCTGTCCCGGCCCGACCCGCCGACGGCGCTGTTCACCGCCCAGAACATGATCACAATCGGCGCGGTGCGGGCGTTGCGGCGCCTCGGCCTCGAGTACCGGGTGGCGCTGGTCGGCTTCGACGACTTCCTGCTGGCCGAGCTGCTCTCGCCGGGCGTCACGGTGGTGGCGCAGGACCCCACGGCGATGGGCCGGACGGCCGCCGAGCTGCTGTTCGAACGCATCGGCGGCAGCGCCCGTCCGCCCGAGGTGCGGCTGGTGCCGACCACCCTGATCCGCCGCGGCTCCGGCGAGCTCCCACCCCCGACGCGGTGAGTCGCGCGTTTCGCCACGGCGTGCCGGCGATTTCGGTACGCCCATACGGGGACCGGCCTGGTCCGCCGGGCGAACATGTGTTCGACTTGACGGGTGGGCTGGAACAACCCGGACGTCCCGTGGAGCACCCTGGAGGCGGTGCTCTCCGGGCGCAACGGCGGGTCGCTCTCCGGGGGCCCGGAGGCCGACGGCGGCGACAGCCCGGCCTGGTCGCGCAAGCGCGACCGCTACCAGCCCCCGCCGCTCGCCGAGCCCGGCGAGCGCGTGCCCTACGCCGAGCTGCACTGCCACTCCAACTTCAGCTTCCTCGACGGCGCGAGCCCGCCCGAGGAGCTCGTCGAGGAGGCCAAACGGCTCGGGCTGGACGCGCTGGCGCTCACCGACCACGACGGCATGTACGGCGTGGTCCGCTTCGCCGAGGCCGCGGCCGAGCTGGACGTCGCCACGGTGTTCGGCACCGAGCTCTCGCTGGGCCTGTCCGCCCCGCAGAACGGCGTGGCCGACCCGGAGGGCACCCACCTGCTGCTGCTCGCCCGCGATCCCGAGGGCTACCGCGCGCTCTGCCGCACGGTCAGCGCCGCCCAGCTGCGCGGCGAGGAGAAGGGGCGCCCGGTCTACGACCTCGACGAGCTGGTCGGGCACACCGCGGGCCACGTCCTCGCGCTCACCGGCTGCCGCAAGGGCGCGGTCCGCCAGGCCCTGGACAGCGCTGCAGGCGGCGGCGATCCCGGCGCGGGAGCTGCGACGGCTGCGCGAGTGGTTCGGGCGCCGAGAACGTGGCCGTCGAGCTCACCCACGCGGGCCTGCCCACCGACACCGAGCGGAACGACGCGCTGGCCGCGCTCGCCGCCGACGCAGGCCTGCCCACGATCGTCACCACCGCGGCGCACTACGCCACCCCGACCCGGTTTCCGCTGGCCACGGCGCTGGCCGCGGTGCGCGCCCGGCGCAGCCTCGACGACGCCGACGGCTGGCTCCCCCCGGCGGGCACCGCCCACCTGCGCTCCGGCGCCGAGCTCACCGCCCGCTTCGAGCACCGCCACCCGGGCGCGGTGGCGCGCGCGGCGGCGTTCGGGCGCGAGTGCGCGTTCTCGATCCGGCTGGTGGCGCCCGAACCTGCCGCCGTTCCCGGTGCCGCCGGGGGAGACCGAGGTGACGTGGCTGCGCGAGCTCACCTGGCGCGGCGTGGCGCGCCGCTACGGCAGCCACGCCGAGTACCCCGAGGCCGTCCACATGATCAACCACGAGCTGGCGATCATCGAGGAGAAGGGCTTCCCCGGCTACTTCCTGATCGTCCACGACATCGTCGAGTTCTGCCGCCGCGCCGACATCCTCTGCCAGGGCCGCGGCTCGGCCGCCAACTCCGCGGTCTGCTTCGCGCTGGGCATCACCAACGTCGACGCCGTGGCGATGGGCCTGCTGTTCGAGCGCTTCCTGTCCCCGGCGCGCGAGGGCTACCCCGACATCGACCTCGACATCGAGTCCGGCCGTCGCGAGGAGGTGATCCAGTACGTCTACCAGACCTACGGGCGGGGGTGCGCCGCGCAGGTCGCCAACGTGATCACCTACCGGCCGCGCTCGGCCGTCCGCGACATCGCCAAGGCCCTGGGCTTCTCACCCGGCCAGCAGGACGCGTGGAGCAAGCGGATCGAGCGCTGGAACGGCGCGCCCGCCGTCGCCGGGCATGCCCGCGCAGGTCGGCGCCCTGGCCACCCAGCTGCTGGGCTTCCCCCGCCACCTGGGCATCCACTCCGGCGGCATGGTGATCTGCGACCGTCCGGTGTCGGAGGTCGTGCCCGTCGAGTGGGCGCGGATGGCGGGCCGCTCGGTCGTCCAGTGGGACAAGGACGACTGCGCCTACGCGGGCCTGGTCAAGTTCGACCTGCTCGGCCTGGGCATGCTCACCGCGCTGCACCTGATGATCGACCTCGTCGCCGAGCACACCGGCGAGCGGATCGAGCTGCACGAGCTGCAGGCCACCGACCCCGAGCCGTCTACGCGATGCTGCAGCAGCGCCGACTCGGTCGGGGTGTTCCAGGTGGAGTCGCGCGCCCAGATGGCCACGCTGCCCCGGCTCAAGCCGCGCGAGTTCTACGACCTGGTCGTCGAGGTCGCGCTGATCCGGCCCGGCCCGATCCAGGGCGGCTCGGTGCACCCCTACATCCGCCGCCGCAACGGCCTGGAGGAGCTGGGACCTACGACCACCCGCTGCTCGCAGGCGCGCTGAAGAAGACGCTCGGGGTGCCGCTGTTCCAGGAGCAGCTCATGCAGATCGCGGTGGACGTCGCCGGGTTCTCCGCGGCCGACGCCGACGAGCTGCGCCGCGCGATGGGCTCCAAGCGCTCGGCCGAGAAGATGGAACGCCTGCGCGAGCGGTTCTTCATCGGCATGGCGGCCAACGACATCACCGGCGACGTGGCCCAGAAGATCTTCGACAAGATGCTGGCGTTCGCCAACTTCGGCTTCCCGGAGAGCCACTCGATCAGCTTCGCGTCGCTCGTCTACTACAGCGCGTGGTTCAAGCTCTACCACCCGGCGGCGTTCTGCGCGGCGCTGCTGAACGCGCAGCCGATGGGGTTCTACTCGCCGCAGTCGCTGGTGGCCGACGCGCGGCGGCACGGCGTGGTCGCGGTAGGCCCGGACGTCAACCACGGACGGGCCGAGGCGATCTTGTTCCGCGACGGGCGCAGCCAGGGCGGCCTGGCCATACGGCTGGGGCTGGCCGAGGTCCGCACGATCGGGCTGGACCTGGCCGAGGCGATCGACGCCGAGCGCGAGCGCGGCGGCCCGTTCTCGGGCCTCGCCGATCTCGCCGGTCGGGTGCGGCTCACGTCGGCGCAGGCCGAGGCGCTGGCCACGGCGGGCGCGTTCGGCTGCTTCGGGATCGACCGGCGTGCGGCGCTGTGGGCGGCGGGCGTGGTGGCGTCGGTGCGCGCGGAGCACCTGCCGGGCACGGCCGTCGGGCTCGACGCGCCACGCGCTGCCGGGGCTCACCGCCGGCGGAGCTGACGGTGGCCGACGTGTGGGCCACCGGCGTCTCCCCGGACAGCCACCCCATCCAGCACCTGCGGACCCAGCTCGACGGCCTCGGCGCGATCCGCATCGACCGGCTCGGCGCCCTCGACCCGCCCAGCGACCCGGAGGCGCAGCCGCCGCGCGTGCTCGTCGGCGGGCTGGTCACCCACCGGCAGCGCCCGGCCACGGCGGGCGGGGTGACGTTCCTGAACCTGGAGGACGAGAGCGGCATGCTCAACGTCACCTGCTCGGAGGGGCTGTGGGCGCGCTACCGCACGGTGGCGCTGGGCAGCGCGGCCCTGCTCGTGCGGGGACGGCTGGAGCGCAGCCCCGAGGGCGTGCTCAACCTGGTGGCCGACCGGCTGCAGAAGCTGGCCCTGGCCGTCCCCGTGAAGTCCCGCGACTTCCGCTAGTGCACCATCGCGTTGCCCATCGGCAGCGCGCGGCCGCCGAGGTCCTGGTTGATGCCGTCGTACAGGATATAGGCGAAGACCAGGCAGAACCCCGAAGATCGCCGCGACGGTGTTCTGCGCCAGCCTGCCCGCCCAGACCGCGGCGACCAGCAGGAACAGGCCTGCCGACAGCGACACGATCGGGATCATGCCGCCGCCGAACTTGGCGGTGTCCAGGTAGCCGACGTTGGCCGCCGTTCCCCCTACCGGCCTATCCGTACGAGGCCGCTCGTCGCGGACGACGGGGTGCGAGGATGGGTCCGTGACGGCGACGGTGATGGACGGCAAGGCCGCTCTGGCCGAGATCCTCGTGGACCTGACGGCCCGGGTCGAGAAGCTGGCGGCGGCGGGCGTGACGCCCGGCCTGGGCACCGTGCTCGTCGGCGACGACCCCGGCTCGCACGCCTACGTGCGTGGCAAGCACCGCGACTGCGCGAAGGTCGGGATCGCGTCGATCCAGCGCGAGCTGCCCGTCGACGCCACCCAGGCCGACGTCGAGCGCGTGATCGACGAGCTCAACGCCGACCCGGCGTGCACGGGCTTCATCGTCCAGCTGCCGCTGCCGCAGCGGGCTCGACGAGGGGGCGGCGCTGGAGCGGGTCGACCCGGCCAAGGACGCCGACGGGCTGCACCCGATGAGCCTCGGGCGGCTGGTGCTCGGCGAGGAGGCGCCGCTGCCGTGCACGCCGCGCGGGATCGTCGCGCTGTGCAGGCGCTACGGCGTCGAGCTCGCCGGGGCGCGGGTCACGGTGGTGGGCCGCGGCGTCACCGTCGGGCGCCCGCTCGGCCTGCTGCTCACGCGGCGCAGCGAGAACTCGACGGTCACGCTCTGCCACACCGGCACCCGCGACCTCGCGGCCGAGGTGCGGCGGGCCGACGTCGTCGTCGCCGCGGCGGGCAACGCCGGGCTGATCACCGCGGACATGGTCGCGCCCGGCGCCACCGTGCTCGACGTCGGCGTCACGCGCACGGAGCTGGGGTTGGTCGGCGACGTCGCGCCCGAGGTGGTCGAGGTGGCGGGCCTGCTCGCCCCGATGCCCGGCGGCGTGGGCCCGATGACGCGGGCGATGCTGCTGACGAACGTGGTGGAGGCGGCCGAACGTGCCCTCGGGATAGCGGCCTGCGCTCGCGGCTGCCGACGTTCCTGCCCATGGCGCTGGTGGCCGTGATCGCGCTGGTCGGGATGGGCCTCGTGCTCACCCAACACTGGCGCCGGGGCGCGGTGCTGCTCGGCGTGGCGCTGCTCGTGGCGGCGGTGCTGCGGCTCGCCGTGCCCGCCGAGCGGGTGGGGCTGCTGGCGATCCGCGGCAAGGCCGTCGACGTGCTGTGCTACTCCGGTCTCGGCGTGGCGATGGTGCTGCTGGCGGCCACGATCACCCGCGGCTCGCTCACCCTCGGCTGACCCCGTGCGCGGTAACGAGTGCTCTGACACTCGTTACCGCGCACGGGGGTCAGCGGTGGTAGAGGGTGCGCACCAGGTCCTCGATCGACGGCTCGACCACGGCCACGTCCCGCAGCGCGGCCCGCGCGGCGACGGCGGCGATCACGGCGGCGGCCGTCGTGTCCGCCGGGGAGAACGCGAGGCGCTGCCGCAGGCCGCCCGCCTCGACGGTCACGTCGTGCACCCCGGGCAGGCCGGTCAGCGCCGCGGCGGGCGCGGCCAGGTCCACCACCACCTCGCGCGCGCCGCCGAAGCGGGCGCGGAGCGTCGCGAGGTCGTCGTCCACCAGCACGCGCCCGCGGTCGATCACGACGACGCGGCGGCACAGCCGCTCGACGTCGGGCAGGTCGTGCGTGGTGAGCAGCAGCGTGACGGCGCCGCGGCGGACCAGGTCGGCGAGGAACCCCCGCAGCCGCTCCTTGCTCGCCAGGTCCAGCCCGATCGTCGGCTCGTCGAGGACCAGCAGCTCCGGACGGTGCAGCAGGGCCGCCGTCACCTCGCCGCGCATGCGCTGCCCGAGCGAGAGCTGGCGCACCGGCGTGGCGAGGAACGCGGCCATGTCGAGCAGCTCGACGCACTCGTCGAGGCGCTCCCGGTAGGACACCCGGTGGATCGCGCCGTGCAGGGCGAAGCTCTCGCGCAGCGGCAGGTCCCACCACAGCTGGCTGCGCTGCCCGAACACGACGCCGATGCGCCGGGCCAGCTCACGGCGCTCCCGCACCGGGTCCAGCCCGCACACGTGGGCCCGCCCCGCCGTCGGCACGAGCACCCCGGTGAGCATCTTGATCGTGGTGGACTTGCCCGCCCCGTTCGGCCCGAGGAAGCCGACCGACTCGCCCGCCGCGACGGCCAGCGTCACGTTCTCGACGGCCGTCACCCGCTTGCGCCGCCCCACGACGAACTCCCTGGTCAGGCCCTCGGTCTCGACGATCATGACCCCGTTCCCTGGTAGTGGCGCACCCCGGTGCGCCAGACGAGCGCGGCGACGCCGACCATGGCCGCCGCGACGAGCGGGGAGCAGTAGCGGAGGGCGTCGGGGAGGCCGAGCGGGTCGGGCCGTCCGGTGAGCGCCAGCGCCGGGAAGTAGGCGACGAACGCGCCGGGCACGAGGAAGCACATGATCCGCCGCAGCCACGGCCCGTAGACCGTGATCGGGTACGAGGTGGCGAAGTCGGAGCCGTACGTCACGGAGTTGGCCACCTCCCGCCCGTCGACCAGCCAGAACGACACGCAGTTCGCGGCGACCCACACGGCCCCGAACAGCACCGCCCCGGACAGCGGCGCGACGACGGCGACGGCCACCCGCAGCGGCGTCCACTCCACGCCGCGCAGCGCGAACGCCAGCACGACCAGCCCGGACCCGACCCGGCCGACCCGGCGCAGCTGGACGTCGGCCGAGAGCAGCTGCGGGAGCGCGCCGAGCGGCCGCAGGAGCATCACGTCGAACTCGCCGGTGCGGATGTACTCGGGCAGCACCTCGACCTGCCCGACGGCGAGGTCGGCCAGCCCGAACGCGGTGGCCGCCAGCCCGTAGATCAGCACGACCTCGCTCGCCGAGAACCCGCCCAGGGCCGTGACCTGGGTGAAGATGACGAGGATCGCCAGCAGCTCGATGCCTTGGGAGAGCGCCTGCGCGACGAGGTCCAACGCGAACGACACCGGGTAGGCCAGCTGGCTGCGGATGCGGGACGCGACGATCCGGGCGTAGACCCCGTTAGCCACCCTGCACCACCAGCCGCCGGGTGCCGCGGGCGAGCACGGCCCGGCCGAGCACCAACAGCACCGCGGCCCAGACGAGCTGGTGGGCGACGACGCCGAGCGGGTCGCCGCGCTCGAGGAAGACGTCGATGGGCATCTGGAACAGCGCCGGGAACGGCGTCCACGCGAGCACCGCCTGGGCCCACGCGGGAAACCAGGCCAGCGGCAGGACCAGCCCGCACAGCAGCCCGCCCGCCGTGCCCCACACCGCGAGCACACCGCGCGCGTCGAGCAGCCAGAACGCGCTGAGGTTGAGCAGGAACCGGATGCCGAAGCTGACGGCGACCCCCAGCGCCATCGACCCGACGAACAGCGCCCAGGTCGCGGCGTGCTCCGGCCAGCGGAACGGGAAGAACACCGCGCCGAACGCCATCGGCGGCACGAGCCGCATGACCACGGCGTGGCCTGCGCGGCCGAAGTCGCCCGCGAGCAGCGCCGCCTGCAGGTCCCAGGGCCTGCCGAGGTCGACGACGATGTCGCCGGTGCGCACCCGTCCGGCCAGCTCGCGGTCGCTCCACAGGTCGACCACGTTGAGCAGGCCCTGGCCCAGCCACACGTAGGTGACGGCCGCCGCGACGTCGTACCCGGCGACCGGGCCGCGCTGGGCCAGCACCGCGACCAGCACCGACGCGCGCAGCAGGCCGAAGACGATGTTGGTGGCGAGGCCCGCGAGCGCGGCCTGGCGGTAGGTGGCGTAACGCTGGAACCCGGCCCGGATGAGCTGCGGGTACGGCGAGAGCACGCCGCAGGACGCTACGGCACCCGGCAACCGGTTTACGCCGGTTCCGCCGCCTCTTTCCCGACGTCGGCAGGTGATCGGGTGCGCAGCAGCTCGAGGAGCTGCGGAAGCCGCCGGTCGCGCAGTTCAGGGCGGAGCCTGCCTGCCCGGGTGAGCGTGGCGAGCCCGTGCAGGGCGCTCCAGGCGACCTCCGTCAGCACCTCGGTATCGCGCTGGTCGGCCTCCCCGGCGAAGGCCGTGCGCAGCTCATCGAACGCGGCGTGGAGCGGGGTCGGGGCCGCAGGCGTACCGAAGGGGAGATCGGAGGCGAGGGTGAACATGGCGTCGTAGAGGGCGGGCTGGTTCTCGGCGAAGTCCAGGTAGGCCTGGGCCACGGCGCCCCATCCTCGCGCCGCGGCCGACCGCAGCGCGCTCGCCAGCTCCGCAAAGCCTTCCACCGCGACGGCTTCGATGATCGCGCTCTTGTCGGCGAAGTGGTTGTAGAGCACCGGTTGGCTGTACTCGATCTTGTCGGCCAGTCGGCGGGTGGTGACCGCGTCCCATCCCTCCGTCTCGGCGAGCTCGCGGGCGGAGTCGATGATCAATTGACGGCGTTGTGCGAGTTCGCGCTCGCGACGCTGTCGGGACGGTGACGACATGAACGACATCCTAGCGTCGCTAGACGTACAAGCATAGCTAGTGCTAACCTCGCTAGTACACCTAGCGGCGCTAGAAAGGAGTGTCTGTTGAAGATCCTCGCCACCGGTATCGCCGTTCTGACCGGCCTCTTCATCATCTACATCGGCCTGGAGTTCCTCCTGGTCCCGCAGTTCGCCGCGGCCGCGTTCGGCGTGCCGACCTGGCCGCAGCGGGAGGGAACCGCCTTCTTGGCCGTCAAGGGCGTGCGCGACATCGCGACCGGCCTGGTCGTCCTCGCGCTGTTGCTCTCCGGGCACCGACGCGCCCTGGGGTGGGCGATGCTCGCTTTCGCCTTCATCCCGCTGGGCGACATGGTGATCGTGCTGAGCCAGGGCGGGTCGCCCGCGACGGCGCTCGGGATCCACGGTCTGACCGCCGTCGTCGTGCTGGTCGGCGCGGGCTTGCTCCTGCGCGAGCGCCCGACACCGGCGAGCGCCCCCGACGCCGCCCGCGTCGAATCCGGCACGACGTCATGAACCTCGTCAGCCACTTGCTCGCCGTGGTCGCGGTGCTGGCCGCCGGGATCATCTACGGGACCGACGTGCTGGGGGCGCTGGTCATGCGTCCGACGTGGGAGAAGGTCGACGACCGCGCCCTCGTGCTGGTGAACGGGCACATGCACTACTTCGGGGACCGGCGGTTCCCGGTCCCCGGGATCCTCGGCGTCGTCGCGACGACGTTGGCCGGGTGCGCCGCGGCGCTCAGCGGCCGCTGGCTGCCCGCCGCGGCCGCACTCGTCGCGGTCGTCGCGCTGGTGGCGTGGCTCGCGATCTACAAGCGGGTCAACGCCCCGGTCAACCGCGTGCTCACGGCCGCCGCCCGGGAGGGCCGGGTGCCGCCGGACGCGCGCGCCCTGCAGACCCGCTGGGACAGCGTCATCACGTGGCGGGCGGTGCTGCAGGGCGTGGCGGTCGCGGCGCTGTGCGCGGTGCTCGCGTTGCCGTGAGCGGTCAAATGGCCGCCAGCGCCGCGTTGAAGGTGGGGCTCGGGCGCATGACGGCGTCGGTCTTGGCCTTGTCGACCAGGTAGTAGCCGCCCAGGTCCACCGGCTCGCCCTGCACCGCGGCCAGCTCGCCGACGATCGTCTCCTCGGCGTCGGCCAGCGCGGCCGCGAGCGGGGCGAACCGCGCGGCCAGCTCGGCGTCGTCGCTCTGCGCGGCGAGTGCCTGCGCCCAGTAGAGCGCGAGGTAGAAGTGGCTGCCCCGGTTGTCCAGCTCGCCGACCCGCCGCGACGGCGACTTCCCGTTCTCCAGCAGCTGCCCGGTGGCCGCGTCGAGCGTCTTCCCGAGCACGCGCCGCGCGCGGGTTGTCGGTGGCGTCGGCGAGGAACTCGAGCGAGACGGCCAGCGCGAGGAACTCGCCCAGCGAGTCCCAGCGCAGGTGGTTCTCCTTCACCAGCTGCTGGACGTGCTTGGGCGCCGAGCCGCCCGCGCCGGTCTCGAACAGCCCGCCGCCGTTCATCAGCGGGACGATCGAGAGCATCTTCGCGCTGGTGCCCAGCTCGAGGATGGGGAAGAGGTCGGTGAGGTAGTCGCGCAGCACGTTGCCGGTGACCGAGATCGTGTCCTCGCCGCGCTTGGCCCGCTCCAGCGTGTAGCGGGTGGCCTCGGCGACCGGGCAGGATCTCGATCGTCAGCCCGTCGGTGTCGAGCTCGGCGAGCTGGGCGCGCACCTTGGCGAGCACCTGCGCGTCGTGCCCGCGGGTCTCGTCCAGCCAGAAGACGGCGGGCGCACCGGTGGCCCGGGCCCGCCCGACGGCGAGCTCCACCCAGTTGCGGATCGGCGCGTCCTTGGTCTGGCAGGCGCGCCAGACGTCGCCCGCCGCCACGTCGTGCTCGCAGGCGCAGCCTCGTCACCGTCGACGACCCGGATCACGCCGTCGGCGGGCACCAGGAACGTCTTGTCGTGGCTGCCGTACTCCTCGGCCTTCTGCGCCATCAGCCCGACGTTGGGCGTGGTGCCCATCGTGGTGGGGTCGAACGCGCCGTGCTCGCGGCAGAAGTCGACGGTCTCGGCGTAGAGCGGGGCGTAGGACGAGTCGGGGATGACGAACTTCGTGTCCTGCTGCTTGCCCGCGGCGTTCCACATCTGCCCCGACGCGCGGATCGCGGCGGGCATCGACGCGTCGACGATCACGTCGGACGGCACGTGCAGGTTGGTGATGCCGCGGTCGGAGTCGACCATCGCCAGCGCGGGGCCCGGACTCGTAGGTCGCGGTGATGGCCTTCTCGATGGCCTCGCGCTTGTCGTCGGGCAGCTTCCCGATCGCGGTGAGGATGCTGGCCAGCCCGTCGTTGGGGTCGGCGCCGACGGCGCGCGAGGTCGTCGCCGAACTGCGCGAACACGTCGGCGAAGTAGGCGACCACGGCCCGTCCGAACAGGATCGGGTCGCTCACCTTCATCATCGTGGCCTTGAGGTGCACCGAGAACAGCACGCCGCGCTCCTTGGCGTCGGCGATCTGCTCGGCGAGGAACGCGTCCAGCGCGGCGCGGCGCATCACCGCGGCGTCGACGATCTCGCCTGCCAACACCGGCAGCTCCGGCTTGAGCACGGTGACGGTGCCGTCGGCGGCGACGTGCTCGATGCGCAGGGTGGTGGCCGCGCGGCACGGTGAAGGAGGTCTCGGAGTGGCGGAAGTCGCCGTCGGCCATCGTCGTGACGTGCGAGGCGGACTCCGGCGACCACGCGCCCATCGAGTGCGGGTGGCTGCGGGCGAACTGCTTGACGCTCGCGGGGGCGCGGCGATCGGAGTTGCCCTCGCGCAGCACCGGGTTGACCGCGCTGCCCTTCACCGCGTCGTACGCCGCGCGCGCGGCCTTCTCCTCCTCGGTCTGCGGGTTCTCCGGGTAGTCGGGCACCGCGTGGCCCGCCGCCTGCAGCTCCGCGACCGCGGCCTTGAGCTGCGGGATCGACGCGCTGATGTTCGGCAGCTTGATGATGTTGGCCTCGGGGGTGGTGGCCAGCGCGCCGAGCTCGGCCAGCGCGTCGGGCACCAGGCCGAACGCGGCGCGGATGCGCCCGGACAGCGAGATGTCGCGGGTCTCGACCCCGACCCCGGCCGCCGCCGGCGAACGCCTCGACCACGGGCAGGAACGAGTGCGTCGCCAGCGCCGGTGCCTCGTCGGTGTACGTGTAGATGACCTTCATCTCGCCGCCTTCTCGCCTCGTGGACCTGCTCGGAAGACACGCTATCTCCCACCCCCGACGCTGCGGGGCGACTATCCTGGCGTCACACCGTTTCCGGGAGTGACATTGGCCAAGCGGAAGTACTTCATCCTCAAGGAGACGGGGGGCGGCAAGCTCCGCGTCGACTTCCGCAGCTGGCCCTTCGTCATCGTCATCGGCCTGGTGCTCGCGATCCTGTCGATGATCGACCGCGGCGGGCTCGGCGAGGCACCGCCGGTCGCGCCGCGGCAACACGTGCTCCTTCACCGTCGAACGGCGATGCGGTCAACGTGCGCACCGGCGCCACGGCGGCGTCGCCGTCGGTGCAGAAGCTCGAGCGCGGGCAGACCGTCGTGGCCACCCCGACCGTCGACCAACGGGTTCCGCCAGATGGCGGACGGCACCTGGGTGTCTGGACAGGCTGTTGACCCCCGTTCCGGGCAGCGTCTGCACCTGATGGGACGCTGGTGCCGTAACCGCCGGTGAGCGTGTGGAGGGCCGCCCATGAGCGCCGTGACGCCGACGCGGGTCATCGGCGGCCGCTACGTCGTGCTCGCCGAGCTCGGGCGCGGCGGCATGGGGATCGTCTGGCGGGCCGAGGACCGCATGATGGGGCGGCAGGTCGCGGTCAAGGAGCTGCACCTCCCCGACGGGCTCGGCCCCGACGACCGGCGGCTGTTCCGCGAACGGCTGCTGCGCGAGGCCCGCACCGCGGGGCGGCTGAACGACCCCGCGATCGTCACGGTGTACGACGTCGTCAGCGACGGGGGCGTCGACCACATCGTCATGGAGCTCATCG
Source organism: uncultured Actinomycetota bacterium (assembly GCA_963837575.1). Classification (GTDB taxonomy): domain Bacteria; phylum Actinomycetota; class Actinomycetes; order Mycobacteriales; family Pseudonocardiaceae; genus Pseudonocardia. The sequence goes on from CAWIOI010000023.1 coordinate 105,553, forward strand.
AGGCGCCGACCCTGTCCGACGTCGTGGCGCGCTCCGGGCCCCTGTCGGAGGCCGCTGCCCTCGAGGTGGCGCGGCGGCTGCTCGGCGCGCTGCGCACCGCCCACGAGCGCGGCGTGGTGCACCGGGACGTCAAGCCGTCCAACGTCATGCTCAGCGCCGACGGGCGGGTCACCCTCACCGACTTCGGCATCGCCCAGGCCGCCGACGACCCCCGCCTCACCACCACCGGCTCGCTCGTCGGCTCGCCCGGCTACCTGGCGCCGGAGCGGCTCGACGGCGGCCACGCCGACCCGGCGTCGGACCTGTGGAGCCTCGGCGCCACGCTCTGGTACGCCGTGCAGGGGCGCGGCCCGTTCTCCCGGGACACCACGGCGGCCACGATCGCCGCCGTGATCAACGCCGAGGTGCCGACCACGCGCACCCGCGGCCCGCTGGGCGCGGTCATCGCCGGGCTGCTGCAGCGCGACCCCCGGGCCCGGCTCACCGGCGTGCAGGCCGCCGCGCTGCTCTCCGGCGAGCCGCCCACGCCGCCGACCGGCCTGGTGGGCACCCCACCCGCGCGGTCACCGCTCCCGGCCACCGCGCCGCGCCCGGCCGGCGCCGGTGGCCCGCGCTCGTGGCGGTGGCGCTGCTGGGCCTGGCGGTGGGCCTCGGCGCGGGGCTGCTGTGGCCGCGCACCGGGGCGGCCCCGTCGGTGTTCACCTACGGCGACGGCGGCGACATCCCCGCGGTCCCCTCGCTCACCACCAGCTGCCTGCAGGGTCAGCTCGCCGTCGGGCGGCAGTACACCACCAGCGCGTCCTGCGACGACCCGCACGACGTCGAGATCTTCGACTCGCTCGACCTGTTCGACACCCAGCTCGACGAGCCCTACCCCGGCCGTGAGGCGGTCGCCGCCGGGGCCGGGCCCGCCTGCGCGCTCGCCTTCGACACGGGACGGATCGTCGGGGCGGACAAGGCGCGGCTGCGGGTGGCCGCGCTCGCGCCGTCGGCCGCCGCGTTCGCGTACCGCTCCTCGCCGACGTCGTCGTTCAGCACCCGGTCGGTCCTGTGCGCGCTGTACGCCGCCGACGGCACGCAGATCACCGGCACGCGGATCGCCAAGCCCGCCCGCTGACCCGCGCGTGAGTCGGCCATCTCGACACGGCGAGTCGGCGATCCGAGCCCGTCCCGCCGGGGTACGGGCCGCGCGGCCTGCGCGACCGGCAGGGGCGGGCGTCGACAAATCCGCGCGCGACCGTCCGGGGCGGCGTGGCAAGGTGCTGCCGTGCACCGCAACGTCGAGCTCGTCGTCGCCGATCTGACCGCCCGCGGCGCCGATCCCGCGCGGGTCGCGCGCCTGCAGGTGCTGCCCGACGCCGTGACCACCGCTCCCGCGGCGGCCGCCGCACTGGGCATCGAGGTGGGGCAGATCGCCAACTCGCTGGTGTTCGACGCCGACGGCGCGCCGCTGCTCGTGATGACGTCCGGCGCGCACCGGGTCGACACCGGGAAGGTCGCCGCGATCATCGGCGCCGAGCGGGTGCGACGCGCCACACCCGAGTTCGTGCGGGCCGCGACCGGCCAGGCCATCGGCGGCGTCGCGCCCGTGGGGCACCCGGCGCCCATCCGGACGCTGGTCGACCGAGCGCTCGCGGAGTTCGACGAGATCTGGGCGGCGGGCGGCATCCCGCACGCGGTCTTCCCGACGACGTTCGACGAGCTGGTGGCCGTCACCGGCGGCGAGCCCGCCGACGTCGCGTGATCCGGACGCCGAGGATCACCGATAGGTAGATCCGGCGACAAGTCCGTGACTCTCGACGCGCTCAGAGGCCGCCCGCGTCCACGATCGTGACCGTGTCGTTCGTCGAGTCCGCCAGGTACAGGCGACGGCCGTCGTGGCTGGCCGCGCCGGAGGTGGGCCGCAGGCCGGTCGGGACGGTCTCGGTCACGGCGTTGGTGCTGGTGTCGATCACCGACAGGCCGCCGCCGAGGAGGTAGGCGTGCCGCCCGTCGGGCGGGACGATCATGAAGCCGCTCGCTCGGGATCCTGCTCACGAGGGTGTCCGAGCTCGTGTCGATCACGGTCACCTGGCCGATCTGCGGGCTCGCCACGTAGGCGTACCGGCCGTCGGGCGCGACCGTGACGGCCTGCGGATACCGCCCGGCGCCTGGGTACTCGCCCACCGGGGTCGTGGCCGTCACGGCGCCGGTGGCGGTGTCGAGCACCGAGACCGAGTTGGACGCGTCATCGGTGACGTAAACGGCGCGCCCGTCGGGCGTGATCGCGACGGCCGTCGGGTTGCCGCCGACCGGAATCGTCCTGGTGACGGCCGCCGTCGCGGTGTCGATCACCGCTACGGCGCCCGGTTCGCTGTCCTCGGCGACGTAGGCCGTGCGCCCGTCCGGGGTCACCGCCACGCCGAGCGGGCCCGGACCAGCCCGGAAGGTCGCGATGACCGCGTTCGCCGCGGTGGCGATGACCGACACCGTGCCGGACGTCGGGTCGGCGGCGTAGAGGTGCGCCCCGTCCGGGCTGATGGCCAGGCCGGACACGCCGTGCCCGGTCGGGATGCGTCGCCGTGACCGCGCCCGTGGCCGGGTCGATCACCGACACGACGCAGCACCGGCCCGCGACGTAGAGGTGCTGGTCGTCCGGGCTGACGGCCATCGCGACCGGGTCGGCCACATGGGCGACGGCGACCTCGGCGAGCGACGGGGCCCGATGCGTGATCAGGAGGGTCGCGAGCACGGCGTTGACGACGGCAAGGGCCACCATCACCGCTCCACCCCGCGCCCCCGCCGCCGGATCGCCGTGCTCGCCGGGGAAGCGACGAGCTCGCGGCGGCGCGTCCCGCATCGCGCAGGCACCACGGGCAGGTGGCGTGGTGCGGCGGATACACGGTGGCGCTCGACCGAGGCGCACGTCCGCAGGTCGGCGGCGCATCGGGCGAGCGCGTCGTGCCATTCCCGGCCCGTCGGCCGCGCGTCCGGGTCGGCCGCCCCGAGGACGAACGCGCGGGTGAAGAGCTCCCGGATCTCCTCGGGCAGCAGGTCGAACGGCATCGCCGTGGGCGCCGGGCGCAGCCGCGGATCACCCGCGTAGGCGAACCGTCCCTGCCGGGCCAGCTGGTGGCGCCGCGGCTTCTCGCCGTCGCCGTGCCACACGCCGTCGAACGGGTGCACGCCCTCCATGACGAGCTGGAAGACGTGCACCGCGAGCGCGAACAGGTCCGAGCTCGCGCGCCGGGGCGTGTGCCGCGAAGTCGACGTCGAGCAGCTCGGGTGCGGTGAACTCCGCCCGGCCGACCCCGCAGAGGAACGGCGGGCCCGCGCGCGGGTTCGGGACCTGCATCGAGTCGCAGTCCACCAGGGTCACGCGGGTGTCGCTGCCCACCAGGATGTTGCGCTCGTTGAAGTCGCCGACCACGTAGTCGCTCCGGTGCAGGACGTCGGTGGCCAGCGCGAGGTTCGCGCCGGTCCGCACCAGGTGGCGCCACGTGAAGCCGCGGACCCAACCCGGCGTGGACGGCGGCGGGTGCCTGCCGGTCCGACGGGTTGGACAGCACGTGCAACTCGACGACGTCCGCGAGCCGCAGCCGGGGCATGACGTGCCCGACGAACCGGTTCCCGTCGAGCACGACCGCAGACGGCCAGGCGAGCATCGCGTGCCCGGAGGTCTCCTGCCAGCCTGCGGGCCGGTGGGCGACCATCGCGCGGAGCCGCTCCTCGAGGTCTGACGCGCGGGCGAGCTCCGGCTCGTGGAAGCGCTTCAGCACCCGCTCGGACGCGTCCCGCACCACGTGGATCGTGCCCTGCCCGCCCTGCGCCAGCGGCGGCCCGATCTCCAGATCGCTGAGCTTCATACCCGGCACCCACACCGGCGGCCGGGCGCTCAGGCACGTCGTCGCGGGCGCCGTCCCGGACGGGTCGCGGACGGCGAGCACGAGCGTCTTGTCGTCGCCGCTCTGGTCGGTTCGCTGATCTCGTCGAGGAAGGCGGCGACGGCGTCCGGCGTGGCGTCGGCGCGGCGCGCGTAGGCCCACGCGGCCTGGAAGAACGGCGCGAAGGGCGTGCCTGCCGCGACGTCGTCGAGCACCTGGTAGCGCAGGCCGTCGGTGGTCAGGGCCAGGGCGTCCACCGCGTCGGCGCTGGTGCAGAACGTGCGGAGGTGGTCCGACAGCGCACCCGGGGTGGTGAGGAAGACCGTCTCGTTGACGTACTCTGAGCGCTCCCCGACGGCCACCGCGTCGACCGCGTCGCCCGCCCCGTGCACCGCGATCCCGTCGCCGACCTGGCCGATCGCCACCCGCGCACCGGCGATGACGGCGACGCTCAACGTGGTGGCGAGCAGGCCGGGAGCGGCGCCCAAGCCGTCGGCCGCTTCCCTGACCGCGGCCAACGCGGCGGCGAAAGATCCATTCGACGTCGGGGCCGCTCCCGCAGCGGCCGCCAACCCGGCCTCGACCGCCGTGAACGCGCCGAACGCCGAGGTGCCCGCCCGTGTGCCCGCCCCGTCGGCCGTGACCGCGACGACCAGGTCGTCGTCGACGTGCCAGCCGAACGCGTCGTCACACCCCCGACCCTGCCGACGGTGCAGGGACCCGGGGACCGAGCCACCGAGTAGCCGCCAGGGGCCGCAGCTACCACGTAGCCCATCCGGCAGGCGACGGGAGCGGCACCTGCTCGGCGGCTTCCGTCGCCGCGACCGTCGCGTCCGTCGGGCCGAAGGCGCTCGACTGGGTCACCACGCTCATGCTGGTGGACAACCACGCGAAGAGCTCCTCGAACGCGACGCCGTTGAGCGCGAGCGGTTCCCGGACCGCCGAGAGCCGGGACAGCGTTTCGAGGTCCGCCTCGCCCGCCCCCACCGCGAACACGGTGATCTCCTTCGCCGCCTCGGCCTCGCGCACCCGCTTGCTCGCACGGGCGAAGCGCTGCTCGTCGGTGGGCATGCCGTCGGTGATGACGAAGAGCCACGGGCGGAAGTACTCCAGGCCCGCTTCCTTGTACTCGCTCTTGCGGGCGGCGAGCAGGTCCAGACCGGTGTCGAGCGCCTCGCCCAGCGGTGTGGCGCCCTGCGCCGCGAACGTGGTCGGCGTCAGGTCGCGGCCTTCGTGGAACGGCACGACGACCTCGACGACGCCACCGAACGTGATCACCGTGACGTCGGTGCGCTTGCGGGCGAGCGGGTCTTCCGCGATCGACGCGCAGAACGCCGCGAATCCGGCGTTGAGGTGCTCGATGCGCTCGCCCTTCATCGAGTACGACGTGTCCAGGAGAAGGGCGCAAGCGACCCGCGGATCCGGATTGTCCTGTCTTGACGGGCGGATTGAACGCTCCCACGCGCGCACCTTCTCATCGCTCGATCGCGTTCTGACCTGCGCAGACGAGGCTATGGCGCGGCGTCGTCGTTGCCAACCGCGCCGCCGCGGTCGCGCACCCGGTACGGTTTGTGCCGCCGCCTCGGGAGCGTCGCCTCGAGGAGCGGTCGGCGGTGTCCCCCGATCGTCGACCACGTCGGTCCCGGGCTCCCCACCCGCGGACGCCGGACGTTCCCCGACCGGAGGTCCTGCTATGCCCCAGCATCGTGCCCGCAAGACCTACTCCCGGTGGCGATGGCTCCCGGCGATGGCCGCGCTCGTCCTCGCCGGGTCGTCCGCCCTCGTGCTCACGACCGTGTACGGCGCACCACCACCCGCCGTCCGGTGGCCCGTGTCCCACCCTGCGGGTCGTGACGGCACGGTCGTTCGCGCGGGTTCTGGACGCCGTCGCGCCCGCGGCGTGCGGACCCCTCCAGGTCACCGTGGCCGACGGGCGCGGTGCCGCCGCGCGGGCGGCCGCGCTCGACGCCGACCTCTGGGTGCCCGACGACGCGGCGTGGCGCGGCGCCCCCGACCGGTTCGCCCCGGCGGACACGCCCACCGCGGGCGCCGTCGTCGCCACGAGTCCCCTCTACTTCGTCACCGACGCCGACACGGCCGCGCGGATCGGCAAGGCGGGCGGGGGCTGGGGCGCGCTCGCCGGGCTCGTCACCGCCCAGGGGTCGCGGGTCCGGCTCGTCGCCCACGCTCCCGGAGACAACGGCGACGGCCTGCTCGCCCTCGGTGCCATCGGCGAGGCGGTGTGGCTGGCCGACGGCATGGACGCCTCGGCGGAGGCGCTGTCCGTCGCGTTCCCGCGCACGCGCATCGTGGCGCCCGACGCCCCGGCGCTCCCCGGCCGCGCGGGCGAGGTCGCACTGGTCACCGAGCGGGAGCTGCGCAGCGCCCCGACCGCGGGCCGCACCGTGATCGCCCCGACCGACCACACCGCGCAGCTGCGCTACAGCTGGTTCCCGTCCGCCGCGGCGGCCGCCGACCCCGCCCGGGCGAAGGCGCTCGACGCCCTCCGGGCCGCGCTCGCCGCTCCCGCGGCCGACCGCCCGCTCGCCCAGGCCGGACTGCGCCGACCCGACCGCGACGGGCCGCCGGTGCCGTCCGACGGCGACCTGCCGCCCGTCGCCGCCCCGGCGTTCGACGTGCTCGGCCCCCACCACGTCGACCACGTCCTCGCCACGGCCTACGCCGAGGACCGGCGCGCGGACGTGCTGGTGGCCGTCGACATCTCCGGCTCGATGCGGGCGCTGCTGCCCCACACCTCCGAGCCGCGGATCGCGCTGGTCCGGCGCAGCGTCACGGCGCTGGCGCGGCTGCTGCCCGACGACGCCCGGCTGTCGCTCTGGGAGTTCGGCACCCACCTCGACGGCGCCCGGGACTACCGCGTCCTGCGTGAGCGCGCCGACCTGGGCGGCGGCGGCCGGGCCGCGGTCGACCGCGCCATCACGTCGCTCGCCCCGACCGCCACCGGAACCGGGCTGCACGACACAATCCTCGCCGCGTACCGGTCCGCCCAGGCGGCCTACCGCGACGGCACGCCGTCGCAACGCCGTCGTGTTCACCGACGGCCGCAACGAGGCCGACAACCCCACCCTCTCCCTCGACGAGCTGCGGGACGCGCTGGCCGCCGCCGCGGACCCGCACAGGCCCGTCAACCTCGCGGTCATCACGTTCGGCGGCGAGCCGGACGCCGCGGCGCTGCAGAAGGCGCTGGAACCGGTGCAGGGCTACGTCGACCGGCTCAACACGGCCGAGGAAGTCGGCGCCGCGTTCATCCACCTCGCCGCGGGCGGGCTGCACGGGTGACCGCGCACCCGGTCCCGAGCGTCCGGCCGGCCTGGCCCGGGCCTGCCGAGCTCGCCCCGCCCCGGCTGCGGGCGGCGGCCTGGGCGATCGACCTCGTCGTCGTCGCCGCGCTGGCCGTCGCCCTCACCGTCGCCGCTTCCTGGTTCGTCCGCGACGTGCTCCACCTGAGCGACGTGTGGAGCGCGACGGCGCCCTGGCCGCGAAAGGTCGTCGTGTCGGCCGTCGCCGCCGTGGTCGTCGTGCTCGGCTACCTCGGCCTCGGGCAGGCCGGGTCGGCGCGCACGCTCGGCAAGCGGCTGGTCGGCCTGCGGGCCGTGCAGGTGGTGCGGATGCCCGACGGCGGCCTGCGGCTGATCGAGCTGCGCATCGCCGTGGCCGCGCTGCGCCAACTCGCGCACGCCGCGGACGCGCCCTTGCTCTGGGGTTTCCTGCGGCCGATCTGGGACCGCTACCACCGGACGGTGGCCGACCGGCTCACCGCGGTGTTCGTCGTCGTGGACCGCGACGAGCGCTGCTTCGAGCACGAGCGCTACCTCGACCGGACCGCGGTCGACCAGCGGGAGTGGTGGCTGTGCAAGCAGCCCGACGACGAGGTCTGGCGGGGCTGAGCAGGCGCGCCCGCGTGTGTCAACGGAGGTTTTGCCGGGCCATATCGTGGGCACGCCATCGTGCGGTGGGCCGTCCGGCAGCGGACGTCTGCCCGGCCGCGGCGGTTGAACCACCAGCCGCTGCGGTTCGTCGTGCGGTCACTCGCGTGGGGCGGCGTACGTTCGAGAACGTGGTCGCGGTGGACGCGTGACCACGGGCCCAAACCGGTCGCCCTCATCTGTACGTCTCCGGGACGACCATGCCCACTTCCGCTCTGCTTCTGCGCGACCGCCGAGCCCCCCGCCGGTTCCAGCGGCGCCGAGCGAGTACGCCGCTGAGATGCCCCGGCTGCGCGAGTTCGCGTCTCTGCCGGTGGACCGACCCGCGCCGGGCGGCGCTGCGTGAGCAGCTGGTGCTCGCGTTCCTTCCGGTCGTCGAGCACCTGGCGCGGCGCCACGCTCGCGGCGCAGGCGCCACCCGTGAGGAGCTCGGCCAGGTCGGCACCGTCGCGCTGATCACGGCCATCGACCGCTGGGATCCCGAGTTGGCCAACGGCGAGTTCCTCGGCTACCTCATCCCCTGCGTGCGCGGCGAGATGCTGCGCTGGTTCCGCGACCGGACCTGGGCGGTGCGCGTGCCGCGCAGGCTCAAGGACCTCAGCGCCGCCGTCGCCAAGGTGGCCGAGCCGCTGGCGCAGGAGCTCGGCCGGGCGCCGCGGCCCAGCGAGCTGGCCGCGCGGCTCGGCGTCGCGGTCGAGGACGTCATCGACGCGCTCGACGCCCGGGCCAACCAGACCGCGGGGGCGCTCGACGCCATCGATCCCGTCCTCGGCATCCCGCTCGTCGAGCGGTTCGGCGAGGCCGACGCGAACCTGGAGAAGGTCGAGTACCGCCACGCCCTGCGGCCGCTGCTCGACGCGCTCCCCGAGCGGGAACGCGCGATCCTCACGATGCGCTTCTTCGGCGAGATGACCCAGACCCAGATCGCCCAGCAGATCGGCATCTCCCAGATGCACGTCTCCCGTATGCTGGCGCGCACGCTCCGGCACCTGCGCGCCGAGCTGACCGCCGAAGCCGACGGATGAGCCGGACGGCCCCCGCACTCTTACGATCGTAGTGACGGTGAGGAGGCCCGATGGACGAGTTCGGCATGGCGTCGCCCGACCGGGAAGCCTGGTCGGCGGTCGAGCACCTGGTGCGCCTGTTCCGCTGCGCAGCGCCGACGAGCCCGCGCTCGTCTCGGCCGTGTGCGAGGAGGCGGTGCGGCTGGTCGATCCCGCGCGGCACGCTGGCGTCATCCTCGCCGTCGGCCGCCGTCACCTCGAGGTCGTCGCCGCCACCGGCCCGGTCGCCGCAACAGCTCGACGAGCTCCAGCAGCAGGAGGGCGCGGGGCCGTGCCTGGCCGCCGCGCGGTCCCAGGAGGTCATCCGGCTCGAGGACGTGCTCCACGGAGCGCCGCTGGCCGCCGTTCGCGACGCAGGCCGACGCCGCGGGCGTCGGGTCGATGCTCTGCCTGCCGCTGCACGTCGACACGACCACGTTCGGCACGCTCAGCCTGTACTCCGACACGCCCCGCGCCTTCAAGGACGTCACCGAATCCGTGGCGCGGGTGCTCGCCGTCCTCGCCGCCATCACCCTCTCGGAGTCCCGCGGGCGGTCCAACCTGCAACGGGCGCTGGAAAGCCGCGACCTGATCGGGCAGGCGAAGGGGATCATCATGCACGCCCGCCGGGTGACCGCGGACGAGGCCTTCGCGCTGCTGGTGCGTCGGTCGCAGGAGACCAACACCAAGCTCGTCGAGGTCGCGGAGGCCGTCGTCGCGACGGGCGTCGTCTGACCGGCTAGATCATCAAGCCTTCTCCTGCATGCTGGTGCGCGCCGGGTTGCCCTGCTCCTCGGCCTTCGGGTCCATCAGGTCCGACTTGGCCCGCACGCCCTCCTCGATCCGGGCGCCCACGCCCGCGTCGATGTTGCGCCAGTAGGTGAACGCGCGCTGCAGCACCGGCTCGCTCACCGCGTTCAGCAGGTGGCCGACGACGTTGTCGACGAGCCGGTCGCGGGCCGCGTCGTCCAGGACCTCGCGCACCATCGTGCCGGCCTGGCCCCAGTCGTCGTCCTCGGCGTGGTCGACGTAGGCGGTGCGCATGATGTCGCCGTCGGCGTACCAGGTCGGGACGCGGCCGTAGCGCTCGGTGTCGGCGGCGGGGCCGCCCTTCGAGTTGGGCGCGTACACCGGGTCGGTCACGCCCTGGATGCGCATCGCCCCGTCCTTGCTGTAGGAGTGGACGGGGCACTGCGGGGCGTTGACCGGGATCTGCTGGTAGTTCGCGCCGAGGCGGTGGCGGTGCGCGTCGGCGTAGGAGAACAGGCGGGCCAGCAGCATCCGGTCGGGGCTGGGCCCGATGCCGGGCACGAGGTTGTTGGGCTGGAACGCCAGCTGCTCGATCTCGGTGTGGTTGTCGGTGGCGTTGCGGTCCAGCGTCATCCGGCCGACCTCGATCAGCGGGTAGTCGCCGTGCGGCCACACCTTGGTGAGGTCGAACGGGTTGAACCGGTAGGTCTTGGCGTCCTCGAACGGCATGACCTGCACGTACAGCGTCCAGCTCGGGTACTCGCCGTCGCGGATGTGCTCGAACAGGTCGCGCGTGTGGTAGTCGGTGTCGACGGCGGCCATCTGGTCGGCCTCGTCCTGGGTGAAGAACTGCGACGCCCTGGTCGGTCTTGAAGGTGTACTTCACCCAGAACTCCTCGCCCGCCGCGTTGATCCACATGTAGGTGTGCGAGGTGTAGCCGTTCATGTGCCGCCAGGTGCGGGGGATGCCCCGGTCACCCATCAGCCACGTCACCTGGTGCGCCGACTCCGGCGAGAGCGTCCAGAAGTCCCACTGCATGTCGTGGTCGCGCAGGTTGTTGTCGGCCCGCCGCTTCTGGGAGCGGATGAAGTGCTGGAACTTCATCGGGTCCTTGACGAAGAAGACCGGCGTGTTGTTGCCGACCATGTCGTAGTTGCCCTCGGGCGTGTAGAACTTCAGCGCGAAGCCGCGCGGGTCGCGCCACGTGTCGGGGCTGCCCCGCTCGCCCGCGACGGTGGAGAAGCGCGCCACCATCTCGGTGCGCGTGCCGGGCTGGAACAGCGCGGCCTTGGTGTAGGCGCTGACGTCGTTCGTCACCTCGAAGTGCCCGTAGCGCCCCGCTGCCCTTGGCGTGCGGCTGGCGCTCCGGGATCCGCTCGCGGTTGAACTGCGCCATCTGCTCGATGAGGTAGCTGTCCTGGAGCAGGATCGGGCCGCCGGGGCCGACGGTGAGGGAGTGCTCGTCGCTCTCGACGGGCACACCGGCGTCGGTGGTGGTGGAAAGACGGTGTTCGGTCGTCGACATGTCGTTCGGCTACCCACACCGACGGCCGTTATGCGCGCTCAGCGCGGCTTCCACACGAATCGGCGCACGGCCCGCATGCCCGCGCGGTCGACGGCCGACTTGACCAACCCGAACAGCGCGCCCTGCAGGACGGCGGCCATCAGGACCTCGCGGGTCGTGTAGTCCTCGTCGGTGGCGTTGGGCGGGGTCGGGGCGTCGGAGATCCGCTTCCACACCTGTCCGAAGACCATGTTGGCGACCACCCCGCCCAGGATGCTGAAGACCATCCCGATCGGCTTGTAGGCGATCATCGCGGCCTTGTCGACGGCGGCGTCGGACAGGCCGGGTGAAGTCGTTGTCGTCATGCCTGGTGCTACCCGCCTGCCCTTGCGGCCACACTGGTCGGTGTGGGTGGATCGACGATGGCCGCGTGGCTCGACGACGTGGCCGCACAGCACGGCGCGGACGTCGCGCTGGTGGAGGGCGGGACCGGCCGGACCCTGACCTTCGCCGGGCTGCGGGCGGCCGCGGGGGCGCTGGCGGGCGACCTCGCGGAGTGGGGCGTCGGGCGTGGCGACGTGGTGGCCTTGTGGCTGCCCAACGTGCTGGAGTACCTGGTCGCCGAGTTCGCGCTCGCCGGGCTGGGCGCCGCCGCGCTCGGCGTGAACACCCGCTACGGCGAGCACGAGGTGGCGCACCTGCTGGAGCGGGCCCGGCCGGTCGGGGTGGTCGTGCCCCACCGGTTCCTGGACCTGGACTTCGTCGGCAGGCTGCGGCGCCCGGGCCCGTGGGTCGGGGTCGTCGGGGCGCCCGCGGACGCCGACCTCGCCGGGTTCGACGTCGGCGGCGGCGTGCAGCGGGTCGGTGGCACCGGCGACGGGCCGCTCCCGGACCGGGGCCGCGCGGACGATCCCGTCGCCTACTTCACCACCTCCGGCTCGACCGGCGCCCCCAAGCTCGCAGGCCACCCGCAGCGCGCGGTCGTCGAGCACGCGGTGAACGTCGCGCGGGCGTTCGACATGCGGCCCGGTGACGCCGTGCACGTCGCCCTGCCGCTGTGCGGGGTGTTCGGGTTCAGCACGGCGTTCGGCATGCTCGCCGCGGGCGGCACGTGCGTGCTGGAGCCGGTGTTCGACCCCGACCGGATGGCGCGCGACATCGTCGCGCACCGGGTGACCCACCTGGTCGGCGGCGACGACCTGCTCGGCCGTCTGATGACGAGCTGGCAGGCCGATCCGGTCGCGTGGCCCGCCTGCCGACGGGGGGTGATCGCCGACTTCGGCGGCCGGGCGGCGGACGTCGCGCGGTGGGCCGAGGAGGCGGTCGGGGTCGCGCTGTCCGGGGTGTACGGCTCGTCGGAGCTCTTCGCGTTGATCGCGACGTGGCCCGTGGACCTGCCGCTCGCCGAACGCGTCCCGGCGGGTGGCGTGCCGGTGTCGCCGGGGATCGCGGTGCGGGCCGTCGATCCGGAGACCGGCGCCGTCTGCGCGGCGGGCGACCCCGGCGAGCTGCAGTTCCGCGGCTACCCGGTGACGTCGGGCTACCTCGGCGGCCCCGCGGTCCCGCTCGACGAGGAGGGGTGGTTCGCCTCCGGCGACCTCGGCTCGACCACGGCGGCGGGCGCGTTCCACTACCGGTGTCGGGCGGGCGACGCGTTGCGGTTGCACGGGTTCCTCGTGGAGCCCGCGGAGATCGAGTCGTTCCTCATGGAGCAGACCGGCGTCGACATCGCCAAGGTCGTCGGCGCCGCGAGCGCGGACGGGACCGTCGCGGTGGCGTTCGTGACCCTGCGGCCGGGCGCGTCCGTGACGGCGGCCGACCTGCACGACCGCTGCCGCGACGCGCTCGCCGCCTTCAAGGTGCCCGCCCGGATCGCGGTGCTCGACGCGTTCCCGGTGACGACGGGCACGAACGGCACGAAGATCCGCGCGAACGAGCTGCGGGAGCGGGCGGCCGAGCTGCTGGGCGGCGCCGTCCCGTAAGCGGCGGGCTACGCGGACGCCGTGCGGTGCTGCTCGGGCCCCAGCGCGTCGAGGATCAGCTGCCTGCCGTGCTCGGCGTGGCTGCGGGCCAGCCGCTCCGCGGCCCACGTCAACTGGGAGCCGCACGCGAACGAGATCGCGCTGGCGCGCCGGACCCGTAGGTCACGGGTTGGGCCTCGCCGTGCCCGCCAGCGCGCCGCCCACCTGCTCGGCCAGCGTCACGGCGACCTGCCGCTGTTCCAGGTCGGGATGGCGGATGGCGCTCGTCGAGGTGAGCAGGAAGCGGCCGAGGGCGGCGCCGCCTGCGGTGACCGGCAGCTCGATCTCGTCGAGGGTGGGCAGGCCGTCGTGCTCGACGTCGACGGGGTGCCCGCGCCAGGTGATCGTGCCGTCCGGGAGCAGCAGCGGCCGGTCGCGGCGGGAGGTGGGCGCGGGGTCGAAGCGGCAGGCGTCGAGCTGCAGCACGTCGCCGATCTGGCGGGCCACCAGCTCGACGAGCCCCGACTGCGGCAACTCCGCCGACGCCGCCAGCCGCGCGGTCGACACCACGCCCGCGAGGTAGCCCTCGCGGGCGCCCGCGCGGTTCTGCTGCCGCCGCCCCCACAGCGCGAGCTCGGTGACGGCGAGACCGATCACGGTGAGCAGCACGGCCGTCACCACGTCGTCCTTGGCGAAGATCGCGAACCGGAAGTAGGGCTGGGTCAGGAAGAAGTCGAACGAGGCGGCGCCCACGAGCGCGGCGACCACCCCCGCCGACCGGTGTCCCGTCGCCGCCGCGGCCACCACCAGCAAGACGAGGACGAGCGCCGCGTTGCTGCCGGTCACGACGTCGCGCAACGTCGTCAGGAGTGCGGCGACCAGCACCGGACCCAGCACCGCGACCACCAGGGCGGACGTGCGAGAAACCATGACTCCAGCACCCCATCGCAGTGACCGTGCGTCAAGCGATCCTCACGCAATCTTGACGGCGCCTGCCGCCCCCTTGGCGTCGTTAGAGTGGGCGCGGCCGCGGGAGGCGCGATGGAGTACCTGGTCACGATGACGACCCACGTTCCTGCGGGGACCCCGGAGTCGGCGGTCGACGAGATCCGCCGGCGGGAGGCCGCGCGCTCCCGGGAGCTCGCCGCGGAGGGGCATCTGCTGCGGTTGTGGCGCCCGCCGCTGCAGGCAGGCGAATGGCGGGCGCTCGGCCTGTTCGCCGCCGACGATCGTGCCGAATTGGACGAGGTGCTCGCCTCGATGCCGCTTTCCGTGTGGCGCACCGACGACGTCACGCCGCTCTCACCGCACCCGAGCGACCCGGGTCTTCACCGACAGGCTGGTTGACGTTCGAGTGACGCCCGGCGGATCAGCGACATAGTGTGGCGGGCATGGCAGCGCTTCCCGCCGAGCTCCCGCCGTCTGATTCCGCGATCCGTCGAGCACTGCGCCGTGTGCGCGACGGCGCCGCCCTCGACGTCACCGAGGCCGCCGTCCTGCTCGCCGCGCGCGGCGACCAGATGGCCGAGCTGCTCACCGCCGCCGCGCGCGTCCGCGACGCCGGGCTCGTCGACGCAGGCAGGCCCGGCGTCGTCACGTACTCGCGCAAGGTCTTCATCCCGCTCACCCGGCTGTGCCGCGACCGGTGCCACTACTGCACGTTCGCCACCGTGCCGCACCGCCTGCCCGCCGCGTTCCTGGAGCGCGACGAGGTGCTGGAGATCGCCCGCGCGGGCGCGGCGCAGGGCTGCAAGGAGGCGCTGTTCACCCTCGGCGACCGGCCGGAGGAGCGCTGGCCCGCCGCACGCGAGTGGCTGGAGGCCCGCGGCTACCACTCCACATTGGAGTACGTGCGCGCCTGCGCGATCGCGGTGCTCGAGGAGACCGGGCTGCTGCCGCACCTCAACCCCGGCGTCATGAGCTGGGAGGAGCTGACGCGGCTCAAGCCCGTCGCGCCGTCGATGGGGATGATGCTGGAGACGACCGCGACGCGGCTGTGGAGCGAGCCCGGCGGCCCGCACTACGGCAGCCCCGACAAGGAGCCCGCCGTCCGGCTGCGCACGATCACCGACGCGGGCCGGGTAGGGGTGCCGTTCACCACGGGGATCCTCATCGGGATCGGGGAGAACCGGACCGAGCGCGCCGAGTCGCTCTTCGCGATCCGGGCGGCGGCGCGGGCGCACGGGCACGTCCAGGAGGTGATCGTCCAGAACTTCCGGGCCAAGCCCGACACGGCGATGGCGAACGACCCCGACGCCGACCTGGACGACCTCGCCGCCACCATCGCCGTCGCGCGGCTCGTGCTCGGGCCGAAGACGGCGCTGCAGGCGCCACCCAACCTCGTCGGCGACGAATTCGCGCTCATGCTCCGCGCGGGGATCGACGACTGGGGCGGGGTCTCGCCGGTCACGGCCGACCACGTCAACCCGGAGCGGCCCTGGCCCGCCATCGACGAGCTCGCCGCCCGCTCGGCCGAGGCGGGATTCACGCTGCGGGAGCGGCTCACGGCGTATCCGAGCTACGTGCTCGCCGGGTCGCCGTGGATCGACGCGCGGCTGCACGCGCACGTCGCCGCGCTGGCCGACAATTCTGGTCTGGCCGACGAGAACGCCGCGGTCGTGGGTCGGCCGTGGCAGGAGCCCGACGGCGGATTCGCCTCCAGCGGCCGGGTCGACCTGCACACGGCCATCGACTCCGAGGGCCGCACCGAGGACCGGCGCGGGGACTTCGCGTCCGTCTACGGCGACTGGGACGCGTTGCGGGAGGAGCTGAACGCGTCCCGGCAGGCCGCGCCGGAGCGCCTGGACGCCGACGTCCGCGCCGGGCTCGCGCTGGCCGCGTCCGACCCGGCGGCGCTGCTCGACCCCGCCCACCACGACGCGGCGCTGGCGCTGATCCTCGCCGAGGGGCTCGCGTTGGAGGAGTTGGCCCGGCTCGCCGACGACGTGCGCCGCGACGTGGTCGGCGACGAGGTCACCTACGTCGTCAACCGCAACATCAACTTCTCGAACGTCTGCTACGTGGGCTGCCGGTTCTGCGCGTTCGCCCAGCGCGAGCGCGACGCCGACGCCTACCGGCTCTCGCTCGACGACGTCGCCACCCGCGCGGTGGAGGCGGCCCGGGCGGGCGCCACCGAGGTGTGCATGCAGGGCGGCATCGACCCGCAGCTGCCGGTCACGTTCTACGCCGAGCTCGTGCGCGCGGTGCGGGCCGCCGTCCCGGGGATGCACGTGCACGCGTTCTCGCCCGATGGAGATCGTGTCGGCCGCGGCCAAGGCGGGCGTCTCGATCCGGGAGTGGCTCACCGAGCTGAAGGCGGCCGGCCTGGGCTCGATCCCGGGCACCGCCGCGGAGATCCTCGACGACGAGGTGCGCTGGGTGCTCACGAAGGGCAAGCTGCCTGCGGCGCAGTGGGTCGAGGTGGTGCGGACCGCACACGAGCTGGGCATCCCGTCGTCGTCGACGATGATGTACGGCCACGTCGACGAGCCCCGGCACTGGCTCGGCCACCTGCGCACCCTCGCCGCGCTGCAGGACGAGACCGGCGGGTTCACCGAGTTCGTGCCGCTGCCGTTCGTGCACCACAACGCGCCGATCTACCTCGCGGGCCTGGCCCGGCCGGGCCCCACCGAGCGCGACAACCGCGCGGTGCACGCGTTCGCCCGGCTGGCGTTGCACGGCCGGATCGACCACGTGCAGGTGTCGTGGGTGAAGCTCGGCGACCGCCTGGCCGCCGACGTCCTGCGCGGGGGCGCCGACGACATGGGCGGCACCCTGATGGAGGAGACGATCAGCCGGATGGCGGGCTCGGAGAACGGCAGCGCGCGCACGGTGGCCGAGCTCACGGCGATCGCGCGCGGGGCGGGCCGCCCGGTGCGCCAGCGCACGACGACCTACGTGGGCTCCCCGGCCCGGCTGGCCCCGCCCGCGCTGCCGCTGACGGTGGCCTGACGCGCACCCACCGGACCGGGCCCCCACCGCCATGATCAGCCGGGGCCCCCACCGCCATGATCACCAGTTGGGTGCGAAAGCGGCCGGATATGGCACGGTTCTGCACCGAACTGGTGATCATGCTCGGCGCGGCGACCCCTCGACCCCGCGCCGTCCGGTCACGTCTCGGGTGATCTGCGCAGCTGGTCGGCGCGCACCCACGTGGCGTGGAACCCCAACGGCACGCGCTGGGGCAGCAGCACCCGCGCCACCGGTCCCGCGGCGATGTCGGACGCGTCGAGGATCTCGACCTCGGAGCGCCCGTCGCGCTCGTCGGTGACGAAGCTGACCAGGTAGCCGTCCTCGTCGCCGCAGCTGCCGTCGCGCGGGGCGAACGGGGCCTCGCTGCCGAACCGGCCCGGCCCGAACCGGTACTCCTGCCGCTCGCCGGTAACCCGGTCGTAGCGCAGCAGGCCGTCGAACAGCACGGTCTCGGCGTCGGCGATGTGCACGGTGTAGGCGTAGCGGGCCTGCGCGCCCCACGCGCGGCTGTCGATCGACGGGAACTCGGTGTTGGCGTCATCGAGCTGGGTCTCGGTGGTGGTGCCGGTGGCGAGGTCGAACACGTAGCGGTGCAGCCGCGCGTCCAGCCGCAGGTAGCCCAGGAGCCGTCCGAGCGGGCCGGGGCGCGTCGGCACCGGCTCGGGCCGGGTGACCCGGCAGACGTCCATCACGATCGTCTGCCCGTCCTCCCAGGCGCCCACGACGTGGTAGATGTAGCAGGGCTCGGCGGTGAACCACCGCACCTCGCGGCCCCTGCGGGGCAGCACCGCGAACCGGGCGGGCGTGCTCCGGTCAAATGTGATCTTGTGACGGCCCTGGCGGGCGGCGGCCGCGTCCTGCACGAGCGGCAGGTCCATGAGCACCGACCAGTTCTCGGTGATCGCCATGTCGTGCGGCAGGCGGGGGCCGGGCAGGTCGATCGGCACCTCGTGCTCGACCCGGCCGGACGCCCCGACCACGCCGTAGCGCAGGAGCGGGTCGCGGGCGCCGTAGTCGAACCACATCAGCTCGCCGGTGCGCTCGTCGGCCTTGGGGTGGGCCATGACGTCGCCGCGGAGGGTGTCGAGGAAGGTTTCGGCGCCGATCGTCGTCAGCGAGAGCGGGTCGAGCGCCATCGGCTGCCCGCTGAGGTACCAGGTGGCGAGGACCTTGCCGTCGTGGTGGATCAGATCGGTGTTGGCGCTGTCCTTGAGCGGCAGGCCGCGGGCCGTGCCCGCGGGGTTGGCCGCCGGGCTCTCCACGACCCCGGTCCACAGTGCACGGCCTGCGGCTTCCTCCCGCGTGAACGCCTTCGTCCGCACGTAGCGGTTGCGGTAGCGCGCCCGGCCGTTCTCGAAGGCCATCGCGTGGACCATGCCGTCGCCGTCGAACCAGTGGTAGCGACCCGGCGCTGCGTAACGCCGGTTGGGTCCATTTCGGAGATACACACCGTTGAGATCGCGTGGGATCTTGCCGATGATCTCCAGGTGGTCGACGGTGACCTCGTCGCGGACCGGAGCGAACAGGCCGAGGAGGTAGGGGTTCTGCTCGGGGTCGTGCTCGGGGTGCGCGAGCTGGAAGCCCACCGCCTCGGTCACGGTGAACACGCTACGATCGTCGAAGCCAGGGGTCAAGGAACACATGCCACCGAACACGATCGGGCCACTCAGCACGATCGGGCGAGCGCTCGCCGAGCTCGCCGACTCCTGGACGCTGCTCATCCTCCAGCGGGCGTTCCTCGGCGTGCGCCGGTTCGCGGGGTGGCGCGACGCGCTGGGGATCTCGGATTCGGTGCTGGCGGGGCGGCTGCGGGCGATGACGGCGGCGGGGCTGCTCGACGCCCATCCGTACCGCGACGGCGGCCGCACCCGCTCGGAGTACCGGCTGACGCCGCGCGGGCTGGACCTCTGGTCGTTGCTCGTCGCGATCTGGTGGTGGGAGCGCACGTGGGTGCCGCGCGAGGCGCCGCTGCCGCAGCTGTGGCACGGGGAGCACATCTGCTCGGTCACGCTCGTGTGCGGGGGATGTCGGCGCGAGGTGACGGCCCGGGACACGACCGTCGAACGGCTGCTCCCGTCGTTCGCGGGCACACTGCCGCGGCTGCATCCGCGCCGGAGCCGGGGGGCGCTGGCCGCCGATCCGCTGTCGACGTTCCCGGGTGCGTCCGAGGTGATCGGCGACCGGTGGGGCACGGTGGTGATCGCTGGCGCACTGCTCGGGGTGCGGTCGTTCGCGGACTTCGAGCGGGAGCTTCAGGTCTCGCCGGACGTGCTGAGCGACCGCCTGCGCCGCTTCGTCGCCATGGGCGTGCTCACCGCGGACGAGGGCGGGTACCGGCTCACCGACAAGGGCCGGGCCACCTTCGAGATCATGGCGTTGGTGGTGGCGTGGGCGGAGCGGTGGCTCGGGCCGGAGGGGCACCCGTCGGCCCTGCGGATCTGCCATCGGGCGTGCGGCGCGGTGCTCGACGCCCGGCTGGCCTGCGTGACCTGCGGCGAGCTGTTGGAGCGGACGACGGTGCGCTTCGCCTGAGCCTGCCGCGGCGTTCGCGCCGACCGGCTGCAGCGGGGGCAGCCTATCCGCGCAGGCTCCACTGTGCGCCGGACGGGCCGTCGCGGACCTCGACGCCCGCGGCGGCGAGCCGGTCGCGCAGGGCGTCGGCGGTGCCGAAGTCGCGGGCCGAGCGTGCGGCGGTCCGCCGTTCGAGCAGCGCGTCGACGAGCGGGGCGATGCGCATGGCCGGGTCGGCGAGCCCGTCGCGGGCGGCCGTCCCGAGCTCCACCACCATGCCGCGCAGCGTGCGGCGGGCGTGGTCGCCGTCGTCGGACTGCAGGGTATCGGCCGTCCAGTCGAAGATCGCCTGCTCCAGGTCGAGCACGGCGGAGACCGCGGCATCGGCGTCGCGTGCGGTCATCGCGACGTCGAACCCGGCCCGCGCCCGGTCGGCGGCCGCGCGCAGGGACGTGGGCGGCGGGAGGGCGGCCCCACCCGCGCCGGGTCCGGCTGGCCCGGCCGCACCCGCGCCGGGTCCGGCTGGCCCGGCCGCACCCGCGCCGGGTCCGGCTGGCCCGGCCGCACCCGCGGCGCTGGCTGCGCCCGGCTCGCTTCCGCCGCCGCCCGGCCCGTCCGCGGCCGCTCCGCTCGCGCCCGGCCCGCTCGCGCCCCGCCCGCTCGCGCCCGGCGCCTCCGCATCGACGCCGCGCACGGCGGCTCCCGGCCCCACCCCGCCGTCGCCGCCGCCTGCCACCCGCGCGAGAACGGTGAGGTCCCCGATCGGCAGGACCGTGCCGGTGGGCAGGATCCGCGACTGCCCGTCGTGGCGGACGGTCACCGTGCCGTTGCCCAGCACGCTCGCCATGCCGGTGGCGAGGTCGAAGATCAGCGCCGTGTGCTCGTCCACCCCGATGACGTGCGCGCCCTCCGGCAGCGTGCCCTCCAGGAACCGCAACCGCCGCTCACCCAGGTAGCAGAACCGGGTGTTGTGCGTGCCGCCCTCGGTGTTGTCGTAGTGCGGGATCAGCGCCGCGCGCAGACCGGTGAGCCGCTCCAGCAGGTTCGTGCCCTGGGCCCACGCCGGGTCGGCGCCGCTCTTGTAGATCTCGTAGACGGGCACGGTGACCACGCCGATGGTCAGCGCCGCCGCGCTCGCGAACGTCACGGTGCCGCCGGACGTCGCGACCGCCGCCAGCGCGTCGTCGAACCCGGTCCCCGCCCAGACGCGCAGGGCGTACGTCGGGCTGCCGGGCCCGGCGAACACCGAGCGGGCCGTGCGGACGGCGGTGAGCGCCCGGTCGAGCGCGGCGCCGTCGAGCCGGGTGCGCCAGACCAGCGGCGTGACCGTGCGGCCGACGTTGCGCCCGAAGTACGCCACCGCCTTGTCCGTGATGTCGTCGGCGTTCTCCTGGAAGCCGTACGGGGTGTCGAGCAGCAGCGAGGTGCCCGTGCCCGCGGCGCGCAGGGTGGCGCGGTGCACCTCGACCATGGTCGGCGCGGTCTCGCCCGATCCCATGATCACCAGACGGCCGGTCACCCCAGCCGTCCGATGAGCGCGGCCACCTCGGCCGGGTGCTGGGCGTGCAGGTCGTGGTCGCCGTCCGGGAACGCGACGAGCTCGGCGCGGGGCAACGCCCCCGCGGCCTCGGCCGCCGCCGCGTTGGCCTCGCCCGCCACCAGCAGCAGCGCCGGACAGCCGACCCGCGCGTACAGCTCCCGCGGCCGGTGCGCGAGCATGCTGGCGACGACCGCCCGGTGGCGTTCGCGCGAGAGCCACGGAGTGACCGTGCCGTCGACGTGCACCGCCACGTTGCCCACCGTGGCCTCGACGGCCTCGTCCGACCAGCTCGGGTGGCCCGCGCGCAGGCGGTCCCGCAGCGCCTCGGCGGTGAGCCCGGCGAAGCGCGGAGGAGCCAGCACGGCCCAGGCCTCGTCGAGGCTGGTGAACCGGTCGGAGAGCTGCAGCCATCCGCCGTCGACCAGCGCGATCCCGTGCAGTGGCCGGTCGACCGCGAGCTGGAGCACCACGTTGCCGCCCCACGACTGCCCCGCGACCACCGGCGCGCTCCAGCCCAGGTCGTCGCACACCGCGGCGAGGTCGTGAGCGGCGGCGCGGGTGGCGTCCGGCTCGACGTCGGCCACCTGGGCGGAGGCGCCGTGACCGCGCAGGTCGACCGCCACCACCCGGCGACCGGCGAGATGGCGGGCGACCGCGTCCCACAGCCGCGCGTTGGACGAGAGCCCGTGCACGAGGAGCACCGGTCGGCCCTCGTGGCCGGGGAACGACCGGGCCGCGAGCCCCGGCCCGACCGTGATCACTTCCACGAAGGGCCAGCCTATGGCCGCCCGGCCGAAATCGCCTGGGCGCGGCTGGGAGAATCGGGCCATGACTACCGAGGCCCGCTCGTCGGGGCCGAGCACCGACGCAGATCGCCGCCCGCGGGTGCTCTCGGGCATCCAGCCCACCGCCGACTCGTTCCATCTCGGCAACTACCTCGGTGCGGTGCGGCAGTGGGTGGCCCTGCAGGACGACCACGACGCGTTCTACTTCGTGCCGGATCTGCACGCGCTCACCGTCGAGCACGACCCGAAGACGCTCGCCGCCCGCACCCGCAACGGCGTCGCCCAGCTGCTCGCGTTGGGGCTGGACCCGGCGCGGTGCACGGTGTTCGTCCAGTCGCACGTGCCCGAGCACGCCGAGCTGCAGTGGGTGCTGGGCTGCATCACGGGCTTCGGCGAGGCCAGCCGGATGACGCAGTTCAAGGACAAGACCGCTCGACACGGCAGCGACCGGTCCACCGTGGGCCTGTTCACCTACCCGGTCCTGCAGGCCGCGGACATCCTGCTCTACCACGCCGACCGCGTGCCCGTCGGCGAAGACCAGCGCCAGCACGTGGAGCTCACCCGCGACCTGGCGCAGCGGTTCAACCACCGCTTCGGGTCGACCTTCACCGTGCCGGAGCCCTACATCCCGCCGGGTGCAGCCAAGATCCAGGACCTGCAGGACCCTTCGGCGAAGATGAGCAAGTCGGGTTCCACCCCGGCCGGGATCGTCAACCTCCTCGACGACCCCAAGGTCAGCGCGAAGAAGATCCGCTCGGCCGTCACCGACACGGAACGCGAGATCCGCTACGACCCCGAGCACAAGCCCGGCGTCTCCAACCTGCTCACGATCTACGCGGCGCTCACCGACCGCAAGGTCAGCGAGCTGGAGGGGGAGTACGCGGGCCGGGGGTACGGGGACCTGAAGAAGGACCTCGCGGAGGTCGTCGCCGAGTTCACCACGCCGCTGGCCGAGCGCGTGCGCGGCTACCTCGACGACCCGGCCGAGCTCGACCGGGTCCTCGCGGCAGGCGCGGCGCGGGCGCGCGAGGTGGCCGGTGCGACGCTCAAGGCCGTCTACGATCGGGTGGGTTTCCTTCCGCCGGTGCGGTGACCGTGTCAAACCCCGCGCGGGCGGGAAGAATCCCCTCGTGGCCGAGGAGAAGTCGAAGTTCGAGCAGCTGCGCGAGCGGCACGAGTGGCTGGACCACCTCGTGCGGGCGGGCGCCCGGTACACCGATCGGCACGGTGACCACTACGCCGCCGCGGTGACCTACTTCAGCGTGCTGTCGCTCGTCCCGCTGCTGATGATCGCGTTCGCGGTGGCGGGGTTCGTGCTGCAAGCCCAACCCGACCTGCTCGCCCAGCTCCAAGGCTCGATCACCAAAGCGGTGCCGGGTTCGTTGGGCCAGACCCTGAACAACGTGATCGACACGGCGATCCGGTCGGCGGCCACGGTCGGTCTGTTCGGCCTGCTCGGCGCTCTGTACTCCGGCATCGGCTGGATGACGAGCCTGCGCGACGCCCTCTCGGAGCAGTGGGGGCGGGTGCCCGAGCCCCCGCCACTGCTCCGGCGATTGCTGGTCGACCTGCTGTCGCTGCTCGGGCTGGGGGTCGCGCTCGTCGTGTCGTTCGCCGTGACGGGCTTGGCGACGGGCTTCGCAGGCACGGTGCTCGCCCTACTCGGCCTTTCCGAGCAGGCGTGGGCCAAGGTGCTGCTCGCGGTGCTGGGCTTCCTGCTCAGCATCGCCGCCAACTGGCTGATCTTCTTGTGGGTGATCGCCCGACTGCCCCGGGAGGACGTGGCCTTGCGCAGCGCGGTACGGGCCGCCCTGCTCGGCGCCGTGGGCTTCGAGGTGATCAAGCAGGTCATGACGATCTATCTGGGCGTGGTCACGAACTCGCCCAGCGGCGCGGTGTTCGGCTCGTTCCTCGGCCTGCTCGTCTTCGCGTACTTCGTGTCGCGCTTCGTGCTGTTCGTGACGGCGTGGGCGGCCACGTCGCGGGAGAACGAGAGCGAGGCACCGGTCGAGGTGCCGGGGCCTGCGGTGATCCGGTCGGAGGTGGTGGTCGGGTCCCGGCCGAGCGGGGGCACCACGGCCGGGCTCCTGGGGGCAGGCGCGGTCGCGGGTGTGCTGGGCGGCCTGCTCGTGCGCCGCCGCTGACCCCCCGCCGCGGTGAGTCCCGCGTTTCGCCACGGCGAGTCCCGCGTTTCGCCGCGGCGAGTCCCGCGTTTCGCCACGGCGAGTCGCGCGTCGCGCCGCGGTGAGTCGGTCGCGCGGTGAGTCCGCTCGCCGAGCGGTGAGTCCCGCGTCGCGCCCCGGTGAGCCCCGATCTTGCGCCCGCACTGGCCCCCGCTCGTCCGCCGACCGGCCTCAGCGGCGAGCCCGGCGGCGCGCCAGCAGCACCACGGCCGCGCCGACCAGCAGCACCGCCACCGCGCCCGTCCCGGCCCAGATCGGCCAGTCCGACTCGGCGGGTGTGTGCACGGGGGTGGACGACGGGGGCGGCGCGACGCCCGGCGCCGAGGTCGGCCGCGCGGGTGGCCCGTCCACCAGCGTTCCCACTCCCGTCGCCGACGGCGGTGTCGCGAAGCCCATGTCCAACAGCGCGGCGGCCTGCGCGGCCATCGACACGGGATGCTGCTCACCGCGCATGAGCGCCACCACCAGCCGACGGTTGCCGCGTTGCGCGGTCGCGACGAGCGTGTGCCGCGCCGCGTCCGTGAACCCCGACTTCGCCGCGATCGCCCCCTTGTACGACGGCACGAACCGGTCGTTGTTGCCGAGCATGAAGCCGGGCTTGTCGCCGTAGCCGGGGAACGGGACGATCCGCGTCTCGATCGTGCTCGCGAACAGCGGCTTGGCCATCGCGGCACGGAAGAGGACCGCGAGGTCGTAGGCGGAGCTGGACATGCCGGGCCCGTCGAGGCCCGAGGGCGTGGCGGGACGGGTGTCGAGCGCCCCGTGCTGTAGGGCCATGGCGGACATCGCGGCGAGCGTGGCGGCGTCCCCACCGAGGGCGCGCGCCAGCGCTTCGGCTGCGTCGTTGCCGGAGGGGAGCAGCAGCCCCGCCATGAGCTGGCGCACGGTGTAGCGGCCACCCGGACCGATGCCCGCCTTGCTGCCGTCCACCCGCAGGTCCGCGGCGGTGCCCTCGACGACCGAGTCCGGGCTGAGCCGGTCGACGACGACCAGCGACGTGAGGATCTTCAACGTCGACGCGGGCCGTTCGCGGGCGTGTGGGGCGCGCGCGGCCAGCACGGCGCCGGTGTCGAGGTCGGCGAGGACGTAAGACGTGGCGGTGACGGTGGCGGGCGCCTTCGGCCCCACGTCCGCGCAGGTCCCGAGCGCGGTGCCGCCGACCGGCTCACGGGGCCACGGCAACGGCGCCGGTGTCGCGGTCTCCTCGCGCGCCGCGGGCGGTGGCGGTGCCTGCTGGCCCGGGCACCCGGCGGCGGTGGCTTGGCCGGGCAACGACGTCGCGCCGAGCGCAGACGCGGGCGCCGTGGCCGCGGACACGAGGCCGACCAGCAGCGCCACGACGACCCCGAACACCCGCACGTCCGCGAGTCTCGCATCTCGCCGCGCGCCACGGCTCGTCCCGTCGGAGATCGGCGGAACGGCCGTGGCGCACACCGCTACATATGATCCATTCCGCCCATTCCGCCCGCGACGGGCATCACGACGAACGGCTTCATCATCTCGTTGTCCTCGTGCTCGAGGATGTGGCAGTGGTAGACGTAGCGGCCGGGGATGTCGAACCGGATCGCGACCGACACCAGCTCGCCCGGGTCGATCCGGATCGTGTCCTTCCAGCCGCCGGTCTCGTACGGCTCGAACGGGCGTCCCGCGATGATCTCTCCGTTCTGATCCCGCGCGGGCGCTAGGGGCTCGCCGTCGGCGGTGCTGTGCGTCGCCTGCGAGTAGCCGTCGATGGCGTAGGCCGTTCCCGTCGTGCCGAGCGGCTGGAACGTCGACTGGTGGATGTGGATCGGGTGCGTGTCCCCAGTGGTGTTGAGGAAGCGCCACACCTGCCACCGCTTGAGCGTCGGGCGGACGCCGATCATGTCGTAGAACGACGAGCTGACCGGACGGTAGCGCTGGGGCGTCTGCTCGTTCGGCAGCTGGAGCTCGATGCGGCCGTCCGGGTCGGGCATGATGTCGGTGAGCTGGAGATGTCCGGCCGGGTCGGACTCGGACAGCAGCACGATCTGGTGCTCGTGGTCCTCCGGCAGAGCGAAGGTCGGCGGCGCGTCCGGCTCGGCGGGCGCGGCCGGGTCGTCGTGCACGAGCCGCCGGAACGCCGGGTTGAGCGGCTGGGTGCAGATCGTCTCCCACAGCTCGTCGCGCGGACGGCAGAACCCGGACTCGGCGTCCACGTCCAGGCGCATCACCTCGGGGAACGGCAGCCGGTCCGCGTTGCTGGGCGTGCCGATCGTGGACGGGTCCGCGGCCCCGCCGCTGAACGGCGCCGGTGCGGAGTTGAGGATCGTGATCTGCTCGCCGTGCATGTCGGTGAGGTCGAGCAGCAGGTCGATGCGTTCGGCCGGGGCGAGGACGATGCCCGCGACGGGGTCGACGGGCGCGGCGCGCCAGAGCAGGCCGCCGTCCGTGCCGATGATGCGGACGTGCTGCGCGTCGAGCAGGGTCTGGTCGTCGCGGCGCAGGTGCAGGCGGTAGGTGCGCGAGTCGGAGCCGTTGAGCAGCCGCAGCCGCACGATGCCCGCCCCGACACACATCCGCGGCCACGCCTTCCCGCCGACGAGCGTGAGCGGGCCGAAGAACTCGCGGGTCGGGTCGGCGCCGGAGGTGGTCTTGTGCAGGAAACGCAGCTCGCCGTCGACGTCCGGCTCGGTCAGGTTGCGGTCGGCGATCATCAGGACGGCCTCGCCGTCCTCGGGGCCGACGGGTAGGCCGAGCGCCCGCTCCCGCTCGTCGCGAACGATGTAGGCGCCCGCGAGGCCCGCGTACACGTGCAGGCCGGTGGCGCCCATCGCGTGGTCGTGGTACCAGAGCAGGGCGCCGACCTTGTCCAGTCCGAGGTCGGCGTTGTCGGCGGTGTTGTCGTAGCGGGTGAGCTGCCTGCCGTCGGCTGCGCTCATGTGGTCGGGCCAGCCGTCGGAGTCCGGGATCGTGTGGCCACCGTGCAGGTGGGTGACGAGGAATCCGACCGGTGCGGTGTCGGTCGGACGAGCGGTGCCGCCGTCGATGCCCGGCCGGTTCTGGGTCGAGTCGTCGCCGTTGTCGGCCGCCGAGTCGATCTCGGTGTAGGCGAAGGGCAGGGGACCGGGCGGGCCGATCCGGTTGCGCCAGGTCACCTCGACCGGCCGGCCTGCGTGCACCTGCAGCACCGGACCGGGCGACGTGACCGGTCCGCCCGCGAAGCCGTAGCCCCAGGCGGGAACCCGGACGTCGGGGTGGATGTCGGCGACGGTGCTGTCGGCCACCATCTCCACCTCGTCGTGAACCGGGTGAACCGCGGGCGGGACGAGCTCGGCGGCGAAGGCCGTGGGCAGTGCAACGGTGTCGGATGCGCTCTGCATCGAAGGTGCTCCCATCGTCGGGTCGAGGGGAGGAGCGGATCGCTGACGCCCGTGATACGGCCGTCAGGACTTCGTGTACGGCTGCCCGTCGGCGGCGGGGGCCGACACCTTCCCCACGAGGCCTGCCACGGCGAAGAGCGTGGCCAGGTAGGGCAGCATGAGCAGGAAGTTGGACGGGATCGGCACCGGTGTGCCCGCCACCGACAGGAGGCTCTGTAGGGCGTCGGCGAACCCGAAGAGCAGGGCCGCGCCGATCGCGCCGCGCGGGCTCCACTTCCCGAAGATCACCGCCGCGAGCGCGATGAACCCCTTGCCGGACGAGATGTCCTTCGTGAACCCGCCGATCGCGCCGATCGTGAGGAACGCGCCGCCGAGCCCGGCCACCACGCCGCCCAGGATCACGTTGCGGTACCGCGTCCGCAGCACCCTGATCCCGACGGTGTCGGCCGCCCTGGGGTGCTCGCCCACGGCCCGCGTCCGCAGGCCCCACCGCGTGCGGAACAGCGCCACGTCGATCACGATGATCAACACGTAGGTCATGTAGACGATGATGTTGACGTTGAAGAACACCGGCCCGATCACCGGGATGTCCGACAGCAGCGGGATCGCGATCGGGGAGAAGAAGCCGGGCTCGTTGTAGGTCGACGCGTCCTGCGCCATCAGCGCGTCGAACCCGAACCCGGTGATCCCGAGCGCGAACGCGTTGAGCACCACGCCGAGCACGACCTGGTTCACCAGGAACCGGATCGCGAACACGGCCAGCAGCGCGCCCATCAGCCCGCCCGCGATCAACGCCGACACCACGCCGACCCCGAGGCTGTGCGACACCGACGCCCCGAGCGCGCCCGCGAACGCCCCGGCCAGGAACTGCCCCTCGATCGCGACGTTGATCACGCCGGTGCGCTCGCACAAGATCCCGGCCAGCGCCCCCAGCACGAGCGGCGTCGCCAGCAGGATCGTGTTCTGCAGCAGGCCGGGCACGTTGAGCGGGTTGCCCGGGCTCCCCGTGCTCGCCCAGCACAGGAACGCCACCACGAAGCACAGCAGCACCGCCGTGAGCACCCACCGCATCCGCGGCCGGGAGAACCCGCGCACGGCGTGCCAGCCCCCGAGCGCGACCACGATCAGGCCGAGCACGACTGACGTCGGCGCGGCGGGGATCGCGATGTCGGGTAGGGGGATCGCGTCGGAGACGGTGCGCAGCCCGAAGTCGGCATTCCCGGGGTTGGCGCCGAACCCCCACGCGAAGATGCAGATCAGCCCGGCCGCGATGATCGCCCCGCCGGAGATCAGCCGCGTCCGCAGCGGCACCCGCACGTCGACGACGTGGCGGACGACGACCAACTCCTCATCGGTGACGGTCACCCGTTCCACCCCTTCGCCAGCTGGGTGACGCCGCCGCCGCCCGACTCGCGCAGCCGGAAGATGGCCCGGATCAGCGCGGGCGCGGCGATGAACAGCACGATCACCGACTGGACGACCTGCACGATCTCCGTCGGCGTGCCGGTCTCGGCCTGCATCCGCACCGCGCCCGCCCGCAGGGCGCCGAACAGGATCCCGGCGAGCACCGTGCCGCCGGGGTTCGCCCGGCCGAGCAGCGCGACGGTGATCGCGTCGAAGCCGATGTTGGCGTCGACGTCGCCGGTGAGCGCCGCGTTGTTGCCGCCCAGGATCTGCGCCGAGCCCGCGAGCCCGGACAGCGCGCCCGCGATGAGCATGACGGTGACGTAGCTGCCCGCCACGTTCATCCCGGCCGTGCGCGCGGCGAACTGGTTGGCGCCGACGGCGCGCAGCCGGAAGCCGAGCGTCGAGCGCGTCAGCAGCCACCAGCACGCCAACGCGGCCAGCAACGCGACGACCAGGCTCCCGTTGACCGAGAGCCCCGACCCGAACAGCCGGGGGAAGCGGGCGGATTCCGCGACCGGGACCGAGATCGCCTGGTTGGATCCGGCCGCCTGGAAGCCGGGCACCGAGAGCAGGTAGTAGAGCAGGTAGAGGGCGATGTAGTTGAGCATGATCGTCGAGATGACCTCGTGGGCGCCCGTGCGCGCCTTGAGCCAGCCCGCGATCCCGCCCCAGATCGCCCCGCCCACGAGCCCGGCGACCATCGCCACCAGCAGGTGCAGCAGCACCGGCAGGTGCCACGCGAACCCCGCGTAGCCCGCGCAGATCGCGCCCGCGATGAGCTGTCCCTGCCCGCCGATGTTGAACAGGCCCGCGCGGAACGCGACCCCCACCGACAGGCCGCCCAGGATCAGCGGCGCGGCGTTGAACAGCGTGTCGGAGATCGGCCCGAGGATCGGGACGTTGCTCTCCCCGGTGAACGAGCCGAAGTCGAGCACCGAGCCCTGGAACAGCGCGAGGTAGCCGCTCGACACGGCATGCCACGCCGCGGCGAGCGCGTCGGGCGGGTAGGCGAAGAAGTAACCGAACGCCGCCCGGGTCGGCTCGTCGGCGATGATGATCAGTACTGCGCCGACGACGATCGCGCAGACGAACGCCAGCACCGTGATCACGACGGTGCCGCCCGCGCGGACCGCCTCGATCGCCCGCCCGACCGGCGACGGCCGCCGTTCGTCCGTGGTGGTCATGGCGCACCCTCCTCGGTCGTGCGCGGCAAGGAGTGCTCTGGCACTTCTTTCCGCTCACGGGAGTCGTCGCCCGCCATCAGCAACCCGATGTCCTCGGCGCTCGCGCCCCCTTCGACCTCGCCCGCGATCTTCCCGCGGTACATCACGCCGATGCGGTCGGCCAGGCCGAGCACCTCGTCGAGCTCGGTGGAGACCAGCACGACGGCGGCGCCCCGGTCCCGCTCGGCCACGATCCGCCGGTGCACGAACTCCATCGACCCGACGTCGAGCCCGCGCGTGGGCTGGGCGACGATCAACAGCTTCAGCGACCGGGACAGCTCGCGGGCCAACACCACCTTCTGCTGGTTGCCGCCCGAGAGCGTGTTCGCCGCCGCCATCGTGGACGGGGTGCGCACGTCGAACTCGTCCACCCGCTCGGTGGCGTTCCGCGCGATGGCGGCCAGGTTCATCGCGGGGCCGGACGCGAACGGCGGCTGGTCGTAGAGGTCCAGCACGAGGTTCTCGGCGACGGAGAAGCCGCCGACCAGCCCGTCGTGCAGCCGGTCCTCCGGCACGTAGCCGACGCCGAGGCCGAGCACCGCGTCGGTGGACAGCGTGGTGACGTCCGACCCGGCGATCGTGATCTTGCCTGACGCCGGGATCGCCAGCCCGACCAGCGCCTCGGTCATCTCGGTCTGCCCGTTGCCCTGCACCCCGGCGAGCGCGTAGATCTCGCCGCCGCGGACCTGGAACGACACGTCGTCGACGAGCACGACGCCGCCTTCGTCGATCACGGTCACGTCGCTCACGTCGAGGACCACCTCGGCGGGCTTGGCGGCGTCCTTGTCGACGGTGAGCTGCACCGGCCGTCCGACCATGAGCGACGCGAGCTCGGTCGTCGACGCCGTGGGCAACGCGCTGCCGACGACCTTGCCGCGCCGGATCACCGTGATCCGGTCGGCGACCTCGCGCACCTCCCGCAGCTTGTGCGTGATGAACACGATCGACGTGCCGCCGTCACGCAGGGCGCGCATGACGCGGATGAGGTCGTCGGTCTCGTGCGGGGTGAGCACGGCGGTGGGTTCGTCGAGGATGAGCACGCGGGCGTCGCGGCTGAGCGCCTTGATGATCTCGACGCGCTGCTGGACACCCACCGGCAGGTCCGCGACCAGCGCGTCCGGCGGCACGTCGAGCCGGTAGCGGCGGGAGATCTCCTCGACGTCGCGACGGGCGCGGCGGCGGTCGAGGAAGCCGATGCGGCCGGTCTCCTCGTGGCCGAGCATCACGTTCTCGGCCACGGTGAACACCGGGATGAGCATGAAGTGCTGGTGCACCATGCCGATGCCCGCGGCCATGGCGTCGCCGGGGTCGCGGAACGTGACAGCCTTGTCGTCGACCAGGATCTCGCCCTCGTCGGGGGCGTAGAGCCCGTAGAGGACGTTCATCAGGGTGCTCTTGCCCGCGCCGTTCTCGCCCAGCAGCGCGTGGATCTCGCCGGGTTCGACGACGAGGTCGATGGCGTCGTTGGCGGTGAGCGTGCCGAAGCGTTTCGTGATGCCGCGGAGCTCGAGCTTCACGTCGCCGCCTTTCTCACTGCGCGCCGCAGCAGCCGCCGACCCCGGACCGGGTCGACGGCTCCCGCGTGCCGATCAGGTGCTCTTGGGCTGGCTCGGCGACTTCACCGTGATCTTGCCGCTGATGATGTCGGCCTTGACCTGGTCGAGCTCCTTCTTCAGGTCCGCGGGGACCTTGGAGTCGAACTGGTTGAACGGGGCGAGCCCGGTGCCGTCGTTCTTGAGGTCACCGACGTAGTTGCCGGTGGGGAAGGTGCCGCCCGCGGCCGCCGTCACGTACGTCTGCACGGCGCCGGACAGGTTCTTCGTCACGCTGGAGATGAAGTACTGGCAGAACTGGGAGGCGGAGACGCAGCCGTCGGTGTCGACCCAGATCAGGTTGACCTTGCCGCCCGCGGCCTGGGCCGCCGCGCCCGCGCCGAGGCCTGCGCCGCCCGCGACCGGGAAGATGACGTCGGCGCCCTGCTGGATGAACGTCTGGCTGATCTGCAGGCCCTTGTTCTGGTCGGTGAACGAGCCCGCGAACGTGCCGCCCTTCTGGTCGGCCTCGTTCCAGCCCAGCACCTGGACGTTCTTGCCCTTCTGCTGGTTGTAGTACTGCACGCCCTCGTAGAAGCCATCCATGTAGATCGAGACGGGCGGGATGTTGAGGCCACCCCACGTCGCGACCTTGCCGCTCTGCGACATGCCCGCGGCCAGGTAGCCGCCGAGGAACGCGCCCTGCGCGGTGTTGAACTGGATGCCGTAGACGTTGGGGCCGCTGGAGGCCGCGTCCACCTCGGCGAACTTCAGCGACGGGTTCTTCGCCGCCACTTCCTTGACGTTGTCCGACATCAGGCCGCCGACGGCGATCGTGGTGTCGCACTTCTTGTTCGCCTCGGCCGTGAGGTTGGGCGTGTAGTCGTTGGCCGTGTTGGACGGCACGTACGAGATCTTGATGTTCGGGTTGGCCTGGGACGCGGCCTGCATGCCCGCCCAGGACGACTGGTTGAACGACTTGTCGTCGACGCCGCCGGTATCGAGCACCATGCAGGCGTTGAACGCGTTGCCACCGGGGGCGGCGCTGGCGCCGCCGGACCCGGAACCGCTGTCAGCAGGCCTGCTGCCGCACCCGGCGAGCAGCAGCGCGCTCGCCACGGCGCACACGCCGATCGTCACGCCACGTGATCCGGCCAAGACCGCTTCTCCTTAACAGGGATGACTCGGGGAACCGAAACGCTAACCCGGCGGGCGGATCGCGGTGGGTCCGGCGAGCGGTTGTCATCTGATCGTTGTGCTATACCCGGCCCGTGGGTGAGGTGGACTGGGGCGGCCTGCGGGCGGCTGCCGTCGCCGCGGCCGGGTCGGCGTACGCGCCGTACTCGCGGCTGTCCGTGGGCGCGGCGGCGCTGTGCGACGACGGGCGGGTGGTCACCGGCTGTAATGTCGAGAACGCCTCGTACGGGCTGGGCCTGTGTGCCGAGTGCACCATGGCCGGGCAGCTGCGGCTCACCGGCGGTGGGCGGTTCGTGGCGGTGGCGTGCCGCTCGGGCGACGGCGCCCTGCTGCTCCCGTGTGGACGGTGCAGGCAGGTGCTCCACGAGCTCGGTGGTCCGACGTGTCTGGTGGACGGCGAGCGTGGCCCGGTGCCGATGGCGGAGCTGCTGCCCGAAGCGTTCGGCCCGGCCGACCTCCCCGGTGAGTCGCGCGTTTCGCCGCGGTGAGTCGCGCGTTTCGCCAGGGTGAGTCGCGCGTTTCGCCAGGGTGAGTCGCGCGTTCCACGACGGTGAGTCGCGCGTTCCACCGCGGTGAGTCTTGCGTTCCACGACGGTGAGTCGTCTGTTTCGACACGGTGAGTTCGGCGGACGCAGGCGTGTCGCTGCCGAAGCCGCGCGGACTAGCGTCGCGGCCGTGAGCGAAGTACCGGTGGGCATGGGCGCCGTCGACGTGATCGTCACCAAGCGGGACGGGGGGCGGCTGACCGACGAGCAGATCGATTGGGTGGTCGCCGCTTACACGCGCGGCGACGTCGCCGACGAGCAGATGTCCGCCCTGGCCATGGCGATCCTGCTGAACGGCATGGACGCGGCCGAGACCAGCCGCTGGACCCAGGCGATGATCGACTCGGGCGACGTGCTGGCGCTGGGTGACGTCGGGCGCCCACTGGTCGACAAGCACTCCACCGGTGGGGTCGGGGACAAGATCACTCTTCCGCTCGCGCCGCTCGTGGCGGCGTGCGGCGCGGGGGTGCCGCAGCTGTCCGGGCGCGGGCTCGGGCACACCGGCGGCACGTTGGACAAGCTCGAATCCATCCCGGGCTGGCGCGCTGCGCTCACCGTCGAGGAGATCGCGGCGCAGCTGGCCGACGTCGGTGCCGTGATCTGCGCGACGACTCCAACCCTCGCCCCGGCCGACCGCAAGCTGTACGCGTTGCGCGACGTCACGGGCACCGTCGAGGCCATCCCGTTGATCGCCAGCTCGATCATGAGCAAGAAGATCGCGGAGAGCACCGGCGGCCTCGTGCTGGACGTGAAGGTCGGCTCCGGCGCGTTCATGAAGTCGCGAGACCGGGCGCGGGAGCTGGCCGAGACGATGGTGCGCCTCGGCACCGACCACGGCCTCGCCACCACGGCGCTGCTCACGGACATGTCCGCGCCGCTGGGGCGCGCGGTGGGGAACGCGCTGGAGGTCGCCGAGTCGGTGGAGGTGCTGCGCGGCGGAGGACCGGCCGATGTGGTCGAGCTGACCGTCGCGCTCGCCCGGGAGATGCTGGCGCTGGCGGGCGTTGACGCCGACCCGGGCGCTGTGCTCGCGTCCGGGGCCGCGTACCCGGTGTGGGAGCGGATGATCGCGGCGCAGGGCGGCGACCCGTCGGCGCCGTTGCCCGTTGCGTCCCACGTGGAGCCGGTGGTGGCCGACCGCGGCGGAGTGGTCGGCTTCGACGCGCTGGCGATCGGCACGGCGGCGTGGCGCCTCGGGGCTGGACGAGCCCGTAAGGAGCACCCGGTGCAGGCGGGGGCGGGGGTGCGCCTGCTCGTCGACTCCGGCGCCGTGGTCGAGCCGGGCCAGCCGCTGCTGGAGCTGCACACCGACACGCCGGCCGCCTTCGAAGGCGCACGTGCCGCGCTCGCGCGCGGCGTGACGGTGGACGACGAGGCGGACCGCCGCGCCCCGCTGCTGCTGGACACGATCCGCGGGCCCCAACGCTGAGCGTCGCCCCCGCGACGGCAAGTCCCACGCCAGACCACGGTGAGTCGCGCATTCCGCCACGGCGAGTCGCGCATTGCATCACAGTGAGTCGCCGAAGCTGCCACGGCGAGTCGGCCGTACTGTTACGCTGAGTCGCGCTGCATCACGGTGAGTCGCGCACTGGGCGCGGCGAGGCGAGCGGTCCGGCTCGGCGGCGTCGGCCGCGACCACCGGGGCCAGCGGTGGCGGATTTGTCCGTGATGCGGCAAGGTCTCGCGCTGTGTCCGATGTGTCCGAATCCGCGCAGGACGTCGTCGAGAGCAAGCCGGTGCGATTGCTCGGACGAGCCGGGCTACTGGCGTACGGCGGTGTGCACCTCGTGCTCGCGGCGGTGATCGTGCAGGTCCCGTTCGGAGCGAGGGGCAAGAGGCGCGCGGACACCGCCTTCCGGATCGACGGTCGGCTGGCGCGTGTGCTTGGCAGCTGGGAGGCGATCTGGGGCACTCCACGCGAGCGCGTCGTCGCGATCAACCTAGGCCGCGCTCTTCAGCGTCCTCGCGTGGTCGGCCGGGTCGGTCGCCGCGCACGGCGGGTCGTCCGCGCCGTCGAAGTCGTTCGCCGAGGTGGTGTTCGGGCTGCCCGGCGGTCCATTGTTGATCGGATCTGCGGGCTTCGGGCTCCTGGTCGGCGCGGGCTTTGCGGTCTACCGCGGCGCCACAACGCGGGTTTCTGCGGGAACTCGATCTCCGGGGCGCGAGCCCGAAACAGTCGCGGTGGGCGGTGCGCCTCGGTCAGGTCGGCTGGTCCGCGCTGGGGCTCGTCTACGGCCTTCCCGGCGTGATGCTCGTCGTCGCGGCGTCGACGTACGACCCCAAGACGCCGACCACATTGGACTCCGGACTCCGGGCTCTCGCGGCGGGGCCCTACGGCGCGCCGTTGATCGTCGCGCTTTCGATCGGTCTGGTCGCGTTCGGCGTCTACTGCTTCTTCGACGCGCGCTACCGCAAGGCCTGATCGATTACGTGGCGACCCAGAGCCTCCGGTAATAGGCGATGCGCTCGGCGTCCGGCGCGACTCCGTACGCGGAGTAGACGATCCCGTCGTAGCCCGGGCCGTAGTTCCACTCCGTGCTCCACGCGGCGACGGCGAGGTCGGCCCATCGGTCGGCGACGCCGAGCGCGCCGAGGTCGACGTGCGCGGCGAACGTGCCGTCGTCATGCAGCAGGGTGTTGGGGGCGCACGCGTCGCCGTGGCACACGACGAGCCGGTCGATCGGCGGTGGCTCCCCGACGCGCGCCGTCGCGCGCGCGAGTCGTCGCTCGACGGACCAGTCGAACGGGCACGCGGTGACGGGCAATGCGTGGTGCAGCACGCGGAGTCCGCGCCCGATCGCGGCGGCGGCGGTCGCCGGTCGGGCGATCCATTGTGGATCGACGGCCGAGCGGCCCGGCACGGCGGCGGTGAGCAGCCAACGGCCGTCCGCGTCGGTGCCGTGGTCGAGCACGGTCGGCACGACGATCCACCGGCGGGCCCAGGCCAGGCGTTCCGCCTCGGCCGGAAGATCGATCTCCGGTGTTCCGGTGGCGATCCACTTGACGTACTGCGCTCCGGCCCCGTCGCCGAGACGAAACGTGAGCCCACCCAGCTCGTTGCGCCAGACCGGCGTGATCGCGCGCCCACCTGCGAGCCGCGTGACCGAGGCGGGTACCGGCACCGGACCCGTCGGGATCGCGGACAGAACAGGGGGACCGCTCACCGGATCACTTGCGGGTCGGACGGACGCGTGCCGAGATTGCCTGCGCGCAGCGGAGGAGACGCCGACTCATCGTGCCGAAACACGCGACTCACCGTGTTGAAGTGCGCGACTCATCGTGCCGGAACGCGCGACTCGCCGTGCCGAAACGCGCGACTCGCCGTGGCGGAACGCGCGACTCGCCGTGGCGGAACGCCCGACTCGCCGTGGCGAAACGCGCGACTCGCCGTGGCGGAACGCGCGACTCACCGCGCCTCGGGGGCGGGCTCAGCTCAGTCGTCGGGGTCGTCGGTCACCGTGTCGGCGGCGCTCGCGCCGTTGGACGACTTCACCGTGACCTTCCGGCTCCGCCGCGCGGTGGGCCGGGGCGGCGGCGGGGGTGCCTGCACCTGCGCCCCGCGACCCAGGATGAGCTCCGCGAACGTGGCCATGGCCTCGTCCAGCTGCCCCGCGTTGCGCCGCTCCGACTCCTGGTGCGCCAGCGCGACGAGCTTGCCGACGGCCGCCGTGTCCGGCCGCTCGGCCAGCGCGGCGTCGAGCTTGCTGAACTTCTCGTCCAGGCGCGCGCCGACGCCCTCCTCCAGCGCGTCGAGCCGGGACGTGACGGCGTCGAGGCGGTTGAGCAGCGCCTCCATCCGCGGCGTGAGGTCGGCGGGGTCCACCGCAGGCCTGCCCGCGAGGTCTTCCAGCCGCCGGTGCAGCCCGACGCTGGTGTCGCCGAGCAGGTTGCGCAGGCCTTCGCCGGTCTCGTCGAACCCGTGCAGCGCGGCCGCGAGCTGCTCGCGCACCTGCCGCTCGACGCCGTCGATGCGCTCCTTGATCGGCGTGCCCACCGACGACGGCATGGCGTCGAGGCGCATCTCGTGCCGGTCGAGCCGGTTGTCCAGGTCGTCGAGGCGCTTGTGCAGGCCGCCGAGCCGGTCGTCGAGGCCGTCCATCCGCCCGGAGATGCCCTCCATGCGCCCGGCCATGCCGTCCAGCCGACCGTCCAACTGGGCGAACGGCTTGGCCAGTTTGTCGGGCAGCGACTCCACCGCCCGGATCAGCGACGCCAGCACGCCGTCCTGCGCGTCGAGCTTCGCGACGGTCTCGTCGAGCCGCTCCGCGAGGACGCTCACCTCGGTGCGATCGGGCAGCTCGGTGAGCCGCTTGCGCATGTTGCCCAACGCGTCGAGCGCGGCCAGCCGGGCGTGGATCTCGTCGAGCGAGTCGAAGATCTGCTGCTGCTCGCTGTCGCGGATCTCGGCGGCGCGCACGAGCATGCCGCGCATGCGGTCGAACGAAAGAGTCGATTCATTGCTCATGGCGCGGGGAGCTTCCTGAGAGCAGGGAACGGGGTGCACTGAGAGTAGCGAGCCCTGTGGATCACGCGGACGTCGGCCGGTGTTCTAGCGTGGTGACGTGCCTGTCGCCCTGAGTGCCGAGACCATCCGCGACGCCCCCAAGGTGCTCCTGCATGATCATCTCGACGGTGGGCTGCGGGCCCGGTCCGTCATCGAGCTGGCCGACGAAGTCGGCTACGGCGCGTTGCCGACCGACGACCCAGAGGAACTGGCCGCGTGGTTCCTCGGTGCCGCGCACTCGGGGTCGCTGGTGCGCTACCTGGAGACGTTCGGGCACACGGTCGGCGTGCTGCAGACCGCCGACGCGCTGGTCCGGGTGGCGTCCGAGTGCGCGCAGGACCTGGCGGCGGACGGGGTCGTGTACGCCGAGGTCCGCTTCGCCCCCGAACTGCACGTCGAGCAGGGCCTCGCGCTGGAGGACGTCGTCGAGGCCGTGCTGGAGGGCTTCCGGGTCGGCACGACCGCCGCGGCGGCGCACGGGCGACGGGTGCGCGTCGGCTGTCTGCTGACCGCCATGCGGCACGCCGCGCGGTCCCGGGAGATCGCGGAGCTGGCCATCCGCTACCGCGACGTCGGCGTCGTCGGCTTCGACATCGCGGGCGCCGAGGCGGGCTTCCCGCCCACCCGCCACCTCGACGCCTTCGAGTACCTGCGCCAGCAGAACGCGCACTTCACGATCCATGCGGGCGAGGCCTTCGGGCTCCCGTCCATCTGGGAGGCGTTGCAGTGGTGCGGGGCTGACCGGCTCGGGCACGGGGTGCGGATCGTCGACGACATCACCGTGGCCGACGACGGCACCGCGAAGCTCGGGCGCCTGGCCGCCTACGTGCGCGACATGCGGATCCCCCTCGAGATGTGCCCCACGTCCAACGTCCACACGGGCGCCGCGCCGTCGCTGGCCGAGCACCCGATCGGCCTGCTCGCCGCCCTGCGCTTCCGGGTCACGGTGAACACCGACAACCGGCTGATGTCGGGCGTCACGCTCTCCGACGAGTTCGCCGGGCTCGCCGCGACCTTCGGCTACGGCTGGGCCGACGTGCAGTGGTTCACCGTCAACGCCATGAAGTCGGCGTTCATCGGGTTCGACGAGCGGCTCGCCCTGATCAACGACGTGATCAAACCCGGGTTCGCCGCGCTCATCCGGTCGTGAGCGGTAACGAGTGCTCCGGCACTCGTTACCGCGCACAGGGGGTCAGCGCCGGTTCAGCCGCCCCTCCAGGCCGTCCAGCAGCCCGCGCAGCGTCGTCGACTCCGCGTCGAACGGCGGGCTCGGCGCGAGCCGCGTCGGGTCCGGCTTGACGATGAACGACACCAGCCACCCGAGGGGCTGCGACGGGGCGAGCGCCTCGCGCGGCCCGTCGTCGCCCGCCCACTCGCCGACATCCAGCAACAACTCCGTGGCCAGCTCGAGCCGGGCCGGGTCGACCGAAGTCGGGCCCTCCGCCAGGTCCTGGTCCAGCTCGGTGAGGACGTAGCGGTTCATCTCCTCGACCACGATCGGGAGCTCGCTCTCCGCCCGCGCGACGACGTCGGGCCACGTCGAGGCGGCCGCGAGATCGTGACCTTCGGCGCCGTCGCCCGCGATCCAGCGGGTGAGCGCACGCTCG
This sequence comes from uncultured Actinomycetota bacterium, assembly GCA_963837575.1. Lineage (GTDB taxonomy): Bacteria > Actinomycetota > Actinomycetes > Mycobacteriales > Pseudonocardiaceae > Pseudonocardia. The sequence continues at coordinate 144,969 of CAWIOI010000023.1, forward strand.
GTGCGGAACACGTCGATCTCGGCGTCCGCGCCGAGGAACACCGGCTTGCCGTCGATGAAGCAGCGCAGGGTGACGCCGTCGCCCGCGTCGGTCGTGATCCGGATGGGATCGATGCCGACGTCCTTCCAGAACCCCGACGCGCCGTCCTCCTCCTCGGGGTCGTCCTCGTCGTCGGCGGCGGTGTCGGCGACCGAGAGGTCGTCGGCCGCGTCGTCGTCGGTGTTCTCGAGGACCGCGGCCTCCTTCTCGGCCGCGGTGAGCGCGGTCGCGTCCACCTCCGGGGTGTCGATCATGTCGTCGATCGCGTCGATGACCTCGTCCCAGCGCTCGGCGATCGTCTCGACGAGCTGGTTCCACAGCCGCGTGCCCTCCCGGCCGGTGAACGGCAGCGTGCCCTGGTGCAGCAGGCCGAAGGCGGGGGCGGAATCCAGGACGTCGGTGACGACGTCCAGGTCGCAGACGTCGGCGATCGAGCGCACCATGTCGACGATCTCGGCCAGTTCGCCGATCGTCCAGGTGTCGACGTCCTCGGCGGCGATCTCCGGCACCGAGACGATGTCGTAGCGCTGCGTCTCCTCCGGCGTCAGCTCGGCGACGGTCAGGTCCGGCACCAGCGACCACGCCGGGTGGTCGATCAGGTCGTGCTCGGGCGCCGTGCGGACGAACGCGGCGAGCTGCGCCACGTTGGGGAAGGCGAAGAGCGCGTCGTCGTCGCCGAGGAAGGCCTCCCACTCCTCGCCGTCCTCGCGCCACTTCGGAGCCCACAGCGTGACGAGGTCGCCCTCGGTGAGGGAGAGCTGGATGGGGACGATGTCGCTGGCCACGGCCGCAGGGTAGCCGTCAGCGGCCCACGGGATGCCACACGGTCGTGAGCTCGGTCCACGTACGCAGCCGGGCCAGGTCGCCCGTGGCTCCGGGGGGCAGCACGCGCTTGACGGTGTCGGCCGCCGCCCGCTCCAGGTCGACGGCCAGGTCCTCCGGCGCCCCGGCGAGGTCCAGCCCGTCGACATCGGCGTGCGCGGCCAGCCACGGCCCCAGCTCGGCGACCCGCCCGGTGAGCAGGTTGACCACGCCGCCGGGCACGTCGGACGTCGCGAGCACCTCGGCCAGCTCGACGGCGGGCAGCGGCCGTTCCGCCGACGCCACCACCACCGCGGTGCAGCCCACGGCGAGCACCGGCGCCAGCACGTCCACCAGCCCGGCGAGCGACGACCCGGCGGGCGCGAGCACGCCGACCACGCCCGTCGGCACCGGCGTCGAGAAGTTGACGAACGGCCCCGCGACCGGGTTCACCGACCCCAGCACGGTGGCGATCTTGTCGGTCCAGCCCGCGTACCAGACCCAACGGTCGATGGCGGTGTCGACGACCGCGCCCGCGCGCTTGCGGCCGATGCCCTCCGCCGCGACGACGTCGTCCACGAACCCCTCGCGACGCGCCTGCAACATCTCCGCGACCCGGTAGAGCACCTGCCCGCGGTTGTACGCCGTGGCGCCCGACCAGCCCGGCAGCGCCGCTCTCGCCGCGCTCACCGCGTCGCGCAGGTCCTTGCGCGAGGCCAGCGCCGCGTGCGCGAGCAGCTTGCCCTTGGCGTCGGTGACCGGGTAGCTGCGCCCGGACTCCGAGCGCGGGAACGCGCCGCCGACGTAGAGCTTGTAGGTCTTGGCGACGCCCAGACGGCCGTCCACCGGCGGGGAGAGGCTCACGACGTCGAGCCTAGTCCCGCTACTTGCGCCTGCCGGCATACTGCGCCCGAGCAGCCCGGGGGGCCGCTCCCCGATCGTCCCCCGTGGAAGGACACCCATGCCCGTTCAGACGAGCGAATCCGAGCGCATCGCCGCATTGCAGGCCGAGCTGGCCGCGGAGCGCTTCCGCGCCGAGAAGGCCGAGCGTGCGCTGGCCGACGGGGGGGTCGGCGGGTTCGGCGTCCGCGCCGAGCGGCTCCTGCGGCTGGCCGAGAACGAGGCGCGGGAGATGCGCGCTGCTGCGGCCGCCGACGTCGCCGCGATGATCGCCAGGGCGCAGGCCGAGGCCGAGACCCACCGGCACGAGGTCGAGCAGCAGCTCATCGAGCGCTCCACCACGCTCGACCGGCAGGCCCGCGAGCGCACGGCGGCCACCGCGGCGCGCGAGCAGGAGCTGACCGCGCAGCTGGAGGCCCGGCGCGCGGAGGGGGAGCGGCTGCGCAACGCCGCGTTGAGCGAAGCCGACCGGATCCGCCGCGACGCACAGGCCGACGCCGCCCGCATGCGCGAGGCCGCCGAGATCGAGGGTCGGACGATGCGCGAGGCGGCCTCCACCGAGGCCGACCGGCTCGGCGTGATCCAACAGCGCGCCCGCGAGCACCTCAGCCGCCTCGACCGCACGCTCGGTGAGGCCCTCGCCACTCTCTAGCGCTAGATTCATCCGTACGGGGTCACTCGGGACGGAGGTGGCGATGGCGGGCGTCCAACCGTCGGACGCGGAGGTGCAGGCGGCGCTCCGGTTCACGGGCTACGTGTACGGCGATCCCGTCGGCAAGCCCGGCATCACCACCGTCGGCTCGGGGCCGCCCCTCGCCGAACCGCCGCCCACCTGGGGGCTCGAACCCACGCCGCGTGACCAGGCGGCGATCGACGCGGGCAACGCCTGATGATCGACCTGAACGACTACGCGCACACCGCTGCGCAGCACGGCTGGGGTGCGGGCTGGCCGTCGTGCGACGGCACGCGGGTCGCGGGGCTCGCGGTGGTGGCGGCGCCGCGCTCCGGTGTCGGGGTGTCGGTGAACCGGCGGATCGCCCGGTTGGTCGGGCTGCTGTTCGCCGAGACCGAGCGCCGCGGCTACCTCCTGCGCCCCGCCCAGTGCTGGGGCTACGCCTGCCGGGCGATCGCGGGCACGGCCGTGGCGAGCAACCACAGCTGGGGCCTGGCCGTCGACATCAACTCCGTGGCCAACCCCTACCAGTTCCCCCGCCGCACCGACATGCCCACGTGGATGCCGCTGCTGTGGAACCGCTACGGCTTCGCCTGGGGTGGCAACTACAACGAGGACGGCCACCTCGGCAAGGCCGACTCGATGCACTACGAGTTCATGGGCACCCCCACGGACGCGGACCAGATGACCGCGCTGGCGCTGTACGAGCTCACCGGGGAGTTCGTCCCGGTCGGTGGCTCCGGCTCGAGCAGAAAGGACGACCCCGTGGCCGTCATCCCCATCACCGTCGCCGCCGACAACACGTTCCGGTCGGCCGTCATGGCGGAGGCGGGTGGCGACTCGATCGTGGTCGCCCGCGCCTGGATCACCTTCGGCTCGACGTGGGGGAACACGTCCTTCACCATCAGCGCGCTCGACGGCGGCGGCCGCGTCCTCCTCCAGCAGCGCTTCGACGTGCCCAACAACAACACCCGGGTGGTCGAGCTGCCGGGCGGGAGCAAGCTCGCGACCGTCGAGGGGAAGACGGACGCGAAGGCGATCCCGGCCGCCGCGCTGGTGAGCCTCAACCGCTGATCAGGCGGCCAGGTAGGCGGCCAGGCCCGCGCGGCCGCCCTCCCGGCCGAAGCCGGACTCGCCCATGCCGCCGAACGGGCTGGTCGGGTCGAAGCGGTTGAACGTGTTGGTCCACACCACCCCGGCCCGCAGCTGCCGCGCGGTCCACATCGCCTTGGCGCCCTTGTCCGTCCACACGCCTGCGGACAGGCCGTAGGGCGTGTTGTTCGCCTTGGCGACGGCCTCGGCGGGCGTGCGGAACGTCAGCACCGACAGCACCGGCCCGAAGATCTCCTCGCGGGCCACCCGCATCGTCTGCTCGACGCCTGCGAAGACCGTCGGCGGGAAGAACAGGCCGCGCTCGGGCAGCGGGCACGGGCTCGTCCAGCGATGGGCGCCCTCCGCGTCGCCCGCCGCCGCGAGGTCGACGATCTTGTCCAGCTGGGCGCGGGAGTTGATCGCGCCGACGTCCGTGTTCTTGTCCAGCGGGTCGCCCACCCGCAGCGTCGCGATGCGGGCGCGCAGGAGCTCCATCAGCTCGTCGGCGATCGACTCCTGGACCAGCAGCCGGGAGCCCGCGCAGCACACGTGGCCCTGGTTGAAGAAGATCCCCTCGACGACGCCCTCCACGGCCTGGTCCAGCGCCGCGTCGGCGTACACGATGTTGGCCGCCTTGCCGCCCAGCTCCAGCGTGAGCCGCTTGCCGCTGCCTGCGAGCGTGCGCTGGATCTGCTTGCCGACGTCGGTGGACCCGGTGAACGCCACCTTGGCGACGCCGGGATGCGCCACCACGGCGGCGCCCACGTCGCCTGCGCCGGGCAGCACGTTGAGCACACCGTCGGGCAGCCCGGCCTCGGCGGCGATCTCGGCGAGCACGAGCGCGGTGAGCGGGGTGGTCTCGGCGGGCTTGAGGACGATCGTGTTGCCCGTCGCGAGCGCGGGCGCCACCTTCCAGGCCGCCATGAGCAGCGGGAAGTTCCACGGGATCACCGCGCCGACCACACCCAGCGGCTTCGGCGAGGGGCCCAGCCCGGCGTACTCCAGCTTGTCGGCCCAGCCCGCGTGGTGGAACAGGTGCGCCGCCGCCGTCGGCACGTCGACGTCGCGCGACTCGCGGATCGGCTTGCCGTTGTCCAGGGTCTCCAGCACGGCGAGCTCGCGGGCGCGTTCGGCGACGATCCGCGCGATGCGGAACAGGTACTTGGCCCGCTCGGCGCCGGGCATCGGCCCCCACGTGGTCTCGTAGGCGCGGCGGGCCGCGGCGACGGCCCGGTCCACGTCGTCGGACGACGCCGTGCCGACCTCGGCCAGCACCTCCTCGGTGGCCGGGTTCAGCGTCTTCAGCGCCTCGCCGCCGCCGTCGACGAACTTGCCGCCCACGAACGGACGGTAGGCGGGCTGGACGTTGGCGAGCGCCGCGGACTCGGGGGCGGGCGCGTAGGTCCAGGTGGTCATCAGGCGCTCCCGATGTAGCGGGCGCTCGCGTAGTGCCCCTCGGTCTGGGCGCGGCGCTGGCGCAGCAGGTCGTTGAGCAGGGAGGAGGCGCCGAAGCGGAACAGGTCGGGCGTGAGCCATTCCGGTCCCGCCACCTCGTTGACGGCGACGAGATGGCGCACCGCGTCCTTGGCCGTGCGGATGCCGCCCGCCGCCTTGACGCCGCGGCGCTCGCCGGTGGTGCGGTGCCAGTCGCGCACGGCCTGCAGCATCACCTGCACGACGGGCAGGGTGGCGGCCGGGGAGATCTTGCCGGTGGACGTCTTGATCACGTCGGCGCCCGCGAGGAGGGCGAGCCAGGAGGCGCGGCGCACGTCGTCGTAGCCCGACAGCTCGCCGGTCTCCAGGATGACCTTGAGGTGGGCGCGGCCGCAGGCCTCCTTCACGGCGACGATCTCGTCGTACACCTGCCCGTACCGGCCGGTGAGGAAGGCGCCGCGGTCGATCACCATGTCGATCTCGCCCGCGCCCGCGTCGACGGCGAGCGCGGTGTCGGCCAGCTTGACCGGCAGCGACGAACGGCCCGACGGGAACGCCGTGGCCACCGCCGCGACGACCACGCCGGAGCCGCGCAACCGTTCCACCGCCACGCCCGCGAGGTCGGGGTAGATGCAGACCGCGGCCACCGGCGGGACCTCGGGGTGGTCGGGGTCGGGCCGCATGGCCTGCACGCACAGCGAGCGGACCTTGCCGGGCGTGTCGGCGCCCTCCAGCGTGGTCAGGTCGATCATGGAGACGGCCATGTCGATGGCCTGCAGCTTGGCGTCCTTCTTGATCGAGCGGGTGGCGAGCACGGCCGAGCGGCGCTCCAGCCCGACCTCGTCGACGGCGGGCAGCCCCGAGAGGAACCGCCGCAGCGTCGATTCGTCGCGCACCGCGTCGGCCAGCGGCGCCGGGACGGTGATGGTCACGTCCCGAGTCTAAGTCCGCAGGCCGGGGGAGCGGGTCAGGTGGAGCTGTGCAGCCGGACGACGCCGACGCTGACGTCCTCCAGTCCGCCCCGGTCGAAGTCGCGCCGCAGCTGGTCGGCTTTGATCGTGGCGGTCAGCCCGTCGAACGGGCCGTGCGCGTCGACCTCGCCGGTTTGCGGGTCGACGGCGAGCACGACGTAGCCGTCGCACTGCGTGAGCTTCTCGGCGGCGGCGACGAGCGTCGCGTCGTCAGAAGTCGGGTAGTCCGGCACCGGATCACCTCCTGGTCACTAGTACAGCGTTGCCGGCGGCTTCGGCGTGACAGTGTTCTTGCCAGACCACCCGTTCGGGTCAGGGTGAAAATCAGGGGTCATCACCCAAGGTGCCGAGGTCGAGACGGTGAGCGCATGGATCGGAGGACACGGTCGGTCAACGCGACGCTCCTGACACTCTTCGTGATCACGGTGGCGAGCGGTGGGCTGGCGTTCGCGCTCGGCGCGGCTCCACTCGCGACAGTCGTCGTCGCGGCGCACGGGGTGTCGGGTTTCGGCCTGCTTGTGCTCGCCCCGGCGAAGGCCCGAATCGCCCGCCGCGGCCTCCGCAGGCCGGGACCATCACGCAAGGTGATCAGCTGGACCTTGTCCGTGCTGGTCGTGAGCGCGATCGCGGGCGGGCTCCTGCACGCGGTGCGCGGGTTCGTCCCGGTGCTCGGGCTGCTGCCGATGCAGATCCACGTCGGCGCCGCGCTCGCCGCGGCCGTCCTGCTGGCGGCGCACGTGCTGCCGCACCGGCACCGGCGGTGGCCGCTCGTGCGCCGTGTGGACCTCGACCGGCGCACGGCCCTGCGGGCGGCGACGGTGGCCGTGGGCGGGCTGGCGCTGTGGACGGTCGCGCCGGGCCGGGAGCGGCGGTTCACCGGCTCCCACCAGGTGGCCGCGCTCCCCGTCACGCAGTGGCTCTTCGATCCGGTGCTCGCGCTGGACCCGGTGGCGTGGCGGCTGCGCCTTCCCGCGCGGGCGCTGGATCTCGACGCGATCGCCGCCCTGCCGCAGACCACGGTCCGAGCGGTGATCGACTGCACGGGCGGCTGGTGGGCCGAACAGGTCTGGCGCGGGGTGCTGCTCGCAGACCTGGGGCTGCCGCCCTCGGCGCTGGACGTCGCGTCGGCGACCGGCTACCGGCGGCGTCTCCCCGGGCCCGCCGGGGTCCTCCTCGCGACGCACGCGGGCGGCGTCCCGCTGGCCGACGGGCACGGCGGACCCGCCCGGCTCGTCGTGCCGGGGCGGCGGGGGTTCTGGTGGGTCAAGTGGGTGGTCGCGATCACGCCGACGGACGAGCCGTGGTGGTGGCAACCGCCGCTACCCCTGCAGTGACCGCCACATCACGTGCAGCCCGACGTAGCCGCGTGTCGGGTGGTGGAACGCCGCAGGCACGGTCGTCAGCACCGTGAACCCCAGGGAGCGCCACAGCCGCACGGCGCCGGTGTTCGTCTCGACGACGGCGTTGAACTGCATCGCGCGGTACCCGTCGGCGCGGGCGCGGTCGAGCACGGCCACGCCGAGCGCCCGACCGACGCCCCGGCCCGCGTGCGCGGGATCGACCATGAAGCTCGCGTTGGCCACGTGCGCGCCGGGGCCCTGTTGGTTGGGCATGATCTTCGCGGTGCCGAGCACCGCGTCCCCGTCGACCGCGACCAGGGCGACGGCCTGCATCCAGAACGCGCGGGCCGCGTCGTCGTCGAGGTCGCGGGGCAGTGTGTAGGTCTCACCCGCGCGGACGATCGTGCGCAGGAAGGGCCAGATGGCAGGCCAGTCGGCCGCGGTCGCGTCGCGGATGTCCACAGACCGTCAGCCTGCCCCACGGGCACGATCGCCCCACACGGCGTGTCGAGATGCGCGACTCACCCGGGAAGGGGGACGGCCCCGACCCTGACCCGGTTAACCTGCGGTCTCATGGACGTCCGGGTCGTCGACCATCCCCTCGCCCGCGCGCGCTTGTCGACCATGCGCGACGCCCGCACCGACAACGCCGCCTTCCGGGCCGCCCTGCGCGACCTCACCCTCATGCTGATCTACGAGGCCACCCGCGACGCCCCCGAGGTGACGGCGCCGCTGCACACCCCGGTCGCCCGCACCCTCGGCTACCGGCTGGCCAACCCGCCGCTCCTCGTGCCGGTGCTGCGGGCCGGGCTGGGGATGGTCGACGCCGCGCAGGCGCTCATGCCTGAGGCCCAGACCGGGTTCGTCGGCATCGCCCGCAACGAGGAGACCCACCAGCCGATGCCGTACATGGAGTCGCTGCCGGAGTCGCTGGCCGGGCGGCCCGTGTTCGCGCTCGACCCCATGCTCGCCACCGGCGGCTCGATGCAGCACACGATCGGCCTGCTCACCGAGCGCGGGGCGAGCGACGTCACCGCGATCTGCGTGCTCGCCGCCCCGGAGGGCATCGCCCGCCTCCGCGAAAGCGGGCTGCCGGTGCGGGTCGTCACCGCGGCCGTCGACGAGCGGCTCAACGACTCGGCGTACATCGTGCCCGGCCTCGGCGACGCGGGCGACCGCCTCTTCGGCGCGGTCTAACGCCAACCCGCGAGCACCGCGCGGACGGCGTCGTCGCAGCGGTCGTCGGCGCCCGGTGGCAGGAACCCGCGCAGCTGCAGCGCCGCCCAGCCGTGCACGGTCGTCCACAGGGTGAGCGACACGAGGGCGGTGTCGGTGTCCGGGCGCAGCGCCTTCTCCTCGACGGCCCGCTCGACCGCGGCCCGCAGCGGCCCGAGCGCCGTGCCCGCGACCGTCCGACGCGCGGCCTCGGCCGACAGCAGCGTGGGCCCGGAGAACATGAGGGCGAACAGGTGCGGGTCCTCGAGCGCGCTCTCGCGGTAGGCGAGGGCGGTGCGCACGAGGTCGTCGAGCGCGTCCGTGCCCGGCCGCAGCGTGCCGATCCGCCGTCCGAGCTGCTCGAACGCCTCGTCGAACAGCGCCGTGAGCAGCCCGTTCTTGCCGCCGAACAGGGCGTAGACGGCGGTCGTCGAGGTGTCGCAGTCGCGGGCGAGGACGCGGAGGCTCAGCGCGTCGGGTCCGCCGTTCGAGACGAGCGCCCCCGCCCGCTCCAAGAGGCGGCCGCGCAGCTTCTCGTCATGGACCTTCGGACGAGCCATGCCGGCAGGTTAACCCGGCCGCTTCGGCCACGATCGGGTCAGTCGGGCATGACCGTCGCGGCGAGGGTGGCGGCGAGCTCCGCGCAGGCCGCGCGGGCCGCGGCGTCCGGTTGGCCGCGCACCTCGACCGGCGCCGCCGCCCGCTGCCAGCCCAAACTCCCGGCGATCGTCTCGACGGCGGTGATCGCCCCGGCCGTGTCCAGGTTGCCGTGCACGTAGAGGCCGTAGGGGAGGCCGCGGGTGTCGTCCAGGACCGGGTAGTAGACGACGTCGAAGAAGTGCTTCAGCGCGCCCGACATGTAACCGATGTTGGCGGGGGTGCCGAGCAGCACGGCGTCGGCGGCGAGCACGTCGGCGGGCCCGGCGGACAGGGCGGCGCGGCGCACCACCTCCACGCCGGTGATCTCCGGGTCGCGCGCGCCGGTGACCGCCGCGTCGAGCAGTTCCGCCAGCGCGGGCGATGGCGTGTGGTGCACGATCAGGAGCCGGGCCACAGGGTCTCCACCTCCGCGCGCAGCGCCGCCAGCCGGTCCGCCGCGCGGGCCCTGGCCGCGGGCACGTCGTCGTCCGGCGCCTCGACGACCTCCAGGTACGCCTTGAGCTTCGGCTCGGTGCCCGACGGCCGCACCACCAGCCGTTCCCCGGCCCGGCGGAGCACCAGCACGTCGGGGGCGGGGCGGTCGACCGTCCACCCGGCGGGCGGGGCGGCGCGCAGCCGTTCGACGACGGCGTCGCGCTCCGCGGGCGCCATCCGCACCGCCACCCCGGCGGTCGCGTGGACGCCGTGTTCGCGGGCGAGCGCGTCGAGCCGGTCGGGCAGGCCCCGGCCCCCGGCCTTCAGTGACGCGGCGAGGTCGCAGGCGACGACGGCCGCGGCGATGCCGTCCTTGTCGCGCACGGCGTCCGGGTCGACGCAGTAGCCCAGCGCCTCCTCGTACCCGTACACCAGGCCGGGCCCGCCGCGGACGATCCACTTGAACCCGGTGAGCGTCTCGGCGTAGCGCGCCCCGTACGCCGCGGCGACCGCGCGGAGCATCGACGACGAGACGACGGTCGTCGCCACCAGCGGATCGCGGTAGCCGCCGCTGCGCAGGAGGTGGTCGCCGAGCAACACGCCGGTCTCGTCGCCGGTGAGCATCCGCCACGGGCCGGGCACGGCCAGTGCGCACCGGTCGGCGTCGGGGTCGAGCGCGATCGCGAGGTCGGCGCCCACGTCGGTGGCCAGGGCGAGCAGCAGGTCGGTGGCGCCGGGCTCCTCGGGGTTGGGGAAGGCGACCGTCGGGAACGCCGGGTCGGGCACGGCCTGCGCCTGCACGACGTGGACGTCGGTGAAACCGGCCCGGCGCAGCGCGTGCACGGCCGTCTCGCCGCCGACGCCGTGCATCGGGGTGAGCGCGATCCGCAGGTCGCGGGCGGTGCCGCGGGGGAGCCTGCCGACCCGGTCGAGGTAGGCCTCGGTCACGTCGGACGTCGTCGCCGTGCGCGCCGTGGGGATCGACCGGGCGGGCGGTGCCGCGGTGATCGCGGCCTCGATCTCGGCGTCGGACGGCGGCGCGAGCTGGGCGCCGTCGGCGAGGTAGACCTTGTAGCCGTTGTCGGCGGGCGGGTTGTGCGACGCCGTGACCTGGACGCCCGCCACCGCGCCCAGGTGCCGCACGGCGAACGCCAGCACGGGCGTCGGCAGCGGGGAGGGCAGCACGTGCACGGTGAACCCGGCGCCCGCGAACACCTCGGCGGCCGCCTCGGCGAACGCGGCCGAGCCGTGGCGGGCGTCGCGGCCGACGACGACGGCACCCCGCTGCCCGCCGCGGGCGAGCCAGGCGGCGAGCCCGGCCGTCGCGCGGCGCACGACGGCGACGTTCATCCCCGACGGCCCGGCCCGCACCGGCCCGCGCAGCCCCGCCGTGCCGAAGCGCAGCGGGCCCGCCATGCGGGCGGCGAGCTCGTCGGCGGCGCCCGGGGTACCCGCCATCGCGCCCGCGAGCACGCGGGTGAGCTCGTCGCGGGTGGCGGGGTCGGGGTCGTCGGCGATCCAGCGCGTGGCGGCGTCGCGCAGGGCCGGGTTCACCACGGGGCTGAGTGGAAATAGTGGCTCGAGCAACGTCTTCCACTCACGACGCGAGCTCCCGCAGCAGCGCGCCCATCCGGCCCGCCGAAGCGGCGCCCGCGGCGAGCACCTCCTGGTGGTCGAGCGGCGCGCCGGTGATCCCGGCGGCGATGTTGGTCACCAGCGACAGCCCGAACACCTCGAGGCCCTCGGCGCGCGCCGCGATGGCCTCCAGGACGGTCGACATGCCGACCAGGTCGGCGCCCATCCCGCGCAGCATGCGGATCTCCGCGGGCGTCTCGAAGTGCGGCCCGGGCAGGCCCGCGTAGACGCCCTCGGCGAGGGTCGGGTCGATCGCGCGGGCGCGGGCGCGCAGGGCGGGGGAGTACAGGTCCGTGAGGTCGACGAACCGGGCGCCGACGAGCGGGGATGTCGCCGTCAGGTTGAGCTGGTCGGCGATCACGACGGGCTCGCCGACCGCGAGCCCCTCCCGGATGCCGCCCGCGGCGTTGGTGAGCACGACCGTGCGGCAGCCTGCCGCCGCGGCCATCCGCACGCTGTGCGCCACCGGCCCGACGCCGTGGCCCTCGTACAGGTGGGTGCGGCCCAGCAGCACCAGCACCCGGCGCTCGCCGACGCGCACCGAGCGTACGGTGCCGCCGTGGCCCTCGACCGTCGGCGGCCGGAAGCCGGGCAGCTCGGCCATCGCGAGCTCGTGCGCCGGTTCCCCGATGACGTCGGCAGCGGGCCGCCAGCCCGATCCCAGCACCACGGCGACGTCGTGCCGGGCGATCCCGGTCCGTTCGGCGATGACGGCGGCGGCCTCCGACGGAAGAGCGGCGGCGGGGGAGCTCATGCGCGGAGCCTAGGCCGTGCCGGGCGGCCCGTGGCCGCGACCGCGACTCACCGGGCGTGGCCTACGCCGTCGTCGAGAACCCGCCCGCGAGCGTCTGGAACAGCTCCGCCGACGCCGAGCCCGCCGCACTGCGCGGCACGGTCAGCGTGATCACCCACACCGCGCCGGTGCCGGGCACGATCCGCCGCCACGAGGTGCGCGCGTCGGTGCGGTAGGAGAGCGACACGGTGTTGCCCGCCGACGACGTCGGCGCTTCCACGATCTCCGTGCCCGGCACGGTCTCGGCGTCGGTGGCCTTCGCGGCGCGCGCCACCGTCAGGTCCTCCGTGCCGTTGTCGCTGATGAACGCCACGAACGGCAGGCCGTTCTGGGACGGCTGGGGACGGCGCGCCCAGCCCGTCGGGACGGGGACGGTGAAGCCGAGCGGGTCGTGGTCGAGCGTGGTGGGGTCGCTCGCCGTCGTCACGTTCTGCAGCGTGAACGGCGACTGCCCGCCGACCGCACGGGTGACCGCCCAGCCCCCCAGCGCGCCCGCCAGCACCACCGCGGCGCCTGCGATCACGAGGCCTGGTGACGTCCACCGGGTCGACGCGCGCTGCTCCGTCCGGGGCCGCGGCGGGCCGCCCGGCAGCGGCCCGGGGTCCGCGGCGAGCGGGGCGGCGTGCCGGGGCGCGGCCGCCGGGATGCGGGTGGAGGAGGTGGCGGAGTGGCGCGGCGGCGGTGGAGCGGGCGCCTGCGTCGGTCGCGTGATCGCGGCGGCCTCCATCGTCGGCGCGTCCGGCGAACCGGGGTAGAGCGGGTCGTCCGGGTCGTCGATCAGCGGGCGCAGCCGCTGGCGCACCTCTTCGAGCGGCATCCGGCGCGCCGGGTCCTTGACCATCAGTGCGGCGATGACGTCCACCACCGGGCCCGAGCCCCGCGGCCGCGGGACCTCACCGTCGACGACCTCGGTGATCGTCGAGACGGGGTCGCCGTGCACGTCGTAGGGCGGACGCCCCTCGACCGCGGCGAACAGGGTGGCGCCGAGCCCCCACAGGTCGGCCGCGGGCGTGACGGGCTGGCCCGCCGCCACCTCCGGCGCGATGTAGGCGGGCGAGCCGAGGACGAGGCCGACGCTCGTCATCGGCGCGTCGGCGGCGTTCCGCGCGATGCCGAAATCGGTGAGCTTGACGCGGCCGTCGTCCGCGATGAGGACGTTGCCCGGCTTGACGTCGCGGTGGGTGATGCCGCTGCGGTGCGCCGCCCGCAGGCCGCCTGCGGTGGCGAACCCGACGACCGCCGCCTGCCCCGCCGTGAGCGCGCCGTTCTCGCCGATCATCGTCGCGAGGTTGCGCGAGGGCACCAGCTCCAGGACGACGACCGGCTGCCCGTCGTCGACGACGACGTCGAACACCGTGATGACGTTGGGATGCGACAGGCCGCCCAGCGCCCGGGCCTCCCGCATGATGCGTTCGCGCAGATCCCGCGCCTCTTGGTCGGGGACGCCCGGGGGGACCTTCAGCTCCTTGATCGCCACCCGGCGTTGCAGCACGTCGTCGTAGCCCGACCAGACGGTGCCCATCGCCCCGCTGCCGAGCTCCGAGGACAGCCGGTAGCGTCCCCCGACGCGGCGCTCCTGGTCGTTTTCGGTGCTCGGCACCCGCCTATTCTGACGAGCGCGCGGTCACGGACGGTGGGCAGCCCCCCATCCGGTGACGTGCGGTTCGCGGTATCGCGGCGGGGGAATCCATCCTCATGACAGGTGTGACGATCTCTCGCGTGCTGCGCCGAGCGGCCGATTGCCCCGTTCGCCGCAGAACCGCCCACCCGCCTGTCGGTCGGCCGGGGTCCGTCCGCAGCAGACGGGCGACCCCTCGGCGCGGAGAACCGGTAGAGACCGAATTGGAGTTGGTACACCGCCGTCCGGGTGAGCACCATGGGGAGATGCACGACAGGATCGCGTCCGGTTCGTCGGGCCCTGCGCCAGCGGGTGCTCGATGACCGTGCTGGACGAGCACCACGACATCCTGCCCGTTGGCGCGCCGGATCTGGGCGCGGGCACCGGGCCCGCCTGGCTTGACGCCTGGCTCGCCGCGCACGCGGGCGAGCTCGTCGGCTGGCGGCGCTCGCTGCACGCGGTACCCGAGCTCGGTCGGGCCGAGCGGCGCACCACGTCGTACGTCGCGGCCGCGCTGATGGCCGCCGGGCTCGAGCCCCGCACCCTGCCCGGCGGCTCCGGCCTCGTCTGTGACATCGGGTTCGGCGAGCGCTGCGTCGCGCTGCGCGCCGACCTCGATGCGCTCCCGCTGCAGGAGGACACCGGCCTGCCGTTCGCGTCGACCGTCGAGGGCGTCATGCACGCCTGCGGGCACGATGCGCACACCGCCATGCTGATCGGCACCGGGCTCGCGCTCGCCGCGGCGCCCACCCTGCCCGGCCGCGTACGGCTGATCTTCCAGCCCGCCGAGGAGATCCAGCCCGGCGGGGCGATCGACATGGTCGCCGACGGGGCGATGGAGGGCGTCGAACGGATCTTCGCGCTGCACTGCGACCCGCACCTGCGCGTCGGGCGGCTGGGCACGCGGATCGGGCCGATCACGTCGGCGTGCGACGTGCTGGAGGTCCGGCTCACCTCGCCGGGCGGCCACACGTCGCGGCCGCACCTCACGGCCGACCTGGTCGAGGCCATCGGGCTGCTGATCACCCAGCTGCCGCTGCTGCTCACCCGGCAGGTGGACCCGCGGTCGGGCACCGTGCTCGTGTGGGGTGCCGTGCACGCGGGCCAGGCGGCCAACGCGATCCCCCAGCTCGGCGTGCTGCGCGGCACCCTGCGCACGGCCGACCACGCCACGTGGGAGGAGCTGGAGGAGAAGGTCCGCGCGCTCGTGGCGGCGATACTCGCGCCGCTCGGCGTCGGCTACACCCTGGATCACGTCCGGGGTGTGCCGCCGGTGGTGAACGAGGCCGTCAGCTCGGGGATGTTGGCGGAGGCGGCGCTCGCCATCGGCGGGCCGGAGGCGTCGACGAGCACCGAGCAGTCGAGCGGCGGCGAGGACTTCGCCTGGTACCTGGAGCACGTGCCGGGCGCCATGGCGCGCCTGGGCGTCTGGTCGGGCACCGGGCCGAAGCGCGACATCCACGCTCCGACGTTCGACCTCGACGAGCGCGCCCTCCCCATCGGCGTGCGCGTGCTCACCCGGGCCGCGCTGTCCGCCCTGGCGCACCGCCCCTGACGGTGAGTCGCGCATCTCACCCCGGTGAGGTGCGCGCTTCGCCACGGTGAGTAGCGCGCGCCGAGCACGGTGAGTCGCGCGTTTCACCCGGGTGAGTCGCCCGCTTCGCCCCGGTGAGGTGCGCGCTCCGGGCAGGGTGAGTCGCGCGTTTCACCACGGTGAGTCCCCCGTTTCGACGGCGGCTGGCGACCCCGCGGTTGTCCACATCGACGCCGGTTATCCACAGGTTGGCGGAACTGCCCACGGCACGGCGCGTCCGCCTGCATCGTGGCAGGCATGCCACTACCTCTCCCCGGTCTGCACGGCGCCTACCGGCGCACGGATCTCGTCGAGCAGTGCGGCCGTCGAAGACTCGAGGCCGCGTTGCGCGGCGGCGAAGTCGTCCCGCTGTGGACCGGCATCGTGGTGGAGGCCGGGCGGCTGCTCGACCCGCTCACCCGGGCCGCGGCCGCGCAGCTGACGGCGGGCTCACGGGCCGCGCTCTGCGGCACGACCGCGGCGCATCTGCACGGGTGCGGCTGCGTCGCCTCGCCGCGCACGCACATCCTGATGCCGTACGGGCGCGCCGTCCGCGGCCGTGGCGGCCTCGTCGTCCACCACGGCCGCGGCATCCCGGACGACGTCGAGGAGATCGCCGGGCTGCGTGTCCTCGCACTGGACCGCGTGATCGCCGACCTGCTCTGCATCCTGCCGTGGCGCCACCGCGCGTCCGACGCTTTGGCCGTCCTCGATCAGGCTCTGCGACAGGCGGGCGATACCCACGAGACGTTCCGCAAGGCGGTCGCGGCCCGGCTCGAACGGCGGTCGGACATCCGCGGCACGGTGCGGGCACGGGGCTTGCTCGACCTCGGCTCCGAGCGGGCCGAATCGCCGCCGGAGAGCTGGCTGCGGTTGCGGCTCGTCGAGGACGGATTCCCGCTCCCCGAGGTCAATTGGGTCATCACCACCCCGGAGGGCCGCGAGATCGTCCGGCTCGATCTCGCCTGGCCGTCGTTGCGCATCTGCGTGGAGTACGACGGATGGGAGTCGCACGCCGGTCGCGAGGCTCAGGACGCCGCCCGAGCAGCCGCGCTGCGCCGCCACGGCTGGATCGTCCTGCGCGTCAACGCCGACGACCTGCGCAGCATCGACCAGTTCACGTCAGCCCTGCGCGCGGCGTTCCGCGAACGCGGCTACACCTGGTGAGCGGGGCCGGCCGTGTGGCAAGACCGAGGCCGACGTACCGTGCCGAAACGCAGGACTCACCCGTCAGACGGACTTGCGGCTCGGCCGGCTGCGCAGGGCCGCCACGTAGTCGTCGGGCGCACCGGCCTGCTCGGCCGCGTCGGCGAGCACCCCGAGATAGCGGGCGCTGGGCTCGCCGCCCTCGTAGGCGTCCAGCACGTAGATGTACGCCAGCACATCGCCGTCGAGGGTGTGCACCCGCACCCGGAGCTTCTTGTGCAGCCCCAGCTCGCCACCCTCCCAGCGGTCGAGCCGGGCGGTGTCGTGCTCGGGCACGTCGTAGAGCACGACGAAGACCTGCTCGCCCTCCTCCTCGACCACCGTGGACAGCGCGCCCTCCCAGGCGAAGTCCTCGCCGCCGAACGTCAGCCGCCACCCCTGCAGCCACCCCGTCCCGGCCATGGGGGAGAACGGAGCGCGCTCCTTCATCTGGGCCGGGTCCATGTTCGACCCATACGCGGCGTACAGCGGCACCGCACCAGAATAGAGCCCCGCCTGCCGCGTACCGTGATCGGGGAACACGGCGAGCGACGAGGGGAAGGCTACGTTCGGTGACCCGCATCGTGATCATGGGCGGCGGCCCCGCGGGCTACGAGGCGGCGCTGGTCGCGGCGCAGCACGGCGGCGACGTCACCGTGGTCGAACGCGACGGCATGGGCGGCGCCTGCGTGCTCGACGACTGCGTCCCCTCCAAGACGTTGATCGCCTCGGCGGGGGTGCGGGTCGAGCTCGGCCGCGCGCCGGACCTGGGTCTCACGGCCGATCGGGACGCGATGGGCGTCGACCTCCCGCGGGTCAACGCGCGCGTCGCGAGCCTTGCCATGGCCCAGTCGGCCGACGTGCGTGCCCGCGTCGAGCGCGAGGGCGTGCGGATCATCCGGGGCACCGCGGCGTTCGCCGACGAGCCGAGCGCGCGGGGGCTGCACGCCGTCGAGGCGCGCACGGCCGAGGGCGGCGGCGAGATCCTCCCGGCCGACGTCGTCCTCGTCGCCACCGGCGCCACCCCCCGCGTCCTGGACGACGCCAAGCCCGACGGCGAGCGCATCCTCACCTGGCGGCAGCTCTACGGCCTCACCGAGCTGCCCGAGCACCTGGTGGTCGTCGGATCGGGGGTGACGGGGGCGGAGTTCGTGTCGGCGTACGTCGAGATGGGCGCCCGGGTCACGCTCGTGTCCAGCCGCGACCGCGTGCTCCCCGGCGAGGACGCCGACGCCGCCGCGGTGCTGCAGGACGTGTTCGCCGAGCGCGGCGTGGAGATCCTGGCGCAGGCG
This sequence comes from uncultured Actinomycetota bacterium, assembly GCA_963837575.1. Classification (GTDB taxonomy): domain Bacteria; phylum Actinomycetota; class Actinomycetes; order Mycobacteriales; family Pseudonocardiaceae; genus Pseudonocardia. The sequence goes on from CAWIOI010000023.1 coordinate 162,604, forward strand.
CGGGCGGAGTCGGTGCGCCGCGACGGCGACGGCGTGGCCGTCACGCTCGCCGACGGGCGGACGATCTCCGGGTCGCATGCGCTGATGACGGTCGGGTCGGTGCCCAACACCGTCGACCTCGCGCTGGAGAAGGTCGGCATCCACACCGGCCGGGGCGGGTTCATCGCGGTCGACCGGGTGTCGCGCACGTCCGTTCCGGGCGTCTACGCGGCGGGCGACTGCACCGGTGTGCTCATGCTCGCCTCCGTCGCCGCGATGCAGGGGCGGATCGCGATGTGGCACGCGCTGGGCGAGGGCGTCACCCCGATCAAGCTCAAGACGGTCTCCGCCGCGGTGTTCACCCGTCCGGAGATCGCGACGGTCGGCATCAGCCAGCGCGCGATCGACGCCGGTGAGGTGCCCGCGCGGACGATCATGCTGCCGCTCTCGACGAACCCGCGCGCGAAGATGCAGGGCCTGCGGCGGGGGTTCGTGAAGCTGTTCTGCCGCCCGGCCACCGGGGTCATCGTCGGCGGGGTGGTGGTGGCGCCCGTCGCCAGCGAGCTGATCCTGCCGATCGCGCTGGCCGTGCAGAACGGGCTCACGGTGGCCGACCTGGCCTACACGTTCTCGGTGTACCCGTCGCTGTCGGGCTCGATCACCGAGGCGGGCAGGCAGCTGATGCGCCACGGCGATCTCGACTGAGTCAGGGCCGTCTCCGGGACATCCCTGATTCGCGGGCGACGGGCCGGCCCGACAGTCGAGGCATGAGCATCGTGCCCGCCACATCGAAGGTCCCCGTCGTGCCCGTGGTCGCGGGGGCGGTCGTCGCGCAGTTCGCCGACGACGCCGTCCGACTCCTGTTGCCATTTCCCGTGGCGTTGTCCGGTCTGCTCGCGATCCTGCTCACCGCGGGCGCCGCGCGGGTGGCCACACGTGGCCGCACCAGGCCCGTCGTGGCCCGCACCGGCCTGGCCCTCGGCGCGGCGTCGGCCGTGCTCGGCCTGCTCGTGGGCGGCCTCGGTCTGGTCGCGATCCTGCTCGCTGGCATCACCGTGGTCGCCGGGGTGGCAGGCGCGGTGGTGGGGCGCACTAGTCCTTGACCTCGCAGAGCACGGTGCCCTGCGAGACGGAGCTGCCCGGCGTCGCCGAGAGCCCGGTGACCGTGCCCGCCTTGTGCGCGGTGACCGGGTTCTCCATCTTCATGGCCTCCAGCACGACCACGAGGTCGCCTTCGGCCACCGTGTCGCCGTCGGACACCGCGACCTTGACGATCGTGCCCTGCATCGGGGCTTTCACCGCGTCGCCCGACGCCGTCGCGGCGTGCGCGCCGTGGCGCAGCCGGGGACCTGCTCTACCGCTGGACGCCGTGCTGCCCCCGAGTGCGAGCCCGGCGGGCAGCGACACCTCCAACCGCCGTCCGCCGACCTCGACGACGACGGACTGCCGCTCCGGCGCGTCCTCGGTCTCGGCCCCGTCCTCGAACGGCGTGACCGTGTTCTCCCACTCGGTCTCGATCCACCGGGTGTGCACGGTGAAGTCGGTCGCGAACGCCGGGTCGTCGACGACCAGCCGGTGGAACGGCAGCACCGTGGCCGTGCCCTCCACCTGGAACTCGGCCAGGGCGCGGCGCGAGCGCTCCAGCGCCTGCTCGCGGTCGACGCCGGTGACGATCAGCTTCGCCAGCAGCGAGTCGAACTGCCCGCCGATCACCGAGCCCGCCTCGACGCCCGCGTCGACCCGCACGCCGGGACCGGACGGCAGCGTGAGCGCGGTGATCGTGCCGGGCGACGGGAAGAACTTCCGCCCGGCGTCCTCGCCGTTGATGCGGAACTCGATGGAGTGCCCCCGCGGGGTCGGGTCTTCGCTGAACGGGAGCGGCTCGCCTTCGGCGATGCGGAACTGCTCGCGTACGAGGTCCACACCGGACGTCTCCTCCGAGACCGGGTGCTCCACCTGCAGCCGGGTGTTGACCTCGAGGAACGAGATCAGCCCGTCCTGGCCGACGAGGAACTCGACCGTGCCCGCCCCGTGGTAGCCCGCCTCCCGGCAGATCGCCTTGGCGGACTCGTGGATCGTGGTGCGCTGCTCGTCGGACAGGAACGGCGCGGGCGCCTCCTCGACGAGTTTCTGGAAGCGTCGCTGCAGGGAGCAGTCGCGGGTGCCGACGACGACCACGCCACCGTGCGTGTCCGCCAGCACCTGGGCCTCGACGTGGCGGGGCTTGTCCAGGTAGCGCTCGACGAAGCACTCGCCACGCCCGAACGCCGCGACCGCCTCGCGCACCGCCGACTCGTACAGCGACGGGATCTCCTCGGCCGTGCGCGCGACCTTGAGACCGCGGCCGCCGCCACCGAACGCCGCCTTGATCGCGATCGGGAGGCCGTGTTCCTCGGCGAACGCGACGACCTCATCCGGCCCGGACACCGGGTCGCTCGTGCCGGGCACGAGCGGGGCGCCCGCGCGCAGGGCGATGTGCCGCGCGGTGACCTTGTCGCCGAGGTCGCGGATGGACTGCGGGGTCGGGCCGATCCACGTGAGGCCTGCATCGATGACGGCCTGGGCGAAATCGGCGTTCTCGGAGAGGAAGCCGTAGCCGGGGTGGACGGCGTCGGCGCCCGCGCGCTGCGCCACGTCGATCAGCTTGTCGATGGCGAGGTAAGACTCGCCCGCGGTCGCGCCGCCCAGCGCGAAGGCCTCGTCGGCGAGGCGCACGAACGGGGCGTCGCGGTCGGGGTCGGCGTAGGCGGCGACGCTGGCCAGCCCCGCGTCGCGACACGCGCGGATGACGCGGACGGCGATCTCACCACGGTTCGCGATAAAGACCTTGTTCAGGCGGGGCACGGATCGGCCTCCAGGGGGTACCGGCACAAGTTCTCCGGCAGTTTATGCACGTGTCGGAGGTGTCTGAGTGTGGGATAGCCGACGCTCATCCACCGGTGCGGCGCCGGGCCACCGCTCGGCGTAGGCGCCCGAGGCGGCGGGGACGGGGTGCGCCGGCGCCGTCGTAGCGCCAGAGGGCCTCGTGTTCGCGGAGTTCGGCGGCGGCGTCGGGGGTCAATTCGGGGCGCAGCGCGCGGGCGAGATCCCAGCCGTCGCGCAGCCCGCCGCCGGGTTCGTGGCCCGCGTGGTGCGCAGCGAACGCCGCCGACCAGCGCGGGCCCAGCGACGCGACGAGTACCGGCCAGTGCCTGGCCGCCTCGCCTGCCCGCTTGCGCAGCAGCGCGCGCCGGGTCGCGGCGAGCCTGCCGGGGTCGAAGCCAGGGGGGTCCGGCGCGCCCGCGACGAGCGCGGCGACGAGCGCGGCCTGCCGCTCGGCCAGCCCTCCACCCATCGCAACGGCCTGCGCGCCCGGCCCGGGGTACGCGACCGTGCGCAAATCGCCATCTCGTCGTGGCGAAACGCGAGACTCACCGTGGGGGGCGGGGCTGGCCTTCATCGGGCCACCTCATCGATCGCGGCCAGCTCGGCGGTCAGGACGGCGGCGGCCGGGTAGCGACCGTCGCGCTCCAACAACACCGGCACCCCCGGCGCGCGCTCGACGAGATGCGCGAGGAGCCCGAGCACGGCGGCGGGGACGGGGTCGGTGTGCGTGTCGTGGTAGAGCCCGCCACCGGGGAGCCCGGCCTCGTCGTGGCGCACCCCGCCGCCCGCGACGTGCGCGTAGCCGATCCGGTCCGCGGGCACGAGGTCGAGGATCCGGTCGAGCACCGCCCGCGGGTCCCGGTCACGGTTGACCGCGTTGGCGTGGACGTTGGCGACGTCCACCAGGAGCAGCGCGCCCGTCCGGTCAACCAACGCGGCCAGGAAATCCGGCTCGGTCAACTCGTCGTCCGGCCAATCGAACAGCGCGGCGATGACCTCCAGCGCGACCGGCACCGCCAGCTCGGCCTGCAGCTGCGCGACGTGCACGGCCAGCACGTCGAGCGCTTCGCGGGTGCGCGGCACCGGCAGCAGGTGCCCGACCTCGCGCCCCCCGGCGCGCACGAACGCGATGTGCTCGCTGACCAGCGGCGCGCCGAGTGCCTCGGCGCACGCGGCGAGGTGACCCACCCGGGCGCGGTCGAGCGGCTCGGCGCCGCCCAGCGAGAGCCGGATACCGTGCGGGATCACCGGAATCCCCCGCTCCCGCAGGTCCACCACCCCTCGAGGCGGACCTGCGGGGACGACCGACTCGGCGATGACCTCGCAGAACCCCAGGTCGGGCGCGGTGGCGACCCAACCGGCGATCTCGGGACGCCAGCCCACCCCGACGCCGTCGACGACCAAGGGGTGACCCGCCGCGCCGGTCCCCCCGGCCGACGCGGTCGGGCCACCCGTGGCGGGCGGCGCGGCGTTGCGCGAGCTGCTCACGTCAGCCGCCGCACCCACCGCCACCGCCACAGCCGCCACCCCCGCAGCTGCTGCCGCCACCGCATGACGAGCCGCCCGAGTCACCCCCGCCCGACCAGCTCGACCCCCCATCGCCTGCGCTCATCCGCTGCACGGCGAGCTCGCCCGCGATCGCCGGGTCCGACGCCCACACCGCCGTCATCCCGAAGAGCCCGATCCCGAGCGCGGCCCCCACCGGTCCGTACAGCGCCCAGTCGGGACGCTGCTTGGGCGCGAGGGCGTGGTTCTCGTCGCGCAGGGCGGCGAGCGTGCGGTCGCCACGCCGGGTGCGCCGGGGCGCCGAGGACAGCAGGATGACCGCCACGATCGTCACGACGACCAACGCGACCACGAGCAGCCCCACCGGCTTGGCGTTGGCGATGCCCGCGAGCAGCCGCACCAGGCCCAGCCCGGCCACAGCGACCATCCACCGGCCGGTGCCGCGGACCCGGCGCCGCTGCGGGTCGGACAGCAGCAGACCCGCGTCCACCAGCCGCTTCTCGGTGGCCCCGAGCGCGGTGGCGACCCGGGTGTTGTTCGCGACCCACTTGCGGTGCGTGGACGTCGCGACCGCGGCGTGCACGGCGTGCTCCAGCTCGTCGGGTCCGGCGTCGGTGCGCGGGACGGCCTGCACGTTGCCCCGCTCCGACCAGATCGCGCCGCGCAGCCGCAGCGCCGTGAGCGCGGACACCAGCGCCAGCTCGGCGCCCCCGTTGAGGTAGGCGACATCGTGCGGACGGGTGCGGATCGCGACGACGGGCTCCGCGGAGCCCGTCCGCGTGACCGCGCGTCGGGCCCGGATGGACGCGATCAGCACGATCACGGCGAGCGCGATGTAGAAGAGCAGGAAGGCGGGGCCGCTGATGCCCCAGGTGTCACCCATCCGAACCACCTCCCGGTCATGCGTCCTGTCGGACAGATCACAGTCTGTCGGCGGCGCTGTGACCGGGGGAACGTTCTTCACACAGTCTTGAGGTTCCGCCTGACCTGGCTCTTGATCCGGCCGAGCATGGCCGCCATCCCGCGCAGTCGCAGCGGGCTGACGGCCTGCCCGAGCCCCAGCGCGACGTAGAAGTCGTCGGGTACGGCGAGCACGTCCGCAGCGGGCTGCCCGTCGAGGCCGGTACTCATGATCGAGGCGAAACCCCTGGTCGTCGGGGCCTCCGGGGGCGCGGAGAAGAACAGGTGCACGGTGTGGTCGTCCGCGTCCTCGACCTCGACGGCCAGGAACAGCGGCGACTGGCACTCGTGGACCTGCTCCATCGTGTCGGCCGCGTCGGCATACCGCTCCGGCAGCTCCGGCAGCTCGCGCGACAGCTCCAGCAGCAGCTCCAGCCGCTGCTTCGGCCCGACGTCGGCGAAGTCGTCGACGAGCTCCGCGAGCGGCGCGGGCAGCGTCACACCGATCCCCGCTCGGTGCCCTGCGCGATCGGCACCCGCACCGTGTTGCCCCACTCGGTCCAGCTGCCGTCGTAGTTGCGGACGTGCCCGAAGCCGAGCAGGTGGGTGAGCACGAACCAGGTGTGGCTGGAGCGCTCGCCGATGCGGCAGTAGGCGATGACGTCGTCGTCGGGCGCGAGGCCCTGCTCGGTGAGGTAGATGGCCTCGAGGTCGGCGCGCGGCTTGAACGTGGCGTCCTCGGCGGCGGCCCGGGCCCACGGCACGCTGGCCGCGCCGGGGATGTGGCCGCCGCGCACCGCGCCTTCCTGCGGGTAGTCGGGCATGTGCAGCAGCTCGCCGGAGTACTCGCCGGGCGAGCGGACGTCGACCAGCGGCTTGCCGAGGTGGGCCAGGACGTCCTCGCGGAAGGCCCGGATCGTGGTGTCGTCGCGCTCGACGACCGGGTACTCGACGGCCTCCGGCTTGGGCGCCTCGGTGGTCAGCTCCCGGCCCTCGGCCTGCCACTTGGCCCGGCCGCCGTCGAGGATCCGCACGTCCGGGTGGCCGAACAGGGAGAACACCCACAGCGCGTAGGTGGCCCACCAGTTGTTCTTGTCGCCGTAGAAGACGACGGTGGTGTCGCGGCCGATGCCGCGCTCGCCGCAGATCTCGGCGAACCGGGCGCCGTCGACGTAATCGCGGGTGACGGGGTCGTTGAGCTCGGTGTGCCAGTCGACCTTCACCGCACCCGGGATGTGGCCGGTGTCGTAGAGCAGCACGTCCTCATCGGACTCGACGACGACCAGGCCGGGATCCCCGAGGTGCTCGGCGAGCCAGGCCGTGGTGACCAGGCGCTCGGGGTGGGCGTAGTCGGCGAGCTTCGGGTCGTTGTCTTGCGCGGCGGTCATGCGGGCCAGCCTAGTCGCGCCGCCACAGGTCCGTGACGCTCACACCGACCGCCGTGAGCAGCCGTCGCAGCAGCGGGAGGCTGATCCCGATGACGTTGGACGGGTCGCCGTCGATGCCCTCCACGAACCAGCCGCCGAGCCCGTCGAGGGTGAACGCGCCCGCGACGGACAACGGCTCGTCGGTGGCGAGGTAGGCCTCCAGTTCGGCGTCGGACGGGCGGGCGAACCGCACCCTGGTGACGGCGTGGCCCTCGGCGACGGAGTTGATCGCGCCGTCGGCCATGCGCAGCACGGTGTGGCCGGTCACCAGCTCGCCGGTGCGGCCCGCCATGGCTTGCCAACGCCGTCGAGCCGTGTCGGCGTCGCCCGGCTTGCCCTGCAGCTCGCCGTCGAGCAGGAGCATGGAGTCGCAACCGACGACCACGGCGTCCGGGTGGGCGTCGGCGATCCGCCGGGCCACCGTGGTGGCCTTCGCCCCGGCCAGTGCGGTGACCCTGGTTCCGGCGCCCGCGTCCGCGGTGGCGGCGAGCAGGGCGGCCTCGTCGATGTCGGCGACCTCGACGAGGGGGTCGAGCCCGGCAGCCTGCAGCACACCGAGCCGGGCGGAGGACGCGGAGGCGAGCACGAGAGGCACGGGCCGATCCTGCCGAACCCGACGTGGCGATGAATTCGGCGGGCTACGGCGGTCAAAAGAGCAGCGAGCACTACGGAGAGGAACACCATGTCCGACACCCGCACCATCGCGACCCACGTGGTCGGCGAGGGCGCCGACGCGATCACCTACGAAATCCGGGGCGATCTGTCCACCGCCACGCCCGATCGACCGGTGTTGATGCTCATCGCCTCGCCGATGGACGCGTCGGGCTTCGGCACGCTCGCGGGCCACTTCACCGACCGTCCCGTCGTCACCTACGACCCCCGGGGCGCAGGCCGCAACCCGACCGACACGGCGCCGATGACGCCCGAGCAGCACGCCGCGGACCTGCATCGGGTCATCGAGGCGCTCGGCGCGGGCCCGGTGGACCTGTTCGCCAGCAGCGGCGGCGCGGTCAACGCGCTCCGGCTGGTCGAGACCCACCCCGACGACGTGCGTCGCCTGGTGGCCCACGAGCCGCCGACGGCCGCGCTGCTGCCCGACCGGGATCGGGTGCTCGCGGCGTGCGCCGACATCGTGGCCACGTACAAGAACGTGGGCATCGGCCCGGCGATGGCCCGGTTCGTCGCACTGGTGATGTACGACGGCGAGCTGCCGATCGACTACGCCGATCGGCCCGCGCCGGATCCCGCCCGGTTCGGCATGTCCACCGAGGACGACGGGAACCGCACCGACCCGCTGATGCGCAATTTCCCTGCCTGCAACCAGTACGAGCCCGATGTCGCCGCGCTTCGTGCGCTGGGCGACCGGCTGATCGTCGTCGTGGGCAAGACCTCCGGCGAGACGATGGCGGCGCGTGGGGGCCGGTCCGTGGCCGCCGCGGTGGGCGTTCCGGCCGCCGAGTTCGCGGGCGATCACGGCGGATTCCTCGGCGGCGAGTACGGGCAGGTGGGCGAGCCGGACGGGTTCGCCGCCGACCTGCGGGCCGTGCTCGCCTGACGGCCGAGCGCCCCGCAACCGGGGGGTGCGGGGCGCTCGGGGGCTTGGCCGTGCCCGGGGTGCGGCCGAGCTCTCGCCGTGTCGGAATGCGGGACTGACCGTGTCGAGACGCGCGACTCACCGTGTCCAGACGCGCGACTCACCGTGTCCAGACGCGCGACTCACCGTGACCGCGGGCCAGCTTCTTGAGCTGGATTTGAGCGAGCTAGTTCACCAGCCCGTGCCGGTAGGCGTAGCCGACGGCCTGGGCCCGGTCGCGCAGCCCGGCCTTGGCGAAGAGGTGGTTGACGTGCGTCTTCACGGTCGCCTCGCTCACCACCAGCTTCCGGGCGATCTCGGTGTTGGACAGCCCGGACGCGATGAGCCCCAACACCTCCGCCTCGCGCGCGGTGAGGCCGTCGGGCAACGCGGCGGGAGGGCGCGGCGCGGGCTCGGCGGCGAGCAGGCGGGCGAGCGCGGCCGAGTCCACCGTGGTGTGCCCGTCGGCCGCGGAGCGCAGGGCTCGGCCGATGGCCTCGGCGTCGGCGTCCTTCGAGAGCCAGCCCGCGGCACCGGCGCGCAGCGCCTCGACGACCGACGCGTCGTCGGCGTACGTCGTGAGGACGACGACCGCCGTCGCCGGGTGTTCCGCGCGTACCCGCCGGGTCGCCTCGACCCCGTCGCACACGGGCATGCGCAGGTCGGTGAGCAGCACGTCCGGGTCGAGCTCCGCGACGAGTGCGACCGCCCGCGCGCCGTCGGGCGCGGCCCCGACCACCTCGATGCCCGGCAACAGCCCGAGGAGGGTGACCAGGCCCTCGCGGACGATCGTCTGGTCGTCGGCGAGGACTACGCGGAGGGGCGCAGGCGCAGCAGTACCCGCCATCCGTCCTCCACCGGTCCCGCGGACAGGTCCGCCCCGGCCAGCGCGGCGCGCTCGGCCATCCCGACCAGACCGTAGCCGTCCGTCGACGGCGGCGGGGGCGCGCCCGCCCGGTCGCGGACCTCCAGTTCGGTGGCCCCGTCGCGATGGGTCAGCCGAACCGAGACCGGCGCGCCCGCCGCGTGCCGCCGCGCGTTCGTCAGTGCCTCCTGCGCGGTGCGCAGCACCGTCTCCTGCGCCGTGGCCGAGAGGTGGTCGGGCGCGCCGTCGATCTCCAGGGTGGCGTCGGGGATGTCGGCGACGAGCGCGCGCAGCCCGTCGGCGAGGTCGACCGGCGCCGTGCGCAGGGCCGACACCGCGCGGCGCGCCTCGGCCAACCCCTCGGACGCCAGGTGCTGGGCGCGTTCGATCTGGGCGACGGTGTCGGCGGGGGCGCCGTCGCGCAGCAGCATGAGCCGCGCCCCCTGCAGCTGGACGGCGAGCGCGGAGAGGGAGTGCGCGAGGACGTCGTGCACGTCGCGGGCGATGCGGGTGCGCTCGGCGAGCGCCGCCGCGCGGGCGTGCTCCTCCTGCACCCGCGCCGCGTTCACCAGCTGCAGCTCGCGCTGCTCCGCGCGCCGCAGGCTCTCCCGGCGCCCCATCCCGAGCAGCAGCACCCCGGCCAGCCCGAGCAGGGCGAGCGCGATGGCCGTCGGGTGGGCGGCGCGCAGCGCGTACGCCACCCCGACGGCCGTGCCGACGAGCACCCCCACCGCCGCCGTGCCGGGCAGCCGGGTGCCCGCCGCGACCACGGCGAAGAAGCAGAACCCGAGCACCGACGACCAGCCGCCGCCCGCGACCAGGAACCCGACCCCGGACGCGGCCAGCACCACGATCGCGGCCGGGTCCAGCCAGCCCGGCCGCGCCGGGCGCACGGCCACGACGACCCACGCCAGCCCGCCCAGCACGGCTGCGGCCGCCGACGCCAACGGGTAGGCGGGCGGCGGCTCGTTGAGGTAGGCGCTGAGCAGGATGACCGGCAGCCAGACGAGGCTGCTGGCCAGCCGCAGCGGACCGTTCACCTGGCGAGTGTGGACTGCGCGGCGGTTTCCCGTCGAGCAGGATGGATCGGCCGCCCGTCACGGGCGACCCGCGCGTTGAACACGGCGTACTGAGCGGCGAGGCTGATCCCGAACGACAGGGCCAGCGTCGCCTCCAGCGCCGGGCCCGCGCTGGTGTGCAGGAACGGCGCCGCGACGGCCAGTCGCCCGCCGATCGTGAGCAGCCAGAGCCCGACCGACAGCCACCCTCCGCGCTGGTACAGGTAGCCGTCGCGGAGGGTGAGCCGGATGGCCGCGCCGCGCACCGCGCCGAGCCCGGCCGTCAGCAGGACATCGGCCCCGACCACGACGGCGGCGAGCGCCGTCCACCCCACGTGCCCGGCCTGGCCGACCCCCACGACGACCAGGACGAGCGGCAGGAGCAGCGACCGGCGCGCGGGCACCCATCGGCCCGCGAACTGCCGCACGATCACCCAGACGACGAGCGCGGCCGGGACGACGTACGAGGCGATGTCCATGACTCCGCAGCGTGCCCGGTCACGACGGGTGTGGGCGTCGGTCTCCGGGCCGGTCCCGGGTGGAACCACGGCTCCACCCGGGGGTGGAGATCAGCCGGGCCAGGCGGACGTGCGCCACGCGTCCGGACCGACGCGCAGCGGGCGGCGCAGGTGGGCGCCCCGGTCGACCCAACGGCTGAGGGGCCGCGACGGGTCGGCGGGCGGTGTGCTCGCCGCAAGCGCCGCCAGCACGACGGCGAGCGCGGCCACCTCCACGTCGGAGGGCGTGCCCCGCACGACCCGGAACACCGGCTCGGTCACAGCGGGATGTTCCCGTGCTTGCGCGGCGGCCCCGCCACGCGTTTCGTCCTGAGCACGCGCAGCTCGCGGGCGATGTACATGCGCGTCTCCGACGGCGCTATCACGCCGTCGATGTAGCCGCGGTCGGCCGCGAGGTAGGGGTTGGCGAAGTGGTCCTCGTACTCCTCCTGGAGCGAAAGGCGACGCGCGGCAAGCTCGTCGCCGGTGAGCCCGGCGAGCTCCTTGCGGTAGAGGATGCTCACCGCTCCCGCGGACCCGGTGACGGCGATCTGGGCGGTGGGCCACGCGACGTTGACGTCCGCGCCGAGGTGCTTGGAACCCATGACGACGTACGCGCCGCCGTACGCCTTGCGGGTGATCACCGTGAGCTTCGGGACGGTGGCCTCGGCGTAGGCGTAGATCAGCTTCGCGCCGCGGCGGATGATGCCGCTCCACTCCTGCTCGGTGCCCGGCAGGAAGCCCGGCACGTCGACGAACGTCAGCACGGGCACGTTGAACGTGTCGCACGTGCGCACGAAGCGGGCGGCCTTCTCCGAGGCGTCGATGTCGAGGCAGCCCGCGAACTGCGTGGGCTGGTTGGCCACGACGCCGACCGGCCGGCCCTCGACGCGCCCGAAGCCGACCACGATGTTCGGTGCGAACAGGCTGTGCACCTCGAGGAACTCGCCGTCGTCGAGCACCTTCTCGATCACGCCGTGCATGTCGTACGGCGTGTGGGGGGAATCCGGGATGATCGTGTCCAGCTCGGGGACGGACTCGTCCGCGGGCTCGGCGGGGAAGGCGGGCGGTTCGGACAGGTTGTTGGACGGCAGGAACGACAGCAGCTCCTTGACGTAGGAGATGGCGTCGTCCTCGTCGCGGCCCAGGTAGTGCGCCACGCCGGAGCGCGCGTTGTGCGCGCGGCCGCCGCCGAGGTCCTCCATCGCCACGTCCTCGCCGGTCACCGTCTTGATCACATCCGGCCCGGTGATGAACATGTGGCTGGTGCCGTCGACCATCACGATGAAGTCGGTGAGCGCGGGGGAGTACACGGCACCGCCCGCCGACGAGCCCATGACCAGCGAGATCTGCGGGACCACGCCGGAGCTGCGCACGTTGCGCGCGAAGATCTCGCCGTAGAGGCCGAGCGCGACGACGCCCTCCTGGATGCGCGCGCCGCCGCCGTCGTTGATCCCGATCACCGGGCAGCCGATCTTGGCGGCGACGTCCATGACCTTGACGATCTTCTCGCCGTACACCGCGCCGAGCGCGCCGCCGAAGACGGTGGCGTCCTGGCTGAAGACGGCGACCGGCCTGCCGTCGATCGTGCCGGTGCCGGTGACGACGCCGTCGCCGTACGGGCGCCGCTCCTGCATCCCGAAGTTGATGGAGCGGTGCCGGGTGAGCGCGTCGAGCTCGACGAACGACCCGGGGTCGAGCAGCATCTCCAGGCGTTCGCGGGCGGTGTGGCGGCCCTTGTCGTGCTGGCGCTCCGCCGCCTTCGGGTCGGTCTCGAGCTCCGCTTTGCGCCGGTGGAGGTCGGCCAGCTTGCCCGCGGTGGTGTGGAGCTCGGGCCCCTCGGTCTCGGCGGCGGTCTCGGGCGCGGCGGTCATGTCGCGGAGCCTAAACCCGCCCTCAGCGGCGCGGACGCGGTCTCCGTCACGTCGGTCGGCGACGCTGAGTGCCCATTGGTCGCGGTCAACCGTTTTGGACACCGCAGGATCATCGGGACGGCGGTAGCGTCCGCGCGCATGAACCGGATCGTCCGGCCGCTCGACCACGACGCCGTCCGCGCAGCGCTCGTCGGGCTGTGGGCGCGGGTCGACATCGTCGAACGCACCGGCTCCACCAACGCCGATCTGCTCGCCGCGGCGACCGCCGGCGCCCCCGATCGGACCGTGCTCGTCGCCGAACACCAGGAGGCGGGGCGCGGGCGGCTCGCGCGAACCTGGGTCTCGCCGCCGGGATCCGGGCTCACCGTGAGCGTGCTGCTGCGGCCCGTCGGCGTCTCCGCGTCGCGGCTGGGCTGGCTGACCCTGCTCGCGGGCCTCGCCACCTACGACGCCGTGCGCGCGTTCACCACCACGGTGCCGTGCGGCCTCAAGTGGCCCAACGACCTGTTGCTTGGGCCCGCGCAGCGCAAGGTCGCGGGCATCCTCGCGGAGGTGGCCGACGCGCAGCGGCCCGCCGTGGTCGTCGGGATCGGGCTGAACGTGGCCGCCGCGCCCGCCGAACAGCCGGGGGCGACGTCGCTCGCCGCCGAGGGCGTCGAGGTCGGGCCGACCGAGATGCTCATCGCGGTGCTCACGTCGCTGGCCCGGCGCGAGGAGACGTGGCGCGCCGGGCGCGGCGACCCCGACACCACCCGGGTGCGCTCCGACTACCGGGCGGCATGTCTGTCACTCGGCGCGCCCGTGCGGGTGGAGCTGCCGGGTGGGGCGATCCACACCGGCATCGCCGAGGACGTCGACCCCGACGGCAGGCTGCTCCTGCTCGACCCGGCGGGACACCGTCGAGCGGTTGCGGCGGGCGATGTCGTGCATCTCCGCTCGGTCGGGCCGACCCCGCCCTAAGGTGGGTGGATGGCGTATCCGGACGAGCTCCTCGTTGCTGGCGAAGAGATCGTCATGCACCGGCATCCGCACTGGAAGATGCTGGTCGTCCCGGTTCTGGTGCTGCTGGTCGTCGTCGGTTTGGGCAGCTACCTCGCGGCCGTGATCGGTGCGCAGTCCTGGTCGCCGTGGGCGCGGATCGTGCTGGCGGTCATCGGTATCGGGCTGATCGTCCGGTTCACCCTGGCGCCGGTGATCCGTTGGCGCACAACGCATTTCGTCGTCACGAACCGCCGGGTGCTCGTGCGCGAAGGCCTGCTCACCCGGCGCGGCCTGGACATCCCGCTTCGGCGCATCACCAGCGTCCAGTTCCGGCACACGCTGTTCGAGCGGCTGTTCGGTGTCGGCACGCTCGTCATGGAGTCGGCGTCGGACGAGCCGCTGGAGTTCCACGACGTGCCGGGCGTGGAAGAGGTGCACGCGCTGCTCTACAAGGAGGTCGCGGAGGAGACCTGACGTCAGTCGTCCCGAGCACCGAACATGCCGGTGAACGTGCTGTGGTAGACGAGCACGTCGCCGCGGTGCATGCGGGCGCGCAGCTTCACCAGGCCCAGCCCGGGGCGGCTGCGGGAACGACGGGCCTCCAGCACCTCCATCGAGGCCCGCAGCTCGTCGCCCGCGAACACGGGGGTGGGCCAGACGAGCTCCTCGCCGCCGGGCGAGCCGAGCGACGTGGCCTTGTTGAGCACCTCGTCGACGTAGAGCCGCATCCACAGCCCTGCGGTGAACCAGCCCGAGGCCGCCAGGCCGCCGAACCACGAGGCCTTGGCGGCGTCCTCGTCGACGTGGAACGGCTGCGGATCGAACCGCCGCGCGAACGCCACCATCTCGTCGCGGTCGACCACGGCGGTGCCGAGCTCGAAGACCCGGCCCTGCGTGAAGTCCTCGAACGCCAGTGCGCTCACGTGAGCGCGGCCAGCCCGGCCTCGGCGACTTCCTGGTCCTGGCTGTAGTGCCCGCCGCTCACGCCGATCGCGCCGACGATCGCGTCGCCGACGGTGATCGGGTAGCCGCCCCCGAAGATCACCAGACGGTCGATGCCGCCCACCGCGCCGGAGGCGAGCGGGGCGTCGTCCCTGATGAAGTCGTGCCAGCCGTGCGTCGGCATGCCGAAGCCGACGGCCGTGTACGCCTTGTCCTGCGCCACCTGGGTCGACAGGAGCGCGGCCCCGTCCATGCGGGAGAACGCCTTGAGATTGCCGCCGGTGTCGGCGACCGCGATGCACATCGGCACGCCGATCTCGGTCGCCTTGGCCTCGGCGGCGGCGATCATGCGGTGGGCGGCCTCGGTGGTGATGGTCGGGACGGAGACGGTGTCGGCCATGAGGACCTCCGGACTGGGTCGGCGGTGACTTCTGACATCTTCACGCTGAGCGAAAGTCCCTCAGGGGAATTGAGTCGACCCGACTCACGTTGGACAGGGTGCGAGGCCGGGCGGGACCGGCCCGGATCAGCAAGGAGCAGCAATGAGCAACGTCACCCTGTGGAGCCGGCGTGACCCCTTCGCCGACTTCGACACGATCGTGCGGCGGGCGTTCGGCCCGGCCACCGCGCCTGCCGGATTCACCCCCAGCGCCGAGATCGCCCGCGACGGCGACGACGCGATCGTCCGGCTGGAGCTGCCGGGTATCGACGTCGAGAAGGACGTCACCGTCGAGATCACGGACAACGCCCTCGTCGTCCGCGGCGAGCGTCGGGACGAGCGCGCCGAGCAGCGCGACGGCCGTAGCCTCCGCGAAGTCCGCTACGGCGCCTTCCGCCGCAGCTTCGGCCTTCCGGCGCACGTCACCGCCGACGCGGTGGCCGCGACCTACGACGCGGGCGTCCTTACCGTCCGCGTGACCGGCGCCTACGCGGGCACCACCGCGCGGCAGATCCCGGTCAAGGCCACCCCTGCGGCCGTCACGGCCCCCGAGGCTCCCACCGAGTCCTGACCGCAGGCGTCCATGCGGCCCGGATCCCCGAGCGGGATCCGGGCCGCAAGCGTCTGCGCGGGCGTCCATTCGGCCGAACGGGTCATTGCAGGCCGACGCGCTGCGGGCTGTGGGACCCCGCGCTACCGTGCGCGCGGGGCAGCAACCATCCGTCGCAAGTGAACACGGGGGGTGAGCGCAGCGCATCGCATGTCGACCGCAGCGTCGTTGACCCCTGCGGACTCCGCCCCGCTCCCCGCTGAGCGCGTGCTTCCGCGTGTCGCCCGACGGCTCTTCCTGGTCCTCGGGCTGATGGTGGGGTTCCTCCTCCTCGGGTTCGCCACGGGAGTGGCGCACGCCGACAGCAACCCGGTCACGAAGGTCACGACGGCCGCGGCGAAGACGGTCAAGTCGGCCACGGGGAGGACCGGGAAATCCGGCGACAGCTCCTCGACATCGTCGAGCACGTCGTCCGGGTCGGGGTCGTCCAAGTCCTCCTCGAAGTCCTCGTCCAAGTCCTCCACAGCGTCCTCGTCGTCGACGAAGGCTGACGCCAAGTCCTCGTCCAAGTCCTCCACAGCGTCCTCGTCGTCGACGAAGGCTGACGCGAAGTCCTCGGCGACCGACTCGGCGAAGTCGTCGGCATCGGCCGACGCGAAGGCGCCCGCAAAGTCGCAGGCGACCAGCACGGTGAAGACCGCCACGAAAACTGCGGCGACCACCTCGTCGAAGGTCTCCGCGACGTCGCCGGTCACGACCGCCGCGAAGACCGTGGCGACCGCCGCTGCGAAGTCGCAGGCCACCGTCGCGGTGAAGCCTCCCGCGAAGTCGCTGGCGACGAGCGCGGCGACAACCGCCGCGAAGACTGCGGCCACCGCCGCAGCGAACGTTCCTGCGAAGTCGGCCGCTCAGGCCTCCGCCGGGTCCACGGCGTCGCCCCCCGCGAGCTCACAGGCCGCGGCGTCATCGCGGACCCCGGTGACGCCCGGCCTACCGGCCGCCGTGCCGGTGTCGGTGAAGTCCCCGGGCACGGCCTTGGTGACGTCGCCGCTCCAACCGTCGGTGCAGGCCCCCGCGGTGCAGGCGGCCCCGGTCCCGCCGATCCTCACTTCTTCCGCAACGCTTCCGACCGGTGCGCCCCCTGGTGTGGTCATGCGGCTGGCCGTGCCGGTCGTGCGGACCGTGCCGGGTGTGGCTGCGCCGGTGGTGTCCGGTGTGGCGGGGCCGGTGGTGCGGACCGTGGCGGGTGTGGCCGCGCCGGTCGTTGGCGCCGTATCCAGTGTCGCTGCGCCGCTGGTCGGACCGGTCGCGGAGGTCGCCACGTCGGTGCTGGCGCCGGTCGTCGCGCCCGTCGTGACGACCGTGGCCTCGACGACCGCGCCCGCCCTGACGGTTGCGCCCGTGTTCCCGCTCGCACCAGCCGCGCTTACCCCCGCCGGGTCGGCCCCGGTCGCGCAGGCCACGACCGCGCTGACCCCGACCCCCGCTACCCCGACGACGCCGACCGCGCCGGCCCCGACCGGGACGTTCGCGCTGCTCCCGACCGCCGCGGCCGCCACCCCGCCGACGCCTGCGGCGCTGGGCGCGCTCGCGATCGCCTCACTCGCACCGCCGCCTGCCGTCGACGCGTTCACGTCGTCGGCCGCCGTGGCGTCCGCGGCGGCGATCGTTGCCGCAAGTCTCTTCGACGGCTCGAACCACATCGGTCCCGCGTTCTTCGGCCTCGCGGCCGGGTCGAACGCCCTCGCCGCGGCGAGCCGGTTCGGAACCGGCCGCGCGGTCGCACCCGGACACGGCGCTCCTGGGCCCGGCGAGAAGGGCCTGCCCGCCCCGTCCCCGACGACTCCGGCCGATACGGGCGGCACGGGCACGGCGGGCGCCTTCTCCGGCGCAGGCCACTTCGCCGCCGTTCTCGGTGAGCTCCTCGCCGGGCTGTTGCTCGGCGGCGCACTGTGCTGCGCGGGCCGTGCCCGCCGGCTGACCTGGTGGTTCCCCGAGGTCGTGGTGGGTCCCGGCTGATCAAGCCGTCGACCCGAGTTCCGATGGGGTGAACGCCGCCGCAGGCGGCTAGCGCTGATTCCTCGCTGAATCCCCTGATCCGGCGCGCACGCCGGTGCCCGGACCACCGACCGGGTGCGGTGACGCGCGCGGGAAGACCGTCCCGGACCGGGGTGACCGTCGTTGCCCCGAACGTCGCCCTGGTCCGGGGCGGCGCCCAACCCCTCGGACACCGGCGACCTCCCGTGAGACGGAGAGGGACTCACGACACGAGGCCGCCGGCTCGGGCAGGCGCGTCGTTGACGCGCCCTGCCTGGGAAAACCGTCCCGGACCGGGGTGGCCGACGTTGCCCCGAACGCCGCACTGGTCCGGGGCGGCCCCACCCCAGACACCGGCGGCCTCCCGTGAGACGGAGAGGGACTCACGACACGAGGCCGTCGGCCCGGGCAGGCCGCATCCGTGCGGCCTGCCCGGGGAACCCGTGGGATCAGCGGCCGATGACGGCGCGGGTGGCGTCGTGCAGCACACCGTTGGTGGTGAGGGCGTCGCCGCCCGCCCAGGTCGCGGCGCCGGTGAGATCGGTGAGCCTGCCGCCCGCCTCCGCGACGATGGGCGCGAGCGCGGCCAGGTCCCACGGGTTCGCCACCGGGTCGACCGCCACGTCCAACACCCCCTCGGCCACGAGGACGTGCTGCCAGAAGTCGCCGAACGCGCGCGTCTCCCACACCGCGTCGACGAGCGCGAGCCACCGGTCCATCCGGCCTTGCTGCCCGAACACGCGCAGGTCCGTTGTGGACACGTAGGCGTCGTCGAGCGCCGCGACCCGCGAGACCGCGATCCGGCGGGGTGGCGCGCCCGGCGCGTCCGACGTCCACGCGCCCTGCCCGGCCGCGCCCCACCACCGCCGTCCCAGCGCGGGCGCGCTCACGACGCCGACCGTCGCCGTGCCGTCGACCGTCAGCGCGATCAACGTGCCCCACGCGGGCATGCCGCGGGAGAAGTTCTTCGTGCCGTCGATCGGGTCGAGCACCCAGCCGCGCCCGGCGTCCGCGACGTCGCCGCCGCCCTCCTCGCCGAGCACCGCGTCGCCCGGCCGCTCGACGTCGATCAGCGCCCGCAGCACCTCCTCGGCCGCGGTGTCGGCGTCGGTGACGGGGCTGCGGTCGGGCTTGGTCGACACGCGGAGGTCGGCGGCCCGGAACCGGGGGAGCGTGACCGCGTCGGCGGCGTCGGCCAGCCGCAGCGCGAGCGCGAGATCGTCCGCAGAGTCCATGGCGACACCCTGCCGCACCGTCCACACCGGGAGCACAGACGACCCGGCATAAGCTGCGAGCGTGACTACGGTCCTGCTCGCCGAGGACGACGCCGCCATCGCCGAGCCGCTGTCGCGGGCGCTACAACGCGAGGGCTACGAGGTGGCGGTGGCCGACGACGGTCTGATCGCGCTGGAGCACGTCCGAGCGGGCGGGGTGGACCTGCTCGTGCTCGATCTCGGCCTGCCCGGCATGGACGGCCTCGAGGTCTGCCGCCGGATCCGGCTCGAGGTGCCCGACCTCCCCGTCCTCATGCTCACCGCCCGCACCGACGAGGTCGACTTCGTCGTCGGCCTCGACGCGGGTGCCGACGACTACGTCGGCAAACCCTTCCGCCTCGCCGAGCTGCTGGCCAGGGTGCGCGCCCTGCTGCGGCGGCTGACGCCGGAGACCGTCGAGGTCGGCGGCGTGCGCATGGAGCTGTCGGGGCGGCGCGTGCTGGTCGACGGCGCCGAGGTCGGCCTGGCCAACAAGGAGTTCGAGCTGCTGCGGGTGCTCTTGCTGCGCGCCGGGCAGGTCGTCACCCGCGACGAGATCCTGCGCGAGGTCTGGAACGACCCGGACCTCAAGACGTCCAAGACGCTCGACATGCACATGTCCTGGCTCCGCCGCAAGATCGGCGGCGAGCACCGGATCGCCACCGTGCGCGGCGTCGGCTTCCGCTTCAACCACGACTGAGCCGTGCGCCGCCGGATCCTGCAGTCCACGCTCCTCGTCGTGACGATCACGGCTCTGGTGCTCGGCGCGCCGCTCGCGATCACCACGTGGCGGCTGGTGGAGGACATCACCCGCGGCGACCTCACCTCGCTCCTCGAACGCGTGGAAGCCCGGCTGGAGGACGAAGGCCCGACGATCCCGGATGCGGAGCTGCAGCTCGCCGTGCCGTCGAACGGGCAGCTGGTGCTGCAGCAGGCCGGTCAGCCGGTCCGCCGCATCGGGGTGGACGTCGGGGCGAACCCGGTGAGCGAGTCGCTGCCGTTCGGCATCGGCGGCGTGATCACGCTCGAAGAGCCGCGCTCGGCGATGCTCACCCAGCAGATCCAGGCGACGCTGGTGGTGATGCTGCTGGTGCTGGTGTCGGTGGCGGCGGGCACGGTGGTCGCCACGGTGACGGCCCGACGCCTCGCCGAGCCGCTCTCCGGGGTCGCCGATCGGGCGGCCCGGCTCGGCGCGGGCGATTTCCGCTCCGTCCCACGCAGGCACGGCATCCCCGAGCTCGACCGCGTCTCGGACGTGCTCGACACCTCCGCCGCCGCCCTGTCCGAGCTCGTCCAACGCGAGCGGGAGCTGGTGGGCGACGTCTCCCACCAGCTGCGCAGCCGCATCACCGCTCTGCAGCTGCGCCTCGACGAGCTGGCCAACCACCCCGATCCCGATGCCCGCCGTGAGGCCGTGGCCGCGCTGGAGCAGACCGAGAAGCTCTCCGCGGTGCTCGATGACCTCCTGGAAGCCGCGCGGGTCGCCCGCGCCGCGGGTGCCGAGCTGCTGGACCTGCACGAGGTGCTGGTGCCCGTCGTCGAGGAGTGGCGGCCCACCCTGCGCGCCGAGGGGCGCTCGCTCAAGGTCCGCCTGCCCGACGGGCTGTTGGCCCGGGTCACGCCCGCGCGGATCCGCGAGGCGGTCGGCGCGCTCGTCGACAACGCGCTCAAACACGGCGGGGGCACCGTCACGCTCACGGCGCGCGCGGTGGAAGGCAGCCTGGTCATCGAGGTCGCCGACAACGGGCCCGGGGTGCCCGAGGACCTGATGCCGCACGTCTTCGACCGGGGTGTGTCCGGCGGCTCGTCCACCGGGCTGGGGCTGGCGCTCGCGCGCGCCCTCGTCGAGGCCGACGGCGGACGGCTGGAGCTCTCGCGCATGCGCCCCGCGCTGTTCACGATCTTCCTGCCGACGGCGCGGGCCGACGACGTGGTGGGCGCTCCGCGGCCCTCCCGCGGGCCGCGTTAGAGGGTCGGCACCTGGCGGCGCACGTCCTTGTGCGGGAACACGAACCGCCGGAACGCCCACCACCGGAACGCCATCCCGACGAGCGTGCCGACGATCTGGCCGCTGATGAAGTCGGCCATCTCCTGGGTGAACAGCGACACCCCGGGCACCTTCAGCTCCAGCACGTACCGCGAGACCGCCAACGGCGCCGAGTAGACGGCCACGCCGACGCCGCTGATCAAGAAGAACAGCAGGGCCTCGTGGTGGCGCTCGCGGCCGCCCCGGGTGCGGAACGACCACTCGCGGTTGAGCACGTAGGACACGATCGTCGCCACGAGCACGGCGATGACCTTCGCGGTGAGCGGCTTCGCCTCCAGCACGCCTGCCTTGAGCGTGAGGAAGACGGCGGTGTCGATGACCCAGGTGGTGCCGCCGACGATCGCGAACTTGACCAGCTCACGGTGCCGGATCGCCACGCTGCGGTAGGGCTGCGGGATGGCGCCTAGCACCGTCTCGACCACGCTCACTCCATTGATCGTGCCAGACCCCGGGGGAGCGGGCAGCGCCGGTAGGCTCCCCGCACCGTGGACGCACCTGGATCCGAGGCGGGGCTGCCCGTCGTCGGCATGATCGGCGCGGGGCAGCTGGCCCGCATGACGCACCAGGCTGCGATCGCGCTCGGACAGTCACTGCGGGTGCTCGCGGCCGGGCCGGGCGACCCGGCGGCGCAGGTCACCCCGGACGTCCGGCCCGGCGCGGCGACCGACCTCGCGGCGCTGCGGGCGTTCGCGCGCGGCTGCGCGGCCGTCACCCTCGACCACGAGCAGGTGCCGCAGGAACATCTGCTGGCTCTGGTGGCCGAGGGCGTCGCCGTGCACCCCGGGCCGGACGCGCTCCGGCACGCGCAGGACAAGCTCGTGATGCGGCGCCGGATGGCCGAGCTCGGCGTCGCCGTGCCGCGGTTCGCCGAGATCACCACGCCCGACGACTTCGCCGCGTTCACCGGTCCTGCGGTGCTGAAGGCCGTCCGCGGCGGCTACGACGGGCGCGGCGTGTGGCTCGACCCCACCCCGGAGCTCGTCGCCGAGCTCCTGGCCGCGGGCACCCCCCTGCTGGCCGAGGAACGCGTGCCGATGCGCCGGGAGCTGGCGGCGCTGGTGGCGCGCTCGCCGTTCGGGCAGGCCGCGGCGTGGCCGATCGTGGAGACCGTGCAGGCCGACGGCCAGTGCGTCGAGGTGCTCGCCCCCGCCCCGGGACTGGCGGAGGAGGCCGCCGCGGCCGCACAGGAGCTGGCGCTGCGGATCGCCGACGCGCTGGGCGTCACCGGGCTGCTCGCCGTGGAGCTGTTCGAGCTGACGACCGGCGAGGTCGTCGTCAACGAGCTGGCCATGCGCCCGCACAACTCGGGGCACTGGACGATCGAGGGCGCTCGCACGTCGCAGTTCGAGCAACACCTGCGCGCGGTGCTGGACTATCCGCTGGGGGCGACGACGCCGACCGCGCCCGTCGTCGTGATGGCGAACGTGCTGGGCGCGGCACGGCCGGTCGTCATGAGCACCGACGAACGGCTGCACCACCTGTTCGCCCGGTTCCCCGACGTCAAGGTGCACCTCTACGGCAAGGCCGAACGGCCCGCGCGGAAGGTGGGGCACGTCACGGCGTTGGGCACGGACATGGGCGAGGTGCGGCGGCGGGCCGCGCTGGCGGCGCGGTGGCTGTCCGAGGCGGTGTGGGGGGACGGCTGGTCCGAGCACGTCGGGGCGGCGTCGTGGGGGGCAGGCGAGGCAGAAGGAGCGCGCGATGTCGGGTGAGCCGCGGGTCGGCGTGATCATGGGCAGCGACTCGGACTGGCCGGTGATGCAGGCCGCCGCCGAGGCGCTCGCCGAGTTCGACGTCGGGTGCGAGGTGGGCGTCTACTCCGCGCACCGCACGCCGCAGCGCATGCTCGACTACGCCGCCGCGGCCGCGGGCCGGGGCCTCCAGGTGATCGTGGCCGGAGCGGGCGGGGCGGCGCATCTCCCCGGGATGGTCGCCGCGGCCACACCGCTGCCCGTGATCGGCGTTCCGGTGCCGCTCGCGCGCCTCGACGGGCTGGACTCGCTGCTGTCGATCGTGCAGATGCCCGCGGGCGTGCCGGTGGCCACGGTGGCGGTCGGCGGCGCTCGCAACGCGGGTCTGCTCGCCGTGCGGATCCTCGCCGCGACCGACCCCTCGCTGCGTGACCGGATGGCCGCCTTCCAGGCCGAACTCGCGCGTTCCGTGAGCGTCAAGGACGAGGCGCTGAAAAGCATGTGGCGCGACGGCTCCGCGCGGCCGTAGGGTGGCGTTACACAGGAGAGGAGGTGGTCCAGCGTTGAATAGCCCATGGACTTGTGAGGTGGCTGTCCGCTAGCACCACGGGACATTCTCCGACGGTTGTGGATGCCGGATGTGGTGCCGGCAAATCCCCGACAGTCACCCGTGATCCCCGGGCCCGAGCCCGTCCAGCTCGGCGTGCGCACTCGCTGCGGCCCGGGGATCACGCACGTCCGGGGTCAGGGCGGCCGTGCTCCGCTCCAGCCTGCCGATGGCGGCCTCCAGCCGGTCGGCGACGTTCGTCAACCCGGGTTCGCCGGGCAGGAGGGCGGCCACCGAGCGGAACCGGGCCACCAGCCCGGGCACGCCGTCGGCGGGCGCGCCCGCCTCGAGCCACTCCCGCAGCGCGACGTTGTGCGCCGCCACCACACTCGCCCCGACCACCGCGGCCCGCAGGTCCGCGTCCAGCCCGGCCGGGCCGCCGCCTGCGTCCTCCCGGGCCATGCGCTCCCGCAGGTGGCGGGTGAACAGCCGCCGGTAGTGGTCCACGCTCGCCGACTCCCGGTCGCGCAGCGCGGGCACCCGGTGGGTCAGCGCGAAGCGGCGCACGGACAGCTGGGGATCCTCGGTGTACAGGTCGAAGACCGTCTCGGCGGCCCGCAGCACCAGGCTCGTGGTCGGCTCGTCGGGGTGCGCGGTCGCGAACACCTCGGCCATCCGCGCGAGCGCCGCCTCGTGGTCGGGCGAGATCGCGTCCTCCTTGGACGCGGAAGTAGCGGAAGAACGTGCGGCGCCCGACGCCCGCGGCCGCCGCGATGTCGTCGATCGTCGTCTCGTCGTAGCCGCGCTCGGTGAACAGCCGAACGGCGGCGGCGACCAGGTCGCGGCGGACCTCGGCCCGGCCTTCGGCCGAACGCCCGCGCCGCGCGGCGTCGCCATGGCACGGAGGGTAGCATGACACTTGCTTTGCGGCACGGAGTGCCGTTAAGATCTTGCCCCATGAACCCTGATTTCGACGCCTTTCGGCTCAACGACGAGCACGAGGCCCTTCGCGAGGCCGTGCGGGCCCTCGCCGAGAAGGAGATCGCGCCGTACGCGGCCGAGGTGGACGAGCAGGGCCGCTACCCGGCCGAGGCGCGCGACGCGCTGGTCAAGGCGGGCTTCCACGCCGTGATCATCCCCGAGGAGTACGGCGGCGAAGGCGCCGACAAGCTCGCGAGCGTGCATCGTGATCGAGGAGGTGGCGCGGGTCTGCGCGTCGTCGTCGCTGATCCCGACGGTCAACGGGCTGGGGCTCACCCCGATCCTGCTCTCGGCGTCCGACGACCTGAAGCGCCAGGTGCTGCCGTCCATCGCCGCGGGCGAGCAGATGATCAGCTACGCGCTGAGCGAGCGCGAGGCGGGCTCCGACGCCGCCTCGATGCGCACCCGCGCCCGCCGCGACGGCGACACCTGGGTGCTCAACGGCACCAAGTGCTGGATCACCAACGCGGGCGAGTCGCGCTGGTACACGGTGATGGCGGTCACCGACCCGGAGAAGAAGGCGAACGGCATCTCGGCGTTCGTGGTGCACGCCGACGACCCGGGCTTCGAGGTCGGGCCCAAAGGAGCGCAAGCTCGGCATCAGCGGCTCGCCGACCCGTGAGATCTACTTCCAGGACTGCACGATCCCCGCCGACCGGATCATCGGCGCGGAGGGCACCGGCTTCAAGACCGCGCTCGCCACGCTCGACCACACCCGTCCGACGATCGGGGCGCAGGCCGTCGGGATCGCGCAGGGCGCGCTGGACGTCGCGCTCGCGTACGTGAAGGAGCGCAAGCAGTTCGGCAAGCACATCGCCGAGTTCCAGGGCCTGCAGTTCATGCTCGCCGACATGGCGATGAAGGTGGAGGCGGCGCGCCAGCTCGTCTACGTCGCGGTGTCGCGGGCCGAGCGCGGCGAGCCCGAACCTCGGGTTCATCTCCGCGGCCGCGAAGTGCCTGGCGTCGGACACGGCAATGCAGGTCACCACGGACGCCGTGCAGCTGCTCGGCGGAGCGGGCTACACCAAGGACTTCCCGGTCGAGCGCATGATGCGGGACGCGAAGATCACCCAGATCTACGAGGGCACCAACCAGATCCAGCGCATGGTGATGGCGCGCTCGCTCCTCCGTCGCCCGTGAGTGGAAACGAGTGCCATGGCACTCGTTTCCACTCACAGGTCAGTTCGACGCAGGGCACCCCGGCCGCGGTGATCGGCGCCTCCAGCGGCGTCGGGGGCGGCGGCGTGGTGGCGGGCGCGGGCACCAGGGTGCGGTCGAAGTCGCCGCCGAGCACCACCTGCAGGTGCCCGGGCGAGACGCCCTCGTCGACCTCCGCCGTGGCGATCCCGCCCAGGTGCGCGGCGAGCTGCTCGGCGGCGTCACCGTCCGCGCCGGTGTAGTTGACCACCGACTCGTCGACGTTCCCGGCGGTGTCCAGCGTGCCCCGCAGGAAGCCCTGCCCGCGCAGCAGCGCCAGGAGCTGGCCGCCGAGGCCGTCGGCGGTCGAGCCGTTGCGGACGTCGACCACGTAGCGGGACGGGATCACCGTGTACGGCCCGGGCTTCGGGCGGGCGGCCCGCCGCGCCGCCTCCGCGGCGGCGGCGTCCTGCGCCTCGACCCGCTGGTCGACGAAGTCATGCACGGCCGAGGGGTCGACGAGCACGACGTCGCCGCGGCTGTTCGTCTCCTGCCCCGCCGTCGGGATGGTGACGAACGCGATGTCGCCCTTCGCGATGTCGGCCGCCTCCTGGGCGAAGGTGAGCAGGTCCCAGCCGGAGTCGATCACCACGGACTGCTGGGCGACCGCGAGCAGCGCCGCCAGCGCCGACGGGTTGGTCAGCGTGCCCGCGGAGAGCAGCTTGTCGGCGGTGGCGGCGAGGAACACCTGCTGGCGGCGGATCCGCGACAGGTCGCCCTGCGGCAGGCCGTGGCGCTGGCGGACGAACGCGAGCGCGGCGGCCCCGGAGATCGTCTGCACGCCCGCGGGGAACCGCGCGCCGGACAGCCCGTCGCGCGTGGGCGCGGCGAGGCACACGGTGACGCCGCCGATGGCCTTCGTCAGCGTCGCGAAGCCGACGAGGTTGACCTCGGCGTAGTGGTCGATCGTGAGCCCGGTGAGGTCCTCGACCGCGCCGATCAGCGCGGTGCGCCCCCGCGCGGACGCCTCCGCGGCGATCTCCCGGCGGTCCTGCGCGCCGTCGGCCACCAGCTCCTGCTCGGCGATCGCCTTCACGGCCGGGTACGCGGCGTTGATCTTGTCGCGCCGGTAGCCGGGGATGTCGACGTAGGAGTCGCGCGGGATGGAGAACGCCACCGCGGCGCCGCCGCCCGCGGGCACGTGCAGCACGATGATCGTGTCGGAGTTGAGCACGCCGGTGTCGGGGCCGCCGTGCAGCTCGTCGAGCACCGACTGGGGCAGCGGGTTGCCCTGCGCGTCCTCCCGGCTGTCGACGCCGACGAGCAGGATGTTCTGCGCGCCGCCGCCGCTGCCGCCCGCGATGACGTCCGTCGTCGATGATGCCCGCGGTGACGTTGCGGTAGAGCGCCCCACGCCGCCGCCGGTGACCACGAGCACGAATGCCGACGCGACCGCCGTGCCGATCCGCAGCCGTCGGGCGATCGTCTGCCGCGACAACCGGGTCGCCGTGCGCGGAGTCGACTGTGGACGGGCAGGACCGAGGGTGCGCACCGCTCCACCTCCGCTCCGATCCCGGGCCGGCGTCTAGGGTGCATCACCGGGCAAGCCCCGGCCTACCGTCGGGCGCGCGTGTCGCGGGTGAGCCCGACCGTTACTGTCGGTGAGCAAGGAGAGGCGTCGTCGGTGCCCGAGAAGCTGTCGCTGTTGCTGCCCGTTTGGGCCGGTGACCGGCCTGACTACCTCACCGCGGCGTTCACGTCCAGCGTCCAGGAGCAGACGCGGCCGCCCGACCAGGTCGTCATCGTCCGTGACGGGCCGGTCGCTCCCGCGCTCGCCGCGACGATCGCCGAGCTGGCCGCGACGAGCCCGGTGCCGGTCGAGGTCGTCACGCTGCAGCGCAACATCGGCCTCGGGCCCGCGCTCGACGTCGGGCTCGCCGCGTGCACGCACGACGTCGTCGCCCGCATGGACGCCGACGACATCTCGCTCCCGCACCGCTTCGCCGTCCAGATGCCGATCATCGAGGCGGGCCACGACCTGGTCGGCGCGGGGCTGGTCGAGTTCGGCGCGGACGCGGAGGACATCGTCGGCACGCGCACGCCGCCCACCGACTCCGCCGCCATCGCCGCGCGGGCCCGGTTCGCCGACCCGTTCAACCACCCGACCGTCGTCTACCGCCGGGAGATCGTGCGCGCCGTCGGCGGCTACACCGACTTCGCGCTCATGGAGGACTACCTGCTCTGGGCGAAGATGCTCGTCGCCGGGGCGCGGGTGGCGAACGTCGCCGAGCCGCTGGTGCGCTACCGGGTGGGTGCGGGCGCGTACGCCCGGCGCGGGGGACTCGGGCAGCTGCGGGCCGAGCTGCGGCTGCAGTGGCGGTTCCGCCGGATCGGGTTCACGACGTGGGCGCAGTTCCTGCGCAACGTCGTCGTGCGCGGGGCGTACCGGCTCGTCCCCGAAGGGGTGCGCCGGGCTTTGTATCGAAAGGTCATCGCCACCTACCGGGGGTGACCCTGACCTGGCACGATCGCGCGGTATGGCGGACCCCGCCGCGGCGCCCCGACCCGTCGAGCCCTGGCCGGTCGCGCCGCCGCCGGACGGGCCGCTGTCGCGGGAAGGCCAGGAGCTGCTCGACGACGACCGGCCCGCCGAGGCGTCGAGGTGCTGCGGCGCGCCGTGGCGGCGGGCGAGCCCGGATCGCCCGACCTGCTGGCCCGCGCCTACCTCGACAGCGGCGACTGGCTGGCCTGCATCGAGTGGCTCGCGCCGCACGTCGCGCAGGGGCACACCGCGTTCGCCGGCCGGCTCGGGGTGGCCTACGTGGAGCTCGGCGACCTCGACAACGCCGAGCAGGCGCTGCGGCTCGCCGTGGACAGCGGCGAGGTGGTGGCGGCCAACGACCTCGCCATCCTGCTGCGCGACACCGACCGCCTGGCCGAGGCGCTGCACGTCCTCCGGCACGCCGCGGAGGAGGGCGACGACCAGGCGCCCGCGAACCTCGTGGCGCTGCTACCTGGAGGCGGGCGACCTCATCGCGGCCGCGGAGGCCGCCGAGAAGTACGCCGACGAGGCGCGGCCGGACACGATCGTCGCGCTCGGCGACGTGCGGGCCGCCGAGAGCCGCCCGGAGGCCGCCGAGCAGGCCTACCGGCGGGCGATCCAGCTGGGCGGGGTGCGGGCGCACACCGCGTACGGCCAGTTCCTGCTGGCCGCCTACGGCGACGCCGCGGGCGCCGAGGAGCAGTTCCGCCTGGCGTGGCGGCACAACGAGCCCGGCTGGCCGTACACGCTCGGCCGCTTCCTCATCGACGACGGCCGCCCCGAGGAGGCCCGCGAGTTCCTGGAGGCCGCCGCGGGCTGGGGCGACCGGGACGCGTCCGACCTGCTGAACGAGATCGACGGCGTGGACCCGGCCGACGACGGCACGTGAATCACTCGCCCTTGGTCTCCGAGGTGTGGCCCTGCCCGTGCCCGTGCCCATGACCGTGCCCATGACCGCTGCCCGGCATCGGCGCGGTGCCCCGCAGCGGGATGTCCCCGGCCCGCAGCGGCGCGTCGTGGTAGCGACCTTCGTGGGCCAGGATCGGCCGCTGGTCGCCCGCGATCTCCGGGTACTTCGCCTCCAGCTTCCGGCGCTCGTCCCACGTGCGGCGCATCCGGTCGACGTACTCGGCGCTGCCGTTGTAGACCCCGCGCCACGTCTGCGGCATCTGGTCCTTGGCCAGGCCCGCGTCGGCCTGGCCGCCCAGCGAGAAGCCCGCGGGCACCTTGTGGGTCGACCCGCCGCACAGCGGGCACTCGGGCGTCGCCGGGTCGCCCATCGCGGCGAGGTGCTCGAAGCGCACCCCGCAGCCGCACCGGAACACGTAGATCGGCACCGTCAGGTCACCAGTTCTCGACGGACTTGGTGAGGATGTCGGCGATGTCGTCCTCGTTCGGCGTCTTCGGGCAGGTGGCGAGCAGCCGCTGTTGTTTCATCGTGCCCGGCACCAGGTCCGGCACGTCGGCCTCGGTGTAGCCGACGCCGCCGATGCCGTTGGGGATGTCGATGTCACGCATGAGGTGCACCAGCACCGACGGCAGCTGCTCGCGCGGGTCGTTGAGCCTGTCCGCGCGCGGGTCCATCAGCTCCGCCGCCCGCAGGTGCCGCTCCGGCGCGCTCTCGAAGGAGAACCGGAACGCCTCCGGCGCGGTGAGCGACACGGACTGGCCGTGCGGCACCATCGGCTCGTCCTGCGGGTAGCCCGACGGCCGATAGTCGCGCACCATGCCCGCGATGGGGTAGGCGTTGGCGTGCGGGATGTGCACGCCGGAGTTGCCGAAACCCATGCCCGCGAACGTCGCGGCCATCATCATGTCCGCGCGCGCTTCGAGGTCGTCCGCGCCGCGCTGCACGGCGGTGCGGAACGACTTGGCGAGCAGGCTCATCGCCTTCTCGCACCACAGGTCCGACACCGGGTTCGAGCCGCAGTACGTCACCCGTTCCTCGGGCTTCTTGCGGTCGAACGTCGTGTACCACTTGGCCGTGTAGCTCTCCACCGCGTGGCAGGTGATGTCCATGCCCGCCGACGCCGTCACCTCGGGGGGCAGCGTCATCGTCAGCAGCGGGTCGATCACGGCCAGGGTCGGGCGCAGCCGCCAGTGGCTGATGCCCGTCTTGACCTTCATCGAGAGGATGTCGAGCACGCACATCGCGGTGGACTCGGAGCCGGTGCCCGCCGTCGTCGGCACGGCGATGAGCGGTTTGAGCTGGCCCGGCGGCACCTTGGCGTTGCCGATCGGCTTGTTGATGTAGTCCATCAGCTCACCGGGGTGGCTGGTGAGGAGGTTGATCGCCTTCGCCGTGTCGATGGCCGAGCCGCCGCCGACGGCCACGAACCCGTCCCACGGGCCTTGCGCCCTGGCGTACTCGGTGGCCTTGTTCATGGAGTCGTCGGTCGGCTCGACGTGCACGCCGTCGAACACCTCGGACTCGATCTCGTAGCGCCGGAGCGTGTCGGCGAGGCGCTGCGGCGCGCCGAGCGCGTTCACGCCGGGGTCGGTGACGATCAGTACGCGCTTCACGCCGTACGCCGGTGAGCTCGAAGCCGATCTCGTCGATCGCCCCCGCGCCGAACTTCAGCGGCGGCGCGCCCCACGTGAAGATCGTTTCCTCGGTGAGCTCGGGTACCTCGAAGGCCGTCATGTGTAGGACCCCTCCGGTGCCGTGCGCAGCTCGTGGATCTGCTGCCCGTCGTGGCCGAACACCATGGTGGCGTTCGTCTGCTCCTGGATCCCGCGCAGCTTCTCGACCGAGGCGAACCACTGCTCCAGGTTGTTGACGATGGCCGCGGGCGCCGCGGGCGGACCGTAGCTGTCGCCCATGTAGACGGCGTCCGACGTGAAGATCATCGTGCCGGTGTCTGGCAGGTCGACCTGCATGGACATGCAGCCGATGGTGTGGCCGGGGGTCTGGATGAGTTTCACACCGGGCAGGAAGTCGACGTCGCCATCGACCGTCTCCCAGTCGATGCCAAGGTAGTCGGCCTTCAGGTGGGCCCCGTTGAAGTCGCCGTCGAAGTTCAGCGCGAACTCCTTCTCCGGCGCCGAGCACACCATCTTCGCGTTGGTGTTCTTGAACATCTGCGCGTTGCCCGCGTGGTCGAAGTGCAGGTGGGAGAGCACGACGTAGTCGATCTCGTCGAGGCCGACGCCCATCGCGTTCAGCCGCGCGTCGAGGTACTCGTCGTCGCTGACCTTGTCGTAGGGGAAGAACTCCTGCAGCCCGGTCTCCTTCCACCGGGTCTCCCAGTCGCTCGGGCAGCTCGTATCCCAGAGGATCTTGCCCTCGTCGGTCTCGACGAGGACGCAGTGCGTGGGCACGTCCACCCAGTCGATCGGCGCGTTCTTCTCGGAGCGCGGTTTGATGCTCACCCCGGGCTTGAGCAGCAGCCAGGTCAGATCGGCGGTCATCGCTCCGCACGGAATGACGGTGAGCTTGTTCGCAGTGGCCACGGTGGTCCCTTCGACGCCGGAGGGTCGCGTTCTACGGGCGCGATCATCAGCCACATTTGCATGTGGCATTTCACCCGTCAACGCCCGGCGGGAGCCCCCTATGCTCGGCGGCCGTGGGGGCGCTGCGCGGCTACGGTGACGGGCTGGCCGTCGTCACGGTCGAACGACGGGGCGCGCGGATCGTCGGGCCGGACGGCGCGGCCAGGCGAGCTGCGGCTCACCGAGGAGCTCGGGCCGTCCCGGCCGTCGTGAACCGCGCCGTGGCGGGGCTGCCCGAGGACGTCGGGTGGGTCGCCGTCGTCGACCCGGGGGTCGCGTGGGCGCCCGGCGCGCTGGAGCGCCTCCGCGCCGCCGCCACCCCCCGCGCGGGCCTGCTCGGCCCGCTCCTGCGCGACCCGACCCGACGGCAGATCCCCTCCTGCGGCCCCCGACCCGCGCTCGGGGCACTGCTGCGGGGCCGGGTGCTCGCCCAGCCCGCCGTCGCGGGCCCGACCGGCTGGCTCGACGGCCGCTGCGTGCTGATCCGCCGCCTCGCCTGGGACTCCGTCGACGGCTACGACTCCCGCTACGTGGGCACCGGCAACCCACCCCGAACCCGCCGACGTCGACCTCGGCGACCGCCTCGTGCGGGCGGGCTGGCTCGTCGTCGGCGTGCCCGACGCGGAGGTGGTCGTTCACCCGATCGAGCGGCAGGGCATCCTGGACGTCCGCGGCCCGGAGAGCCGCGGCGAGGGCTTGCGCCGGTATGTCCGCGACCGCTACCGCGCGCCCGCCCGGACGCTGATGGCGCTGGCCCGCCGGGGCTAGGCCCTGTGAGAGGACGTGCGCGTGCTGGACGACGTCGAGGCCGTGGTGCTGGTCGGAGGGCAAGGGCACGCGGCTGCGGCCGTTGACGCTCTCGGCGCCCAAGCCGATGCTGCCCACCGCCGGGGTGCCGTTCCTGGCCCACCTGCTCTCGCGCATCCGGGCGGCCGGGGTGCGCCGGGTCGTGCTCGGCACGTCCTACATGGCCGAGACCTTCGCCAAGGAGTTCGGCGACGGCGAGGCGCTCGGCCTGGAGCTCGTCTACGTCGTGGAGGACGAGCCGCTGGGCACCGGCGGCGGCATCCGCAACGTCGCCAAGCACCTCACCAGCGACACGTGCTCGTCTTCAACGGCGACGTGCTGTGCGGCACCGATCTGGGCGCGGTCGTCGGCACCCACCGCGACGACCGCGGCCGACGTCACCCTGCACCTCGTGCGCGTGCCCGACCCCCGCGCGTTCGGCTGCGTGCCGACCGACGCCAGCGGCCAGGTGCTGGAGTTCCTGGAGAAGACCGAGGACCCGCCGACCGACCAGATCAACGCGGGCTGCTACGTCTTCCGCCGCTCCGTGATCGACTCCATCCCGGACGGCCGCCCGGTGTCCGTGGAGCGGGAGACGTTCCCGGGGCTGCTGGAGGCGGGCGCGCGGGTGTCCGGGCACGTCGACAACGCCTACTGGCGCGACATGGGCACCCCGGCCGACCTCGTCCACGGCTCGGCCGACCTCGTGCGCGGCGTCGCCCCGTCCGCGGCCCTGCCCGGGCCGACCGGCGAGGCGCTCGTCCTCGACGGCGCCAAGATCGCGGCCGACGCCCTGGTGTTCGGCGGGTCGACCGTCGGGCGCGGCGTCACGATCGGGGCGGGCGCGCGGGTGGACGGCTCGATGCTGTTCGACGGCGCGGTGGTCGCGCCGGGCGCGGTCGTGGAGCAGTCGATCGTCGGGGCGGCGGCGCACGATCGAGGAGGGCGCCACGCTGCGCGACACGGTGGTCGGCGACCGCGCGGTCGTCGGCGCGCACTGCGAGCTGCGGCGCGGGATGCGGGTGTGGCCCGACATCGTGCTGCCGCCGCACGCGGTGCGCTTCTCCCCGGATGTCTGAGCCCCGTGAGTGGAAATAGTGGTCATAGCGACTGTTTCCACTCACGGGAGTGGCGGCCCGACTTACGCCGGTCGACGTCGGCGGGCGTGCTCGCGCCGGTCCGCCGGGGCCGGGGCGACCCCACGTTCCGCACGACCGAGGGCGGGGCGATCTGGCGCACCGCCACCACCCCCGACGGGCCCGCGACGACCGTCGTGCACCGCCGCGCCGACGGCACGGTCGTCATGCGGGCCTGGGGGCCGGGTGCGGCGTGGTCGTTGGACGGGCTGCCCGCCCTGCTCGGGCGCGGACGACCGCCCGGAGGAGTTCGTCGCCCACCACCCGCTCGTCGCCGACGCCCACCGACGCATGGGCGGGCCTGCGCTTCGGCGCCACCCGCCGGGTGTGGGACCAGCTCTTCCCGGCGGTGCTGGAGCAGAAGGTCACCGGCACGGAGGCGCGGCGGTCGTGGCGGGAGCTCGTGCGCCGCTACGGCGACCCCGCCCCCGGACCCGCGCCCGACGGCATGCGCGTGCCGCCGACGCCCGCGCAGATCCGCGAGGTGCCCGACTGGGAGTGGCACAAGGCGGGCGTCGACCACGCCCGGCGGCGCGCGATCCTGGCCGCCGCGCTCGGTCGCGCACCGGCTGGAACGGGCCGTCGAGCTGGGCGGCGGCGAGGGCCGGGCGCTGCTGCGGCTCGTGCCCGGCATCGGCGTGTGGACCGCCGCCGAGGTGGCCCAGCGCGCGTGGGGCGACGTCGACGCCGTGAGCTTCGGCGACTTCCACATCCCCACCGTCGTCGGCTGGGCCCTCGCCGGCAGGCCGCTGGACGACGTCGGGCTGGCCGAGGTGCTCGCCCCGTACGCGCCGCAGCGGCAGCGCGCCGTGCGGTACGTGGAGTCGTCGGGCTTCCGCCGCCCGCGGTTCGGCCCCCGCTTCTCCCCGCGCGACTACCGCGCGATGTGACGCAACGTAGGCTCGCAAGGGTGCGGATCGCGCGGCCGGAGGCCGTATGAAAGTCACCGTGCTCGTCGGGGGCGTCGGCGGGGCCCGTTTCCTGCTCGGGGTGCGCGCGCTGCCCGACGTCGAGGTCACGGCCGTGGTCAACGTCGGCGACGACATCTGGCTGCACGGCCTGCGCATCTGCCCCGACCTCGACACCTGCATGTACACCCTCGGCGGCGGCATCGACCCCGAGCGCGGCTGGGGCCGGGCGGGCGAGACCTGGGCGGTGCGCGACGAGCTGGCCGCGTACGGCGCCGACCCCGACTGGTTCGGCCTCGGCGACCGCGACACCGCCACCCACCTCATCCGCACCCGCATGCTGCGCGCGGGCTACCCGCTCTCCGACGTCACCGCCGCGCTGTGCCACCGCTGGCAGCCCGGCGTCACCCTGCTGCCCGCCTCCGACGACCGCGTCGAGACCCACGTCGTCGTCGACGACCCGGCCAACGGCCCGCAGGCCCGTAAGGCCATCCACTTCCAGGAGTGGTGGATCCGGCACAAGGGCGAGCTGCCCGCGCACCGGTTCGCCTCCGTCGGGGCCGAGCAGGCGAGCGTGCTGCCCGCCGCGCGCGACGCCATCCTCGGCGCCGACGCCGTGCTGTTCGCGCCGTCCAACCCGGTCGTCTCGGTCGGCGCGATCCTCGACGTGCCCGGCGTGCGCGACGCGCTGCGGGACACGCCCGGCGCGGGTGGTCGGGCTCTCGCCGATCGTCGGCGGCCGCCCGCTGCGCGGCATGGCCGACGCCTGCCTGGACGCGATCGGCGTCGAGACCTCGGCCGAGGGCGTCGGGCGGCACTTCGGCGCGCGCACCTCTGGCGGCCTCCTCGACGGCTGGCTCGTGCACACCGGCGACGCCGCCGACGTGCCGGGGGTCGACGTCCGCGCGGTGCCGCTGCTCATGACCGACGAGGCGGCGACGGCGGCGATGGCCCGCGCCGCGCTGGACGTGGCCGGTGTCTGACCCCGTCAACGCCGTCGACCACGCCGCGCCCGGGGCCGTCACCGTCCTCCCCGTGCCCGGGCTGCCCGAGTTCCGCCCCGGCGACGACCTCGCGGGCGCCCTCGCCGCCGCCGCGCCCTGGCTGGCCGACGGCGACGTCGTCGTCGTCACGTCCAAGGTGTTCTCCAAGGTGGAGGGCCGCCTCGTGCCCGCCCCGACCGACCCGGAGGAGCGCGACCGCCTGCGCCGCGAGCTCGTCGACGCCGAGACCGAGCGGGTGATCGCCCGCCGGGGCCGCACGCTGATCGTCGCGGGCAAGCTCGGCATCGTGCAGGCCGCCGCGGGCGTCGACGGCTCCAACGTGGCGGCCGACGAGCTCGCCCTCCTCCCCGCCGACCCCGACGCCTGCGCCGCCCGGCTGCGCGCCGACCTGCGCGGGCTCCTCGGCGTGGACGTCGGCGTCGTGGTCACCGACACGATGGGCCGCGCGTGGCGGATCGGGCAGACCGACGTCGCGATCGGCGCGGCGGGCGTGGCCGTCGTGCACCGCTACGGCGGCATGGTCGACGGGCAGGGCAACGAGCTGCTGGTCACCGAGGTCGCGGTCGCCGACGAGATCGCGGGCGCGGCCGACCTGGTCAAGGGCAAGCTCGGCGGCCTCCCGGTCGCGGTGGTGCGCGGCCTGCGCCCCGCCGACGACGGCTCCACCGGCCGCGATCTCGTCCGCCCCCTCGACGAGGACCTGTTCCGCCTCGGCACCGAGGAGGCGCTCGCCCAGGGCCGTCGCGAGGCCGTGCTGCTGCGCCGG
Organism: uncultured Actinomycetota bacterium; assembly: GCA_963837575.1. GTDB lineage: Bacteria > Actinomycetota > Actinomycetes > Mycobacteriales > Pseudonocardiaceae > Pseudonocardia. The sequence continues at coordinate 198,387 of CAWIOI010000023.1, forward strand.
TCGGTGCGTGCGTTCGCCGACGAGCCGGTGGACCTCGACGCGCTGCGCCGCGCGGTCGGCGTCGCCCTCACCGCGCCCGCGCCGCACCACAGCACGCCGATCCGGTTCGCCCTCGTGCGCGAGCGCCGCACCGCGCTGCTGGACGCCATGGCCCGCCGCTGGCGGGAGCACCTGGAGGCCGACGGGCGCCCCGCCGACGAGGTGGCGCGCCGCATGCGCCGCGGCGACCTCCTGCGCCGCGCCCCCGAGCTCGTGCTCGCCTTCCGCACCGGCGAGGGCATGCACACCTATCCCGACGACGCCCGCCGCCAGGGCGAACGCACGATGTTCACGGTGGCCGGGGGAGCGGCGGTGCAGTCACTGCTGATCGCGCTGGCCGCCGAGGGGCTGGGGTCGTGCTGGGTCGGGTCGACGATCTTCGCGGCCGATGTCGTGCGCCGCGTCCTCGACCTGCCGCCGGACTGGCAGCCGCTCGGGGCCGTCGCCGTCGGCGTGCCCGCGGAGCCCGCGCCGCCGCGCGGCCCGCGCCCGGACGGGCTGCTGGAGTGGTAGCCCCCGCGGTCGCGGCGGCCGAGCTGGCCGCGTGGGCGCCCGGCGACGAGGCCCAGCTCGCCCTCAAGCACGCGTTCCTCGCCTTCCTCGACGCCCGCCCCGACGACGCCTGCGCGCGCGAGTGCGTGCCCGGCCACCTGACGGCCTCGGCGCTCGTGCTCGACGCGACCGGCGAGCGCACGCTGCTCACGCTGCACCGACGCTTCTTCCGGTGGGTGCAGCTGGGCGGGCACTGCGAGCCCGCCGACGGGAGCCTGCGCGCCGCCGCGCTGCGGGAGGCGACCGAGGAGTCGGGCATCGACGGACTGACGATCTCGCCGGAGCCGCTGCACCTGGACGTCCATCCCGTGCTGTGCTCGCTCGGCGTGCCGAGCCGCCACCTCGACGTCCGCTACCTCGTGCGCGCTCCCGCGGGCGCCGAGCCGCAGATCAGCGACGAGTCGGCCGACCTGCGCTGGTGGCCGGTGGACGCCCTGCCGAGCGACGAGCCCACGCTGGCCACGATGGTCAGCGCCGCCAGAAGAACAGCTCGCTGTAGCCCGTAGCGGCCAGGTACGGATCGCCGCCGATCCCGCCGAACACCAGCGCGCCCACGGAGAACAGCGCCGACGACACCCCCGGCACCCCGAGGATCAACACGAACAGCGCGATCGGCGCCCACGGCCGGACCCGCGCGGCCATCCGGCGCGCCGAGTCGGACAGGAACGGCTCGAGCACGCCGAAGCCGTCGAGGCCGGGCACCGGCAGGATGTTCAGGACGAACGCCAGCACCTGGATCAGCGCCAGCGCGGACAGGCCGAGGGCGAGCCCGTCGGACATCGGCACGAACGCGACGGCCGCCGTCAGGAGGGCGCCGATGATCAGGTTGGCCGCGGGGCCCGCCAACGAGACGAGGCTGCGCACGAATCGTGACCGGATTGCGCCGTGGTCGATCCACACCGCGCCGCCGGGCAGCGGGATGCCGCCGAGCAGCAGGAAGAACACCGGCAGCACGAGGGAAAGGCCGAGGTCGGCGTAGCGGCGGATGTCGAGGGTGAGGTAGCCCTTGGCGCGCACCGAGCGGTCGCCGCCGCGGTAGGCCGTGTAGGCGTGCCCGAACTCGTGCAGGCACAGCGACACCGCCCAGCCTGCGAGCACCAGGAGCACGATCCCGGTGGTGAGCACCGGCCGGGAGGTCGCCGAGGCGGCGAGGTAGCCACCCACCAGGGTTACGGCCACGAGGCCCAGGAACCACGGACTGACACGACTGGAAACCTCGGGCACCTCCCCATTGTGCTGATCGGGCGATCGATGGGGTGGACCGGATCACCCGGATGGCAGCTTCGGCTTGCCAAGACCCTGCCTACAGCGCTGTACTTACAGGGCTGTCATTCTCTGCGGACAGCCATTCGCCGCGGGTGTGGGGAGGTGGGCGAGTGCAGGTGATCACCGACGCGATGACCCTGGTCGACACGATGGACGGCATGCCCGTGGGGGGGCAGGTCGACACTTTCGTCGTCATCGAGGGGGGCCAGGAAGTCGTCGAGGAGCCGGACTGGCAGGAGCGTGCGCTCTGCGCCCAGACCGACCCCGAGGCGTTCTTCCCGGAGAAGGGTGGCTCCACCCGGGAGGCCAAGCGGATCTGCTCGGGTTGCGAGGTGCGGGCCGAGTGCCTGGACTACGCCCTCGCGCACGACGAGCGCTTCGGCATCTGGGGCGGGTTGTCGGAGCGGGAGCGCCGCCGCCTGCGTCGTCCGGCGGTCTGACCCGCGGGGCTACGCCGGTCCACCGTCGACGGCGTCGGGCTCGATGTTCAAGTACTCGGCCACCTGCTCCACCAGCACTTCGTGCAGCAGGTCGGCCAGGTCGGCACCGCCGCGGGCGCGGTTCTCCAGCGGTCGCCGGTAGAGCACGATGCGGGCGCGGGACGGCTCGCCGTCCGGTCCGAGGCCTGCGGGCACGAGCTGGGCGAGCGGCACCCCGATGTCGGCGAGCACCCCCGCGCCCCAGACGACGTCGTCCGGCGAGGTCTCCACGACCTCGGGCACCTCGTCGACGGCCAGGTCGAGATCGGCCAGCTCCGAGCCCCAGCGCAGCTCGATCGGCTCCAGCGCTTCCAGCACCATCGCGTCGAACTTCTCCGCGCGGGTGCGGGTGGCGGGCAGCGACGTCGGGTAGAGCAGCCCGCGCAGCCCCCGGCCCCTTCGGTCCCGGCGGCGGGGGGAGCGGCGCAGGGCCGAACGCGCGGTCGTCACCTGCCCATCGTAGGGCGCGCGGGCGATCCGGTACGCGGCCCTGCGTGTCGGGCCAGGACACGCCGCGCGTCGTCGGCGAGCGCGGCCGCGGGCGGCCGTCGATCGGGCGCCCGCGGGCCTGCCAACCGCCCGCGCGTCGCGGCACGGAAACCGGCGCGGCGCGCGCTAGGGTCGGGCCGTGCTCAGCGTACGGAGGTGTTCGCGAACGGGGTGCACCGAGCTCGCGGTGGCCACGCTGACCTACGTCTACGCCGATTCGACCGCGGTCGTCGGGCCGCTCGCCACCCAGGCCGAGCCGCACTCCTACGACCTGTGCACCAACCACGCGCACCGGCTCACCGCCCCCCGCGGCTGGGAGGTGGTGCGGTTCGAGGGCGAGTTCGCGCCGCCCCAGCCCACCGCCGACGACCTCACCGCGCTCGCCGAGGCCGTGCGGGAAGCGGGCCGGGTCGACCGCCCGGTCGAGACCGTCCCCACCACGGGCACTGGTCGCCGCGGCCACCTGCGCGTCCTCCCCGGCCCACCCGCCGACTGACCCCGACTTCGGTGGAAGGCAGGCTGCGCGCAAGCGCCGGCACCTGCACGTAACGACCAGCGGCCGCGCCCGATAGGGTCCTTTGCCGTGACCGACCTGTCCGGCATCGTGAAGGCCTACGACGTGCGCGGCGTCGTCGGCGAGGAGCTCGACGACGCGGTCGTGCGCGCCATCGGCGCGGCGCTCGCCCGCCTGCTCCGCGCGGAGGACCCGAGCACCCGGGCGGTCGTCGTCGGCTACGACATGCGCGACAGCTCCCCGACGCTCGCGGCCGCGTTCGCCGAGGGCGTGACGCGCCAGGGCCTCGACGTCGTCACCATCGGCTTGGCCAGCACCGACATGCTCTACTACGCCTCCGGCGTCCTGGGCCTGCCGGGCGCGATGTTCACCGCGAGCCACAACCCGGCCCGCTACAACGGCATCAAGCTGTGCCGCGCGGGCGCCGCGCCCATCGGCCAGGACACCGGCCTCGCGGCGATCCGCGCGGCCGTCGAGCAGGGTGTGCCCGCCGGTCCCGGCGGCGGCCGCGTCACCGAGCGCGACCTCCTCGCCGACTACGCCGCCTACCTGCGCGGCCTGGTCGACCTCACGACCATCCGGCCGCTCAAGGTCGTCGTCGACGCGGGCAACGGCATGGGCGGCTACACCGTGCCCGCCGTGCTGCCCGGACCTCGACGTCGTGCCGCTGTACTTCGAGCTCGACGGCACCTTCCCCAACCACGAGGCCAACCCGCTGGACCCGGCGAACCTCGTCGACCTGCAGAAGCGGGTCGTCGTCGAGGGCGCCGACCTCGGCCTGGCCTTCGACGGCGACGCCGACCGCTGCTTCGCCGTCGACGAGCGCGGCGAGCCGGTGAGCCCGAGCGCGATCACCGCGCTGGTCGCCGTGCGCGAGCTGGCCAAGGCCCCGGGCAGCGCCGTCATCCACAACCTGATCACATCCCGCGCCGTGCCCGAGATCGTCGCCGAGCACGGCGGACGGCCGGTGCGCACCCGCGTCGGGCACTCGTTCATCAAGCAGACGATGGCCGAGACCGACGCGGTGTTCGGCGGTGAGCACTCCGCGCACTACTACTTCCGCGACTTCTGGCGCGCCGACTCCGGCATGCTGGCCGCACTGCACCTGCTGGCCGCGCTCGGATCGCAGGACGCGCCGCTCTCGCAGCTCATGAGCGCCTACGGCCGCTACGCCGCCTCCGGTGAGATCAACTCGACGGTGCTCGACCAGGCCGCGGCCACAGCCGCCGTGCGCGCCGCCTTCGCCGACCGCGCCGGGTTCGACGTGCTGGACGGCCTCACCGTGACCCTGCGGGACGGGTCGTGGTTCAACCTGCGCGCGTCCAACACCGAGCCGCTGCTGCGGCTGAACGTCGAGGCCGCCGACGAGCGCGCGATGGCCGCACTGCGCGACGAGGTACTTGCGATCGTTCGGGCGTGAGGGCCACCCGACAGCGGCCGAGAACTGGCAGAGTCTGAGTCACGTCCCGCGACGAAGGAGGCCCCATGGCCGCGCAGCTCGACCCGCAGCTGATGGACATCCTGGCCTGCCCCGCGGAGGACCACGGGCCGCTGCGCCTCGGAGTCGGATGTGGACGTCCTCACCTGCACCGCCTGCGGCCGCCGCTACCCGGTGGAGGACGGCATCCCGGTGCTGCTGATCGACCGCGCGATCAGCGACGGAACATGACCGGGCTCGACGACACCCTCCTGGGCGACGCACGGGCCCTCGCGGCCCTGGACACGGGGGGCGTGTTGCGGTCGGCGGCCACCGCGGGCGCCCAGGTGCGCTCCACCGCGCACGCCGCGCAGGAGGCGCGGGTCGGGGACCTGGCCGGGCACCGGCCCCGCGCGCTCGTGCTGCTGCGCCGGGCGGGCGCGGCGACGCCCGCGTTCGTCATGCTCGCCGCGTTGCTCGGGCCCGATGTGCCCGGTGCCGGTCGTGTTGTCGGAGGCCGTGCCGAGCTGGATCGGCCCGCTGGACGTCGTCGTGGCGCACACCGCCGACGCGTCCGACGCCGACCTGGCGGACTCCGTCGGCCAGGCGGTGGGCCGGGGTGCGGAAGTCGTGTTGTCCGCGCCGGGCGAGGGGCCCGTCGCGTCCGCGGGCGCGGGCCGGGTGCACCTGGTGGAGCCGCGCATCCCGGTGCCGCCGGGGCTGGACCTGCCGCGCGCCCTCGCCGTCGGGCTCACCGTGATCTCGGCGTTGGAGCTGCTGCCCGCGCCGTTGTCCGCGGGCCTCGACGAGCTCGCCGACACCCTCGACGGCGAGGCCGAGCGCGACGCTCCCGGCCAACGAGGCGTTCATGAACCCGGCGAAGTCGCTCGCGCTGCGCCTCGCCGAGCACACGCCGCTGCTGTGGGGCACCGACCCGCTCGCCGCGGCCGTCGCCGAGCACGCCGCCGCGGCGTTGGCGACGCACGCCGGGATCGTGGCGCACGCGGCCGACATCGCGCAGGCCGCCACCGCCACCGCGCTGGTCCGCCGCCTCGACGCGGGCACCGACCGCGACATCTTCCACGACCCCTTCGCCGACGGCCCCGCGACCGAGGCCCCGCCGCCCCGGCTCGTGCTGATCGGCACGGCCGAGGAGGACCCGTTGCACGTCGCGCTGCGGCGCTTCGGGCGCGACCGTTCGTCGGCCGACCTGCTGCACCCCGTCGACGAGGTCGCCCGCGGCGTCCGGAACGCGCCGCTGCTGCGCGCGGGCCTCGCCGCCACCCGCTTCGACCTGGCCGCTGTGTACCTGGGACTGGCCACCCGGACCATTACTCCCGCCTGAGCAACCGGAGGATCGTGGAGCTGCTGACCAACCCCGTTCGCGCCTACGCGTGGGGGTCGCGCACCGTCATCGCCGAGCTGCTGGGACGGCCGGTGCCGTCGCCGCATCCGGAGGCCGAGCTGTGGCTGGGGGCGCACCCCGGCGACCCGTCGCACCTGGCCACCGGGAAGTCGTTGGTCGAGGCGATCTCGGCCGACCCGGAGGGCCAGCTCGGCCTCGACCGCGCCGACCGCTGGAACGAGACGCTGCCGTTCCTGCTCAAGGTGCTCGCCGCCGACCAGCCGCTGTCCCTGCAGGCGCACCCGAGCCTCGCGCAGGCGCGCGCCGGGTTCGCCGCCGAAGAGGCCGCCGGGCTGCCCCGCGACGCGCGCGACCGCAACTACCGCGACGCCAACCACAAGCCGGAGCTGATCTGCGCGCTCACCCCGTTCGCCGCGCTCGTCGGCTTCCGGGCGCCCGCCGACACCGTCGAGCTGCTGCGCGCGCTCGCGGTGCCCGCGATCGCGGCGCACGTCGAGCTGCTGGCCGCACAGCCGGACGCGGACGGGTCTGCGCGCGCTGTTCACCACCTGGATCACGCTGCCGCAGAGCAGGCTCGACGAGCTGGTGCCCGCGGTCGCCGACGGCGCCGTCCGGCTCGCCGGGGAGGGCCGGTGGCAGGAGACGCCCGGTCGGTCCTCGAGCTGGCCGAGCGCTACCCCGGCGACGCGGGCGTGCTCGCCGCGCTGCTGCTCAACCGGGTGACGCTCGCGCCCGGCGATGCGCTGTACCTGCCTGCGGGCAACCTGCACGCCTACCTGTCCGGGGCGGGCGTCGAGCTGATGGCCAACTCCGACAACGTCCTGCGCGGCGGGCTCACCCCCAAGCACGTCGACGTGCCGGAGCTGCTGCGCGTCCTCGACTTCAACGCGGGCCCGCCGCCCGTCCTCACCGGTGTGCCCGACGGCGACTGGGTGCGCTACGACACCCCCGCCGAGGAGTTCCTGCTGCGCCGGTGCGCGGCCACGTCCGGGCGCGTCCCGGTGCCCGAGGGCGGGGCGCGGATCCTGCTCTGCACGGAGGGCGAGGCCGTCGTCGCGGCGGGGGGTGCCGAGCTCGCGCTGACCAAGGGCGCGGCGGTGTGGCTGGCCGCGTCCGACACGCGTGCCGTGGTCGAGCTGCGCACGCCGTCCGCGCAGCTCTTCCTCGCCGGTGACGGTTTGTCCTGATCGTCCTCGGTTAGGGTGCGCCCATGTCGACGGGTGGGGGAACGCGCGCGATCATCGCGGCGCTGGCGGCCAACGCGGGCATCGCGGTCGCGAAGTTCATCGGCTTTGTGATCACCGGCTCGTCATCGATGCTGGCGGAGGCGGTGCACTCGGTCGCCGACACCGCCAACCAGGGCCTGCTGCTGCTCGGGGGCAAGCGCGCGGCCCGCGCCGCCACCCCCGAGCACCCGTTCGGCTACGGGCGCGACCGGTTCTTCTACGCGTTCGTCGTCGCCCTGCTGCTGTTCACGCTCGGCTCGGTGTTCGCGCTGTACGAGGGCATCGAGAAGCTCGGCCATCCCGGGGAGCTGACCTCGCCGCTCGTCGCGATCGTCATCCTGTTCGTGGCGGTCGGCCTGGAGGGCTTCTCGTTCCGCACCGCGATCCACGAGTCGCGCGGCCTCAAGGGGCAGCTGTCCTGGTGGCAGTTCATCCGCCAGGCCACCACGCCGGAGCTGCCGGTCGTGCTGCTGGAGGACTTCGGCGCGCTCATCGGGCTGGCGCTCGCCCTGCTGGGCGTGGGGCTCACGCTGCTCACCGGCAACCCGGTGTTCGACGCGCTGGGCACGATCGGCATCGGCATCCTGCTGGGCGTCATCGCGGTCGTGCTCATCGTCGAGATGAAGAGCCTGCTGATCGGCGAAGGCGCCCGGCCGCCGGTGCTCGCGGCGATCGTCGGCGGGCTCGAGGGCGGTGCCGTGCGGAACGTCATCCACCTGCGCACGCAGTACCTCGGGCCGGAGGAGCTGCTGGTCGCGGCCAAGATCGCGCTCACGCCCGGCCTGCCCATGGAGGACGTCGCCCGCGCGATCGACGAGGCGGAGGCCCGGGTCCGCGCGGCGGTCCCGGAGGCGCGGATGATCTACCTGGAGCCCGATCTGGAGCGCACGGTCACGCCGTCATGAGCCGCACGTCCGCGCGCTCGGCGGTGCGGTCGGCCGCGAAGTGCGCCTGCTCCTGCGCGGCCCATCGTGCCCAGTGCGGCGCGTACGTGGACCCGTCCCGGTCCATCGCGCGCCGGTAGCGCAGGTCTTCGGGGGCGTCCAGCCAGACCAGGAGGCCCGGTGCAGCGCCCGCGCCCACGCCCTCGACGACCAGCAGGGGCGGCACCCCGAGGTCGCGGCGTTCGCCGTAGGTGGCGCGCGCCCAGTCCCAGCGGCGGTACCGGGCGGGGCGCCCAGCGGCGAGCGGCGCCACCACCTCGGTCCGCAGCCGGTCCACGCCCGCCGCGAGGCCGTCCCAACCCGGGTAGAGCTCGTCCATGCGCACCACCGGCGGATCCCCGAGCGCCGTGGCCAACGCGGTGGCGAGCCGTGTCTTCCCCGCCCCCGACGGCCCGTCGACGCACACCAGCCGGGTGGCGCCGCACTGCGCCGGGGTGGCCCGGACCCGGGCGACGATCGATGCGATCACGCGGGCACGGGCATGCTGCGCAGCACCACGGTCGTGCCGGAGGCGGTGCCGTCGATCACGCACTCCGCGACGCACGCCCTCATGATCGGGATGCCGTGCCTGCGATGGGCGCGCCGCCGCGGCGCGGTGCGCCAACCCCCGTGGTCCCGCACGGTGATCTCGACCCGGCGTTCGTCGTCGTCGCCCGTCATGATCTCCGCGCGCACCTCCACCACGCCGGGCCTGCCCGCGACGCCGGGCCGCACCCCGTAGCCGTGCTCGATGGCGTTGCTCACCGCCTCGCTGAGGGCGAGCACGAGGTCGTCCTGGTGCGCGCGCGGCCAACCGTGCGCGGCGAGCCAGGCCCTCAGGCGTGTGCGTGCCACGGCCGCGCTGGCCGGATCGGCGGGCAGCGCGATGAGGAGCAGCCGCTCCGCTGCGACCGGCAGGCGATGCAGATCGTCATGCTCGCCGGACGTGACCACAGCGGGAGTGTGCTCCCCGAGGACCGCGCCCGCATGCGCTGGCGGCCGACTGAGCGATCACCCGAACGCGGTATTTCGCTGACTCGAACGCCGCACCTGCGGTGCCCGCCACGACCTCTCGGGTGTCATCGGCTGACTGTTGACACCCGGCGGCTATCCTCGGGGCAAGGAGGGTGCCGTGAGCGTGGAGCCGTTGGCCAGCTTGGATCGCAGCACGCTGCGGGAGCGGGCGCTGGACGCCCTGCGGTCGGCGATCACGTCGGGGCAGCTACCGGCCCGGGGACCACCTCCGCGAGGTCGGAGCTCGCCGCCAACCTCGGCGTGAGCCGGGGGACGGTCCGCGAGGCGTTGCGCCACCTGCAGCAGGAGGGGCTGGTCACCGCGGGCGAACCGCGGGATGCTGCGGGTGAGCACGGTGTCGCCGAAGGAGGTCCGCGAGCTGTTCCGCGTGCGCGCGGCGCTGGAGGGGCTGGCCGTCGCCGAGATCATCGCCTCGCCCCGACGGGAGGCGGCGGTGGCCACCCTGCGCACGGCGCTGGCCCGGCTCGCCGATACCGACGCGGCGGATTTCGCGGCGAGCCTGGAGGCCGACCTCGGCTTCCACCTGCTGCTGTGCCGCTGTCGGGCAACTCGATGCTCGTGGAGACCTGGCGCCACCTCGAGGGGCGTATCCGCGTCACGATCATGAACGGCGAGTCCGACCGAGGCGCCGACGATGATGGCGCGCGACCGGCACGCGCCCGATCGTCGACGCGATCGCGAGCGGCGACGTCGCCGCGGCGACCGCGGTGGTCGAGCAGCACATGGCCGCGGCGGCGCGGCAGTACGCGCCGGAGGACTGACCGTCTGGGCCATCCGGGTGGCGCACGTCAGCACGCATTGACATGACCTTGGCACGATCTCACCATTCTCGCCAACAATCGACTGTTAACAGTCAACTGTTGGAGGAAACCATGACGGCACATCCCCCGCCGGCGCGGGACCCCCACCTCGAAGAGGTCGCGCACTGGCACCCGATCGAGGGCACGCCCGAGAAGAAGCGGGTCGCGATCGGCTGCTCGATCGGCGCCACGATCGAGACCTACGACTTCATCGGCTTCGGCACCGCCGCGGCGCTCTACTTCAACCACGCCTTCTTCCCGGCCACCGACCCGCTCTCGGGCACCCTGCTGTCGTTCGCGACGCTGGGCATCGGCTTCGCCGTCCGTCCGCTGGGCGGCATCATCGGCGGCTACCTCGGCGACCGGATCGGCCGCAAGCCCGTACTCGTCGGCTCGCTGCTGCTCATGGGCATCGCGACGGTGCTGATCGGCTGCCTGCCCACCTACCAGCAGGTCGGCGCGTGGGCCGGGATCCTGCTCGTCGCGGTGCGCGTCGTGCAGGGCCTCGCGTTCGGCGCCGAGTGGGGCGGCGCGATCCTCATGTGCTTCGAGCACGCCCCGTGGCGCAAGAAGGGCCTCTACACCGGCATCACGCAGGCGGGCTTCCCGGTCGGGCTGCTGCTGGCCAACCTCGCGTTCCTGGTCAGCGTGCCGCTGGGTGAGCAGTGGGCGTGGCGGGTGCCGTTCCTGCTGTCGGCCGTGCTGATCGTCGTCGGCATCCTCATCCGGCTGAAGATCGAGGAGTCCCCGGAGTTCGAGGAGCTCAAGTCCGAGGGCGAGGTGTCGAAGAACCCGCTGCTGGAGGTGCTGCGCGACGACTGGCGCAACATCGTGCGCGCGTTCTGCCTGCGCATCGCCGAGACCGCGGGCTACGCCGTGTCGGTCACCTTCATGCTGTCCTACCTCGTCGAGCCAGAAGCTCGCCGATCGCTCGACCACGCCTGACCGCCCTGATGATCGCCGCCGCGCTGGGCATCGTCGCCACCACGCTACTGGGGTGCGCTGACCGACCGCATCGGGCGACGCCCGGTCTACCTGCTCGGCACCGCGCTCACCGTGGTCTGGGGCGTGCCGCTGTTCCTGTTCGTCAACACCGGCGCCGCGATCGCTGATCGTCATCGCGTTCATCGTCAGCTACACCATCTGCCAGAACATGCCTGGCCGGGGTGCAGGGTGCCTGGTTCTCCGAGCTGTTCGCCGCCAAGACCCGCACCACCGGGCGCCTCGCTGGCCTACCAGCTCTCCGCCGTGGTCTCCGGCTTCACCCCGCTCGATCGCCACCGCCCTGTTCGCGGGCGTCGGCTGGATCGGCCCGGCGCTGCTGTTCTCCGGCTACGGCCTGCTCGGCCTGATCGCCGCCCTCGTGACCCGCGAGACCTGGGGACGCGCCGAGCGCGCCGAGGTCGCCGCCCTCGAGGCCGCCCTCGCCGCCCCGTCCGCACGCCGAGCCCAACCAGAAGGAAAACGCATGACCACACCGCATCGACGCGATCCGCGCCGCCGCCCACCGCATCCGCCGCCACGCGCTGGACATGGGCGAGGTCCAGGGCCAGGGCTACATCGGCCAGGCGCTCGGCGTGGCCGACGTGCTCGCCGTCGTCTACACCGACCAGCTGCGCTTCCGGCCCGAGGACCCGCACTGGTCCGACCGCGACCGGTTCCTGCTCTCCATCGGCCACTACGCCATCGCCCTCTACGCCGCGCTGGCCGAGGCCGGGACGATCCCGGTCGAGGAGCTCGCGACCTACGGCTCCGACGGCTCCCGGCTGCCCATGTCCGGCATGGCGTCCTACACGCCGGGCATGGAGATCTCCGGCGGCTCGCTGGGCCACGGCCTCGCGGTCGCCACCGGCATGGCGCTCGGCCTGCGGCACCAGGGCAACCCCGCCCGCGTCTACAACCTGCTCTCCGACGGCGAGCTCGACGAGGGCTCGACCTGGGAGGCCGCGCTGCAGGCCGCCCACCACGGCCTGGACAACCTCACCGCGATCGTCGACGTCAACGCGCTGCAGGCCGACGGCCCGACCACCGGCGTGCTGCGCACCGAGCCGGTCACCGACAAGTGGCGCGCGTTCGGCTGGCACGCCATGCGCGTCGACGGCAACGACGTGCCGCGCTCGTCGACGCGTTCGACGAGCTCGCCGAGCACCGCGGCTCGCCCGCCGTGCTCATCTGCGACACCCGCATCGGCCGCGGCGTGCCGCTGCTGGAGACCCGCGAGAAGGCGCACTTCATGCGCGTGGCCGAGCACGAGTGGCAGATCGCCCGCGACCAGCTGGAGGAAGCCCGATGACCACCACACCGACCACCGCCCGAAGCTCACCACCTCGGCGATGATCGCGTCGTTCGCCGACCCCGGCCAGCGCACCACCAGCGCCCCGTTCGGCCACGCCCTCGCGCGGCTGGCCGAGGAGCGCCCCGAGATCGTCGGGCTGTCCGCCGACCTCGCCAAGTACACCGACATGCACGTCTTCCGCGAGGCCCACCCGGACCGGTTCTTCCAGATGGGCATGGCCGAGCAGGCCATGCTCGGCGCGGCCGCCGGGCTGGCCGAGGTCGGGCTGGTGCCGTTCGCGTCCACCTACTCGGTGTTCGCCACGCGCCGCGCCTACGACTTCCTCTGCCTCGACATCGCCGAGCCCGGCCTCAACGTCAACGTCGTCGGCGCGCTGCCCGGGCTCACCACCGGCTACGGGCCCAGCCACCAGGCCACCGAGGACCTCGCGATCCTGCGCGCCTGCCCGGGGCTGACGATCGTCGACCCCTGCGACGCCGTCGACATCGAGCAGGCCGTCCCGCAGCTCGCCGCGCACGACGGCCCGACCTACCTGCGGCTGCTGCGCGGCGCCGTGCCCGCCGTGCTCGACGAGTACGACTACCGGTTCGAGCTCGGCAAGGCCGCCGAGCTGCGCACCGGCCGCGACGTCGTGATCATCTCCACCGGCCTGATGACCATGCGGGCGCTGCAGGCCGCCGACCGGCTCGCGGCCGACCACGTCGACGTCGCCGTGCTGCACGTGCCCACGATCAAGCCCCTGGACCGGGACGCGATCCTGCGCGCCGCCGCACCCGGCCGGCTCGTCGTCACCTGCGAGAACCACACCGTGGTCGGCGGGCTCGCCGAGTCGGTCGCGGCCACCCTCGCCTTCGCGGGCGTCGGCGCCCGCGTGGTCCCGATCGCGCTGCCCGACGCGTTCCTCGCCGCGGGCGCCCTGCCCACCCTGCACGACCGCTACGGCCTGTCTACCGACGCCGTCGTCGCCCGCATCAAGTCCGAGCTGCTGAGGAGAAGCCATGTCGTACACCGCCATCGTCACCGGCGCGGGCTCCCAGCGCGGCATCGGCCGCGCCACCGCGCACGCCCTCGCCGCCGCGGGCTGGGACATCGCCGTGCTCGACCTCGACGAGGCCGCCGCCAAGGACGCCGCCGACGAGGTCGGCCGCAGCGCCACGGCGTGCCGACCGTCGGCGTCGGCTGCGACGTCACCGACGAGACCTCCGTCGAGGCCGCGCTCGCCGCCCTCGACGGCGCCGTGCCGCCGGTCGGCGCGCTGGTCAACAACGCGGGCATCACCTCGCCCACCCGATTCCTCGACGTCACCGACGCCGAGTGGGACCGCATCTTCGCCGTCAACGTGCGCGGCGCCTACAACATCACCCGCCGCGTCGCGCCCGGCCTGGCCGAGCGCGGCTTCGGCCGGATCGTGTTCCTGTCCTCGGTCTCGGCCGAGCGCGGCGGCGGCGTGTTCGGCGGCGTCGCCTACTCCGCCGCGAAGGCCGCCCAGCTCGGGTTCGCCCGCGCGCTGGCCCGCGAGCTCGGCCCGCACGGCGTCACCGTCAACTCCGTCGCCCCGGGCCTCATCGGCACCGACATCACCGGCGGCGCGCTGGAGGGCGAGCGCAAGACCCAGCTGCTCGCAGGCACGCCGGTCGGGCGCATCGGCACCGTCGCCGACGTCGCCGACCTCATCACCTACCTCTGCCGTCCGGAGTCCGGCTACATCACCGGCGCCACCTACGACGTCAACGGCGGCTCGCACATCCACTGACGGGCGAGCGGCCTGCCGTTGGATCGTGGGGTGCGGGCGCCCGTCAGCCCGCCAGTCCACGCGGCGCGGCGGGCGCGGCCGTGCCCGACACGATGAGGTGCATCGGGAGCATGCCGCTCGCCACGGCCGAGCCCAGCAGCGTGGCGCCGACGACGATCACCGCGGTGATGGCCCAGAGCTGCCAGATCTGGGTTGTCTCCAACGGCCTGCTCAGCGTGGTCGTGAGCGCGGGCAGGCGCGACGGCGCCTGCTCGACGGGCGCGCCCACCGGCGGCGCGGCGCGGCGCCTGCGGATCAGCCACACCAGGCCCCGGCACATCACGTAGAGGTAGACGGCGTAGCCCGCGTCGTCGAACCCCCAGCTCGGCGCGGCGGCCAGGGTGAGCACCGCCGAGGCCGCGCCCGCGGTGAACGGGGCGGTGGGCAGGCTCTCGGGATCCCGGTAGGCCGCCGTGTAGGTGGGGATGGCGGCGATCGCGTCGGTGGCGATCGTGAGCACCAGCGCCTGCCTGCCCGTCGAGGTCACCAGGGCCGCGAGGGCCAGCGCCGCGCCGATGGCGCACACGATGTCGACCCGACGCTGCCACGACAGCTCGTCCGGCGGCGGGGCGAAGCGGCGGGCGCGCAGCGCGCCGATCGCCACCGCGGTGGACACGGCGGCCACCGGGGCCAGGAGCAGCGCCCCGACCGTGGCGCCCAGCTCCAGCTGCGCGGCGAACCCGACCCACCCGAGCGCCGCCCAGATCGTCCAGGACGCCAGGCTGGAACCCCAGCGGCCCTGCCAGGTGCCGACGATGTTGTCGACGTTCGCGCCGACGAGCACGACCATGCCGACGATCGGCAGCACCAGCGCGATCCATGCGAGGCCCTGCTCGGCCAGCCACGGGGCGACCATGACGTCAGCCGCACCGGAAGGCGGGCGACCCGAGCCGGTTCCCGGTGACCGCCCCGTTGACCGCCCCGTTGACGGCCCCGTTGACGGCCCCGTTCACGCGGGCGGCGATCGCGCCGACGCGGCTCTCGGCGCGCGGCGTGCGGCGGCCCGCGGCGTGCGTCAGCTCGTCCAGGCAGGCCACGAGGGCGGACGGGTCGCGGCCGGGCATCACGAGGATCCGACTCGGATCGCCGTGCGGCAGCCGCCAGCGCGCCCGCACCTGTTCGGGCGGGCGGGGGAGTACCACGGTCATCGCATGCGGATGCCGCCAGGCGCGGATCCCGGCGCGGCGCAGGCGCTCGGTGGCCATCGCAGCGAGGTCGCGGCACGCCTCGGCGCGGGCAGCGAGCGCCCGGTCGGACAGCGTGTGCAACACCCACCACAGCCGGATGACCGAATGCCCGGAACGGCAACCCTCCGCCGTGACGTCGGCGTCGTGGGTGTAGGGCAGCATCTGCGACGCGCCGGTGCCCGGCCGCACCACCAGGACCGAGCACGGGGCGAGGGTGCCGAGGAACTTGTGCCCGGAGAGCGACAGGCTGTCCGGGCGGCCCGCCACGTCCAGCCGCACCGCGGGCGGTGGTGCGGGGCTGAGCGCCAGCGGAACACCGGCCAGCGCGCCGTCGGTGTGCACCCAGAGCCGGGTGACGCCGCCCGCGCGCAGGGCGGCGCGGCAGGCCGTGAGGTCGTCGACGGCCTCCATGGTGGTGGTGCCCGCGGTGGCGACGAGGACGGCGGCCCGGTCGGGATCGGCGGCGGCCCGCAGCCCGGCCGGGTCGATCGACCCGTCGCGGCAGGCGCGGACGATCGTGTGCGGCAGCCGCAGCTCGGCGGCGATCTTCGCGACGCACGTGTGCGCTCCCGACGACGAGTACAGCACCGGCACCTCGCCGAACTGGCTGACGGCCATCGTGATCGCGTGCCGGATCGCCGCCGTCGAACCCGAGCCCACGTACCCCCACCAGCCCGGCGGCGCCTTGAAGATCCCCAACATCCGCTCGACGACCTGGCGCTCCAGCTCATCGACGTTGCGGGTCTCGGCCCCCGCCCGCCGCGGGTCGCCCAGCTGGATGGCGGGCATGCCCAGCACCGGCAGGATCGGGCCGAAGTCGATGTCGGTGGCCAGTGGGAAGCCGAGCGAGAAGGGATCGCGCAGCCGCGGCACGAGCCGGGCCAGCGCCGCGGGCAGCCCCGCCGTCGCCTGCACCGCGGGCGGCAGGCCCGCCCGGCGGTTGGCGAGCACGCGGGCAACCGGCCCGGACGCGGACGTATCCGGAGGTTGAGAGGGTGCGGACATCGCTGCGCCTTCCGTTGCGGACGAGGGGAGGTCAGGCGCGGTGTTCGCGCGAGACCGTGCGGTCGCGATTGTCGGGTGCCGTTGCGCGCGTCCGTGGTGTTATCGAATTTCCTGATATCCACTGTCCTGGACGTGCGACGATGAATCTGAGGTATCCGAGAAGGGAGTAACGCCGTGGACCGGTCGGTCGGCAGCGAGGCCCAGAAGCAGCTGGGCGAGCGACTCGAACGGCTCCGCGCGCGGGCAGGCCTCACGCAGCACGCGCTGGCCGGGCGGCTCGGCGTCCGCCAGGCGTTCGTCTCGGAGTACGAGAACGGCCACCGGCGTCTGGACGTGCTGGAGCTGCGCGCCGTTGCGGACGCGCTCGGGCGGCCCGCCACGGCGGTGGTGGCTCAGCTCGACGCCCTCCACGCCGTGCTGGCCGCGCTGGGCGATGACGCTCTGTGATCCCGGATCCTCATCATGTCGCCCCTTTTCCGGGATTCCCCGCGAACCCCGACAAAGAGGATCGGCCGCGGGGTGATCGGCAACACTCCCCCTGGAGGACACCCTCACATTGCCCTGTGGAACGGTTTGCTTACCCTCGGGATACTTGACAGAACGCCCGCGATCGCCTATGGGCAGTCACACGCCCAGCTCGCGGCGGACGCCGATCTCGTCGAGGTGGTCGAGGAGGTCGGCGGGATCGGCGTAGACCCGGTACGCGCCCGCCCGTTCGAGCTCCTCGCGGCCGTAGCCGCCGGACAGCAGCCCGACGCCGAGCGCGCCGGCCCGGCGAGCGGCCAGCAGGTCCCAGATGCTGTCGCCGACGACGATCGCGTGCCCGATCTCCACGTGGATCAGGTCCGCGGCGGCGAGGAACAGATCGGGGTCGGGCTTGGCGTGCCGGACCTGGTCGCGGGTGACCAGCGGGGTGTCCTCGGGCAGCCCCAGCAGCGCCAGCGCGGGCCGCGCGGAGAGGGCGAGCCCGCTGGTGGCGATGGCCCACGGCACACCCTCGTCGGTGAGCGTGGCGAGCAGGTCGCGGGCGCCGGGCAGTGCGCGCACGGTGTCGCGGCGCCTGCCGAACGCCTCGGCATGCGCCAGGCCGAGGTCGCGGGCCTGCGCGGGTGACAGCGCCCCGCCCGTCTCGCGCACCAGGGCGTTGACGAACAGGCCCCCGCTCATGCCGATCCGGCGGTGGAGCTTCCACACCGCCAGGTCGATGCCGAACGCCGTGAGCGCCTCCTGCCAGGCCAGGACGTGCTGGTAGACGCTGTCGATCAACGTGCCGTCCAGGTCGAACAGCAGCGCGGGTGGGGTGGTCATGGGCGCACGTTAGTGGCGTCCGCCCGAGTAGACGGCGTCGCGTGTGCGCGGCGCCCGCGCCGATGAACTTCCTCGGGGCGGCCGACGGTCGAAAATTGTCGGTGTTCGGCTGTAGAGTTCCGAACATGCGTACGAACTCGGGTGATGCGGTGGTCGCCGAGCTGGCGGCCATGCTCGCCCGGCTCGGCACGCTGGCCGCCGAGCCCGCAGTCGGCTCGGACGCCGATCGGATCGACCGCATCGCCGTCTTCGAGCAGCTGCGGGGCGCGCTGGCCGCCGCCCAGCAGGCGGAGCTGGTCGCGTTCGCCCGCTCCCAGGTCGAAGCCCAGATCGCCGACGACACACTCGATCCGCGCGTGGTCGGGCGCGGGATCGGCGACCAGATCGGCCTGGCCTGTCGAGTCTCCCCGTTCCACGGCTCCCGACGGCTTGGCATCGCCCGCGCCCTGCACTTCGACCTGCCCGGAGTGCGCGCGTTGCTCGCAGGCGGCCGGATCAGCGAAGACCTCGCGGCGACGGTCGTGTCCGAAACCCGCCACCTCGACGGCGAACACCGCCGCCTCGTGGACAAGCAGATCTGTGCCGCCGGGATCGAGGAGTTGTCCGCGCTGCGGGCCGCCGCGGCGGTGCGCCGGTTGGCCTACGAGGCCGATCGAGCCGGCTACGTGGCCCGCGGCCGCAAAGCGCGCTCGGATCGTCGGGTGGGGTTGCGGCCCGCGCCGGACACGATGAGCGTGCTGTCCGGGTTCCTCCCCGTCGAGCAGGGGGTGGCGTGCCTGGCCGCGCTGCGCCGCCACACCGACGCGGCCGTGGCGACGGGCGATACCCGTACGCGCGATCAGATCATGGCCGACACGCTGGTCGAACGGGTCACCGGGCAGGCCGCCGCCACCGACGTCAACGTCGAAGTCGGGATCCTGCTACCGGCCGCGGCACTGCTCGACCCCGACACCGAGCAGGCCTGCGCGGCCGAGGTCACCGGCTACGGCCCGATCCCGGCCGCGATCGCCCACGACATCCTCGCCGACACCCACGGCACACGCTGGTGGCGCCGGTTGTTCACGGGGCCCGCCGGGCCGGTCGGCGCCGACCCGCGACGCCGACTGTTCGACGGCACACTGGCCCACCTCGTCCGGGTCCGTGACGGCGGCCGCTGCCGCGACCCGTTCTGCGACGCCCCCATCCGGCACATCGACCACATCCGCCCGCACCGCGCAGGCGGCCCGACCAGCCTGCGCAACGGGCGCGGAGTCTGCGCCCGGGGCAACTACGTGCGGGAGATGCCCGGCTGGCGGGTCGATCTCGTCCACGACGGGCTGGGCCGCCTGCCGCACACCGTGCGTACCACCACGCCGACCGGGCACACCTACACCAGCCGCGCCGGGCCCGCCCCCTGGCCGTGAACCTACGGCGCAAGGCCCGTCCGGGCATCCGTCCCAGGAGGTGTATCAGGACGGCCCCGCGGCGTCTCCTGCCGACAGGCCGCGAGGGCGCGGCCTGTCGGGGGGCGGGAGCTGGGAGGCGCCGACCATGGCCGGATCGATTCCGGGAAGGCGCAGCACGCTGCCCAACCCACTGGCGGGTCGGATCTGGATGTCCACCGCGGTCACGGTGACCGGCGCGGCGTGGCCGCTCGTGCCGGGCACCCGGATCCGACTGATCTTCGGCGACGGCACCCTGGCCGTCGATGCGGGCTGCAACATGCTGAGCTTCCCGCTCACCGTCGTCGGTGACCGGCTCGTCACCGGGGAGGCCCTCTCCACGCTGATCGGCTGCAGCCCGGAGCGCGAGGCGCAGGACGAATGGATCGCCGAGGTCCTGGGCAACGGAGACGCGGGCTGGGTCGTGGCCGACCACGCCCTCACCCTGACCGCGCGCGACGTCCGGATCGAGTTCGAGGCCGTGGCGCCCTGGGGCCGCACTTATGTGGCGGTCGCGGTGTGCGAGACCGGGATCGGGTCTGCTCCCGTCGTCGCGGACACCACGATCCGGCTCACGTTCACCGCGCCCGACCGGCTCACCGCCCACGCGGGCTGCAACGTCATCGGGTTCCGCGTGGCCGTCGACGACGCCCGGTTGATCGTCGACGACCCCGTCACCGCCACCCGCATGACCTGCACCGCAGATCGCGAGGCGCAGGACCGCTGGCTGACCACCGTCCTCACCGACGACCCGGCCTACACCCTCTGCGGTGACACGCTGACCCTCACCCGCTCGAGCACCACGATCGTGCTCGACGCGGTCCCGTGACGTCGGTGGGGAGCGAGAACGTCGAGTTGGTCGGCGCCACCACGGCGCCACTGCCGGTGGCGGGCGCGGGCGCCCGCACGACCGTGCGGCTCGACCGGGTGATGCGCGACAAGGTGCGCGCAGGCCTCGCGCCCGCTGCCGGCAGGCCCGACCGCGTCTTCCTCAACCTGGAGAACATCCGGGGCGCCGCCGACGGCGGGTTGCTGCAGGTCTACGTCGGCCTTCCGGAGGGCGCCAAGCCGTCCGCTCATCCCGAGCTGCGGGCGGGCAGCGTCGGCCTGTTCGGGGTCGACGCGACGAGCCACCCCGACGGCGGTGCGCAGGGCATGACCGCCGTCCTGGAGATCACGCGGATCGTGGAGGGCCTGCACCTCGCCGACGCCCTGCCGGAGAACCTCGCGGTCACGATCGTGCCGCTGCGACCGTTGCCGCAGAACACGGACCTGTCGATCGGCCGCGTCAGCGTCTACCGCCAGGGCCGGTGATGGTCTAATGTAACTGGTGACCGAATTTCATATCTGGTCATTGGTCACCCGGGGGGTGCGACCATGAGCCGTGAGGCGCGGATTCTCGATGCCGCGGGCGAGCTGCTGCTCGCCTTCGGCTACCGCAGGGTCACCGTCGACGATGTCGCCCACCGGGCCGGGATCGGCAAGGGCACGATCTACCTGCACTGGTCGAGCAAGCTGGAGCTGTTCGCGACCGTGCTCATGCGTGAGGCGGCCGCGCTCACCGAGGCGCAGCTCGCCCGGCTGCGGGCCGACCCGGCCGAAGTCCAGCTGCACCGCACGATGCGCAGCCTGTTCCTGCTGGTGATGCGGCGGCCCCTGGCGCGCGCGTTCTACACCGGCGACACCGAGCTGCTCGGGGCGCTCAGCTTCGACTCGAAGATCATCCAGCAGGTGCGCAAGGACGAGGAGGCCCTCGGGCCGCCGTACCACGCGGCGCTGCACGCGCACGGCCTGCTGGCCGACGACCCCGCCGCCGACCCCGCCTTCCCGTACCGCCTGTCGGCCACCGTCGCGGGGTTCTTCGTGCTGGACCGGATGTTGCCCGCCGACATCGACGTCGAGGCCAAGGCCGACGCGCTCGCCGTCACCGTGCGTCGGTCGTTCGAGCAGGCCTCGCCCGCGTCGCCCGCGCAGCTCGCCGCCGCCGCGCCCGCCGTGATCGAGCTGTTCGAGCGGCTCAGCACCGGCATCGCCCAGAACCTGCCCCCCGAGGAGCCATGACCAGCGCCGTCACCGATCTCCCTCCCACCGCCGAAGACGAGCCCACACTGCTCGCCTGGCTGGCCACGATGCGGGACGAACATCCCGTCTGGCGCGACCGCTACGGCCTTTGGCACGTGTTCCGGCACGCCGACGTCGAGGCGATCCTGCGCGATCCGGCCACGTTCTCGTCCGACACCAGCAGGCTCGTGCCCGCGGCCGCCCCGACGCGGCGCGGCATGCTCACCCAGTTCGACGCGCCGGAGCACCGCGCGCTGCGCCGCCTCGTGAGCGCCACGTTCACGCCGCGGATGGTCGCCGGGCTGGAGCCCCGCATCCGCGCGCTCACCGGCGAGCTGCTCGACCGGGCGGGGGAGCGCTTCGACCTCGTCGACGCCCTCGCCTTCCCGCTGCCGGTCATCGTCATCGCCGAGCTGCTCGGGCTGCCCCCCGACGACCGGCCGCTGTTCCGCTCCTGGGCCGACAGCCTGTTCAGCCAGCAGGTCGGCGACCCGACCGACCCGGAGGTCATGAAGCACTTCACCGTCGCGATCAGCGAGATCACCGCCTACTTCGCCGAGATCTGCGCGGCCCGCCGCGGCCACGAGCACGACGATCTGATCTCCGCCCTGGTCAACACCGAGGTGGACGGCCGTGTCCTCGACGACGAGGAGGCCGCGAACTTCTCGATGCTGCTGCTGCTCGCGGGCCACATCACCACCACCGTGCTGCTCGGCAACGCCGTGCGCACGTTCGACGACCACCCGGGCGTCTGGGACGAGCTGCGCGCCGACCCGGACCTCATCCCGGGCGCGATCGAGGAGGTGCTGCGGTTCCGGTCGCCGTTCATGCAGGTCGGGCGCTCGACGGTGCGGGCGGTCGAGGTGTCCGGCGTCGAGATCCCCGCCGACGTGATCGTCCTTCCCTGGCTCCTGGCCGCCAACCGCGACCCGCGCGCACACCGCGACCCGGACCGCTTCGACATCCGGCGTGGGCTCGGCGGCGGCGCGCAGCTGGCGTTCGGCCACGGTGTGCACTTCTGCCTGGGCGCGCCGCTGGCCCGGCTGGAGGGCCGCGTCGCGCTGGAGGAGCTCACCCGCCGCTACCGGCGCCTGGACGTCGACCACACCGTCGCCGTGCGCCACTTCCCCCAGGGCATCCTGGGCACCCGGGAGCTTCCGGTGGTCGCCACCGGGTGAAGCGTGGCATCGTGCCGGGGCATGGCAGAGACGGTCCGCGTCGACCCCGGGCAGCTGCGACGGGTGGCGGTCGCGAGCGCGATCGGCACGACGATCGAGTGGTACGACTTCTTCATCTTCTCCACGGCCGTGCCGCTCGTGTTCAACACCCAGTTCTTCTCGACGCTCTCGCCCGCGTCCGGGACGTTGGCGGGCTTCGCGACGCTCGGCGTCGGGATCGTCGCCCGGCCGGTCGGCGGGGTGCTGTGGGGGCACTTCGGGGATCTGGTCGGGCGCAAGGCGATGCTCGTGGCGTCGCTGGTGCTGATGGGCGCGGCGACGGTCGGGGTCGGCCTGCTGCCGACGTACGCCCAGGTCGGTGTGCTCGCGCCGGTGCTGCTCGTCGCGATGCGACTCCTGCAGGGCGTTTCGGCGGGCGGTGAGTGGGGCGGGGCCGCGCTGATGGCCGTCGAGCACGCCCCGCTGGGGCGACGCGGGGCCTACGGTTCGTTCTCCCAGATCGGGGTGCCCGCGGGCCTGATCCTCGCGCAGCTGGCGTTCGTCGCGGTGACCGCGACCACCACGCCGGAGCAGTTCCTCGCCTGGGGCTGGCGGCTGCCGTTCCTGTTCAGCATCGTGCTGGTGGTCGTCGGGCTCGTGGTGCGGCTCTCGCTCGCCGAGAGCCCGGTGTTCGCCGCGCTGCGCCGCGAGCAGGCGCGCAGCAACCGGCCGATCGTCGACGTGTTCCGGGAGCGGCCGCGCGAGCTGGTGCTCGCTGCGCTGAGCTTCGTGGCCAACACCACCATCGGCTACATCTTCCTGGCCTACCTGCTCGCCTACGGCACGTCCGTGCTCAAGCAGAGCCGGGGCTTCATGCTCGGGGTGGTGATCGTCGGCTCGTTGGTGTGGCTGGTGTCGATCATCGTGGCCGCGCGCCTCGGGGCGGTGCTGGCCCTCCGCGAGACGCGGACCTGAGCCGGTGTCGGGACACGCGATCGTCCGCTACGGCTCGTCGTCGTTCCGGCTCCGGCCCGTCCCAGACGCAGTCCTTCCGTGTCGTCGCGATGCCGGGACCCCTCAGCCCAGGTCGAGGAGCCGATCAGGGAACCAGCACGAGCTTCCCGCGGACGTGCCCGGCAAGGCTGATCGCGTACGCCTCGCCTGCGCGGTCGAACGGGAAGGTCTGGATCTTGATGACGAGCTGGTTCGCCGCCAGCTGGTCCGCGACCTGGGCCAGCGCCTCCATCGCTTGGCTGTCGGCGCCCCCGCCGGTGACGCGGGCCCCGGCCGCGGCCGCGCCGAAGTTGGCGATGGTCACGACCGCAGAGGGCGTCGGCGCCAGCTTGACGAGGTCTTCGGCGGGCGTCTTCCCGGCGACGTCGAACACCGCGTCCACCGGGCCGCCCGCCGCGTCCCGCACCCGGTCCGCCACGCCGTCGCCGTAGAGCACCGGGACGGCGCCCAGCTCGCGCAGGTAGTCCTGGTTGCCCTCGCCCGCCGACGCGATCACCCGCGCGCCCAGCGCCTGGGCCATCTGCACGGCGACGGCGCCGACCCCGCCCGCGCCGCCGTCGACGAACACGGTGTCACCCGCCTTGACGCCCAGCAGGCGCAGGCCGCGCTCGGAGGTCTCGCCCGCGACAGCCGCCGCGGCCGCCACCGCCCAGTCGACCGAGGCGGGCTTGTGCGCCCACGCGTGCAACACCGCGTACTCGGCCTCGGTGCCGTTGCCGAGGCCGAACACCTCGTCGCCCACCGCGACGCCGGTGACGCCCTCGCCGACCTCGTCGACCACGCCCGCCGCGTCGTAGCCCGGGTAGCCCGGCCCGTCCGGCTCCGCATCCCCGGTGAGCGCGCCCGACAGCAGCTTCCAGTCCAACGGGTTAACGCTCGCCGCGCGCACCGCGATCCGGATCTGACCCGGCCCGGCGTGCGGGTCGGGCGCCTCGGCCCATTCCAACTGCTCCGGCCCGCCGTAGTGGCGGAATTGAATTGCCTGCATGCGCCGGGCAACCGGGCGCAGCGTGGTGCTATTCCCCGCTAATCCCGGCCGGTGAAGGCGGCGAGCTGACGGCGGCCCCGATCGACCTCCCGGACGGCCGCCTGCTCGACGGAGTGCAGCAGCGCCTCGACATCGGCGCCGGTGCGGTCCGCGCGGTCGTTCCACTGGACCAGGTCGCGCAGCTGTTGGGCGCGGACCGGAGGCGCCGGGCACCAGCGCACCGGGTCGTCCGCGCCGCGGTGGATGGTGTGCCAGGTCAGGTCGAACGTGCGCTGCACGAGCTGGGTGTCGGCGCTCGCCACGCCACCCCCGGCATGCAGGATCGCGCCCACCAGGCACGCCCGGTCCACCGGCATGGGCCCCATGCGCCGGGCCGTCATGAAGTCGACCGAGCGTGGCTTGCCCTGCGCGTCGTGGCTCACGTACCACGCGTCCTTGACCCAGCCCGCCGCGATGACGTCCCGGGCCGCCGCGACCAGATCGCGGATCTGGGTGAGCTCGGCCAACCGGGCGCCGAGGAGGTCCTGCTCGACCAATCGGCGCCGTGCCCGTCGCCGTTCCCGCCATCCGACGGGGCGGACTTCCGTGGTGCGCGGCGGCCCGCCGCGCGCGACCAATGATGAGACCCTCACGATTTGCTCCCTCCCCGCGGGCGCAATTACCGCAAACGGGACAAATGCAATGCCGAATGCCGCGATCTGGCCCTGCCATCGTAGCCCGGCTCGGGGTCGTGCTCGCTCAGTTCTCGGCGGGGTGCCGAACCACGACCACGGGGCACGCCGAATGTGAGACGCAGTGCTGGGTGACCGAGCCGAGCAGCATCCCGACGAAGCCCCCGTGCCCGCTGGCCCCCAGGACCAGGAGGCCCGCGTGCGCCGAGGCCTCGATGAGCACCTGCGCCGGATGTCCGCTGACCAGCTGGGGCGTCACCGGCACCCGGGGGTCTTTGCCCAGGACCTCCTCGATCGCGCCGTCGAGGGTCTTCTTCGCGTCCGCGGAGAAGTCCGCGTGCGAGAAATCGTGGGATCGGCCGTAGGTCGCGGGTATCTGCCACGCCGTGCCGAAGTCGACCGGATAGTGCCATGCCGTGACGACCTGCAGCGGCGCATGCGTGAGCTCCGCCTGTTGTGCCGCCCAGCGCAACGCGTGCTTGCTGTCTTCGGACCCGTCGACGCCTGCCACGATGGCGGGCAAGCCTTGCGGCTCGTTCATCCCGGATCCTTTCTGCTAGTGGTGGAGGCCGCCGGAGGTGCCCATCTCTTCGAGCTCTTTCTTGGCCGCTGCCATCTCCTCCTTGGTGATCGGCGGCGGCGGGCTGGCGAGCAGCCAGGCCAGGAAGATCAGGCCGAGCAGCAACATCATCCCGCCCACCCAGAGCGCGATGTTGATGCCGGCTGCCTTCTCAATGTCGGCCGTGCTCGGCGCCAAGCCGGGAATGATCACCAGCACCCCGAAGATGACGAACAGGACGCCGATGAACGTGCGGAGGTCGAACAGCTTCGCCAAGCGCCAGTTGCGGGCTTCCTCCGGGTCGAGGTCGTATTTCTTGGCCACGTGTCCTCCCTCAGTTCACGAGCTCGATGTAGGCGTACGCGACGACGCACAAGGCCAGGGACAGCGCGCCCAGCGCGACCGGGCTCCTCACCAGGGCCGCGATGCCATGGTGCTCCGTTGTGGTGACGGCGATGGTCTGGCGTCCGTAGACCAGGCCTTCCAACTCCTCGTCGGTCTTCGGCTCGCTGAACCGGGTCGCGATCACCATCGCCAGACCGCCGACCAGGAACGAGATGATGGCCGCCCACTGGTTCTCGCCGAGGTCGCTGCGGAACGGAATCACGCCGGCCTGGTAGAGGAGGAAGATCCCGAACGAGGTGATCGTGCCGACGAGCATCCCCCAGAAGCCGGAGCTGCGGCCCGCCTTCTTCCAGAACATGCCGACGATGAACGCCAGGAAGATCGGCACGTTGAAGAACGAGAAGAGCGTCTGGATATAGTTGTTGATGTTGCTGTAGCCCGCGGCGAGGAACGCGGTACCGATGCCGACGAAGACCCCGGCGATGGTGGTGTAACGGCCGACCCGCAGGTAGTAGTGGTCAGGACGGCCGGGCCGGATGTAGTTCTGCCAGATGTCGTAGGTCCACACCGCGTTGAACGACGAGATGTTGGCCGCCATGCCCGCCATGAACGCGGCCAGCAGCCCGGTGATGGCCACGCCGAGCACACCCGTGGGCAGGTACTTGTTCATCAGCCCGGGGATGGCGTCGTTGTAGGGGAGCCCGCCGGACTCACCGATCCCCGGAAGCAGCAGCACCGCCGCCATGCCCGGGATGACGATGGCGAACGGAATGATGATCTTCGGGAACGAACCGATGATCGGGGTCAGCCGGGCGGCGTTGTCGTCCTTGGCCGACATGGCCCGCTGCACCTCGGCGAAGTTGGTCGTCCAGTATCCGAACGACAGGCAGAACGACAGGCCGAACACCAGCCCGACCCAGTCGCCGATCGGGTTGTCGCCACCGAACCCGAGACCCGCCCAGGGGTGGGTGAAGTTCGGCCCGTTGACCGACAGCTTCTGGAAGAGGCCGTCGATGCCCCCGACCTCCTTGAGCACGACGATCACGATCGGGATCAGCCCGGCGCAGATCACGAAGAACTGCATCACCTCGTTGTAGATCGCGCTGGTCAGCCCGCCGAGCAGGATGTAGGACAGCACGAACAACGCCGACACCACGATCGCGATCGGCAGCGGGATCCCCAGCAGCACGTCCAGCACCGCGGCCAGCGCGTAGAGGTTCACCCCGGCGATCAGGATCGACGCCAGCACGAAGATGATCGCGTTGACCAGGTGCGTCTTCTGGTCGAAGCGGCGCACCAGGTACTCCGGCACGCTGCGGATCTTGGAGCCGTAGTAGAACGGCATCATCACGACGCCGAGGAAGATCATCGCGGGGACGGCGCCGATCCAGTAGTAGTGCACGATCGAGATCCCGTACTGCGCGCCGCTGGCCGCCATACCGAGGATCTCGATCGCGCCGAGGTTGGCGCTGATGAACGCGATTCCGGTGACCCACGCGGGCAGCGACCGGCCCGACAGGAAGAAGTCCGCCGACGTCGTGACCAGGCGTTTCAGCGCAAAGCCGATGCCGATGACGAAGCTGAAGTAGATCACCAGCAGGGCGATGTCCAACCCGCTGAGCTGCAGCGTGAGTGTTGCGGCGGCGAGGTTCATGCGAGCACATTCCTCTCAGCTCGGGTATCCGCCTTGCTGCACGAGCACGGGCGCATTGCCCTGGTAGAGCTTCGCCACCTGCGCGGCGTTGTCCTTGGTGACGAGGCTCGGGCCGGTGTAGATCGGCCCGAACGGGTGCTGGCCGAACCGCGCCTGGAACGCCGCTATCTGCACCGCGTCGTAGCCCTGCAGGAACGGCTGCTGGTCGACCGCGAACTCGGACTGGCCGTTCTGCACGGCCGTCAGGTTGGTCGTCGAGACATCGAACGAGCCGAGCTTGATCTTGCCGAACGCGTTCATGCTCTGCAGCGCCCCGCCTGCCGCGCTGAAGCCGTGATGCCGGTGGCCAGCACGCCGTCGATGCTCGGGTCCTGCGCCAGTGCGGTCATGACTTGCTGCTGTGCCTCATGCAGCTGCGCGCCGTTGACGTGCAGCACCGTGACCGTGCCGCCGGTCGCGGCGAGCTGCTTGCTGAACCCGTCGCACCGGTTGACCAGCGCCACGTTCTGCTCCTCGTGGATGATGCACAGCCCGTGCTTGACGCCCGCCGAGGCCATCGCGGTGCCCGCCTCCTGGCCCGCCAGGGTCTCGTCCTGGCCGACGTAGGTGAGACCGCGGACGGCGGCGAGCTGGTCGAGGCCGATGTTCATCACGACGACGGGCAGCCCGGAGCTCGTGACCCGCCTGATCGGCGCGACGAGCACGGCCGGGTCGGGGATGGTCACCACCATCGCCGCGGGCCCCTGCGCGGCCGCGTCGGTGATCAGCTTCGCCTGCGCGTTCGGGTCGGTCGTGTCGGGCGAGCTGTACTGCAGGTCGACGTTGTAGTCGGCCGCCGCCTGCTCGGCGCCCTTGCGGACCAGCGCCCAGAACGGGTCGAAGCCCTGCCCGTGCGTGACCATCGCGACCGAGACTCGCGACTGGTTGTTGGCGTTGCCCAGCGCCTGGTAGAGCTTCTGCACCTGGGCCGCGTTGTCCTTCGTCACCAAGCTCGGCCCAGTGTAGATCGGCCGGAACGGGTGCTGGCCGAACCGCGCCTGGAACGCCGCCGTCTGCACCGCGTCGTAGCCCTGCAGGAACGGCTGCTGGTCGACGACGAACAGGGCCTCGCCGCTCTGCACCGCCGCGAGGTCGTTCGGGTTGTCGACCGAGACGTCGAACGTGCCGAGCTTGATCCGCCCGCCCGCGTTCAGCCCCTTCACCGCGGCACTCGCGGCGCCGAACCCCTGGATGCCGGTGGCCAGCACGCTGTCGACCGCGGGGTCCTGGGTCAGCGCCGCCGCGATCGCGGCCTGTGCGCCCGGCTGGTCGGAGCCGTCGACCTGCAGCACCCGCGAGGTGCCGCCCGCCTTGGTCAGTTGGCCACCGAAGCCCGTGCACCGGTCGGTCAGCGCGGTGTTCTGCGCCTCGTGGATGACGCAGAGCGCGTGCCGTGCCCCTGCCGCGGCCATGACGGTGCCCGCTTCCTGGCCCGCCAGCTGGTCGTTCTGGCCGACGAAGGTGAGCGCCCCGACCTGGTCCAGCTGATTGAGCCCGACGTTCGCCACGATCACGGGGATTCCCCGGCACTGGCCTGCTTGATCGGCGCCGTGAGCGTCGCCGGGTCGGGGATCGTCACCACCATGGCCGCGGGCTTCTGCCCCGCCGCGTCGGTGATCAGCTTCGCCTGGGCCTGCGGATCCGTGGTCGGGGGCGAGCTGTAGCGCAGGTCGACGTTGAAGTCCGCCGCCGCCTGCTGGGCGCCCTTCTGCACCTGCGCCCAGAACGGGTCCGCCGCCTGCCCGTGGGTGACCATGGCGATGCTCACCCGGTTGGCGTTCGGGTTCGCCACCGGGTTGGTCGTAGGCGTCGACCCGCAGGAGGCCAGGGCGAACCCCGCCACAACCGCCAGGAACGGCACCGGTAAACGCGTGCTCCGCATCACGACGCCTCGCCACCTTCCGCGCCACCGGCCCGGAACGAGATGGGCCGCACCGCCAGACGGCCCCGGACATTCGCAGGCCGAATCGAGGGCGTCAACAGGGGTGGACGTCCAAACGGGATCCTGTTCAGATGACCATTTCCGCTGCTCGTGTACCGTTGGCGGGCGTCAGGGGCTTACGTGGCCCACTCGGTCGGAGGCCGACGGAACATGTCAGTTGTCAACGGCCACGACCGTCCGGGATCACAGGCGGCCCTGCGCAGCTCCAACCGGCTGCGGGTGCTCCAGCTGCTCACCGAGCACGGGGAGATCGCGCAGGCCGGGCTGGCGCGGGGCACCGGCCTCGCGGCCGCCACGGTGTCGAACATCGTGCGGGAGCTGCTGGCGGGCGGGCTCGTGCAGGTCTCCGAGGTGGGTCGCCGCAAGGTCGTCCGGCTCACCCGCGCCACAGGCCTGCTGCTCGGCATCGACTACGGGCACCGCCACCTCACCGTGGTGATCGCCGACCGGGCCCACGAGATCCTCGCCGAGCGCCGCGTCGAGCTCGAGCCGAACCTCCCCGCCGTCGACGGCATGCACCAGGCCGAGAAGCTCTTCCGTGAGCTGCTGGACGAGCTCGGCGAGCAGCCCACCGCGATCGTCGGAGCCGGCATGGGGCTGCCCGCGCCGATCGACCTCCGCACCGGGCAAGGTCGGGGCGCCGTCGATCATGCCGGGCTGGGTCGGGGTCGACGCCGTGCGACTCGCCTCGGAGCGGCTCGGCATGCCCGTCGTCGTCGACAACGACGCCAACCTGGGCGCGGTGGCGGAGCTGTACTGGGGTGCCGCGCGCGGGCTTTCCGACATCGCCTACGTGAAGCTCTCCGAGGGGGTCGGGGCGGGCCTCGTGCTCGGCGGCCAGGTGGTGCGCGGCCGCGACGGCACCGCGGGCGAGATCGGGCACATCACCACCGACGAGTTCGGGCAGGTCTGCCGCTGCGGCAACCGGGGCTGCGTGGAGACCGTCGTCGCGGCGCGGCGCGTCGTCGAGCTGCTCGAACCCATGCTCGGCCAGCAGCTCACGATCGCCGACGTCGTCCGCACGGCCCGCGAGGGCAACAACTCGTGCGTCCGGGTGCTGGCCGACACCGGCCGTCAGGCGGGCATCGCCATCGCCAACCTGTGCAACGTGTTCAACCCGGAGCTCATCCTCATCGGCGGTGAGCTCGCCGTGGCGGGCGAGTTCCTGCTCGCGCCGATGCGGGAGATGGTGCGGCGCTGCGGAATCCCGAGCGCCACGGCCGATCTGCCGATCGTCCTGGCCGCACTGGGACCCCGGGCCCCCGTGATGGGCGCCGTCGCCGTCGCACTCCGCGAGTCGGCCGCCTCGCTGGCCACCGCAAGCTTCACTGCGTGAACAGTTATTAGCACATGGCCGCATTCTATCTTTAAGACTTGTGGATAGCGCCCGCTCCGCGTACTGTGACCTGCGCCGCAGCGATCGGGGGTCGGGCAGGTCATGCCTACGAGTCCGGCAGGTCAACTCACCGGTCCCGTCTTGGTTGACGTCGAAGAGCTGGTGCTCGACGGCTCGCCGCGTTCGCAACTCGACGACAACTACGCCCGCGCACTAGCGCGCACCCGCAGGCCGCTGCCCGCGATCATCGTGCACGCGCCCACCCGGCGCGTGGTCGACGGCAGGCACCGTGTTCGGGCCGCCGATCCTGCGCGGCGAGCGGCAGATCGCGGCGCGGCTGTGCTTCGACGACGTCGCGGAGATCTTCGCGATCGCCGTCGCGGCCAACGCCGATCACGGCCATCCGATCTCGACCGACGACCGCAAGCGCCACGCCACCACGCTGCTGGCCGAGCACCCCGAGTGGTCGACGCGGCGGGTCGCGGTGGCGTCCGGTCTCGCGCCGGGCACCGTCGGCAGGCTGCGCGGCACCGCCTCCCCGACCGAGGTCAGGGTCGGCCGCAACGGGCGCCGCCGGGCCGTGGACACCGGCCGCGGGCGTCAGATCGCGCGCGACGTCCTGGCCGCCGAGCCGGGGATCTCGCTGCGCGAGGCGGCGCGCAAGGCCGGGGTCTCGCCGAGCACCGTCCGCGACGTGCGCAACCGGATGCGCCAGCCCGGCGACCGCCCGGCACCCCGGGCCCTCGGGGGCGGCCGCGGCCCGGGCCGCCCCGCGGCGCCGCACGCCGTCGGGCACCTCCTGGTGGCCAAGCTCTGCATGGACCCGGCGCTGCGCTACACGACCACCGGCCGCAGGCTCCTGGCCGGGCTCCTCGCGGCGAGCGCGATCGAGGACACCGACCTGGCCGAGCTCGCGCGCGGGCTGCCCGCCCACTGCGTCGCGCTCATCGCCGCCGCCGCGGGCGACTGCGCGCGGACGTGGCAGGCGCTGTCCGACACGGTGCGCAGGCAGCAGGTGTTCCCGGAGACCCTGGCCGAGCGGCGGGAGCGGGTCGGCCGCTCGCGGTGAGCGGCCCGCCTACCGGCGCGGGCCCGTCAGGCGGTGGATCCCGACGTCGTGCCGTCGGGTCGGAAGCGTCTCGACCACGGCCCAGCGCTCCCGGGCCGCCGCGAGGAACGCCGGGGCGAGGGGGCGCCCGGGGTCGGCGACCCACACCTCACCCCCGTCCGGGCCGTCCTCGACCAGCCGGGGGAGCAGCGCCGTGAGCTCGTCGACGTTGCGCTGGCCGTACAGCACGTCGGCGGCCAGCACGAGGTCCCATGGCGCCCGCGCCAGCAGCGGCGCGGGCTCGGCCCACGCGCACAGCGCGGTCTCCACGGCGACGCCGTTCTGCGCGGCGTTCGCGCCCGCGAAGGCGAGTGCGTCGGCGGAACGGTCGGTGGCCAGCACGCGGGCGCCTGCGAGCGCGGCCGCGAGCGACGGGAGCCCGAGCCCACACCCGAGCTCCAGCACCGCCCGGTCGGTCCAGGCGCGGGCGGACACGGCGTGCGCCAGCTCGACGCCGCTCTCCCACACCTCGGCCCAGTACGGCGGGTAGGCCTGGTCGGCGGCGACGTCCTCGTCGTCCAGGAGCGCCGTCGGCTCGCGGGGGTGCACGAACCGCACGGGTCCGCCGTGCAGGTCGAGCGCGCCGACGGCGAGGTCGAGCCGGGGGTCGGCGCTCACCACGGGGCCGCGTCCCGCACGCCGCGGTAGTACCGGCGGCCCGCGTCGAGGAGCTCGGCGTACTCGGCGAGGCGGCGGTCCCGGTGCTCGGGCTGGAAGGAGCCGTGCTCGACGAGCAGCCGCTGCAGGCCGTCGATGAGGCCGAGGCACCAGTCCGCGGCGGCGGCGCGGGCCACGCGGGCGCCGTCCACGTCGACGTAGACCGGCGTGGTGTGGGCCAGCCCGCTCGGCGCGAGCCCGGTCGCGGGGCCGCGGGCGACGGCCGCCACCCACGTCGGCCCGTCCACCTCGATCTCACCCGCAAGGCGCCCGTCGCCGGTCTCGGCGAGCACGCCGTCCGGCCCGACGATCGTGAGCCGGTCGGCGCCGACTCACCGTCGCGGTGACGGCCAACCGGTCGCCCTTTGCGGCGTCGATCACCGCGCCGGGCCCGTGGCCCGCGACCGTGAACGTCAGCCACGGCCCGTTCGTCACGACGGTGCGGCCGTCGCGGATCGCGTCCTTGAACGCCTCGACCGAGAGCGGCCGCACGCCGAGGTGGGCGTAGACCCGCGCCCAGCCCGGCGGGTTGGACGCGACGCCGGGGCCGTTGGCGAAGGAGAGGAACACGTCGGTGCCCGCGGTCGCCGTGAGCCGCAGCCCGCACGACAGGAGCCGGTGGTAGAGGTAGACGGCGGCCTCGTCGTCGAACGGGGAGAGCACGTCGATCGCGTCGACGAGCCCGAGCGCGGCGTCGACCACCAGCTCCCTGGCCTCGACCGAGCGCGGGTTGGCGAAGAACGCCTCGGTGGAACCGTCGTCGCCGAACGGGGCGAACACCGGGTGCGGGTAGCCGACCGTGGCCGAAAGGCTCCGCAGCTCGGCGCACGCGGCCTGGTTCGGCGGCCAGTCCTCCGGGTGGTCGGACCGCTCGTGGCCGGTGTAGTAGCGGCTCGGCGGCGCGTCCGGGCCCAGCGCGTGGACGTGGCCGAGCAGGTCGTTGCGGTATTCGACGCCCGCGCGGGCCACGATCTGCCCGTCCGACCAGGGCAGGTCGACGCCCGCGAACTCCTCCAGCAGCTCCCGGTCGTACACCAGCGAGGTCTGGCAGTTGCCCGCCACCACGTTGGCCAGGTGCAGGCCTTCGCCGCGCTGCATCCGGGCCACGTCGGCGGGCGTGCACACGAGGTCGCCGCTGTAGTTCATGTGGACGTGCAGGTCGCCGCCGTACCAGCCGTCCGCGGCCGGGTCGAAGCGCCGCGGCGGCTCGACCTCGACGACGGCCTCCACGTCCGGCGTTGATCTCGGTGGCGACGACGTCGAACTCCAGGCCCCGCGCGCAGGTGACGGTGAGCGCGGTGGCCGGGACGGCGAGCGTGACGTCGTCGGCGTGGAAGAACGGCCGCCCGCGCACGTCCCACTTGTGCAGCACGCCGTCGGGGAACCACGCCCCGCCGGTGGCGTCGGTGACCGACCAGCGCGCGCAGCGCGCCGCGCGCAGCCGCAGCCGGGCCCCGGCGGTCGGGCGGAGCGCGGCGGCGAGCGACACGGGCGCGCCGTCGACGGTCACCGGCACGTCGGGCCCGTCGACGTCGAGGGTCGCGATGCCCGCTCCGCGCGCCGCCACCGTGAGCGCCTCGCCCGCGACGACGGCGGCCACCTCGCGGTCGACCGCGGCGTCGACGACCACGTCCAGCGGCGTCGGGACGCCCGCGACGACCGGCCGGGCCGGGCCGCAGCGGACCTCGACCCCGTCGTCGGTGACCCGCACGACGACGATCCCCGCGGGCGGCTCGGGCCCCACGGCGTCCCGCACGGCCTGCGGCCAGTCGCCGGTGCGCCCGTACGCCGCGAAGACGTCGCCGAGCCGGGCGAACCGGGCCCAGCGGAACATCTCGATCCGGTCGTCGCCCCAGTCCCAGCCGTCGGTCGGCCTGGAGGCCGCGGTAGCGCGCCAGCATCGCGATGACGGCGGGCGGCAGATCCAGCACTTCCGCGTCGCCGCAGCACATTGGCGCGACCCTACGCGCCGTCCGAGGTGGCCTTCGTCGACCCAGCGAAACGCGGTCGGCGGGCGTAGCGTCCCGCGCACGGCGGGGAAAGGACGTGTCATGCCGCAGCAGCGCGAGCCGCTCACCTCGGACCAGCGCAACTCGTTCATCGCTGCGTTGCTCGGCTGGATGATGGACGCGTTCGACTACTTCCTCGTCGTGCTCGTCTACGCCGAGATCGCGAAGGACTTCGGGGTCTCGCTCACCCAGATGGCGTTCCTCACGACCGCGACGCTGGTCATGCGCCCGGTCGGCGCCGTGATCTTCGGGGTGTGGGCCGACCGGGCGGGCCGCCGGATCCCGCTGCTGGTCGACGTGTCCTTCTACTCGGTCGTCGGGTTCCTCTGCGCGTTCGCCCCGAACTTCACGGTGCTGCTGGTGCTGCGCCTGCTCTACGGGATCGGCATGGGCGGCGAGTGGGGCCTCGGCGCCGCGCTCGCGATGGAGAAGATCCCGCCGGGGCGGCGCGGCTTCTTCTCCGGTGTGCTGCAGCAGGGCTACTCGCTGGGCTACCTGCTGGCCTCGCTCGCGTCCCTGGTCGTGCTGTCCGGGCTGGGCCTCTCGTGGCGGTGGCTGTTCGCGCTGTCGATCATCCCGGCGCTGATCAGCCTGCTCATCCGCACGCGGGTGCGCGAGTCCGAGGTGTGGCAGGACACCCGCGAGAAGATGCGGATGACCCGGTCGTCGTTGCGCGACGTGCTGTTCAACCCGGCCGTGCTGCGCCGCTTCGGCTACCTCATCCTGCTCATGACCGCGTTCAACTGGATGAGCCACGGCACCCAGGACATCTACCCGACGTTCCTCAAGGCGACCGACGACGGCGGCGCAGGCCTGTCGACGGCCCTCGCCACCTGGATCGCCGTGCTCTACAACGTGGGCGCGACCATCGGCGGCGTCGTGTTCGGGTCGCTGTCGGAGCGGCTTCGGGCGACGGCGCACGATCATCTTCGCCGCGGTGCTCGCGCTGCCGATCGTGCCGATCTTCGCGCTGTCCACGACCGCGGGCTGGCTCGCGCTCGGCTCGTTCCTCATGCAGGTGTGCGTGCAGGGCGCATGGGGGGTCATCCCCGCGCACCTGACCGAGATGTCACCGGACACGATCCGCGGCTTCTACCCCGGCGTGACCTACCAGCTCGGCAACCTGCTCGCGGCGCTCAACCTGCCGATCCAGCAGGCGCTGGCCGCGCACGCACGGCTACCCGTTCGCGCTGGTGGTGACGATCGTGCCGGTGTTCCTGGCGGTGATCGTGTTGACCGCGATCGGCAAGGAGGCCAAGGGCATCGCGTTCGGCGGACAGGCTGGGGACCGATCGCGTCAGCGCGCTCGGGTAGGAAACGGGGAGGTCGGACGCCGCCCCGATCGGTGCGGGGGAGCGACCGTTGCCAGTACACACGCCACGTTTTGTAACCCGATCACGTACGATCGGACAACGTCCGTCGACTACCGTCCGCGTATAGAGGATAACCGTCCGGCGCTAATCGGACAGCGTTCGCGGATCGGCACCCTACAGTGAGCGTGTCACTCCCCAGCGTGACCTCGTGGCTCCCGAAGCGCAGTCAGGAGGTGCCGATCGTGCCGACCCAGTCGCCCGCGCGCATCAGCATCGATACGAAGGACCCGGAAGAGGCCCACGGCTACCTGCAGACGACCTACGTCGAGCATTCGGTGCGGCTGTCGGGCAACCGGGACGCCTTCCGGTTCCGCCACCACATCACCGACGGCGGCAGCTTCTTCGTCGCGCGGTACGAGCACTCCATGAACTGCCGCGTCGACACCGACCCGTTCGGCTACCTCCTGGTCGGGCAGATGCTCGGCGGACGGCTGCGGCTGCAGGCGGGCCACGACGAGCTCGGCCCCGGCCGTCGGGGAGCTGTTCGTGCTCGACCCGGCCCGCCCGATGCGCATCCACTGGGACGACTTCCGCGCCGGGCTGGTCAAGCTGGACCTCGACGTCGTCCAGCGGGTGGCCGCCGAGGTGGGCGGGGAGCCCGGCCCGGCAGGTGCGGTTCGGCCTGTCGCGAGCGGCCTCGCCGGAGCGGGTCCGGCACTGGCAGGAGCTGGTGCGCTACATCACGCGCGACTTCTGCACCAACGAGCTCGCCTACGGCAGCCCGCTGATCTACGCGCAGACCATGCGGCTGCTGGCCGCCACCATGCTCGAGACCTTCCCGAACACGACGACGGGCACCGACCCGGCCCGGCCCGGCAGCGCCGATGCCGAGCGCGGTGCGCCGGGCCGTCGCGTTCATCGACGACCACGCGGGCGAGCCGATCGGGCTCACCGAGATCGCCGCGGCGGCGCGGGTCGGGCACGCGCACCGTGCAGGAGGCGTTCCGCAGGCACCTGGACACCACGCCGATGGCCTACCTGCGCCGGGTGCGCCTCGAACGGGCCCACCGGGAGCTGCAGGTCACCGACCCGGCCGCGGGCGGCACCGTCGCCGAGATCGCGGCCCGCTGGGGGTTCGCGCACCACGGCCGCTTCGCCGCGCTCTACCAGGGCTGCTACGGCCACGCGCCGAGCGCCACGCTGCGCGGCTAGCCGCCGTCGGCGGCCCAGACCGGCGGGGGCTCGGCCGGTCGGCCGTCGTCGAGCCTGGCGTGCTGGCCCGCGGGGAGCACCTGGTCGCGCTGGTGCAGCGCGAGGCTGCGGGTGTAGCGGCGGGCGATGTCGGGCACCACCTCGTCGCCGCCTGCCACCCCGAACACCGTGCCCGCGTAGTCGAGCGGGCCCATGAGCGCGCGGATGCGCTCCCGGTCCGAGGGCGCGCACGAGCTCGGCGGGGTCGCCGCCCGCGAACCAGCCCATCGGCACCGCCATGCCCGCGGGCACGACCGTGTTGACGTAGACGACCGCGTGGAACTCGAGCTGCGCCCCGACCTCCAGGCGCGCCCCGTTGAACACCACCGCGCCGGTGGCGATGCGGGTGTCGCCCTCGATCACGCACCCGGTGAGCGAGGCGTGCGGGCCGACGACACGTGGTCGCCGAGCCGGGTGGGGTGCTGCGGCACGCCGCGGACCACGGCGTTCTCCATGACGACGCAGTGCGCGCCGATCTCCACCGGCCCGCCCTCCGCGGTGACGACCGCGCCGAACAGCACCCGGCTGTGCGGGCCGACCGTGACGTCGCCGCACAGCACCGCCGTGGGCGCGATGTAGGCGGAGTCGGCGACCTGCGGGCTCTTGTGCCGATGGCGCACGAACACCGCGTCGCGGCCCACGGTTCGCGGGTGGTGGCACGTAGTGGTCAGCGGTCATGCCCGGGCACGAGGTACGCCGCCGTCCCGGCCGCTAGTGGTACGGCTTGTGCGGGATCGGGGCGTCGTTGAGTCTGCTGCTCGAAGTCCACCCAGATCGCGTCGTCCTCGATCTTGCAGGCGTAGATGGGGATCGCGGTCACCGCGGGGATGCCGATCGGCTCGCCGGTGTGCAGGTCGAAGCGGGAGTTGTGCGCCGGGCAGATGAGCGTGTCGTCGTCCTGCAGGTAGCCCTCGTTGAGCGGCTGCTGCTGGTGCGTGCAGGTGTTGTGGCACGCGACGGCCTCCTCTTCGGAGAGCCGCACCACGCAGATCGGCTCCCCGCCGAGCTGGACGACCATCATGTCGCCCTCTTCGAGCTGGTCGGTGTCCGCGACCGCTTCCCACGCCATGGCGTTCCTCCTCAGGTTTTCGCGCGTCTGCGCCCGGGTTGGGTGCCGCGGACCTCGATCCAGCCGTGCGCACCCGCGACGGCAGGGCGGGCTGGGGGTGGTGGGCGGGGCCGCGGACGATGTGGCCGTCGCGCACGTCGAACTGCGACTCGTGCAGCGGGCAGGTGACGACGCAGTCGACCACCGTGCCCCGGGAGAGCAGCGGCGCCCGCGTGGCTGCACACGTCGTCGATCGCGTGGACGGTCTCGCCGTCGCGGTAGAGCAGCACCTTGCGGCCCTCGACGTCGACGCCCATCGGCTCGCGGTCGGGCAGCTCGTCGAACGCGACGGTCTTCACCCAGCGCGTGGGCCCGGTGTGGCTCGCCACCCGGTTGACCATCGCCCCGCGGCCCTGCACGAGGTGGCCGCCGACGAAGCCCGCGGCCGTGGTGACGGCCATGCTCGCCATGCCGAGCGTGCGCGCCGAGCCGCGGTGGCCGGACAGGCGCGCGGCCAGCGAAGCGCCCTGCAGCGCCGTGGCCGCGCCGTTGAGCAGGCCGTGGAAGAGCCCGACGCGGCGGTCCTCGCCGTCGCTGACCGTCCAGTCCGCGACGCCGGTGACGGCCGTGGCCACCGCCGCCGCGAGGCCCGCCGCGCTGAGCGTGCCCGCCGCGTCCAGCTTCCCGTTCGTGGCGGTGTCGTCACCGATCACGTCGAGCAGCAGCGAGCCCGACCAGAAGCCGATCGGGAGGTCGGACAGCGCGGGGTGCAGCGCGTGCCCGGCCCACCGCCCGCCGTGCAGCAGCTCCACGGCGAGGTTGCCGCGGAACCGGTCGTAGACGGGCTGCACGACGCCCGAGACGCTGTCGTTGAGGTCCGCGAGCCACGGCCACTTGCCGACGGCGGCGAAGAACTCCTGATGCCAGGTGGTCATCCGGGAGGGCCCGCTCGGGGTCGGCGTGGACACGAGCGGATCCCA
The DNA here is from genome assembly GCA_963837575.1 of uncultured Actinomycetota bacterium. GTDB lineage: Bacteria > Actinomycetota > Actinomycetes > Mycobacteriales > Pseudonocardiaceae > Pseudonocardia. The sequence continues at coordinate 237,634 of CAWIOI010000023.1, forward strand.
CCACGGGCCCCGAGCCACTGAGAAGATCTCGGCTCAGGTTGAGACAGATCAGGCCGTGAGGACCTCGGTGACGAAGGCGTCGACGCTCTCGCGCCCGACCGCCCGCGACGCCGAGACGCGGTGGTGCCCGTCCTGCACGAAGTGGCGTCCCGCCACGCGGTAGAGGGTGACCGGCGGCAGCGACTCCCCGTTGCGCAGCGCCCGGTCGATCGCCGTCCAGCGCCGCTCGTCGATCGTGGGCCCCGGCCGGAAGCCGCGGTCGAACTCGTGGGCGCGCCCGACGCTGCCGACGATCGTGTCCAGGTCGACGGCCTGCAACCCCAGGTCGTGGCGCGCGGTGGCGCCCAGCCCGGCGACGACGTCGGCGAACAACGACAGCCGGGTGCTGCTCGCCGCAGATCAGGCCGCAGCCTCGTCGCGAGCCGCGACCAGCGGCCCTGACGGCGCATCCTGCGGAAGTCGCGCTCGGCGTCGGCGGCGACGTATCCGGTGTCGTAGGCGAGTACGGCCATGGCATTGATGTTCGGGGTAAGTGGTCGTCCCGCGCCTCCGAGTTTCGCGTCGTCCTCCCGGCCGGGCCCTTACCTCGTAGAATCCGCGGGAATCGGAGGTGGCCGCCGATGTCCACGCTTGCGCCGAACAGCCTCGCGGAGACCCGACAGCTGCTGGGGGCGTGGCTGTCGGCGGTCGCGGACGTCGTCCGCGGCGTGAACGCGGCCGAGCCGCTCGACGTGATGCTCGGCCGGATCGCCGAGCAGGCCTGCCGCCTCATCGGTTTCGACGTCTGCGCGGTGATGTTGGTCAACGCGTCCGGGCACTGGCTGCTCGCGCGCGGCTGGCACGGCCTTTCCCCCGGGTACGTCGCGCGGCTCAACCGGGAGCACGCCCTGATCGTGCGCCCCGACAGCCCGGACGCGGACACGGTGGCCGCGCACGCGTTCCGGGAGGGCATCACGATCGCGGTCCCGGACATCACCCGCGGCGAGGCGTACGGGTCGTCGCGGCGGCGGGCGGCGGGCGAGGGCTTCCGCGCGCTGCTGGCCGTGCCGCTGGCGAACACGGCCCCCCGCGGTGTGCTGGTCGCCTACTCCCGCGCGCCGCGGGAGTTCGGCGCGGCCGAGGTCGAGCTCATCGAGCTGCTCGCCCAGCACGCGACGCTCGCGCTGGAGACGGCCGAGCTGCGCTCCGCGCAGGAGCGCACGATCACCGAGCTGGAAGCCAAGCGCGAGGTGCTGGAGGTGGCCGAGGCCCAGCACCGGCGGCTCATGCAGCTGCTGCTCAACGAGGCCGGGCTGCAGCGCCTGGCCGAGCTGCTCGCCGAGGCGCTGCACGCCTCGATCACCATCGAGGACGGCGACGACACCGTCCTCGCCGTCGCCCCCGCCGACACGACCACCCCCGCGCCCGACCCGGCCGCCCGCAGGCGCAGCCCGGTGCGCACCGCGCTGGAGTCGCTGCGAACGCGTTACGAGGTCATCCCGATACGGGCGTGCGGCAGCGCGGGCACGCCCGCGTGGGTGGCGCCGGTCGTGGTCGGCGGCCAGCTCGTCGGCAGGCTCTGGGGCACCGGGATCTCGGCCGTCCCCAACCCGGCGCAGCGCCGGGTGATCGAGCGGTTCGCCCTGGTCGTCGCGGTGGAGCTGCTGAAGCAACGGGACCGGGCCGACACCGCCAACCGGCTGGCGGGCGACCTCGTGGACGAGCTGCTGCGCACCGAGGCGAGCCACTTCTCGGGCACCGTGCTCGAACGGGCCGCGGCGCTGGGCCACGACCTCGGTGGGCCGCAGGCGCTCGCCGTCGTCGCCGTCAACGGGGACGCGGACAAGCTCGCCGACTCCGTGCGCGCCACGCTCGACACGCCCCGGCCGCTGGTCGGCGCCCACGACGGCCTCCTGGTGCTGATCCTGGCCGCGGCGCCCGACCCCACGCCGACCGTGGGCCGGGTGCACGAGCTGGTGGCCGCCCGGGCGGGCGTCCAGCGGGTGGCGACGGTGCTGGGGCCGACCGTCACCGACCTGGGCTTCGCCGACGCGTTCTCGGTCGCCGCCGCGGCGGTCGAGCTGTGCCCCGACGCGGGCACCGACGGCGTGCTCGACCTTCGACAGCTCGGGCTCGCCGCCTACCTGCTGCGCACGGGCACCACGGAGGCGCTGCGGTCGTTCGCCGACACGCTGGTGCGCCCGCTGGAGGAGCACGACGCCCGGAAGAAGTCGCAGCTGTGCGACACCGTGCGCACCTGGCTCACGGTCGGCGCCTCCGTCCCCGCCGCGGCGAAGGCGCTGATCGTGCACCCGAACACGGTGGCCTACCGGCTCACCCGCGTCGAGCAGCTGATCCGCCGCGACCTGCGCACGATCGCCACCCGGATGGAGCTGCAGCTGGCGTTCACGGTGCGTGACGTCCAACGCGCGCGCCGGATTCCTTGAGGGATCTACCCGGAGAACCGGGCCGATCTTTGGGCCCTTTCCCATAGAAGACGGCGTTCGCGCGTTCCAGGATCGAGGGGTCCGGTTACACCGTGGTGGTCGGGCGGGAGGGAGCGCCGTGTCCCCGCAGACCAGCGACCCGGCCCCGCCGGTGGCGGTCGTCACCGGAGCGAACCGCGGCATCGGCCGCGCCATCGCCGTCGGCTACGCCGAGGCGGGCTACGCGGTCGCGGCCACCGCGCGGGACACGGCCACTCTCGCCGACACCGTCGCCGAGATCGAGGGCGGGGGCGGCGTCGCGCTCGCCCTTCCCTGTGACGTCGCCGACGAGGCCTCGGTCGAGACCATGGCCAAGAGCGTGCTGGAGCGCTTCGGCGCCGTGCACACCGTGGTCGCCAACGCGGGCATCGGCGGCCCCACCGCCCCGATGCACGAGATCGAGCTCGCCGCGTGGCGGGAGTGCCTGGCCACCGACCTCGACGGCGTGTTCCTCACCTTCCGCGCCTTCATCCCGTCGCTGATCGCAGTCGGCGCGGGCAGTCTCATCGCGATCTCGTCGATGACCGGCAAGCGTCCGCTCTACGGGCGCACCCCGTACGCGGCGTCGAAGATGGCCGTGATCGGCCTGGTCCGCACGCTCGCGCTGGAGCTGGGCCCGCACGGGATCCGGGTGAACTCCGTCTGCCCGGGTGCGGTCGACGGGCCGCGGCTCGTCGACGTGCTGCGCAACCAGGCGGCGGCCCGCGGCATCACGGAGGAGGAGGCGCGCGCCGCGTTCACCAGCGCGTCGCCGCTTGGCCGGGTGGTCCGCGCCGAGGAGATCGCGCGGGCCTGCACGTTCCTGTCGTCCGACGCCGCGGCGTCCATCACCGGCGAGGACCTCAACGTCAACGCCGGTGCCGCCATGTACTGACCGGAGAGGACACGTCTGTGACCACCACCGCCCCGACGATCGAGACCGTGCGTGCACTGGCGGCCAAGTACAACAACTGGGGCAAGTGGGGCCCCGACGACCAGAAGGGCACGCTCAACTACGTCACCCCCGAGCGGATCAAGGCCTCGGCGCAGCTCGTGCGCAAGGGCAAGGTGTTCTCGCTCGCCCTGCCGCTCGACGACGAGGGCCCGCAGACGGGCTCGTTCGGGCGCTACAACCCGATCCACACCATGCTCTGGGACGGCGGCGACATCGCCTCGGGCGCGCAGGAACACCTCGCCGAACTGCGCTTCACCGACGACGCCGCGTACATCATGCTGCAGGCGTCCACGCAGTGGGACGCGCTCGCGCACATCTTCCACGACGGCAAGATGTACAACGGCTACGGCACCGAGCTGGTCACCAGCAAGGGCGCCCAGAAGAACTCGATCTTCAACGCCCGGGAAGGGATGGTCGGGCGCGGCGTGCTGCTCGACGTCCCCCGTTCGAAGGGCAAGCCGTGGCTCGACGTGAGCGAAGCGATCCAGGCCGAGGACCTGGCAGCGTGCGCGAGCGCACAGGGCGTCGAGGTCGGTGAGGGCGACTTCGTGCTGGTGCGGACCGGGCAGATCGCCCAGCGCCGCGACATCGGCAACTGGGGTGACTACGCCGGAGGGCCTGCCCCCGGGCTGGGCGTTGGCGTCGCCGACTTCTTCTGCCCACGCAACGTGGCCGCGGTGGTGACCGACACGTGGGGCACCGAAGTGCTGCCCAACGAGACGGCCGACGTCTTCCAGCCGCTGCACATCATCATGCTGGTCAACGCCGGAATCCACCTGGGCGAGATCTGGGACCTCGAGGCATTGGCCGACGACTGCGCCGAGGACGGCGTCTACGAGTTCCAGCTCATCGCGCCGCCGCTCACGTTCAGCAAGGCGGTCGGCTCTCCGGTCAACCCGCAGGCGATCAAGTGAAGCCCGCCCCGTTCCGCTACGAGCGGACCACGACCGTCGACGAGGCCGTCGCCGCGCTCGCCGCCGCGCCCGGCCGGGCCCGCGTGCTGGCGGGCGGCCAGTCGCTGGTCGCCGAGCTGTGCGCGCGGACGACCGGCGCCGAGGTCCTCGTCGACATCGGACCGGTGGCCGAGCTGGACCACATCGCGATCGACGCCGACGTGGTGCGGATCGGGGCGCTGCGCCGCCTCGCGGCGCTGGAGTCCGACGTCGAACTGGCGGCGGCGCTGCCCGCGCTCGTCGACTGCGCCGCGCGGATCGCGCACCCGGCGGTGCGCAACCGGGGCACGGTCGGGGGCAACGTCGCCCACGCCGACCCCGCCTCGGGCGTGCCGCCGGTGCTGCTCGCCCACGACGGCGAGGTCGTCCTCTCCGGGCCGTCCGGGTCGCGCACGGTGGCGGCCGCGGAGTTCTTCACCGGGCACCGCGCGACGGCGTGCGGCCCCGACGAGCTGGTCACCCAGCTGCGCTTCCGCCGCCCCGGGCCGCGCTGCGGCGCGGCGTTCCACGAGGTGTCGCGCCGGGCGCGCGGCTGGGGTCTGGCGGGCGCCTGCGTGGTCGTCGCGCTGGATGGGGACGGCCGGATCGCGGAGCTGCGGATCGGCCTGCTGGGCCTCGCGCCCACCGCCGTACGCGCCACGCGGGCCGAGGACGCGGCCGTCGGGCGGGCCCCCGACACCGAGGCGATCGCCGCGGTGGCCGCGGCCGCCGTCGCCGACCTCGCCGCGATCCCCGCGGACGTGCACGCGTCCGCCGACCTGCGCCGCAACCTCGGCCGGGTGGCCGTGCGGCGCGCCCTCACCGAAGCCCTCAGCCGAGTAGGGAGCTGACATGAGCACCGATTTCGCGGTCGTCGAGCTGACCGTCAACGGCGTCGGACACCGCGTCGGGGTCGAGCCGCGCAGGCTGCTCGTCGACCTGCTGCGCGAGGACCTCGGGCTGACCGGTACCAACGTCGGCTGCGGCCAGGGCGTGTGCGGCGCATGCACCGTGCTCGTCGACGGGGCCAGCGCGCGCTCGTGCCTCATGCTCGCCGTGCAGGCGCACGGCGCGGACGTCGTCACCGTCGAGGGCATGTCAGGCGGCGCGAACGTGCATCCGGTGCAGCAGGCGTTCCTGGACGCGCAGGCCCAGCAGTGCGGGTTCTGCACGCCGGGCTTCCTCGCCACCACGGTGGAGCTGCTCGACCGCAACGCCAAGCCGACGGAGGCCGAGATCCGCACCGCGCTGGCGGGCAACACGTGCCGCTGCACGGGCTACGAGCACATCGTCGACGCCGTGGTGCGGGCGAGCGAGGTGGCGTCATGACCGCGCCGACCACGATCACGACCCCCGTTTCCGTCGCGCCACCGGCCGAGGAGCACTCGTCATGACCGCGACCACCGAGCACAGCACCCAGTGGGTCGGCGCGGACCTTGCCCGCAAGGAGGACCCGGCGCTCGTGCGCGGGTCGATCGCCTACGTCGACGACCTGCGGCTGCCCGGCATGCTGCACGCCGCGGTGCTGCGGTCGCCGCACGCCCACGCGCGGATCGTGTCGATCGACACCACGGCGGCGCGGGCGCTGCCGGGCGTGCACGCCGTGTTGACCGGCGCGGAGTCGCTCGAGGTGATCGGTCCGCTCGCGCGGTTCTGCGCCGAGGAGGTGGTGGAGCACGCGATCGCGGTCGAGAAGGTGCGCTACCACGGCGAGGCCGTGGTCGCGGTGGCCGCCGAGTCCCGCTACGTCGCCGAGGACGCGCTGGCGCTCGTCCGGGTCGAGTACGCGCCCCTGCCCGTCCTCGCGGACGCCGAGCACGCCATGGCCGAGGGCGCCGCGCTCGTCCACGAGAACCTCGGCTCGAACGTCGTCTACCAGCACGCGTTCACGTTCGGTGACGTGGACGCCGACTTCGCCGCCGCCGACCGGGTCGTGCGCCGCGAGCTGCGCTGGCCGCGGGCCACCGCCGCGCCGCTGGAGACCAACGGCGCCGTCGTGAAGTTCGAACCGGCGAGCGGGCGCATGGACGTCTGGTCGAACACCAACCTGCTCAACTTCGGCGCCTGGGTCATGTCGGCCACCCTCGGCGTGGCCCCGCACCTGCTCAACTTCTACCCGCTGTCGGTGGGCGGCTCGTTCGGCTCGAAGCACTTCCTGGCCAAGCAGATCGGCATCGCGGGCGCGCTCGCCAAGGTCACGGGCAGGCCCGTGAAGTTCATGGAGGACCGCGCCGACAACCTCCTGGCCTCCGACGCGCAGGCCCCGGAGCGGGCGCACGTCGCCGAGCTGGCCCTGGCCGCCGACGGCACCTTCCGCAGCCTGCGGATCAAGGTCGTCGACGACTACGGCGCCTACTTCATGCTGGCCATCGCGGGCAACACCAACCCGTTGTCGCAGATCGTGGGCCCGTACCGGATCGGCAGCGTCACCTATGACGTCACCGCGGTGCTCACCAACAAGAACCAGCAGGGCGTGCTGCGCGGCGCGGGCTCCGACGTCACCAACTGGGTGCTGGAACGGCTGGTCGACGCCGCGGCCGACGAGCTCGGCGTGGACCCGGTCGAGCTGCGGCGGCGCAACTTCATCCCGCCCGACGCGTTCCCCTACAAGATCCCCACCGGGAACTTCTACGACTCCGGCGACTACCCGGCGGTGCTGCGGCGCGCGCTGGAGCTGGCCGACGTCGACCGGTGGCGGGCCGAGCAGGAACGGGCCCGCGCCGAAGGCCGCCACATCGGCATCGGGATCGCGTGCGCCCAGCAGCGCAGCACGTACTACGCCAGCGAGTTCTGGTTCCACAACATCGGCGCGGCCGCCCCGTTCACCACCACGGCCGAGAGCGTGCGGATGCGGATCGGCCCCACCGGCGGCATCACCGCCACGCTGTTCGCACCGTTCTGGGGCAACTCGCAGGAGACGGTGACCGCCCAGCTGATCGCGGCCGAGCTGGGCGTCGACCCGGCGGAGGTCGCCATCGACCTCGCGCCCACCATGCACGGCCTGCCCTCGGCGGGGCCCGGCGGCAGCCGCATGACCGTGATGCTCTCGGGCGCGGTGGCGGGCGCCGCCCGCAAGCTCAAGGACAAGATCTTCGCGATCGCCGCGCACCAGCTGGAGGCCTCGGTCGACGACCTGGAACTGCGCGACGCCGTGGTGTCGGTCCGCGGGACGGAGACGAGCATGACGCTCGCCGACGTGGGGATGGCCGCCTACTGGCAGAAGGCGAGCCTGCCCGACGGGATGGAGTCCGGCCTGGAAGCCAGCTTCACCTACGACCCCCCGTTCTTCACCCTGCCCAACGCCGACCGCACCGACCTCGGGGCGTTCTACCCGATCGTCGGACACGGCTGCCACGTCGTGGTCGTCGAGGTGGATCCCGAGACGGGGCAGGTGGAGTTCCTGCGCTACGTCGCGGTGCACGACCACGGCACGGTCGTGAACCCCCGCTCGCTGGAAGGACAGATCCGCGGCGGGATCGCGCAGGGCATCGGGGTGGCCCTCTACGAGCGGGTCGCCTACGACGCGGAGGGCCGCAACCTCGCCGCGAGCTATGACGAGTACGTGGTGCCCGGCGCGCCGGACGTGCCGCGGATCGAGGTGGCGTTCCTGGAGACGCCCTCGCCGTGGACCGCGCACGGGGTGAAGGGCGGCGGCGAGGGCGGTCGGATGATCGCCCCGCCCGCGGTGACCAGGGCGGTGGAGGACGCCCTGCGCCCCTTCGGCGCTCGGATCGACGAACTGCCGATTTCGATGGAAGCTGTAATTCGGGCGTGTACGAGGGAGGGAACGTGACCGAACGCGTGTTGGATCCGCAGGTGCAAGCCCTGCTCGACCAGCTGGCCGCGCTGGGGCAGCCGCCGTTCGAGGAGATGACGGTGCCGCAGGCGCGGGAGGCCGCGCTGGCGTTCGTGGACCTGCAGGGCCCCGGCCCCGAGGTCGCCTCGGTGGCGCACCGCTTCATCCCGGGCCCGACCGCCGACCTGCCGGTGCGGATCTACACGCCCGAGGGCGAGGGCCCGTTCCCCGCGATCGTCTACTACCACGGCAGCGGCTGGGTGATCCTCAACATCGAGGTGATCGACTCGACGATGCGTTCGCTCGCCAATGACACCGGCTGCGTCGTCGTCGCCGTCAACTACCAGAAGGCGCCCGAGCACAAGTTCCCGGTGCCGTTCAACGACTGCTGGGCGACCCTGGGTTGGGTGGTCGAGCACGCCGAGGAGCTGCGCGTCGACCCGGCGCGCATCGCCGTCGGCGGCGACAGCGCGGGCGGCAACCTCGCCGCGGCCGTGGCCCTCAAGGCGCGCGACGAGGGTGGGCCCGCGATCGCGTTCCAGCTGCTGATCTACCCGGCGGTCGAGCACAGCGTGGACACGCCGTCGGCGATCCAGAACGCCGAGGGCTACCTGCTGCAGCGCGCGTCGATGCGGTGGTACTGGGGCCACTACCTGGACGGCGCCACCGACACGCCCGACTGGCGGGCCTCGCCGCTGCGCGCGGCGAGCCACGCCGACCTGCCGCCCGCGTTCATCGTCACCGCGGAGTTCGACCCGCTGCGCGACGACGGCCGCCTTTACGCCGACAAGCTCCGCGCCGACGGCGTCAAGGTCACCTACACCAACTACGACGGCATGATCCACGGGTTCTACTGGATGCAGGCCGTGGTGGACCGCGCCCGCGACCTGCACGCCGACATCGCCCGCGAGGTCCGCGCCGCGCTGGGCTGACGGGCGCCGACGGGCGCCCCACCCCACGGTGAGTCCCGCGATTCGGCACGCCGAGTCCCGCGATTCGGCACGCCGAGTGTGCGATTCGGGCACGGCGGCGCGTGCCCGATCGTCAAACTCGGCGTGCCGGGTTGCGCGACTCACCGTGTTGGTTTGCGAGACTCACCGTGTCGGGTGTTCAGCGGTAGGTCATGAGGGCCCGCCGGGCGCCCGCGAAATGCGCGTGGTCGTTGAACGACAGCAGGTTCGGGCCCCGCGCGCCGACGGTGACGAGGCTGATCGCCCCGTTCACCGAGACCCGGTTGAGCGCGATGCCGGTGGCGGCGGGCGCGCCGAGCAGGCCCGCGACGAGCGCGCCGATCACCCCGCCGGAGCTGACGACGACCGCGTCCCGGCCAGTCGCCAGCCGGTCGGTGACGTCGTGCAGGGCGGCCAGGGCGTCGCCCGCGAACGCCGCCCAGCCGCCGTCGCGGTTCCACGCTTCGAGCGCCTCGTCGATCAGGCGCTGGAACACCCGCGAGTCCTTCAGCGCGAGCTCGATCCGGGATGGCTCGACGTAGCGGTGCAGCAGCGCGAGGTGGTCGAACTCGTCCCAGCGCTTGTCGGTGCCGCACGGGCCCGGGTACCCGGCCGCGGCCATGAGCAGGCTCGCCGTGTGCTGCTGGCGCCGCAGGGTGCCCGCGACCACCTCGGGGTCGCGCAGCCCGCGCCGGGCGAGCTCCGCCCCGACGACCTCGGACTGCTCCCGCCCGGCGGCGGACAGGGCGTCGTAGTCGGCGGTGCCGAACGACGCCTGCCCGTGCCGGACGATCGCGACGAGCGGCACGCCTCAGCTGTGCACGTAGCGGCCGGGAGCCGGGTCGAGGACCGGGTGGAACTTGTTGCCGAGTGTGCGCGGGGCCCGCTTCTGCTCGCCGCCGTAGGGCTTGAACCACTCGGTCCAGGCCTCCCACCAGCTGCCCTGGTGCTTGGTCGCCTCGGCGAGCCACTTCTGCGGATCGGGCCCTGGCGACCCGCCGGTCCAGTAGTGCGCCTTCGGGTTGCCGGGCGGGTTGACCAGGCTCGCGATGTGCCCCGAGTAGCTCAGCACGAACGTGGCATCGCCGCCGAGCAACTGCGTGGTGCGGTAGCAGCCCAGCCACGGCGTGAGGTGGTCGACGACCGCCCCGGTGACGAACAGCGGCACCTTGATGTCGGCGAGCTGCATCGGGCTGCCGAGGACGGAGAAGCCGCCGGGCTGGGTGAGCAGGTTGCCCTCGAAGATGTGGAGGAACTCGCCGTGCAGGGCGGCGGGGAGGTTGGTGCCGTCGGCGTTCCAGGCCAGGATGTCGAACGCCGGTGGCTTCTCGCCCATGAGGTAGTTGTTGACCCAGTAGTTCCAGACCAGGTCGTCGGGCCGCATCCAGGTGAACGCGGCGCCCATCTGCCTGCTGGTGATGATGCCCGAGCGGCGGGAACGGGCTTTCGCGAACCGCAGCAGGCTCGGGGCTTAAACCCCGAAGGCCGACGAGGGCTACTGGACGGGGGCGTTGTTGCGGGCGGCGGTGGCGGCGCGGAACTCGGCGGCCTTGGCGGCGGCCTGGCTGGCCGGCACCAGGACATAGCCGCGGCTCGCCATGCAGGCGCGGTCGGGCTCGGCGCTGCCGGCGGGGTGCAGGCCGCCTTGTCGGAATCGAAGATCATCGCCAGCGAGGGATTGTCCCGGCCCGACTGGCCGTCGGAACGAACCCAGACACCGTGTTCGAACCGCTGCGGACCACCGCCGCCACCGCCGCTCAAGCTGAGGCAGCCGGACAGCAAGGCGCCAAGCGCCGCGATGATCAGGATTCGCACGGTGAGTCCCCTCTGTTCACACACCTTACCGCACCTAGCACGGCCGATGCGGCGAAAAGGCGGCAGACGCCGGCTTCACGCCTCCAGCCGGTCGATGAACCAGCGGGTCAGCTCGATCCACACCTGGTCCTTCTCGGCGGCGATCCTCGATGCCGTGGTCGATGTTGGGGTTGTCGTTGACCTCGACGACGAAGATGCCGTCCGGCGTCTCCTTGATGTCGACGCCGTAGAGGCCGTCGCCGATGAGCTGGGCGGCGCGCAGGCCGACATCGATCACCGCCGGCGGCGCCTCGCCGAGCGGCACGGTGTTGTGGCCGCCTTCCTGCGGCTTGCCGTCGGCGCCGTGCTTGACGATCTGCCAGTGCTTCTTGGCCATCATGTACTGGCAGACGAAGAGCGGCTTGCCGCCGAGCACGCCGACCCGCCAGTCGAAGGCGGTCGGCATGAACGCCTGGGCGAGGAGGAGGTCGGTGTCCTCGAACCATTCCTTGGCGAGGGCCTGAGCTCCGCGCGCGGTGTCGACCTTCTTGACGCCGCGCGAGAAGGACGAGTCCGGCACCTTCAGCACCATCGGGAAGCCGAGCTCGTCGGCGGCGCGGGCGAGGTCGTGCATGCCGCCGAGGATCACCGTCGGCGGCACGGCGATGCCGTTGGCGGTCATCAGCTCGTGCAGGTAGATCTTGTTGGTGCAGCGGATCATCGAGATCGGGTCGTCGATGACCGGCATGCCCTCCTGCACGGCGCGGCGGGCGAAGCGGTAGGTGTGGTTGTCGATCGAGGTCGTCTCGCGGATGAACAGGGCGTCGAATTCGGCAAGCCGCGCGAGGTCGCGCCGGGTGATCGGCTCGATCTCGACGCCCTGCTTCTCGGCGATGCGCGACCAGTGCTTGAGGGTCGGGAGGTCCGAAGGCGGCATCTTCTCGTTCGGGTCGTAGAGGACGGCGAAGGAATAGCGCGGCGTCGCGCGGTCCTTCTTCGAGCGCCACTCGCGGCGGGTGTGGTCGTGCAGCGCCTCGTGGAAGAAGGCGAGTTCGGCCGGGGTGAGCTTGGTGACCGGCACCGAGGCGAGCCGCCTGATCTGCGGCCGGTCGCCGTTCTCGATGCGTGACCTCGAGCACCGGACAGCGGAACCAGTCGAAGAGGAGGCGGCCGAAGCGGTCGAAGCGGCGGTCCTCGACGGCGCCGAAATAGACGAGAATGCGCGCCGGCAAGGTCTTGTCGCCGTGGCGGCGGCGACCGCCTTGGCGAGGGCGTCGTCGAGTTCGGGCAGGGCCTGGGCGTAGAGCTGGCGGGCGCCGAGATCGACCATGGTCTCGACCGAGGGGATGATGCGGTGGCCGCGCGCCTCGGCGAGCAGCGAGCAGTAGTAGCCGCGGCTCTGGTAGGCGAACGAGCGCGACAGATTGATGATCTTCGGCCGGGTGCCGCGGAACAGGCTGGTCCGCGCCAGGTAGTCCTTGGTGGTGATCACCTTGTGGGGCGTGTCGGCGTTGGGGAAATCCTTGGCCGCATCGACGAGAATGACCCAGTCGGCCATGGTGTCGTCCGCGTGGCGCGGCCGGCGCCGGGCGGGACGGTCGAGGGGCTTCTCATAGCGGAGCGCCGCGGCGCCGTCCTCATAATAGCCGGCGTGAGCGCCCTGAGGCGTAGCCCGCCGCTCGTAGAGCCGGATCGCGGCGGGATTGTCGGTCGCGGACCTCGAGGCTCAGCGCGCGCGGCCCCGGCGCCGGGCGGCGCGCTCGGCGTCGGCGAGCAGCGCGGCGGCGAGCCCGCGGCCGCGGTGGCCGGCCATCGACGGCGATCGAATAGAGGCGGGCCACCCGGCTCCTCCGGAAGAGGAGAAGGGGAGTAGCCGAGGATGCGCGTCGCCCTCGGCGCACCACGCGGCAGGCAGCGGTGGTCGAGCGGACAAGATGGCGAAAGCTCCGCACCGCAGGCCGATCCGAAGCCGAAGGAGCCCGGTTTCGAGCGCCAGCAGGCGGTCGACGTCGGAGAGCGTGGCGGCGCGAATGGAAGGGGTTCGCATCAAGCGGGATAGTGTTGCGGGGATGTGACGCCAATTCCCGAAAAAACACAAGGATGGCGCGACGGGTATCCCCGGGAAAACCGCATGATTCAGGCGAATTGACCGGCCGATGCGGCACGCCTGCGTCACTATCGACCCTCGCCAGCCGGGCAGAATCAAACCAGACTGAAGCTGGCGACACCTGACGAGGAACTCCTGCCGGGGGATAAATCGGGTGAAATAACAGACTTCTTGCGCTCGCCGTTGCGCGGCGGCGCTGGCAGGTGCGGTCTCGGTGGCCTCGGCGGCGGGCAAGACGTTCAAGGCCTATCGCCATATCGCTCCTCGACGGCCATCAGGTCAAGTGGGGGCCACCCGAGGCCGGCGCCGGCGCTGTCGTGACCTATGCAACCTGTCGACCCCGCACCGCGTTCCCGGACGCGCGGAATTGCCAGGCGATGGTGCCGATGGCGCCGCTCCTGCCGCCAGCGGATTTCGCCGCCGCCAGCTTCGAAGACCGAACTGCGCGCCGCCTTCGGGCTGTGGAGCGCGGCCGCCGACATCAGGTTCGTGCCGGCGCGGAAAACGTCAGAATCCGCCGACATCCTGATCGGAGCGCAGGCCGAGCCGCCCGGCCGCGCCTTCACCAACGTCGAGGTGATACGAACGAAGACGGCGGACCGACGGCGGATCGGCGGGCGGACGCGTAGCCGGCGCTGATCTGCCTCAGCCCGGCGGAGCGCTGGAAGATCGGTTTCGACGGCGACCTCGAGGTCTACGATCTCCGCTACGCCCTCCTGCACGAGATCGGCCACGCGATCGGCCTCGACCATCCCGGCGATCGGCGAGCCAGCTCATGGACTTCCGCTACGCGAGCGGTTCCGCGCGCCGCAGGACGGGCGACGTCCTCGGCGCGGTCGCCCTTTACGGACCGAGCCGGACCCGCACCGCCGAAGCCACGCTACGCGCGACGCGGGGCGCGACTCAGGGCGAAGCCGCGGCGCATCGGGCCCGCGGCCGGCCGGGCGTGAGAAATCGCCGCCGAAATAGCACCGAAGTCGCCCCGCCGAAGTCGCCATCCGCAGCGCCATCCAGGTCCGGAAGGTCGTCGGCGCTTCGGTCTGGTGGGCGCGGCTCGGGTTCGCTGCGGCGAAGCATCGCGCGCCGAACATCGCCCCGGCGAGCAGGTTGCCGAGGAACATGCCACCGGCGACGCCGAGGGCGGTCTGGGCAGCGCCGGCGAGGAAACCCGCCGCCATCACCCCGGCCGGCGAAGGGCCGGATGTTCGCGGCGACGGCCGAGCGGTGGGAACCGAGGGCCGGGGCCGCCGCGCCACCGAAGAGACCGCCGAAAAGGCCGTCGGCGGCGTCCTCGCTCTGCGACTCGAGTTCGGGAGATCCGCCGTTCGGCCTCGCGGAGTGCGGCGTTCTGGACCACGATGGTCTGCGCCATGTAGTAGGGCGCGCCCGGCTGCGCGGCGATGCCCGAGCCGATCATCGCCTCGGCCCGGGCGGTCGCGCGGGCCGGAGCGGGCCTCGACCTCGCCGAGGCGCGGGAAGAGATCGGGGAATGGCGGCGCGGTCGTCGTCGTTCATGGCGATTTCCTTCATCTTCCGGTTCGGAGCGCGCAGGCGCGGACTTGTCAACGGGCTATGGGATATTCGCAAGGGCCGCGATCGGCGGGGCGCGGAAAGCGACCGGACGGCGGCGCGCGCCGGATGCAAAATAGCGACCGCGCCGGGAAGCATTGTCCTCGGCGCCCCGATGGGCTATCTAACGGGCACTTCCCGGCACAAAGCACCCGTAGCTCAGCTGGATAGAGTGCTGCCCTCCGAAGGCAGAGGTCACAGGTT
>CAWIOI010000024.1:0-61527 GCA_963837575.1 uncultured Actinomycetota bacterium
CGAAGAGCAGGGTGATGTTGGTGAAGATCCCCTGGGCCTGGGCGAGGTAGACGTCCGGTGGCAGCGTGTTCTTCTGCGCCCGCAGCGCGGAGATCTGCGGCGCGATGATGTAGCTGATGAGCACGCTGCCCGCCGCGGCGCCGAGGGTGCGGCCCGCGATGAGCTTGGCGCGCTGGCGGACCGACTGCGTCATGGCCGAGGCCAGCGAGCCGTAGGGGATGTTGACCAGCGAGTACAGCAGGCCGAGGGCGGCGTAGGTGAGGTAGACGTAGAGCAGCGTCGCCGCGTCACCCCACCCGCTCGGCACGTGGAAGGTCAGGAAGCTCATCACCAGCAAGGGCACGGCGAAGAAGAGGATGAACGGGCGGAACTTCCCCCAGCGGGTCATCGTCCGGTCCACGGCGCGGCCCGCGATCAGGTCGGCGAAGGCGTCCCAGAGCCGCACGACGAAGAACATCGCTCCCACGGCGGCGGCGCTGAGGCCCGCCACGTCGGTGTAGTAGTAGAGAAGAAATGTCGAACCGAGCGTGAATGCCAGGTTGCAGCCGAAGTCGCCCAGGGCGTATCCGACGAGGGCTTTGGCCTTCAGGGGACGGAGTGCCGCCTCCTGTTGCTGCGCAATTGCTGCGGTCATCGCATTCTCTCTTCGTTGAAAGGTCGGTTGCGTTATTGGACGGGCCCGGCGTGAACAGCGGCAATCTGTTGCCGTCAGTTGCCGCCGAGCTCGCGGGCCAGGGCGGTGACCGCCGCGGCCAGTCGCGCGTCGTCGACGCCGATCCGGGACAGCACGCGGCTCGCGGCGTCGTCCAGCTCGCCCGCGGCGAGCGCGGTGAACTCCTCGGCGGCCACGTCGGCGACGGGCGCGCCCTGTCCGCGCAGGTGAGCGATCCAGGCGGCGAGCACGCGCGCCGCGCCGGTCGGGACCTGCCCGCCGGCCAGGTCGGCCCGCACCGTGGGCAGGATCCGGATCGGCACCTTCTGGGAGCCGTCCGCCGCGATCTGGCGCAGCTGGTGGCGGATCCGTGGGTTCGCGTACCGCGCAAGCAGCGCGGCCCGGTAGGCCTCGATCTCCTCGGGCGGCAGCGGCAGGTGCCGCGCGGCGTCGTCCCACCACTGCTCCACCCAGCCGCGCACGACAGGGTCGGAGATCGCCTGCTCGACGGTCTCGTGGCCACGCAGCGTGCCCGCGTAGGCCATGAGTGAATGCGACCCGTTGAGCAGCCACAGCTTGCGGTGCTCCCACGGCACGATGTCGTCGACGAACCGGGCCCCGACGTCCTCCCAGCGGGGGCGGCCCTGCGGGAACGCACCCGAAAGCACCCACTCGACGTAGGGCTCGGTGACCACCGGGACCGGGTCGTCCACGTTTGCGCGTTCACGCACCCCGGCCCGGTCGTCGTCGGTGGTGTGCGGGGTGATCCGGTCGACCATGGTGGTCACGAACGCGGTGTGCTCGTCGATCCAGGCGGCGAGGTCGGGGTCGACGGCCACGGCCAGCTCCCCGACCAGGCGCGCGACCATCGCACCGTTGTCCGGGACGTTGTCGCAGGGCACCACGGCCACCGCGGGCAGGCCGAGCGCGCACCGCACCGCGAGCCCGAGGACGAGCTTGCCCGGGGCGGTGACGACGTCGGCGTCCTCGCCGTGCTCGCGGAGCGCGGCGAGGTCGCTCGCGACTTCGGGGTCGTCGGTGTCCAGGCCGCCGTCGGGAGTGCGCCGGTACCCGGCCTCCGTGACCGTGGTGGTGACCAGGGCCAGCTCCGGGCGCGCGAAGCAGCGGCGCCAGTCGCCGAGCTCGGCCGAGACCGCGGAGACGGCCGACACCACTTCCGGGCGGTCCCCGTCCGTGGCGCGCACGAGCAGCGTGTAGAGCCCGTCCTGAGCGGCCAGCTCGCGGGCGACGGCGCCGCGGCGTCCGGCGAAGGCGGCGATGCCCCACTCGGCGGCGTCGGGGGCGTGTTCGGTGTACCAGGCCTGGTGGGCGCGGAAGAAGTTGCCGGGCCCGAGGTGGGCGATGCGGACCGGGGCGGCGGCGCGGCCGTCGCGGTCACGGTTCAGCTTGCGCAACGTCGTCCCGGTCACAGCTTGAACGCCACCTTCGGGTTGACGGCCACCAGGTCGTGCGCGGTCGCGAACGCCTCGTCCTCGTCGAGGCGGTGCGTGGCGACCAGCTCGGCGAGGTAGCCGCAGTCCAGGCGGCGCGACATGTCGTGGCGGGCCGGGATGGAGCAGAACGCGCGCGTGTCGTCGATGAAGCCCGAGGTGCGGCCGAACCCGGCGGTCTCGGTGACCGCGCCGCGGTAGCGGCGGATCGCCTCCGGGGCGTCGAGGTACCACCACGGCGCACCGGCGTAGACGCTCGGGTAGAAGCCCGCCAAGGGCGCGATCTCGCGGGAGAACACGGTCTCGTCGAGGGTGAACAGCACGAGGTGGAAGCCCGCGGCCGTGCCGTAGCGCGACAGCAGCGGTTGCAGTCCGCGGGTGAACTCCATGGCCGTCGGGATGTCACACCCGACGTCGGCGCCGAACCGGTGGTGGGTGGGTGCGTGGTGGTTGCGGTAGACGCCCGGGTGCAGGGTCATCACCAGCCCGTCGTCCACGGACATCCGGGCCATCTCCAGCAGGAGGTGGCGGCGCAGCGCCGTCGCCTCGTCCGGGGTCGCCGTACCCGCCCGGGCCGCCGTGAAGATCCGCTCCGCTTCGGCCTGGTCGAGCGGGGCGGTGCCGACGTCGGCGTGGCTGTGGTCGGCGGAGACGGCGCCGTGGGCGATGAAGTGCTGCCGCCGGTCCTCCAACGCCGCGATGAAGCCCTTGTAGCCGCTGGTGTCGGTGTCGGCCGCGGCGCCGAGTGCGTCGACCAGCTCCGGCCAGTCGGGGCGCGCAGGCTCCAGGTAGCGGTCGGGGCGGAACGTCGGCAGCACCCGGGTGCGGACCGCGGCGTCGTCGCGGATGGCCGCGTGGTGCGCCAAGTCGTCGGCCGGGGCGTCCGTGGTGGCCAGCACCTCGATGCCGAAGCGCTGCAGCAGCGCTCGCGGTCGGAAGTCGGGCCTGCGCAAGGTGTCCGCGATCTGGTCGTAGATCGCGTCGGCGGTGGCCGCAGACGGCCGCACGGTCACCCCGAAGATCTCGGCGAGCTCGCTCTCCAGCCAGAACCGGCTCGGTGTCCCGCGGAACGCCGCCCAGTGCGTGCACAGCGCCCGCCATGCCGCCCGGGCCTCGTCCGGCGTCAGTGGCGCGCCGCCCGCACCGAGGCTCTCCAGCGCGACGCCGTGGGCGTGCAGCAGCCGGGTGACGTAGTGGTCCGGCGAGATCAGCAGGGAGGTCGGGTCGCCGAACGCGACGTCCTCGGCGATCCACTCCGGCGGCACGTGCCCGTGCGGGGAGATGATCGGCAGGTCGCGCACCGCGGCGTAGAGCCGTCGGGCGATGCCGCGGGTCGTCGGCTCGGCCGGGAGGAGCCGGTCCGGATGGAGCTGCAACGCTGCATCGGTCATCGGCCGATGGTCCGCCCGCCGACGTGCCGCACCGAGTGGTTGCCGGAAGTTGCCGCAGCCGCTTGCCTCGCGTTCGCCCGCGCCACAAGGTGGGTCCCATGACGCTCATCGGCGAGGTCCCACCCGGACTGGCGGCCACGGCCGCCCGGATCGGGGACGCCGCGACCGTGCTCGACGAGGACCAGGTCACGGGGTTCGTCCGCGAGCAGCTCGCCGCCCACCCGTTGGACGGGCGCAGCGTCTGCGTGCTGGTGCCCGACGCCACCCGGACCTGTCCGCTGCCGCTGCTGATGCGCGCGGTGCACGGCGCGCTGCACGGGCGCGTGAGCAGGCTGACGGTCCTGGTCGCGCTGGGCACGCACGCGCCGATGGGGGAGGAGGCGCTGGCCGCCCACCTCGGCTACGCGCCGGGTCTGCTGGCGGAGACCTATCCGGACACCACGGTCGTCAACCACGAGTGGTGGAAGCCCGAGACGTTCGCGGATCTGGGCACCGTCGCGGCGGAACGGATCGTGGAGCTGTCCGAGGGCCGGATGGACTTGGAGGTGCCGGTGCTGCTCAACCGCGCGGTCGTCGAGCACGACGTCGCGCTGGTCCTCGGCCCGGTGCTGCCGCACGAGGTCGTCGGGATCTCCGGCGGGAACAAGTACTTCTTCCCCGGCGTCGGCGGCCAGAAGATCATCGACGTGTCGCACTGGCTGGGTGCCCTGATCACGTCCGCCGAGATCATCGGCACCACCGGGATCACCCCGGTCCGCGCGTTGATCGACGACGGGGCGGCGCTCATCCCGTCGGAGAAGCTGGCCCTGTGCGCCGTGACCGCCGAGGTCGCCGACGGCGCGGTGGACGGCGCGGTGGACGCCGCGGTCACCTCACCGGTGCGCACGAGCGGGCTGCACTCGCTGTCGTTCGGAGACACCCGGGCGTCCTGGGCGTCGGCGGCGGAGGTCTGCGCGGCGACGCACGTGACCTACCTTTCCGCGCCGGTCCGCCGGGTGCTGTCGATCGTCCCCGAGATGTACGACGAGATCTGGACCGCGGCGAAGGGGTTCTACAAGCTGGAGCCCGTGGTCGCCGAGGGCGGTGAGGTGATCCTCTACGCCCCGCACGTCACCGAGATCTCCTCCACGCACAAGGAGATCTACGACATCGGCTACCACTGCCGGGACTACTTCGTGAAGCAGTGGGACCGGTTCTCCCACGTCCACTGGGGCGTGCTCGCCCACTCGACGCACCTCCGCGGCGCGGGCACCTACGACGCGGCCACCGGCGAGGAGCGGCTTCGCGTGGGGGTGACGCTGGCGACGGCGATCCCCGAGGACGTCTGCCGCGCGGCGAACCTGGGCTACCTGGACCCGGCGTCGGTGGACGTCGCCGCGTTCGAGGCCGACCCGGGCACGCTCGTGGTGCCACGGGCGGGGGAGATGCTGTTCCGCCTGCGCTGAGCGGGCGCGCCCGTCGACTCGCGCACCACCAGCTTGACCGGCAGGACCAGCGTCTCGCCGCTCGACTTCGCCCCCGCGGCCAGGGCCAGGACGTTGCCGACGCCGAGGGCGCCCGCCTTGCGCATCGGCGCCGCGACGGTGGTCAGCGCCGGGTCCACGACCTCGGCGAGCAGCACGTTGTCGAACCCGACGACGCTCACGTCCCCGGGCACGTCCACGCCGAGCCGCCGGAGCCCCTTGATGACGCCGATCGCCAGCGCGTCGTTGTAGGCGAGCACGGCCGTCGCGCCCTCGTCGGCGATCCGGCGCGCGGCCGTGTGACCGGTGCGCATGGTCGGGTCGTCGTGCGGGTCGACGCGGCGCACCCGCAGCTCCAGCTCCTGCGCCGCCTCCCGTAGCGCCCGCCAGCGCATGCCCTCCGCCCAGCTGGCCTCCGGCCCCGCGAGGTAGGTGATCGTGTCGTGGCCGAGCGCGCCGAGGTGCTCGGCGGCCCGTCGGATTCCGCGCGGGTCGTCCGCGACGATGCAGGAGGTCTCGCTGATCTGGCGGTTCAGCAGCACGAGCGGCTTCTGCTTGGCGATCATGCGGATCGCGGAGTCGCTCATCCGCGAGCTCGCCAGCACGATGCCCTCGACGAGGGCCAGCGTGCGCTCCACGACCTCGCGTTCGACCGGCCCGGTCTCGGAGGTGTCGGAGAGCAAGAGCGCGTACCCCGCCTGCCGGACCGCCTCCTCGGCACCCTTGATGATCTCGCCGTAGAAGGGGTTCGTGATGTCGGAGACCATCAGCGCGACGGCACCGGTCTGCCTGCCGAGCGAACCGGTGATCCGGTTGGCCCGGTAGCCGATGCGCTCGGCCGCCGCGAAGACGGCGCGGGCGGTCTCGGCGTTGACCCGACCGGGACGGGCGTACGCCCGCGAGACCGTGGACGCCGCGACGCCCGCCTCGCGGGCAACGTCATAGATCGTCGGGCGATCGCCCACGCCGCGACCCTAGGCGGGTGGGACAACATGTGGCAACTGGTTGCCACCCCGGCGGCCTACCTGCATGAATGCTCCCATGCTGCGCCCCAAGGACACTGCCACGCGCGAACGCAAAGCCCTCGATGGCCTGTGGGAGTTCCGCCTCGACGTCGACGGCGTCGGGCGCGCCGAACGGTGGTTCGCGGGGACCCTGCGGGACGCCGAGGACATGGCCGTGCCCGCCAGCTACAACGACCTGGTCGGCGAAGCGCGCGAGCACGTCGGCGAGGTCTGGTACCAGCGGACGGTCCGCGTGCCGCGCGGGTGGGCGGGGCAGCGGATCGTGCTGTACTTCGAGTCCGCGACCCACCGGGCCACCGTCTGGGTGGGCGAGGAGGAAGTGGCTCGGCACGAGGGCGGCTACACCCCGTTCGAGGCCGACGTCACCGCGGTGGCGCCCGCGGGCGAGCCCGTGCGGATCACCGTCTGCGTCGACAACACGCTCAGCTTCCAGTCCGTCCCGCCCGGAGTCGTCGAACAGACGGCCGCAGGCCCCCGCCAGCGGTACTGGCACGACTTCTACAACTACGCGGGGCTGCACCGCACGGTCTGGCTCGCCTGCACGCCCACCGCCCGGATCGAGGACGTCACCGTCGTCACCGGCCTCGACGGCGCCACCGGCACGGTCGACTACCGGGTGGCGGCCACCGAAGCGGACGGGCTCGACGTGCGCGTCGTGCTGCGCGACGCCGACGGCGGGTCGGTCGGTACGGGGACCGGTGCGGCAGGCTCGGTGACCGTGCCCGACGTCCACCCCTGGGCACCCGGCGACGGCTACCTCTACGACCTGGAGGTCCAGCTGGTCGACGCGGCAGGTGCGCTCGTCGACGGCTACCACCAGAGCGTGGGCGTGCGCACGGTCGAGGTCCGCGGCACCGAGTTCCTCATCAACGGCGCGCCGTTCCGGTTCACCGGGTTCGGCATGCACGAGGACCACCCGACCCTCGGCAAGGGCCACCACCCGGCGTTCCTGGTGCAGGACTTCGCGCTGCTGGAGTGGATCGGGGCCAACTCGTTCCGCACGTCGCACTACCCCTACTCCGAGGACGTCCTCGACTTCGCCGACCGGCACGGTGTCGTGGTGATCGACGAGACCGCGGCGGTCGGGCTGAACATGGGCCTCGGCGGCGGCATCTTCGGCGCGCAGGGCTACCAGACCTTCAGCGACGACACCATCAACGACGTGACGCAGGCCGTACACGCCCAGGCGATCCGCGAGCTCATCGCGCGCGACAAGAACCACCCGAGCGTCGTCCTGTGGTCGATCGCCAACGAGCCCGAGTCGGAGACCGTCGAGGCCGAGGACTACTTCCGCCCGCTGTTCGACGTGGCCCGCGCGGCCGACCCGACGCGGCCGGTGGGGTTCGTCAACGTGATGCTCGCGCCGCACGGCAAGTGCCGGGTGTCCCAGTTCGCCGACGTCTTGATGATCAACCGCTACTACGGCTGGTACACCCACACCGGCGACCTCGACAACGCCGAGGTGGCCCTCGAGGAGGAGCTGCGCGGTTGGGCGGGCGAGGGCAAGCCGATCGTCATCACCGAATACGGCGCCGACACCCTGCCGGGGCTGCACGGCGTCCTCGCGCAACCGTGGACCGAGGAGTACCAGGTGGAGTACCTGGCGATGAACCACCGGGTGTTCGACCGCATCGACGCCGTCGTCGGGGAACACGTCTGGAACTTCGCCGACTTCGCCACGACGCCGGGGATCATGCGCGTCGGGGGGAACAAGAAGGGGGTCTTCACCCGCGACCGCAGCCCGAAGGCGGCCGCGTTCGCGCTGCGCAAGCGGTGGCGCGGGTGACGTCCTCGGCCCTCTTCGCACCCCTCCGATCCCTTCGCACCCCGCTGGCGGGGTGCGAGGAGATGCGAAAGGGTGCGAAGTCATGACGCGCGCGATGTTCGGGGCCGATCAGGCCGCGGTCGACGGCCTCACCGGGCAGCTGGCCGGGATCGGGAGGCTCGGAGTGGCCTTCTCCGGCGGTGTCGACTCCGCCACGCTCCTGGCGCTCGCGGTCCGCGCGCTCGGCCCGGGGAAGGTCGTCGCCCTGCTCGGGGTGTCGCCCAGCCTCGCCGCCGACGAGCGGGCGGCGGCCCACGACGTGGCGAGGTTCGTCGGGGTGCCCGTCGTCGAGGTCGAGACCCGCGAGGGCGACCGGCCCGAGTACCGGGCGAACGGGCCCGACCGCTGCTTCCACTGCAAGGACGAGCTGTTCTCGACCATCGATGCCGAGGTGCTCGACCGGCACGGGCTCGACCGGATCGCCTACGGCGAGAACGCCGACGACGTGCGGCGCCCCGACCGACCCGGCGCCCGCGCCGCCACGCAGCACGCCGTGCTCCGGCCGCTCGCGGACGCAGGCCTCGACAAGGCCGCGGTGCGGCGGATCGCGCGGGCGCTCGGCCTGCCGTGCGCCGACAAGCCCGCCGCGCCGTGCCTGGCGTCGCGGATCCCGCACCACGAGCCGGTGACGCCCGCGAAGCTGGCCCAGGTGGAGGCCGCGGAACGGGCGCTGCGCGGGTTGGGGTTCACCGACTGCCGCGTCCGCCATCACGGCGACGTCGCCCGCGTCGAGCTGCCTGCCGCGGAGATCGCCCGGGCGGCCGCCGACCTGCGCGACGACGTGCACCGTGCGGTCGTCGCCGCCGGGTTCCGGTTCGTGGCGGTCGACCTCGCGGGGATCCAGTCCGGGGCGTTCACCCTGCCGCTCGTGACGGTCGGGCGTGCCTGAGCACTCCTCCCCGGAGGAGGTGCTGGCCGGGTTCGCGGACCTGGACCTCGACCGGGCCCGCCGCCGCGGCTACCCGGAGGCCGTCTACTGCCCCGGGAAGACGCCCGAACAGGTCCGGCTGATCGCCGCCGCCCTGCGCGAACACGAGGCGCGGACCCTGTTCACCCGGGCGACCGCCGCGCACGCCGAAGCGGTTCTCGCGGAGCTGCCGGACGCCCTGCACGCCGCCGACTGCGGCCTGCTCGCGTGGCCGCCCGAGCCGCCGGACCCCGTCGGCGGCCGCGTCGTCGTCGTCGCCGCGGGCACCGCCGACCACCGCGTCGCCCGCGAGGCGCAGCTCACCGCCCGGCATCTCGGTCGCGCGGCGGACCTCGTCATGGACGTCGGCGTGGCCGGGCTGCACCGGCTGCTGGCGCGGCTGGACGAACTGCGGGCGGCGCGGGTGATCGTCGTGGTGGCGGGGATGGACGGGGCGTTGCCCGCGGTGGTGGCCGGGCTGGTCGCGGCGCCGGTGGTGGCCGTGCCGACGTCGACCGGCTACGGCGCGTCCTTCGAGGGCCTGGCTCCCCTGCTCACGATGCTCAACAGCTGCGCGCCCGGCGTGGCGGTGGTCAACATCGACAACGGCTACGGCGCGGGCCACCTGGCCGCTCAGATCGCCGCGCCGTCCTGATCCCACGGCGCCCCGGCACCGAGACCGGCGGCCTCGGCCGCGGCCGTCGCCTCGTCGAGCACCTGCCGCACCGGGACGCCGCGGGCCGTGGCGAGTTCCGCCGCGTCCTCGAACTCCGCGGTGGCGTGCACGATCCGGCCGTCACGCAGCCCGACCTTGATCCGGACGTCGCCGCCGGGCAGCGGGACGGCCCGCCAGTCCCGCCGCAGCCCGGTGCGGGACACCGGCGTCTCGCGGACCCCGAGGGTCGAGGTCAGCGTGAAGACGGCGTCCCGCAGCGCCTCCCGATCGGCGTCGTGGACGAGCGCGCACAGCGTGTGGGCGGGCCGCCCCTTCTTCATGAGGATCGGTACGAGCCACGCGTCGGCGGCCCCCGCAGCCAGCAGCGCGGCGAGCACCGTCGGCCACAGCCGTGGGTCCAGGTCGTCGACGTTCGTCTCCAGGACCCACATGCCCGAGACCGTCGGAGCGCCCCTGGCCGGGGTGCCCACGGCCACGCGGACCACGTTCGCCCGCCCCGCGGTGTCGCGGCCGCCCGCCCCGATCCCGATCGCGATGACCTCCGTGGAGGGGATCGGCCCGCACTCGTCGGCCAGGGTGCGCAGGAGCGCCATGCCGGTCGGGGTGGCGAGCTCGCCCTCGCCGCCCGCGAGCACCTGCCAGCCTCGGGCGAGCTCGAGCACCGCGGGCACCGGTACGGGCAGGTCGCCGTGCGCCGCGTGGGTGCGCCCGGATCCCACCGCCACCGGGCTCGCCGTGACGCGGCCGACGCCCAGGTCGGCGAGCGCCGCGCACACGCCCACGATGTCCGCGATCGCGTCCCACGACCCCACCTCGTGGAAGTGGACGTCGTCAGGGGAGATGCCGTGCACGCGGCCCTCGGTGTCGGCGAGCCGGGCGAAGACGGCGAGAGCCGGGTCCCGGATCGCGGTGGGCATGTCCGCCGACTCCAGCAACGCCCGGATCTGCGGCCACGAGCGGTGCGGGTGACGTTCGCCGAGGCTCTCGACGTCGACCTTGAGCGCGCGCAGGCCTGCCCGCGTCACCGTGCCCGTCCGCACGTCGACCTCGCCCGGCACGACGGCGGCGATGGCGGACCGCACAGCGTCGAGAGAGGCGCCCGCGTCCAGCAGCGCGCCGAGCAGCATGTCGCCTGCGATCCCGGCGGAGGCATCGACCCACACGTGCGCGGCTGCGGCGGTCACGCCCCGAACGTTACGACGACGCCGAGGCTGTCCGTGGAACTACACCTGCGTGGGCGGTGGCGGCTTCGGAGAGGTCCCGAGGGTGACCGGGAGTTCGGTGAGGCCGCGGAGCACGAGGCCGTCGCCGTGGTTCCAGCGCAGCGCCGAGGGCGGGACGGCCAGCCGCATCGCCGGGAACCGGGCGAGCAGGGTCGTGAACGCGATGAGGCCCTCCAGCCGGGCCAGCCGGGCGCCGAGGCAGTGATGGATGCCGTGGCCGAAGGCCAGGTGGCTGTTGTCGCTGCGGGTGATGTCGAAGGCTTCGGCGTCCCGGTAGCGGTCCCGGTCGCGGTTGGCTGCGGCCAGCGAGATGATCACCTGGGCGTGGGCGGGGATGACGACGTCGCCGAGCGGGACATCTTGGGTGGTGTAGCGGAACGTCGAGTGCGGGACGGGGGCGTCCCACCGCAGCATCTCCTCGATCGCCCGCGGCAGGAGGCCGGGGTCGGCGACCAGCGCGGCACGTTGATCGGGGTGGCGGAGCAGCGCCACCGTTCCGTTGCCGATCAGACTGGTGGTGGTGTCGTGCCCGGCGACGGTGAGCTGGAAGATCGTGGACAGCATCTCCTGTTGGTTCAGCGCGTCGCGTTCGTCGCCTGCCCGGACGAGGTCGGTGACCAGGTCCTCGCCCGGCTCGACGCGTTTGCGGTCGAGCAGCTCGGTCAGGTACCGCACGATGTTCGCCGAAGCCGCGACCGCGCTCGGCGGCGGCTCGGGCGCCGAGGCGGGCGCCAGCAGCGTGGTGAACCAGGTGCCGAGATCCGCACGGTCCCGTTCGGGGACGCCGAGCAGCTCGCTGATCACGGTGAACGGCAGCGGGAAGGCAAACCCCGCGACCAGGTCGACGACGGTGTCGCCGCGGCTGTGCAGCTCGTCGAGCAGGTCGTCGACGATCGTCTGAACCCGAGGCCGCAGCGCGGCGACCCGCGAGCGGCTGAACGCGGCCGCGGCCAGCCCGCGCAGCCTGGTGTGGTCGGGCGGATCGACGCTGAGCATGTGCCGGGCGAACGCGGGGCCGGGCAGGCCCTCGGCGACCACGGCGCCATCGCGGGCGAGCGCGGCGTGCATGTCCTTGGAAAGTCGCGGGTCGTTGAGCGCGGCCCGTGCCTCGGCGTGCCGGGCGACGAGCCAGGCGCGCTGGCCGTCGGGCAGCGTGACCTCGTGCACCGGCCCGGCGGCGCGGACCCGTGCGAACAGCGGGAACGGGTTGTCGCGGTCGTAGCCGCCCCACGCGTCGAGCGCCGGATCACGCACCGCCGTCCTCCGTCTCGTTGATCTCGCGGAGGCCGGAACACAACAGGTCGACCGTCGCCAACAGGTCGCCTGCGGTCTTGCAGACCAGCGTCTGCGTGCAGATCCAGCGCATTGATCCCTGACGCAGGCTGAGCCGGTAGTGCACGAGCAGCCGATCGGCCACCGGCTCACCCACAGCGCTCACCAGCTCGACGGAGTCGAAGTCGGCGAACCACCCGGCGAAGCGGGCGACGACGGCGTCGCGGCCGTGGGACTCGACCGGGCCGCCGGGGAGCAACGCCCGCAGCCGCGCCGAGTCGGTGAACGCGGCGCCCAGCCGCCCCCCGTCACGGCCTGCGACCACGGCGGCGAGCGAGGCGGCACGCGGATGATGTTGCATGGCGGGTCCCTTCAGCTCGGCCGCGGATCGACCACGGCCGCCGGACCGAGGCGGTCGACCGTCTCCCCTAACGAGAGGGTCGAGGTCGGCCGCGAGATACACGGCCGGTCGACCGACGGCGCAACGGGGTGCGGGGACCTCGTCGGCGCGAGCGGGGGTCAGTCCACGAGCGAGTCGGGGAAGCCGAACATCGCGACCAGCGCGGGATCGTGGTGGAACGCGATCACGCGGGAGATGCCGGTGGTGGTCGGGGTGAGCACCACGATGCCGTTGGCCCGAAGCGTGCCCTCCACGTCGCGGTTGTACACGGCGGCGGCGGGTTGGCCGTTGGCTGTCGTAGCGATCATCCGCCAGTCGCCCGGCGTGCCCAGCACGTAGGCGCCGAGCATGTGGATGCAGTTCGCCCGGCCGGCCTGCCACGTGCGGAATGGCGTCGCCTCCAGCGCGGCGTCGGTGCGCAGCACGTGTTCCAGCAGGCCTGCGTCGGAACGCTCGAAGGCTGCGATGTAGCCGTCGAGCAGCGCACGCGCCCGCTGGTCGGTCGGTTCGAGCAATTCTCGGGGCTCGGGCTCCAGCTCGTTCATGCGGGCGCGGGCGCGCTGCAGACCGCTCTTCACCGCCGCCGTGGTGGTGCCGAGGATGTCTGCGGTTTCGGCCGCGGAGAACGCGAGCACCTCACGCAGGATGAGGATCGCGCGCTGGCGGGCGGGAAGGTGCTGCAGGCTGGCGATGAGCGCCAGCCGTAGCGACTCGCGCGCGACCACCGCCACGGCCGGATCGTCGGCGGCCGGGGTGATCCAGCGGTCCGGCAACGGTTCCAGCCACGAGACCTCGCCCGGCGTGATCTCGCTCGGCGGGCGACCGGGTCCGTCAGAGCCGGTCAGGCCCGAGGGCAGCATCCTGATCCGGCGCGGCTGCAGCGCGGTCAGGCAGACGTTGGTGGCGATCGTGTAGAGCCAGGACCGAATCGACGATCGGCCCTGGAAGCCCGCGTAGGAACGCCATGCCCGAAGGTACGTTTCCTGCACGAGGTCCTCGGCCTCGTGCGCCGAGCCGACCATGCGGTAGCAGTGCGCCAACAGCTCCCGGCGGAACTGCTCGGTCTCGGCAGCGAACCGGCCCTGGTTCGTGCCCTGCGAGCGCGCCCTCATACCGCGAGAATCGGTTGCGCCGGAACCGTCCACCGGTACCACTCCACTATCGCCTCCATCGCCGCGGCGGCTTGCTTGCCATGCGCTGCTCGTTGTCGGGACCGTCGTCCATGACGACCGGGACGGGTTGCGGGTGGTCAGGGCCGTAGGGCGAGTTTGCCGACGGTCGTCCTGGCTTCCAGTTCTGCAAGGGCTTTCGGGCCCTCCGCCAGGTCGTAGGCGGTCGGGCGAGCGGGGGTGAGGACGCCGTCCGCGATGAGGGCGGACAGCTCGCCCGTGAGCTCGCCGAAGATCTGGGGTGTGGCCTGCATCAGTACGCCGATGTTGAGGCCGATGATGTGGACCTGGTGCGCGTACACCAGCTCCCCGTTGGTGATCGCGGCCTCGCCGCCTGCCACGCCGTAGACGATGACCCGGCCGGTGACCGGCTTGGCCGCGGCCAGGCCGGCCTTGAAGGTGGCGCCACCCGCCGACTCCAGCACCACATCGGCGCCGGCACCACCGGTCAGCCGCAGCACGTCGGCGACGAGGTCGCCATCGCGGGAGTCCAGGACGTGGTCGGCGCCGAGTGCCAGCACCGTTTCGTGCTTGTTCGGCGATGCCGTGGCGATGACCGTCGCGCCGTAGTGCTTCGCCATGATCACCGCGGCCTGTCCGGTCGCGCCCGCCGCAGCGTGGATCAAGACGGTCTCCCCGGCGGTGATGTGGCCCAGGGGTTTGAGCGCGGCGAGGGCGGTAGGCCAATTGACGACCAGGCCCAGCGCCTGCTCGGGCGTCCAGTCGGCGGGCACCGGTATCGCCGCGGCCGCGGGCAGAACCATGTACTCGGCGAAAGCCCCGTATCCGACGCCGATGACGCGAGTTCCCGGTCGCGGACCGCCCACCGCGCCGCCCACCGCCACGACCTCGCCCGCGGCCTCGAAGCCCGCCAGATACGGCGGTTGCGGGCCGCCCGGGAACGTGCCGTAGGCCTGGGAGATGTCGGCGAAGTTGACACCGGCGGCGGCGACCCGGATCACGACCTCGCTCCGATCAGGGCGCGGTACCGGCGCGTCGGTGATCAAACGCATGTCCTGCGGACCCGTCAGCGAGGTTTGCTGCAGAGCGCGCATGGTGGCGGGAATGCCCATGGCGATCAGCTCCCTTCTCGGCTTGCCTCATCGCGGCCCGCCTCTTCGGCGGCCCGCACCGTCCACCATCTAGACCTCGGTCACCACGGGAAGGAATCGGCAACCGCGGGCCCTCCGGTCAGGGTGTCCGGTCCCGAGTCCTCAGGCGGGAGGGTGAAATCATGGCTGCGGAGTGGGAATCAAGCCGCGACCCCCGTGTAGGAGCGTGAGTGGGAGACGACCTGATGGCCCGGGTGATCGCCGTTGTGCAGCGTGGGCAGGGCGGTGAGCGAGCGACGGCCCGGCAGGAGTTGGCGGCGATGTGGGTCGAGGTCGAGCGGGGCGGGGGCGACGACTTCCACCGCTGCGTGATCGCGCACTTCATGGCCGATCTGCAGGAGGACGAGCGTGCCGAGCTGATGTGGGACGAGCGCGCTCTTGCCGCGGTCGACGGCGTGAGCGACGAGCGTGCGCAGGAGTTCCACGAGTCGCTGCAGGTTCGGGGGTTCATGCCGTCGCTGTACCTGAGCCTCGCCGACGATCACCGGCGACTCGGTGAGGCGAGCCGCGCTCACGAGTTCCTCGGGAAGGCGCGAGCCACGTGTGACGCGCTGGGCGACGACGCTTACGGTGAGCTGGTCAGAGGTGCCCTGGACAAGGTGGGTCGAGCACTGGCCGAGGGCTCGACCGAGCGACTGCCGAGCCCATGACGTCCGCGCGTACCCGCCGCCGCGGGTAGCAGGTCTTGCTACTGGATCCGGCGTTCGGCGTTTGCCCACGCGTCGTCGCGGAGGGCGAACTTCTGGACCTTGCCGGTGGAGTTCTTCGGCAGCTCCCCGAACGTCACGACCTTCGGAGCCTTGAACCGCGCGAGCCGGCCGCGCACGTGTTCGAGGATCTCGGCCTCGGTCGCCGAGGCGCCTTTCTGCAGGGTCACGAACGCCGCCGGGACCTCTCCCCACCGATCGTCCGGGACGGCGATCACCGCAGCCTCGAGCACAGCGGGATGCTCCATGATCGCCTGCTCCACCTCGACCGACGCGATGTTCTCGCCACCGGAGATGATGACGTCCTTCGATCGGTCGCGGAGCTCCACATACCCGTCCGGATGCACTACGCCGATGTCCCCGGTGCGGAACCAGCCGTCCGGCGCCGCCGCGGCAGTCGCCTCGGGATCGTCGAGGTAGCCGAGCATCAGGTTGTTCCCGCGCAGCGCGATCTGCCCTGTCGTCGTCGCGTCCGCGGACACATCGCTGCCGTCCTCGGCGATCACCCTCGCCGTGCAGGAGATCATGTTCCCGACACCTTGTCGCGCCTTCAGGCGGGCCTGCGCCTCGGCGTCGAGGGAGTTCCACTCCGGGCGCCAGTCGCAGATCATCGCAGGCCCGTAGGTCTCGGTCAGCCCGTAGAGGTGCGTGACGTCAAACCCCAGCTCGGACATGCGGCGCAGGATCGCGGGCGACGGCGGCGCCCCACCGGTCGCGATCCGCACCGGATCGCCTTCCAACGGGGCCGCCTCCTTCGCGTACGCGATCATCGACAGCACCGTCGGCGCCCCGTTCAGATGGGTCACGCCCTCCTCGCGGATCAGCCGCCACACCTCCGTCGGGTCGACCTTCGGCAGGCACACGTGTGTCGCGGCCGCAGCGGTCACCGCCCAGGGGAAGCACCAGCCGTTGCAGTGGAACATCGGCAGCGTCCAGAGGTAGACGCACGAGGGCGTGAGCCCGGTGTGCCCGACCATTGCCACGGACTGCAGGTACGCGCCCCGGTGGTGGTACATCACGCCCTTGGGACGGCCTGTGGTCCCGGACGTGTAGTTGATCGACAACAGCGATCGCTCGTCCGACATCCGCTGGTGATTGCCGTTGTCGCGCTGGCCATGGGTGTGCGGTCGATGGCTGCGTTGCGGGCCGCGATCCCCGGCATGCCGACGCAGATGATCCAAGGTTCGCTGGTCGCGGTCATCGACAGAGTCGTATCCCTCTGGGGTGCGGCAGGTCACCAGACCAAGCCGACGGCCGCGAGGCTCAGCCTGACCAGGCACGCAGCGACCATCGGCGGAACGCTGGTTGGCGCCGTGCTCGGCGCGCTGCTGGTCAATGCGGGCGTAGGCGTTGCCCTGCTTGCGGTCGCTGCCGCCGTGCTCGTCACCGCGGGGGTGTACGCACTCGTCCCCCGCTACCGACCGCCCGCACCGCTGATCCCACCCGCCTTGGGTTGACCGCGCATATCGCTCGATCCGAGGTTCAGGTGCTCGATCAGCTCGGGGTCGGTCTGCGCGAGGGTGGACACGTGGTCGGAGAACGGCTGGTCTGCACGGCCTGGCTCGGCACGGCGGTGGCTCCTTCCGGATCAGCGGTCGATCATGCGCTGCATGGCCTCGGGGTAGCGCTCGCCCTGCACGGCGATCTCGGATGCGGCGGTGTCGATGGCGGCGAGGTCGTCGGCGGTCAGTTCGACCGCCACGGCGCCGAGGTTCTCCTCGAACCGCTCCAGACGACGGGTGCCGGGGATGGGCACGATCCACGGCCGTTGGGCGAGCAGCCAGGCCAGCGCGATCCGCGCGGGTGTCGCGGCCTTCTCGTCGGCGATGCGGCCGAGCAGGTCGACGAGTGCCTGGTTGGCCCGGCGGGCCTCGGGGGTGAACCGCGGCAGGTTGGCGCGGACGTCGCCGTCGCCGAAGGTCGTGGCCTGGTCGATGCGTCCGGTGAGGAAGCCGCGCCCGAGCGGGCTGAAGGGCACCAGGCCGATGCCGAGTTCCTCCAGGGTGGGAATGATCTCGGCTTCGGGTTCGCGCCAGAACAGCGAGTACTCGCTCTGCAGCGCGGTCACCGGGTGCACCGCGTGGGCGCGGCGGATGGTGCGCACGCCCGCCTCGGACAACCCGAAGTGACGCACCTTTCCCGCCTCGACCAGCTCCTTCACCGTCCCGGCGACGTCCTCGATCGGCACCTGCGGGTCGACGCGGTGCTGGTAGAGCAGGTCGATGGTGTCGATGCCGAGGCGTCGCAGCGATCCGTCGACGGCGTGCCGGATGTGGTCGGGTTGGCTGGACAGCCCGGTCTGGCGGCCGTCGGCGTCGAAGGCGAAGCCGAACTTGGTGGCGATGACGACCTCGTCGCGGACGGGCGCGAGGGCTTCGCCGACGAGCTCTTCGTTGACGAACGGACCGTAGACCTCGGCGGTGTCGAACAGGGTGACGCCGCGCTCGACCGCGGTGCGCAGCAGGTCGATCATCTGGCCGCGGTCGCCGGGGTTGGGGCCGAAGCTCTGGCTCATGCCCATGCAGCCGAACCCGAGCGCGGAGACCTCCAGCTCGCCGGAACCCAGAATGCGCTTGTCCATCGTTTCTCTCCCTCGGGGGTGTGACGATCAGGGGGTGACGAGCACGGTCGGCGCTGCGCGGTCGGCCATCACGTGCGACAGGGTTATCAGCGACGGCAGCAGGGCCGGGGGCGGTGGCCGCGTACGCCCGTGGCAGGCATCCCAAGCGACCGGGCGCGCGGCCAACCTCATGACCAGACACGGCCGCCTGTCTGCCGTGGCGCGGCCGTGGTGCCGCGGACGGCGCTGCGCTGGGGGAGTGGCGCCTGGTCCAGCGCACGGCAGGCGATCAGGTCAGGGCGTGCGGAGCACTTCTAGCGCTTGGCCCGGCTGGCGGCCTCCGCTTCGTGCGTGGCAGATCGAGTACCTGTGGTGTCGGGCGCGCGGTTGTCGGGCCCGGACAGACCGGCCATCGCTTCGAGCGCAGGCAGCGCAACCAGTACGGCCGCCGCGGTTTCCGGAGGCAGTCCGCTGACCAGCTTGGTGATGAGGGCGGTGCGGGCTGCCCGGATCCGCTCACTGGTCTCTCGACCCTGCTCGGTCGCCTCGACCAGCGCGGCGCGTTGGTCGTCGGGGTTGGGCATGCGTCGGATCAGCCCCTCCCCGTCCAGTTTGGTGACGATGCGCGACAGCATCGTCGGGTTGATCCCCTCGAACTCGGCGAGCGCTGCCAGCGCGAGCGGCCCACGGGCGCCGACGACGGCCAGGATCGACGCCTGCGAAGGGCTCAGCCCTTCCGCAGAGGCGGAGTCGTTGAGTGTCCGGGCCAGCCGGACGATGACCCGGCGAAGGCGTGCCGCGGACTCGTTGTCGAACCCTGGCGGTTCTGCGTCCATCACCCTCCTCCCAGGATCTGCTCTGCCGAACCCGGACGGTACCCGCCACGGCGGCCGGAAATGCTCACCAGGCGCCGCGGTGGTCGGGCAGGACGATGATCAGCGGGATCGCGGCAGCCAGGAGGGCGGCGAACGCGACGAAGACGTAGGCCCGGTCGGAGCGGGGGGTCCGGCCGATCAGCACGGCGGTCAGCGCCAGCATGACCACGCCGAGTGGCAGGTTGATCAGGAAGATCGCCCGCCACGACGAGTAGGTCACCAGTACGCCGCCGACGATCGGCCCGATGATCGCGCCGATCGGGAAGATGCTGGTGAACATGCCGATCGCGCGGTCGCGGTCGTGGCCGAACTGGTCGGAGACGATGCCGGTGGCCGAGGGGACGATGCCGCCGCCTGCCAGTCCCTGCACCGCGCGCAAGGCGATCAGGAGGTCGATGTCGTGGACCAGGCCCGCGCACAGCGACGCCAGCGTGAAGACGCCGACGACGACCATGAAGACCGCCTTGCGGCCGAACTGGTCGGACAGCTTGCCCGCGACGGGCATCCCGATGATCTGACCGAGCGAGTAGATGGTGATCGTCCAACCGCTCCACGCCAACGTGGTGTCGAGGTCACGCTGGATCGAGGGGAGTGCGGTCGCGACGGCGGTCTGGTCGATCGACACCATCAGCAAGGCGATCGCGACCACACCGAACACGACGAGCCTGCCGCGTTGCGGCTGGTCGGCTCCGGCGCCGTTCGCCGCGACCGCCGTGCCGTCAGGATCGGCAAGGACCGGGTCATGCAGGACCCGTTGTTCTCCGGCGAGGCGGGGGCCTTCGCGTACCTGCCCTCCAAGAAGGTCGCCATCGCCCTCGCGCTCACCTTCGCCGAGGATGCGTTCGCGCCGGACGGGAGCTACAAGAGTGAGGTCGGCGGCAACGCGGCCGATCAGATCTGGCGGGAGATCGCCACCGTCGACGCCCCGCAGGACCCACCGCCCACCAGAAGGCCGTAGTTTCGGGCCGCGGCGATCACTCGTGTCATGGTTCGGCTCTGCAAGGTCGCTGCAAGTTCCGGAGGGTTGACTCGCCCCACGTCGGGCCGCGTCGAGACTCGGAGGGGAGTCTGGGCGCGACCCGTCGCCACGTACGACCGACTGTGCCCGCCCTGTTTGGGTCAGGGCGGGCACAGCTCTGGATCGTGGCAGGGCACCACCACGACCGGGTGAGCGCCCCGGAGGGGACCTGGCGCTCACCCGGAACTCGTCCTGGACGGCTCCGTTGTTAGCCCGGGCCTGCCGCTTCGCCGCCAAGCTGACCGCGCAGTCGCACTGAGCACGCGCGGGTCGAGGTCCGTGACCTGTCGCGGTGCCGTTCATGCCTCGGCGTCGGGTTGCTCCCGAACGAGGTGCAGGAGCGCGTCGGTCGCGGTCGAGATGAGGGCGTAACGGCGCGGGCCCGTGCGGCCGTGCAGGACGAAGACGAGGCGGCGTTCGTTGCGGTCCTCCAGCTCCCACCAGCCCGTGTCGGCGATGTGCTTGGTGGCGTCCGCGTAGGCCGCATGATCCAGCTCGTGATCGTCCACCGGGATGGCGAGCCGGTTGTGCGCCGAGTCGGTGGGCAGTCCTCTGGGCACCGCCCACGACCGGAGCACGCCGTTCTCTTCGAGGCGAAGGTCGAAGTGGTGGCGCGGCACATCGTGCTCGTGGAGGACGAAGATGGGGCGCGCCGCGCTCATCGATCAGACGGTAGTAGGTCTCCCGGCAAGACGATTACGGTGTCCGGCTCGGTCATCGCCTCTGGTCCGGCCCGAACGTGGTCGGTGCGGGTATCAGAACATCCGCTACCCGCTCCTTTGTGAGGGCCCAAGCGGGCCAGACAACCGAAGAGTGGAGCGGCAATGACACACGTACACGTGTTCAAGAACGGGACGAACCTCCGCCTGGCTGGGCTTCTGGAGAACGACAACATCATCGCTGTGGTCAACGCGGGTACGTACGAAGCGCTGCATCAGTGCGTCGGCGACAAGGTGACGGAAGGCAATGACACCAACACGTGGTGGGTCAAGATTGTCGCCGGGAACCTCCAGGGTTGGGTTTCGGCCGTCCGCATCCAGGAGGGTGGCAACAACGAGCCCATCCCGGGCGTGCAGACGCGGATCGTCGAGTGGGTTTGACCCCGTTTGACATCGTCCGAGTCCCGGTCGGCGGTCAGACCACCCGCCAGTGCGTGACCAGGTGGTCGTCCTCGATCAAGTGCAGCGCGATCGTCGGCGGCTGGGCGTAGTCGATCCTGGGCATGTCCTCGGCGTCGGTCGTGACCGTCGAGACCAGCCCGCCGCCGACCAGGACAGGGACACCGGCGAAGGTGGTGGTCGCCATCGTGTGTGCGTGCCCGACCAGCACGGCGAGGACGTTGCCGTGTCGGGCGAGCACCTCGGCCAGCCTCTCCGCGGCAGTGAGCTTGATCGGATCCATCAGGTCGACGTGCAGGTCGACCGGTGGGTGGTGCAGCGCGACGAACGTCGGGGGCCCGGGGGCGAGCGCTTCGTGCAGCAGCCGCAGCGAGTCTTCGCTGAGCTCGCCGCGGTCGATCCGCTCGCCCTCCGCGGCATCCACCAGCGAGTTCAGCGCGATCAGCCGGTAGCCTGCCACGTCGAGAACGGATTCGGCCTGCCCGAGGTGGTGCACGAATCGCGTGCGCACGTCGTGGTTGCCGGGGCATGCGACGAGCGGGATCGTGACGGTCGAGAGCAGTTCGGCGGCGACCTCGTACTCGACGTCGAGCCCGTGGTCGGCGACGTCGCCGCTCAGCAGCAGGACGTCCGGCTGCGGCGCGCAGGCGGCGACGTGGTCGAGAGCCCGCCGCAGTCGAGCGGGCGCCTCGTCGGTGGCCCCGATGTGGCAATCGCTCAGGTGTGCGACGACGAACCGTGTCACGCAGGCGAGCGTACCGAGACCGAGCCGGAGAGGCGCCGAGCCGGTCCAGGTCACGCCGGGGGAAGAGCAGCGCCGCCGTGGCGGGAAGGCGTCGCGCGAAGTTCGGCGTGCAGGCACCCTTCGACGTGTTTGAAGAGGTTGACAATCGGGTAGTGCTCTTCCCAACGCCCGACCCGGTGCTGGGACTCGAAAAGAGGTAATTAACGTTGCCTACCACGACCAAGAAAGACGCCAAGAAGGCCGGCAAGAAGCTTGGGGCCAAGTCCTCCTCGAAGGCGCAGAAGAGCGCGGCCGCCAGCGCTCTCGCTCAGGCGGCGCGGCCGGGCGGCAGCACGTCGAAGAAGGACGCCAAAAAGGCAGGCAAGAAGCTTGCGGCCAAGTCCTCCACCAAGGCGCAGAAGAGCGCGGCTGCCAGCGCTCTCGCTCAGGCCAAGGGGCCAACCGGCCGGACAACCAAGAAGAAGAAGTAGGCGGCATATTTCTGATGTGCGATGGTCGTCTCCTGACGCCGAGCCCTGGTCAGAAGACGAGGAGGTAAAGCCCGTAGAGGACGATCATCGCCGCTCCGAGCAGGCAGACCGTGGCTACCACCGTGCCTGCGGCGTGTGACAGGCCGCTCCCGGTGCGAGCGATCACCAGCGTCTGATCGACCGGCTCGCCCACTGGGTCGGGTTCGCGGGCGGAGAGCCCAACCAGGGCCAACGACACCAAGACCACGATCAGTACGCCGATGACGAGCGAAACGGCTGTGACGACCCCGAGAGCTCCCCAATTGATGGTCATGTGAATCCTCCACTCAGCTCAGGCCACCACGTCGAGCGGCTGCGACGGCGTATGCAGGTCGTTGACGTTGTCGGCGGTGACCCGGTGACGACGCGACGCGGCGTAGATGCCGCCCGAGACGCCGACCAGCACGACGACCACGACGAGCGTGCCGATCGGGCCACTCGTCGCCACCCAGGAGGCGATGGCGCCGAATGCGGCGGCCGCAGGAAGCGTGAGCAGCCACGCCACGGTCACCTGCCGCGCGACGCTCCAATGCACGGACGCCGCCCCCCGACCCGCCCCGGCACCGAAGATTGCGCCGGTGGCGACCTGCGTGGTGGAGAGCGGGAAACCGAGGTGTGAGGAGGTGAGGATGACCGTTGCGGTGCCCGTGCTGGCGGCGAAGCCCTGCGGCGTCTGGATCGCGCTGACGCGCATGCCGAGGGTCTGGATGATCCGCCACCCACCGACGTAGGTGCCGAGCGCGATCGCAAGACCCGAGGAGAGGATGACCCAGAACGGTGGACCCGCGCCTGCGGGCAGCGCGCCCGCGGTGATCAGGGTGAGCGTGATGACGCCCATGGTCTTCTGCGCGTCGTTGGTACCGTGGGCGAGCGCGACCATCGACCCGGACACGATCTGGCCGAGCTTGAAGCCCCTCGTCACGGTGGCGTGCGCAGCGCGCGCGGTGATCCGGTAGGCGAGGTAGGTCGCGATCAGCGCGATGATCCCAGCGATGATCGGCGACAGCGCTGCGGGCAGCAGCACCTTGCCGACCAGGCCCGCGAACTTCACCGCATCCGCACCCGCCGCAACCCACGTGGCGCCGATCAGGCCGCCGATCAACGCGTGTGACGAGCTGGAGGGCAGCCCCACCAGCCAGGTCAGCAGGTTCCACACGATCGCACCGACCAGCCCGGCGAAGATCACCGTCGGGGTTATCTTCGCATCGTCGACGAGCCCGCTTGAGATGGTCTTCGCGACCTGGACCGACAGGAATGCGCCGACCAGGTTGAGGATGCCTGCGATGAGCACCGCGGTGCGTGGCTTCAGCGCCCCGGTCGCGATCGAGGTGGCCACGGCGTTGGCCGTGTCGTGGAAGCCGTTGGTGAAGTCGAACGCCAACGCGGTCATGACGACCACGATCATGATTACCGTGATATCCATGAGCCCGTCCTCGGGTCCAGAGTGATATCCATGAGCCCGTCTTCGGGTCCGGATGACGGTCGGACGCTAGGAACAGCCGGCGAACGGCAGGTGAACAACCGGGTCTCAGTGTGGAACCGTTGGCGAACGGCAGGTGAACAACCGGCCGTCAGCTGGCGTCGAAACAGCGTCGTGCCCCGCGGCTGGTCCAGATGGTCGTCACCCCCGGCCGGGTTGGATCAGGATGATGGCGTGGGCTGCTGGGCCAGCAGCCAACGCAACTTGCGCTCGTCGGCGTTGTCGAACTCCTGCGGCAACAGGTAGATGGTGGCGCGACCGTCGGAAACCCGGACGAAGTCACCACGCGCACCCGCTTGGGCGACCGCGCCGAGCGGGTTTTTCATCAGCCAGGTCACGACCATGGACATCATCGGTGTTCTGCCGTGGTCGTGCTCCGGGTGCGGTCGCGTAGGGCGGTCGCGGTGAACAGCGGCGTTGGCCAGCATCAACCCGTGATGGCCCGGCCCGGTGGTGGATCCGGGCGCGGCGTTCTGCCCTCGGGGGGCCGACGTTGTCACGACATGCTCCTCGTCTCGGCGTAGCAGGGCGCCGTCGCGACCGGCTCGCTCCCAGCGTCGAGGGGAACGCGCCGACTGGGATGGGTCGTCCGGTCCCCACGGTTAGGGGCTTCCGGCGTAGCTTCAGGCCCTCGTCCTTCGTCGTCATCAAAGCGACGGGAGAGGTAGGCGCCGCGTCGCGCACAGAAGACGCGGCGGTGATCGACCGAAGGCCGCAGTCCATCCACCACCTGGCACTTCGCGAGCGCATCCGCCCACGCGATGTCGGCGAGGTGTGTGTGGCGCCGGCTGTCCGTTGGTAGGGTCCGAGATGAACGGTCGGTGAACGCCGGGTGACGGCAGTTGGTGTGGCATGGGCAAGAAGCGACGCGGCCATCAGGGCCTGGCGCGCGACGACAAGCAGGTCGATGCCACCATCCCGGCACACCTGCGCTCACGCCCCGCCCTCGACTACGAGTTCGACGCGAAGCCCGATCG
Organism: uncultured Actinomycetota bacterium; assembly: GCA_963837575.1. GTDB lineage: Bacteria > Actinomycetota > Actinomycetes > Mycobacteriales > Pseudonocardiaceae > Pseudonocardia. The sequence goes on from CAWIOI010000024.1 coordinate 24,556, forward strand.
CCTGTTCCGGTCGGCACTTCGCAACCTGACGCCCGGCCTCAACTACCTGACCAGGAACTACCGCCGGCGTTGGCTTCGCCGGGACGGCATTGCCGGGGTGGCCGTGGCGGCGTACCTCGTCCCGCAGGTGATGGCCTACTCCGCGATCATCGGCGTGCCGCCGGTCGCGAGCCTTTGGACGGCCCTGGCGGCGATCGTCGCCTATGCCGTCCTGGGTAGCTCGCGCATCCTGTCCGCAGGCCCGGAGTCGGCCGTCGCACTCATGACCGCCGTGGCGATCGCCCCGCTCGCCACGCACAGCGCCGACCGCGCCATGGCGTTGAGTGCCGCCCTCGCCCTCATCGTCGCGGGCTGGGCGGTGCTCGCCCGGCTGCTGCGAGCGGGGATCATCGCCGAGCTGCTGTCCACCCCGCTGCTCGCAGGCTATCTGGCCGGGAGCGCCATATTGATGGTCGTCAGCCAGCTCGGGAAGGTGACCGGCACCTCCTTCGAGGGCAATTCGATCATCGACGAGGCGCGCGGCTTCCTGGGCGTCGCCTCGGAAACCGACTGGCTGCAGCTCACCATCGCCGCGAGCACGCTGGCGATCATTCTGCTGTTGGCGTGGTTGGGCCCGTCGCTGCCCGGCCCGCTCATCGCGGTGGCGTTGGCCACCGTGGCGTCGGTGGTGTTCAACCTCGAGTCGTACGGCGTGGCGGTCGTGGGCCACGTTCCGTCGGGGCTGCCGCGCCCGCACCTGCCTGCGGTGACGTTCGACGACGTCAAGACGCTCCTGCTCGCAGGCCTGGGCATCACGATCGTCGGCTACAGCGACGTCATGCTCATCGCCCGGGGCTTTCCGCTGACCCCCGCCGAGGGGGAGACCGCGACCGAACTCCGCCCCGACCCGCAGGCCGAACTCGTCGCGATGGCGGGTGTGCACGCGATGGTCGGCATGTTCAGCGGCTATCCGGTCTCCGCGTCCGGGTCGCGCACGGCCTTGGCGATCACGGGCCGCGCAGGCAGCCAGGTCTACTCGCTCGTCGCGGGGTTGTGCATCGTCGCCGTCCTGTTCTTCGCCGGTCCGCTCATGACCCCGCTGCCCTGGGCCGCCCTGGGCGGTGTGGTCTTGTACGCGGCGAGCAAGCTCGTGTCGATCCCCGAGTTCCGACGGTTGTGGTTGTTCCGCCGCCGCGAGTTCGTGCTCGCCGTCATCACGCTGGTCGGGACCGTCGCCATCGGCATCCTGCAAGGCGTGGTCCTCGCCATCGCGCTCAGCCTCCTCGAAATGCTGCTCCGCCTGGCTCGCCCGCATGAGGGTGTCCTGGGCCGAGTGCCCGGCATCGCAGGCATGCACGACGTCGACGACTACCCCGACGCGCGGACCATCCCGGGCTGCATCTTCTATCGCTACGACGCTCCGCTGTTCTTCGCCAACATCGGTGACCTGTGCGAGCGGGCGCACAAGCTCATCGCCTACGAAAACCAGGCCTATCCGGACTCCCCGGTGCGCTGGTTCGTGCTCAACGTCGAGGCCAACATCGAGATCGACATCACCGCGGCCGACGGCCTGCGGGAGCTGGCCCGCGAGCTCGCCGACAGCGGCGTTCACCTTGGCCTTGCTCGCGTGAAGAACGACCTGTACGTGCCTCTGCGCCGGGCAGGGGTCATCGACATCATCGGCAACGACATGCTCTTCGCCACCCTGCCGGTCGCGGAGGAGAGCTACCTGCGCTGGGCTCTGGCCCAGGAGCCGAGCCGCCCCGCGGACACGCCCGCCAAGGTGGTCGACCATGAGCCCGCCGGCAGCCTACTGCCCTGGGATCGGCCCGACGCGGTCGACGTCCCGCCTGACCCACGACAGCGCCGACCACGGCAATGAACGTGGTGGCGGTCCACACGGTACGAGTCGGGCAGCATCGTCGATGGTTGAGTGTCTGATGGCGCCGCGCTCTCCAATGCTGGGTCACCCCAACTGATGCCGACACTTACCGGGGCCCGATTATGGGTCCGCGAATGGTTCGCTACAGTTGTTTCATCCCCTTCGAACGAGCATGGATGGAAAGTGGAAGATGGCTCAGATCACCCAGGTCAGGTTGGTTGATGACCTCGATGGCGGTGAAGCTGCCGAATCGGTTGCGTTCAGCCTCGATGGAAAGTCTTACGAGATCGACCTGAGCGAGAAGCACGCGTCGGCGATGCGCGACGCTTTCGCTCCGTTCATCGGCAGTGCCCGCCGTGCGGGTGGGTCGGCGGTGGCGTCACGGCAGAAGATGTCGACGCGGGCAGGTCGTCCGCGTGTGGAGACCGCGGCAATCCGTGAGTGGGCTGCCGCGAACGGTCTCGAGGTGTCGGCCCGTGGTCGTATCTCGTCCACCGTTCTCGAGGCGTACGAGAACCGTGGGAGCACGGCCGTCGCCGCTGTTTTCCCGGCCGAGCCTGCTGTTGAGGCTGAGGCCAAGCCAAAGCGGCGGACGCGGAAGAAGCCGACCGCCGAGGACTGATCGCTCATTCGCAGAAGGCCCGAACGGCGGTTCGGGCCTTCTGTTTGTCGAGGTGGTCTCTTTCGGGTTGGCCGAGCTCCGAGCAAGAGACGTGACACCGAGGAGCACCGATGGCATACGCGGTCTGGTGCCCGATCCGGCCGCCTCGCGGACCCGGATCCGGATCGATCGGTTCGAATGCAGGCTATGCGGCGAGGGCGTAGCCACCCAGGGCCTGCTGTCCGGTCGGGGTGAGGGCGGCGGCGACGCGCTGGCCGACCAGGCCCAGGGTGGCGGCGGCGATCAGGCCCGCGCGGACGAGGTGGTGGGCGGCGATCTGGTCGCAGCAGCAGCGGCCGTCGAGGAACAGGTCCGGCTCGGTGCCCAGCTGGAGCTCCGCCCCGCCCGCCGCCACGGCGCGCAGGATGGCCCGGTCGCGTCCGCTGAGGGTGCTGGTGGTGGTCATGGCGGTCTCCGAAGGTGCGAGGCGGATCCTGTGGTTTGTGACACGTTCAGTCTGTAGACCGGGGTCACTCCGCGGACTCATCGTCGGGATCAGGAACGCGTTCACGGGCGTGCAGGAAACCCTGCCCACCCGGTAAGGCCGCGTGCCGGGGCGGCCCTGCCGTCTCCGGCGTCTGCCGCGTTCCCAGGCCTATCGGTATGCCTTGACGGCGTCGGACACGCCGGCGTCGCCCGCACGCAGTTCGAGGATCCGCCCGGCGGTTGCCGGGGTGTCGAGCAAGGCGACGAGGACCGCGGCCGTGTCGTCTCGCGTCACGTCGCCGCGCCCGACGGGCGGCGGGGCGAGCAGGACCCGCCCGGTACCCGGTTCGTCGGTCAGGCTGCCCGGACGCAGGATGGTCCAGTCGAGCCCCGATTCCCGTATCGCTTCCTCCGCCGCCTTTTTCGCGGTGAGGTAGGCCGCCCACACCTCGTCCGTACCCGGGCGCGGCGGATCGTCCACGCCGGTCGAGGACACCAGCACGTAGCGGCGCACACCCGCCGCCTGGGCGGCCTCGGCGAGCAGCACGGCGGCCGCGCGGTCGACGGTGTCCTTGCGGGCGACGCCGCTGCCCGGTCCGGCCCCGGCGGCGAAGACGACCGCATCGGCCCCGCGGATGGCGGGCACGAGGCCCTCGACCGTCGTCGCCTCCAGATCGATGACGACCGGGGTGGCGCCCGCGCGTTCGACGTCGGCGCGGTGATCGGGGTTGCGGACGAGCGACGTCACGAGGTCGGCTCGGCTCGTCAGAAGCGCGGTGAGCCGCAGCGCGATCTTCCCGTGGCCGCCCGCGATCACCACATGCACGAGCGCACAGTATCCGCTCGGCGGGACCGGCGCAGGTGTTTCGGCTTCCGGTCCCATCCCCGATCTTGCGGCGGCGATGGGTCGCGGTAGCGCCGATCCGCGTTCCCGGGTACACCACCGAAGAGCCGAGCTGAGGAGAGAACCGATGGCCGCCGCTCCGTCGACCGAGACCGTTGCCGCCGAGGACTTCGCCTCGATCCTGGCGCAGGTACGGCAGTTCGTGCGCGACGAGGTCGTACCCCGCGAGCGGGAGATCGCCGACACCAACGCGATCCCGGACGACCTGCGGGAGAAGGCCGCGGCGATGGGCCTGTTCGGGTACGCCATCCCCGAGGAGTACGGCGGCCTCGGCCTGGTGATCACCCAGGACGTGGAGCTGGCCCTCGAGCTCGGCTACGCCTCGTTGGCGTTCCGCTCGCTGTTCGGCACCAACAACGGGATCGCCGGGCAGGTCCTCGTCGGCTACGGCACCGACGGGCAGAAGAAGCGGTGGCTCGAGCCGATGGCCGAGGGGCGCGTCGTCGCGTCGTTCGCCCTGACCGAGCCGGAGGCGGGCTCCGACCCGTCCGGCATGCGCAGCACCGCGACCTGGTCGGGCGACTCCTGGACCGTCGACGGGCAGAAGCGCTTCATCACCAACGCGCCGATCGCCGACCTGTTCGTCACGTTCGCGAAGGTCAGGGACCATGGCGACGACGACGGCAAGGTCGCCGTGTTCCTGGTGCCCGCGGACACACCGGGCGTGACCGTCGGAGCCAAGGACAAGAAGATGGGACAGGAGGGCGCGACCACCGCCGACGTCACCTTCGACGGTGTGCGGCTCGACGCCGACGCCCTCGTCAGCGGCGAGGTGCAGACCGGCTTCCGGGCCGCGATGACGGTGCTCGCCCGCGGCCGGGTGCACATCGCGGCCGTGGCGATGGGGCTGGCCCGCCGCGCGCTGGATGAGTCGGTGGCCTACGCCGCGCAGGTTCGCCAGGGCGGGGTGCTGATCGGTGAGCGGCAGCTGGTGCAGGCGATGCTCGCCGAGCAGCAGGCGCTGGTGATGGCGGGCACGGCGATGGTCCGGGAGACGGCCCGGCGCTACCTCGACGGCAGCGACCGCCGCATCGCGCCGTCGGCCACGAAGCTGTTCTGCACGGAGGCCGCCGGTCGGGTCGCGGACCTCGCCGTGCAGGTGCACGGCGGCAGCGGGTACATGCGCGAGACGACCGTCGAACGGCTCTACCGCGACGTCCGTCTGCTGCGGCTCTACGAGGGCACCAGCGAGATCCAGAAGCTGATCGTCGGACGCGAGTTGCTGAAGCGGGAACTGGCCGAGTGAGCGGGCCGCCCGGTTACCCCGCCCGGTCCTCCCGCCGGGGTGCGTCGGCGCTGCGGTGCCGCGAGGTGGCCGCGGCGACGATCAGATCGACGCACAGCTCCGGCGCGATGCGGGTGCTGTCCAGTACCAGGTCGTAGTGCTCGGACAGCGCCGGGTCGGTGCGGTAGAAGTGCCGCACGTAGGCGGCGCGGGCGTGGTCGTTGCGGGACAAGGCGTCCCGGGCCTCGCGCTCGCCGATCCCGAGGAGCGTCATCGCCTGCCGCACCCGGCGCTCCGGGTCGCCGTCGAGGCGCACGTGCAGCGCCGTCGGGTGCTCGCGCAGCACGATCGCGGCCGCCCGGCCGAGGATCACGCCGCCCGTCTCGCCGGTGCACTTGCGGATCGCCTGCTGGGTGCAGGCGAGGATCCGCTCGTCGGGCAGGAGCGCGACGTAGGGCGGATCGGAACCGATCATCCACTCGGTGGACACGGGAGCCGCGGCGGCCAACCAGCGCGTGATCCAGCTCTGCACCTGCTCGTCGCGGGTGAGGGCGTGTTCGACGCTGATGCCGAGGTCATCGGCGACCCTGGTGGGGATGGCCCGGTCGACGAAGGGCACGCCGAGCCGTTCGGCAACCGCCGGGCCCACGACTGAGCCTCCGGCGCCGTAGGTGGCCGAGATCGTGACGACATGCACAGCGCAAGCCTCCGTCCCGAGGCGGTGCACCACAGGGTAGAACACCCGGCCGCCGCCGGACCTGCCCGAGACGGGTGAAACCCGACGTCAGCGCAGGGGTCGTACCCGTAAGCCGACGCCGTGACCCGGATCACGCCGCCCCGCTGTCACACCGCGGTCGCGGGCCTCGTCCCCCGCACACATCGACGACGTGGGGGAGAACCATGAAGGTGCTGGTCGCGGGGGCGAGCGGGGTCATCGGACGGCCGCTGCTGCCGCAGTTGGAGTCGGCGGGGCACGAGGTGGTCGGGCTGGCGCGCACGAGCAGGCCCGGGCTTCTCGCGGTGGACGCGCTGGACCGGGCGGCGGTCGCGGCGGCGGTACGCGAGATCGCGCCGGACGCGGTGGTCAACATGCTGACCGCGATCCCCGCCCGGCTGAACCCACGCCGGATGCGCGCCGAGTTCGCACTCACCAACCGGCTGCGCACGGAGGGCACGCGCAACCTCGTGGACGCCGCCCGCGCGGCCGGGGTGCGCAGGCTGATCGCGCAGGGGCTGGCCTTCGCCTACGACCCGGCGGGCGCGGGTCCCGCAGGCGAGGAGGAGCCGTTGTGGCGCCGTCCGCCTGCCGCGTTCGCGTCGTCGCTCGCGGCCCTGCGGGAGCTGGAGGCGACGACGGCCGCGGCAGGCGGCACCGTGCTGCGGCTGGGCCACCTCTACGGGCCGGGAACGGCGTTCGCGGCGGACGGGTCGTTCATCGCCGACATCCGTGCGGGGAAGGTGCCGCTGGTCGGGAACGGCGGGTCGGTGTTCTCGTTCGTCCACGTGGACGACGTGGCATCGGCGGTGTCGGCCGCGCTGGACCGGGACGTGCCGGGCGTGCTGAACGTCGTCGACGACGATCCCGCGCCGCTGCGGGACTGGCTCCCGGCGGTGGCCGAGATGCTCGGCGCACCTCGGCCGCGACGGATGCCGAAGGCGCTGGTCCGGCTCGTGGCGGGCGGCTGGGGCGCCGCCTACCTCGGCGGGCTGCGCGGCGCGGACAACACGCGCGCCCGTCGCGAGCTGGGCTGGCAGCCGCGCTACGCGTCATGGCGCACCGGGCTGGCGAACGAGCTGGCGGCCCCGGCGAGACCCTGATCGGCGCCGTTCAGGCCAGCAGGCGGTCGGGCGTCGCGCTGCACCGCGTCGAGCACCGACTCGGCGGCGCCGCGCACGGCCGCGGTGTCGCCGTGGCCCGAGGCCAGCAGCCGGGCGGGCGCGGGCGCGAGCGAGCGGGCCAGCTCCGCGCGCAGCGCGGGCCCGACGTGCGCGGCGAGGCGCGCGTACGTGCCCCCCAGCACGACCACCGGCACGTCGAGCACGTTGAGCACCGACGCGAGGCCGACGCCCAACGCCGCGGCGGCCCGGGTGGTCGCGGCGACCGCACGTGCCGTCGCCCCGCGCAAGCGCGGTCTCCAGCTCCTCCAGTGTGGCGGCGCCCGCGTCGGCGAGCAGCGGGGTCGTCCCGGCGTAGCGCTCGACGCAGCCGCGTCCGCCGCAGCCGCACTCGGGCCCGTCGCGGTCGACGACGACGTGCCCCAGCTCGCCCGCGAGACCATGCGCGCCCCGGTAGACGCGGCCGTCGAGCACGATGCCGCCGCCGACCCCGATGCCCGCGGAGACGTAGACGAGGTCGGGGGCGAGGTCGAGGTGCGCGAGCGCGCCGAGCGTCGCCTCGTTGTCGACGGTGACCGGCAGACCCAGGCGCTCGGTCGAACGCCGCGCCGGGCCGGGAGCCGACGAGGCGCGGGAGGTTGGGGGCGCGCAGCACGACCGGCGGGTCGGTGAGCCGCGACGGGTCGGCGCGGGGGACGGCGCTGAGCAGGGCCGGAAGCGCGAGGCCGACGCCGAGCACGCGCGCGCCGACGTCGGCGTGGACGCGCGCGGTGAGCGCGGCGGCGCCGTCGAACACCGCCGCGGGCGGCAGGCGCCGATGGTCGCGGGCTTGTCGCCGCTGCGCGCGCACCGCCCCGTCCAGCCCGACCGCGCACGCCGCGAGCGTGTCGACGTCGACGGCCACCCCGAGCGCGACCGGCCCGCCCGGGGCGAACCGCACGGCCCGCGACGGGCGGCCCACCCCGCGCGGTGTGGCCGCGTCCTCGGCGAGCACCCCGGTGCCCAGCAGCGGCTCGAGGAGGGTCGCGACGGTGGCCCGGGTCAGCCCCGTGCGGGCGGCCAGCTCCGCCCGCGATGCGCCGCCTGCCGTCCGCAGCGCCGCCAACACCAGCCCGAGGTTGTGCCGCCGCAGGGTGGGCGGCCCCGCGGGCTCGCTCCTGCCCTGCGGTCGGGTCACCGGGCGCCGGTGAGGTGCTCCACCGCGAGCTGGTGCAGCCGTACGAAGCCATAGCCGCGCGCGCCCGCCGTGTCGGGGGCGAAGTCCTCGAACGTCGAGCGGTCGGCCATCAGGTCGGTGTAGGTCTCGCCGGGGTTCAGGGTGGGGGTCGAGAGGTCGGCCACGCCCGCGGCAGCGCGCGCCTCGGCCACCTCCGGGTCGGCCCGGAACGCCGCCGCCCGCTCCTTGAGCAGCAGGTAGACCCGCATGTTGGCGGCGGCCGATGCCCACACGCCGTCGATGTTCTCGGTGCGGGAGGGCTTGTAGTCGAAGTGCCGCGGGCCGTCGTAGCCTGCGGTTTCCAGCAGGTCGACGAGCGAGAACGCGTTGATGAGGTCGCCGTGGCCGAACACCAGGTCCTGGTCGAACTTGATCCCGCGCTGGCCGTTGAGGTCGATGTGGAAGAGCTTGCCCGCCCACAGCGCCTGCGCCACGCCGTGCACCATGTTCAGCTCGGACATCTGCTCGTGCCCGACCTCGGGGTTCACCCCGACCAGCTCGGGATGCGCCAGCTGTTCGATGAACGCCAGCGCGTGCCCGACGGTGGGCAGCAGGATGTCGCCGCGCGGCTCGTTGGGCTTGGGCTCGATGGCGAAGCGGAGGTCGTAGCCGCGGTCGATCACGAACGCGCACAGCAGGTCCATGGCCTCGCGGTAGCGGTCGAGCGCGGCGCGGATGTCCTTGGCCGAGTCGTACTCGCCGCCCTCGCGGCCGCCCCAGAGCACGAACGTGCGTGGCGCCGAGGTCGGCGGCCAGCTCGATGTTGCGCAGCACCTTCCGCAGCGCGAACCGGCGGACGGAGCGGTCGTTGCTGGTGAACCCGCCGTCCTTGAACACGGGGTGGGTGAACAGGTTCGTGGTGATCATCGGGATGGTCATCCCGGTCTCGGCGAGGGCCTCGCGCAGGCGGGTGATCTGCTTGTCGCGCGTGCCCGCGTCGGGGAGGAAGCCGAACAGGTCGTCGTCGTGGAAGGTGAGGCCCCACGCGCCCAGCTCGGCCAGCCGGTGCACCGCCTCGACGACGTCCAGCGGCGGCCGCGTGGGCTCGCCGAACGGGTCCATCGCCCGCCAGCCGACGGTCCAGAGCCCGAACGAGAAGTGGTCGGCGGGGGTCGGAGCGGCGGCCATGGCTCTCCCTATTTCGATGGGACCTGAACTAATTGGCACGCTACGCAGACCGGGACGGTCGGGCAAGAGTGGATGAGGGGGCGCGGCGCGGTTCGCGCCAGGGGCGGTCGACGCGCCGGGTGTGGGTGGCTACGCCGCGCGCTGGCGGACCTGGGCCCGCTCCAGCGCCCAGAGGAGGGCGGCGTAGGACTCGAACCGGGCCTGCGGGCAGCGCACGCAGCTCCCGGCGGGTGCGGGCGTCGGCGCCGTAGTGCTCGGCCTCGGCGATCACCTGCCACCGCTGGGCGGGGAAGGAGAGCCCGGCGAGGACGTGGCGCAGACGCTGGTCGGTACCGGTCATGACATCTCCTTCATTGGGGATGCATGAGATACTACGCGATATCGCCTGTTATACCAAGCGAAATCCGCTTGCCACTCGTCAGAGACTCCATGACGGCGAGCGCGACCGCCAGCGAGCGCACGCCGTCCTCGCCCGTGCACGGCGGTTCGCCGTGGCCCGCCACCGCGTCGGCGAACGCCCGCAGGCCCCGGACGTAGAGGTTCTCCCGCTCACCGACGTCGACGAGCACGCCCTCCCGGTCCTCGCGGCGCAGGATGACCTCGCCGTCGGGCGTCTGCGACATCGCGTCGGTGGCCAACGCCGATGCCGCCGTGCCGAACACCTCGACCGCCGATCGCGCGTGCGGGGTGGTGAACGCGTCGTGCAGGAGCAGGGTCGCACTGCCGTCGTCGCCGTCGTCGCCGCCGGACAGCCGCCCGGCCACGGCGACCGCGTCCACCCCGCCCGCGGACAGCCCCTGCGCCATCCCGATCGCCGCGACCTCCAGCACTTCCATGCCGGTGACGAAGCGGACGGTGTCGACGTCGTGCACGGTGAGGTCGAGGACGACACCCGCGCCCGCCTCGCTGCCCAGCCGCCAGCCGCGCAGCCGCTCGGGGAGCAGGTTCGTGTGGGCGACGCGCACGCCCAGCACCCGCCCCAGCGTGCCGTCGGCCACGAGACCGCCCAACGTGCGGATCACCGGCGAGTTGCGCAGGTGGTGGTTGGTCGCCATGACGACGCCCGCGGCGGCCGCCGCGTCCACCATCGCCCTGGCCTGGTCGAGCGAGGTTGCGAGGGGCTTCTCGCACAGCACGTGAGCGCCCGCGCCCACGGCGGCGTGCACGCCTGCGGCGTGCCGTTCGTTGGTGGTGGACACGTAGACGGCGTCGACGCCGCCGAGGGCCTCCTCGACCGAGGTCGTGCCGCGCCCGATGCCGTGCCGGGCGGCGTAGCGGGCCGTCCGCTCACCGTCGGACCCGACCACGACGACCGCCTCGTGCCCAAGCTGCCGCAGCGCCGGGAGCACCTGGGTGGCCGCGATGTCGCTCGCCCCGATCAGCGCCCACCTCATGGCGTCGGCCAGCAGTTCGCGCGAGGCCGTCATCAGGGTGTGCGCGGTGACGTCGAGGCCGTTGGCGATGAGCTCGTCGTTCATGACCTCGACGGCGACGACGTACGGCCGCACGCCCTTGTCCCGCAGCGCCCGCACGAGCTCGATCACGTTGCCGTGCCCCCGACCGGGCGGCAGCCGCCAGTGCAGGGCCTCCGGCCGGAGCGCATCCATCGGACGCTCGATCACGTCGTCGATCTGCACGGACACGATCCTCTCGGCGGGAATGGCCGCGAGGTCGTCCAGGGTCGATCCGGAGCGCCGCCAATGCCAGAAGTCGATCAACAGGGCGCCGTTGGCCGCGTCGGCCCCTTCGACGACCTTCCACAGCGTCGCGAGGTCGGGCACCGCGCCGAACGGCAGGAACTCCAGCGCGACCGTCAAGCGGCCGCGCGCGCTCGCACAACGCCGCGAACGCGGCCACCACGGCGTCGAGCGGCTGGGGCTGGATCAGACCCGCGTTGACGTGCGGAACGCCGAACGTCCGCGCGATCTGGAAGATCGTCTGTTCTTTGGCCTGCTGGTCGGCTCCGCGGGGGCCGCACCAGTCGGTGACGTACTCGACCTCCGCCAGCCGCACCCCGTGGGTGCCGAGGATCTCCATCATCGACGCGTCATCGAGGCCTGCTCGTCGCGCATCCCAGTAGTTCTCGGCGCGGAGCCCGATCCCGGCGAACCCGGCTGCGGCCGCGATCCGCACCCGATCCGCGAAGTTCACGGTCGTGCCCAGGCAGTAGGAGCTGAGGACCAGGGGCTGGTCGGCGTCGAGGACGGGCATGGTCGCAGTGTGGCGCCCTGGTCAAGGCGCTGGTCAACGGTTGGGGCCTGAGGTCCGACGGATGGCGCAGCGGCCCGATCTCGTCGGCGCCACCGGCGACCCGGCCGAGTTCGCGTGGACCCACGACGACGCGATGCTCCACGCGGTGTCGGACGACCGTCAGGGCTGGCTGGCCTTACCGCCGGTCGGGGTGACGGCCCACCACTTGCCTTGCGCGCCCTGGCCGTCGACCGAGCCCGGGGCCGGGTCGCTCGCGTGCCGGTACACCGGCCAGCCGCCGATCGTCACCTGCTGACGGCCGTCGTCGCGGGTGACCGTGCCGACCACCGAGGGATCGACGCCCTCGTAGTCCGGCGTGCCCGCCTGCATGAGCACCGGCGGCCACTCGTCCGCGCACGAGCCGGTGCAAGTGGACTTGGAGGGCTTCGCCGCGTCGGTGTCCGAGCGGTAGAGCGTCCACCCGAGGCCGTCGATCACCACGGTGCCCAGCCGCGCCGTGCTGTTGGCCGCCAGCACGGTGCGGTCCGGCACGGCGATCTGGGTGGCGGGCGCGGCGCCGGACGCGCCGGGGGGTTCGGGGGCGCTGCACGCGGTCAGTGCGACGGCGAGCAGCGCTGCGGAGATGACGGGGGGCAGGGCGCGGTACATGAATGACCTCCGGGGGAGCGGAACGTCGGTCTGAGCAGACACACGTACGTGCGTCGGTTCGGGTTCAGCGGAACTTCATCCGGAGGGGGATGGTGGCATCCGCGCCGCGGGTGTGGGCAACCCCCTCGACGACCGGCTGGCTCGCAGGCTGTCCGGCCGCGCGCGCACGGCTTGACGTCGCCGCCACGACCGGCACCGCCAACCCGACCGGGTCGGTGCTGGTCGCGGGATTGCACGCCACGTTCAACGCCGTGAACGGCAGTGCACTGCCTGCGGCACCGCGTCGATCGTGGTCGCGATCTGGGGGCTGGGGCTGCTCGTCGCGACCCGTGGGCGGCTCAGCCCAGCGTGACCTCGGCGAGGCGGCGCAGCTGCTCGGCGTCGGGCCCGCACGGGAACAGGATCAGCTCATCGCAGCCCACCTCGGCGAACGCCGCCACCTGCTCGCGCAACTTGGCCTCCGTCGTCAGCGCACCGGACGCGACCGCCGACGCGTAGGGGCCCGCGAACGCGTAGTAGTCGCCCAGGTAGTTCTCGGCGAGCGCGGTGGCGTCGGGGCCGAGCGCGTAGTAGGCCAGCGCGACCAGGCGCGGCGCGCCCGACCGGCCGCCGTCGGTCCACGCCGTGCGGATCGGCTCGGCCCCCTTGGCGAACGCGTCCGGGCCCCCGCCGCCGGAGATCCAGCCCGCGCCGTACTCGACCACGCGGCGGTTCGTGTGCTCGCCGCCACCGCCGATGAGCAGGGGCGGGCCGTCGCCTGCCGGGACGGGCCCGACCGCGCCCGCCGTACCGCGCGACGCGCCGGACCACACCGCGCGCATCTCGGCGAGCTGGGCGTCGAAGATCGCGCCGCGGCGGTGGAAGTCCGTGTCGGTCGCCGTGTAGTCGTCGTCGCGGCCGCCGACGGCGATGCCGACGGTCAGCCGTCCGTCCGCGAAGCTGTCGACGCTGGCGAGCTGCTTGGCCAGCAGCGTGCCGTTGCCGCGGAAGGGTGCGATGAGGATCGCGCTGGTCAGGCGGATGCGGCTGGTGACGGCGGCCGCCGCGGCGAGGGTCGCGACGGTCTCGTGGTTGCCGTAGACCAGGCGGTCGATGGTGCCGAGGGTGCTGAAGCCCGCGGTGTCCGCGTCGCGGGCCCAGGCGAGGATGTCTGCTCCGGTGGCGGTGGGAAGGGTCGAGGGAAGGCCGATGCCGATCTCCATAGGGGCGACGCTACCCACTCACACCTCCAGGCCGGCAGGCCTGCGGCGCTGCGCTCGCGTCGCAGGCAGTCACCCGCGTGCATCCCCCCGATCACCACATGCGACCGTTGAGGGCAACAGACAAGCGGGAGGGTCCAGGTGTACGCACGTCGGGTCGCGGTGATCGGGACGGGCTATGTCGGCCTGACGACGGGCGCCTGCCTCGCGTCGTTGGGTCATCGGGTGAGCTGCGCCGACCTCGATCCCGGGAAGGTGGAGCGGCTGCGCCGCGGCGAGGTCGGGATCCGCGAGGACGGCCTGGCCGAGTTGGTCGAGGCCGGGATCGCCGCGGGCAGGCTGTCGTTCGTCGTCGGCGCGGCCGCGGCGTTGGCCGAGCTGGCCGAGCGGGACGGCCCCGCCGAGGTCGTGTTCCTCTGCGTGCCCACCCCGATGGGTGTCGGCGGGGTGGCCGACCTGAGCGCCGTCGAGGCGGTGGTCGAGGAGATCCGCTCGGTGCTGGCGCCGGGGGCGGTGGTGGTGAACAAGTCCACGGTGCCGGTGGGCACCGCCGCGCGCACCGCCGAGCTGTTGGCCCGCGACGACGTCGCCGTCGTGTCCAACCCGGAGTTCCTGCGCGAGGGTTCGGCCGTCAAGGACTTCCTGCACCCCGACCGCATCGTCGTCGGTGCGAGCACGCCGGACGCCGCGGAGCGGGTGGCGGCGCTGTTCGCGCGGCTGGGTGCCCCGACCGTGCTCACCGACGCCGCGTCCGCGGAGATGATCAAGTACGCGGCGAACTGCTTCCTGGCGATGAAGCTGTCCTACGTCAACGCGCTCGCGGAGATGTGCGAGCGGCTGGACGCCGACATCGCCGACGTCACCGACGGCATGGGCTTCGACCGGCGCATCGGGCAGGCGTTCCTCAAGCCGGGCCCGGGCTGGGGCGGCTCGTGCCTGCCCAAGGACACCAACGCGTTGTTGCAGGTGGCCGACTCGGTCGACTTCGAGTTCCGCCTCCTGCGCGCCACGATCGACACCAACACCCGCCAGTACCAGCGGATCGTCGACAAGATCCGGACGGCGGTGACCGGCGCGCGGCAGGGCTCGCTGGCCCGGCGACGGCTCGCCCTGTTCGGCCTGACGTTCAAGGCGGGCACGGACGACCTGCGCGACTCGCCCGCGCTCGCGGTAGCCGCGCTGCTGCGCCAGGCCGGGGCCGAGCTCACCGCCTACGACCCCGGGCTGCCCGCCGCAGGGCTCGGCCCGGACGCGCCCACGATGTCGGTGGCCGCGGACCCGTACGTCGCGGCCAAGGACGTCGACGCCATCGTGATCCTCACCGAGTGGCCGGAGTTCCGCACGCTCGACTGGCCGGAGCTGGCCGCGGTGGCGGGCACCCCCACGCTGGTCGACACGCGCAACCTCATCGACCCCGACGTGGCCGTGCGGGCGGGCTTCAGCTGGGTCGGCCTCGGCCGCCGATCTCGCTAGACCTTCTCGTTGCGGCGGATCGCGCCGACGGTCCGGCCGAGGATCAGCGCGTCCTGGATCAGTGACCAGTGCTGCACGTAGCGCAGGTCGAGCCGGGCGTTCTCCTCCCATGACAGCTCGACGTCGCCGCCGATCTGCCACAGCCCGGTGAGCCCCGGCTTGATGGGGAACGCGCGGCGCGCGGCCCCCGCGACCTCGGCCGGACGCGGCGGGCGCGGCCCGACCAGCGACATCGACCCGCCGAGCACGTTGAACAGCTGCGGTAGCTCGTCCAGGGCGTAGCGGCGCATCCAGGCGCCGACGGCGGTGACGCGCTCCTCCGGATCGGCCACGGTGGAGCGGAAGCGCAGGAGCATGAACGGACGTCCGTCGCGCCCGATGCGGGTCTCCTTGTGCAGCACGTGCCGTCCGCCGGAGCGGATCGCGAAGGCGAGACCGAGCAGGAGCGGGGCCAGCACCAGAAGGAGCACGGCGGAGCAGACCCGGTCGGCGACGGCTTTGGCGAGCCAGCCCGCCCCGCCCAGCGTCGGACGACTCACCGACAGCAGCGGCAGTCCGTCGACCGGTGCCGTCCGCAGTCGCGGTCCCGCGACTTCCACGAGCTGGGGGTCGACGACCATCTCGGCGCCGATCTCCTCGATGTCCCAGGCCAGCCGGTGCAGCCGGGCCGATGTCCAGCCGGGCCCGGGGCCGACCGACACGATGCGGTGCTGGCCACGCCGGGCGGCTGTGGCAACGGCGTCGAGGTCGCCGACGACCGGGACGCCGAGGATGAGGCCGGTGCCGGTCGAGGTGCAGGCGGCCGTCACCGTCCAGCCGTGGCGGCGGTCCGTGCGGGTGCGGTCGATGATGTCGGCCACCGCGGCAGGCGAGCCGACCGCGAGCACCTCGTGCGTGCACTCACCCGCGAGACGGCGGCGGTGCAGCCGTCGGCGAAGCGCCACGCGGCCGAGGATCGCGAGCGCGCACGCTGCGGGGATGGCGCCGAACACCCATGCGCGCACGTCGCTGATCCGGGTCGCGAGACCAGCCAGCGCCAGCGCCGCCGCCGCGACCGCGAAACCGCGTACCAGCCTGCGGTACTCGGCGCTGCCGTTGCCCAGCACCGTGGGGTCCCACGCCCCGGCGAGGTAGATCATGAGGAGCGTCGTGATCATCACCAGCACGCCGGTCGCGCTCGCGAGCACGGTGTCCACGAACCGCGACTTGAGCAACACACCCACGACGCCGACGATCAAGACGGCGACCAGGTCGACGGCGATGACCGTGCGGACGTACGCGGCCTCCCAGGCCGTACGGGCCACGCCGAGCGGCGGATGACCGGGCCGGACGCCCAGCCTGTCGAGGCCGAAGCCGGACGCGGATGCGGCGTCGAACAGGTGTCCGTGGCGTGGATCCGGCGTCATCGACGTACTGCCCCCTTGATGATCACGGTCAGCGTGCGGTCGATCACGCTGCACTGATTGCCCCGTCCGCGTTACAGATGTCGCCGACACCTTCGCGATCATTACCCCCCGTAGTGAAGGCTACGGCCAAGCTCACCCTTTCGGGTTACGTGCTTGTTGGCGAAAGTTGCAGCCTGCTACCCCGATCGACGTCCGATGCGGAGTATCGGTAACGGGGGGATCGTCCTGTTCGACGATCCACTGAGTTCCGCCTGCTCCCCGTCCGGCGGGCTCGGGGAGATGCCGTGACCACCACAGATGCCGGCCTGTCGTCGCTGGTGACGCAGCTCGGGCGCGCTCGGGCCTCGGCGATGGACGTCCCGGCCGTCCTCGGCTCGATCTGTTCCGCGATCCCCGGCGTTCTGGGCATCGGCGGGGCGCTGCTCCTTCTGGTCGACCCGCCCGAGGGCGTCCGCGAGCTCACGGCCTCCGACGCCCGGGCGGCGTTCTTCGGCGAGACCCAACAGCGGACGAGCATGGGCCCGCTCGCGGGCGCGCTGCGCACGTGGCGGCCGATGCTCACGGCCGACCTCACCCGCATCGGCCCGCCTGCGGTCGCGGGCGCGGCGGTGGAATGCGGCCTGGGGTCGTCCCTCGTCCTGCCCTTCGACGTCGACGGCGACCGGGTGGGCGTGCTGCAGTTGCTGGGCGAGGTGCAGCGACCCGTCGAGGCCGCGCACGCCGAGATGCTCCGGCCGCTGCTGGACGTCTTGGGCGCCCGGCTCGCCGACGTCCGCGCACTTGGGCGGGCGAGCGCGCCCCGCCCGGCGGCGCCGTCCACACGCGTCGCCGCACCCACACCCGACCCGACGCCGCCGACCGGCCGGATCGGTCCCGTGCCCGTGCCCGTGCCGGACGCCACGAACGGCGCAGCCCGTCCGCCCGCGGCGGACAATCCCACGTCGACCCGCGACACCGCGACGCGCGGTGGCCCGGCCCGCGGGCGGCAAACCCCGTCTCTCGTTCCCGCTCCGCGCGCCACTCCCGCGAGCAAGCACGCCGACGAGCCGAGCGGCGAAACGCCCGCCGTCCGACGTGCCCGTCGCGGCGCCCACGCCGCACCCGAGGCGACCAATCCCTCCGAGTCGACCACCAGCGCGTTGCCGACGGTTCCGCCCCGCTCGGATACTACGGGCCGCCCCGAATCCTCGCGCCGAGCGCCCAGTCCGCACCCGCCGCCCTCCGGCAAGCACTCCGTCTGACGCTGCTTCGGTTCGGCTCGTCAGACCGTTCCCCGCACACACGTGACAATTGGGCGTATGCGTCTTAACAACCCCAATCCGCACGGCGAGTGTCGGGCGTCGGTTGTGCGCGACGGAGTCGGAGCAGGTGCATGGGCGAGCGCGCGAAGGCGGTGGTGATCCACGGTCTGCGGGACCTCTTGGGGACCTCGCTCGTCACTGCGCTCGACGCTCGCGGGTTCGACGTCACCGCCACCGCGCCGTCGACCGGCCGGGCCATCGCACTCGTCGACCTCGACGTGCCCGGCTCCACCCGCGCCGTCGGCCGTGCCGCCAGCCGGGGCTGGACCGTCATCGGGTTGGCGAGCGACGACGCGACGGTTGCCGCGGCGGTCGCGGCAGGCGCGGCGGGCTGCTTCCCCAAGTCCGCTCCACTGCCCAAGTTGACCGATCTGTTGCACGCGGTCGCGGAAGGCCGCCAGGTGATGGATCCCGCCGAGCGGGAACGGCTGCGGTCGCTGCACTCCCAGCGCGAACAACGTCGTCAGACCTGGGCCGAGCGCCTGGAGCGCCTGAGCCCGCGCGAGCGCGAGGTGCTGCAGCTCATCGACGAGGGCCTGCGGGCCGGTGAGATCGCCGAGCGGCTGTTCCTCTCCGTCGCGACGATCCGCACACACATCCAAAACGTGCTCAACAAGCTCGAAGCCGGATCCCAGGAGAAGGCCGTCATGATCTATCGGGCGACGACGGTCGGGCGCCTTCGCTGAGTTGGGTGACGGCGCAACCGTCGGCGACAATGGCCGGATGGCCCGACACCGCGCTGCAGCCCCGTTCCGGCTGCTCTACGTGTGCACGGGCAACATCTGCCGCTCGCCGTTCGCCGAGATCATCACCCGGCACGTGCTGATCGGCCGGTTGGGCGGCCGCGCGGCGTCGGGGTTTCAAGTGTCCAGCGCCGGGGTGCGCGCGGTGGTGGGCTCGGGCATGCATCCCGACTCCCGGGCGGAGCTGCGGCCGTGGAACCTGCACACGGCGGCGGCCGAGCGGTTCGCCGCCCGCCAGCTCCGCTCCGCGATGGTGGCGGAGTCCGACCTGGTGCTCGGCGCTACCCCGCGGCACCGGTCGGCCGTGGTGGAACAGGTGCCCGCGGCACTGCCGATCACGTTCAGCCTGCGCGAGTTCGCCCGGCTCGCCGAGGCCGTCGATCCCGATGAGCTGCCCGACGTGCCGGTGGAGCGGGCCCAGGCGCTCGTGGAGCTCGCGCGGGCGCAGCGGGGCCTCGTGCCGCCGCCGGAGGACGGCGACGACGTTCCCGACCCGATCGGCGGCCCGCAGGAGGCGCACCGCACCGCGGCGAATCTGATCCGGGAGGCGGTGCAGCGCATCGTCGACGTGATGGTGCCCGCGCAGCTGCCGGTGCGGTGAGGGCGTCAGTAGGCGCCGCGGCTCGCCGCGACGGCGCCCACGGTCTTCCAGAGGATCAGCGCGTCGAGCGCGGGTGACCAGTTCTCGACGTAGCGCAGGTCCAGCCGCACCGTCTCCTCCCAGGAGAGGTCGCTGCGCCCGCTGACCTGCCACAGCCCGGTGATCCCCGGCCGCACCAGCAGGCGCCGCTGGGCCGCGGGGCCGTACCGCTCCACCTCGCGCGGCAGCGGCGGCCGCGGGCCGACCAGCGACATCGTGCCCGCCAGCACGTTGAACAGCTGCGGCAGCTCGTCGAGGGAGTACCGGCGCAGGAACGCGCCCACGCGGGTGACGCGCGGGTCGTTGCGCATCTTGAACAGCACGCCCTCCTGATCGCTGGTGAGGTCGTCCAGCATGCGGTCGGCGCCGACGCACATCGAGCGGAACTTGAGCATGTGGAACCGGCGTCCGTAGATCCCGACCCGTTCCTGGCGGTACAACGCCGGGCCGCCGTCCATCCGCACGGCGACGGCGAGCGCCACGAACACCGGCGCGAAGAACAGCAGGAGCGCGGCGGCACAGAGCCGGTCGACAAGACCTTTGGCCAGCCAGCCGCTGCCGGAGAAGCGCGGCTCGGTGAGGCGCAGCAGCGGCAGCCCGTCCACGGGCGTGATGTGCAGCCGCGGGCCCGCGATCTCCATGAGCCCGGGGTCCACGGCCAGCTCGACCGGCGTGCACTCCAGCTCCCAGGCCAGCTGCTGCAACCTGCCAGGGCCCCAGCCGGGCGCGGGGGAGACCGCGACGACGTGATAGCCGCCGTCCTGGACGAGGCGGGCGACGGCGTCGAGGTCGCCGACCACCGACACGCCCTCGATCACGCCTTCGGTGCCCGTCGTGGTGCAGGCGGCCGTGACGGTCCAGCCGAAGAACGGGTCGCGACGGGTGCGGCGGACCAGATCGGTGATGCCCTCGGCGGAGCCGACGGCCAACACGGCGAGCTGGCAGCGACCCCGGCCGCGCTTGCGGTGCAGGAGCTTGCGCAGCCCGTAGCGGGCCGCGAGGCAGAACGCCCAGGCGGCGGGCATGATGCCGAACACCCACGGCTTGACCGACACGACGTCGAAGGCCAGCCCGGTGAGTCCTGTACCGACCGCGGCGCCTGCGAACGCCTTCGTCACCCGTCGGGGCTCGGCGGTGCCGGTGCCGAGAACGCGCGGCTCCCACGCACGGCAGAGGCCGAGACCGATGACGAGCAGCAGCCATGCGGTGGCCCCACTGCCCAGGCGGGCGATCATCATCGCGCGGTAGCCCAGACCCGATCCCAGAGCTACCCCGATGGCCACGCAAAGCGTGATCACGGTGAGGTCGGAGGTGGTCACCACGGCCGCATAGCGCCGCTGCCAGCGCCTCTCGCCACTTCTCCGCACGCGGTACTCGACGGCCGACGCGCGCCGCTGAGCGGGCACCAGTGGGTGCCGAAGCTCCCGAGATGTTGTCACAGGACGGGCTCCTCTAAGGGACTGCTGGGGAGCGGCAGGGGCCTCGGAGGAGGGGGGAGCGAGGCTCCGGCCTTGACCGACCCTTCGGCCGGTGTGAAGTGCTGTTACCCGATCGCGTGATGCTTCGTCACGCAATCATTACCGTTGATGAGTTTCGCGCCCTGGCTCGACGCTTCATCACCCTGATGGACCAGGCTACCAATGCACGGTGCGTAACACTGTGGCGGCCCGGCGCGAAGCTCGATCTGGATCCGCCTGCTTCCCATCCGGCGGACTCGAGGAGCTTGCGGTGACCCCCACAGATGCCGGCCTGATGCCGCTGGTCCTTCGGCTCGGACGTGCTGCGGCGGCCACCATGGACGTCACCGCCACGCTCGACTCGGTGTGCACCACGGTGCCCGGAGTGGTCGGTGTCGGCGCGGCGGTCCTCCTCCTGGGGAATCCGCCCACGGGCGTTCCCGCATTGACGGCGTCCGACGGCCGCGCCACGTGGCTCGGTGAGCTGCAACAACACGCGGAGATGGGCCCGCTGGCAGGCACTCTGCGCACCGGCCGACCGATGCTGACGGCCGATCTCACCCGCATCGGCCCGCCTGCGCTCGCCGCCGCTGCCGCCGAGTGCGGCCTGGTCTCTTCGCTGGCGCTGCCCATCGAGTACGACGGTGAGCGGCTGGGCGCGCTGCAGCTCCTCGGGGACGCGCGACGGCCCGTCGAGGCCGCGGACAGCGAAGCCCTGCGACCGCTCCTCGACGTCCTCGCGGCGCGGCTCGTCGACGTGCGCGCCCTGGCGCGGGACGCCGCCCCGCGACCGTCACCGCTTCCGCGGATGCCGTCTCAACGGACCCCCGACGAGGCACAGGACGTCGCGAACACGTGCGAGGTGACCACCCGGTCGCTGCCGGTCGTCTTGCCGCGGACCGTCCGTGACCTGCCCCCCTCGTCCTCGTCGACGACGCCACGGTCGTTCGCCCCGGGGCTCGTCCCGCCGCAGAGCTAGCACCACCCGTGCCCTCTCACCCATTCGGTCGCTCACCCAGATGGGACCGCTCCCCGCGCAGAAACGACAGGTCAGCGCGCTTCGCCGCGCTCACCCTTAACAGCGGCTGCTCTGGCAGCAAACGTCTGACGTCGGCGCTCCCCAGCGGTCCGGCGCTCATCACCGTTGATGAGTCTGGTTATCGAAGTGATAACGACCCCCGCCGGGTGCGCGGACGACAGAGCGACAGCAGCAGGCAGGTACCGGGTCGAGGTTGGTGCATGGCAGCCCACAGGCAGAGCACGATCGAGCACGTCGGCGACGGCAGCCGACCAGCGCCGAACGAGCGCAACGGCCGCCGCGTGCTGGTCGTCCTCGCGGTGGTGGTCTCGCTGTTGGTTGCCGTCGGGGGCGCTGTCGTCTTCCAGCTCAGCCAGACGGTGGGGAACAACATCCCTCGTGTGCCGGGCGTCTTCAAGCAACTCCCCGCCAACGCTCGGCCCGCCGATCAGCCTGCCACGACGTTCCTGATCGTCGGCAGCGACTCGCGCTCGCCGGACCCCACCACCGGAACCGCCGCGCCGGCCGGGGCGCAGGCAGGCTCCGCACGCAGTGACGTGATCATGCTGGCCTCGGTCGCGGCCGACCGGACGAGCGCAGCGGTCGTCTCCATCCCCCGCGACAGCTGGGTCACGATCCCCGGCCACGGTCAAAACAAGATCAATGCGTCCTATGCGTTCGGGGGCCCGAGCCTGTTGACGCAGACTGTGGAGTCCCTCACCGGCGTGCGCGTGAACCACTTCGCGATCGTCGACTTCGCCGGCTTCCAGGCACTGGTCGACGCCGTCGGCGGCATCGACGTGGAGGTCGCCCAGACGACCAGCGACCGCGGCGTCACCTTCCGGCGGGGGATGAACCACCTCGACGGGGCCGATGCGCTCGTCTACGTCCGACAGCGGCACGGTCTTCCCAACGGCGACCTCGACCGGGCCCATCGCGAACAGAACGCCCTCAAGGCGTGGCTCTCGAAGGCCGTGGCCAGCGGGGCGCTGTCGAACCCGATCGAGACCTATCGCCTGCTCGACGCCATGAAGGAGTCGGTCTCCCTCGACGACACGCTCTCGAACAACGGCGTGGCGAGCTTGGCGCTGAGCGCGCGAGGCCTCCAGGCGTCCGCCATCACGTATCTGAACGCTCCGGTGGCGGGACTTGGTCGAGAAGGTGCCCAGGCCGTCGCATACCTCGACCGCGCCGACGACCTATGGAACGCATTTCGGACGGGGACGATCGGCGAGTACTCCGCGACCCACCCCGTCGACAAGCTGGCGGAGGTGCCCGCGTGACGCTTCGCGACTATCTGCGCGTGCTCCGCGAGCAATGGCTCGTGGTCTTTCTCGCGGTGGTGCTCGGCCTGGCAGGAGCCACCGCCGTCTATTTCATCAAGCCCCGCGAGTACACGGCCCAGTTGACGATATACGTCTCATCCCAGGGAGCCGACACCACACAGGCAGCTTTCCAAGGGGCGCAGCTCTCACAGGATCGGGTCGCCTCCTACACCGAACTGTTGACGAGCGCGCGAGTGACGAGCGACGTCATCGAGAGACTCCGACTCCCTGAGACGACCGACGAGTTGGCCAAGATGATGACGGCGACCAGCAAGGTCGACTCGGTATTGCTCGACGTGACGGTCACCGACCCCGATCCGCAGAGGGCGACGGACATCGTCAACGCCGTCGGACAGGTCTTTCCCGACCTGGTGGCAGAGCTCGAACGTCCCACCAAGCCAGATGCCACACCCGCCGTCGCGGTGCGCGTGGTGCAACCCGCCCAGGTGCCCCTCAAGCCGTCTTCGATGGGCTTGTCGGTGATGCTTGCGCTGGGTCTGCTCGCTGGTCTGGCCGTCGGTATCGGCGGGGCGCTCGCACGAAGCGCTCTGGACGTATCGGTCAAGTCTCCCGAGCAACTGAGGGCGGCCGCAAACGCACCCAACCTCGGGACGATCGCCCATGATCCGCAGGTCCCGAAGCGCCCGCTCATCGTCCGCGAAGATCCGCACTCTCCTCGCTCCGAGGCCTTCCGACAACTACGTACGAACCTGCAGTTCGTCGATGTGGACAACCCACGCAAAGTGATCGTGGTCACCAGTTCGATGCCGGGAGAGGGTAAGACGACAACGACCGTCAACTTGGCGATCGCACTCGCGTCAGCCGGCGCACGAGTCTTGCTGATCGACGCCGACCTGCGTAGGCCGAGAGTTGCCGATCTCCTGGGACAGGAACCTACGGTCGGGCTCACGAACGTACTCTCGGGTCGCGCCAGCCCCGATCAAGTCATCCAGCCGTGGGGGGACGGAGCATTGGATGTGATGGCGAGCGGGCCGCTGCCTCCCAACCCGAGTGAATTGCTTGCTTCCCGTCACATGAGCACTCTGCTGCGGGAGCTTCGTCAATATTATGACATCGTATTGATCGATACGCCTCCGTTGCTTCCGGTCACCGACGCTGCAGTTATCGCTCCTGCGACCGACGGAGTGATACTCGCTTGCCGCTTCAAGCAGTCCAGCCGCATCCAGGTGGAAGCGGCCGCCGCAGCGATCAGCGCGGTGTCCGCTCCGTTGCTGGGAACGGTGTTCACGATGGTTCCGAGTTCTGGCCCGCGTGCGTACGCGCGATACAACTCGTACTACCGCTCAGACCAGTTGGGGGCTTCGCCGGTTTCAGGAAAAGCCCACAGCAGTCACGGGCTTGCGGCATCACGGCTCCAGTCGACGTCGTTGCCGCGCTCCGGCTCGATCGCACGCAACTCGTAATCCTCTTCTGGGGCCGTCAGATGTCAAACGTGCAGACGACTACCAGCAGGCAACGTGGCGTGCCGCCGATCCACGCCAGGTCACATGACGCATTCTTGACTCGAGGTCCAAGGTGCTGAACATCGAACAGCCGAACCCGTCAAGCCTGGAAGGTGCTGCCCTTGGTGGCGATGGGCGCGAGACACGAATGGTTCTCGCGGCGTCAACCGGTGGCCATCTCGCTCAGCTCGTTCGGATCGCCCCCTCACTCGGAGCGGCGCCGGATTCTTTGTGGATCACGTTCGACTCCCCGCAGGCCAGAAGTCTGCTGAACGGACGCAGGACGCTATTCGTGCCGTACGTGAAACCGCGTGACTGGAAGATGGTAATACGAGTCTTCATGACCGTGCTGCATAAGGTGTCGGGCGACGGGTACACTCTATGTGCAAGTACCGGATCGGCAATCGCACTCGCTGTGATACCTGCCATGAGGCTTCGCCGGACACCGGGCCTCTACATCGAGAGCGTGTCGCGTGTCCAAGGCCCCTCTGTCACTGGCCGGGTGCTCGCGTGCCTTCGAGTCTGCCGGCTGCGAACGCAACATGTCGGTTGGAGCGGTCGGCGATGGAAATATGCAGGGAATGTCTTGCAGAGCTTCCGATCGTATGAACGCGGTGACCCGACTACTGGCGCTCGGCCGAGAATATTCGTGACTCTTGGCACCATTAGGCCGTATCAATTCAGGTCAGCGGTCGCGGGAGTGATGCAGACCGGGCTGCCAGACGACTCGACCACATGGCAACTAGGCGCCACTCAGCCGGACGGCGAACTGCCTGGGCACGTTCACCAGTCGCTTTCGTCACACGACTTCGAACGCTGCGCAAGGAACGCGGATGTCGTCGTAACGCATGCTGGCGTCGGCACAATCCTCCAACTGCTCGAGTGGGGAATTTTTCCGGTCGTCCTGGTGCGTCGAAAAGCACGCGGGGAACATGTTGATGATCATCAGGTCCAGATAGCGCAGCTTCTCGAGAAGAACGATCTCGCGCGTATCACGGAAGGCCCCGCCATTACGGAAGACGATATACGTTTCGCAGCGAAGCGCTGCGTCCGCACCGTACGTACTGCCGGCGTCGACGGTGATTCGTGAGATGACCGTGCGAGTCGTGCATGTCGGGAACAATCCCGACGGTTCGGGCGGCATCGCCAGCGTGATACGCGGACGACTGACCGCTTCTGCCGACGGCGGCGCGCAGGACGCTTCGAGCATCTGCTCGTACGATCAAGATGCGCGTTCGACAATCAAGCGGAACTGGCCTGCGGTGCGGGCCCTGCGGGAGATCGTCAAGACCCAGGCACCCTGCGTGTTGCATTTCCATGTTTCTCAGCGTGGCTCGCTCTTGCGAGAGGGCCTATTGATGGCCCTCGGTCGAGTCTTGCCTCGCCGGGCGGTTCTGGTAACCCTGCACGGCAGCAGTCTTGCTCGGCCTGACCCGCTGAGCAAGTGCGTCATCCGGTTGCTGGCGACCCATATCACCGACCTGGTGCACGTGCTCGATACAATGTACGTGAAGACGTTGGACATCGACGACACACGAGCGGTAGCTCTACCCAACCATGTAGCTGTTCCATCGCAGCGTTCCGGGTTGCGGAAGACAGATCAGATTGCCTTCGTTGGTGAAGTCGGCCACCGCAAGGGAGTAGACGTCCTCCTCAAAGCCTGGAGCAGCATTTCACACGGAACCTGGAAGCTCGTGATCGTCGGTCCTGTGACTGATGCCGGCCGGCAGTTCTTGTCTGCCTATCGCGATGTACCTGACTGGGAAGCAGTAGGCCCGGTTCCCGGCCCGACCGCGTGGAGCATCATGGCGTCGTCGAAGATCCTCGTGCAGCCGTCTCGAGCCGAAACGTTTCCGATGTCCGTCTGTGAGGCTATGGCACACGAATGCGCGGTCGTCGGAACTGCTGTGGGCGGCCTGGGCCCATTGCTCAGAGATGCTCACCAAGTCGTCATCGCAGTGAACGATGCGCAGGTGTTGGCGGTCGAACTCGCGTCCCTGATGGCGAACGCCGACCGGTGCGCCACACTCGGGGTTGCTGCACGAACGTATGCGCGCCAATCATTGGATGCACGCCTTGTCGAGAATCGTTGGAGCGAGCTCTATAGCGGCTTGATCGGTGAGTTGGTGCTCCCCCGAATCGACAACGGCGCCCGGTCCGACCTATGACGGAGCCGACCGAGACGAAAAGGGCGTGGGTGACGATTGTTGCCTTGGTCGTCTTCGCATTGAGCGGGCCGGTAGGTCTTCCGCTTTCCGTACTGATCGGCGCCGCACTCGCAATCTGCACCTTGGCCGTGTTGATTGGAATTGCTCCGGCCGGTAAGCTTGTTCTGCCACGATCGCTCATTGTCGTTGTAGTATGGCTGGTGGTTTCGCAGTTCTGGGCCATTGACCTTGATTCGCGTGTGGTGCTGACCTCTGTAGAGCTTGTCGCAGTCACCGCGATCGCCGTCATTCTCGGTTCACGTAATCATTTGGCGACGCTGACCACCGGGATTGCGGTCGGCATTGTTGCGTGTAGCCTCGTGTCGGTCGCTTTCGCCGTTCTCACCCCGGACTTCGGCCGCGTTTCGGTCTCACATGAGCAGGGAGCGCTGCAGGGCATCTACTCGCACAGAAACTTGCTCGCGTTCACGATGGCGTGCGGATTACCCGCCTGCTGGTTTGGCTTCGGCAGGCGTCGCTCTCGATTTTTCGCTACCGGAACGGTCCTGGCGAGTTTGTTGCTTGCTCAGTCGGTAACGGCGCTAGCGGCTGTCGTGTGCGGAGTGGTCGCGGTTGTCGGCTTTCGTCTAGTCAGTCGTGTTTCGCGTCTGCACCGACCATTTGTCGTGATCGAGGTGCTCGTACTCGCCGCGCTCATCATTTTTTGGATGTACCAGAATGTCGATAGCGTCGTCGAAGGTACGGGTCGGGACCTCACATTCACAGGCCGTTCCGCGATCTGGCAGGCGGCGCTCGATTTTGTTCGTGATCGACCGCTGACCGGTTGGGGCTGGGGTGCGGTATGGGAGCCGGGCAGTATGTCGGCGAGCATATACGAGCAACTGTCGGTTTTGCCATCAATCATGCCCACAATGCATTCTTGAACGTTGCACTGCAATCTGGGATCGTCGGAGTCGTCTTGGTTGTCGGCTTCCTCGTGCGACTGACGATCAGTGCGTTCAGAGCTCGGGCAATCGACTTCAGGGTCGCTCAAGTCGCCATCTTCTACGTTGCCATGTCCGTTTCCCATGGCATGGCTGAGTCGCGTCTACTCGAGCCCTTGAGCTGGCTGATCTTGGGCGCTTATTCAGTCGGTCTCAAGAGGCTCTCACGTGGTGCAGGGTCCACGGTGACCGACTACGTTGGTGCGTCTTCGCAGGTCACGGTCCAACGTCCGCCCGCGTCTGCTGCGGATGTTGACGCACTGCGACAACTCCCTGAAGGCGCGAACTAGCGAGAGGTTGGGTGTCGTGCGCCGTGTGCTTGCTGTTGTGTCGTTCGTGCCGTATCCCGCCGATCGTGGCGACCCCGTCAGGGTCATGGGAATACTGCGTCCGCTTGCGCAGAAGTGTGAGCTGACAGTGTGGTGTGTCAATACGAACACCGTTGATCCGGAGGATTTCCGCGGTGCGCTGCCCGATGCTACGGTCCAGATATTCAAGGCTGAATACCGGCACAATCGCACTATCGTTCGGGACGTACGACGCCTATTGCGTTGTGTGACGACTGGTGTGCCGTTCTGGATTGCGAAGCGCGGGTCACGTGAATTGGCGGAGTCATTGCGTTCCTTGCTTCACGCCGATTTCGACGCCGTCATCTTTCTGGGAGAGGCTTCAGGCTGGTACGCCGAGGATTTTCCGCATCGATGGCACTGGGACAAGTTCAACGTGCTCTCGGCAAGTACCCGGCATGAGGTCAACATTGCGTCGGGATGGTCCGCGAAGTCACTGGCCAAGCTGAATAGAAGTGCTTCGATAAGATTCGAACGAAGGATTGGTACCAGGGCGACGACGGTTTCGGTTACCAATGATATCGAAGACGTCCGGTTGAGGCGGTGGATCGGCCGCCCCGCGGACTTGGTATTGCCGAGTGTCGTTTCGGTAGCTGAGCATCCGATCGACTTCGATTTTTCGACGAGGAACGCATTGTGGCTGGGAAATCTGAGCTACTTCAGCAATCGCGATGGTCTTCGGCGGTTCGTGGCGTCGGGGTGGCCAATTCTAGCTTCATCGGGATGGACGCTGCTTGTGGTTGGAGGTGGGCTCACCGAGAAAATGCGTGCCGAGCTCGACGATGCGGGATCTGTTCTATCCATCGGATATGTTGACGACATCGCATCGGTCGCGAAGAACTGCGCTTTGGGCATCGTGCCGATTTGGTCCGGCGGTGGAACGAAGATGAAAACACTCACAATGCTCGCAATGGGACTGCCGGTCGTCAGCACGCCGATGGGCTTCGAAGGCATACCCAGTCACGATTACCCGCTTGCCGCAACGCCAACCGAAATTGCACACCTGGCCATGGATCTGCACCGGAAAGGGAAGCTCGGCCCCATCGGCGAACATGGGCGACGGCTGGCGGTCGAGTTGTTCTCGGAGTCCGCCGGGCGGCGGTATGCAGAAGACCTGCTCACGTTGGTGGCGGGACGCTGGTGATTCAGGCGGCCGGCTTGGTCAGGCAAACGCGTGGGAGTTTCACGCGTGTTGCTGTCACGACGCTAGCTAATATGTCGCTGCCATTTGTATCATTTGTGACCGCTCCGTTGCTCGCGCGTAGTCTCGGAGATCAGGGCCGCGGCGACTATGCTTCACTCAGCGGACCGCTGTTGCTCATAGGCGTGCTCGGAACAATTGGTTTGCAGGACGCGCTTACCGGCGCCCTCGCGGCGCGACGCATAACGCTGCCAACCTCGCTAGACATCTGTCGGCGCTGGATACCGGCGCTGATCCTGTTCAACGCCTTGCTTGTCGGGGGATTCTCGGCCTTGGTTGGGCTAGGCGGCGGGAAGCTGACTACGGCAATGGCATTCTTCGCCATTTCGGGCCCGGCGGCGATGGTGGCTGGCCTGCTACATGGTATTGCGGTGGGTGCCGGTTGGTTGGGCGTCGTCAACTTGAATCGGCTCGCCAACGCAGCCGTGCGTGCAGTTGTGTTGCCTATTGCGTTCTTCCTTGGCGTGCTTGACTTGCGGGTTGCGCTCGCCGTGTTGGCGGGTTCGCAAGTTCTTGCGATGTGCGCCATGGCCGTACAATTGCGCCATCGAATGAAGACGGCAACCGAACCGCGTTTCCCGCGCTCGGGCGTCCGAGCGACAATTTCGTGGCGCGAAGCTCTTTCGTACTTGCTGGGCTCGGCATGTGCCGTCGGGTTGGCCCGCCTCGATGTCAGCGTGGCGCTACCATTAGTGGGTGCTTCGGCTCTTGGAATTTACGCGGTTGCCGTTTCGCTGATCGACGTCTCGACGGCTTTGACCCAGGCCATCAGGACGCACATCCTCAGCTCGCCGATATTCGTGGTGACCTCCACGCGACGTTGCATGGCGACGTCGGCTACGTGCGTCGGCGTCGGTCTGTTGCTGGCGGTTATCGGCTGGACGGTGGCGCCCCTCGTCATCCCGGTGTTGTTCGGCGATCAGTTTCGGGACGTCGTCGGGGTCTTCCAGATTCTCCTGGTGGGGCTACCGGCGGCATTCGGGGTAAGCGCAACGGCGGCGTTCTTGGTACGCATGGGCATGCCCCGCGCTCAAACGCTTGTCTACGGCTGCTCGCTCGTAGTCGATATCGTTGCGATGGTCATGTTGAGCTATCTCGGCGCGATCGGTCTCGCCATAGCCATGGCTGCGGCGTGCTGGGTGGGTTTGCTGTTGGGCATCGCTTTCGTCTGCCGCGGCGGGTTGACCACGATGCGCTAGGCCGTGTCCCGTGGATCACGGCCGATGGGATTCGTGATCCAGATGGCTCCTCGCAAGACGGAGGACGGCTCTCGTACCGGGCCGTACTCGAGACGTCCGACAACGCAGCGAGGGGCTATCTGGGCGCGAAGACCGCGGCTGCTGATCCACGGGACACGGCCTAGTAGATCGTCGCCGTTAATTGTTTGGGTATAGGTGGTGGAGTTTGATGCGGGCGTCTGCCGTGGTGAACTGCCAGTCAACCTGGCGCTGATCGGTGTTGGTGGCGTGTTGCCAGGCGGCGAGTTCGGTGTTGAGGGTGTCGATGTCGGCGATGCGCCGGTCGAGGCACTGTCGAGCCAGGGCGGAGAGTTCGATTTCGGCGATGTTGAGCCAGGAGCCGTGGCGGGGGGTGTGGTGGATCTCCAGCCGTTGCGCTAGTGCGAACGCCTTGTCGGGCCGGAACGCCTGGTAGAGGGAGCCGACGGTGTGGGTGTTGAGGTTGTCCATGACCAGCACGACGGTCTCGGCGTCGGGGTAGTCGTGGGTGAGCAGGTGATCGACCTGACGAGCCCAGTCGATCTTGGTTCGGTGGGGTTGGGCGTCGACACGGCGCCGCCCGCGCAGCGGTTCGACCCAGACGAAGATCGAGCAGGTGCCGTGGCGGACGTACTCGTTGTCCTCTTTCCGGTCATGGCCGGGCTCGGCGGGGATCGGCTCGCGGACCTGCCCCAGCAACTGGTAGGGCTTCTCATCCATGCACACCACCGGTCGGCGGGGATCGTAGGGTCGGGCGTAGACGGCCAGGACGTCTTCCATCCGGGCGGCGAACTCGGCGTTGGCGTGTGGCGGGATCGTCCAGCATTTCTTCAGATGAGGACGCAGTTTCGTTTTTTTAACACCCGACCGATGGTGGAGTGGTCCAGATCGGGCAAATCATCGACCAGGGCGACGTGGCGCTCCAGCAGTCGCAGCGACCAGCGGGAATAGCCCTCGGGTGGGGCCGAGCAGGCCAGCGCGATCAGCCGGGCCTCCACCTCGCCGGTCACCACCGGCGCCACCGGCGGCGTCAGCCGCGGCTTACGCCCGATCGTGACCAGCACATCACCGCCGGTCTCGTGGAACCGCTTCGCGACCGCGCGCACGGTGTTCTCCGATGTCCCGACCCGATCCGCGATCACCGCCCGATCGGCCACCGGGCCGGCGTTCTCGTCCAACTCCAGCAGCACCCGCGCTCGCATGATCATCCGCGCCGGGCGGGTCCCGGACGTGGTCAGCTTGACCAGGAACTCACGATCGGCAGCCGACAAACCGACCGTGAAGACCTTCGGACGAGGCATCGTGCGGGCATCCTCTCAGCAGCAGAAGTGAGCTGTTGAGAACCCGTACACCAAATAGCGCCCGATTTAGCGACGACACGCTACTAGTGTCGCGTCACGCAACGTTGGGGTAGGTAATCGGGCCGGCAGATCTTGGAGTCGACGGCGAACCGCCGTTTCGGGGTCGAGCGGATGTAGCGCGTGCGAGCTCCTGGGCGGCGTGCGAGGGATAGTCGCTGCCATCGAGGGTGAAGTAGCGCAGCGCGGTGAACTCGGCTTCGATCCAATTCAGCCGGACGCGTTGGTCGGGGTGAACACCAGCTCGATGCCGTGCTCGGCGCACCAGGTGCGGACTTCGGCCTTGTGGTGGGGGCCGTAGATGTCGCGGATCAGGTGGAGCCGTCCGGTCGGGAACGGCGTCGGACCAGTGGGCCGCAGTCGGGGCTTGAGATAATTTGTCGTGCGTCCGAAGCTGATCATCGTGTTGGGCGGAGTGCACTAATTTGGCCCAACTCGGGTCAGCTCAGCGCCCTACTTGCGGATTCGGGTCAGACGGCTGCCACTGTCGGAGCGTGGCGACTGCCGGGCGGTACGACGCCGTCGGCAAAGGCGTGGACGAGTCCGTCGAGCAAACGCGGATCGTTGTCCCGAATCGAGATCATCGCCAGGTCTACCCCCGCCTCCTGGAATCTGCCCAGGTCATCGGCCAATCGCCGTCTGGACCGCCCATTCCAGGTCAACAGCATCGCCGTCGTGATCTCGGCGGGGTCCCTACCGATCTTGCCGCACTCCTCGACGAGCACCTCGCGTTTCCGCGGCAGTGCAGCCAGGTCGAACCCCGCCTGCCACATGTCTGCCCACCGGGCGACCGCTGGAATCGTCCGGCGCTCACCGGCGCCCGCGATGCAGATCGGCGGGTGCGGTCGCTGGAATGGCTTCGGCTCGCACAATGCGTCGTTCAACTGGAAGTACTTTCCGTCGAACGTCGTCGTGTCGTTCGACATGAGGCCCACGAGACAATGCATTCCCTCCTCGAAGCGCTGGAACCGCTCCGGCCACGTACCCAACTCAAGTCCGTACGCGGCGCTCTCGTCCTCCGACCAGCCGGGTCCGACCCCGATCTCCAACCGGCCGGCCGAGATGATGTCGAGGCTGGCGACCATCTGGGCTAGAACAGCGGGGTGTCGATAGAACATGCCCGTCACGAGGACTCCCCCACGGATCCGCGTGGTGAGAGCGAGAAGGGCGGTCAGAGCGATCCAGCCCTCAAGGCACGGTCCGACCGCTTGTTCTCGACGGTCGCGAAGGACGTGTCGCAGGCGTCGGGATGCCACCTCACGGGCGATCCCGAAAAAGCGTTCGACCCAGACGGGGCTCGGCGCCGTTACGCGCGGGACTTAACTGGGTCGGATAGACGTGGAGATGGTCGAAGGTCCACGCCGACTCGATCGCCGGAATCTGGTCGGCTTCCCGCCACATCGGAGCCATCAGATCCCATAGCAAGTT
This sequence comes from uncultured Actinomycetota bacterium, assembly GCA_963837575.1. Lineage (GTDB taxonomy): Bacteria > Actinomycetota > Actinomycetes > Mycobacteriales > Pseudonocardiaceae > Pseudonocardia. The sequence goes on from CAWIOI010000024.1 coordinate 57,399, forward strand.
GTGGCGTTCCGTGTAAAGGGCCAGTCGCACGTCGCTCGGGCTCCCTTGTTGCAGGCGACTCTGGCGGGCCCGACATAGGCCCCGCCATATGCTGACTCGCAGGCGGTGCGCCTCGCGTTACGACGACCAGCGGAGCGGCCGTGCGCGTGGTCGTAGGTCGCGCGGCGCATGCGGGCCTGGTCGGCGATGATCGCCGCGTCGCGGGCGTCGGTCTTGCCCTCGCGCCGATGATCGGCGAGAGATCAGAGAACTGTGCCGCTGGCCCATGCGGCCGGGCTGAGCGAGCGCCAGATCGCCGCGTCGGTGCGGATCGGTGCTTCCACGGCCGGTCGGGCCCTGGGTCGTCGGGCCGGACGAAGACCGGGCCAGCCGGGGACGGCGAGTACGTGTAGGCGGCGCAGGCCGTCGAGGTCGAGCGGGGTCCAGGGCGGCAGCGGGAGGCTCCGCCGCTAATGAGCCATTCCACGTAACTGTTGGCGCTCTGCGTGACCGAGTTGATGATCATGTGGTTCGGTGGTTCTCGTGGTGCAGCAGAACCAGGGCTGCGGCGACGATCCGGTCGAGGCGCCAGGGGCAGCCAAGGTAGCGGCGTAACACATCGCATCCGTCGAGTGGGTCAGGGTTGCCCAACACCACCGCGAGTGCGAGGTTGACGGCCGCGAGCACGCCGAGGGTGATCGCGAGGCGCGGGTGCCCGGCCGCGGCGAGCGCCACAGCCGCCAGGCCGAACACGAGGACTTTGGCGATGACCAGCCAGGGCAAGCCGAGCCGGTGATCGGATGTCGGCGTCAGCCACACGCCCCACACCGCGACGAGCGCCGCAGGGCGCCCAGCCCGAGCAGCGGCGCCAGATTCGGTCCGAACGTGAAGCCCACACCGCCGGCGCGACGAGCGTGGCGATCTCGAGCAAGAACGCCAGCCCGTCGTCGGCCGTCCGAATCGCCTCCATCCGACCTTTCGAAGCTACAGATGGAACCCAGGCCACCGGGAGTTGCCGGTGACGCTCGTGATCACCGCCGTGGCGGTGGGCGCGATCTAGAAGTCAACGACCCTTGCGCAGGCGGCGCTCCACCCGGCCTGCGGCGAAGACGCCCGAGATACGGAGGAAGAAGTAGCCGACCTCGAGCCCGACGGCTGCGGGGTAGAGGTTCGGCGGAAAGTACCGGAGGCACCACAGGGGCGAGCTCAGGAATCGGACGGTGTCGCGTCCCAGCTTGCGCCACGGGTTCACGCCCGAGATCCGCCAGATCGTCGGTGCGAGCCACGCCGCCTGCGAGACGCGCTTCACGACATAGCGCCAGTCGTTGCCATACGCGTGCACGACCGCGACAGCCGGGTCGTAGAACAGGGGGTGGCCTGCGCGCGCGAGGCGGTAGCAGAGCTCCCAGTCCTCCATCGCCGGGAGCGGCAAGTCGGAGAACCCACCGACCGCTTCGAATGCGGAGCGTTCCACCAGGAGGTTCATCATCGGCGCCGCGGAAACCGGCTTGGGCTTGTCGGCGAACAACAGCCGCATCCGGTACTCGTAGTAGCGCTCTGCGGGCGTCTTCATGCTGGCGGCCTGAAAGCCCCCGGTCAGTGCCGTGACGCCGTGCCGCTCACGCGCCCCCAGCATCGCGGCGACCCAGCCGGGCGGCACGAGGCAGTCGTCGTCGGTGAACAGCAGGTAGCGGCCCTTCGCGACGGCGGCGCCTGCGTTGCGGGCCCGGCCGGGCGCACCGCTTTTCGTCTGGACGTGCACGATCTTGCCTGCGCGAGCGTACTCGGCGAGCATCGCGCCCGTGTCGTCGGTCGAGCTGTCATCGACGTAGATCACTTCCACGTTGACCCCGGTGCAGCCGGCCAGCACGCCCGACACGCCCGCGTCGAGCAGCTCCGCCCGGTTGCGCGTCGGCACGATCACGCTGACGAGGGGCTGATCCGGGGAGGTGTCGACGGTCAGGTGGTCGGGCGCGGCTGTGGCCCCGGGCACGGACATTGATGACACCTCATTGCTGGGTCGGACGGCGCTAACGGCCACGGGCGAACAGAACCTCGGTGAAAGTGCGCAGGAGCACCTTCGCATCGAGCCACAGCGACCAGTTCTCGATGTAGTAGTTGTCGAAGCGCGCGCGGTCGGCGATCGGCACATCGCCGCGGAGGCCACTGACCTGAGCCAAGCCGGTCAGCCCACTGGGAACGCGATGACGTTGCCCGTATCGCGGTACCTCTTCGCTGAACCGCTCGACGAACAGCGGACGCTCCGGACGCGGCCCGACCAAGGTCATGTCGCCGCGCAGGATGTTCCAGAGCTGGGGCAACTCGTCCAGACTCGTGCGCCGGAGGAACTGGCCCACCTTGCCCACGCGAGTGTCGTTCGCGATCGACCACGTGCTGGCCGCTTCGCTGCTCGACGTGGGCTTCATCGATCGGAACTTCAGGCACGTGAACAGCTTTCCGCCCGCCCCACCCGTTCCTGGCGGAACAGCACTCCGGGCCCACCCTCGATCCGGACCGCGAGGGCGCAGGCGGCAAGAACCGGCAGGAGGAGCAGCAGGAGGGCGGCGCTGACCAGGATGTCCACTACCCGCTTCACGGCCCAAGCAGGCCCGGTGAGTCCCGGCTTGCGGATCCGCATGACCGGGATCGTGCCGATGTGGTCCATGAACAGGCCGTGGGCGTAGAACTGCTGTATCCATGGCACGATCATGACGTCGCACTGGTTGCAGGCGGGCTGGCGGATGACGTCGAGCACCTTCGCCTCGGACAGCCCGGCATCGGCGACGATGATCACATCAGCGGAGGTCGCGCGGACGAGGCTCTCCAGATCCTCGAGCGCTCCGAGGTGCGGGTAGAGGATGCGCCCCGGGTCCACGGCCGAGTCGCCAACGAGACCGACCGGGTGGAGCCCGTACTGCGGGTACCGGTTGAGGAGGACGGCCAGCTCCAGCGCTCTGTCGTCGCCGCCCACGATGACCGTGGGGTGCGCGACGATCCGTCGACGGCGGCCGATCAGAATGATGTGGCTGGTCACGGTCCGCCCGGCGATCACGGCGATCATGCCGATCAGCGCGCTCTCCAAGAACACCGTGATGGCGATCTCTTCGTGCCGGATGGCGAAGACGGTCGCGACGATCGCCACCGCCACGAGCAGGCGGCTGAAGACGATCGGCAGCTCGTCGAGCACGCTCACGTGCAACCTGGCGCGGTAGCGGCCGCCGCCCGTCAGGAGCAGCAGGAGAGCGCCGCCATGGAGAGGAAGGCCTTGTAGTAGTCGGGTGTCCAGATCACCGGGATGCACAGTGCGACCACGTCGACCGGGAGCACGAGCATCCAGGCCTTGAGCTTGGCCACCGAGCGGATGCCGACGAGGGGTCGCACCTGCGGAGGCGGCGCTTCTGCGCGGACGTCAGCGACCGGCACGGGTGCAGCGTCGCCGGTCCGCAGCATCGGCACACCCAACGGCGGGGTGTCGGGCTCCGCTGCGTGAGACTTCTGGTGCTCCGCAGGCCTCTGTATCCGCGTGCCAGCAGCTTGCTCACGTTGGACACGCAATCCCCCTCGGTCGAGTCCGTGCCCAACAAGTCGTTGGCGGCCGATCCGCCGTTACCCATCCGTGGGCCGAAGTGATCACACTGCGCAACCGGCGCCGCCCGTTGGGGCGCTGCCGCTCGGGGGTGCTGACCAGACCCAACACCAATGGCTGTCGTGGAGCCCAGCTCGGTGGCAGGGAGTAACGCAGTTGGCCGCTCTGGCGAGTAACGCGTGCAGGGTCCAGCGTTGCTCGTGCACCAAAGAACGCGTGGGCTGAGGTCGAGGAGAAGCGTGGAGCGATCATGTGGCGGGTCCGCACGTCGGCCGGAAGCAGGGCGACAGCGACCGCGTGCCCGTCGTTCCCGCTCCGATCGGCAGGCCTCGCGTGGCGCCGTGGACCCATCTGAGCTCGCCGTGGAAACCGCCGAGGTCACCACTACACACCTCACGGAGGGGTTCTGTCCATGACAAGTCTTTCGCCGAGCATCGAAAAGGTGTTGAACCTGAGTCCCGGCGACCTGGTCCGGGTGCGGAGCGCGGCCGAGATCTTCGACACGCTCGATGCGCAAGGCTGCTACGACAATTTGCCGTTCATGCCTGAGATGGTGAAGTACTG
>CAWIOI010000025.1:0-240503 GCA_963837575.1 uncultured Actinomycetota bacterium
ACGCCCGGTCGCGGTGGTCACCGCCGACCGCGCCGTCGTCGACTCCGTCCGGGCGTGGGGGGCCTACGCGGTGCCGTCGACGGTCCTCGTCACCCGTCTCGCCCGTCCGTAGCCGCGGGGGTCAGCCCCAGTTCTTGTTGCGCATCGGGATCACCTCCTCCCGCTTGCCCACCGCGGGCGGTCCCGGCCAAGCTGACCTGATTCGATCGGTCGGCGAGGCCGATCGGCTACATTACGCTTCGAGCACGATCGACCACTGAGAGTATGGATGCACGCTCCCTGGCCTGATCCGAGGAGCTGGCCCTTCTGGCGGATCCCGAGGCGCCTCGCCGTCGCGGTGCTCACGGTCGAGGCCACCGTCGTTCTCCTCGTGGTGCGGCTCCTGCTCGAGGGTGTCCCCGGGCCCGACGCGCTGTGGCGCGCTGCTGCCATCGTCGGGCTCGGGATCGCCCAGGCCGAGATCGCCGCCGGGATCGAGCGGGTGCGCAAGCAGATCGGCGGCCCGCTGCACGTGGATCTCTGCTCCGTCTGGACGTTCGCGGGCGCCCTCTTGCTCCCACCGGCGCTCGCCGTGGGCGTGGCGGTGGTCGTGCACACGCACCTGTGGTGGCGCTCGTGGCGGCCGCGGGTGCCGCTCTACCGGCAGCTGTTCAGCACCGCGACCATCGCGCTGGCCTGCCTCGCGGCGAGTGCGGTCGTCGCCGTCGCCCGGCCGGGCGATCCCGCTGCGCTCGGCGACTTCGGCGTGGTGACGATCGGGCTGGCGCTCCTCGCCTACGTCGTCGTCAACAGCGCGCTCGTCGCGGGCGCGATCCTGATGAGCGTCCCGCAGCCGGACCTGGTCGAGGCGCTCGGCGAGTGGGACGACAACGCGCTGGAGTTCGCGACCCTCAGCCTCGGCGCGCTCACCGCCATCGGGCTGGTCGTCAACCCGTTCCTCGGGCTGTTCGCGCTGCCCGCCGTGCTGTTGCTGCACCGCGCGGTGCTCGTTGGCCATCTGGAACAGGCGGCGAACACCGACGACAAGACCGGCCTGCTCACCGCGGCAGCGTGGCACACCCGCGCCGAGCGCGAGCTCGCGCGGCCCGGCACGGCGCCCTCGGCCGTGCTGGTGATCGACCTCGACCACTTCAAAGAGGTCAACGACCGGCACGGCCACATCGCGGGCGACGGTGTGCTCCTCGCCGTCGCGGAGGGTTTGCGCGCCGAGGTGCGCGATCAGGACCTCGTGGGTCGCTTCGGTGGCGAGGAGTTCGTCGTGCTGCTGGCGGGCGTGGACGTCTCCGACGTATCCGACGGCACCGCCGGATCGAACGTGCTGGCCATCGCCGAGCGGATGAGGGCGGGCATCGCGGCGCTGCGGGTCGAGATCCCGACACCGGACGGCCCGCTCACGGTCACGGGGCTCACCGCTTCGATCGGCGCCGCCATCCACCCTCGCCACGGCACCGACGTCGGCACGCTGATGCACGCCGCCGACGGTGCGCTCTACGCCGCCAAACGGGCTGGCCGCAACACCGTGCGGCTCGCCGCCCTCCCGGCCACCGAGGTGCTCGCCGGGCCCGACGGGCCCGTCTGACGAGATCCCCCGCTCGGGCGAACGTCGGGCGTTCGGCCACCCTCCCGGGTCAGTATCATCGCCGCTGATCATCCACCGTTCGGTCCTACCGCGCGCGGAAGGGAGCCATGGGCGAGATCGCGGAGCAGGCCGCCCGTGCGGCGGGCGTCGGCCTCGTCGTGCTCCGCGACGGAGCCGTCGCGTGGCTGAACGACGCGGCCCGCGACCTCGTCGTCTCCGCAGGCGGCACGTGGCGTGGACCGGGCTCGCCGCTCGGCGTGCTCGCGGGCGTCCGATCCGACGCCGGGCGCGTCCCGATCCGCTGGCAGTCACCCTCGGCCGGGGTCCGCTGGTGGCGGGTCGACGCCCGGCCGCTCGACGGTGGACGAACGCTCTACGAGATCACGGACGAGACCGACCGCTACGCCGCCGACGGGCAGGACAACGGCCCGGTGACCGCGCTGTGGAGGCTGAATCGCTTGGAGTGGATCGGCAGGCAGGGCTCCTGGATCTGGAACCTCGACGACGGCAGCGTCGAGTTCTCCGAGGCGCTCGTCGCGGCGGTCGAGTGGCTCCCCGACGTGCCGCACGACCGGCACGGGCTGGTCGCGGGCCTGCACACCGACGACCGCGCCCGGCTCGACGAGGCGCTCGACCACGCGATCGAACGGCGCGGCCGATTCACCGTCGTCGCCCGCGGCTACCTGGACCGGGCGCGCCTCATCGAGCGGGTGTTCGAGTGGCGCGGCGAGGTGCTCTGCGACGCCACCGGCCGTCCCACGCGGGTGCTGGGCACCGTGCGCAACATCACCGAGCACTACCACGACCGGGCCGAGCTGGCCTTCCTCGCCGAGCACGACCCGTTGACCGGGGTGGCGAACCGACGGCGGATCGGCTCCCGCATCGCCGACTGCGCGGCCGACCCGGGCGGCGGCGCGCTGCTGATGATCGACATCGACAACTTCAAGGACATCAACGACCTGCGCGGCCACGTTGTGGGGGACCTCATCATCCGTCGCGTGGCCGCGGCGGTCGGCGCGCAGATCGGGCCGGATGCGCTGCTCGGACGGCTCGGCGGCGACGAGTTCGCGGTGATCGTGCCCCACGGCACGGCCCCGGCGGCACTGGCGCTGGCCGAGCGGCTCTGCGAGGCCGTGTCGGTGGCGACCGCGGTCGACCCGACCCTGCACGTCACGGTCAGCATCGGCGTCGCACCCATCGCGGCGGGCCAGGTCTTCGACACCGCGCTGGCCCACGCCGACCTCGCGCTCTACGCCGCCAAGGGGGCGGGCCGCAACCGGGCCCGGTTGTTCTGCGAGGCGCACTACCGGGCCGCCGCCCACCGGGTGTCGCTGCTGCAGCGGGTCGGCGCGGCGCTGGACGAGGGGACGATGCGGCTGTACGCCCAGCCGATCGTCGACCTCAGCACCGGCGAGCCCGCCCGCCACGAGCTGCTCATCCGGCTCCGCGACGGGCAGGAGCCACCGCTTTCCCCCGCCGACTTCCTGCCCGCGGCCGAGCGCACGGACCTGGTGCTCGACCTGGACCGCTGGGTCCTGCAGCACGCGGTGCAGGCGCTGGCCAACCCCCGCGCGCAGGCGGCCGGGCTGCGGCTGGAGGTCAACGTGTCGGCGCGCTCGCTGGAGAACCCCGATCTCGGGCGGTGGATCCTCGAGCTGCTCAAGGAAGCCGAGGTGGCCCCGCCGCGGCTCGGCCTGGAGATCACCGAGACGACCGCGATCAAGAGCCTGGACGCGGCGCGCCTGCTCGCGACCCGGCTCACCGAGGCGGGCTGCGGCTTCGCGCTCGACGACTTCGGCGCGGGCTACGGCTCGTTCTCCTACCTCAAGTACCTCCCGTTCACCACGGTCAAGATCGCCGGGGAGTTCGTCCGCCAGGTCGACGAGAACGCCGTCGACCGCGCTCTCGTGTCGGCGGTCGTCGGCGTGGCCCACCAGCTCGGCATGCGCACGGTGGCCGAGCAGGTGGACCGGCCCGCGCTGGTGACCCACCTGCGCGCGCTCGGCGTCGACGACGGCCAGGGCTTCCACCTGGGCAAGCCCCGCGCCCTCAGCGGTCTACTCGATGGGCTCTAGACACAGGGCCGGGGGAGCGGCATCGGGTCGCTGATCGCCCCGATGAACCGCCCGTCCGGCCCGCGGTTGTGGAAGGCGAGCAGCACCCACTCGCCGCTCCGGTCGCGGATCGCGCACCCGACGTACAGGCGGTGGTCCGACAGCAGCCGGGCCTCGCCGACGTACGCGAACGCGTCGAACACGCCGCCGCCCTCCGGCCCCGCGACCGTCCAGATCCCGCCGGTCGGCTCGGCCGCCCGCCGCCCGGTCCGACAGCACGGGGTGTCAGCCGCCCGGGAACAGGCACGATCGACCACGGTGGTGCCCTGGCGCGCTCACCGGGCGGCTCCGGTGATCCGCCCGCGGACCTCGCCGAACCCGATCCGGGCGCCGTCCGGGCCGGGCGCGGCGGCCGTGATGACGACCTCGTCGCCGTCGTCGAGGAAGCCCCGGGCAGCGCCGTCGGGCAGCGCGATCGGGTGCCTGCCGTTGGCGGTCAGCTCGATCAGCGACCCGCGCTGGTCGGGCGCGGGACCGCTGACCGTGCCCGACGCGAAGAGGTCGCCGGTGCGCAACGACGCCCCGTTGACGGTCATGTGGGCGAGCATCTGGGCGGGCGTCCAGTACATGGTGGCGAACGGCGGCCGGGCGATGAGCCGGTCGTTGAGGCGCACCTCCAGCGCGAGGTCGAGGCCCCACGGCGGGGCCGCGGCGTCGTCGAGGTAGGGCAGCGGACGCGGGTCGCGCGGCGGCGGTGCGACGCGGGCGTGCTCCAGCGCGGCGAGCGGCACGATCCACGGCGAAACCGAGGTCGCGAACGACTTGCCGAGGAAGGGGCCGAGCGGCACGTACTCCCAGGCTTGGATGTCGCGGGCGGACCAGTCGTTCACCAGGCAGACGCCGAACACGTGATCGGCGAAGCGGTCGAGCCCGACCGGGGTGCCGCGCGGCGAGCCCACACCGACGACGAAGCCCACCTCCGCCTCGATGTCCATGCGCTGCGATGGTCCGAAGACGACCTCGCCGTCGGGCGTGCGCCGCTGACCGCACGGGCGGGGCACCGGGGAGCCGGACACGACCACGGTGCCCGCGCGCCCGTGGTAGCCGATCGGCAGGTGCCTCCAGTTGGGGGTGAGCGGGTCACCGTCCGGCCGGAAGATCGCGCTGATGTTCCGGGCGTGGTGCTCGCTGGCGTAGAAGTCCACGTAGTCGGCCACCGAGAACGGCAGCAGCATGGCGGCGTCGGCGGCCGGGACGAGCAGCGGCGCCACGGTCGGGCGGTGCCCGTCATCGGTGAGCCATGTCGTGACGGCGGCCCGGACCTCGGCCCAGACGACGGGCCCGGCGGCGAGCAGCCCGTCGAGGGTGCCGCCCGTGAACAGGTCCGCCCGGGCGGGCAGCAGCGCGGCCGCGGCGGCGCCGAGGTCGAGCACGTGCTCGCCGATGGCGACGCCGACCCGGGGGCGTCCGTCGGTGGTGAAGCTGCCGTAGGGCAGGTTCGCGAGGCCGAACGGGTGGGCCGGGTCGACGTCGAACCAGGCGGTCATGGTCGAACAGTAGGCGGCGTCAGCCGCCGTGCGTGGCCCCGCTCGCGTAGTCGGTGTAGGTGTAGGGGTTGTCGAGCACCTTGGTCGCCGGGACGTCCGGGTTCATGCCCTTCACCCAGGCCTCCTCGCCGAGCGTGCCGCGCAGGTGCTCGACCGTGGCCTCCACCTCGCGCCGGATCGCGGCCAGGTCGACGTCGACCAGTCGGTGCTCGGACTTCACCACCCGCCCGTCCACCAGCACCGTGTGCACGTCGCCGCGCTGGGCCTGGAACGCCACGTGGCCGTACGGGTTGAGCAGCGGGAACGACACCGGCGACGCGTCGTTCTTGAGCAGCACGACGTCGGCCTTCTTGCCCGGCTCCAGGCTGCCCAGATCGGCGGAACGACCGAGCGCGGCGGCCCCGCCGCGGGTCGCCCAGTCGACGACGTGCTCGGCGCGCAGCGAGCAGTGGGTGACCGTCTCGCCCTTCTGGTGGGCCTCGAAGTGCTCGCGGGAGCGGTCGGCGCCCAGCGTGGTGCGCATCGCCGAGAACAGGTCGCCGCTCCACCACACGCTCGTGTCCATGGACAGCGACACCGGGATGTTGTGGGCCCGCAGCGCCCACGTGGGCGGGTAGCCCTGCCCGGCGCTCTGCTCGCTCTCGGTGGACACCGACACCGAGGCGCCGGAGGCCGCGATGCGGTGGTAGGAGTCGGCGGACAGCGACGCGGCGTGCACGAAGATGTGGCTGTCGTCGATGAACCCCGCCTCGTGCGCGAGCCGCACCCCGTCGTCGTTGGTGGCCCCCCACACGCCCGCATGCGTGGTGACCGGTACGCCCAGCTCGCGCGCGACCTCGTACGCGGACTTCTCGGGGAACGCGGGGTCGCCGGTGACGTCGAACGCCATCTGGAAGCCGAGCCGCTCGTCGTCCAGCATGCGGCGGGCGAAGGCCTGGAAGTCGGCCGACGTCGACCACTCCCACGGGGCCTGCTGGATGTTGCCGTAGGCCAGGACGTAGCGGCCGGGGAGTGCGCGCAGGGCGTCGACGGCGGCCTCCGCGTGGCCGACGGTCTGCAGGCCGTGCGACCAGTCCACGCACGTGGTGACGCCCGCGTCGAGGGCTTCCGCGGCCGCGAGCAGGTTGCCCGCGCGCACGTCCTGGGGGCGGAAGTGCTTCCCGGACTCCAGGTAGTACCAGACGAAGTACTGGGTGAGGGTCCAGTCGGCGCCGTAGCCGCGCATGGCCGTCTGCCACATGTGCCGGTGGGTGTCGATCATGCCGGGCATGACGATGCCGCCCGTCGCGTCGATCTCCCGGCTGCCCTGGGGCACCGCGAGGGCCTCGCCGACGGCGGCCACGCGGTCGCCCGTGACGAGCACGTCGGCGCCCGGCAGCACGCGGTGCTGCGCGTCGAGGGTGAGCACCGTGCCGCCGCGCAGCACGATCGAGGTCTGATCCGCCATCGCCGATCTCCTGGTCTCGGACACTTGTCCGGCACACGGTCGTCCGGTGTAGTTTCGCTGTCAAGGATGTGGCAGGGAGGTGCGAATGCCGCGTGCGGGAGCCGGACCCGACTTCATCGAGTCCTTGGCGCGCGGGCTGGAGGTCATCGCTGCCTTCCGGGCGGGCTACGGCGCCTTGAGCCTCGCCGAGGTGGCCACGGCCGCGGGCCTGGCCCGGCCGACCGCCCGGCGGATCCTGCTCACGCTCGCCGAGCTCGGCTACGTCCGCGTGCAGGACGGGGGTTACGCGCTCACCCCGCGGGTGCTCGACCTCGGCGTCGCCTTCGTGCGCTCGCAGGGGCTCTGGGACGTCGCCCGCCCGCACATGCAGGCGCTGGTCGCCCGCACCCGGGAGTCCTGCTCGGTGGCCCAGCTCGACGGTTCGGACATCATCTACGTCGCGCGCGTGGCCGTGCCCAAGATCGTCGGCCTGTCGGTGCAGATCGGCACGCGTTTCCCGGCGCTGGCCACATCGCTGGGCAAGGTGCTGCTCGCGGCCCTCCCGGCCGCCGAGCTGGAGGCCGTGCTCGCCCAGCCGACTCGCTCGGGTCTCGTCCCGCGCTGGCAGCCCGACCGGGCGGAGCGCGACGCGGCGCTGCGCGAGGTGCGTGCCCGCGGCTGGGCGCTCACCGACGAGCAGCTCACCCTCGGCATCCGCTCGGTGGCCGCGCCGCTGCGCGACGGCACCGGCCGCGTGATCGCGTCGGTGAACGTCAACGCGCACGCGGCCGAAACATCCGTCGAGCGGCTCGTCGAGGAGCACCTCCCGCTGCTGCTGACCGCGGCGGGGGAGATCAGCGCCGATTTCGCGCGGTTGGCCGCCGTCCCCCACGAGAACGTCGCCATCTGACCGGACACCTGTCCGAGGAGTGAAGGAGAAAACATGGCAGGCCCGCTGTCGGGAGTGCTCGTCGCGGACTTCTCACGGGTGCTGGCGGGCCCGTACGCCACGATGCTGCTGGCCGACATGGGCGCCGACGTCGTGAAGGTGGAGTCACCTGATGGCGACGAAACACGTACCTGGACCCCGCCCGCCCGCGACGGCGTCTCCACCTACTACCTCGGCATCAACCGGGGCAAGCGGTCGGTCGCGCTGGACCTGCGCGACGAGGCGGACCTGGCCCTGGCCCGCGAGCTCGCCCGTCGCGCCGACGTCATGATCCAGAACTTCAAGCCGGGCGGCCTCGCCCAGTACGGCCTCGACGCGGCCACGGTGCGCGCCGCCAACCCCGGCCTCGTCTACGCCTCGATCAGCGGGTTCGGCCCGCGCGAGGGCGCGAAGGTGCTCGGCTACGACCTCATGGTGCAGGCGGTGTCGGGCCTCATGAGCCTCACCGGCGCCCCAGACGGGCCGCCGTACCGGGCCGGGATCTCGGTGTTCGACGTGATGGCAGGCAACCACGTCGTGATCGGCATCCTGGCCGCACTGCGGCACCGCGACGCGACCGGCGAGGGCCAGGAGGTGGAGGTCAACCTCCTGTCGTCGGCGCTGTCGGGCCTGGTCAACCACAGCTCGGCGTGGGTGGCGGGAGGTGTCGTGCCCTACCGCATGGGCAACGCGCACCCGTCGGTGTACCCCTACGAGCCGCTGCCCACCGCCGACCGCGACCTCATCGTGGCCGCGCCCAACGACCGCATCTTCCGCAAGCTGTGCGAGGTGCTGGGCATCCCCGACGTGCCCGAGGACCCGCGCTTCCGGCGCAACAGCGACCGCACCACGAACCGGGCCGAGCTGGAGCCGATCCTCGTGGAGCGGTTGGCCACGCGCGGTGCGGAAGAGTGGTTCGCGCTGCTCGTCGACGCGGGGGTGCCGTGCGGGCCGATCAACACCATCGACGGCGGCTTCGCGATGGCCGAGAAGTTCGGCCTCGAGCCGATCATCCAGGCGGGGGAGGGCGAGCGCGCGCTGCCGATGGCCCGGCACCCGATCATGTTCTCGGAGACCCCCGCCACCTACCCGCTGCCGCCCCCCGAGCTGGACGAGCACGGGGCCGAGCTGCGGAAGTGGCTGGCGGGGGGGTCTCGGTGAAGTTCGAGACCGCTCTGGGCGCGTCGACGCCCGAGAAGATCACGCTTCTGGGGCAGGACCTCGCCCAGGACGTCATGGGCGAGGTGGGGTTCGGCGAGCTGGCGTTCTGGCTGGCCACCCAGGAGCGGCCGACCCGCGGGCAGGTCCGGGTGTTCGAGGCCGTGCTCGCCGCGCTCGCCGACCACGGCTTCACGCCCACCGCGATCGCCGCCCGCGTCACCTGGCTCTCGGCGCCCGACTCGGTGCAGGGCGCGCTCGCGGCCGGGCTGCTCGGCGGGGGCTCGCGCTTCCTGGGCGTCACCGAGGACACCGGCCGGTTCCTGCACGCGGCGCTGCCCGCCGATCTCCCGGCCGACGACGCGGGCTGGGACGCGCTCGCGCTGGAGGTCGTCCGCGCCCGCCGGACCGCGGGCGGGTTCGTGCCCGGCCTCGGCCATCCCGTCCACAAGGACGGCGACCCGCGCACGCCCAGGCTGATGCAGATCGCGGACGAGGAGGGCTGCCTCGGCCCGCACCTGCGGCTCTTCGCGGCGATCGGCCGGGTGCACCCCGAGGTGCTGGGCCGCACCCTGCCGCTGAACGGGGCCGGCGTGTGCGGGGCCGCGCTGGCCGACCTGGGCCTCCCGCTGCCGCTGCTGCGCGGCTTCGCGCTGCTGGCCCGCACCGCGGGGCTGATCGGCCAGCTCGCCGAGGAGTTGCGCCGCCCCATGGCGAACGACGTCTACATGGCGGTCGACCGGGCTGCGGTCGCCGTCCCGCCCGAGCCCTGGAGGGCCTGATGGATCTCCCGCTCCTGCCGACGTCGCTGGTCGGCAGCTACGCCCAGCCGGAATGGCTGATCGACCGCGCGCGGCTCGCGGGGCGCTTCCCGCCGCGCGTGCGGGCGAAGGAGCTGTGGCGGGTCGAGCCCGACCTGCTCGCGGAGGCCCAGGACGACGCCACCGAACTGGCCATCCGCGCCCAGGAGCGGGCGGGTCTCGACCTCCTCACCGACGGCGAGATCCGCCGCGAGAGCTACTCCAACCACTTCGCGACGGCGCTCGACGGCGTCGACGTCGACCACCCCGGCACCGCCCTCGACCGCTCCGGGCACCCCAACCCGGTGCCGCGCATCGTCGGGCCGATCGGCCGCCCGGCCCCGGTCGAGGTGGGTGACCTGGAGTTCCTCAAAGCGCACACCGATCGTCCGGTGAAGATGACGGTGCCCGGGCCGTTCACGATGACCCAGCAGGCGCAGAACGACCACTACCCGGACCTGGAGTCGGCCGCGATGGCGTACGCGGCGGCCGTCAACGCCGAGATCAAGGACCTGCACGCCGCGGGCGCCGACGTCGTGCAGGTCGACGAGCCGTACCTGCAGGCCCGCCCCGACGCGGCGCGCGCCTACGGCCTCGCGGCGCTCTCGGCGGCGCTGGAGGGCGTCACCGGCACCACCGCGGTGCACCTGTGCTTCGGCTACGCCGCGATCATCCACGAGCGGCCCTCGGGCTACTCGTTCCTGCCGGAGCTCGCGGCCTGCCCGGTCGATCAGATCTCGATCGAGACCGCCCAGTCCGGCCTCGACCTGGGCGTGCTCGCCGACCTGTCCGACAAGACGATCATCCTGGGCGTGCTGGACCTGTCGACGCCGGAGGTCGAGACGGCCGAGACGGTCGCCGACCGGGTGCGCCGGGCGTATCCGTACCTGCTCGCGCGGCAGCTGGTGATCGCGCCCGACTGTGGGATGAAGTACCTGCCGCGGGCGGCCGCCGCGGGCAAGATGCGGGCAATGGCACAGGCCGCACGCCTTCTACGGTCGGAAGTGGGGATCTGACCGAAAGGCCCGAAGATCATCAGTACCCGGCTTGGTCGGGTGGAAGATCGAGTTCCGAGGAGGGGTAGTCATGCAGCTCGTCACCGAGGACAACATCACCGACCTGGCCGTGGAGCGCTGGGCCACGGCGAAGGACCCGCGACTCGCGGAGATCATGACGTCGCTCGTGCGGCACCTGCACGGCTTCGCCCGCGAGGTGCGCCTCACCGAGGCCGAGTGGATGGCCGCCATCCAGTGGCTCAACCGCACCGGGCAGATCAGCGACGAGAAGCGGCAGGAGTTCATCCTCGCCTCGGACGTGCTGGGCCTCTCGATGCTCGTCGTGCAGATGAACCACCGGCTCGACTCGGACGCCACGCCGAACACCGTGCTCGGCCCGTTCCACATCGACGGTTCGCCGCCGCTCGCGTTCGGCGCCGACATGTCCGACGGGGTCAAGGGCACGCCGCTCTTCGTCCACGGCACGGTCCGCGACCTGTCCGGGGCACCGGTCGCGGGCGCCGTGCTGGACGTGTGGCAGGCCGACGGCGACGGCATGTACGAGGCCCAGCTCGACGTCGACGAGGCGCGGCTGCGGGCGAAGTACGCGACGCGCGAGGACGGCTCCTACTGCCTGCGGACGGTCGCGCCGCTCGGCTACGCGATCCCGATGGACGGGCCGGTCGGCGAGCTGGTGGGCGCCACCGCGATCAGCCACTTCCGCCCCGCGCACGTGCACGTGCTCATCGACGTGGCGGGCTACGAGCCGCTCATCACGCACCTCTTCCAGGAGGGCGCCCAGTACCTGGACAGCGACGTCGTGTTCGGTACGAAGGAGGAGCTCGTCGTGGCGTTCGAGCCACAGGAGGCGGGCCCCACCCCCGACGGCGGCGCGATCGATCGGCCGTGGCTCTCGGCGGCGTACGACTTCGTGCTGCAACGCCGCGGCGTCTGAACCCGGTGCACCCAGTGGCGGCCGTCGTCTCCCGGCGGCCGAAAAATGTCGGTGGGTGCTCCTAGCCTCCGCGGTGTCCGGACGACCGGGTCCGGGCGTGAGGGAGGAGACCCACGATGGTCATCGACTGTGAGAGTTGCGCGGTCCGCTTCTCCGCGTGCGGGGAGTGCGTGGTCGGTGTGCTGCTCGGTGTGCCGCCCGGCGCGCCCAACGTGTCACTCGACGCACCGGAGCGGGAGGCGCTCGATGTCCTCGCCGAGCAAGGGCTCGTGCCCCGGTTGCGGCTGGTGGCCACCCGCCCGGCTGCTGCGCCCCATGAGGCACACGGAGCGGAACATGATCGTGACGCCGGGTGAGGAAACGATGTTTCGTAACACTGTGGGGTGAGGTTGCGGGTTCGCACGGTGATCATCACCGTGCGCCGCGCCGAGGCAGCCCCGGAGTTGGACGGTGCTCACCGCCCTCCGTAATCTCCGCGAGACCTTGCGGGAGGTCAGTCCTCCGATCTTCGGATGACGACGCAAGGCCGCCGCGCGCTGTCCGTTCGGTCCGACCTGATTCCCACCGGGCGATGCGCGGCGACACGGGAAGGAGACGGGAGCCGCGTGGTGTCGCCTCGGCGTACCTCGGACGGACGCAGCCTGGCGCCGCGTGCCCTCCGCGCTCTGCTCGGTGCCCTGCTCGCGGCGCTGACCGCGCTCGGCGCGGTCGTGCTGGGCGTCACCCCCGCCGCGGCCGATACGCCGCCGGGGATCCCGGTCCCGGTCGTGCCCGGTGTGCCGCCCCTGCCGCCGGTCCCCGGCCTACCCGCCGCTCCCGGGCCGCCCGCCGCGCCCGCGCCCGGAGCGCCCGTCCAGCCCGCGGCCCCGGAGCCTGCCGCGCCTCCTGCTCCGGCCGCGCCCCCGTCGCCGACGACCGCCCCGACCACGGCGGCCGACGCGCAGAGCAGGCTCGACCAGGTCCAGCGCGACGCCGAGGCCCTCACCGAGCAGTGGCACGCCGCGCAGGACGACCTCGGCGCCCGGAAGCAGGACATCGCCCGCTTGCAGGCCGCCGTGGGCCCGGCCCAGGCGCTCGCCGCCGCCGCCCGGGGGTCCGAGGAGGAGTACCGCAAGCAGGTCGACGTCGTCACGATGGCCACGTTCGAGAGCGGCAACCTCGACCAGCTCGACGCCCTGCTCGCCGCGCGCTCGCCGCAGGACTTCCTCGACCAGATGTCCGCTCTGGAGACCATCTCGTCCCAATACCGCGACGTGCTCAACACCCTGATCACGAAGGTCGGGGAAGCCGACCGGGCGCAGTCCGACGCCGCCGCGGCCGTCGCGCGCGCCCAGGCCGCGGTCGAGCAGGCCACGCTGGCCGAGCAGCAGCTCGGCGCCCGCAAGCGCGACGCCGACGCGCGCATCGCCGAGGCGGAGCACCTGCTGCGCGCGCTCAGCCCCGCCGAGCGCCGCGACCGCGCCGGGGCGGTCGTGTCCGCGCCCCTGATCAGCGGCACCGGGCTCGGCGTGGCCGCGCTGCGCGCCGCCGCCACCCAGCTCGGCAAGCCGTACGTGTGGGGCGCCGAGGGCCCGAGCAGCTACGACTGCTCCGGGCTCACCTCCTGGGCGTTCGCCAGGGCGGGCGTCACACTCCCGCGCTCCAGCAGCCAGCAGGCGCTCGTCGGCACCCCGGTCTCGTGGAACAACCTGCAGCCCGGCGACCTCGTCTTCTACTACCACCCGGTCAGCCACGTCGGCATCTACGCGGGCGACGGCAAGTTCATCAACGCGCCCGAATCCGGCGACGTCGTGCGCTACCAGAACCTTTCCCCCTCGGCGTTCTCCGGCGCCCGTCGCCTGTAATCCCGCAGACCACGTCCGCTCCCCAGAGGTCCGGCGGCGGCCGATCGGACATGATCGGCCGCCGCCCTCGACGGGAGGCGCCGGTCGGTAGCGTCCGGGTGTGGCCCGCATGCTGCTCGTCACGAACGACTTCCCGCCGCGCACCGGCGGCATTCAGCGCTACCTCATCGAGCTGGCCACCCGGCTCCCGGACGGTGAGCTCGTCGTCTATGCGCCCGCGTGGCCCGGCAGTCCGGCGTTCGACGCCCGACTGCCCTTCGCCGTGCACCGGCACCCGACCTCGCTGATGGTGCCCGAGCCGACGGTCGCAGGCCGGGCGGTCCAGATCGCCCGCGCGCACGCGGTCGACACCGTGTGGTTCGGCGCCGCCGCGCCACTGGCGCTCCTCGGACCCCGGCTGCGCCGTACAGCCGACATCGCCCGTGTCGTCGCGAGCAGCCACGGCCACGAGGTCGGGTGGTCGATGCTGCCCGGCGCCCGGCAGGCGTTGCGCCGCATCGGCCGGGACGCCGACGTCGTCACCACCATCTCGCGCTACACCCGCGGGCGGGTCGCCGCCGCCTTCGGCCCGCGGGCCGCGCTGGAGCCGCTGCCGCCCGGCATCGACGCGCACCGCTTCCGACCCGACGCCGGTGCCCGGGCCGCCATCCGCCGTCGGCACGGCCTGGGCGAGGCGCCCGTCGTCGTCTGCGTTTCCCGGCTCGTGGCGCGCAAGGGTCAGGACATGCTGATCCGTGCGTTGCCGCGGATCCGCGCGCGGGTGCCCGGCGCGCGGCTCGTCCTGGTCGGCGGCGGACCGGACGCCCGACGGCTCCGCGCCCTGGCCGCGGCGCACGACGTCGCGGCCGCGGTCGTGTTCACGGGCCCGGTGGTCGACGTCGACCTGCCCGCCTACCACGCGGCGGGCGATGTCTTCGCCCTGCCGTGCCGCACCCGCGGTCGCGGGCTCGACGTCGAGGGGCTGGGCATCGCGCTCTTGGAGGCCTCCGCGGCGGGGCGCCCGGTGGTGACGGGGCGCTCCGGCGGCGCGCCGGAGACCGTGCGGGAGGGTCGCACCGGACACGTCGTCGACGGCCGTGATCCGGCCGCCCTCGCCGAGGCCATCGTCGGCCTGCTCGCCGACCCGGATCGGGCCGCGGCGATGGGGGCGGCGGGCCGGGCCTGGATGCTGGCCGGGTGGGGCTGGGCCGACCGGGCCGCCCGACTGGCGGCCCTGCTCGGCGGAACGGGTGCGGGCGTGCTGCGCCGCCGTGCCCAGGACGCGGACACGCCGTGGTGAAACGCCCGACTCACCGTGGCGAAATGCGCGACTCACCGTGGGGGAGGGGTCAGGCCGGTTGCTTGCGCCCTGCGTAGATCTTCGCGATGTCCGCCCCGTACCTGTCCGCGACGACCGTCCGCTTGACCTTCATCGTCGGCGTCATCTCGCCGCCCGCCTCGGTGAAGTCCGCCGCGAGGATGCGGAACTCGCGGATCTGCTCGGCCCGTGACACGGCGAGGTTGGCGTCGGCCACCGCCTCGCCGACCGCGGCACGCAGGTCCGGGTCGTCCACCAAGTCCTCGAGCGCGGTGTCGGACGGCTTGCCCGCGCGCTCCAGCCAGCCCGGGAGGGCCTCGGCATCGATGGTCACCAGCGCCGCGATGAACGGCTTGCCGTCGCCGACGACCATGCACTGGCTCACCAGCGGGTGCGCCCGCAGCCGGTCCTCCAGCACGGCCGGGGCGACGTTCTTCCCGCCCGCGGTGACGATCAGCTCCTTCTTGCGGCCGGTGATCGTGAGGTAGCCCGCGTCGTCCAGCTCGCCGACGTCGCCCGTGTGGAACCAGCCGTCGGTGAGCGCCTCGGCGGTGGCGGTGTCGTTCTTCCAGTAGCCGCGGAACACAATCGGGCCTTTGACCAGGATCTCGCCGTCGTCGGCGATGCGCACGGCGTGCCCGGGCACCGGCCGTCCGACGGTGCCGATTCGCTGGGCGTCGAGGGTGTTGACCGTGACCCCGGCCGAGGTCTCGGTGAGCCCGTAGCCCTCCAGCACGGGGAGGCCCACGCCGCGGAAGAAGTGCCCGAGGCGCTCGCCCAGCGGCGCGCTGCCCGACACCGCCGCCACCACCCGGCCGCCGACGGCCGCGCGCAGCTTGGCGTAGACCAGCCGGTCGAACAGCGCGTGCCGCAGGCGCAGACCGAGACCGGGGCCGCCGGTGTCGCGGGCCCGGCTCCACGCGATCGCGGTGTCGGCCGCGACGTCGAAGATCTTCGCCTTGCCGTCGTCGTGCGCCCGCTGGCACGCCGAGTTGTAGACCTTCTCGAACACCCGCGGCACGGCGAGCAGGAACGTCGGCCGGAACGTCCGCAGGTCGCCGACCAGGTCCGCGACGTGGGCGGTGTGCCCGATGACGGTGCCCGTGTAGGTGGCACCGCACTGGATGACCTTGCCGAAGACGTGCGCGAGCGGCAGGAACAGCAGCACCGACCCGCTCGCGGTGAGCAGCTGCGGGAACATCTCCGCGACCGACCGCACCTCGGTCTGCATGTTGCGGTGGGTGAGCTCGCAGCCCTTGGGGCGCCCGGTGGTGCCCGAGGTGTAGATCAGGGTGGCGAGGTCGTCGGCGCGCACCGCCCGGCGGCGTTCGAGCACCGCCTCCTCCGGGACGTCCGCGCCACGGGCGACGAGCCGGTCCACCGCCCCCGGCTCACTCTCCTCGGGCTCGATGCGCCACACCTTCAGCTCGCCGAGCTCGTCGCGCACCTGGTCCACCAGCGCGGCGTGCTGGGCCGTCTCCACGATGATCGCGACCGCGCCCGAGTCGGACAGGATCCACCGGACCTGCTCGGCCGAGGACGTCTCGTAGATCGGCACGGTGGCCGCGCCGACGGCGAGGATCGCGTAGTCGATCAGCGTCCACTCGTAGCGGGTGCGCGACAGCAGGGCCACCCGGTCGCCCGGCTGCACGCCTGCGGCGATCAGACCGCGCGCCACCGCGGTGACCTCGGCCGCGAACGCTCCCGCGGTGACCTCCCGCCACTGCCGGTCGGCGCCCCGGCGGCGGTAGGCGACGGCGGCCTCGTCCCGCGCGGCGTTGAGGTACACCGCGTCCACGAGGGTCTCGTCGTCGGCGACACGCAGGGTGGCGGGCACGCTGTACTCACGCACCCCGCCAACCTACCGCTGAGACGGCCTGGGTACCCCGGTCAGAGATCCCACGAATCGGGCATGCTCGCGCCATGCCCTCGGTCGACGTGGTGGACGAGACGTTCATCGCCGTGCCCCAGGACGTGCTCGCCGCCGAGTTCGCGACGCCCGCGCGGTGGCGCACGCTGTGGCCCGACCTCGACCTGGAGGTGGTCACCGACCGGGGCGCCGCCGGGTTGCGCTGGACGGTCACCGGCGCGCTCGTGGGCAGCATGGAGGTGTGGCTGGAGCCGGTGCTCGACGGCACCGTGCTGCACTACTTCCTGCGCGCCGACCCGCCCGGCCCGGGCGGCGCACCCCGGCCCGCGGCCCCGCGCCGGGCTGCGGTGGAGGCGCAGCGGCGGCAGCGGGCGGCCAAGGCGATCGCGTTCGCCTGCAAGGACCGGTTGGAAGCGGGCCGGGCGGCGGGGGAGCCACCTGCCCGGTAGCATAAAAGATCATGCGTGTGCACGTGGTCTCGGACGTGCACGGCCACGCCGAGGCCCTGGCCAGGGCGGGCGAGGGTGCGGACGCGCTGGTCGTGCTCGGCGACCTCGTCGATTTCGTCGACTACGACGACCCGGACCGCGGCATCCTCGGTCGGGTGCTCGGACCGGAGGTCAGCGCGCGGTTCGGGCAGCTGCGCGCCGCGGGGCGCCCGGGGGAGATGCGCGCGTTCGTCCGCCAGGCGTGGTCGCGCTTCGACGATCCCGCTGCCGTCGTCGACGAGGCGGTGCGGGAGCAGTACACCGCGTTGTTCGCCGCGATGACGACGGCGACGTTCGCCATCCCGGGCAACGTCGACGCCGCGGCACTGTGGCCGGAGTTCGCCCGGCCGGGGGTGTGTCAGCCCGACGGGCAGGTCGTCGTCGATCGGCGGCCTGCGCTTCGGGTTCGTCGGTGGCATCCCGCTGCCGCCGGGCGTGGCGCCGTTCCGCGGTGGCGCGTGGAACCCGCACGTGGTGGCGGCCGAGGACTACACCGCGGCCGTCGAGCGGCTCGGCGAGGTCGACGTCCTGTGCAGCCACGCCCCACCCGCGGTGCCCGAGCTCGCCTACGACGTCGTCTCGCGGCGGTTCGAGGCGCCCTCGGCGGCGCTGCTCGCCCGCATCCGCCGCGACCGTCCCCGCACGGCCCTGTTCGGGCACGTCCACCAGCCGTTGGCGCCGCGGCGTCGGGTCGGACGCACCGAGTGCGTGAACGTCGGCCACTTCCGCCAGACCGCCACGCCGTACGTCCTGCGCTGGTGACCGCCGGTAACCTGCGCGGCATGGCCGACGCGACGTCCTCCTCGATCACGATCGCCGCTCCGGCGGAGCGGGTGATGGCGGTGATCGCCGATTTCGCCGCCTACCCCGAGTGGGCCGAGCAGATCAACGCGGTGGACGTGCTCGCCCCGGGCACCAACGGCCGCGCGGAGCGGGTGCGCTTCACGATGGACGCGGGCGCGATCAAGGACTCGTACACGCTGGACTACACGTGGGCGCCCGACGGCCGGTCGGTGAGCTGGACATTGGTCAAGGGACAGATCCAGAAGGCGCAGGACGGGTCGTACGCGCTCGCGGGCACGGGGGACTCGACGACGGTCACCTACTCCCTCGCGGTCGACCTCAACATCCCGATGATCGGCATGCTCCGCCGCAAGGCCGAGAAGGTGATCATCGACACCGCGCTCAAGGGCCTGAAGCGCCGGGTGGAGGCGTTGGGCCAACAGCCGCGGTGAGCAAGTAACCTCCGTCCGTGCGGGTCGTGCTGTTCACGGGCAAGGGTGGCGTCGGCAAGACGACGCTCGCGGCGGCCACGGCCGCCCGCCTCGCCCGCTCGGGCCGCAAGGCGCTGGTCGTCTCGACCGATCCCGCGCACTCCCTCGGCGACGCGCTGGAGGCCGAGCTCGACGGCGAGCCCACCGAGCTCGAGCGCGGCCTCTACGCCGCCCACATCGACACCCACGCCCTGCTCGACGAGGCGTGGGCGCCGCTGCAGCAGCACCTGCGCACCGTGCTCGCCGGGGCGGGCGTGGACGAGCTCGTCGCGGACGAGCTGACCGTGCTGCCCGGCGTCGAGGACCTCCTCGCGCTGTCGGCGGTGCGCCAGGCCGCGGAGTCGGGGCCGTGGGAGGTCGTCGTCGTCGACTGCGGGCCCACCGCGGAGACGCTGCGGCTGCTGGGGCTGCCCGAGGCGGTCGCGGGCTACGTCGAGCGGCTCTTCCCCGCGCACCGGCGCGCGGTGCGCGGGCTGCTGGCCGGTCTGTCGGGGGGCGGGCGCGGCGCCGCGGCGGGCTGGGACTCCACGATCGACGCCCTCGACGGGCTCGCCGAACAGCTTTCCGGCCTGCGGGCGATGCTCGCCGACCACACGCGCACCTCGATCCGGCTCGTCCTCACACCGGAGCGGGTCGTGGCGGCCGAGACACGGCGCACGCTGACGGCACTGGCCCTGCACGGCCTGCGGGTGGACGGGATCGTCGTCAACCGGGTGGTGCCGGGGCCGCCGCCGTCGCTGCGCGGGCCCGCGGCGCGCTGGCTGCGCGAGCGGCACACCGAGCAGCAGGCCGTCCTCGGTGAGCTGACGGGCCTCGGCGGGGTGCCGCTCACGGCCGTCGACCACACGGCGGCCGAGCCGACGGGCATCGCCGCCTTGCTGGAGGTGGCCGAGAACCTCTACGGCAACGACCCAGCCACCGACCCGGCCGCGGTGGGGCCGCCCGGCCCCGCGCTGCTGCAGGTGCGGCGCACACGCGGGGAGGGCACGTCGGCGGATTCGGAGTTCGAGCTGGCGCTGGCGCTGCCCGGCGCCGCGGACGGTCCGCTGGAGCTGGCGCGGGTCGGCGACGAGCTGGTGGTCGCCGTCGGCGGGGTTCGGCGGCTGGTGGCGCTGCCCTCGGTGCTGCGGCGGTGCGCGGTCACCGCGGCCCGGCTGGAGGGCGACGACCTCTGCATCACGTTCGCCCCCGATCCCGCGGTCTGGACACGATGACGGCCTCGTCCCCCGGGTGCGGCGTGCACGCCGGGGCGTCGGCGGAGCTGCGCGCGCTCGCCCTGACGGCCCTGGACCGGGTCGAGCCCGTGCTGGACCGGCTGCGCATCGAACCGACCACCCCGACGCCGCCGGAGATCTGCGCGGTCTGCCCGCTGTGCGCGCTGATGGCCGCGCTGAGCGGGGATCACCCCGAGCTCGTGCAGCGGCTGGCCGAGCACCTCGGCGGGCTCGTCACGTTGCTGCGCGCCGCGCTGGACATCCCCGCCGAGCCCCCCGAGCCCGCACCGCCGGAGCGCACGTCCTCGGGCAGCCCGAAGACCGTGCAGCGGATACCGGTCGAGCGCACTGACACCAACGCAGGTGGGCGGTGACGCTCACCGTCGGCGTCGACGTCGGCGGCACCAGCGTGCGGGCGGGCGTCGTGAACGGCGACGGGGCCGTCCTCGACATCGCCCGCACGCCGACCCCGCGCAGCGAGACGGCGCTGGAGGCCGCTGTGGCGGGCGTGGTGAACACGCTCGCGAGCAGGCATCGGATCGCCGCCGTCGGCCTGGCGCTGGCCGGGTTCATCACGCCCGACCGGCGGGTCGTGCGGTTCGCGCCGCACCTGTCGTGGCGGGACGCCCCGGTGGCCGACCGGGTCGCGGCCCGCATCGGGCTGCCCGTCGTCGTCGAGCACGACGCCAACGCGGCGGCGTTGGCCGAGCGGCACTTCGGTGCGGCGTCCGGCGCCGTCACGGTCGTGTTCGTGGCGCTGGGCACCGGCGTCGGTTCGGCGTTGCTGCTGGACGGCGTGCTCTACCGCGGCGCGTTCGGGGTCGCCCCGGAGCTGGGGCATCTGCAGGTGGTGCCGGACGGGCGGCCGTGCCCGTGCGGCAAGACCGGCTGCTGGGAGCGCTACTGCTCGGGCACGGCGCTCGCCACGACCGCGGTCGAGCTGCTGGCGCGCGACCCGGAGCGCTCGCCGCTGCTGTCACGGCTGGCCGCGGGCGACCCCCGCCGGGTGACCGGCCAGGGCGTGGCCACGGCGGCCCGGGAGGGTGATCCCGTCGCGTGCGCGGCGTTGGAGGACCTCGCCCGGTGGTTGGGCGTGGGTCTGGCGCTCGTCGCGGACGTCTTCGACCCGGAGCTGATCGTGATCGGCGGCGGGGTGTCGGAGTCGGCGCCGCTGTTCCTCGACGAGGCACGTGAGCACTACGCGGCGTTGGTCACCGGCGCGGGGCGACGCCCGCTGGCCCGCATCCGCACGGCGCAGCTCGGTGAGGCGGCCGCGGTGGTGGGGGCGGCGCAGCTCGCGCGGGACCTGGTGGGCGGCGAGGCGCGCGCGAGGGCGGGTCAGAGGACGGCGCCGCCGTCGGGGTCGTCGGGGTCGTCGAGGTAGAGCGGCGGCGGGACGTCGTCGGGGTCGGGCCACAGGCGCAGCACCAGCCAGCCCAGCCCGGCCGCTATGGCGACGAGCCCGAGCGGCAGGCCGTACACCTGCGGCACGCCCACCCATCCGGGGAACGTCACCAGCACGAGCCCCAGGCCGATGAGCGTGAGCCCGACCAGGATCGGCGGCCCCATCCGCGGCAGCGGCGGCGGCTCGGGTGGGACGAAGTGCTCGTCGGTGGGTGGGTCCGCGGCGGCCCCGGCAGGCCGCGTCGACCGCTCGGACCCGCGGTCGTGGGCTGCCGCCTCATGGGGGTCGGCACCGGCCTCGTCATCGGCGCGGGGGTCGGCGCCTGTGTCGGTCGGAGGGTCGATTCCGAGGTCGGCGGCGGAGTCGGCGCGCGGATCGGCGCGGGCGTCGGCGCGCGGATCGGCAGGGCGTCGGCGCGCGGATCGGCAGGGGCGTCGGCGCGGGGATCGGCGGGAACCTCGCCGCGGGCCTCGGGGGCGATCTCGCCGCGGGTGCCGGGGGAGAAATCCACGCGAGCGTCGGCGGCGAAGTCGGTGCGGGCTTCGTCGACGAAGTCGGCGGGGAAGTCGGCGTCTCGGGCCGGGCCGGGCCGATCGCGCGGTGGGGGGTCATGCCGGTCGAGGTCGGGGCCCGCGCTGTGCCGGTCCGGCTGCGGGCCTGCGCCGGGCCGGTCCGGGTGCGGGCCCGCGCCAGCGCGGTCGGCGGGCGGATCGTCGGGCCACTGCGGGACGTCGCCCTCGGCCCGCCACAAGGCGACGATCGCGTCGAAGGCGGTCGGTTCGGGTTCGCGGGTCACGCGGCCCTCCTGTCCGTGCCGCCGCTGACCTCATCCGGTCGCCTCCATCCTGGCACGCCCCAGCCCGTTGTCGCTGCGGCACGGCCCTCCGTAGGCTGACGCCGTCGAGGCGGAAGGGGCACGCCCAGGTGCTGTACTGGTGGTCCAAGTTCGTGCTCGTCGGCCCGCTGCTGCGGTTGCTCTGCAGGCCGACGATCGAGGGTGTCGAGCACGTCCCGGAGCACGGCGGTGCAATCCTCGCCAGCAACCACCTGGCCGTGGTCGACTCGTTCTTCCTGCCGCTGCTGGTGCCGCGGCGCATCACGTTCCTGGCCAAGCGCGAGTACTTCACCCAGCCGGGGTTCGTCGGGCGGCTGAAGAAGATCTTCTTCACCGGTGTGGGGCAGGTGCCGATCGACCGGGCGAGCGGGTCGGCCGCGCAGGCGGCGATGGCGACGGCCGTGCGGATCCTGCGCGAGGGCAGGCTGCTGGGCATCTATCCCGAGGGCACGCGCTCGCCGGACGGGCGGCTGTACAAGGGCAAGACCGGCGTCGCCCGCATGGCGTTGGAGGCCGGGGTGCCGGTCATCCCCGTCGCCATGATCGGCACCGACCGGGTCAACCCGATCGGCTCGAAGATGTGGCGGCCCCGCAAGGTGCACATCAAGATCGGCGAGCCGCTGGATTTCTCCCGCTACCACGGGATGGCGGGCGACCGGTTCATCGAGCGCTCGATGACCGACGAGATCATGTACGCGTTGATGGAGCTGACCGGGCAGACCTACGTCGACATGTACGCGGCGTCGGTGAAGGCGCGCGCCGCCGCGCTGCGGAACGCGCCGCCGCCGGAGAAGCGGGCGAGCTGAACAGGGCCGCGCGGCGTAATAGGAGCGGTGCGGCGCGCGATGGTCGACTGTGCTCCCCAGCATCGAGCGGACCGAGCCGGACCGCACCTTGATCGTTCCGCGGGTGGCCGCCCGCGGCCGTCTCCGTTTCCTGCTTCCGTGGCTCGTGTTCGGCGCGGTGGCCATCGCGGTGATCACGGGTACGACGTGGTGGTCGGTCACGCTGCGCACGTCCGAGGCGGTCCGGGCCACCCCGGACGCGGCCGGGATCGACACCGGCGGGCAGGCGACCGCACCGTCGGCGGTCGCGGTGCCCACCCCCGAGGTCGCCGCGCTGCCGACACCGACGGCCGATCCGATCGAGGAAACGACCCCGGCGGCGCGCCGACGTTCCGCGGCAGCGGTCGTGCCCTCCCCGGTCGTCGGGCGGACCGCCACGCCGCCCACAGGGATTTCGGCCGACTTGATCTCGGCGCCCCCGTCGCGGTGCGCGGACCCCGACGGCTGCGCGGGCGAACTGACGGTCAGCGCCGCCGACGGCCCGGGCCTACGGGCGCGGGAGCGCACCACGTCGACGGCGGCCACGACGACTGTGGCGCGGAGCGCCACGCGCTGACGGGCGTTCCGTGCGGCCACCACGACACCGGTGCGGCCACGCGGGATAGCCTCGGAAATCGTGCGCTTCTTCTACGACTGCGAGTTCATCGAGGACGGGACCACGATCGACCTGGTCTCCATCGGCGTAGTCGGCGAGGACGGGCGCGAGTTCTACGCGGTCTCGACCGAGTTCGACGCGGGGCGCGCGGGTGCGTGGGTGCGGGCCAACGTCCTGCCGAAGCTGCCCTCGCCCGGCAGCCCGGTGTGGCGCTCCCGCGAACGGCTGCGCGCCGACCTCCTGGCCTTCCTCACCGGCGCGCCGGGGGAGGTGGAACTGTGGGCGTGGATCGCCGCCTACGACCACGTCGCGCTGTGCCAGCTCTGGGGCGCGATGCCCGCGCTCCCACGCGCGTTGCCGCGCTTCACCCGCGAGCTGCGGCAGCGCTGGGAGGACGCGGGCAGGCCGTCCCTGCCGCCACCCACCTCGGACGCCCACGACGCGCTCGCGGACGCCCGGCTCAACCGGCTGCGGTGGGACGCGATCGAAGCCGCGCGGCCGACGGTGCAGACGGGTGCGGATTCGGCCTGATCGGCGTGGGCGGCAGGGACGGACCCGCCCGGGTCAGGTGAAGATGCTGACGCCCCCGGGCCCGACGAGCAGGCCGACGATGATGAGCACGATGCCCCAGAGCAGCTGACGGCGGATGATCGCGAAGATGCCCGCGATGACGAGGATCACGGCGAGGATCCACAAGATTGTTCCCATGCGCGGAAAATAGCCGCTGAGATCAGCACGGAATCGGGCCGAATGGGGGACAACCGAACGGGCGGCGCGATAATAAACGGCCCGAACGGGTGAGAGGGCGACATGGCTCTACCCTGAGGTCGTGAACTGGTCCGTCGACGCCCCGGTTGAAGTGCTGCCCGAGCTGCCGCCCCTGCCCGCCGACCTGCGCACCCGCCTGGACGAGGCCCTCGCCCGCCCCGCGGCACAGCAGCCGGATTGGCCGGACACAAAGGCCGTTGCGCACGTTCGCACGGTGTTGGAAAGCGTCCCGCCGGTCACGCTGCCGCCCGAAGTGGACCGGCTTCACGACCGGCTTGCCGACGTCGCCAACGGCCGCGCGTTCCTGCTGCAGGGCGGTGACTGCGCCGAGACGTTCGTCGACAACACCGAGCCGCACCTGCGGGCGACGATCCGCACCCTGCTGCAGATGGCGATCGTGCTCACCTACGGCGCATCGCTTCCGGTGGTGAAGGTCGGGCGGATCGCGGGCCAGTACGCGAAGCCGCGCAGCGCGCCCATCGACGCGCTGGGCCTGCCCTCCTACCGCGGCGACATCGTCAACGCGTTGGTGCCCGACCCCGTCGCGCGCATCCCCGACCCGTCGCGGATGATCCGCGCCTACGCCAACGCGTCGGCGGCGATGAACCTCGTGCGGGCTCTCACCGCCACCGGCATGGCCGACCTCACGATGGTGCACGACTGGAACAAGGACTTCGTGCGCATGTCGCCCGCGGGCGCGCGGTTCGAGACCATCGCGGCGGAGATCGAGCGGGCGCTGGCCTTCATGGCGGCGTGCGGGGTCGACGACTACAACCTGCACAGCGTCGAGTTCTTCGCATCGCACGAGGCGCTCTTGCTCGACTACGAGCGGGCCATGCTGCGGATGGACCGCCGCGACCCGGAGGTCGCGAAGCTCTACGACCTGTCCGCGCACTTCGTGTGGATCGGTGAGCGCACCCGGCAGCTCGACGGCGCGCACATCGCGTTCGCCGAGCTCCTGGCCAACCCGATCGGACTGAAGATCGGCCCGTCGACCACGCCCGAGCAGGCCGTCGAGTACGTCGAGCGCCTCGACCCGGACAACCACCCCGGCAGGCTCACGCTCGTCAGCCGCATGGGCAACGGCCGGGTGCGCGACGCGCTGCCCGCGATCGTCGAGAAGGTCGAGAGCTCCGGCCACAAGGTCATCTGGCAGTGCGACCCGATGCACGGCAACACCCACGAGTCCACCTCCGGCTACAAGACGCGGCACTTCGACCGGATCGTCGACGAGGTGCAGGGCTTCTTCGAGGTGCACGCCGGGCTCGGCAGCCACCCCGGCGGCATCCACGTCGAGGTCACCGGCGAGGACGTCACCGAGTGCCTCGGCGGCGCGCAGGAGATCTCCGATGCCGACCTCGGGGGCCGCTACGAGACCGCCTGCGACCCACGGCTCAACACCCAGCAGTCGCTGGAGCTGGCCTTCCTCGTGGCCGAGATGCTCCGGGGATAGCGTCAGAGGGTCTCCAGCACGATCGTCGTGCCCGGGTCGACCAGGCTGCCCGGCCCGTTGGACTGGTCGACGACCCGGCCGTTGTCCCGGCCGAGACCGGGGCGCTCCTCGGCCTGGAGCCCGAGGTCGTCGAGGATCCGCTCGGCGTCGTCGAACCGCTTGCCGATGAGGAACGGCACCCGCACCTGTTGAGTGCGCTGCTCGCCCCGGCTGACGACGAGCGTGACCCGGCTGCCGGGCGACAGCGGAGTGCCCGCCGCGGGGTTGGTGCGCACCACGGCTCCCGCCGGGACCGACGAGCTGTACTCCGACCCCGCCTGCACCGGCGTGAACTGGGCGGCGCGGATCGCGGCCTGCGCGTCGTCCAGGGCCGTGCCCGGAGCGATCGCGGGCACGGTCGGCAGCCCACGGGACACGACGAGCGTCACGGTGCTGCCCCGCAGGAGCTGCGTCGCCGACCCGGGTTCGGTGGCCGTCACGACGCCCTCGGGCACACCGTCGGCGTACACCAGCCGCGCGGCGGGCACGAGGTCGGCGACCGACAGCAGGCGCTCGGCGGCGTCTCGCTGCACACCGGTGAGTGACGGCACCGCCGTCCAGCGACCGCTGCCCAGCCACCAGGCCGTCATCCCGATGCCCGTCGCGAGCACCAGCACGAGCGCGACCCACACCGCGAAGATCCGTCGGCTGCGGCGGCGCACCCGCAGGTGGCCGGGCGGGATCGAGGGGTGGCTGTGGCGATCCAGCATCCGGGTGCCGTTGGGCGGCGCGGAGGGGTGGGCGGACGGAGCCACGTGCGGCAGCGTGGTCTGCTCTTCGATCGGCCGTGGTGGCGGCGGGGGCACCGGCACGCGCGGGACCTCCAGGACGGCGGCCAGCTGCCGCAGCTCGGCCAGCATCGCCGCGGCGTCGGCGGGGCGGGCGGCCGGGTCGCGTCGGGTCGCGCGCTGCACGAACGCGTCCAGCTCGGGCGGCACGTCCCCGGCGATCTCCGACGGCGCCGGGACGTCGGAGGTGACGTGCCGGTAGGCCACGGAGATCGCGGTCTCGCCCGTGTAGGGCGGCGCGCCGGTGAGCAGCTCGTAGAGCAGGATGCCCGCCGCGTAGACGTCGCTGCGCGGGTCGGCCGCGCCGGTGGCGACCTGTTCGGGGGACAGGTACGCGACCGTTCCCATGATCGTGCCCGCGTGGCTGGCGCCCGCCTGTGCCGCCGCCACCGCGAGTCCGAAGTCCGCGACCTTGACCTCCCGCGTCTCGGAGATCAGCACGTTCTCCGGCTTGACGTCGCGGTGCACCATCCCGAGCCGGTGCGCCTCGGCGAGCCCGCACAGCACCTGCTCCATGACCGCGAACGCCGCGGGAACCCCGAGGGCGCCGCGGGCACGCAGCACGTCGCGCAGGGTGCTGCCGTCGACGAGCTCCATGACGAGGAAGAGCCGGTCGTGGTCGACGCCCTGGTCGTGCACGTCGATGACCGAGGGGTGGTCGATGCGCGCCGCCGAGCGCGCCTCGCGCTCGAACCGCATGCGGAAGGCCGGGTCGCCCGCGAACCGCGCGTCCATGATCTTGATCGCGACCGGGCGGTCGAGGCGGGTGTCCACACCCCGGTACACGGTGGACATCCCGCCCGTCGCGATGGGGCTTCCGACGCGGTAGCGGGCGTCGAGCAGCGCACCGGCGACCGGGGCAGCGTTCACGTGCCGACGGTACCGCTGCGCCGAAGTACTGCCCGCGAGGCCCGCTGGTGTGGCATCGTGTCGGGTCGTGAACACGCCGTTGTCTGGGCAGATGTCGGGCCCGGTGTCCGGGCCGTTGCCCGAGGAGGTCGCGACGCTTCCGGTGACCGAGGTCGCCACCCGACTGTCGGTGCCCGTCTCCCGGGTGCACCAGTACGTGCGCGACGGTCAGCTCCTGGCGGTGCGCCGCGACGGCGCCCTCGCCGTTCCCGCCGACTTCCTCGACGGGAACGCCGTGGTCAAGGGCCTACCCGGCACGATCACGGTGCTCCGCGACGGGGGCTACAACGACGACGAGATCCTGCGTTGGCTCTTCGCCGACGACGACTCGCTGCCGGGCACCCCCGTCGCCTCGCTGTGCTCCGGCCGCCACCGCGAGGTCAAGCGGCGCGCGCAGGCCATGGCGTTCTAGCGGTTCGGGATGCGCTCGACGAGGTGCACGGTGACCTCGTCGCCCACCTGCTTCCCGATCGCCGCGCGCAGGTCCATGCGCATCGGCAGCTTGTGCCTGCCGTCCCCCAGCGCCATGAACGAACTCGTGAACGGGTGGCCGTCGACGGTGCCCCGCACCTTGACCAGGCCCCGGGTGCCGAAGAACTCGGCCGACCGCGGCCAGATCACGTAGGTCCAGCCGCCCTTGGCCGGGCTCTTCTGCAGGGTGGCGGTGAACGAGGTCGGGAGCATCGGGTCCTCCTGGGGTGGGTCGCTCACGGGAGAGACCGGTCCCGGGGTCGCGACTCATCGGTGAGGCCCTCGCTCGCGGTCAGCTCGGCTCCGGCGTGGCGGGCCGCGCCCGGCCGCAACAGCACGACGAGCACGCCGACCGCGATCCACGCCGCCGACACCGCGGGGTAGAGCCTCGCGGCGCCGTCCGGGTAGGGGTAGACGTTGCGGAAGAGCGTGTAGCCGATCAGGCCGAGCGCGAGCACGGGGATGGCGACCTCGGCCGCCCGCACCTCGCGGTGGCCGGAGAAGAACAGCAGCTTGGCCGCCCCGACGGTGGCGAGCGCGTAGACGGCGAGCAGGATCAGGGTGCCGATCGTGCCGGACGCGACGAACAACGTGGGCGGGTCGCCGCCGAGGGCGAACCAGTCCACGGCGATCACGACGTACATCGCGAGCACCACGACCACGGTGGCGGGCACGGGTGTGCCCCGGGTGGGCGAGACGGCGCCGAACACGCTGGGGAGCACGCCGTCGCGGCCGAGCGCGAACAGCAGCCGGGCGGCACCCACCGCGCACGCGAGCGCGCAGCCGAACGCGCTGACCGCGGCGCCGATCGTGATCACGTTGCCCACCCACGCGGCGACGTAGTTCGTGCCGAGGTCGCCCATCAGCGACGACGACTTCGTGAACGCCGCGACGCCTGCGTCGTCGGCGCCGAAGCCCATCACCTCGACCGCCGTGACGACCACGAAGTACACCCCGCCGAAGATCGCGACGCCGAGGATCGCACGCGGGATCGTGCGGCGGGGGTGGCGGGTCTCCTCACCGAGCGTCGCAGCCGCCTCGAACCCGGCGAACGACAGGAAGCCGAACACGATGCCCAGGAACAGCGCCGAGACGTCGGTGCCGGGTGCGGGCGTGAACACCGCGAAGTCGATGCGGTGCCCGTCCGGAGCGGTGCCGGTGGCCAGCCGCACGAACACCACCACGGCGACGACGAGGATCAGCGCCACGGTGAGGCCCTCGATCGTCAGCAGCACCCGCGTGCCGCCGCGCACGTGCACGACAGCCAACATGAGCACCAGCAGCAGCGCGACCGCCGCGACGACGAACGCGGCCCACGGCGGCTGGTCGGGCCACAGGTGCAGCGCGTCGAGGGCCGCCGCGCCGAAGATCCCGGCGGCGGTGGAGGTGACGACGCCGTAGAAGACGTAGGTGCCCAGCAGCGACCAGCCCGCGACGACGCCCGTGCGCGCCCCGAGGGTCGCGCCGACGAACCCGTACACGCTGCCCGCGTGGTTGAACCGCTGGCACAGCCGCACGAACGTGTAGGCGATGAGCAGCACGCCCAACGTGGCGAGCAGGAACGCGAGCGGCACCGCGCGGCCCACCGTGCCCGCCGTGGCCTGCGGGTTGATGTTGGCCGCCATCGACGGCGCCATCAGGGCCAGCGACAGCCCGATGGCCTCCCACACGGACAGCTCTCGACGGAGCAGGCCCGGCGCTGACGGTGTCGCATCGGATCGGTGTGCCACGGCAGAATGCTCCCGCTAGAGCACCGCGAAAGTCACTCTCCGAACGTCTTTGTCGCCCATCCGGACGCAGCGGGCGTATTCGGCCCGCCGCGTCGCCAGCACGCAGCGTCCGAGGAGGTCACCCAGCCCGTCCATGAGCACCGGGTCGGCCTCCAGGGCGTCGAGCGCGGTGATCTGGTCGGCGGGCAGCGGGCGGATGCCGCAGCGGCGGGCCTCCTCCGCGTCGAGCCGGGCGGGGTCGTGCGCGGCGGGCTCGGGCAGGGTGAGCTCCCGCCGCAGCCCGTCGAGGCCCGCCAGGATGAGGCCGCCGAGCGCGAGATGCGGGTTGCTGCTCGCGTCGCACGTCTTCAGCTCGGCGTTCGGGCTCACGTCCTCCCGGCCGCGGAACGGCGAGGCGATGCGCAGCGCGGCCTCCCGGTTGTCGAAGCCCCACGACACCGTGGCGGCCGCCCAGGCGCTGGGCAGCAGCCGCGCGTACGACAGGTACGAGGGGCAGGTGAGCGCGACCAGCGCGGGCAGGTGGTCGAGCACGCCCGCCAAGAAGGCGCGGGCGGTGGCGGAGAGCCCGAACGGGTCACCTCCGGGCGCCATCGCGTTGCGGTCGCCCTCCCAGAGTGAGAAGTGCAGGTGACAGCCGCTGCCGACGTGCTCGGCGTACGGCTTCGGCGCGAACGAGGCGAGCAGGCGGTGGCGGGTCTCGGCCACGCCGCGCACGGTGTCGCGCAGCCGTAGCTGGCGGTCGGCCGCGGCGAGGGCGTCCGCCCTGGTGATCGAGATCTCCTGTTGGCCCGGCCCGTACTCGTTGATCGCCTGCTCGACCTGGATGCCCTGGGCGTCGAGCGCGTCCACGATGTCGTTCAGCACGGCCGCGGCCCGGTCGAGCCCGGCCGAGGAGTAGACCGGCCCGTCACCCCACGGTCGCGGGCCGTCGGCGGTGTTCTCGGCGAGGTAGAACTCGTTCTCGAACGACGCTTCGACGCGCAGGCCCCCCTCGGCGAGGGCGTCGACGGCCCGGCGCAGGAAGGCACGGGGGCACCCGCCCCAGTCGGCGCCGTCGTGGTCGACCTGGTCGCAGAGCAGGCTCGCCACACCGTCGAGCCAGGGCAGGCGGGTGAACGTCGCCGGATCGGGGACGATGCGGATCTCGCCGACCGGCTCCATGCCCGCCACCGGCACGAGGTCGTCGAGCAGGTTCACCGCGTTCTGGGCGCGGGTGAGCCCCAGCCCCGACGTGAGCGCGTCGGGAAGCCGGGCGACGTGCACCTGCTTGCCCCGCACGACGCCGCTCGGGTCTCCGTAGAGGAACCGCACCAACCTGACCCCGTCGAGATCCACGGGTGTGACGGTAGCGAGACCGCCGCTCCCGGTGATCGAAGCCGGGAACGCCCGGCTTGCCGCGATCACGGCTCGACCGATCGTTCGGTTGGCCCTACGCTGCGGCCTGTGACCGACGAGCCCCCCGTCCTGCTCACCCGCGACGCCGACGACCCCGCCGTCGTCGTGCTGACGCTCAACCGGCCCGCGCGCTACAACGCGCTGACCACCGAGCTGAAGACCGCGCTGCGCGCGACGCTGGCGCTGCTGGCCGATGCCGACGACGTGCGGGCGGCCGTCCTGACCGGCGCCGGGAAGGCGTTCTGCGTGGGCCAGGACCTCGGCGAGCACGCCGAAGCGCTCGCGGCGGACCCGGCGACCTCGTTCAACACGGTCGTCGAGCACTACAACCCGATCGTGACCGGCCTGGCCGAGCTGCCGTTCCCGACGGTCGCCGCGGTCAACGGGCCGTGCGTGGGGGCGGGGTTGGGGTTCGCGATGGCCTGCGACCTGCGCGTGGCGGCCGCGGGGCTGAAGCTCTCCACGGCGTTCACCGGGATCGGGCTGACGGCCGATTCGGGGCTGTCCGCGAGCCTCGCGCACGCGGTCGGCGTGCCGCGCGCCATGGAGCTCCTGTTGCTGAACGAGCCGTTCACGAGCGAGGACGCGCTGGTGTGGGGGATGGTGCGCGCGGTCGTGCCGCCCGCGGACGTCCTGGCGAGCGCGCTGGAGCTGGCGCGGCGGCTGGCGACCGGGCCGACCAAGGCCTACGTCGAGGTGCGGCAGGCGGTGCGGTTCGGGGCGGTGAGCGCGCTGCCCGACGTCCTCGCCGCCGAGGGCGCCGCGCAGGCCCGGCTGGCGCACACCGCGGACCACGCGGGCGCGGTGGCCGACTTCCTGACCAAGCGCCGTCCGACCTTCCACGGCAAGTGACGGCGGCGCGGGCCCGGCGCACGCCGCACGGGCAGGACTCCCTCCTGGAGATCGCGGTCGGCGAGTTCATCGCCCGCGGCTACGACGCCACGAGCATGGAGGACCTGTCCCGCGCGGCGGGGATCACGAAGTCGTCGTTCTACCACCACTTCGCGAGCAAGGAGGCGCTGCTTCGGGCGGCGTTGGACCGCTCGCTGGCGGGGCTGTTCGCGCTGCTGGACGAGCCCGGCGCGACCACCGGCTCGCCGCTTGCCAGGCTGCGGCACATCGTGCGGGGTCAGGTCGCGGTGCTCGAGCGCGACCTGCCCTACGTCACGCTGCTGCTGCGGGTGCGGGGCAACACCGAGAGCGAGCGCTGGGCCCTCGCGCGGCGCCGGGAGTTCGACGCGCGGATCGCCGCACTGGTGCGGGCGGCGGTCGACGCGGGCGAGCTGCGGGCGGGCGTCGACCCGACCCTGGCCGCGCGCATGCTCTCGGGGCTGGTGAACTCGGTCGTCGAGTGGTACCGCCCCGGCCGACCCGGCGCGGCGACCCTGCCCGACGACGTGGCCCGCGCCGCGTTCGACGGGATCCTCCCCGCCCTCCCGCACCCCCCACGGTGAGTCCCGCACCCCGCCACGGCGAGTCGCGCATCCCGCCACGGTGAGTCGCGCATCCCGCCACGGTGGGTCCGGCGACTGGCCGGGGTGAGTCGCGCAATCCAGCACGGTGAGTCGCGCATCTGGCCGGGGTCAGTAGCGCATCCCGCCACGGCGAGTTCGGCGGACGCGTCCGGCAGGCGGCCCGCGGAAGCCCGGTCA
Organism: uncultured Actinomycetota bacterium; assembly: GCA_963837575.1. Lineage (GTDB taxonomy): Bacteria > Actinomycetota > Actinomycetes > Mycobacteriales > Pseudonocardiaceae > Pseudonocardia. The sequence continues at coordinate 32,315 of CAWIOI010000025.1, forward strand.
GCTGTCGTAATCGACGGTCACGGCGTCGGTCGTCGGGCGCGCCTGGCAGGTGAGCACGAAGCCCGCGGCGAGCTCGTCGTCCTCCAGCGCGAAGTTGCGCCGCATGACGACCTCGCCCGTCGTGACCCGCGCCCGGCACGTGCCGCAGACCCCGCCTTTGCACGCGAAGGGCAGATCGGCCCGCACGTGCTGCGCGGCGTCGAGGATCGGCTCGGCCCGGGGGAGCGTGAGCGTGGTGGAGCGCCCGTCGAGGACGATCGTCACCTCGCTCGTCGCGCCCTCCGCACCCGGCTCGACGCGCACGACCTCGGGCGGCGGCTCATCGACGTAAAACAGCTCCCGGTGCACCCGCGCGGGCGCGACCCCCCGTTCGACGAGCACGCTGCGGGCGTCGGTGGTCATGCCGAACGGGCCGCACAGCCACCATTCGTCGACGTCCTCGACGTCGACGAGCGCGTCGAGGATGCGTCCCATCCGGTCCGCGTCCAGACGCCCCGACGAGATCTCGGCGGCCATCGGCTCGCGGGACAGCGCGTGGATCAGTTGCAGGCGCGGCCCGAAGGCGTTCTTGAGGTCGGCCAGCTCCTCGGTGAACATCACCGTGTCGGTGCGCCGGTTGCCGTACAGCAGCGTGACCCGGGTGTCGGGGTGGGCGGCCAGCACGCTCGCCGCGATCGAGAGCACCGGCGTGATGCCGGACCCCGCGGCGATGAGCCCGTGGTGCAGGCCGGGCCGCAGCTCCGGGGTGAACGCGCCCGCGGGGGGCGCCACCTCCAGTTCATCGCCCGCCGCCAGCCGGTCCACCAGCCACTCGGAGAACAGCCCACCGGTCACCCGCCGCACACCGACCCGCGGCGCCGCCCCGGCCGGTGCGCAGATCGAGTACGAGCGGCGCTCATCGACGCCGTCGCGCGTGGTCCGCAGCGTGAGGTATTGGCCCGGCCGGAACGTGAAGGCCGATCGCAGGTGCTCGGGAACGGCGAAGGTGACGGCGACCGCGTCGTCACACAGCCGTTCGACCCCCGCCACGCGCAGCGTGTGGAAGCCCGTGCGGGCGGGCGCCTCGGCGAGCGTCATCAGATCTCCTTCACGTGCTCGAACGGCTCGCTGCAGGCGGTGCAACGACGCAGCGCGGTGCAGGCGGTGGGCCCGAAGCGCGACAGCTCCTCGGTGGCCGTCGACCCGCAGCGGGGGCAGGGCACCCGGGCGGGCGGCCTGCCCAGGTTCAGCGGGATCGGTCCGGCGGGGCGGGGCCCGACGCGCCCGGGCGGGGCGATGCCGTGCTCGGCGAGCTTCGCCCGGCCCGCCTCGGAGATCCAGTCGGTGCTCCACGGCGGCGACAGCACCGTGCGCACCTCGACCGTCGCGTACCCCGCGGCGGTGAGCGCGGCGCGCAGGTCGTCCCGCATGGCCTCGATCGCGGGGCAGCCGGAGTAGGTCGGCGTGATCGTGACGGTGACCGCGTCGCCCGCCGCCCGGACGTCCCGCAACACGCCCAGGTCATCGAGCGTGAGCATCGGCATCTCCGGGTCGACGACGCCTGCGGCCACGGCTCGTGCGCTCACCACGTCGCCCCCGGATGCCGGCGGGCCAAGCTCTGCATCTCGGCCAGCACGTGCCCCAGCGCCTCGGTGTGCACGCCCTGCCTGCCGCCGTGGCCGCCGATCGTCCCGGCGCCGGGGCGCGTCGGCCGGGTGAGCGTGGCGGCGGCGATCACCTCGTCGAGGACGGCGTCGACCTCGGCCCGCGTGTCCGCCGGGTCAGCCGCCACGCCGGGCAGCCGGGCCTCGACCTCCGACGTCCGGAACAGCTCCTCGACGTAGGGCCAGACGGCGTCGAGCGCGGCCTGCATGCGAGCGTGGGAGACGGCGGTGCCGTCGCCGAGCCGGACCGTCCACTGTGCGGCGTGGTCGCGGTGGTAGGCCACCTCCTTGACGCCCTTGCCCGCGACCGCGGCCAGCACCGGGTCGCGCGACGTGACCAGCCGCGACAGCAGCGCGAGCCGCCACGTCGAGAAGACCAGCTGGCGCGCGACCGCCCGGGCGAAGTCGAGGTCGTCATCGATCTCGGCGAGCGCCACGTTGCGGAACTCCGCCTCCGTGCGCAGGTAGGCGAGCGCGTCCTCGTCGGCGCCCGCGCCCAGGTGCGCGGCGCGCGCGAGTAGCACCCGGGCCTGGCCGAGCAGGTCGAGCGCGGTGTTGGCCAGCGCGACCTCCTCTTCCAGCTCCGGCGCATTGCTCACCCACTCGGAGAGGCGCTGCGCGCAGATCAGCGCGTCGTCGCCGAGCATGAGGCAGTACTGCGCGAGGTCGGCCGGGTCGACGCCGTCGGGGACCGGTGCGGTGATCTCGTCCTGCACGTCCTCGAACCCGGTGCCGAACGCCCACTGGCCGTCCTCATGGGCTTCAGCCAAGGAGTCGTACACGGAATCGTCCGGGTGGCTCATAGATGGGGCACGTCCTCGGGGATCACGTAGAACGTCGGGTGGCGGTAGACCTTGTCGCCCGACGGCGCGAAGAACGGGTCCTTCTCGCCCGGGCTGGACGCGGTGATGTGCTCGGCGCGCACCACCCAGATCGAGACGCCCTCGTTGCGGCGGGTGTAGACGTCGCGGGCGTTGCGCAGCGCCATCTCGTCGTCGGGGGCGTGCAACGAGCCGACGTGCACGTGGTTGAGCCCCCGCTTGCCGCGGATGAACACCTCGTACAGCGGCCAGCTGCGCCGCGGCGTGCCCGTGCCGGTGGCGACGCCGGAGATCGGGACGGCGCCGTGGCCGCCCTCCGCGGTGAAGTCCGTCATGCCGCCGCCTCCCGTTGCGCGCGCTTCTCGGCGTGCGCCAGCGCGGCTTCGCGCACCCACGCCCCGTTCTCGTGGGCGCGGCGGCGATGCGCCAGCCGCTGGGCGTTGCACGGGCCCCCGCCGCTGATGACGGCCTTGAACTCGGTCCAGTCGGGCTCGGAGTAGTCGTGGTGGCCGCGCTCGGGGTTCCAGCGCAGCCCGGGATCGGGCAGCGTGACCCCGAGCGCCGCGGCCTGGGGCACGGTCATGTCGACGAACCGCTGGCGGAGCTCGTCGTTGGTGTGCCGCTTGATGCCCCACGCCATCGACTGCTGCGTGTTGGGGGAGTCGCCATCGGACGGGCCGAACATCATCAGCGACGGCCACCACCACCGGTTCGTCGACTCCTGCACCATCGCCCGCTGCGCCTCGGTGCCGTGCACCATCGCCAGCAGCAGCTCGAAGCCCTGCCGCTGGTGGAACGACTCCTCCTTGCAGATGCGGATCATCGCCCGGGCGTAGGGACCGTACGAGCAGCGGCACAGCGGCACCTGGTTGCAGATCGCGGCGCCGTCGACGAGCCAGCCGATCACCCCGACGTCGGCGAAGGACAAGGTCGGGTAGTTGAAGATCGAGGAATACTTCTGCTTCCCGGCGATGAGCTTCTCGGTGAGCTCCTCGCGGTCGATGCCCAGAGTCTCGGCGGCCGCGTAGAGGTACATGCCGTGCCCGGCCTCGTCCTGCACCTTGGCCAGCAGGATCGCCTTGCGGCGCAGGCTCGGCGCACGCAGGATCCAGTTGCCCTCCGGCTGCATGCCGATGATCTCCGAGTGCGCGTGCTGCGCGATCTGCCGGATGAGCGTGGCGCGGAAAGCGTCGGGCATCCAGTCGCGAGGCTCGATGCGTTGGTCTGCGGCGATCGTCTCGTCGAACTGGGCCTGGTGGTCCACCCGCGCCTCCTACCGAATGTTCGTTCGGCCAGTGTGGCGGACGGGTGGGCGGCGCGCAACCCACGGCCGAACGTCGTGCGGACAGACGGGGGACTCGCCGTGGTCAGCCTGCCTTGCGCTGCGCGCGCGGGTCGGACTGCGCGCCGGTCTCGTCGTGCTCCTCGGCGGCGTCGGCCTGCTGGAGGATCCGCTCGACGGCCAGTGCGAAGGCCGCGTCGCCCTCCGCGCCGCCGTAGCGGTACTCGGGGCCCCGGAGGTCGTAGAGCCGGAACTCGCGGTCGAGCCTGCGCGCGACCTTGCGGGCCCGCGCCGCCCGCAGCGCGGGCCGCAGCACGCGGGTGACGCCCTCCAGAAGGATCACCGCGACGCCGAGCGTGGCGGTGAACCTCGGGTCGCCGCCTGCGATCGGCGAGAGCCCGACGGCGGCGCCCGCGGCGACCAGCAGCAGGCTGACGCCGTTGGCGGCGAGCCCGTTGCGGCACGCCCGACGCCGGTAGCTGCGGCGCAGCGTGTCGACGTGGGTGTAGTAGTCGGCGACGCGGTTCGCCGCGTCCGTGGCGGTGGCCGTTTGAGCGACCGGACGGAGTGTGGTGGTGCTCATCGGGACCTCCCCGGGTGTCGTCGTGTTTGCCGTCACAGCATGCGGGGCGGGGAACCTCCGCGACGATCCCCGCGACGGTCAGGGTTCTGTCACCCGGCGGTGAGGGCCCCTAGAGTGCGCGTCATGTTGCGTCCTGGAAGCTGGACGAAGCCAGCGGGTGTGAGTCCCGTCCGGGTAGGTGCCGGAGCGCCCGGTAGCAGGCCCCGGTTCGTCATCGAGAGGTGGCGGGCTGAGCGGGGTGTCGAGAGCCTCTTTGGAGGGGGCAAGCAGGCGGGCGGTAGTGCCATCAGGCGCGAGTCCTGCAGCCTCGTCAGACTCGCAGTGGAGGAGCCGAGCCGTTCATGTCACGGTGAAGGCCAGGTCCGGTGGGAGGGCGTTCCGGAGATGCGCCCGCCGGGTTCTCCCGGGGTACGGGGAGCGGCACGTGTGCAGGGTTTGGTCACGGAACAGGAGAGGCCCGTCTGCGCAGCTTCGTCAGCAAAGACCGGTCGTATAAGCCGATGGTGAAGTCGATCGGAGCGCAGCGGGAGTCCGACGGGGTCGTAGTACCGCGGATCGCCGGGAGGAACCCGGTGGGAGGGAAGGGCCCCGACTTTGATCATGCTGGTGGTGGGGGTAAGCGTCAGGGCATGACCGGGACCGCCCGGTCCAACGACCCCGGCGGGCAACCTAGGCCCGGCGATGGCGGGGTGCGTGCGGAGCTGGTGCTGCGGGCGCGTCCGGTCAGGGTGCGAGAACTTCAGCGCAGGCTATGGGCTGCGGCCAAGCAGTCTTCGGGTCGGCGTTTCCACGCCCTGTATGACCGGATCTACCGGGGTGATGTCCTGGTGGAGGCGTGGGAGCGGGTGAAGGCGAATCGCGGGGTGGCCGGGGTGGATCGGATCACCCTGGCCGTGGTGCAGGACTACGGCGTCGAGCGGATGCTCGGCGAGTTGCAGGCCGATCTTCGGTCGGGTGGGTATCGGCCGGCGCCGGCTCGGCGTGTGGAGATCCCGAAACCGGATGGTGGCAGGCGGCCGCTGGGCATCGCGACGGTCCGCGATCGGGTGGCGCAGGCCGCCGTGAAGCTGGTGTTGGAACCGATTTTCGAGGCCGACTTCGTGTCGGTGTCCTACGGTTTCCGTCCCAGGCGATCGGCGACCCAGGCGATGGAACGACTGCGGGTCGGGTTCATCGAGGGCATCACTCATGTCGTGGAGTTCGACATTCGCAACTTCTTCGGCGAGATCGAGCACGACCGGTTGCTCGGTCTGGTCGGGGCGCGGGTGTCGGATCGGCGGGTGCTCAAGCTGGTTCGGTTGTGGCTGCAGGCGGGTGTGATGGTCGACGGTTCGGTCGAGCGGACGGTGGCGGGGACCCCGCAGGGTGGGGTGATCTCCCCGTTGCTGGCCAACATCTACCTGCACGTGCTGGACACCGAGCTGTCCGCCCGCGGGGTGGGGGAGCTGGTGCGCTACGCCGATGACGGTGCCGATGACGGTGTGGTGCTGTGTCGCAGCGCGGCGCAGGCCGGCGCGGTCCTGGTCGCGGTCGGGGAAATCCTGGCCGGGTTGGGGTTGTGGCTGCACCCGGACAAGACCCGGGTGGTGGACCTGCGGGAGGGTCGGGAGGGGTTCGACTTCCTCGGCTGTCACTTTCGCGCCCGGATGTCGGGTCGGCTGTGGGAGCAGCGCCGGATGGTGCGCTACTACCTGCATCGTTGGCCCAGTCAGCGGGCGATGAAGCGGCTGCGGGCGAAGGTGAAGGCCCGTACCGGGCGCAACCGGGTAGGGCGGGATGTCCGCGAGGTGATCGCGGAGCTCAACCCGATCCTGCGGGGGTGGGGCAACTACTTCCGCTCCGGGAACGCCGCCACCAAGTTCCACCAGGTCGACCGGTACGTAGTGGACCGGCTCCGTGGCCTGATGGTCAAGAAACGGGGTCGAAACCTGCGTGCCGGGCAGGCCAGCCGGTGGGACGAGGACTGGTTCAACCATCATGGGCTCTACCGGCTCCGCGGCACGATTCGCTATCCGAAGGCGGCGTAACCATGTCTAGAAGATCATCGGTAAGCCGTATGCGGGAAAACCGCACGTACGGATTGAAAGGGGGATGGGGAAACCGGACCGCGCAGCGGCACCGGCGCCCCTGACTACCAATGGCCCGGTACTACGACGTGCATCCGGTCGACCCCCAGCGTCGAGCGATCACCCAGGTCGCCGACGTCGTCCGGAACGGCGGCCTGATCGCCTACCCGACGGACTCCTGCTTCGCGCTCGGCTGCGCGCTCGGCAACCGCGAGGGCCTCAGCCGCATCCGGGCGATCCGCCACCTCGACGAGCGCCACCACTTCACCCTGGTCTGCCACGACTTCGCCCAGCTCGGCCAGTTCGTGCACGTGTCGAACGCGGTGTTCCGGTTGGTCAAGGCGTCGACGCCGGGCAGCTACACGTTCATCCTCCCCGCGACGAAGGAGGTGCCCCGCCAGCTCATGCACCCGCGCAAGCGGACGGTCGGCGTGCGCATCCCCGAGCACGTCGTCGCGCAGGCGCTGCTCGCCGAGCTGGGTGAGCCGCTGCTGTCGAGCACGCTGCTCCTGCCCGACCACGAGGCGCCGCTCACCCAAGGCTGGGAGATCAAGGAGGAGCTCGACAACGCGGTCGACGCGGTGATCGACTCCGGCGAATGCGGCACCGAGCCGACCACCGTGATCGACCTGGCCGGGGACGAGCCGGAGATCATCCGCAAAGGCGCCGGAGACGTCACGCGCTTCCTGTAACGGCCGGTCAGGGCTTGCCGATCGGTAAGGCACACCTGGCGGGCGAGCAGGGACGGATGGCCGGGGCGGAGATCGCGGAGCCGCGCGGCGTCCGGCACGCTCGTCACCTCGTGACGCCCGCCGGAGGAGCCCGATGAAGCAGCCGCCCGTCCCCCATCGCCCGCCGGGCTCCTACCCGCCGCCCGGCCCCTACGGTCCGCCCCCCGGCGCCTGGGGGCCGCCGCCGCAAGGGCCGCCGCCGGGTCACCGGCCGCCCCCGTACGGGCCTCCGCCGGGGCCGCCGCGGAAGAGCTCAGCGGGCAAGATCGTCGCGATCGTCATCATCGTGCTCGTGGCGCTGCTGGCGCTCGGTGGCTTCTTCGTGTGGCGGGCGGTCAGCGGGATCGTGGGCTCCGTCGGCGGCCTCGCCGACGGGGCGAGCGCCGAGTGCTCGGCGGTGTCCACAGCGGACGTCAACGCCACGCTGGGTGGCGAGTGGACGGTCTTCCAGCTCGGCGGGCTCAGCTCGATCGCGGGCCCCGCGCTGGACTCCCGCGTGCTCCCCGACGCCCCGACGACCTGCTGGGCGTCGCAGGACAAGGACGGCAAGCTCACCCGCATCGCGCGCTACCAGGGCGGCGACGCCGCGGCTCGGTTCGCCGCGGAGAAGGACAAGGCCAAGGGCGTCACCGTCGACAAGGGCAACGGCCTGTCCGTGTCGACCGAGGGCTACCTCGGCAAGGACGTGCAGGCGGGCGACGAGGCGTTCTGCACGACCGGCGACCCGCTGTCCTCGGCGGGCGCGCTCGTGCGCCGCGGCGACACGCTGGTCTACGTCTCGACGACGGCCGCGGGCAACGGCGCCGCCGCCGTGCCGGACATCAACCTCGGATCGGGGAACCAGGTGGGCTTCGCGACCGATGACGCCAACTGCGCGCTGGCCGTCAAGCTCATCGCCGCGGTGCGCTGACCGGGGCCGTGCGCGGAAACGAGTGCTCGGGCACTCGTTTCCGCGCACGGCCGTAAACTGGGGGCGTCCCCCAAGCGAGGAGTGTGTGTGAGCCGCGTCCTGACCGAGGCCGCCCGGCGCCGGACGTTCGCGGTGATCAGCCACCCGGACGCGGGCAAGTCCACCCTGACCGAGGCGCTCGCGCTGCACGCCTCCGCCATCGACGCGGCGGGCGCCGTGCACGGCAAGGCGGGCCGCAAAGGCGTGACGTCCGACTGGATGGAGATGGAGCAGAAGCGCGGCATCTCCATCACGTCCGCCGTGCTGCAGTTCGACTACCGCGACCACGTGATCAACCTGCTCGACACCCCCGGCCACGGCGACTTCTCCGAGGACACCTACCGCGTCCTGGCCGCCGTCGACGCGGCCGTGATGCTGCTGGACGCGGCGAAAGGCCTCGAGCCGCAGACGCTCAAGCTGTTCGACGTCTGCCGCTCCCGCAAGATCCCCGTGCTGACGTTCGTCAACAAATGGGACCGCCCGGGCCGCGAGGCGCTGGAGCTGCTCGACGAGGTGGAGCAGACGATCGGCCTGCGACCCATGCCGGTCACCTGGCCGCTGGGGGTGGCGGGCGACCTGCGCGGCGTGCTGGAGGTCGAGACGCGCGAGCTGCGCCGGTACACGCGCACGGCGGGCGGCGCCACCCGCGGCGAGGTCGAGATCGTGCCGCCGGGGCGGGCCGCCGTGGAGGAGGCGGACGCGTGGGGGAGCTCTGCGGACGAGCTCGCGCTGCTGGCCGAGATCGGCGCCGGGTTCGACGAGAAGGACTTCCTCGCCGGGGTCGCCACGCCGGTGTTGTTCGGCGCCGCGCTGCAGGGCGTCGGCGTCGGTCGGCTCCTGGACGCGCTGGTCGACCTCGCGCCCGCCCCCGAGGCCCGCGAAGACGCCGAAGGCAACCCGCGCCCGCTGGTCACCCCGCTCTCCGGGCTGGTGTTCAAGGTGCAGGCGGGCATGGACCGCGCGCACCGCGACCGCATGGCGTTCGTCCGCGTCTGCTCCGGCCGCTTCGAACGCGGCATGGTGCTCACCCACGCCGCCACCGGGCGCCCGTTCGCCACGAAGTACGCCCAGTCGGTGTTCGGCGCCCAGCGCACCACCGTCGAGGAGGCGTTCCCGGGCGACATCGTCGGCCTGGTCAACGCCGGGGCGCTGCGCCCGGGCGACACCCTGTACGAGGCCGAGCCGGTCACGTTCCCGCCGATCCCGAGCTTCGCGCCCGAGCACTTCGCGGTGGCGCGCGGCGCGGACGCCGGGCGGTTCAAGCAGTTCCGGAGAGGCATCGACCAGCTCGACTCCGAGGGCGTCGTCCAGGTGCTGCGCTCGGACCTGCGCGGCGACCAGGCGCCGGTGCTCGCCGCCGTCGGCCCGCTGCAGTTCGAGGTGGTCGAAAGCCGCATGGCCGACGAGTTCGGCGCACCGGTCAAGCTCGACCACCTCGGCTATTCGGTCGCCCGGCGTACCGATCCGGCGGGCGTCGAGCTGCTCGCCACGCAGGCCGAGGTCGAGGTGCTGGAACGGCGTCAGGACGGCGCCCTGCTTGCGGTCTTCGTCAACAAGTGGCGCCTGGAGACGATCCGGCGCAAGTTCCCCGACATGACGCTCGAGCCGCTGCTCGCGGGCTCGGTGGAGCGCCCGTGAGCCTCTCGACGCACGTGCTCGACGCGACGTCGGGCCGTCCGGCGACGTGGTTCGCCGCCGGGCAGGAGGGCTTCTACCCCGAGGTGACGATCGCGTTCGCGGTGACCGACCCGGCCGCGCACCACCACGAGCCGCTGTTGCTCGCGCCCTACGCGTACTCGACCTACCGCGGGAGCTGAGCAGCCCGAGCGGCCGAGGTCACGTCGCGAGCTCGGCCACCGCGGGCGCGGAATGGGCGAGCCCGTCGTCGCCGCCCACACGGTGTCCGCTCCAGCACGTGATCCGCGGGCGGGGCGCGCGCACCCGATCGGGGCGCAGGCCGGAGCCGCTAGGGTCGGAGCCTGCCCAGGTCAGAACGGTGGAGGAGGCCTCATGACGGCGACCAAGGAGTCGCTGGAGACGCTGCTGATGGAGCGCGCGCTCAGCGACCCGGAGTTGGCCAAGGCCAGCGACGTCGTCCCGGACCGACCGATCCTGCCCGACGTCACCGTCGTCAAGGTCGGCGGTCAGAGCCTCATGGACCGCGGGCGCGAGGCCGTGTTCCCGGTGGTCGACGAGCTGGTCGAGGTCAAGCGCACGCATCGGCTGCTGATCGGCACCGGCGGCGGCACCCGCGCGCGGCACGCGTACTCGCTCGCGGCCGAGCTGGGCCTGCCCACCGGCGTGCTCTCCGACATCGGCTCGGCGGTCTCCGGCCAGAACGCGCACATGCTCGGCTACCTGATGGCCCGCTACGGTGTGCCCGTCGTCGGACCGGGGGCGTTCAGCGCGCTGGCGCTCTACCTCGGCGAGTCCGGAGCCGTGATCTTCTCCGGCATGCCGCCCTACGACATGTGGCAGCGCGTCCCCGCCGACGGCGTGATCCCGCCGTACCGCACCGACGCGGGCTGCTACCTCGTCGCCGAGACGTACGGCTGCCGCCGGATGATCTTCATCAAGGACGAGGACGGCCTTTACACGGCCAACCCCAAGACCGACCCGTCGGCCACGCTCATCCCGGAGATCACCGTCGACGAGCTGATCGAGCGGGACCTGCCCGACGTCGTCGTCGAGCGGCCGCTGCTCTCGCTCATGCGCCACGCCCGGCACGTGCGCGAGATCCAGGTCATCAACGGTTTGCGGCCGGGGCTCATCCGCCGGGCGGTCGAGGGCGAGCACGTCGGCACGATCATCAGGAGCGCATGATGACCACCGCGAAGGACGTCCCCAGCGCGCTGATGCGCCAGACCCTGCTCGACCGCGAGCTGGTCAAGCCCGTCGAGCGACCCGTGATGCGGGTGCTGCCGTGGCTCACCGTCGTGAGCGTGGGCGGGCGGGCGATCATCGACCGGGGCCGTGACGCCCTGCTGCCCGTGGTGGACGAGTTGCGCGCGCTGCTGCCCGAGCACCGCATGCTGATCCTCACCGGTGCGGGCATCCGCGCGCGGCACGTGCTGGGCGTCGGGCTCGACCTCGGGCTGCCGACCGGGGTGCTCTCGAGCCTCGCGGGCGTCGAGTCCGAGCAGAACGGCCACCTCGTTGCGGCGCTGTTGGCCGCCGACGGCGTGTCCTACCTCCCGCACGGCAGCGCCGCCCACCAACTGGCCGTGCATCTCGCCGCGGCGCGTGCGGTGGTCTCGAACGCGTTCCCGCCCTACGGCCTGCACGAGTTCCCGCCCGCCGTCGGCAAGATCCCGGTGCACCGTTCGGACGCGGGCGCGTTCCTGCTCGCCGACGCCTACGGCGCCCAGCGGTGCGTGTACGTCAAGGACCGCGATCTCGGCACGACGACGGTCGGCGCCGCCGAGCTGCGCGACCGCGGCGACAGCCCGGTGGACCCATTGGTGCTCGACCTGATCGCGACCGCCAAACACGTGCGCGAGATCCAGGTGGTCAACGGCCTCAGCCGGGGCGCGCTGTCGGACGCCGTGAACGGGAAGCCCGCGGGCACGGTGATCACCGCCTGACCCGCGCTCGCGGAGCGAACGATCGGGGTGTCAGGAGCCCGTGGTGCTCGCCACCACGCCGGTGACCGCGCCGAGCGTGGATCCGGCGAGCCCGTCGACCGAGATGTCGGCACCGGCCGCGACGGACGACCCGCCACCGCTCGAACCGCTGCTGCTGGAGCCGCTGCTGGAGCCGCTGGAGCTGCTGCCTCCGGAGGAGCCGCCGTCGCTGGAGCTGCCGCCGGAAGCGCTGCCGCCGGAAGAGCTGCCTCCCGAGGAACTGCCGCCGCTGGAGCCGTTATCCGAAGAGCTGCCCCCGCTGGAGCTGCCACCTGAGGAACTGCTGTCGCTTGAGCCGCTGCCGGACGAGCTGCTGCCGCCGGACGAGCTGCTGCCGCCGGACGAGCTGTCCGAGGAGCCGCTGCCCGAGGAGCTGTCGGCAGACTTGTTCGACGCAGAAGCGTCGGACGCGCCGCCCGAGCCGCCGCTCGACGAGCTGCCCGAGCTGCCGCTTGCCGAGGCGGGGGCGATGGCGGGCGCGTTGGCGGCGGTGTCCGAGCCGCCGCTCGCGCCGCTCGATGCGCCGTTGTCGGCGGGCGGATCGGCGGTGGGCGGTGCCGTCGCGGGCGGGGCCGGCGGTGGCGCGGTGCCCGTCGCGGGCGGGGCCGCGGGCGCGCTGGTCGCGGGCGGCTCCGGGCTGCCAGGCGCAGGCGCAGGCGCAGGCGGGTTGGCCGCCGCATCGGCAGGCGGGGCCGCGACCGGGGGCGAGTCCGCCGAAGAGCCGTACGACCCGTCGATCGGCGGGGACGCGACCGGCGCCGAGCCGGACGCCGAGCCGGACGCCGCGTCGGACGCGGCAGGAGGGGCCGGGCTGCTGGCGGCGGGCGGGGCGGACAAGGCCGGGTCGCCCGAGGGGGCGGCGACGGCCTCGCGTGCCGAGGCGCTTCCGCTGCCGGTCGGGGCGCCGCCGGAGGGCGCCGCGCCGGATGCCTCGGACGGGCCGGCGAGCACGCTGGGCGACGGCGTCGACAGGGCCCGGGTGGCTCCCGGGGTGATCGCAGGGCCGGACGGGATCGTGGCCCCCGCCTGACCGGTGGCGAGCGGTGCGTCCGCGGCGGGCGCGCTCGTCCGCTCGGCCGCGGCGGGACTGACCCCGCCGAGCTGCGTGGTCAGGTAGTCGCGCTGGTGGGCGAGCTCGGCGCGTCCGTCGGCGTCGTCGACGGCGCCGAGCTGGTCCTGGACGGTCTGGAACGCGGCCCGCGCATCCGCGATGCGACCGGACTCCAGGGCGACGCGCGCGGTGTTCAGCGCCGTGCTGACGGCGGTGGCCGCCTCGACGGAGCGCGACTTGGCCGGGAACACGACCTTGGCGACCACCCACAGCGAGTCGCCCGGGTGCGCGTCGTAGGAGCGCACGATCACGCCCGACCCGATGAGCGCGACCGCCACCAGCCCGGCGGCGGCGCGCAGCAGGTAGGCGCGCGCACCCCGGGAGCGCCAGGGCGAGATCGCGATGGGCTCGGCGTCCTCGTACTCCAGCAACGACCGCCCGCTGTGCGCCGCCCCGACCGCGGCCAGGGGCTCGTCCTCCTCGGTCGATTCGGCCGCGGAGGTGCGCAGCTGGACGGCGACGGGCATGCCCGGTCGGTGCAGAAGCGTTTCGGGGCGGACGTCGGCGACCCAGCCCGCGAGCAGGGCCACCAGCTCGCCCTCGACGTCGCCCGGATCGCGGGGACCGGACGGCGGGGGCACCAGGCCTGCCGCCAACGCCTCGATGAGGTCGTCGTCGGCGCGCACCGCCGCGAGGTCGAGCGGCAGCTCGGCGTCTTCGGCCGACCGCGCGGCCTCGTCGCCGGTGTCGCCAGAGCGCACGCCCTCAGCCTCCGTCCGGTGTGGTTTCTCTCCGCGGTATTAGGGTCGCTTCAGGATCGCACAATGTTTCTTCCGCCACGGGGACCTCTGGTGTTACAGCGGGGGGAGCCGATCGTCCAACCCGGACCAGGCGGAGAGCCGCAGGCCGGACGTGAAGTGGCGGGACGCGCCGGTGAGCGGATCGGTGAACGCGAGCTCGGCGGCCAGCAGCTGCAGCGGCGCGCGGTAGTCGTCGAGCGCTCGATCGCGGATGTCGGGGTAGAGGTCGTCGCCGAGGATCGGCACGCCCAGACGGCACATGTGCAGCCGGAGCTGGTGGGTGCGGCCGGTCGACGGGCGCAGTTGGTAGCGCCCGAGGCCTGCCCGGTGCGCCAGCAGCGCGATGTGGGTCTCGGCGTTGGGCGGTCCGTTGATCTCGGCGGCGCGGATCACGCCGCGCTCCTTGACGATCCGGCTGCGGACCGTGCGGGGCAGCGCGAGCGCGGGATCGTGCGCCGCAACGGCCTCGTAGGTCTTGGTGACGCCGCGGTCGCGGAACAGCGTCTGGTACGCCCCGCGGTGCGCGCGCTGGACGACGAACATCAGCAGACCCGCGGTGGCCCGGTCGAGGCGGTGGGCGGGCGACAGCTCCGGCAGGCCGAGATCGCGTCGCAACCGGACCAGCGCCGTCTCGACGACGTGCCTGCCGCGCGGGATCGTCGCGAGAAAGTGCGGCTTGTCGACGATCACCAGATGCTCGTCGCGGTGCACGATCCCGACGGGGAACGGCACGGGTGCCTCGACCGGCAGGTCGCGGTGGAACCACAGGTAGGTGCCCGGGCTCGTAGGCGGCGTCGGCGGTGATCGGGCCCGACAGCCCGACGATGCGGCGCTCGGCGAGCATCGCGTCGATCCCGGCCGCGCCGACACGGCGACCCAGCCGTTCGATGAGGTGCTCGCGCATGGTCGACCAGCGCCGTTCGACCGGTGTGCGGAGGCGCGCGGCATCCAGACCGTGGCGCTGCGGCAGCGGCGACGCGGGCCGGGGCGCGCGGGCCAGCTACAGCTCCTTGCGGATGGCCAGCAGGGCGGCCTCGGTGCGGTCAGGCGGCTCGACCTGCGCGCACAGCCGGTCCATCACCATGGCGTAGTGGTCGACGTCGACCCGCTTGTCCAGGTACAGGGCGCTGGTGAGCTGTTCGAGGTAGACGATGTCGGGCAGGTCGGGCTCGCGGAACCGCAGGATGGTGAACGGGCCGCCCGCCGCGGCGTGGCCGCCGTAGCGCAGCGGGGCGATCTGCAGGGCGACGTTCGACAGCCGGTTGAGCTCGATGAGCCGATCGACCTGCTCGCGTTGGAGATCCGTGCCCGCGAGGCTGCGGCGCAGGGCGGCCTCGTCGAGAACCGCCCACAGGGTGGGGCCGTCGGGCGCGTTGAGGATGGCCTGACGGCGCATCCGCAGCTCGACGCGGCGCTCGACCTCGGCCGGGTCGGAGTGCACGAGCTGGGTGACGGCCCGGGCGTAGCGGCGCGTCTGCAGCAGGCCGGGGACGAACTGCAGCTCGTAGGTGCGGATCATCGACGCGGCCTGCTCCATGCCGAGGTAGGTCTCGAACCAGGAGGGCAGCAGGTCGGAGTAGCGGTGCCACCAGCCGGGGGCGTTGGCGCGGCCGACGAGAACGAGGAACTCGTCGCGCTCGTCCGGATCGACGACGCCGTAGCGGGTGAGGAGATCGGCGACGTCACGCTCCTTGAAGCCGACGCGGCCCAGCTCCAGGCGACTGATCTTGGCGGCCGAGCCGCGGATGGCGTCGCCTGCCTCTTCGCGGGTGATGCCCGCGAGCTCGCGCTTGTGCCGCAGCCGCGCGCCGAGGCCGATGCGCAGCACCGTGGGGCCGGTGGACGCCAGACCCGATACGGGCTGATCGCCAAGGCCGTCTGCCCTGGCGTTGCTGACGACGTTCATCCTTGCTCCCGGCCGATGTGGACCACCTCTGGCGTTCGCAGGGCGTGGCAGTCCGGTTCACTCTGCCGGGGATCGCGCGAGCGTGCAACTCACTCCGCGTGGGCGCGTCCCACGAGATCGTCGAACTCGCCGCCGAGCACACCGGCGATGAACGCCGCGATTTCGGCTCTTGTGTACACCAGCGTCGGACCACCTGGGTGACGTGAGTTGCGCACCGCGATGTCTCCACCTGTCAGTTCGGCCAGCTCAACGCAGTTGCCGCTGGGGTTGCTGGCCGTGCTCTTCCGCCAGACCAGCTCGCGAGATTGCAGATGCACGTGCAGATGTTCACGCACCAGCACTTGCGGATGCAAGGCGAAATCGACACGATCGTGTTGCGACACGGCGGACGGGGATCGGGGCGACGATGGGCTACTCGTGGGGGGTCGGCGTTGGCGCGGCGCGGGCGGACGGTGCTCCGGTCGTGCGGCCGATCGCGGACGTGCGGGAGATCCGCCCCCCGCAGCGCGGTGACCTGCACCAGCTCGCCGCCGAGCTGGCACCCATGGTGGACGTCTGGAAGCGCCTGCTCGCCCAGCACGTGCCGGACCGGGCGGGCCGCTGCGTCGTGTGCACGAAGGGCGGCACCGGTCTGCCGTCCACGCCGTGGCCGTGCTCCATCCACGGCATCGCCGAGATGGCCCGCCGTCGCTATGACGAGGATCGCACCGACCGCCCTGCCGTCTGAGCCGTCAGCCCAGCCACTCCAGCGCCGCCGCGGCCGTCCAGGCCTGGTCGCGGCTGCCCAGCCGTGCGCCGGTGAAGGGCTCGTAGTACTCCGCGAAGGTCAGGTCGGCCAGCTGCTCCAGTGAGGCAGTGCGCAGCTCCGCCCGCAGCGCGGTCGCGCCGTCACGGGCGCACGCCCAGCCGAGCAGCAGGTTGAGGAACGGCCACACCGGCCCCCGCCAGTACGTGCGCGGCCGGAAGTCGGGGCTCGTGGGCGACGTCGACGGGGGCAGCGGGAAGCGCAGTGCGGGATGTCCCATCCAGGCGGGCCCGCGCAACAGCGCGCGCTGGGCCGCCAGCAGCGCCGGGTCACCGCCCGCGATGAGCGGGGCGAACCCGGCCACCGTCAACGGGCCGACCCACGCGCGGGCCCGCACGTCGTAGTCGCGGGCCAGCCCGGTGGCCGGATCCACCGTGGACGCCACCCCCGCGCGGAAGCGGGCGGCGATGGCGAGCTGCTCGGCGGCGTCATCGGTCCGCTCCAGCTCGTCGGCGATCCCCGCCAGCACCTGTGCGGCCGCGGCGAGCACGGCGGAGAAGAACACGTCCCGCACCCGGAAGTCGATCGTGTCGAGCACCCGCGCGTCGTCGTAGCCGACGGCTGCGAGCTGCTCGACCAGCCACAGGTAGCGGGTGTACTCCTGGTCGGTCGGCCGCTCGGCCGCGCTGGCCACGTGGTGGGTGTCGCGCCGGGTGAACGGTGGCACCGGGCCAGGGGTGATCCGGGCGTACGGGGCGTCCCAGCGGGGGGAGTTGTCGAACCCGGACTCCCAACTGTGGTGGATCTCGACGAGCCCGACGCCGTCCGGATCGCGGGCCGTGGCCAGCCACCGGTGCCAGGCCAGCAGCGCGTCGAGTGCTCCCGCCGCGAACGCCTCGGCGACACTCTCGGTCGGTCCCGCCCCGCTCGCGGCCGCGGTCGAGCACGTGCCGCAGCGCGATCGCGTGGACGGGCGGCTGGCAGATGCCCGAGGTACGGACGTCCGCCGGACGGGCCGCGACGCCGTCCGTACCCCACCGCTCGGGGCCGGGGAAGTAGTCGTCGGCCCCGGGCGAGAAGCGGATGTGCGGGATCATCCCGGTGCTCCACTGCGCCGCGAGCATGCTGCGCAGCTCCGTCACCGCGCGGGCGACGTCCACGCGCGCGAGCCCGATCGCGACGAACGCCGCGTCCCAACTCCACTGGTGCGGGTACAGATCGGGCGCGGCGGTGGTCATCGTGCCGAGGTCGTTGCGGTGCAGGACCTCGATCGCGGCATGCCGGACGACGGCCGCGTCGAGGAGGGTGCCGGTCATGGGGCGCTCCAGAGACGGGTGACTTATGTTCAAGGAGAAGACAGAAGTCGGGTAGTGTCAAGCCGTCGGGAGGGCCCATGGCGAACGTCACGAGCCACGGCGAGCTGTTGCACCTGGTGCGCGCCCGGGACGGCCTGTCGCGGGCGCAGCTGATGGCGGAGACCGGCATGTCGCGGGGCACGCTCTACGGCAGGCTCGACGTGCTCGTCCGGCTCGGGCTGGCCTACGAGGCCGAGCCGCTCGGGGCGACCGGCGGGCGCCGGGCGCGGCGCATCCGCTTCGAGGACCGTGGCCGCGTCGTGCTGGCCGTCGACCTCGGCCAGACCCACGCCCGGGTCGCGGTCACCGACCTCCTGGGCAGCGAGCAGCGCCGCGCGGACCTGCCGCTGCGCATCGCGGACGGCGGGGCTGCCGTCCTCGGGCCGGTGCTCGACCACGCCGAGAAGCTGCTGGCCGCCTGCGCGGGGGAGCGGCTGGTGGGCGTCGGCGTCGGGGTGCCCGCCGCGGTCGACCCGGCGACCGGGCGGCTCCTTCACACCGAGGCCATGCCGGGCTGGCTGCCCGACGACATCGCTCCGGCCGTCCGGGCGCGGTTCGCCGTGCCGCTGGTGGTGGAGAACGACGCGCGGGCGGGCGCGCTGGGCGAGTCGCGGTCCGACGAGGAGACGCTGGTCTACGTGAAGATCGCCACCGGGATCGGCTGCGGCATCGTGGTCGGGGGCGAGCCGCTGCGCGGCGCCGGGGGGCTCGCGGGCGACATCGGCCACGTCCGCGTCCCTCTGCACGAGATCGCCTGCCCACGTTGCCGCTGCGGCCGCGCGGGATGCCTGGCCGCACACAGCTCGGGACGCGCGTTGCTCGAGCGGCTCGACGACAGGCGCTTCGACTCCCTCGCCGCGCTGGTGGCCGCGGCGGAGACGCCCGCCGTCGCCGCCGCGCTCGAGGCCGCCGCCGATGCGCTGGGCCGGGCGCTCGCGCCCACGGTGGCCACGTTGAACCCGCACCGGCTCGTGCTGGGCGGCCCGCTGGGGGCGGTGCCCGGCGTGGTGGACCGGGTGCGGGAACGGCTGTCGGCCGCCGTGCCGGACCGGCTGCTGCCGCTCGTCGAACGCAGCGCGCTCGGCAACCGCGCGACCCCGCGCGGCCTCGCCCGGCTGGTGGTGCGACGGGCGTTCGCGCCCGCCGCGGTCGACGCCGTGGTCGAGGCGGCGCTCGCTGCCGGTTAGCTACGCGGGTCGTTGTTCCCAGCGCATCCACGGGCGGTTGCCGCTGCGGTAGGCGGCCTCCATCGCGGTGCGCTCCTTGACCGTGTCGGCGGGGTGCCAGAAGCCGCGGTGGCGGTAGGCGAGCATGCGCCCCTCCTTGGCGAGCCCCGCGAGCACGTCCTCCACGAGCGCGCTCTGCTCCGGCAGGTGCTCGAAGATCTCCGGCCGGAGCACGAAGTAGCCGCCGTTCTCCCACACCGGCATCTCCTGGAGCGTGGTGACGGACGTGATCGCGCCGTGGTCGCCGACGTCGACGAGGTGGAACGCCGACTGCGGTGGCACGGCCAACATCCCACCGACCTTGTCGGGCGCGGCGGCGAACCGCTCGATCATCGCGTCCAGCGGCGCGTCGGTGAGGAGGTCGGCGTAGTTGGCGAAGAACATCTCCTCGCCGTCGACGAGGTGTTGCACCCGGCGCAGGCGCTCGCCGATCGACGCGTCGAGGCCGGTGTGGACGAACGTGATCGTCCAGTCCTGCACGTCGCCGCCGAGCAGCTCGACGCCGCCGTCGCGGAGCACGAAGTCCGTGGCCGCCGTCTCGTCGTAATGCAGGAAGAAGTCCTTGATGTGATGCCCGCCATGCCCGAGGCACAGGATGAAGTCCCGGTGCCCGTAGTGGGCGTAGTAGCGCATGACGTGCCAGAGCAGGGGACGCGGACCCACCGGGTGCATGGGTTTGGGCAGGTCGTCGCCCTCGGTCAGCCCGCCACAGAACAGCACGACCTTCACCCTCACCGACCCCTTTCCGTCACGGTCACCCCATCGTGGCATCCACCGTGACGAGGTCGATCAGCCGGGGCACCAGATCATCCAGCGCGACGCGCACCGCGCCGAGCACCGTGCCGCGCTCGGCCAGCGGTGACGCGGCGAGCGCGGGGGTCGCGCGGAGCGGACGCTCGCGCAGCGCGCCCGCGTAGGCGCGGCGCAGCGGTGTCATGAGGACGTCACCGGCCTCGGCGACCGCTCCGCCGAGCACGATCACCTGCGGGTCGAGCAGGGTCGCGAGGATGGCGAGCACCCGCCCCACGCGTTCGGCCACGGCGTCGAGCGCGGCCAGCGCGGTGGCCTCGCCGCGCGCGGCGGCGGCGAACGCGTCCGGGGCGGGGAGTCCGGTGGCGCGGCGCAGCAGCCGCCCGATCCCGTCGGGCGTGCCGACGCCGGTGACCAGGTGCAGAAAGCCCATCTCGCCCGCGCCCCCGGACCGGCCGCGCACCAGCCTGCCGCCGACGCAGATGCCCGCCCCCAGCCGTTCGCCCGCCAAGAGCAGCACCGCGTCGGCGCAGCCGACGGCCGCCCCGCGCCACCGCTCGGCGAGCACGGCGAGATCGGCGTCGTTCTCCACGATCGGTGGGACGGGCAGCGGCGCCAGCACCGTGCGCAGGTCCACCCGGGCGAGACCGGGGAGGTAGGCGTCGACCGCGACCGCGTGCCCGTCGGCGGTCACCGGCGCGGGCACGCCGAGCGCGGCCGCCCGCACCCCAACGGGTTCGACGCCCGCCGAGCGGAGCGCGTCGGCCACGGTCTCCCGCACCCGCACCAGCCGTCGATCAGCGGACGTGCGGGGGTCGTCGAACGCGGCGCAGGCCTCGCCGACGACGTGGCCGCACAGGTCGGCCACCGCGACGCGGACGGTCGCCTCGCCCATGTCCACGCCGACGACGTGGGCGGCGTCGGCGCGGGCGGCGTACACGCGCGGCCGCCTGCCCGGCCCGACGCCATGGCCGGGGGCGTGCTCGACGGCGAGGCCGCGGGCGATGAGGTCGTCGCAGATCTCGTGCACGGTGGGCCGCGAGAGTCCGGTCGCGGCCATCAGCTCGACGCCCTCGCGCGGCCCGCCCGCCAGCAGGGCGTCGAGCACCGCCTGGCTGTTGCGGCGGCGCAGACCTGTCGCCGTGCTCACCTTGACCGCCTTCCCGTCACCGCCGCAGAATAAAGCAGACTCCCTAATCAATCTCCCTCCGGAAGGATCGCGATGTCCCTCGGCTCGGCGGTGGAGGCGCCCGCCACCACCGACTGGTGGCGCTCCGCGGTGGTCTACCAGATCTACATCCGCAGCTTCGCCGACGGCGACGGCGATGGGATCGGCGACATCGCGGGGATCCGGGCGCGGCTTCCGCACCTGCGCGACCTGGGCGTCGACGCGGTGTGGATCAACCCGTGGTACCCGTCGCCGATGGCCGACGCGGGCTACGACGTTTCGGACTACCGCGCGATCGAGCCCGCCTTCGGCACCGCGGCCGACGCGACCGCGCTGATCGCCGAGGCGCACGCGCTGGGCCTGCGCGTGCTGCTGGACATCGTGCCCAACCACACCTCCGACCAGCACGCGTGGTTCCGGGCGGCGCTGGCGGGTGACGCGACCGCGCGGGCGCGGTATCTGTTCCGGCCCGGCCACGGCGACGGGCCGCCCAACGACTGGCAGAGCGTGTTCGGCGGCCCGGCCTGGACCCGGGTGGCCGACGGATCGTGGTACCTGCACCTCTTCGACCCCGGCCAGCCCGACCTCGACTGGACCAACCCCGAGGTGCGCGCCGAGTTCGAGTCGATCCTGCGGTACTGGTTCGACCAGGGCGTCGACGGCTTCCGCATCGACGTCGCCCACGGCCTGGTGAAGGCCGACGGCCTGCCCGACGTCGGCCCGGACGACACCGAGGAGGTGCTCGAGCCCGCTCACCGCGCCGACCACCCGTTCTGGGATCGCGACGGCGTGCACGAGATCTACCGCGGCTGGCGGCAGGTGGCCGACTCCTACCCCGAAGGGAAGGTGTTCGTCGCCGAGGCGTGGGTGAGCTCCAACGAGCGCCTCACCCGCTACCTGCGCTCCGACGAGCTGCACACGGCGTTCAACTTCCCGTACCTCAACGCGCCGTGGGAGGCCGTGGCGCTGCGCGCGGTGATCGACGAGTCGCTGTCGACGTACGCGACGATCGACGCGCCCGCCACGTGGGTGTTGTCCAACCACGACGTCGTGCGGCACGTCTCACGGCTGGGCCGCCCGCAGGTTGCGGGCAGGCACTCGCTCACGAGCCTGCCGCCGGTCGAGACGTTCGACCGTGCGCTCGGCACCCGCCGGGCGCGCGCGGCCGCGCTGCTGATGTTCGCGCTGCCCGGCAGCGCGTACGTCTACCAGGGCGACGAGCTGGGCCTCTGGGAGGTCGAGGACCTGCCCGACGACGTGCTGCAGGACCCGGCCTGGCGCCGCTCCGGCAACACCGAGCGTGGCCGCGACGGCTGCCGCGTGCCGATCCCGTGGTCGGACGCGGCGCCGCCGTTCGGCTTCTCGCCGGAAGGCGCCACGGGGGCGCCGTGGCTGCCGCAGCCCGCCGGGTTCGCCGCGGTGACGGTCGCCGCCCAGGAGGCCGACGCCGCGTCGATGCTCGCGCTCTACCGGGGCGCGCTGGCGTTGCGGCGCACCCATCCGGCGCTGGGTGGGGGCGAGCTGACCTGGCGCCCGGCCGAGCCGGGGGTGCTGGCGTTCGACCGCGACCCGGGCTTCACCTGCGTGGTGAACCTCGCGGCCGCCCCGGTCGCGCTGCCGCCCGGCACGCGCGTGCTGTTGACCTCCGCCCCGCTCACGCCGGAGGGGCGGCTGCCGGTCGACGCGGCGGCGTGGCTGGAGCGCTGAACCCCGGCCGCGCAGGCCGCACCGATGCCATGACGGTGGCCTCGGCCGTGGTGCGGTGGCCGGGCGGACGAAGAGGTGGGGCGGCACAAGCGTTCCCGTGCCGGCGCAGGCGTCGCGACGGGGGTGCGGGCACGGGAACGCCGGTGCGGGCACCGCTTGATCAGCACGCGGTGTCCGCGCGCGACCAACCGGCGCGCGATCTCCTTCCCGAAGCCCCGCGCGGCCCCGGTGACGACGGCGGACGTGGTCATGCGGCGCACCCCGCCACGGCCGAGGGCGGGTGGGGTGACCGGACGGCAAGCTGAGCCTTACCCCACCCGCAGGGGATCCGGGCCGTCGCGGTGATCGCGAGCGAGCCCCCGCCGGGCGGATGCTTCTCCTCGTAAGACGCCAACCGGCGCGCACGACCACGGGAGAGACGATGAACCAGCAAGCCCGCCCGGCCGCCAACGCCTTCCCCGCTGCCGCCCGCGCCGCCGCCGTCCCGTCCCGGATGCCGATGCCCGCCCGCGCCGCCGCAGCCCCGCAGCCCATCCGCCCGGGCCGTCCGGTCGCTCCCGCCCAGCCGGGCAACCGCCCGCAGGCGCCGCAGCGTCCGCAGTCCGCGCCGCTCCCGCAGGCCGCCCCGCGTTCCCGGGCCGCCCAGCGCCCCCAGGTCGCGCCGCCCCTGCGCCCCCTCCAGCCTGCCCAGGCCGCCTCTCGTCCCCCGGCCGCGCAGCCGCCGACCCCGCCGCGCCCCTACGCCCCCGCGGCCCCCCGTTCCGCGGCGCCTTACGCCCCGCCTGCGGCCACCCGGCCCCCGGCCGCCCCGGCCGAGCCCGTCGGCCCCCCGCCCCGTCCCGGCAAGAGCAAGGTCGGCCGCTGGATCGCCCTGCTCGTGATCGCGGGCGGCGTCGGCGGTGCCGTGTGGTTCGGCACGCACGCCACCCCCACGAAGGAAGGCGTCGGCGACTGCCTCGCCCAGACCGGCGGCAACCAGCTCACCAAGGTCAGCTGCAGCGACAAGTCCGCCCGCTTCCACGTACTGGGCAAGCTGGAGAACAAGACCGTGATCGACGCCACCCTCGACGCCTGCAACGCGTTCCCGACGGCCACGAGCGCCTACTGGCAGGGTGACAGCGGCCAGCCCGGCCTGGTGCTGTGCCTCGAGCCCGTCACCCCCGCCAAGAAGTGAGCATCTAGAACCCGGTGCCGTGCAGCGGCTCGCGGTCGGTCATGAACGCGGCGTCGACCCGGCGGAGCACGTCCGGCGCGCCCTCGGCCCGGCCGACCCGGGCGTAGGTGCTCGCCCGGCCGCCCCCGAAGAGCAGCGGGCCGAGAACCGCCACCGGCAGGGCGAGGTCCGCGGGCGCGTCCGTCGGGCCGCACGTCGCGCCCTCGGGCCCGCCGCGCAGGCGCACCCGCCCGCCCCGGTGCAGGAAGTCGTCGCGGACGTCGAGCACGACGTCGATCTCGGTGGCGTACGTCCGCGCCGCGAGCGCGGCGGGCACGTCCAGCACCCGGGACCACATGCCGTCGTCCAGGCCGGTCGTCCGGACCTGCCGCGGATCGGTGAGCATCAGCGGGAGCGGGTCGGCGACCGCGAGGGACTTCCAGCCCGTCACCTTGTCGACGAGGTCCAACCCGAGCAGCACCCGCCACAGCGCGGCGTAGGCCTCGTCGGTGGCGGCGAACAGGTCGACGACGCTGGCCGAGCGGTCCGACCAGCGGACCCGGTAGGAGGCGAAGCCGTCGGCGTGGACGAGGTAGAACAACGCGCTGCCGCCGTCGCGCCAGCGCTCCTCGTCGCGCAGGTGCCAGTCCCAGGCCGCGTTGCTGCGCGACACCGCACCCGGAGTGATCGCACACCACCGCCGGTGCAGCTCCGGGGCGAGCTTGCGGGTGGTCTCCGGGTCGGCGTAGCGCACGCCGCCGGGATCGGGCGCGTCGGCCCGGAACTCCGCCCGGCGGCGGTTGACCTCGAACGAGCGGTCGACCGTGGTGACGCCGTAGCCGAAGCGGCCGTAGATCGCCCCCTCGCTCGCCGTGAGCAGCGCGACGGCGAGGCCGTCGGCGACGAACCCGGCGTGCTGCTCGGCGAACATCGCCCGCAGGATGCCGCGGCGGCGCATGGTGGGGTCCACCGACACCCACGTCACGCCGGGCGCGGGCAGGACGGTGCCGCCGGGCAGCGTGACGTCGAGCGGGTAGGACCCGGTCACCCCGAGGATCGCGCCGCTCTCGGGGTCGCACGCCAGGAGGAACCGGTCCGGCTCGAACAGCGGCCGGAAGTTCTCCAGGTCCGCGTCGGTCTGCTGGTGACCGAAGGCGCGCCCGTCGACCTCGGCGACGGCGCGGAGATCGTCTGCGGTGGCGCGGCGCAGCAGCGGGCGGAAGGGCAGGTTCACGACCGGGCAGTGTGGCCCGCTCCCGACGCTGCTGTCGACGCATTTGTCCTGCTCGTCCACGTGTCCAATGCCGATTGGTACACGTCGTGCAGCCGCCGCGCCCACGCCAGCGCGTCGTACTCGGCGAGAAAGCGTGCGCGGGCGCCCGCACCGAGCTTCTCGCGACGGGCGGGGTCGTCGGTGAGTGCGGTGAGCGCGCGCGCCACCGCGCCCGGGTCGAGCGCGACGAGCATGCCGGTGTCGGGCGTGATGACCTCCGGGATGCCGCCGACCCGCGTGGCGACGGTGGGCAGCCCCATCGCCATCGCCCGCAGCAGGGCGGTGGGCAGCGCCGCCGCGCGGGCCGTGTGCACGAACACGTCCGCGGCGGCGAGCAGCTCGGCGGCCTCGCGGTGGCGATGGGTGAACCGCACCCGGTGGGCCAGCGCGTCGGTGGCCGCGACCCGCGACTCGAGCCAGGGTCGCAGCGGCCCCTCGCCGGCCAGCGCGATCACCAGCGGCAGGTCGTCCGGCAGCGCCTCGACGGCGTCCAGCAGCAGCTCGTGGCCCTGGTCGCGGCGCATCGGGGCGGTGGAAAGGGCCACCACGTCGCGGTCGTCGATCTCCAGCGCGGCGCGACGGCGCGCGCGCATCCCTGCGTCGGGCACACCGGGGTCGACGACCCCGTTCGGCACCAGCAGAACATCGGTCTCGGGCCCGGCGAGGCTGCGGTACCACTCGCGCTGCACCTGGGAGATCGCGATGGTGCGCGTCATGAACCGCTGGCGGGCCAGGATCTTGGCGCTGCGCTTGAGCCGGTCGACGCGGTCGGCGGGCTCGTTGTGGATGCGGTGCAGGGTGGACACGGCGGGGATGCGGGTGCGGGCCGCGGCGGCGGCGCCCACGACGTCGGCCTGCGGCAGGTGGGTGTGCACGATCTCGACGCGCTGCTCGCGCAGCAGCTTGGCGGTGCGCGCGACCGCCCGCGGATCCCAGGGGAACAGGTCCAGCTCGGCCACCGGCACGCCGGCCCGGCGCAGCGCACCGACCTCCGCGGCGTCCGACGAGACCGAAAGGGCGATGACGATCATGTCGATGTCGGCCTGGCGGGACACCCCGGCCAGGTCGACGAGCCCGATCTCGGGGCCGTCGGAGTGCAGGGTGGGGATCAGATGAGCGACCTTCACCGCAAGCTCTGCTCCTCTCTCGGACGCCGCAACGCCCGATCGCAGGTGGTGAGGGCCCCGACCCTATCGGGTGACCGCATCGGCTCGTCGTGAGCGCCGGGCCCGGTGATGATCAGGTCGTGACCGCCGTCGCCCGGTGCGCGAGGATGGGTGGATGGACGGGCCCGTGGTGCTGGTCGATGCGAAGAGCGAGGTCGAGCGGGGGCTCGTCGCCGAGTGGCTGCGGACCCACGACGTTCGCCCCCGTGACCAGCTTCCGCTCGACGCGAACGCGCTGGTCGTACCGCTCGCGGGGCTCGCCGACGACGTGCTGGTCACGCCCGTGCGGGTGGCGTGGTTGCCGCGTGAGCACGAAGGCCGCAGGCGGGTTCGCTGGTCGGACGTGGTGTCGCTGGACCTCGGCTCGATCCGCAGGCGGCCGCCCGCGAAGCTCCAGCCGCGGATCGCGCGCCGGGAGCCCGACCGGGCACCGGTGGTGGCGGGCGCTCCCGCGACGGTCGGTGACCTTCGGCTTCGGTACGGGCGCCCCGTATCCGGCCTGCACGCCGGGTTCGCCGAGTTCGTCGCCCGCCAGGCCACGCTCGCGCTGGAACGGGCCGAGCGGCGTCTCCTCGGCGACCACTACAAGGTGCCTCGGCTCATCGCGGAGGCCATCGAGGACAGCCCCGAGTACCGCGCGGAGGTGGCCGAGCTCGCCGCCCGGCTGGAGCTGCCGGAGGCGGAGGTCGCCCGGCGGGCGGCGGCCGATCTGGCCGGGCTCGTCGCGTCCATGAGCCCGATCGCCGTCGACCTGTTCACCGGCGCGCTGCGGCCTTTCCACACCCGGGCGTGGGACGTCCAGGTCGACGACGCCGGGCTGGCCCGCCTGCGGGAGCGCAACCGCCGCCATCCGCTGGTGTTCCTGCCCAGCCACCGCAGCTACGCCGATCCGCTGCTGCTCGCCGACGTGCTGGCCGACCACGACTTCCCGCGCAACCACGTGCTCGGTGGGGACAACCTGAGCTTCTGGCCGGTGGGCCCGCTGGCCCGGCGCGCGGGCGTGGTGTTCATCCGCCGCAGCTTCGGCGACGACGAGGTCTACAAGCTCGCCGTCCGCCAGTACTTCGGGTTCCTGCTCGCCAAGCGGTTCAACATGGAGTGGTACATGGAGGGCGGCCGCTCGCGCACCGGCAAGCTCCGCCCGCCCCGCTACGGGTTACTGGCCAACGTGGCCGAGGCGATCGAGCACGGCCGCGTCGAGGACGTCTACCTCGTGCCGGTGTCGATCACCTACGACCAGCTGCGCGAGGTGTCGGCGATGGCCGCCGAGCAGGTCGGGGCCCCGAAGAAGGGCGAAGGCGTGGCCTGGCTCGCCCACTACGCTCGCGCCCAGCTCGCCCCGCTCGGCTCGGCCTACGTGCGGTTCGCCGAGCCGATCTCGCTGCGCGACGCCCTCGAGGGCGTGCCGGACCGGCGGTTGGCGCTGCAGAAGGTGGCGTTCGAGGTCTGCGTGGGGATCAACCGGGTGACCCCGGTCGTGGCGACGGCGCTGGTCACCCTGGCGTTGCTCGGGGTGCGCGACCGGGCGTTGACGCTGGCGCAGGTGCGGCAGGTGCTCGGCCCGGTGCACGGCTACCTGGAGGAGCGCGGGCTGGTCGGGGCGGTCGACGCGCTGTCCACGGACACCGGGTTGCGGCGCGTGCTGGGCGCGCTGACCCAGTCGAAGGTCGTGACGACCTATGCGGGCGGCGAGGAGCCGGTGTACGCGATCGAGCGCGGCCAGCACCTCGTCGCGGCGTTCTACCGCAACTCCGCGATCCACCACTTCGTCGACCGGGCGATCGCCGAGCTGGTGCTGCTCGCCGAGCCGGAGGACCGCTGGGACGCCGCACTGGCGCTGCGAGACCTGCTCAAGTTCGAGTTCTTCTTCCCCGACCGCGACACCCACCGTGCCCAGCTCACCGCCGAGCTGGCCCGGATGCGCGCGGGCTGGGACACCCCGCACGGCACGGCCGCGCTGGCGGACGCGGAGTTCCTCATCGCGCACCGGGTGTTGCGCTCGTTCGTCGACGCCCAGCTCGTGGTGGCGCTGCGGCTGGCCGCGCGCAACCCGCGCGACCCGGTCGTCGAGAAGGAGTTCCTCGACGAGTGCGCCGCCGTCGGGGAGCAGATGCTCCTGCAGGGGCGGCTGCACGGGCCGGAGTCGCTGTCGCGGGAGCTGTTCGGGAGCGCGCTGATGCTCGCCGCGAACCGCGACCTCGTCGATGCGGGGCGCGAGGAGCTCGGCAAGCGGCGCGAGGAGTTCGCCGCGCAGCTGGAACGGGTGGCGGCCGACGTGCGCCGGATCGACGAGCTGAGCGACCAGGTGAACCTGCCGTGAGCCCACAGGTCACGTGGGACGCCGAGCGGCTGCTCACCGACGTCGCCGAAGGTCCCGAGGGGCCCGCCGTCGGTGCGTTCTTCGACTTCGACGGCACCCTCATCGACGGCTACTCGCTCGCCACGTTCGCCCGCCACCACCTGCGGGCGGGCGATGTCACCCCGCTCGACGCGGGTCGGATGCTGCTGCTGGGCCTGCGCGGGGTCACCTCCGAAGCGGAGTTCGAGACGTTCTTCGTGCTCGGCATGCACGCGTGGGCGGGCCGCAGCGAGGACGAGCTCGCCGAGCTCGGCGAGCGGCTGTGGGTGCAGGGGATCGCCGGGTCGCTGTACCCGGAGGCGTGGCGGCTCGTCGAGGCGCACCGCCGCGCCGGGCACACCGTGGTGTTCGCCTCGTCGGCCACCCGCTTCCAGGTGGAGCCCGCGGCGCGCGCGATGGGCGTCGAGCACGTGCTCGTCACCCCCGTCGAGATCGAGAACGGCCTCGCGACCGGGCGCCCGGGCGGCCCTCCGCTGTGGCGGCAGGGCAAGGCCGACGCCGTACGGGCGTTCGCGCCGCGGCACCGGGTCGACCTCGCGGCGAGCTACGCCTACTCCAACGGCACGGAGGACGTGCCGTTCCTGTCGACCGTCGGCCGCGCGCGGGCGCTCAACCCCGAGCCGGGGCTGGCGATCGTCGCGGCGGACCGGGGTTGGCCGGTCGTGCGCTTCCGCCCGCGGGGGCGGGCCGGGCTGCGCCAGGTCGTGCGCACCGCGGCGGGCGTGGCCGGGATGCTCGGCGGGTTCGGCGCGGGCGTCGCGTTGGGCGCGGTGAACGGGTCCCGGCGCGACGGCGTGGACCTGGGAATCGCGCTCGCGGGCGAGCTGGGCACGGCGCTCGCGGGCGTGCGCCTGGACGTGCGGGGCGCGGAGTACCTGGTGTCGACCCGGCCCGCGGTGTTCCTGTTCAACCACCAGAGCCAGCTCGACGTCCTCATCCTCGCGAAGCTGCTGCGCGGCGGGTTCACCGGCGTCGCGAAGAAGGAGGCGGCGAAGGTCCCGGCGTTCGGGCTGATGTTCCGCCTGGCCGACATGGCGTTCGTCGACCGCGGCAACACCGCGCAGGCCAAGGCGGCGCTCGCGCCCGCGGTGGCCCGGCTGCGGGAGGGGATCTCGCTGGTCATGGCGCCCGAGGGCACCCGGTCGGCGACGCCCGCGCTCGGCCCGTTCAAGAAGGGCGCCTTCCACGTGGCCATGCAGGCCGGGGTGCCGATCGTGCCGATCGTGATCCGCAACGCGGGCGAGCTCATGTGGCGCGGGGCGTCGACGATCCGGGAGGGCACGGTGCAGGTCACCGTGCTGCCGCCGGTGTCGACCGACGGCTGGACGGTCGAGGAGCTGCCCAAGCACGTCGAGGAGGTGCGCGAGCGCTACCTCGAGACCCTCACCGCCTGGGACGGGCCGCAGGGCCCCGTGCACGTCACGACCGGGCCCACCGGACCGGTCGCCGCGCCGCTCGAGTGGGGCACGGCGACTGAGATGAACGCGCTCGAAACCGCGATGTGGCGCGGCGAGCTGGCCGACCCGCGGCTGCGCTCGAACGTCACCTTGCTGGAGCTGCTCGACGTCACCCCGGACTGGGACCGGCTGCTCGCGGCGCACGAATGGGCCACGCGGATGGTGCCCCGGATGCGCCAGCGGGTGGTCGAGCCCGCGCTCGGGGTCGGGACGCCCGCGTGGGTCACCGTCGACCGGGTCGACGTCACCGAGCACGTCTCGCGCGCCCACCTCATCGGCGGCTCCCGGCGTGAGCTGCTGGACCTGGTGCAGGAGTTCGCGCGCAGGCCGTTCGACCGGGACCGGCCGTTGTGGCGGGCGCTCGTCGTCGAGGGACTGTCGGACGGGGGAGCGGCGTACGTGGTGGTCACCCACCACTCCGCGACCGACGGCCTCGGCGTCATCCAGCTCATGGCCCGGTTGCACAGCCGCAGCCGCGAGCACGATCCGCTGCGGCCCGAGCCCGCGGCGTCGGTCGGCGGGGTGGCGAACCCAGTCGGGATGCTGGCCGACCAGGTGGGGCGGGCGGTCCGTGCGGTGCCGACGAGTGCGCTGCGTCGAGGCGCGGGCCTGCTGACGCGGCCGGTGACGGGCATCGAGCGGGGTGCGCGGGCCGCGCAGTCCGTTGGCCGGGCGGTGGGACCCGCGCCGTCGGGCTCGCCGTTGCTGGCCGCGCGCAGCGACGAATGGCATTTCGAGGTGCTCGACGTGCCGCTGGACGCGTTCAAGGCCGGTTCGAAGGCGGCGGGCGGTTCGGTGAACGACGGGTTCCTCGCGGCCGTCCTCGGGGGGTTCCGCCGCTACCACGAGGCGCTCGGTGCGCCGGTCCCTCCCACGATCCCGGTCGGCATCCCGATCAGCCTGCGCACCGAGGACGATCCGCAGGGTGGCAACCGGTTCACCGGCGCGCGCCTGTCCGGACCGCTCGCCGAGCCCGACCCCGCCGCGCGCATCCAGGCCGTGCGCCGGTTCGTGCTGCAGGCGCGGGCCCACGCGTCCGTCGACCCGGTGGGCCTGCTGGGGCCCGTGCTCGCCTGGCTGCCCGGGCCCGTTCTCGGGGCGCTGTCGAGCCGGATGACCTCGGCCAACGACGTCCAGGCCTCCAACGTTCCCGGCGTGGCCCACCCCGTCTACATCGCGGGTGCGCGGATCACCCGCATGTATCCGTTCGGCCCACTGCCTGGCTGCGCGGCGATGATCACCCTGATCTCGCACGACGGCACCTGCTGCATCGGGATCAACGCCGACCCGGCGGCGGTGACGCGGCCCGACCTGCTGGTCGAAGGCCTGCAGGCCGGTCTGGCCGAGGTGACCGCGCTAGGGTTGCTCCTCCCATGACCGCCGCACAGCCATCGACCATCGCACAGCCATCGACCACCGCACAGACTTCCGAGCAGCTCGGCAGGCGGGTGTGGGCGCTGTTCACCCCGTACCGGGCCTCGCTGGTGGTGATCGTGCTCGCCGTGCTGCTCTCGAGCGGCCTGGGGATCATCACACCGTTCCTCACCCAGGCGACGTTCGACAAGGCGCTGTTCCCCGCCGACCGCGTCGTCCGGATCTCCCTGCTGGTCTGGCTGGTCGCGGGGATGATCGCGGTTCCGGTGGTGAGCGCCCTGATCGGCGTCTACCAGACCTGGCAGACCACCCTGCTGGGCAACCGGGTGATGGCCGACCTGCGCGGTCGACTGTTCGAGCACCTCCAGCGCATGGATCTGGCGTTCTTCACCGCGACGCGCACGGGGGCGATCCAGTCACGGCTGGCCAACGACGTCGGCGGCGTCCAGTCGGTGCTGTCGGAGACGGCGAGCTCGATCCTCGGCAACGTCGTCACCGTCGTGGCCGCGCTGGTGGCGATGGTGCTGCTGTCCTGGCAGCTGACGATCGTCGCGGTCGCGCTCGTGCCGCTGTTCATCGTGCTGCAGGTGCGGGTCGGCCGCGTGCGGCGGGCGCTCGCGGGCCGCACGCAGGAGTCGCTCTCGGACATGACGGCGATCACCGAGGAGGCGCTGTCGGTCTCGGGCGTGCTGCTGGCCAAGGTGTTCAACCGCCAGGCCGACGAGGTGCGCCGGTACAAGGACGAGAACGCGCGCCAGGTCGACCTCCAGGTCCGCCAGGCCATGACCGGGCAGTCGTTCTTCGCCGTCGTGCAGACGTTCCTCGGCGTGACGCCCGCGCTCGTGTACCTCGTCGCGGGCTTCCTCATCGTCGCGGGCAGCGGGGCCGCGATCACGGCGGGCACGATCGTCGCGTTCACCACGCTGCAGACGCGGCTGCTGTTCCCGACGGTCAACCTGCTGCGCGTCTCGCTGGACGTGCAGACCTCGCTCGCCCTGTTCGGCCGGATCTTCAGCTACCTCGACCTGGTGCCGCGCATCGTCGACGGGCCCGACGCGCGGGTGCTCGACGCCGCCGCCGTGACCGGGCGGGTGGAGCTTTCCCACGTCTGGTTCGCCTACCCGGGCGCGGCGGGAGCGGAGCCGGTGTGGGCGGTGCGCGACGTGTCGTTCGTCGTCGAGCCGGGGCAGCTCGCCGCGATCGTCGGGCCCAGCGGCAGCGGGAAGACCACGCTGTCCTACCTCGTGCCACGGCTCTACGACGTCGACCGCGGCCGGGTCATGATCGACGGTCAGGACGTCCGCGAGCTCACCCAGGCCTCGGTGGCGGACGCGATCGGCATGGTCACCCAGGACACGTTCCTGCTGCACGCGACGGTCGCGGACAACCTGCGCTACGCCAAACCCGACGCCACGCAGGCCGAGCTGGAGGAGGCGGCGCGCGCCGCCAACATCCACGATCGGATCATGTCGTTCGCCGAGGGCTACGACACCGTTGTGGGGGAGCGCGGCTACCGGCTGTCCGGCGGCGAGAAGCAGCGGCTGGCCATCGCGCGGGTGCTGCTGAAGGACCCGCGAATCCTCATCCTGGACGAGGCCACCAGCGCGTTGGACACGACCAGCGAGCGGCTCGTGCAGGAGGCGCTGGAGAACGCGACCCGACGGCGCACCACGATCGCGATCGCGCACCGCCTGTCCACGATCCTGGGCGCGGACGTGATCCTCGCGGTGGAGGACGGCCAGGTCGTCGAGCGCGGGACGCACGCCGAGCTGCTGGCGCGCGACGGCCTCTACGCCCGCCTCTACACCGAGCAGTTCGCGGGCGGGAAGGTCGAGGCCCGCTGCGCCGACGGTGTGCGGTTCTGCGACGGCACCACGCTGGTCGAGCGCGGTGCCGCCGCCTGACGGCCCTAGAAGACGATCACGTAGAGCCCGCAGAGGACGATCGCGGCGGCGCCGAGCAGGCAGATCGTGGCCAACGCCGTGCCCGTTGCGGGCGACAGCCTGCTGCCGCCCCGGCCGATGATCGGCGTCTCGTCCGCGGAGACGAGCTCGTCGTCGGCGGCGGGCTCCCGGGCCGAGAGCCCGACCAGCGCCAGCGACGCCAGCACCACCACGAGCACGCCGATGGCCAGCGACACGATCATCACGATGCCGAGGGCACCCCAGTTGACGGACATGCGGTCCCTCCTTTCAGGCGGCAGCAGGCAGCGGCTGCGGGGCGGGGACGTCGTTGACGTTCTCGGCGGTGACCGGGCGGCGGCGCGACGCGGCGTAGATCCCACCCGCCATGCCGACCAGCACGATGGCCACGATGATCGTCCCGAGGACGCCGGTGGCCGCCACCCACGCGGCGACAGCGCCGACGATCGCGGCGGCGGGCAACGTGAGCAGCCAGGCGATCGCTATCTGGCCCGCGACCCCCCAGCGGACCGACGCCAGCCGCCTGCCCGCACCTGCGCCGAAGATGGAGCCGGTGCAGACCTGGGTGGTGGACAGCGCGAAGCCCAGGTGCGACGACACCAGGATGACGCTCGCGCTGCTGGTCTCGGCGGCGAATCCCTGCGGCGGCTGGATGTCGCTGACGCGCTTGCCGAGCGTCTGGATGATCCGCCATCCGCCCATGTAGGTGCCGAGCGCGATCGCGAGGCCCGCGGAGAGGATCACCCAGAACGGCGGACCCGCGTCGGCGGGCAGCACGCCCGCGGTGATCAGCGTGAGCGTGATGATGCCCATCGTCTTCTGTGCGTCGTTGGTGCCGTGGGCGAGTGCCACCATCGAGCCGGAGATGACCTGGAACCTCCGGTAGCCCCGCTTCACGGTGCCGTCCGCGCCCTGGGCCGTGATCCGGTAGGCGAGGTAGGTCGCGATCAGCGCGATGAGCCCGGCGACGATCGGCGACAGCACGGCGGGCAGCAGCACCTTGCTGATCACGCCGACGAACTTCACCGCGTCGGCGCCCGCGGCGACCCAGGTGGCGCCGATGAGGCCGCCGAAGAGGGCGTGCGACGAGCTGGAGGGCATCCCGAGCAGCCAGGTCAGCAGGTTCCACAGGATGGCGCCGCACAGGCCCGCGAAGATCACCGTCGGGGTGATCTTGGTTTCGTCCACGAGGCCGCTCGAGATCGTCTTCGCGACCTGGACCGACAGGAACGCGCCGATCAGGTTGAGGATCCCCGCGATGATCACCGCCGTGCGGGGCTCCAGCGCCCGCGTGGCGATCGACGTGGCCATGGCGTTGGCCGTGTCGTGGAAGCCGTTGGTGAAGTCGAACGCCAGCGCGGTCACGATGACCACGACGACGATGACGGTGAGGTCCATGGGCCCGTCCCTGGGATCGATGTGACGGCCGGGACGGTACGGGTCCATGGCGAACGGCAGGTGAACGAAATGCCCGGGTGAGGCGCCGGTTCGGCCGCGGGCGCGCGCAGTGCCCCGCCTGCTGGGAGGATCACGCGCATGACCTGGTTGCCGCGCACGCTCGGTGTGCTGACCGCCGTATACGGGCTCGCGACGCTGGTACGGCCGTCGATCTTCGCCACGCCTGCCGGGCTGTCGGGCGAGGAGCCGCCCGCCCCGGTCGGCATCCTCGTGCGCGCCGTGGGCGTGCGCGACGTCGCCAACGGGCTCGCGATGGCCGCCGCCCCCGCCGGTACGGCGCTGCGGGTGGCCGTCGGCGCGCGGATCGCGGCCGATCTCGGCGACGCCCTGACGTTCGCCCTCTCCCCGAACGACGACCCGAGCGCCCGCAAGAAGGCGGTCGCCGTCGGCGTCGGTTGGGGCGCGCTCAACCTGCTCGGGCTCCTGGCCGCCCGCCGCGGATAGCGCTCGGCATCTCCGGCCTCGTCGCGGTCATCCCGATCAAGCCGGGTCGAGCTCGGCGAGGCGGCCGCGGGCGCGGTCGGCGCGCGCGGCGGCCGCCGAGGCCTCGCGGGCGGCGTCGCGCGCGGTGGCCGTGGCCGCCCGGGCCGTCGCGGCGGCGCTCCGCTCACGCTCCCGGGCCGCCTCGAGCTCCGCGGCCAGGTCCGCAACCTGCGCCTTGGCCGCCTCGTGCGCGGACTCGGCATCGGCCCGGTCGGCGTCGGCGGACTCCTGACGGTCCCGCGCGGCGTCGGCGGCCCGCTCGGCCTCCGCGACGGCGTGCTCGCGCTCGGCCCGCTCCCGTTCCGCGCGCTCTCGTTCGCGTTCGGCCCGCTCGCGCTCCGCGGCGTCCGGCCCGTCGGCCGCCCGCCCGTCGCTCCCGCGGTCGCCCCCGGCCCCCCCGGTGTCCCCGTCGTCCCCGGCACCGGCGCGCCCCCCGCCCGCGGGGCGCCAGTCGGTGTCCCGGGCGCGACCGCTGCCCGCCGCCGGGCTGCCGCTCGCGGGGCCGAACCCGCTGTAGCTCACCGTGCGGGTGAGGCGCCCGGACCGCACCTCGTCGGCGACGGCGGGATCGGCCAGCGCCGCGTCGAGGATCCCCGTCAGGTCGCGCACCACCGACTCGGTGGCGGTGTCGCCCGCCTGCGCCGCCAGCCTGCCGCCCTCGCGCGCCATGGCCGTGACGAGGCGGTTGCGCTGGGCGGACAACGCGCGCAACGCGCCACCGTCGAGCGTGCGCTGGGCGGAGGCGAGGTCACCCGCGAGCGCGAGGAGCCCGTCGAGCTGCTCGGGACGCTCTCGGGCCAACAGGTTGGCCAGCCACGCCGCCCGGGTCGGCCTGCGCAGCCGGGCGATGGCCCGCGCCAGGTCGCGGTCGCCCGCCTGTCGGGCTTCGGCGACGGCGTCGTCGCGCGCAGGCACGAAAGCGTCGGGATGAAGCCCATACAACTTCTTGGCGACGCCGTCAAGAGTTCCCGGACCGGATGGTGACATCACTCACGGAGCGTAGATCCCCTCGTCCGCAAATCCGTGGTTACCGTGGAGTAGCGCGTCGGAGTGCCGAAGGCCACCGGGGCGCACCGGCGGCCGCTCCCTCCCACCCCTCAAGGGGCGGCCGTCGGGCCCTCCCCCCGGTAGCGTCGTCCGGTATGGACCTCGTCGCGCCCATCGTCGCCGTCACCGTGCACCCCGACCGGGCCCGCGTCACCCGGCGGGGCACCGTGTCGCTCGCCGACGGGCCGACGGAGCTGATCGTCGCGGGTCTCCCCGAGCAGTTGCTCGACGAGTCGGTACGGGTTGCGGGGCGATCGGCGGCGCCCGTGCGGGTCGTCGGCGTGGACGTGGTGCGCCGTGATCTCGTCGCCGCGCCCGACGACCGCGTCCGCGCCGCCGAGCAGGCCGTCGTGGACGCGGAGCGGGCGCTCGCCGCGATCGACGGCGCCGACGCCGGGGACGCCGCGCGCGAGCACCTCCTGCAGCGGCTCGCCGTGCGCTCGGGCGACCGCCTGGCCCGGGCCCTGGCCGAGGGCACGGCCGACCCGGCGCGCGTGGCCGAGGTGTCCTCTGCGATCGCCGCGCAGCTGGTCGACGTCGCGGCAGACCGGCGCGGGCACGCCGAGCGGCGGGTCGAGGCCGAACGCGCCCGCGCCGCCGCGCAGGCCGAGCTCGATCGGCTGCGCGCATCCGGTCGGGTCCGCCGCGACGCCCGGATCGCGGTCGAGGCCGACGCGGCGGGCGAGCTCACCCTCGAGCTCACCTACGTCGTGCACGGCGCGGGCTGGACGTGCGCGTACGACGCCCGCGTCGACGTCGGGGGAGACGGCGCGGGCCCGCTCGCGCTCACCTGGTACGGCATGGTCACCCAGGCCACGGGCGAGGACTGGCCCGCCTGCGAGCTCACCCTCTCGACGGCCCGGCCCGGCCTCGCGGGCGCGGTGCCGGAGCTCGACCCCTGGTGGGTCGACGTGCGCCTGCCCGCGCCGCCGATGCCGGTGGCGGCGGCGTTGCCCGAGTTCGACGCCTACGGCACGAAGGCGGCCGGGCCCTACGTCCGGCACGTCACCGCGGAGGCCCAGGACGGCACCCTGGCCGTCGCCTGGCGGCTGCCGCGCCCCACCGCGGTGCCCGCCGACGGCACCCCGCACCGCACGACCGTCGCCACCACCACCCTGGACGCCCGCCTCGACCACGTCGTCGCGCCCGCCCTGGACCCGGCCGCGCACCTGCGGGCCACGGTCGTCAACAGCGGTGGGCACGCGCTGCCTGCCGGTCCGCTCTCGGCGTTCCTCGACGGCGCCTTCGTCGGCACCACCCACATTGACACCACGGCCCCCGGCGCGGAACTGGAGCTGCACCTCGGCGTCGACGACCGGGTGGCGGTGGAGCGCGAACTGCTGGAGCGCACCCCGCACCGGGCGCTGCTCGGCGGCAAGATCAGCGCGGTCGAAAGGTGGCGGATCGAGGTGCACAACGGCAGGCCGACCGCGGTCCGGATCATCGTGCGGGAGCGGGTGCCGGTGTCGCGGCACCCCGACGTCCAGGTCGTCGACGTCGAGGTCAAGCCCGAGCCCGCCGAGCGCGACGAGCTCGGGCGCCTCGAATGGGCCGCGTCCGTCGAGCCGAGCGGCACCTGGGAGGCGAGCGTCCGCTTCGGGGTGCGACACGCGCGTGACGTTCCGGTCGTCGGGTGGCCCTGAAAACGGCACCGGGGACGGCAGGATGAGCGGGTGATCGCGCCACTGCCTGACGCCGCCGCAGCCCGATCGCTCGCCCGCCTCCGCCCGGCCATCGCCGAAGACGCCCATCGGGCGCTTCCCCGCAGCGAGGCCGTCGGCTTCCTCGCACGGCTGGACCTGTGGTTCCCCGACGTCCACGTGCCGATCACCAGGCTCTACGGCGAGCAGTGCGACGGGCTCGTCGAGCGCCTCGTCCGGATCGCGTTGGACGCCGCGGCCGCCCGCCCGGCCGACCTGCGCGATGTCGACCGGCGCCGCGAGATCGACCCGCGCTGGTACCAGCACCAGCGGATGGTCGGCTACGTCGCCTACACCGACCGCTTCGCGGGCACGTTGGAGAAGCTGTCGGGACGGCTCGACCACCTCGGCGAACTGGGCGTCACCTACCTGCACCTCATGCCGCTGCTCATGCCGCGCGCCGGGGCGAACGACGGCGGCTACGCGGTGGCCGACTACCGCGCGGTCGACCCGCGCATCGGCACGATGGACGACCTCGCCGGGCTGGCCGCCGAGCTCCGCGAGCGCGACATGAGCCTGTGCGTCGACCTCGTGCTGAACCACACCGCGCGCGAGCACCCGTGGGCGCGCGGCTTCCTCGCAGGCGACCCCGAGTACGCCGGCTTCTACTACGCCTACCCCGACCGCACGATGCCCGACGCGTACGAGGCGACGGTCAACGACGTCTTCCCCGACCAGGCCCCCGGCTCGTTCACCTGGGTCGAGGAGGCCAAGGCGTGGGTGTGGACCACGTTCTTCCCCTACCAATGGGACCTCAACTGGGGCAACCCGCGCGTGTTCGCCGCCGTCCTTGAGACGATCCTGTGGCTCGCGGGCCGCGGGATCGAGATCTTCCGCCTGGACGCCGTGCCGTTCATGGGCAAGCGGCTCGGCACGTCGTGCATGAACCAGCCCGAGGTGCACGACATCGTGCAGGCGCTGCACGCGCTGACCAAGCTCGCCGCGCCCGCGGTCGTGTTCAAGGCGGAGGCGATCGTCGCGCCCGATGACCTCGTCGCCTACCTCGGCGGGCACTACCGCTACCGCCCCGAGTGCGAGCTGGCCTACCACAACCAGCTGATGGTGATGCTGTGGTCGAGCCTCGCGACGAAGGACGCGCGCCTCGCCGCCCAGTCGCTGCGGCGCCTGCGGCCGATCCCGGCCGAGACCTCCTGGGCGACCTACGTCCGCTGTCACGACGACATCGGGTGGGCGGTCGGCGACGTCGACGCCCACGCCGTCGGCTTCGACCCGCTCGCCCACCGGGACTTCCTCAACGCCTACTACTCCGGCCGCTTCCCGATGTCGTTCGCGCGAGGAGCGCTGTTCGGGGAGAACCCGCAGTCAGGCGACGCGCGCATCTCCGGCACCGCCGCGGCGCTGTGCGGGATCAGCGAGGCCCGCGAGCGCGGTGACGCCGACGCGTTGGACGCCGGGATCCGACGGCTCGTGCTGCTGCACGCCGTGACCCTGGGCTGGGGCGGGGTGCCGCTGCTGTACATGGGCGACGAGCTGGGCCAGGACAACGACGCGACCTACGGCGACGACCCGGCGTTGGCGGGCGACAACCGCTGGATGCACCGCCCGTACTTCGACGACGGCGCCGCCGCCCGTCGGCACGATCCCGGCACC
This sequence comes from uncultured Actinomycetota bacterium, assembly GCA_963837575.1. Lineage (GTDB taxonomy): Bacteria > Actinomycetota > Actinomycetes > Mycobacteriales > Pseudonocardiaceae > Pseudonocardia. Next base: position 71,724 of record CAWIOI010000025.1, read on the forward strand.
GTCGAGGGCCGGGTCTTCGGCTGGTTCCGGGCCCTGGTGCGCACGCGCGCGGGGCTGCCCGCGTTGCACGCCGCGGGGGAGTCGGCCGTGCTGCAGCCGGACTCGCCCCACGTGCTGGCGTGGCGACGGCGGCATCCGCGCAGCGGCCACTTCGTCGGGTTGGTCAACTTCTCCGAGCAGGCCACGAGCGTCGATGTCCGGCTGTTCACCGGGCTGGGCGTGCTCGACACCGTGCTGTCCTCGGACGGGCGGCCGGTCGTCGACAACGGGCGCCTGTGGCTGCCCGGGCTGTCGTTCGTCTGGCTGGCCGAGGAGTGACCGCGCGGCCGTTCGGGTGAAGGCGGGTCATTCGCCCACGGCGCGGCGCCCCAGGCCGTTCACTCTCCCGCATGGCCGACTTCTCCGTCACCGCCCCCGAGCTGCAGGCGGGCGGGCTCGTCGTCGGACGGCTGGCCGCCGAGGCTCGGGCCGCCATGGCCGACGTCGGGGCCGAGGTCCAGGCGCTCCTCGCGTCCGGGTGGCACGGGCAGGCCGCGGACGGGTTCGCCGCGGGCTGGAGCCGGTGGCGATCAGGTGCGCTCGACGTCGTCGAGGCGCTCGATGCCATGTCCCGCCTGCTCGACACGACGGGGCGCGCGTACGGCGGCGTCGAGGCCGAGGTCACGCGCACGGCCAGCACGATCAGTCGGGGGCTGGGATGAGCACCCCGTTTCGCGTGCGGCCCGCGCAGCTCGCCGATGTCGTCGAGCGGCTGGCCAGGCTCGACGCCCATCTGGAGCGGGTGGCCGCGCAGGTCGAGCGGCGCGTCGCCACGCTGTCCGGCACGTGGTCGGGCGAGGCCGCGGAGGCGCAGCGGGCCGCGCACGCCGAATGGCAGCGCGGCGCCGCGCAGATGCGGGCCGCCCTGGCCACGATGCGGGCGATCGCGGGCACCGCCCACGCCAACTACACGGCGGCGGCCGCCGCCAACGTCCGGATGTGGGGTGCGCTCCGGTGACGGCCGCCCACGCCGACGACACGGCCGCGGCCAACGTCTGTGTACGGGGCGCGCTCCGGTGACGGCCGCGACGCTGCCGGACCGGCCGCTCGACGTCGATCCGTCCGCGTACACCAGCGCGTCCGCGGTGCTGGGCAGACAGGCGTCCGACCGGCTCGCAGGCGCGCTCGGCGGCCTGGCGGGTGACCTCGCAGGCACGGCGGCGATGGGCGGCTCCGATCCCGGCGGCGTCGCCTGGGCCACGGCCTACGACGAGGCGGCGGCCGTCGCGGCGGCCGGGATCGCCGACCTGGCGAACGCCTGCCACACCGTCGCGGCCCTGCTCGCGCAGAGCGGGTTCAACCACGCGGCGGCCGACGCCGCGTCGAACCCCGCGAACCGCGCCCCGGCGCCGGACACCACCGACTACGCACGGCTCCCCGTGGTGGTGCCGCCGCCGCTGCCGTCGGCGTCGGGCGGCTCGGTCGGCCCGCCCGACGGCTGGGACCTGGTTCAGAACCTGGTCGGCTACGTCTGGCCGGACGGCAACCCGGCGGCCCTGCGCCTCGCCGGGGCGGCCTGGTCCACCGCGGCCGACGGCGTGTCCGCCGCCGCGGCGCTCGTCCCGAGGGCCGTGGCGGCGATCCGGGAGGTGCAGTCGCCGGAGATCGACGACGCCGTGGCCGTCTGCCAGGCGCTCGGCGGGCACATGACGGAGATCGCGGCGGTCGGCCGGGACCTCGCCGCGCTGTGCGCCGAGTACGCCGACCACATCGAGCAATGCCATCGCGATGTCGAAGACGAGCTGGTGAGCCTGCTGGCCTGGACGGTGGGGATCGAGGCGGCGGGCCTGGTGGTCGGCGTGTTCACCGCGGGCGTCGGCGAGCTGGGGGCCCAGGCCGTCGAGGCCGGTCGGCTCGCCGCGTCGGCCGCGCGGATCGGTGCCTTCGTCGCGCGGCTGATCGAGGCCGCCCGCACCGTGGACGCAGCGATCGAACGGGTCGTCGCCCGGGTGGCGGCCGTGGCGCAGCGCGTGAAGACGATCCTCGGCGGCCGCCTCTCCCGGGCCACCGCGGAGGCGGCGGAGCGACTTCCAGCCGTGGCCGAAGACGCAGAGGCCGCCGCCGAGGAGCGGCTGGCCACCGCGGCACGGGGCACCGTCGACGAATCCGTGCGGGGCTTCGGCCCACAGGAGCGGAAGATCGCCGACCGGCTGGCCGACGACGGGCACGACGTCGCGGCGGCCGACGAGTCCGGGCCGGGCAGGCATTTCGACGCGTTCGTCGACGGCCGACCCACCGAGTTCAAGACCGTCGACCCCGGCGGCACTTCCGCCACGATCAAGAACGAGCTCGACAAGAGCGCCAAAGCAGGCGGCCAAGCCCGCGATGTCATCATCGACGCGGAGGCGTCAGGGATGTCCGAAGAGGAGGCGAGGCTCGGCATCGCCCGCTTCCTCGGCAACAAGAAGAATGCCTACGACTCGATCACGATCTGGCTGGCCGACGGCGCCCGCGTGGTCTGGCCCTAGCCTGGGGGACCGATGGCTACCTATCACGACGTGTTCGTCAGACCCACCGTCGCGGGGGCGGACCTGTTGGGCGATCTGGAGGCGACGCTCGGCAGCCGACCCACCCCGCACACGGACGGCGGCGAGGGCTATGTCGTCGGATACGACGGAGCCTGGATCGACGTCATTCTCGAGCACGAGCTCGTCGACGACGCCGGGCTGCCGTTCTCGCGGTATCCCTACTACCTCACCGTCCGCCTACCGGGACGCGACGAGCTCGCCGCACGGGAGATCGCGCGACGGATCCGGCGGCTGATCACGAACACCGGCCGCTACGACGCGTTCATCGTCTGGAACGACATCAACCTCGTCGATCCCGAGCCGAGCACCGGTGGTTGATCACTTCACGTGCGCGGGCAGCAGCGCGAAGCCCTCGGCCGCCGCCGCGGTGCGCAACGCGGCGTCAAACGCGGCGAAGGTCGTGATGGTCGAGTCGGCAGCCCGCACCGCACGGGCCGAGGACAGCTGGATCGCGTCGTAGGCGCGCAGCCCGTGCGCGCCGGTGAGCAGGCCCGCGTCCTCCATCACCAGGGATGTCATCCGGATGACCCCGAAGCGTTGGCGCCCGTCCTCGTCGCCGAACCAGTCGGCCTCGAAATCGGCGATGAGCGCGGCCGCGAGTCGGGCGGTCAACGTGCCCGTTCGCTGCTTGCGCCAGAGCGCGGCGGGCACCTCGACGCGAGCGACCTGCGCCACGGCGAACGTCGGTACGACCCGGACGACGTCGCTGCCGAACTCGTCGGCGTAGAGCTTGACCAGCGCCGACGAGTCCGCATACGCGATCACCGCGGGCCGCGGCCTTCGGAGATCAGATCCGATAAGGGCACGCCCTCGCCCGCGGCGCGGCGCGCCTCCTCCAGCAGCTCGGGATCTGGTCGACGGCGCGGTGGACCCGACGGCATCAGCAGGCCCGCGCGCGCCAGCCGTTCCCGGGTCTGCGCGGCCGCGCCTTCCGCGTACTCGGGATTCGTGGCCGCCTCGGCGAGCTGGGTGAGGTAGTCGTTCATGCTGCGGTGCTGTGCCGCGGCGGCGGCCCGCACCCGGTCGATCAGCTCGTCGGTCGCACGCCAGCTGACCTGTCCGCATGCAAGCATGCTAGCAAGCCGCATCAGCGCTGCTGCTGGGCCGAGAGCCGCTGCGCGATCACGCTCTGCATGTGCGAAAGGCCCGGCACGTCGAGCGCGCCCACCTGACCCTCCAGCTGTTGCACGAGGTGCGGGTCGGAAAGGGTGTGCTCGCTGGACTGCAGCAGCACGGTGCCCGCGCCGGTGAAGTCGTACTGCCGTTCCTCCCCGGACTGCACGCCGGACATCATGCCCATCGCCCCGCCGAGGAAGCCGGTCATCCAGCCCGCGTCGTAGTGGTGCGACGGCGACGGGCAGTCCGCCCAGCCCACGAGTGCCTGCGGGTCGACCCGGATCGGCGGCTCCGCGAAGATCACCGGGCCGGAGCTGGAGGCCAGGAACTTCCCGGTGCCGATCAGCGTGAGGAAGCCGGGCACGATCGACTGCTTGAGCTCCAGGGTCGCGTCGAACGCCAGCAGGTTGGCGGCGCGCAGGGTGAGGTTGCCGTCGCCGAGGTCGTAGGAGTTGATGTCGAACCCGCGGTCGCCGAGGATCAGGTGCCCCGACCCGTTCGCCACCACCCAGTCGCGCGAGTAGAGCGGCGCGGAGAACCGGGCGGCGACGAACCCGGCGGCGCTCGCGGTCGTCAGCGGCTCGAACCGGATGCCCGGTCCGTTCGGCGCGGGGTAGTAGGCGATCATCCGCCCCGTCTGCATGAACAGCCTGCCTGCGAGCCGGACGCAGTAGGCGTAGTGGTTGCCGGGGATGTTGTCGTTGTCGGGAAGCGTGGCCGGGTTCAGGGGTGGGATCACGAGATCTTCTGCTCCGAAGCCTGGACGTAGACGGTGCCGTGGCCGGTGATCTTGAGCTGTATCGCCTCGCCGGACCCGCGGCCGACCGCGTCGCGCCAGCTCGCGTTCAGCGCGATGTCGGCGTTCACCTGGCCGACGTGCGCGACGAACGCCTGCGGGTCGACCGTGGTCGTCTCGCCGGGGTGGACGGGCAGCGCGATCGTGCCGCCGTGGGACAGCACGACCGCGGTGCCGTGGCCGTGCAGCTGGGTGGTGAACAGGCCCTGCCCGCTGACGGCGCCGCGCACCGCGCCGCGGATGCCGCCCTGGCTGCCCATGAACACCAGCGTGGCCTGCAGCGACGCGTCGTGGGCCACGAGCCGGTCGGCCTCCACCGTGAGCGGGCCCGCCTGGCCCACGTCGATGATCGTCAGGTACAGGCCGCGGTAGCCGTAGTGGACGGTGCCCTGGCCCTGGGCGACCATCATCGCCACCTGCTCGCCCGCCATCATCCGGCCCGCCATGCCGCCCAGGCCGCCGCTCGTGGCGTGCACCGGCGCGAACCCGACCTGCCCGGTGTAGGCGAGCATCGCGCCGCGGCGGGCCAGCACCTCCCGGCCCGGCGCCACGGGCGCGCTCACGACCTTCCCGTTGACCTGCTCGAACGGCATGTGCGTCAGCCCTTCTTCCCGCCCGAGATCCGCAATTGACCGACGAGCGGGCCGCGCGTTGGCATGTTCACCCCTATCGTTCTCGTGGCTGGATGTACACCACGCCGTCGCCGTCGAAGCGCAGGGAGAACGCCTCGCCGGAGCTCTTGCCGACGAGGTTGCGCCAGGACACGTCGGTGACGAACGTCTGGTTGAGCCTGCCCTGGCTCGCGATGAACGCGTCCGGGTCGACCACCAGCGGATACTGGGGCGACACGGCGAGCGCGATCGGCGGGCCGCCCGACGACAGCAGCGCCGCCGTGCCGTGCCCGCTGACCGTCGTGGTGAACAGGCCCTGCCCGGACGACATCCCGCGGAGCCCCGCGAACGCGACGTCGGTCGAGAGCTTGTCCGAGAGCGCGAGGAGCTGCTCGGACTCCACCCGCAGCGCGTCGCCCGCGAGCTCGACGAGCAGCACCTCCATCGCGTCCTTCGCGAAGTAGACGGTGCCGTGGCCCGAGCAGTGCATGAGCGACACCGATTCGCCGGTGGCGCGGCGCTTGAGCGCGGCCCGCAGCCCGTCGCCGCCGCCGAGGCCCGCGCTCTTGAACGCGACGTCTCCGGTGTAGGCGATCATCGCCCCGTGGGCGGCGCGCACCGCGTCGCCGTGGAGGTCGACCTCGAGCACCCGCGACCCGTTCAAGCGGAACGGTTGCATGGCCAGGATCATGACACAGCGTGGAGAACGTCCTGATTCGTCACGTCGCCCACGCCGCCCTGGTCGGGCGGCGGCTCCTGCATGCCTGCCGGGCGTTGCGCACCGGCTACGTGGAGGCCGTCGCGGTGGCGGCCGACCGGCGCCGCCGCGGCCACGGCGCCGCTGTCATGCGGGCACTGCATCCCTATGTCGACCGCGGCTACGGCGTTGCGTGCGCTCGCGACGTCCGACGACGGGGCACCGCTGTATGCGGCGCTGGGCTGGTCGCGGTGGTCGGGCCCGACGGCGGCGCTCACGCCCGACGGTTTCCGCCCCACCCCCGATGCGGACGGCGCGATCTTCGTCCGGGTCGTCGACATCCCGCTCGACCAGGGCCTCCCCCTGGTGTGCGATTGGCGCGACGGCGACGTGTGGTGATCAACTTTGCGGTGAACGCCCAGCAGTGTGCGGTGGGCGGCGTTTGCGACGGGGGTCGGTCGTGGAACCCGAACCCATGGAACCGGGCCGCATCGAGTTCGTTCACCGCAGCTGGCCGGCTGACCCGACACAGCTGGCGGTGATACGCCGCGAGCTGGCGAACTGGCTGGCGCCGCTGCGTCTGACCGAGGAGGAGACCGCCGACGTCGTGCTCGCCGTCGACGAGGCGGCCGCCAACGCCGTACTGCACGCCTACGGGCCCGACGAGTCCGGCGCCGTCGAGCTGACGCTGTGGACCGAGCACGGGCCCGAGGAGGCCGACGCCACGCTCTCGATCGAGATCGTGGACCACGGGCACTGGCGGCCGCCGAGCGAGCCGACGGTGGCAGGCGGGCGGGGCATCCCGCTGATGAACAACGTCGTCGAGTCGGTGCTGATCCACTACGACGACCGCGGCAGCCGGGTGCTGCTGCGCCACCGGCTGCCGGTGCGCGACTAGAGGTCGTGAGTGGATAACACTGTTCCGGCACTTGTTTCCACTCACGACCCCGTTCACCGCCCGCAGGCGCGACCGGCGACCGGGGCGGCGCCGAGGCCGAGCGGGTCCGCCTCGCGCGGGTCGGGCGTCGGCACCCACCGGCCGCCGATCGGTGCGTACGTCCAGCTCGCACCCCGAGTGACGAGCGTGAACAGGGCGTCCACCAGCCGGTCGATGTGCTCGGCGGTCGTGCCGAGCCCGATGCTCACCCGCAGCGCTTCCCCGCTCGGACCGCACAGCCGCGCGAGCAGCGGATGGGCGCAGAACCGCCCGTCACGCACCCCGATGCCGTGCTCGGCCGACAGGTAGGCGGCCACGTAGCCCGCGGGCCGGTCCGCCACCGTGAACGACCGCACGGCGACCTGATCGGCCGCGTCCGCCCACGCGCGCAGCGCCGTGATGCCCGGCACGCGTGCGAGGCCCGCGTCGAGCCGCGCCAGGAGGGTGCGCTCGTGTTCGAGGCCGGGGCCGCTCAGCACCGGCCCGAGCGTGCGGCAGGCCTGGGCGAGCGCCGCCGCGCCGACGACGTTCGGGGTGCCGCCCTCGTGCCGGTGGGGCGCGGGCGCCCACCGCGTGGCGTCCGTGCGCACCTCGGTGACGGCGCCGCCGCCCGCGAGGTGCGGGGGAGCGGCGTCGAGCCAGTCGCGGCGGCCGACGAGCGCCCCCGCGCCGTACGGGGCGTAGAGCTTGTGCCCGGACACCGCCACGTAGTCGACGTCCCACGCGGCGATGTCGACGCGCCGGTGCGGGGCCAGCTGCGCCGCGTCGAGCACCACCCGCGCGCCCGCCGTGTGCGCGATCTCCACGATCGCGGCGATCGGCAGCACCTCGCCGGTGACGTTCGACGCGCCCGTCACCGCCACCAGGGCGGCGGGTCGGGCGCGCAGCTCGGTCGTCAGCGCGGCGAGGGTTGCGGCCACCGTCGGCCGCCCCGTCACCACCCGTCGCGAGCGCCACGGGAGCAGGTTGGCGTGGTGCTCGACGTCCAGGCACACGACGTCGCCGGGCACGGCGGCCGCCAGCAGGTTCAACGCGTCGGTGGTGTTGCGGCCGAACACGACGACGTCGTCGGGCCGGGCGCCGAGGAACGCGCCGACGGTGCCGCGCGCCGCCTCCAGCACCCCCGTGCACACCTGGGAGGCGTAGCCCGCGCCGCGGTGGACGCTGGAGTAGTAGGGCAAGAGGTGCGTGACGTGCGCGGCGACGTCCTCCAGTGCGGGCGCGCTGGCGGCGAGATCGAGGTTGGCGTAGGGCGCCTGGCCGCCGGTCACGAGCGGCACGCGCAGGTGCGCGCCGACGACGGCGGGCAGGCGGCGATCAACGGCGGGATCAACGGCAGCGGTCAACGGAGACTCCAAGTGCTCGCGCTTGCCGCGGACCCTGCGCCCGCGGCCAGGTCGTCACCCGGAGCACCCCGCCGCGAAGGAGGGTTGCCGATCAGCGAGCCGGGGCTTGGCGCTGATGCTCATGACCTGCCGGGGAGGTTAGACAGCCGATGCCGCCTTGCGCAACTGCTCCCACAGCGCGACGACGTGGCCGCGCTCCGTCGTCACCCCGCCGATCGCGACCCGGATGGCCATGCGCCCGTCCACGACAGTATGCGTGAGAAACGCCTGCCCCGACGCGTTGACCTGCGCCAACGCCGCACGGGTTCGCTCGTCGGAGTCGAGCCGCAGGCAGACCAGCCCGAGCGACGCCGGCGCGGCGAGTGTGACGCCCGGCTCCTCGGCAATCCATCCAGCGAGCTCCGCGGCCAGCGCGATGTGGCCGCGCAGGTGCGCCCGCAGCCCCGAGAGCCCGTAGCCCGACAGCACCGCCCACAGCTTGAGAGCCCGGAAGCGGCGGCCCAGCGGCACCTGCCAATCGCGGTAGTCGACGACCGCGCCCGACTCGGACGCCGCGTTGCGCAGGTACTCCGGGGTGATCGACAGCGCGTCCGGGAGCGCGCGGGCGTCGCGCACCCACAGCAGCGACGCGTCGAACGCGGTGCCGAGCCACTTGTGCGCGTCGGTGCAGAACGAGTCGGCCCGCTCGACCCCGTCGAGCAGGTCACGGTGCTCGGGGCACAGGGCCGCGACCCCGGCCCACGCCGCGTCGACGTGCACCCAGACCCCGGGGGCCGCGTCCACGACCCCCGCGACGGGATCGACCGCGCCGGTGCCGGTCGTGCCGACGGTCGGGCACACCAGCACCGGGCGCAGTCCCGCCGCCCGGTCCTCGGCGATGAGCGCGGCCAGCGCCGCCGGGTCCATGGCCAGGCTCCCGGGCCGGAACCCGACCGTGCGCAGCGCCCGGTTACCGAGCCCGGCCACCCGCACCGCCTTGGCCAGCGACGAGTGCGTCTCCGCGGTGACGTAGACCCGGTCCCGGCCGTCGACGCCGTCGTCGCGCCACGTGGGGTTGGCCCGGTGCAGCGCCGCCAGCAGCGCGACGAGCGCGGCCGAGGACGCCGAGTCCTGGATGACACCGCCGCCCCCGCCCGCGAACGTGAACGCCGGATCGAGGCCCAGCGCGCCTGCGAGCGCGTCCAGCAGCGCCTGCTCGACCTCGGTGGCCGCGGGGGAGGTGGACCACAGCATCCCCTGGGCGCCGAGGCCGCCGGAGAGCAGGTCGCCCAGCAGGGAGTGCAGCGAGGCATTGGCCGGGAAGTAGCCGAACCAGCCGGGGTGCTGCCAATGCGACGAGGCGGGCACCACGGTGTCGTCGAGCGCGGCCAGCAGCGCGTCGAGCGGCTCGGGCTCCTCGGGCAGCGCGCTCGGGAACTTCGCGCGCACCGATCCGGGCACGACCTCGGGCTGGACCGGCCGGTCGGGAAGGCCCGCGCGGTAGGCCGCGACCCAGTCGGCGACGGCGGCGGCGCGGTCGCGGAACTCGTCGGGGGTCAGGTCGGCCATCGGGCACCTCCGTGCTCTTCGCGGAGCCGGGTCTTGAGCACCTTGCCGCTCGGATTGCGCGGCAGCGCGCTCACGAGCACGACGTCACGCGGCCGCTTGTAGGCGGCGAGCCGCGCCCGGCAGAACGCCGCGCGCTGTTGCCCGCCATCACCGCGACCCGGTCGCCTGCCGTCACGCCTGCCGCCGCGAGCGCGGCGGCCAGCCGGTCGATCCGCGCGTCGGTCTGCCGCCACGTCAGGGTCAGCGGGCCGTCCCGGAACGCGACGCCGTCGGGCGTGCTGCGCGCGAACCGGGCGACCTGGTCGCCGATCGTCATGCCCGCGGTGTTCACGGCGCGGTTGCCGGAAGCGCCGGGTAGCGCTCGCGCAGCTTCTGCTTGATCAGCTTGCCGGTCGGCGTGCGCGGCATGTCGTCGGTGAACACGACCCGCCGTGGGGCCTTGAACGCGGCGACGTGCGTGCGGGTGTGCGCGATCAGCTCCCGTTCGAGCTCGGGGCCGGGTACGGCGCCCGGGCCGGGCTGCACGACGGCCAGCACCGCCTCGCCCATCTCGGGATCCGGCACGCCGATCACGGCGACGTCGAACACGGCCGGATGCAGCGCCAGCGCGTCCTCGGCGTCACGCGGGTAGATGTTGACCCCACCTGAGATGATCATGAAAGCCCTGCGGTCGGTGAGGTAGAGCCACCCGTCTTCGTCGAGGTAGCCCAGGTCGCCGGTGGTGCCCCAGTCGTCGTGCTCGGGATGACGCGACGCGCGCGTCTTCTGCGGGTCGTTGTGGTAGGTGAACAGCGGCCCGTCGCGGCGTTCGAAGTAGATCATGCCCACCCGGCCCGCGGGCATGAGCGCGCCGGTCTCGGCGTCGGCGATCCGCACCTCGCCGAGCCCGCCGCGCCCGACCGAGCCGGGGTGCTCGAGCCACTGCGCCGAGTCGATGAACGTGATGCCGATGCCCTCGGTGGCGGCGTAGTACTCGTAGATCACCGGGCCCCACCAGTCGATCATCGCCCGTTTGACGTCGATCGGGCACGGCGCCGCCGCATGGATCGCCACGCGCATCGACGACACGTCGTAGCGGGCGCGCACCTCGGGTGGGAGCTTGAGCATCCGCACGAACATCGTCGGCACCCACTGGCTGTGGGTGGCCCGGTACCGCTCGATCGCGGCCAGCGCGCCTTCCGCGTCGAAGTGGTGCATGACCACGACCGTGCCGCCGAGCGTCTGCACCGAGGTGGTGAACCGCAGCGGGGCGGCGTGGTAGAGCGGGGCGGGGGACAGGTAGACCGTCTCCGGGCTGAAGCCGTACATCCCGCCGAACGCGGCGACGGACACATCACCCGGCTCGTCGACCTGCCGGTCCGGGAGCGACGGTCGCACGCCTTTCGGCCGCCCCGTCGCGCCCGACGAGTAGAGCATCACCGCGCCGGCGGGCTCGTCGGCCATCGGCGTGTCGGCCACGCCCTCGAGTGCGGTGTCGTAGTCGGCGAACCCTTCGACGGGCGGCCCGTAGGCCAGCCGGAGTGCGACCTCGGGCACCTGCGCGCCGACGTCCGCGGCGAGCGGGCCCAGCGATCCGGCGACGACGAGGGCCTTGGCGCCGCAGTCGCGCACGATGTAGGCGACCTCGGTCGGGGTGAGGTGGTGGTTGACCGCCGTGAGCATCAGGCCGCACCGCTGCGTGGCCCAGTACACCTCGAACACCCACGCGGAGTTGTCGGCCAGCAGCGCGATCCCATCGCCGGGCCGCATGCCGTGGTCGACGAACCACCGCGCGAGCCGCGCCGAGCCCTTCTCCAGGTCCTCGTGGCTGAGCGTGGTCCCCGTGTCCGCCATGATCACGGCGGGGTGGTCGGGGTGCGGCGCCGCACGGGTTCCGGGAAGCACCCTGACGTGTTTACCGGATCACACCCGCCTGCGGCATCCTCCGGCGTGGTAGGAACGGTCGAGCTCGACGGTTCGAGGGGTGGAGGCAGACGGCGTGGACGTCACCGGCGCGGTAGCACTGGTCACCGGCGGGGCATCGGGCCTCGGCCTCGCCACCACGAAGGCGCTGCTCGGCGCGGGTGCCAAGGTCGTGATCCTGGATCTGCCGACGTCGGTGGGCGAGCAGGTTGCGAAGGAGCTCGGCGACGACGTCCGGTTCGCCCCGGCCGACGTCCGCAGCGAGGCCGAGGTGACGGCGGCCCTCGACGTCGCCGACGCGATGGGCCCGCTGCGCGTGTGCGTCAACTGCGCGGGCACCGGCAACGCCTTTCGCACCGTCGGCAATCACGGCGCGTTTCCGCTCGCCGAGTTCACCCGCATCATCGAGATCAACCTGATCGGCACGTTCAACGTGCTCCGCCTGGCCGCAGTGCGCATGCTCGCGCACGACCCGGTGGGGGAGGAGCGCGGCGTCATCATCAACACGGCGTCCGCGGCGGCGTTCGACGGTCAGATCGGCCAAGCGGCGTACTCGGCGTCGAAAGGCGGCGTGGTCGGTATGACGCTGCCGATCGCGCGCGATCTGGCGAGCATGCTCATCCGCGTGATGACGATCGCGCCCGGCCTTTTCGACACTCCGCTGATGGCCGGTGCTCCTGCGGAGGTCAGCGCGGCACTGGCCAGGCAGGTGCCGCACCCCGCGCGGTTGGGAAATCCCGCCGAGTACGGTGCGCTCGCCGCGCACATCGTGGCGAATCCGATGCTGAACGGCGAGACGATCCGTTTGGACGGTGCGATCCGGATGGCGCCGAAGTAGCGCGCGTTCTCGGCGTTCTCAGTGCGCGCCGTGGTAGGCGGTGAGCACGTTCGTCGGGATCCGTCCGCGCTCGGACACCTTCATGCCCTGCGCGATGGCCCATTCCCGGATGGCCTGGTTCTGGGCCCGGTCGGAACCGGCCCGAGGTGGGGCTCCACCTGCGGTGGCGCCGCGCCGGGTGCCCGTGCGGCGCGCCGCCGAAATGAACGGTGCGAGCGCGTCGCGCAATCTCCCCGCATTGACGGTCGAGAGGTCGATCTCGTAAGACCGGCCGTCGACCGAGAACTCGACTTGCTCGTCGGCGTCGGAGCCGTCCAAGTCGTCGACCAGCGTGACCGTCGTCTGCCGTGCCATGGGTACGCGCCCTTTCGAACAGAGGGGTAGCGGAGAGAGTTTGCGAAAATGTGCTGAGGGTGAGGATAAAGGACGGCGTCGGGCATCGTCTAACTCCGTCGAACGCGCCACGCAATCTTTTATCCCAACCGTGACCACCAATCGACTTGTGCGCCCGGAGCGAGTGCGTCGATGCGCTGGCCGGGTCGGGGAAGTGCGATCCGCGCGTCGGCCGTCGCGGCGGCGCACAACAGCCGCCGCACCGGTTCCGCCCAGGTGTGGAATCCGAGGTCGAAAGTCGCCCAATGCACGGGCACGAGCAGTCCGCCGCCCAGGTCGAGGTGGGCGCGCACCGCCTCCTCGGGGGTCATGTGGATGTCGGGCCAGAGGTCGGCATAGGCCCCGATCGGCAGCAGGGTGAGATCGAACGAGCCCAGCTCGGCGCGGGTTCGGGCGAACGCGGCCGTGTAGCCGGTGTCGCCGCCGAAGTAGGCGCGGTGCGCGGGGCCCGCCACGGCCCACGCCGACCACTGGGTCGTGTTGCGGGCGGCGCGACGGCCGGAGAAGTGCCTGCACTCCACGCAGGTCAGCGTGAGGCCGCCCACCCGGGTCGCGTCGCCCCAGTCCAGCTCCACGATCCGGGTCGCGGGCACCCCCCACCGACGCAGGTGCCCGCCGATCCCCACCGGCACGATGAACGGCGCGGCGCAGAGGTCGACGAGTTCGGCGACCGTCGCCCGGTCGAGGTGGTCGTAGTGGTCGTGCGAGATCAGCACCGCGTCGAGGGCGGGCAGCCGGTCGAGGCCGGTGGGTATCGGGTGCATGCGCCGGGGCCCGACCGTCCGCGACGGTGAGGCGCGCTCGCTCCACATCGGGTCGGCCAGCACCCGGTGTCCGTCGATCTCCAGGAGCACGCTGGAGTGCCCGAACCAGGTCACGGCGAGCGCGCCCGCCGCGGCGTCCGGTGCGCCCGGCACGAGCGGGACCGGCCCGGACGGATGGCCCGCGCTGCCGCGGGTGAGCAGACGGCCGAGGATGACCGGGATGCTCGCGGAGGTGACCAGCGCGCTCGTCTCGGTGTTGGCGAACCGGCCGTCCACGGCGTGGGACGATCGGTTCGCGGCCACCCGCATCTCATCGACGCCCGCTCCGAGGGCGGACGGAACACCCCGTGCGGCACCGGCGAGCCGGACGGCAGCCCAGAGACAGAGAGCACCACCGACAGCGGGGAGCAGACGCACCACCAGAGCTTAAGGTCGTTGACCATGGACTCGCCGGTGACCACCGAGCGGCATGGCCGCGTCCTCCTCGTGCGCATCGACCGCCCGCACAAGCGGAACGCGATCGACGCCGCGACCACCGCGGGCCTCGACGCGGCGCTCAACCTGCTCGAGGACGACCCGGGCCTGTGGGCCGGGGTGCTCGCGGGCACCACGGTGGCGTTCTCGGCGGGCACCGACCTCGCGGCGGGCGCAGGCCCACCGACGCCGCGCGGCGGCAAGTACGGCATGGTGCGCCGGGCCCGCACGACGCCGTTGATCGCCGCCGTCGAAGGCCTGGCCTACGGTGGCGGCTTCGAGATCGTGCTGGCCTGCGACCTCGTCGTCGCGGCGCGCACGGCGCGGTTCGCGCTGCCCGAGACCGCGCGCGGGTTGGTCGCCAACTGCGGCGCGTTGTTCCGGGCACCGCGCGCCCTGCCGCTCAACGTCGCGCGCGAGATGCTGCTCACCGGCGACCCCCTCGACGCCGAGCGGGCTTGGTCGCTGGGCCTGGTCAACCGGCTCGTCGAGCCGGGGGAGGCCGAGCGGGCGGCGCTGGTGCTCGCCGAACGGGTGTGCGCGAACGCGCCGGTCGCGCAGCGGCTGTCGCTCATGGCGGTGGCGGCGGCCGACGCCGAGCGCGAGGCGGTGGGCTGGGCGGCCACCGAACGGGCGGACGCGGACGTCAACGCGTCGGCCGACGCCGCGGAGGGCGTCGCGGCGTTCCGGGAGAAGCGGGCGCCGCGCTGGACGGGGCGCTGACGCGCTGGACGAGGCGGGCCGCGGGGCGGCGGCGGCGCGCTCGTGCGGCGGTGCCGTCGTGGATGGCGCTGCCGCGCCCGTGCGCCACGCCGGATGGCGCTCCTGCGCCCACGACGTACGCTCGCGCCGTGACCTCGCCCGCCGTGCCGCCCGACGTGCGCGACGAGCTGGTGCGCCTGCTCCAGACCTACGCGGCCGAGGCGGAGCGGCTCGGCCAGGTCTTCGCCGAGCGCAACGGCATGCACCCGACCGACCTGGCGGCCCTGCTCGCGGTGATGCAGGCCGACACCGCGGGCGCGCCGCTCACCCCCGGCAGGCTCGGTGAGCACCTCGGCCTCTCCTCCGGCGCCACCACGGCCGTCGTCGACCGGCTGGAGCGCGCCGACCACGTCCACCGTGAGCGCGACGACCGCGACCGGCGGCGGATCACGCTGCGCTACGGCACCGCGGCCGCGACCGTCGGCAGCGCGTTCTTCGGCCCGCTGGGCGCCCGGATCGAACGCATGCTGGCAGGCTTCACCCCCGACGAGCTGTCCGCCGTGCGCCGCTTCCTGGAGCAGACCAACGCCGTGATGCGCGCGCACCGCGCGGAGGTCACCGCCGCAGAAGCCGGGCCACGCGATCCGGGAACCGACCCCGCGCCGCGCTGACCGCCTGCGGCAGGTCCGTGCCGTCGATGGCGTCGAGCGGAGGCGGCACGACGACCTCGATCTCCCCGCCGAGCGTGTACCCGGGCACGAGGTCGAGATCGTCGCCGCTCCAGAAGCGACCGGGGTCATACCAGCTCGGGCGGCGATCGTCGCGGAGCAGGCCCATCTCGACGAACGTGACGGCGACGACCTCGGCGCAGTAGGCCGTCGCCAGCGAAGCCTCGTCCCCGCAGGCTGCCGCATGTCGCAGCGGCGGCACCCGACCGCGCAGCCACCGCCCGGCGAGCGCCGCGGTCGACGGGAACGGCGTGCCGTCCAGCCGGGCGATCGCGCGCAGCAGCCCGTCCTCGTGCTCGCGGGTCAGCTCGCCGGACAGCTGCCGCACCCAGCCGCGTTGCCCGTAGCGCTGTCCCCAGTGCAGCACGGCGGCGCGCAGGTCGTGCAGCTGGACGCCGCGCTGCCGCTTGCCCGTCCACAGGTCCGGCAGGCTGCGGCCGAGCTCGGCGTGCCACATCAGCGGTGGGAGGTCGTCGAGCGCGACCGCCATCCCGACGTGGTTGACCGGCGCGTTCGTGAGGCCGCGGATGGCGCGGTCGGCCCTGCTCGACCCGCGGAAGACCCAGATGTCACCCGTGCGGGCCAGCTCGACCGCCCGGTCGAGCGTGATCACGTCTCCCGGCATCGCGATAACCTACCGGCCATGCGCTGGTGGAAGTGGGTCGGTCTGGCCGGGCTCGCCGGGGTGGCGGCGACCGGGGTCGTGACGGTGCGCGCGGAGCGCCGCCGCCGCGCCTACACCCCCGACGAGATCCGCACGCGGCTGCACGAGCGCGCAGCGGAGGCCGCGGACGAGGCTCACCAGTCGGCGGTCGCGGCGTCCAAGTAGGCGGCGAACTTGCGGCGCGCCGCCTCCGTGCGGGTCGGCACGTGCTCGGTCGGCACCTCCCGCGGTGTGTAGCCACGCAGGATGCGGCGGGCCACCGTGGCCTTGTGCACCTCGTCGGGGCCGTCGTAGATGCGGGCGGCCCGGGCGGCGCGGTACATGTGCTCCAACGGCAGGTCGCCGGAGAAGCCGAGCGAGCCGTGCACCTGGATGGCCCGGTCGATCACGTCGTGCAGCACCCGCGCACCCCAGTACTTGATCATCGCGATCTCGACGCGCGCGCCTCCCGCGCCGACCCGGTCCATCGTCCAGGCGGCGTGCAGGGTGAGCAGTCGGGCGGCCTGCATCTCGGCCGCGCTCGTGGCCACCATCTCCTGCACCATCTGCTTGTCGGCGAGCACGGAGCCGTGCGTGTAGCGGCTCACCGCGCGCTCGCACAGCATGTCGAACGCCCGACCGCTCTGGCCGAGCCAGCGCATCGCGTGGTGGATCCGGCCGGGGCCGAGGCGCTGCTGGGCGAGCCGGAACCCGTCGCCGGGGACACCGACGAGGTTTCCCCTCGGCACCCGCACGTCCCGGTAGATCACCTCGGCGTGGCCGCCGTCGAGCCGTAGCCCGGACGTGGGGTGGTCCATGGTCGGGATGTCACGGACGATGTCGACGCCCGGCGTGTCCACCGGCACGATGATCATCGACGAGCCCTGGTACGGCGAGACGTCCGGATCGGTCACGCACATGACGATGAGGAAGTCGGCCACGGACGCGTTCGAGCTGAACCACTTGTGACCGTTGATCACGTACTCGTCGCCGTCGAGCACGGCGCGCGTGGCGAGCAGGGTGGGGTCGGCGCCCGCGCCGGGCTCGGTCATCGAGAAGCAGCTGCGCAGCTCCCCGCGCAGGAGCGGGTGCATCCACCGCTCCTTCTGCTCGTCCGAGCCGCCGATCGCGAGCAGCTCGGCGTTGCCGGAGTCGGGCGCGTTGTTGCCGAAGATGCCCGGCGCGAAGCGGCAGCGGCCGAGGATCTCGTGCATCAACCCCAGCTTGACCTGCCCGAACCCGCCGCCGCCGAGCTCGGGCGGCAGGTGCGCGGCCCACAGTCCGTGCTCTTTGACCTGGTCCTTCAGCGGAGCCGTGATGCGGTCGAACGTCGCCTGGTCGATGTCGAGCGTCTCCAGCGGGATGATCTCGTCGCGGACGAAGCCGCGCATCCACTCCAGCTTCGCCTCGAACTCGGGATCAGTCGCGAAGTCCCACGCCATAGGCCGTTCCTAGTGGAGGGCGGACAGCTTCGTCCACTGGTCCCACGGGACGGCCCAGTCGTAGACGTCGCCGTCGGCCGCGGACAGCGGCACCGCGGTGCCGGTGATCTCCACCGGGTCGCCGAAGATGGCGGTGTCGAAGTAGTTCTTCGCGTTGGTGGTGCTGAGGTTGATGCAGCCGTGGGTGACGTTGCTCCTGCCCTGCGCCCACGAGGAGGCCGGGTTCGCGTGGATGAACTCGCCGTTGTTCGAGATCCGCACCGCCCAGTGCTCGGGGATGTCGTTGTAGCCGAAGTCCGGGTTGCTCATGAGGACGGTCTGCGACTTGGCCATCACGATGTGGGTGCCGCTGCGGGTGACCCGCCGGGGGTCGGACTCGGCACCGTAGCTCGCCGGCAGGTCCATGACGACCTTGCCGTCGCGGAAGACCTGGATGCGGTGGGTGCGGGCGTCGGCCTTGACGACCTGGGAGCGCCCGATCGTGAAGTCGGCGGTGAGGTCGGACTTGCCGAACCCGGCCGTGCCCATGTCCACGCCGTAGAGGTGCGCGGCCATCTTCACGGTGGTGCCCACCGGCCAGTAGTCCTTGGGGCGCCAGTGCACCCGGGAGCCGCCGTACGCGTCGGGCAGCCACGCCCACGACCCCGTGACCGGCTGCGACGTCGTGACCGACAGCGCCCGCTCGACCGCCGCCCGGCTCGACTCCGGGATCGAACGATTGAACTGGATCATGATGGGCGCGGCGACACCGACGCTCTGGCCGTCGCCGATCGCGCTGGTCGCCGTGACGAACCTCTTCGGCGCGGCCGTGGTGAACGTGCCGGTGACGGGCGCGGTGCCGCCGGGTCCGGTGACGGTGCCCGCGAAGTGGTAGGCGGTGCCGAACTTCGGCGCGGCGGTGGCCCGCCACGTGGTGCCGCCGGTGGCGAGCGCGCCGGGCACGACGCCGCCGTCGTCGGCGGTGAGCGTGACACCGGACAGGGTGCCGCCGCTCGCCGTGATCGTGACGAGCTCGGAGGGCGCAACGGCCTTGGCTCCGTCGGGCGGGTCGACGGTGACCCGCGGCGCGGCCGCCGCGACCGGGGCGGCGGGCGCGGCGGGGCCTGCCGCAGCGGGCGCGGTGCAGCCCGCAGCCAGCGCCAACCCGAGCGCGCCCACGGCGGCCATGCCGAGAGCCGACCTACCGAAACCCCGTCGACCGGCCCCCGGGCGCAGCAAATTCACACGTGACACTCCGGTCCCCCCAGTCCCCGAAACTCCCCGAAATCATGAGAACAACCCGGGGACGTGGCGTCAATTGTGCCGCGGCTCGCTTTGCGATGTCGTAACCGTGGTGTCCGTAGTAGACGGCGGCTCCGCGGCGGGGGGAGTGGGCGGCCCGGACGGCGCCGCCGGGGCCGGGTCGTCGTTCGCGCGGAGCTCCGACTTGAGGATGCGCGCCGAGCGGCCGAGGCTGCGCGCGGCATCGGGCAGCCGCCGGGCCCCGAAGATCACCACCAGCGCGATGATCACGACCGCCCAGTGCCAGGGACTCAGCTCACCCATGGCGGGTCTCCTTCATCTCGAAACTCAGGACCGCCGTACCCGGACGGCGAGCCAGACCAGGCCCAACCCCACGAACACGGCGATGAGCCCGTTGATCGCCCACAGCTTGGAGCCCGTCATGGCGCTGCCACCTTGCACGCCGAGGCCCTGCAGGGTCCACAGGGCGCCGACCAGGACGAGTCCGACGCCCCACGGCAGCCACGAGCCAGCGGGTCACGCGCCCATCATGCCCCGCCCATCGCGCGGTAGACGGGGCGCAACAGCTCGGTGACCGATATGCGGCGTATCTCCACCGGAAATGGTGGAATCTGGTCGAGCAGGGCGTCGGGCGGGGTGTCGGGGCCCGCCGTGGGCGGGGGCAGCGGGCCCGCGGTGTAGAACGTGGACAGCACCTCCGCGAGCGGGGCGCCGTGCACGGGGGTGGGGCTCGCGCTCGCCCGCCGGGCCCGCAGATCTTCGAGCAGCGTCTCCCGGTCGCGCCCGCGCAGCGCGAGGATCGCGAACGGGTCGGCGTCGAACCGCTCGGCCAGCACGTAGCAGACCGCGGCCAGGTGCTTGCACGGCACGGCCTGGTCGGGACACGTGCAGTCGAGGGCGAGGTCGCGCGCGCTCGCCGGGAACAGCGAGAGCCCCACCCGGGTGAACACGTCTTCGATCTCGTGCGGCATCTCCCCGGCGAGCAGCGCCGCGGTGAGCGACGCGTCGGCGACCATGGCCTCGGCCACCTCCGCCCACTCGGCCTTGCCGAACGCGGGCACGCCGACCCGCACGGCGTACGGCCGCGGCCTGCTGCCCTGCACCTTCGCCACCGCGCCGCCCGCGTCGACGTCGAGGGAGACGATCTGGCCCTGTCGGGCGTAGGCGCGGCCGCGGGCCATCCGACCGCCTACCCCGATCTGCTCGAGCACCGACAGGAAGCGCTTCGACCACCACGTGCGGGCCACCGCGCCGCGGGTGGAGTTGATCTGGATGCCGCCGGTGACGCGGATCGGCCGGATGGCGGCGGCGTCGGCCCACCAGGGTTCGGTCACGACTCGTCGACCGCCGCATCTTCGTCGAGCATGAACAGCGTTCGAAGGCTGTCGGTGGACAGCTCGGTGAGCCAGTTCTCGCCCTCGCCGACGACCATGCCCGACAGCGCGGTCTTCTGCGCGATCATCGCCTCGATCCGCTCCTCGACGGTGCCGGGGCAGAGGAACTTGCGCACCTGGACGGTGCGCCGCTGCCCGATGCGGAACGCCCGGTCGGTGGCCTGGTTCTCCACGGCCGGGTTCCACCAGCGGTCCAGGTGCACCACGTGGTTGGCCGCCGTGAGCGTGAGCCCGGTGCCGCCCGCTTTGAGCGAGAGCAGCATGACCGGCGGCCCGTCGCCCGCCTGGAACCGCGCCACCATCTCGTCGCGGCGCTTCTTGGGGGTGCCGCCGTGCAGGAACGCGATGTCGGTGTCGAACCGGGCGGACAGGTGCGGCACCAGCAGGTGCCCGAACTCGGTGAACTGCGTGAAGCACAGCACCCGGTCGCCCTCGGCCAGGATCTCGGCGAGGATCTCCTCCAGACGCACGACCTTGCCCGAGCGCCGCCCGACCGCGGAGCCGTCGTGCAGGAGCTGGGCCGGGTGGTTGCACACCTGCTTCAGCTTGGCCATGGCGGCGAGCACGTTGCCCCGCCGCTGGATGCCTTGCGCGTCCTCGATCTTCTCCATCATGTCGTCGACGACGGTGCGGTAGAGCGTGGCCTGCTCCGGCGTGAGCCGGTAGTGCTGGGTGATCTCGATCTTTTCGGGGAGGTCGTCGATGATGGTGGGGTCGGTCTTGACCCGGCGCAGCAGGTAGGGCCGGGTGACCGTGCGCAGCCGCGACGCCGCCTCGTCGCTCCCGTGCCGTTCGATCGGCACGGCGTAGCGCTCGCGGAAGCGGTCGGCCGTGCCCAAGAGCCCCGGGTTGAGCACGTCCATCACCGACCAGAGCTCCGACAGCCGGTTCTCGACCGGGGTACCGGTGAGCGCGACCCGGTGCTCGGCGTCGACCCGGCGCACCGCGCGCGCCGCGGATGCGCGGCTGTTCTTGACGGCCTGGGCTTCGTCCAACACGAGCCGCCGCCACCCGACCGTGGACAGCTCCTCGACGTCGCGGGTAGCGGTGGCGTACGTGGTGACGACCAGATCGGCGTCGGCGACCGCGGCGCGCAGCGCGGCGCCGCGGGGACGCCCGGGGCCGTGCAGCGCGAGCACCCGCAGCTCGGGCGCGAACCGCTCCGCCTCCCGCTGCCACGTGCCGACCAGCGACATCGGGCACAGCAGCAACGTGGGTGGGTGCGCGGCCGTGGCGCGGTCGCTGCTCGCTCCGCCTGTGCTTCGTTCGTGCGTCTCCAGCGCCAGCAGCTGCACCGTCTTGCCCAGGCCCATGTCGTCGGCCAGCAAGGCGCCCAGACCGAGCTCGGCGAGGAACGCCAGCCACGACAGGCCCCGCTGCTGGTACGGGCGCAGCTGGGCGCGGAAGCCCGGCGGGGTGGCGACCGGCGCGATCGCCCGGTCTGCGCGGCCCTCCAGCAGATCGCCGAGGAAACCCTGCGCGCGCACCGCCGTGACCGGCAGCGGCACCTCTTCGTCGGCCGCCCAGTCGTCGGGATGGCGGCCCGCGAGCGCCAGCACCTCGCCGACGGTGGGCGGCCGCCGCGGCGCGCTGCGGCGCAGGAAGGCCAGGCCCGCTCGCAGCTTCTCGCCGTCGACGCTCACCCACCGGCCGCGCACCCGCACGAGCTGCGCCTTGGCCGCCACGAGCTCGGCGAGCTCCTCCTCGCCGAGCTCGTCATCGCCGACGGCCACCGACCAGCGGAAATCGGCCAGCTCCTCCCGGCCGAGGCCGCTGCGGGTGAGCACCCGGTCGGCCGGGGTGCTGCGGGCCGACAGCGCGAGCCCCACCCGCCGCGACCCGTCCCACCCGCGGGGCAGCTGCACGCCGAACCCGGCGTCGGCGAGCAGTGGCGCATCGACGGTGAGGAACTGGTGGGCGCCGCCGTTCTCCAGGTCGAGCGACTCCGGGCGGGCGGCGCGCAGGGCGGGTGCGAGGTCGGGCATGACGCGGGCGGCCCGCCCCAGCTCGGCGAGCAGCAGCTCCTGCGGATCGGCCAGCAGCCGGGCGGCGCGGCCGTCCCAGACCTGCGCGGCGGGCACGAGCAGGCTCAGATCGGCAGTGGACTGGAGGAAGAATTCCAGGATCCAGTGGGTGCCGTCGCCGCTCTGGTCGTCCGGGTCGTCGCCGGGATCGGCAGGGTCGTGCAGCGTGCGCACCTCGGACAGCCGGAAGCTCGCCCGCCCGGCGCCCGGCGGCCCCGCGCCGACGGAATCCCACTCGCGCAGGGCATCGGCGAGCCCCGCCAGCTCGCGCTCGGCCGCCTCGACCCGCGCGTCGGGTGCCGTGAGCGCGCGGAGCCACGCCGCGACCGCCGGACCACCCCGCGCCCGGCCCGGAGGTGCAAGGGTGGCGCCCGTGCGGGCCAGCCGATCGCGCACCGCCGCGTCGGTGAGCACGGCCAGCGCATCGTCGACGAGCACCTGCGGATCGGCGCCCCGCTCGTCGCGGGGCGCGGCCTGCTCGGCCCGCCCGACCGGCGGCAGCGCCTCGACCAGCGCCTCGACCGCCACCGCGTCCAGCCCGCGCACGATCGGCCGCCACCGCGCGTGCGGCGCGCCCGCCTCGTGGACCAGCGTGGGCAGCACGCGGCCACGGGCGGCGAGATCATCGGCCAGCTCCGCGAGGGCGCGCAGGTGGGCCACCGACGCGCCGTAGCGGGCCTCGTCGGCGGGATCGGCCAGCTCGGCGACGTCGACGGCCAGCGCGGGCACCGTCCACGGCCGCAGCACCGGCGCGCCGCGCGGCGCCCCCTGCGGGCGGGCGCGCACCAGCTCCGGCGAGGCGACCGGGCCGCCGGGACCCGCGGGGAGCAGCAGCGTGAGCGTGGCGGGTTTGCCGGGGTGCAGCGCCAGGAGCGCCGCCGGATCGGCCGCGAACGGGTGCGGCCGGGCCGTGCGCAGCGAGCGCGCCCCGGACGACGGGGGCCGATCGCCGTCCTCGGCCCACAGCAGCACGCCGCGGCCCGGCGACCAGACGGCGTGAACGGCGAGCACGGCCCCAGGCTACGGCCGGCCTCCGACAGAACTGTCGGGGTGCCGCGGCACAGTAGGCCCATGACCGAGACACCGCAGGCGACACCAACGAGAACAGCGACACCGATACCGATCGCCTGGAACCGCGTGCTGACCGACCAGCTCACCTTCCACTGGCAACACCAGCTCCGACCGCGCCTGGAGGGGCTCACCGATGCGGAGTACCGGTGGGAGCCGGTGCCGGGAAGCTGGAACGTCCGCCCTCGTGAGCGCGCCGACCAGCCCGGCACCGGCCCGTTCACCATCGACTGGGCCTACCCGGCGCCGGATCCGGCGCCGGTCACGACGATCGCCTGGCGGATGGCGCACATCGTCGTCGGTTGCTTCGCGATGCGTACGGCCGCGCATTTCGGCGGCCCCGAGGCGAGCTACGACGCCTGGCCGTACCCCGGCACGGCGGCCGAGGCGATCGACCAGCTCGACACGGCCTACGCCGGGTGGCTCGCCGGGGTGCAGGGGCTCGGGGAGGCCGGGCTCGCCCGTCCCTGCGGCCCGGCGGAGGGCCCGTACGCCGAGCTGCCGCTGGCCGATCTCGTCACCCACATCCACCGCGAGGTGATCCACCACGGGGCCGAGATCGCACTGCTGCGCGATCTCTGGGCGCACCGTTCCTCCACAAGCGGCCTCCCCGCCGGGTGATCGCCGCGTTCGGCGCAGGAGGTGCGCAGGCACACCTCGTGCACCGATCCCGGCGATCATGCGGACGTGGCGCGCGGGCCACCCCGGCCGACCGCCACTGGCGGATCGTGGGCGCCCGATCAGGCCACGAGGTCGGCGTAGTCCGGGTGCTTGGCGATCCAGCCCGCGATGAACGGGCAGTCCGCTCGCACGGCGAGGCCGCGGGCGCGGACGTCGTCGAGCGCGGCCCTGGCCAGCTTCCCGCCGAGGCCCTGACCGGCGTAGGCGCCGTCGATCTCGGTGTGCACGAACGTGGCCCGGCCCGGCCCGAGCCGGTACACGGTGAACCCGGCGAGCGCCCCGTCCACGCTGATCTCGAAGCGCGAACGCTCCGGCGCGTCGGCGATCGTCACACTCATCCGCGGGCCCCGCCGTGCGGCACGTAACCGGCGGGCACCACGCCCAGCTTGCCCTTCTGGTAGTCCTCGAACGCCGTCATCACCTCGGCCTTGGTGTTCATGACGAACGGGCCCGCCCACGCGATCGGCTCCCGGATCGGCTGCCCGCCGAGGATCACCACGTCCATGCCCGCGAGGCGCGACTCCTGCGTGGCGTCGGCGGCCACGGTGATCGCGTCGCCCGGCCCGTAGAGCACGGCCTGGCCGGTGCGCACCGGCCGTCGCTCGGCTCCGACGGTGCCCGTTCCGGACAGCACGTAGACCAGCGCGTTGAACTCGCGCCGCCACGGCAGCCGCACCGAGGCGCCGGGGGAGACGGTGGCGTGCGCCATCGTCATCGGGGTGAACGTGGTGCCCGGGCCGGTGTGGCCGCCGAGCCCGCCCGCGATGAGCCTGATCAGTGCGCCGCCGTCGTGGCTGGTGAGCAGCGTGGATTCGCCGCCGCGCAGGTCCTGGTACTTGGGCTCGAGCCACTTGTCGGCCTTCGGCAGGTTCACCCACAGCTGCAGGCCGTGGAAAAGCCCGCCCGACACGACCAGGCTCTCCGGCGGCCGCTCGATGTGCAGCAGGCCGCTGCCCGCCGTCATCCACTGGGTGTCACCGTTGGTGATCACTCCGCCGCCGCCGTGGCTGTCCTGGTGCTCGAAGGTGCCGTCCATGATGTAGGTGACGGTCTCGAAACCGCGGTGCGGATGCCACGCCGTGCCCTTCGGCTCGCCGGGCGCGTACTCCACCTCGCCCATCTGGTCCATCATCAGGAACGGGTCGAGGTCGCGCAGATCGACGCCCGCGAACGCCCGCCGCACCGGGAAGCCCTCGCCCTCGAAGCCGGACGGGGCGGTGGTCACCGAGCGGACGCCGCGCTCGACGGCCGCCTCCCCGGGCTCGGGCACCCGGGGCAACACGGTGACATCGCGGACGGTGACGGCGGGCACGGCGACCTCCAAAGTAGTTGTGTCTGCAATCAACGGGTGGGCGGCCCGTTCTCTTCCCCCGCGCGGGAGACTGGCCCGGTGCCCGCCCTCGAACCCGACGAGCAGCGCGCCCGGGTGTCCGCGGCGCGGGTCGCACGGCTCGCCACGTTACGCGCCGACGGCACCGCCCGGCTGGTCCCGATCACGTTCGTGCTGCTCGACGGCCTGGTCTGCTCGGCGGTGGACGAGGTGAAGCCCAAGCGCTCGACGCGCCTCGCCCGGCTCGCGGACGTGCGCCGCGACCCGCGCGCGGCCGTGCTCGTCGACCACTACGCCGAGGACTGGACGCTCCTGTGGTGGGTGCGGATCGACGGCACGGCCGCCGTTCACGAGGCGGGCGAGCTCGCCGACCAGGCGCGCGCGGGCCTCGCCGCGAAGTACCCGCCCTACGCGGCGGCGCCCCCGGCAGGCCCGGTGCTCGTGCTCACGCCGCACCGCTGGGCAGGCTGGCGAGGAAGCGCACCACCGCCGCGGTGACCGGCTCGGGCGCTTCGAGGTGCGGCGCGTGGCCGCAGTCGAGCACGAGCAGCTCGACCGGCCCGGACGCGCCGTCGCGCACCGCCTCGACGTGCAGCACCGTGCCGTACGGGTCGGCCGTGCCCTGGACCGCGAGCACCGGCGCGGTGATCCCCGCGAGCAGCGGCCGCAGGTCCCACGCGCGGAACTCCGCCGACAGCCACACGTCGTTCCAGTTGCGGAACGTCACGTCCGCGTCGCGGTGGTGGCGGGTCATGCGGGCGGCGAGGTCGCCGTCGCGGAAGGCGTCGCGCGCGGCGGCGATCTCGACCAGGCCGTCGGGCTCCGCGATGACGTGCGGGGCCAGCGCCACGACGCCCGACACCGCGTGCGCGGCGGCGTGCACCAGCGCGATCGATCCGCCGTCGGAGTGCCCGACCAGCACGGGCGCGGTGAGGCCCAGTGCCGCGCGCAGCGCGGGCACCACGACGGCCGCCTCTTCGTGCATGAACCCGACCGTCCGCGGGGCGGCCGGGAGGTCGGAGAAGCCGTGCCCCAGCCGGGAGTAGGCGACCACCCGACGGCCCGTCGCGGCCGCCACCGCCTCGGGCCAGCCGCGCCACAGCCGCACCGAGCCCAGGCCCTCGTGCAGGAACAGCAGCGGCGCGCGGTCGGGGTCGCCGGGCACGTCCAGGTACTCGACCCGGCCGCCGGGCACGGCGACGAGCGGCAGGTCTGACTTCTCCGCCATCGGCGTTACCCGACGGCGACGATCGTCGGCCGCGGTGAAGGGCTCAAGAGTGGTGGGCGGCGGTGTGGGCGGCGAGCACGTCGAGCCCGAAGTCGGCCTCCGGGTCGCGCCACGCCGCGTGCGCGTGGTTGACGTTGCGCTGGGTGTTGTCCCACTCGATGAGCAGCCGCGGGCCCTGCAGCCGGTAGTAGTGCCGCTCGCCGGGGACCAGGCTGCCCGCCCAGGCGAAGTGGACGGCGTCGAGCGCGGCGTCATCGGCGTAGCGGCCCATCACGCTGATCTCCTCGGGCACCCGATCCAGGTAGGTCGAGAGGAGCTGCCGCAGGAGCTCCCGCTGCTCCGCGTCGAGCTCGGCGGCGGGCAGGCCCTTCGGCGCTGCGCTGAGCGCGAGGACGGCGTGCTCGTCCTCGGAGAGGTCGGCGAGCTGGTCGATCGCGTCGCTGGCCTTCTGCAGACCCTCCTGCTGGGCGGGGTCGTCGAACGGGGCCCGCCAGATGTCGACGAGCGTGAGCACGCGGTCGCCTTCGGACAGCGTGGTGCGGTTGCCGCCGATGATGTCGCCCGGCGCCTTCGGCAGCAGCAGCGCGCGCTCGGCCAGGGGGGCGGCGAACGAGCGCATCAGGTCGCGCGCGATGTCCTCGGGGCCCGCGAGCGGGCGCAGCAGGGAGCCGAGCAGCGGAGCGGACGCCGGGTCGGAGCCCAGGAACG
This sequence comes from uncultured Actinomycetota bacterium, assembly GCA_963837575.1. GTDB lineage: Bacteria > Actinomycetota > Actinomycetes > Mycobacteriales > Pseudonocardiaceae > Pseudonocardia. The sequence goes on from CAWIOI010000025.1 coordinate 98,903, forward strand.
ACGGCGTGGACGCGACGACGGCACCCCCGACGACCAGGTGCGACACCGAGACGTGGTGCCCGCCGAAGCGCCAGCCCCAGGGCGCCGAGCCTGCCGGGTCGCCGAACACCCGCAGGTAGTACAGGCCCGGGTCCCGGCCGCGCTCCCGGTCGAACATGACGGTGAAGTCCTCGCTGTGGTCCAGGACGTTCTCCAGGCCCATGACCGTCGCGGCCGACACGAAGCCGGGCCGGGACGTGCCCGAGCCCAGCAACGCCATCGCGAGCCGCTGCTGGGCGGGGCGCTGGGCGTGCAGGGTGAGGCCACCGTGATCGGTCGGCGTGTAGAACCAGCGGCGGCGCTCGCCGTCGCGTTCGGCGTCGGCGTCGGGGCCCGCCCCCACCGCCACGGAGCGCTGCTCGTCGGCGAGCGTGTCGAGCCAGGCCAGAGCGGCGGCGGACATGCGTTCGGCGACTACCCGGGCGCCGTCGGGAGCGGGTTCCACGCCGGTGACCCTACGGCCGGTACCTGCTGCGCTCAACGCAGCGACGGCGGCCCGCCCGGCACCCGGCCCACCTCGATGTCGCAGTGGATCGCCGACTCCGGGATCCCGGTGAGGTCGGCGATCAGCGAGCGGGCGGCGGCGTCGGCGTCGGGCATCGCGGGCACGGTCGTGGCCGCCTCGATCGCGGGCACGTACAGCACGAAGCGTCGCTCCGACACCCAGGCGAGCACCCGGAACCTGTGGCCGTCCCCCGACACGCCGACCACGGTAGGCGGCTCACCCGCAGGGCGACAACAACGTGCAGGTGGAGCCCGCGTCGGCGGTCGTCGTCGGGACCGGCTCCGACGTGCCGGGCGGTGGCGTCGGCGCGGTCGTGGGGGGCGGGGTCGGCGCGGTCGTCGGCGCAGGCGTGGGCGCGGCGGACGGCCTGCGCTGGTCGACGCCTGCCGGGAGGTCCGACGGCGGCGACCCGATCGGGCGGAACGGGGCGAAGTCCTGCGCGGGGCGGCCCGCGGTGGCGTCGGCCATGAAGTCGTGCCAGGCCGTCCCGGGAAGGTCCTTGCCCTCGATCGGTCGTCCGGACGCCGTGCGGATGGGTTCGTTGCGGTCGGTGCCCAGCCACACCGCCGCCACGACCGACGGCGTGAACCCGGCCATCCACGCGTCGTTGTTCTGGCCCGCGACGTGCGACTGCACCGTGCCGGTCTTGGCCGCGACCGGCCGTCCGCCGGGCAGGGCGAGGTCGTCGTGCGGGGCCACGTCGAGCATCGCCTCCGTCACGTTGCGGGCCACCCGGTCGGAGAAGCGGCGCTCGCCGTCGGTCTGGGACTGGTAGAGCACCCGGCCATCCGTCGTGACGACCGAGGCCACCAGGTGCGGCTGGTGCCAGACTCCGCCTGCGGCGATCGTCGCGTAGGCCGAGGCCAGGTCGACGGCGGTGATTTCCTTGTTGCCCAGCGCGATGCGCTCGTCGGGACGGTCGAGCGGGGTGGTGATGCCCGCGGCCCGTGCGGCGTCGGCGATGCGCTGCGCGCCGACCTGCTTGGCCAGGGAGTTGAACACGACATTGTTCGAGAGCGTCATCGCCTGCTTGAGGTCGCAGCGGGTGCAGTTGGCGCCGTCGTCGTTGCGCAGGCCGGGCACCGGCTCGCCCGCGAACGAGGTGCCCAGCCCGACCGGCGGGTCCTGCTGCAGGGCCGCGAGCACGGCGAAGGGTTTGAAGGTCGACCCGGCGAGCCGCTCGGCGCGCGCGTAGTCGAGGCCGAGGCCGTTGTCGCCGCCGTAGTAGGCGAGGACGCCGCCGGTCTGCGGATCGATCGCGACCAGCGCGCTGCGCAGGTTGTCGGGCTGGCCCGCGAGCGCGTCGTGGACGGCGTCCATCGCCTGCCGTTGCCGGGTCGGGTCGATGGTCGTCGTGATGCGCAGGCCCTCCTGCGCCACGTCCTGCTCGGTGATGCCGAGGTCGGCCAGCTCGGCGACGACGGCCGACACGATGTGCCCGTCCGCGCCCGCGGGAACGCCGCCGCGCTGCGGGGTGCGCGGGACGGTGGTCGGGAAGCGCTGTGCCGTGCGCTGAGCGGGTGTGAGCCAGCCTTGGGCGACCATGCCGTCGAGGACGAAGTTCCAGCGCGTCACCGCGCGGTCCGGGCTCACGGCCGGGTCCCACCGCGACGGCGACTGGATCACCCCGGCGAGCACCGCGCCCTCCGCCACCGAGAGGTCCTGCACGTTCTTGCCGAAGTACGCCTGGCTCGCCGCCTGGATGCCGTAGGCGCCGCGGCCGAAGTAGATCGCGTTGAGGTAGTCGCCGAGGATCTGGTCCTTGGTGTGCTGCTGGGAGATCTTGACCGAGACGATCAGCTCCTTGTACTTGCGCCACAGGGAGCGCTCGTCCCCGACGAGGGTGTTCTTGACGTACTGCTGGGTGATCGTCGAGCCGCCGCCGTCCCCGCCGCGGACCTGGTTCCAGGCGGCGCGCGCGATGCCGATCGGGTCGAAGCCGGGGTTGGAGTAGAAGCTGCGGTCCTCGGCGGCGAGCACGGCCTCGCGCACCTGCTCGGGCACCATCTGGATCGGCACCTTCGTCCGGTTCCCCTGCTCGGGGACGAGGCGGGTGAGCGGGTCGCCGTTGGCGTAGGACAGCAGCGCGAGCTGGTTGTTGACCACGTCGTCGGGGGTGGGGACGGGGAAAAGCGCGTAGCCGATGACGAAGGCCAGCACCGGGCCGAGCACCGCGGTGGCCGCGAGCCCGAGCACCACGATCCGCACGCGGCGCCTGCGGGTCCCGGCGTCGCCTGGTCGCTTGGTTGCCGCGGCCTCCGGCACCCGGTGTCGGGCGCCGTCGGTCCGCGGCCGTGCCTTGGGTGCCTGCCACCAGCCGACTCCGCTGCGGTGGGCGCTGCGCGCACGTCCGTCGTCACGCCGGGGGGCTTCCGCGGTGGTTGCCGGGCCGTCGGGCGCCGGGTCGGTCGCGGTCCGGCCATCCGGCGGCTGGGTCGTCCGGGTCGGTGCGACCGGCGTTCGCGTTGTCCTGCTCGGTCTGTCCGGGGACGGGTCGGGAGCACGGGTGCCGGGTGTTGTCACGGGCAGCGCGACGGTGCGGGCGGTCGAGCTGACGGTCATCGCCGGGACCGTTGCGTCCGCCGCAGCGGCGTACCCGGCGTGGGTGTCGTACCCCGTTCCTATGTCTCGGCCGGGACCCGGGCGCCCCGCTCCCGGCCCGAAGGCGGCATCGCGGGCGGCGGCGCAGGGGTCGGTCGGGGGAAGGGTGGCGCTGTCGTTTCCGCGCGGGTCCCGCGACCCGGCCGCGGTCCGTGCCGGGTTGGGCCCAGGTTGGCGCTCCGGCGTCCGGGTGCCCGGCACGTTCCCCACCTCGCGTTTCGACCCGCAGTAGCCCTGCCTTGTCCGGCCCAACGGGTTGCGGACGGGCGGCGGTATGGCGGATCACGCGGGATCACCCGATGGAGAGGCTCGGGTGGGTTGCCCGCCCTCACACCGAACACGGGCGGTAGTCGTGGTCGACCGTCCGGCGCAGCAGTCCGGCCTTGTTGCGCGGGCGGCAGCGCCACCGCGCGGCGGAGGTCAGCAGCGCGGCGCGGAACGCGGCCGTCGGTCGCTCAGCGCACGGGAGCAGGCGCGAACACGCTGCTCAGCAGTTCGTACGAGCGGATCCGGTCGGCGCCGTCGTGCGTGCTGGTGGTGACCATCAGCTCGTCGACCCCGGTGCGCTCGACCAACGCCCGCACCCCGTCACGCACGGTGGCAGGCGAGCCGATGACCTGGCCCGCCATCCGGTGCTCGATGAATGCCCGCTCCTGGTCGGAGTACGGATACGCGGCGGATTCCTCGGGTGTGGGCACGAGCCCGGGCGTGCCGAGCCGCAGCTGTAGGAACTGCAGGGCCGACGGCAGAGCCAGCCGCCGGGCTTCGGCATCGGTCTCGGCGACCAGCACCGCGGCACAGATCATCGCGTAGGGCTGCTGCAGCGCGGCCGACGGCCGGAACGTCTGCCGGTACAGCGCGAGGGCCGCGTCGGTGTTCTCCCCGCTGAAGTGGTGGGCGAACGCGAACGGCAGCCCGAGCAGGCCCGCGACCTGCGCGGAGTAGCCGCTGGAACCCAGCAGCCAGAGCGCGGGCTGCTGTCCCTTCGCGGGCACCGCAAGCACCGGACCGTCGCCGTGGAAGTAGGCCACCAGCTCGGTGAGCTGCTCGGGGAAGTCGTCGGCGCCGAGCGGGTCGGTGCCGCGGCGCAGCGCCCGGGCGGTGCGCGGGTCGGTGCCCGGCGCGCGGCCGATGCCCAGGTCGATGCGGCCCGGGTGCAGCGCGTCGAGGGTGCCGAACTGTTCGGCGATCACCAGAGGTTGGTGGTTGGGGAGCATCACCCCGCCGGAGCCCACGCGGATGCGCGACGTGGCCCCGGCAAGATGCGCGATCAGCACGGCGGGCGACGAGCTGCCGATGCCGGGCATGCCGTGGTGCTCGGCCACCCAGTAACGGGTGTAGCCGAGCTCGTCGACGCGCCGGGCGAGCGCTGTGCTGGCGGCCAGCGCCGCGGTGGCCGTCGAGCCGGAGCCGATCGGGACGAGGTCGAGCACGGAGAGAGGCACCACGCACGGTGCAACACGCACCCGGCGGAGGTTCTTCCGTCGCTGCTCAGCGCACTCGCACCGTCACTTACAGCGCGTAACTGTCTGCCGTTCAGTCTAGTAAATCCTAGACTGTTTGGTCTAATAACAGACCCTGAAAGGGTTGAAGAATGCATGCGCCTCGACATGTGGCATGCTCTCCGCAGCGGAAGGATTTCTGCGCGTGACGATGCGTGACATGGTTCTGGGTCTGCTCGATCTACCGGGATCGAGATACTCATGCGTGGCCGAACGGGAAAGCGGCCGAATTGTGATCCAATTCGGTACCGCGGCGGTCGACCCGGCAGTCGTGTTGCGCTGGGGAATGGAGGCGACAACTGCGCTCGGGATGGCGGGCGACGGCGGTCTGGAGGATTTCATCCTCACCTCCGGCGGCCACTGCCATCTCGTACGCCCCCTCGGTGCGGCGCGGTCGCTGCTGGTCTACCTCTGCGTGGACCGAGCGCGGGCCAACCTCGCGGTGGCCCGTCGCGAGCTCGCGGCCGCGCGTCCGGACGAGGCAGGCGGCGTAGCGCCACACGCGCCGCCACAACGCCATCCACCTGCGGTTTCCCGAACGGCCGCACTTCCGCTCGCCGCGAGTCCGCCAGGCCGGACGAGGCTCGCGGACCGCAGACCGGATGCTGTGGCCGTTCTGCTGCCACGGCGCACCGGCTCGACGGCCGTCCCGCTGCCGTCGCCCGCACCACCACGTCCGCGGTCGTCGTCCGATCCCGTGCTCGCGCAGCCGTGGGCCGACGACGTCGCAACAATGAATCGACTCTTGACGGCACTGCGTGCGTTGAGTAACGATGCCAATTCGACATGAGAAACGCTGAAGAAGCGATCTTTGTGTCGTCCCACCCCGATGAGACAAATTGACCTTCGCGGCTCGCGATGATCGAGCCGGTGGTCCGCCCTGGAGGCACTGGCAATGAGCAGCATCGAATACACACTGGATATGGCGGCCAACATCAAGGGCGCTTTCGCCGTCGCCATCGTCGACTACGACAGCGGGATGACGCTCGGCTCCCGCGGTGGTAGCCCCGAGTTCGACCTCGACGTGGCCGCCCCCGGCAACAGCGACGTCGTGCGCACCAAGCTGGAGGTAATGCAGAAGCTGGGCCTCCGGGAGGCGATCGAGGACATCCTGATCACCCTCGACAGCCAGTACCACCTCATCCGCCCGATCCACGGCAGCACCGACGAGAAGCTGTTCTTCTACCTGGTGCTGAACCGGACGCAGGCCAACCTGGCGATGGCCCGGCGCGACCTGCGGATGATCGAGCAGCAGTTCTACATGGCCAACCCGACACCGGGCCGGATGCCCAACCAGCAGGACGGCCAGGCCTTCTTCCCGGCCAACGCCGGCCACCGCTGACCGGCGTCGGCGAGCGGTCGTGGCGCGCCATCGGCGCCCGGTGAACGTCCGGGACGACGGCCTGACTGCCGTCCTCGGCCCGCTCGCCACGGCCGGTGGGGTCGAGTTCGCGGTGCTGCTCGACGTCGACAGCGGCATGGTGCTCGACGCGTGGGCGCGGGGCGGCGAGGCGGAGACACCCGACGCCGAGTCGCTCGGCGCCCGGCACGCGGACATCGTGCGCGCCTTGCTCGCCTTCCCCGGCTCGCCGCCCGCGGAGCTCGCGCTCACCGTGGACAACCGCCACCACCTCGTGCGCTGCGTCGCCGACCCCGCCGGGGGGCGGCTCGCCCTCGCCGTTGTCGTCAACGGCACGCCGTGGGTGGTGCGCCGGGTGCGTCGCCACCTGCGGCAGCTGCCGGACGCAGGCCTGACGACCGGTCCCTGGATCCTCTCCTGGGCGGTGGGGCCCGAGCCCCCGCCGAGGCCTTCCGCCGAGGGCTACCGCACCCCGATGTCGGCCGGTCCGCTGCCCGACGGACAACCGCTTGTGGTGCCCGTCGTCGGCGCTGCGTCGACAGCCGATCGGTTAGCGGGGGCGGTAGCCCTCGGCGACCCGGCCACGTCTGCGCCCATAGCGGCCGCGTCCGCCTTCGTCGGCGACCCGGCCACCTCTGCGCCCATGGCGGGCGCGTCCGCCAAATCCTGCGACTCGGCCACCCCTGCGGGCGCCACGGGCACGGTTGCATCCCTGGGCGGCCCGGCGATCCCCGAGCCCACCACGGCAGCGGCGGCGGCGCCCGTCGGCGCCGCTGCGGTGCCCGTGCCCACCCCGGAGCAGGCGGCCGTCGACGGCGCAGACAGCCCTGCGTCCGCGACCGAGGTGCCATCGGCCGTCCCGACTCCCACCACAGGTCCGACGGCTACGGTGCCCGACCCGCGCCGCGGCCCGGCGCCCCCCTCGGCCTTGCCGCCCGCACGCAGTGGCGGCCGGTGACCGTGAGCGAATCCCGATCGACCCCCCGTCTAGCATCGACGCGGTAAGCCCGCTCACCGGCTCCGGAGGTCCGCAGTGTCCGCGCCAGCATCGTCGCCACCGCCGCCCGCCGTCCGGGTGCAGGCCGGTACGACGGCCGGTGCCGCCGTGCGCGCCGCAGGTCTGCCGTCGAGCGGACCGGGCGCGGTGGTCGTCGTCCGCGCCGACGGTGCCCTGCGGGACCTCGCGTGGGCCCCCGACGCCGACGTCGACGTCGAGCCCGTCGCCGCGGACACGGAAGACGGCCGCAGCGTCATCCGCCACTCCGCTGCCCACGTCCTCGCCCAGGCCGTCCAGCAACTGCGGCCCGACGCCAAGCTCGGTATCGGGCCGCCCATCACCGACGGCTTCTACTACGACTTCGACGTCGACACCCCGTTCACCCCGGACGACCTGGCCGCGCTCGAATCCACGATGAAGAAGATCATCAAGGCCGGGCAGCGGTTCTCCCGGCGGCGTTTCGAGTCCGTCGAGGACGCCCGCAAGGAGCTCGCGGACGAGCCCTACAAGCTGGAGCTCATCGACCTCAAGGGCGCGGCGCCGGAAGACGCGGTCGAGGTCGACGCGTCCGGCGAGCTGACGATCTACGACAACGTGCACGCCCACACCGGCGAGACCGTCTGGTCCGACCTCTGCCGCGGCCCGCACTTGCCCACCACGAAGTACATCCCCGCGGTGAAGCTCACCCGCAGCGCCGCCGCCTACTGGCGGGGCAGCGAGAAGAACCCGCAGCTGCAGCGCATCTACGGCACCGCATGGGAGTCGCAGGACGCCCTCGACGCGCACCTGCAGCGGGTCGCCGAGGCCGAGCGGCGCGACCACCGCCGCCTCGGCGCCGAGCTGGACCTCTTCTCGTTCCCCGACGAGATCGGGTCGGGCCTGGCCGTCTTCCACCCCAAGGGCGGCGTCGTCCGCCGTGAGCTGGAGGACTACTCGCGGCGCCGTCACATGCAGGCGGGCTACGAGTTCGTCAACACCCCGCACATCACCAAGGCCCAGCTGTTCGAGACCTCCGGGCACCTGTCCTGGTACGCCGAGGGCATGTACCCGCCCATGCACCTGGACGCCGAGCACGGCGCGGACGGCCAGCTGCGCAAGCCCGGGCAGGACTACTACCTCAAACCGATGAACTGCCCGATGCACAACCTGATCTTCCGGTCGCGTGGCCGGTCGTACCGGGAGCTGCCGCTGCGGCTGTTCGAGTTCGGCACGGTCTACCGCTACGAGAAGTCCGGCGTGGTCCACGGCCTGACCCGCGCCCGCGGCTTCACCCAGGACGACGCGCACATCTACTGCACCGACGACCAGATGCAGGGCGAGATCCGCTCCCTGCTGCAGTTCGTCCTCGACCTCCTGCGCGACTACGGGCTCGACGACTTCTACCTCGAGCTCTCCACCCGCGACCCGGAGAAGTCGATCGGCAGCGACGAGGACTGGGAACGGGCCACCGAGGCGCTGCGCGAGGCCGCCGAGGCGTCCGGCCTCGACCTGGTGCTCGACCCCGGCGGCGCCGCGTTCTACGCCCCGAAGATCAGCGTGCAGGTCAAGGACGCGATCGGGCGCACCTGGCAGATGTCGACGATCCAGGTCGACCTCATGGAGCCCGACCTCTTCGGCCTCGAATACACCGCCGCCGACGGCTCGCGGAAGCGCCCGGTGATGATCCACCGCGCGCTGTTCGGCTCGATCGAGCGCTTCTTCGGCATCCTCACCGAGCATTACGCGGGCGCGTTCCCGGCGTGGCTGGCGCCGGTGCAGGTGGTCGCGATCCCGGTCACGGACGAGCAGCACGGCTACGTCGCCGAGGTCGCGCAACAGCTGCGCGGCCACGACGTCCGGGTCGAGGTCGACGCGGGCGACGACCGCATGCAGAAGAAGATCCGCACCCACACCATGGCGAAGGTGCCCTTCCTGCTGCTCGCGGGCGCCCGCGACGCCGAGGCGGGCGCGGTGAGCTTCCGCTTCCGCGACGGCACGCAGCGCAACGGCGTGCCCGTGGCGGAGGCGGTCGAACTGATCACCGGTTGGATCGGCAGTCGCGACAACGCGAGCCCGACGGCCGACCGGCTCACCTGAGCCGGGCCTTAGGATCGGCCGTCATGAGCGAGCCGGTCCCAGAGGCGCAGGACGGAGTGGGTGCGCCGGACGGCTTCCGCAGGCTGTGGACGCCGCACCGGCTGGCCTACATCAAGGACGCGGGCGAGGGCGGGTGCCCGCTCTGCCGGATACCGACCCTCCCCGACGAGGAAGGGCTCATCGTCGCGCGCGGCGAGGTCGTCTACGCCGTCCTCAACCTGCACCCCTACAACCCCGGCCACCTCATGGTGCTGCCCTACCGGCACGTCGCCGAGCTGGAGGAGCTGACGGACGCCGAGTCGGCCGAGCTGATGGCGTTCACGCAGGACGCGCTGCGGGCGATGCGGACGGTCGCCGCGCCGCACGCGTTCAACGTCGGCATGAACCTCGGCGCGGTCGCGGGCGGCTCGCTGGCCGCCCACCTGCACCAGCACGTCGTGCCGCGTTGGGGCGGCGACGCCAACTTCATCGCGGTGATCGGCCAGACGAAGGTCATCCCGCAACTGTTGTCCGAGACCCGCGCGCTGCTGGCCGAGGCGTGGCCGGGACGGGCGCGGAGATCCGGATAGGCTTGGCGGCGAGCCCGAGACAAGCAGGAGCACATGCTCAACGTCGTCGCCCGCGTGTACGTCAACCGCGTCACCGAGCCGATCGGCCGTTGGCTCGTGGCGCGCGGGATCACACCCGACGCGGTCACGGTGGCGGGCACCGTCGGCTCGGTGGTGGCGGCGCTGTGGTTCCTGCCGCGCGGGCAGCTGTTCATCGGCACGTTGGTCGTCACCCTGTTCGTGCTGTTCGACCTGGTGGACGGCGCGATGGCGCGGGCCCGCGGAGGGGGCACGCCCTTCGGGGCGGTGCTCGACTCCACCTGCGACCGCATCGCCGACGGCGCCCTCTTCGCCGCACTCACCTGGTGGGCGCTCGGCGTCGGGGAGGCCCGGGTGCTGGGCGTGGCCGCGCTGATCTGCCTGGTCGCGGGCCAGCTGATCTCCTACATCAAGGCGCGGGCCGAGGGGGCGGGGCTGCGGGTGGTCGGCGGCCTCGTCGAACGGGCCGAACGGCTGATCCTCGCCCTCGTCGGCACCGCGCTCGCCGGGTTGGGGGTGCCGTACGCGCTGGACGTCGCTTTGTGGGTGCTCGCGGCGGCGTCGCTGTGGACGGTCGGGCAGCGCCTCGCCGAGGCGCGCCGGAGCGCACGCGAAGTCCCGCCCGACCCCACCGCGTCGTGAACGCGCGCCTGACCGACCTGCAGTACGCCGCCGCGTGGGGTCTCGTGCGCCTGCTGCCGGAGCGGCTCGCGTACGCCCTGTTCCGGCTGGGCGCCGACCTGGCCGTGCGCCGCAACGGGCCGGGCGTTCGCCAACTGCAGGCCAACCTCGCGCGGCTGGGTGCCGCCGCGCTGGTCCGCGACGGCATGCGCAGCTACGCCCGCTACTGGTGCGAGACGTTCCGGCTCACCGCCGCGGACGGAGCGCGGATCGCCGCGGACACGACGGTCACCAACCGTGCGCCGTTCGACGAGGCCCTCGCCGCGGGTCGCGGCCTGATCATCGCCCTGCCGCACAGCGGCAACTGGGACGCCGCGGGCGTGTGGCTGATCGAGACCCTGCGCCGCCGCGGCCTGGAGCCGGTGTTCACCACGGTCGGGCAGCGGCTGCGGCCCGAGTCGGTGTACCGCCGGTTCGTGGCGCACCGGGTGGCGCTGGGCTTCGACATGGTCGAGGAGGGCGCCTACCGCGCGCTGCTGCGGCGGCTGCGGGGCGGCGGTGTCGTCTGCGTGCTCGCCGACCGGGACGTGCTCGGCGCGAGCCTCGACGTCGCCCTTCTCGGCGAGCCCGCCCGACTGCCGTCCGGCCCTGCGCGGCTGGCCGCCCTCACCGGCGCCACGCTGCTGCCGACCCGGCTGGGGTTCACCTCCGACGGCTGGACGATCGCGTTCGGCGCACCTGTCCCGGTGCCCGGGCCCGCGGACGTGGCGAAGGCGACGCAAGCACTGGCCGACGCGCTGGGCGCGCTCGTCGCGGACGACCCCACCGGTTGGCACGTCCTGCAGCCACTGTGGACGGCCGATCGCGCGTGACGCTCCGCATCGGCATGGTGTGCCCGTACTCCCTCGACGTGCCGGGCGGGGTCCAGGCGCACGTGCTCGGCCTGGCCTCGGCGCTGCGGGCGCGTGGCCACGCCGTGCACGTGCTGGCGCCCGCCGAGGGCCCGGTGCCCGCGTTCGTCACACCGGTCGGCCGGGCCGTCGGGGTGCCCTACAACGGATCGGTGGCACGCGTCGCGTTCGGGCCGGTGGCGTACGCGCGGGTGCGGCGGTGGCTCCTCGCGCACCGGTTCGACGTGCTGCACCTGCACGAGCCCACCACCGCCAGCGTGTCCGCGTTCGCGCTGCTGCTGGCCGAGGGACCGGTCGTGGCGACGTTCCACACGTCGACGGAGCGCTCGCGGGCGCTCGCCGTGCTCGGCGGGGTCATCCAGCCGATGATGGAGAAGGTGACGGCGCGCATCGCCGTCTCGCCGTCGGCGCGGCGGGTGCAGGTGCGTCACCTCGGCGGGGACGCGATCGAGATCCCCAACGGCGTCGACGTGGCCGCCCTGGCGCCGACCGGGCCGCGGGCGGGGGACACCGTGGCGTTCGTCGGCCGGTTCGACGAGCCCCGCAAGGGCATGGCGGTGTTGCTCGACGCGCTGGCGCGGTTGGGTCGCCCGGGGCTGCGGCTCGTCGTGGTCGGGCGGGGCGATGCCATGGCGTTGCGTGGGCGGGCGGAGGTGCTCGGCGCTGTCGACGACGCCCGCAAGGCGGCCGTGCTCGGGGCCGCCACCGTGTTCTGCGCCCCGCACACCGGCGGCGAGAGCTTCGGGATCGTGCTGGCCGAGGCGTTGGCGGCAGGTGCTCCGGTGTTGGCGAGCGACCTCGACGCGTTCCGCGCCGTGCTCGGCGACCCGCCCGCGGGCGCGCTGTTCCGGGCCGGGGACCCGGTGGCGCTGGCCGCTGCGCTCGGCGCGCTGCTCGACGACCCCGCCCGGCGCGCCGCGCTCTCGGCCGCGGGACGGGTGCGGGCGGCGGAGTTCGACTGGTCGCTGGTCGCGGCCGACGTCGAGCGGGTCTACCGGGCGGCGGTCGCGGCCGACCCGCGGCGGTGGGCGTCGTGACCGTGCTCGGTGTGCTCGTGTGCCTCGTCGCTGTGGCGTGGGCGGTCGCGCTCTGCGCTTCGCGTGTACGGCGGCTGCACCGGCTGCACATCCGGGTCGATGCGGCGCGGGCGGGGCTGGACGTCGCGTTGGCCCGACGGGCGGCGGTGGCGGAGCAGGCGGGGGTCGCGGCACCGGCGGGGGTGGCGGAGCAGGCGGGGGTGGCGGCACCGGCGGGGGTGGCGGAGGAGGCGGGGGTGGCGGCACCGGCGGGGGTGGCGGAGGAGGCGGGGGTGGCGGCACCGGCGGGGGTGGCGGAGGAGGCGGGGGTGGCGGCACCGGCGGGGGTGGCGGAGGAGGCGGGGGTGGCGGCACCGGCGGGGGTGGCGAGGAGGCGGGGGTGGCGGCACCGGCGGGGGTGGCGGAGGCGGGGGTGGCGGCACCGGCGGGGGTGGCGGAGCAGGCGGGGGTGGCGGCACCGGCGATGCGGTGCTCGCACAAGCGTCCAGACGCTTGTGCGGACACCCCAATGCCGATGTCGCGATCCACCGTTGACCCCGAAGTGGCGGCCAACGCCCTGGGTCGTGCTCTCGCCCGCGTCGACCGGACCGCGCTGCCTCCCGACGTGCGCACCGCCCTCGCCGACGCCGAGCAGTTGCTCGTCCTCGCCCGGCGGGTGCACAACGACGCCGTCCGCGACACCCTCGGCCTGCGCTCGCGCCGTCTGGTCCGCTGGCTGCGGCTCGCGGGCACGGCGCCGATGCCCGCCTACTTCGAGATCGCCGACCCGTCACCTGCGCTGACGTACGATCGGGTGTCACCGTCGCAGGAGTGAGAGGTATTGCCGTGTCGTCCGACCAGCACGTGTCCGCCACGCCGAGCGCAGGCCAGCAGCAGGGCACCGCGCGCGTGAAGCGCGGGATGGCCGAGATGCTGAAGGGCGGCGTGATCATGGATGTGGTCACCCCCGAGCAGGCCAAGATCGCCGAGGATGCGGGGGCCGTCGCCGTCATGGCCCTCGAGCGGGTGCCCGCCGACATCCGCGTGCAGGGCGGCGTCGCCCGTATGAGCGACCCCGACATGATCCAGGGCATCATCGACGCCGTCTCGATCCCCGTGATGGCCAAGGCCCGCATCGGGCACTTCGTCGAGGCGCAGGTGCTGCAGTCGCTCGGCGTCGATTACGTCGACGAGTCCGAGGTGCTCACACCCGCCGACGAGGCCCACCACATCGACAAGTGGCCCTTCACCGTGCCGTTCGTGTGCGGTGCGACCAACCTCGGTGAGGCGCTGCGGCGTCTCTCCGAGGGCGCAGCCATGATCCGCAGCAAGGGTGAGGCGGGCACGGGCAACGTCGTCGAGGCCACCCGGCACATGCGGTCGATCCGCTCGGAGATCCGCAAACTGGCCGCGCTGGACGAGGCGGAGCTGTACGGGGCGGCGAAGGAGCTTCGGGCCCCGATCGAGCTGGTCACCGAGGTGGCGCGGGCGGGCAAGCTGCCGGTCGTGCTGTTCACCGCGGGCGGCATCGCGACGCCCGCTGACGCCGCGATGATGATGCAGCTCGGGGCGGAGGGCGTCTTCGTCGGCTCCGGGATCTTCAAGTCCGGCGATCCGGCCCAGCGCGCGGAGGCGATCGTCAAGGCCACCACGTTCTTCGACGACCCCGCCGTGATCGCCAAGGTCTCGCGGGGCCTCGGTGAGGCGATGGTCGGCATCAACGTCGCCGAGCTGCCTGCCGAGCAGCGCTACGCCGCGCGCGGGTGGTGACCCCCGTTCATCCATTCGGGCACGTACGACGCGGAATGACCGCTCGTCGCGCCTAGCGCTCCGGCCGTCGGCGGGGGACCCTACCCGCGACTTCGGACGGTGATGCCCCGTCGCTGCGAAGTCGCACTCGATGGGGTGTCTTCTGCTGATCTCGGTAACGGGATCGCCCTACTGTGCCCCCTGCCAATCCGTGTGACACGAGGGGCAGGAGAGCTTGATGAGGCGATACGTGACGGTCGGGGGGATCGTCGTCACGGCCATGCTGGCGGGTTCGATCGCTGCTGCCGCCGAGCCGCGAGCCGGTGGGGTCCCGCTCACCGCGCCCGCAGGCTGTGTGGCTCCCGCGGACCCCGGCGTGCAGGCTGCTCCCGGCGCACCGGCCGTTCCGACGGGCCCGGCCGCGCCGGTAGAGCCCGCGGCGCCCACCGGACCAGCTCCTTCCGTACCCGTGCCGGGTGCTCCGGCCGGTCCTGCTGGGGCCGCCAACCCGGCGGCGCCTGCGGCTCCGGCCGCGCCCGGCTGTGCCTGTGGTCCCGGCTGCGCCCGGGGCTCCGGGTGCTCCGGCTGCTCCGGCTGTACCGGGGGCTCCGGTTGTTCCGGCGGTCCCGGCTGTACCGGGGGCTCCGGTTGTTCCGGCGGTCCCGGCTGTACCGGGGGCTCCGGTTGTTCCGGCGGTCCCGGCTGTACCGGGGGCCCCGATCGTTCCTGCGGTCCCGGCTGCGCCCCCGGCCCCGGCCGTTCCACCGGCACCTGGGGCCGCCGCGAAGCCGGCTGATGGCGCTGCGTCTGCGGTCCCACCGGCGGCACCAGCCGTCGGCCCTGCGCCTACGGTCCCAGCGGCACCGGCGGCTCCGGCCGTCGGCGCTGCGCCTGCGGTCCCAGCGGCACCGGCGGCTCCGGCCGTCGGCGCTGCGCCTGCGGTCCACGGCGGCACCGGCGGCGCCCGCCGTCGGCGCCTGGCGGCGCCTGCGGTCCCGGTGGCACCGAACGCACCGGCCGCCGATGTGCCCGGGGTCCCGGCGGCTGCGGCTTTCGGTGCCCCGGCGGCTCCCGCGGCTCCCTCGGCTCCGATGGTGGCGGTGCCAGCGGCTCCGGCCGCACCGGCTCTGGATCGTGCGCAAGGCCCCGCGGCAGCGGCCCCTGCCCCGGCGGCGAGCCCGACCACCGTGGCGGGTGCCGCGGCACCCGCGGCGTCCTCGGCCTCTGCAGGCGTAGCGGCTGCTGCCCAACCGGCGAGAGTGGCCAAACCGGCGACATCAGGTGCGGGCGGCTCACCCGCCGGTACCGCTGCTGCAGCGCCGGCATTGCCCGCCGAACGTAGGGTGCCCGCGTCTCCCGCAGTTCCCGCGTTCCCCGACGCCTCCGTTGCGCCGGTCGCGCCGGCGGCCCCCGCCGCCCTCCCCGCCGACCCGGCCGATCGCCTCGACGTCCCCGTCGGCCCAACCGGTCCCGCCGACGATCTCGTCGCAAGAGCCAACAAGCTGGTGAACTCCGCCGCCGCATTGGTCGCGTCGTCGTCCGCGGCCCTCACGAAGTCGGTGTCCGCGGTAGCGATGTCGGCCTCGCTGGTCGTGCGCTCGGCCGAGGCCGAGGCCGAGGCCGAGGCCGCGGCGCGGGCGGCGATGGCCCTGACGCCCCAAGCTCCTCCGGCCGCCGTTCCGGCGCTCGGGGCTCCCGCCTCCGACGTCCCCGGCGGGGCCGTGCCCGCTGCCGCAGCTTCGGCCGTATCCGTGCAGGCCCCGCCCGCGACGGTGGCTACGCCCGCCGGGGCGGCGCAACCGGTGACGGTGCGCGCCCCGGTGACCGTGAACGGGGTCGGTTCCGACGTCACGGCGGCCGCCGCACCTGCCGCACGCGTCGAAGGCGGCCCGGACGGGCCCCCGGCGCAAGTCTCCGGTGGCGTCGCCGTCAACCGCGCCGCCACTGCGGATACAGCCGCGCGCCCGACCGCCCAGCCCACTCCCTTGTCCGATCCCGAGGACCCGCCCGCGCCGCGGCCCAACGCGGGTGAGCCGAACCCCACACCGGTCGACCCCTGCCATCCCGACCAGTCCGCAGGCTTCGCGACGAGTGCGGCCGCGAAGTACGGCTGGGGAAAGCCGAACCGGGTCGAGGAGTTCGACGGCCCGCTCGACAAGTCCTGGGGCCTCTACGACGGCCCAGGCCACGGCGGCAAGGGCAGACGCACGCCCGACGCCGTGAGCCTCGAGAACGGCGTCATGACGATCACCGGCGACCCCAACGGCAACACCGAGGGCATGGCCTGGGACCACGGCCAGAAGTACGGCCGCTGGGAGGGTCGGGTCAAGGCGCCCGCCAGCGACCGCTCCTACAACGCGCTGCTGCTGCTCTGGCCGGACGCGGAGAACTGGCCGGTCGGCGGCGAGGTCGACTTCATGGAGATGTCCGATCACACGCGTCAGTCCACCGACATGTTCCTGCACTACGGACACGACAACTCCCAGTTGCAGGGCAACGTGAAGATCGACGCGACGCAGTGGCACAACTGGGCGGTCGAGTGGACGCCCGATCACATCGCCGCCTTCGTCGACGGCAAGCAGTGGTGGCGCACCGACAACACCAAGGCGCTCCCGCCGGGCCCGATGCACCTGTGCATCCAGCTCGACTGGTTCCCGCACGGCGGTGTCGTCCAGACCTCGCACATGTACGTCGACTGGGTGCGCCAGTACCCGCTGAACCCGGGCGACACGTCCGCGGGCAAGCCGGATGACGGGTCGAGCTCCGAGGGCACGACAACGAGCACCAAGCCGGGCCTCGTTCACGTGGCGGTGGCGGTGCCGTGACACTGGCTCCGTGCTGACTGTCAGCGGAGCCGACCTGGTGTGGACCGGCGCAGCGGAGATCCCCGGCGGGGTCGTCCGCTGCGCCGGTGGGCGTGTCGTGGACGACGACGTTGCCGGTGAGGTTCTCGACGCGTCCGGATGTGTCGTGACTCCCGGCCTTGTCAACGCCCATCACCACCTCCTGCAGACCGCCTTCCGCACGCTGCCCGGCACCCGCGGCGTGCCGATGCGGGAATGGCTGCCGCGCATGGCCGTCGCGTACGCCGCGGTCGGGGTGGACGCCGAGCTGGCGCGGGCTGCGGCGTCGGTCGGCTTCGCCGAGGCGCTCCTCGGCGGGGTGACGACCGTCGCCGATCACCACCTCACTTGGCCGCCCGGCGACGGGGTCGACATCGCGCTCGCGGTCGTCGACGCCGCTGCGGAACTGGGCGCGCGGCTGGTGTTCGTGCGGGGGAGCGCCCGCGACGACCCGGAGCAGGCGGCCGCGTCCGCCGACGCGATCGCGACGGCACTCGGTGGCGACGCGACCGGGATGGTGCAGGTCGCGGTCGGGCCTGCAGGCGTGCACAGCGACGGTGAGCGGACGTTCGCCCTGCTCGGTGAGGTCGCGGCGCGGCACGGCCTGCGACGTCGGACCCAGGCGGGCGAGCAGGTCGACGTGGAAGTCGCCGAGCAGCGCTACGGCCGACGACCGCTGGAGCTGCTCCGCGACTGGGGCTGGCTCGCGCCGGACGTGACGCTCGCCCATCTCTGTGGGGTGACGTCCGCGGAAATCCTCGAAGTGGCTGCGGCGGGCGTGAGCGTCACCCACGCGCCGGGGTGCGACGTGCCGATGGGCTGGGGTGTGGCCCCGGCGGCGGCCGTGGCGGACGCCGGTGTCGTGGTCGGGCTCGGGACCAGCGGCGGCGGCAGCAACGACGCAGGCCACCTCTTGGCTGACGCACGTCTCGCGCTGCAGGTGGCGCCGCTCGCCGGACGCCCGGTGACGGCGCGGGAGGTGCTCGGGTGGGCCACCGCAGGCTCCGCGGTCGGGCTGGGACGTCCGGAGCTGGGCGTTCTCACACCCGGCGCAGCGGCGGACCTCGTCTGCTGGGACGTCACCGGTGTCGCCGACGCGGGCGGTGCCGATCCGTTGGGCGGGTTGTTGTGGCGGTCGCCGGGGCGGCGGGCGCGGCACGTCGTCGTGGCGGGCCGCGTGGTCGTGCGCGACGGTGAGCTGGTGGGCGGGCCCCAGCGCGAGATCGCCGAGCGGCTCCGGACGCTCCTGGTCAGGCGAGCCGCGGGGTGAGTCTCGCGTTTCAGCACGGCGTGTCGCACGCTGCGACACGGCGCTCCCAGACATCGACGCAGCGAGTCCCAGCTCGTGGGCTGCCAGGCGGCGCTGGGAGGTCAGCGCGGACGGCGACCGGAGAGCGGGCGGCGGCATGGCCGGCATGCGGCGGCCGGGGGTAGCCGACTGTGGACGGTCAGTTGCCCGCCGAGACGGGGGATTCGCCGTGCCGAGACGGGGGATTCGCCGTGCCGAGACGGGGGATTCGCCGTGCCGAGACGGGGGACTCGCCGTGCCGAGACGGGGGACTCGCCGTGCCGAGACGGGGATTCGCCGTGCCGAGACGGGGGATTCGCCGTGCCGAGACGGGGGACTCGCCGTGCCGAAACGCGGGACTCACCGTGCGGGTGTGGCGGTCAGCCGCGGAGGGCGCGGGCGACGGTGGCCAGCGCGCGGGTGGTCGTCTCTTCCTCGCCCTTGACCGGCACGGCACCGAGGTCGACGCCGC
This sequence comes from uncultured Actinomycetota bacterium, assembly GCA_963837575.1. Classification (GTDB taxonomy): domain Bacteria; phylum Actinomycetota; class Actinomycetes; order Mycobacteriales; family Pseudonocardiaceae; genus Pseudonocardia. Next base: position 117,470 of record CAWIOI010000025.1, read on the forward strand.
GCACTCCCGGCACGTCGAGCAGCTCCTCGGCGAGCCGGACCGCCGCGTCGATGCCCGCGACCGTCGGGTTGCGCGCGTCGAGGATCCCGGCGAGGAACCCCGGCGGCAGGACGAGGCCGGGGAACGCTGCGAGCAGCCGGGCCTGCGCGGGCCCGAGCACCACCGGGACGCACGCGATGTAGGGGATGTCCGGACCGGCCGCGACGAACTCGGCGACCGCGGCGCGGCCGCCCGCGTGGTTGATCACGCACACCTGCGCGCCCGCCCGCACCTTCTCGGCCAGCCGGGCCGGGCGCCGGGCGGCGGGCGGCGCGCACGGCGACTCCGCCACCGACACCAACAGGCCCGCCGCGCGCGCCAGCGCCGCCAGGCGGGTGGCGTCGAGGTCGAACACCGGCGCGGCGTCGGGCCGGTGGCCGACGGCGGGGTGGTCGCCGGTGACGCAGTGCACCGCGGCCGCGCCCGCGTCGGCGAGCGCTGCGAGCTCGCCTTCGAGCGCGACGCGATTGCGGTCGCGGCAGTTCAACCCCGCCCAGACGGCGATACCGCGGTCGTGCAGCAGCAGCGCCCGATAGGACGGCGGGAACTGCACCCGCGCGCCCGGATGATCACCGATGAGCACGCCGTCGGCACTGCCTGCCAGCAGGTCAGCGCCGCGCAGGAGCGCGCCGCGATCCAGCGCTGCCGTCGGCAGGTCGGCGAGCACCACCCGCGACGTGGCCGACCACGGCGGTGGCGTCTCGGCGACAGGTCCGCTCGTGACCACGAAGGCATCGGGTGGTTCGGCCGCGGTGGGTGCCGCGCGCGGAAAGGACCGTGCGACACGGGATGGTCGGGCTACGGGCGCCGCGCGCGGGACGGGCGGCGCCGTCGGGACGGACGGCGGGCTGGGCGGCGCGATCGGGAGCGACGGGGCACCGGGCGGCGCGGCCGGGAGAGACGGGGCGGCGGGAATCAGCGCGGACGCGGGGGTCGGCCCGTGCCAGGCGACCGTCGGCTCGTCGACGAACGGACACGGCAGCGCGGCGTCGACCTCGCACCCGCCCGCGGGCGTGACGCCGCCGCACGGCCCGTACACCATCCGCTTCGGACAGCTCACCGGTGCTCCATCACCAACACGGCGGAGCTGCCCGGCTCCAGCGCCTCGTAGGAGTGCGGCCGGTCGCCAGGGAAGCGCGCGTAGTCGCCGGGACCCAGCTCCACCTCGGCGCCCACCGGCCCGGCCCGCCACCGGCCCGCGGCCACGACGACGTGTTCGGTCGTTCCGGGCAGGTGGGCGTGCGCGTCGCGGGTTCCGCCCGGCTCGGCCGTCATGACGTGCAGATCCCGCCGCGCGCCCGGCGGGCACGCCGACAGCAGAACGGCGGCGAACGGTGCGTGGTCGGACCGCATGACGTTGCCCCCGCCAGCGCGGATCACCTGCACCGGCTCCTCATGCGGGTCGACAAGCTTGCTGAACGGCACGTCCAGCGCCACGGCCAGCGCCCAGACCGTCTCAATGCTGGGGTTGCCGATGCCCGCTTCCAGCTGGGAGAGCGTGGACTTCGCCAGGCTCGCCCGCCGGGCAAGTTCGGCGAGTGAGATCCCGTGCCGCTCCCGCTCCCTGCGCAGCGACGCCGCGATCACGTCGAGCGGTGCCGTTCGCTCCATCGGTCTCCTCGTTCGCCTTGACGAACCCAGCTTCTTGGGTTCATCGTAATGGACGTGCGTTCGTCAGATCGAACAGTGGGGGATTTCCGGGCCGATGTGCGGGACGCGCTCGCGTTGGCCGTCGCGGTCGGCGTCGTCGGCGTGTCGTTCGGGGCGCTTGCCGCCGCGGCGGGCGTGCCGTGGCCGCTGACGATCGCCATGTCGTTGCTGGTCCTGGCGGGCGGCGCGCAGTTCCTCGCGGTGGCCGTGGTCGCCGCGGGCGGGAGCCCGGTCGCGGCCGTGGCGGGCGGCCTGCTGCTCAACGTGCGGCACTTGCCGTTCGGGCTGGCGGTCGCCAACGTCGTCGGTGACCGCTGGCCCGCCCGAGTGCTGGGCGCGCACCTCCTCATCGACGAGGTGGTGGCGTTCTCGCGGGCGCGGGGGAGCGGCACGCGGGCCCGGCGGGCCTACTGGACGTGCGGCATCCTGCTGGCCACGTTCTGGAACGTCGGGACGCTGCTGGGGATCGTGGCCGGCTCGACCATCCCCGATCCCGGCGTGTTCGGAGTCGACGCGGCCTACCCGGCCGCCCTGCTCGCGCTCCTGCTCCCGGCGTTGCACCGCACCGACGCCCGGCGGGTCGGCCTCGCCGCGGCGGTGATCGCCGTGGCGACGACGCCGTTCCTGGCGCCCGGCCTGCCGGTGCTCACCGGCCTGCTGGGCCTGGGCGCCGCGGGGCGCAGGCGGAAGGGGAAGGCATGACCTGGCCTGCCGTGCTGTCCCTGGCGGCGGGGACCTACCTCATCCGGCTCGCGGGCCTGCTCCTGCGCGGCCGCGTGCGCGTGCCCGCGCACATCGAGCGGTACCTCGACCTCGGCGCGACGGCGCTGCTCCTCGCGCTCGTCGCCGTGAGCACGTTCACCCAAGACGGCGGCTTCGCCGGTTGGGCGCGACCGCTCGGGGTGGCCGTCGGCGCGGTGGCGGCGTGGCGGCGGGTCCCGTTCGTGCTGGTGGTGATCCTCGCCGCCGCGACGACGGCGCTGCTGCGGCTCGCGGGCCTGCCCTGACCCGGCTGGCGGCGTCCTCCGCGTGCGGGCACCCTTGGCCGGTGCACTGTCTGGTCATCGGGGCCACCGGTTACGTCGGCTCCCGCCTCGTCCCCCGCCTTCTCGACGACGGGCACGCCGTGCGCTGCCTCGTCCGAGACCCGGGAAAGCTGGCCCGGCGACCATGGGCGGAGCGGGTCGAGGCGGTGCGCGGCGACATGGCCGACCCCTCGTCGGTCGGCGCCGCCTGTGCGGGCGTCGACGCCGTGTTCTACCTCGTGCACGCGATGGACGGGCCCGACTTCGTCGCACGCGACCGGCGCGCCGCGACCACCCTCGCCGCGGCCGCCGCCGATGCCCGCCGCGTCGTCTACCTCGGCGGCCTGCAGCCTGCGGGCCCGCGGAACTCGGCGCACCTGGCGTCACGGCGCGAGGTGGGCGAGATCCTGCTGGCCGGGCGGGCGCCGACGGCGGTCCTCCAGGCGGGGATCGTGATCGGGGCGGGCTCGGCGAGCTTCGAGATGATCCGCACGCTGGCCGGGTCCGGCCCGGTGCTCGCAATGCCCGACCGCGCGTGGAACCACACCCAGCCCATCGGCATCGACGACGTGCTCCACCACCTCACGGCCTGCCTCACCCTCCCGCCCGAGGTCAACGCGACCTTCGACGTGGGCGGCCCGGATGTGCTGACGTTCGGTGAGCTGGTGGCGGGCTGCGCGGTGGCGGCGGGGCAGCCGCGGCCGGTGCTGGTGCCGGTTCCGGTCTCCGCGCCGCGGCTCACCGCGCGGGCGCTGGGTGCCGTCCTGCCCGTCGACCGGCACCTCGCGGGCCCGTTGCTGGAGTCGATGGAGCACGAGCTGGTCTGCCGGGGAACACCGCCCGCGGGTCCGCCGCCGGGCGGCCCCACGCCGTACGCGGAGGCGGTGCGCCGGGCCTTGGCCGAGCGGGAGACCCCGCCCCTGGTCGGCGAGCACGTCGAGGCCGTCGCCGCGCCCGCCGCCGTGCTCTGGGATGTGATCACCGGACTGGGCGGTGACACCGGCTGGTACACCGTGCCGGGCGCGTGGGCGCTGCGCGGCGGCGTCGACCGCCTGCTCGGTGGCGTTGGCGCCCGCCGCACCCGCCCCGACCGGATCGAGCCGGGCGCGGCGTGGGACTGGTGGCGCGTCGAGGAGGTGGAGCCGGGCGCCCGCGTGCTGCTGCGCGCCGAGACCCGGCTGCCCGGCACCGCCCGCCTGGAGCTACGGGCCGAGCCGGACGGCGTTCGCCGCAGCCGCTACGTGCAGCGCGTGCTCTTCACGCCCGACGGCCTGGCGGGCCGCCTGTACTGGCACGCCGTTCGTCCCGGGCACGACTTCGTGTTCGGGGTGATGGCGCGCACGGTGGCGGGGGTGGCCGCCCGCCGCGCAGACCCGGTCGGCGAAACAGTCGGCCATGGCCGCTCTGCGCACCAACTCGGTGATCGTGGCAGAGCTTCAGCGCGCAGGCGGGGCCTCCTCGTAGCGGGAGAAGCGCCGGGTGAACGCCGCCGCGCCGCTGGTCATGGCGCGCAGGTCCACGGCGTAGCGGATCAGCTCGGATGGCGGGCACCTCGGCGCGCACCAGCGTGCGGCCCGGCCCGGCGACCTCGGTGCCGAGCACGCGTCCGCGCCGCCCCGACAGGTCGCCGAGCACCGCGCCGAGGTAGTCGTCCGGGATGCGGACTCCACCTCGTCGACCGGCTCCAACAGCACCACCCCGCACGCCGACGCCGCCTCCCGCAGCGCCAGCGCACCGGCGGTCTGGAACGCGGCGTCGGAGGAGTCGACGCTGTGCGCCTTGCCGTCGACCAGCGTGGCCTTGAGGTCGACGGCCGGGTGCTTGGCGTCGGAGAGGCCGCGCTCCAGCTGCGCCCGCAGGCCCTTCTCGACGCTCGGGATGTACTGCGTGGGCACGGAGCCGCCCACGACCTTGGACTCGAACGCGAACCCCTCCCCACGCGGCAGCGGCTCGAACTCGACGTGGCACACCGCGAACTGGCCGTGCCCACCGGACTGCTTGACGTGGCGGCCGGTCACCCGCGCGGGCTTCGCGATCGTCTCGCGCATCGCCACCTGCACCGGCTCGGTGTCGACCTCGGCGCCGCCCGCCCGCAGCCGCGACAGCACCACGTCGGCGTGCGCCTCGCCCATGCACCACAGCACGGTCTGGTGGGTTTCCTGGTTGCGCTCCAACCGCAGGGTCGGGTCCGCCGCGACGATCTTCGCGAGCGTCTTGACCAGCGCGTCCTCGTCGCCCCGGGTGTGCGCGGTTATCGCGACGGGCAGCAGCGGCTCGGGCAGGTCCCAGCAGGAGAGCAGCAGCGGGTCGTCGGACGGCCGACACCGTGTCGCCGGTCTCGGCGCTGCCCAGCTTGGTGAGCGCGCAGATGTCGCCCGCGCCGCACGCGTCGACCGGGCTGAGCGTGGCGCCCATCGGCGAGTAGACGTGCGCGAGCCGCTCGTCGGTGTCGTGGCCGCCGTCGCGGAGGACGACGGTGCGCTGCGTCGGGATGAGCGTGTGCCCGCTGATGTGCACGGTGGTGTCGGCGCGCAGCGTGCCGGAGAACACCCGCACCAGCGAGACCCGCCCCACGTAGGCGTCGGCGGAGGTGCGCACGACCTCCGCGGCCAGCGGGCCCGTCGAGGTCGGCGGAGAGCGGCGTCGCGGTCGGAGCCGTCGATGCCCGACACGCGCGGGCAGCGGGCGCTCCAGCGGCGACGGGAACCCGCCGATCAGCACCTCCAGCAGCGCGTCGAGCCCGATCCCGCTGGAGGCGCAGACCGGGATCACCGGGTGGAACGCGCCGCGCGCGACCGCCGTCTCCAGGTCGTCGATGAGGGTGGTGAGCTCGATGTCCTCGCCGCCGAGGTAGCGCTCCATGAGCGTCTCGTCCTCGGACTGCTCGATGATCCCCTCGATGAGCGTGGCGCGGGCGTCCTCGGCGTCGGGCGGCGCCTGGTCCGCGGGCGTCCGGGAGAGCAGGCCGTACAGCCCGGTCATCGACTCGCCGTCGCGGATCGGCAGGTAGAGCGGCGCGACACCGGCGCCGAAGCTCTCCTGGCAGGCCGCGATCGTGGCCTCCTGGTCGGCCCGCGCGTGGTCGCAGCGGGCGACGACGACGGCGCGGGGCATGCCGACCGCGGCGCACTCCTCCCACTGCGCGACCGTGGCCGGGTCGATCGCGCCCTCGCGGCCCTCGCTCGCGGGGATGACGAACAGCGCGGCGTCGGCGGCGCGCAGCCCGGCCCGCAGCTCACCGACGAAGTCACCGTAGCCGGGGGTGTCGATCAGATTGATCTTGTGTTCGTCGTGGAGGACGGGGGCGACGGCCAGCGCGACCGAGCGCTGCTGGCGCACCGCGGCGGGATCGTGGTCGCACACCGTGGTGCCGTCGACGACGGTGCCCGCGCGGGGGATCGCGGACGGTGTGCGCGAGCAGGGCCTCGACGAGCGTGGTCTTGCCGCCCCCCGAAGGCCCGACGAGAACGACGTTGCGCACTTTCGCCGGATCGGCGACGGCGACCGCCTGATCGCCGGGCCTCGGACCGGCTTGCTGCTCTGACGGTCATGGGACGACCACCTCCGCGACACTGCGTAGAAGCCAGTGGTTCATCTCACACCCGGTCACGGTGGGGTCACAACCCCCCGTGGACGGAATGGCCGGAACTCCGACCGTCGCCGCGTGCCGCAGTATCTTCATCCGACCAAGCCACGACGGCCGTCAACGGGCGGCCGTCTCGGCGGCATCACGTTCAGAAGGGTTCCCCGTGCCCGTTCCCGGACCCGGATACGCCATCACCGCCCGCGTCGAGGTGCCCGCCTCCGCCAGCGCGGCGGGCGACCTCACCGTGGCCGTCGGCCGCGTCGGCGGCGTGGTCACCGCGTTCGACGTGGTGGAGGCGCACGGGCCGCCACCTCGTCGTCGACATCTCGCTGCAACGCCCGCGACGAGGCGCACGCCGCGGAGATCACCGCCGCGTTCGAGGCCTGCCCGGCGTGCGCGTGCGCAAGGTGTCCGACCGGACGTTCCTGATGCACCTCGGCGGCAAGCTGGAGGTGCACTCCAAGGTCAGCCTGCGCAACCGCGACGACCTCTCGCGCGCCTACACCCCCGGCGTCGCCCGGGTCTGCCAGGCGATCGCGGCCAACCCGGCCGACGCCCGCCGGCTGACGATCAAGCGCAACACCGTCGCCGTGGTCACCGACGGCTCGGCCGTGCTCGGGCTGGGCAACCTCGGCGCGGCCGCGGCGATGCCGGTGATGGAGGGCAAGGCGGCGCTGTTCAAGCGGTTCGCGGGCGTCGACGCCTGGCCGGTGTGCCTGGACACCCAGGACACCGAGGAGATCATCCGGACCGTCCAGATCCTCGCCCCGGCCTACGGCGGCATCAACCTGGAGGACATCGCCGCGCCGCGCTGCTTCGAGATCGAGGCCCGGCTGCGCGAGATGCTCGACATCCCGGTCTTCCACGACGACCAGCACGGCACCGCGATCGTCGTGCTCGCCGCGCTGCGCAACGCCCTGCGGGTGGTCGGCAAGCCGCTCGCCGACTGCAAGATCGTGGTGTGCGGGGTCGGCGCGGCGGGCTCGGCGATCATCCGGCTGCTGGCGCACGGACGGCCCGGGCGAGCGTGCTCGCCGTCGACGTCGACGGGATCGTGCACCGCGGCCGTCCCGGCATGGACGCGAACCTCGTGCTCGATCGCCGAGCAGACCAACACCGACGGGGTGACGGGCACGCTCGCCGACGCGCTCGTCGGCGCCGACGTGTTCATCGGGGTGTCCGCGCCCAACCTGTTCGGCGCCGCCGAGCTGGCCACGATGGCGTCCGACGCGATCGTGTTCGCGCTGGCCAACCCCGATCCCGAGGTCGACCCGGCGGTGGCGCTGCAGCACGCGGCGGTCGTGGCGACCGGCCGGTCGGACTACCCGAACCAGATCAACAACGTGCTGGCGTTCCCCGGGCGTGTTCCGCGGGCTGCTCGACGCGCACGCCCGCGACATCACCGACAAGATGCTGCTCGCCGCCGCGGCCGCGATCGCCGACGTCGTCCACGAGCCCAACCCGAGCTTCATCGTGCCCAGCGTGTTCGACGCCGACCGTCGCGCCCGCCGTGGCCGAGGCGGTGCGGCGCGGCGGTCATGACTCCGGGCCTCGTCCCGCGGAGCCCGTGCGCGCGGCGATCTACCCTGGTGACATGTCCGTCATCGGTGTGCTGGCCCTGCAGGGCGATGTCCGCGAGCACATCGCCGCGCTCGCCGCGTGCGGCGTGCGTGCGGTGCCCGTGCGCCGCCCCGCCGAGCTGGACGCCGTCGACGCGATCGTGCTCCCGGGCGGCGAGTCCACCACGATGAGCAGGCTGCTCACGACGTTCGAGCTGCTCGCGCCGCTGCGGGCGCGCATCGCCGCGGGCATGCCGACCTACGGCTCGTGCGCCGGGATGATCCTGCTGGCCCGCGAGGTGCTGGGCGGGCGGCCCGACCAGCAGCAGCTCGGCGGCCTGGACGTGGTGGTGCGGCGCAACGCCTTCGGCCGCCAGGTCGACTCCTTCGAGACCGACCTGCGGCTCGACGGGCTCGCCGGCGCCCCGGTGCGGGCGGTGTTCATCCGGGCGCCGTGGGTGGAGGAGGTCGGCGCCGGGGTGCAGGTGCTCGCCACCGTGCCCCGCCTCACCGTGGCGGGCTCCGACACCGGTGCGGCCGCGGGGCGTGCGGTCGCCGTGCGGCAGGGCCCGGTGCTCGCCACGGCGTTCCATCCCGAGCTCACCGGCGACCTGCGCGTCCACGCCCTGTTCTGCGACGTGGTGAGGGCTACGGCCGCCGCAGCGTAGCCCGCGCCCGTCGGTAACATGGACGGGGTTTGCAGGGCGAAGGGACGGGCATGAGCGGGCACTCCAAGTGGGCGACGACCAAGCACAAGAAGGCCGTCATCGACGCCCGCCGGGGCAAGATGTTCGCCAAGCTGATCAAGAACATCGAGGTGGCCGCCCGCACCGGCGGCGGTGATCCCGACGGCAACCCGACGCTCTACGACGCCATCCAGAAGGCCAAGAAGAGCTCGGTGCCCAACGACAACATCGATCGCGCCGTCAAGCGGGGCTCGGGCGCCGATGCAGGTGGCGCGGAGTACCAGACGATCACCTACGAGGGCTATGGCCCGGGCGGCGTCGCGGTGCTGATCGAGTGCCTCACCGACAACCGCAACCGGGCCGCCACGGAGGTCCGGCTGGCGATGACCCGCAACGGCGGCACGATGGCCGACCCCGGCTCGGTGTCCTACCTGTTCACCCGCAAGGGCGTCGTGATCGTGCCCAAGAACGACACCTCCGAGGACGACGTCCTGCTGGCCGTGCTCGACGCGGGCGCCGAGGAGGTCAACGACCTCGGTGACAGCTTCGAGGTCGTCTCCGAGGCCACCGATCTCATCCCGGTGCGCACGGCGCTCGTCGACGCGGGCATCGACTACGACTCCGCCGACCCGACGTTCCTGCCGTCCGTCCAGGTGCCGCTGGACGTCGAGGGCGCCCGCAAGGTCTTCCGCCTCATCGACGCGCTCGAGGACAGCGACGAGGTGCAGAACGTCTACGCCAACTTCGATGTGTCCGACGAGGTCATGGCCGAAGTCGGCTGACCGCGGTCAGCCCGTGTGCAGGAACAGGCAGAACGGGTGCCCCACCGGGTCGAGGTAGACCCGCACGTCGTCCTGCGGCTGGAACGCTGCCAGCCGGGCGCCGACGGCCGTGGCGTGGTCGCCCGCGACGTCGAGGTCGTCCACCTGGATGTCCAGGTGCACCTGCATCTGCTGGTCGCTCGAACCCGCGGGCCACGTCGGCGCGGTGTAGCGCTCGTCCTGCTGGAACGACAGGCCCGCGCCGCCCTCGGCGCCTGCCAGCTTCACCCACGCGGGCTCGTCCTGGGTTCGGCGCCACCCCAGCAGCTCCTCGTAGAAGGTCGCGAGGGCCTGCGGGTCGGGGCAGTCGAGGACGACGCCGGACAATGTCATACGGGGACGGTGCACGTCGGAGACCCTGCCGGCGCAGCGCGCGGCGCGCAGGACGGGCCATCCGCTACGGCGTGGTCAGCTTGTGCACCGCGACCCGGGCGGGCCGGACCGACCGCGGCCCGACCGAAAGGCCCGGTTCGAGCAGCGCCGCGACCGTGCGGTCGGCCGCCGCGTCCAGCGTCGGCGTGACCTCGCCCGCCTCCATCGTGCGCGCGTCGAACGCCGCCCCGCGGGCGGGCGCCACCACCGTGCCACCGCGGCCGACGAGCAGCCGCTCCAGCCCCGCCGCCATCGCCGTGAACGCGGCTCGCTCGCGGTTCGCCCGCGCGGTGGCGGCGCACGCGAGCGCGTCGACCCGCAGCGTGTGCAGCTCCACCAACAGCGGCACATCCGGCCCCGACTCACCGGGGCCGGAGCGGAGTTCGCCGAGCGTCGCCGCCTGCCGGGCCAACGCGCGCGCGACGTCGTCCACCCGGTCCGCGACGTCTTGCAGGGTCACCTCGGCCATACCGCGAGACTAGCTACGCTCCGGCCGTGGCCGTTCACGGAATCGACCTCGGCACGACGAACTCCGCGATCGCCCGCGTCGGCAAGGACGGACGACCGGAGGTGCTCGCCGGGCTGTCCGGCGCCGTGACCACCCCGTCGGTCGTGCTGTTCGCGGGCCCGCGGGAGTACGTCGTCGGCGAGGGGGCGCGCCGCGAGGCCCGCCTGGACCCCGAACACGTGTGCGCGCTCGTCAAGCGGCGGATGGGCGACGCGGAATGGCGGTTCGTGGCGCACGGCACGGCCTGGTCGGCGCCCGCCGTGTCGTCGCTGATCCTCAAGAGCCTCGTCGCCGACGCCGCCTTTGCGACCGGCGAAGAGCCGACCGCCGCCGTGATCACCGTGCCCGCCTACTTCGGCGACGAGGAACGCCGCGCCACCGTGCTGGCGGGCACCTACGCCAACCTGGACGTCGTCGAGGTGCTCTCCGAGCCGATCGCCGCCGCGTTGTCCTACGGCTTCGGCAGGCTCGACGGGGCTCCGGAGATGTCCAAGGGGGCCCGAGCGAGACCGTGCTCGTCTACGACCTCGGCGGCGGCACCTTCGACGCCACGGTCATCGAGCTGGCCGACCGGCGCATCTCCGTGCTCGCCGTCGAGGGCGACCACCAGCTCGGCGGCGCCGACTGGGACGAACGCATCGCGCTGCACCTGTCGCGGCGCTTCTGCGCGGACAACCCCGACGCCGAGGACCCGCTCGACGACTCGGCCGGATCGCAGGCGCTCGTGCTCGCCGCCGAGCGGGCGAAGCTTCAGCTCTCCGACGCCGAGCGCACCGAGGTGGTGGTGACCCACGACGGCGCGCGCGCCACCGTGCCGCTTTCCCGCGCGGAACTGGAGGAGATGACCGCCCCGTTGCTGCGCCGCACCGTCGACCTCACCCGCGCCTGCCTCGACGAGGCCGCCCGCCGGGGCGTGGCGCAGGTCGACCGGGTGCTGCTCGTCGGGGGGTCGTCCCGCATGCCCGCCGTGGCCGAGCTGCTGCGCCGGGAGCTGCACCTCGACCCCCAGCTGCACGACCCCGAGCTGGCGGTCGCCCGAGGAGCGGCGATCTACGGCGAGAAGACCGAGCTGGAGCGCATGGTGATCGACGACCTGCGATCCCGGGGTCGGCTGCGCGACGCCGCCTCGCTCGACGAGGCGCTGCCCGCCGACCTCGACGCGGCCTGCCGCCGGGTCGCCGACGCGTTCGGCGTGCCGCTCGCCCAGGTACGGCGGGCCGTGGAGATCCGCGTGGACACAGTCGTGTCCCGCGGCTTCGGTGTGCTCGCGGTGAACGCCGAGCTGGGACGGCTGGAGGTGAGCTGGCTGGTGCACCGCAACGACCGGCTCCCCATCCGCACCAGCCGCTTGTTCGGCACCGTGCGGGCCGACCAGCCGACCATCGAGGTCACCGTCGTCGAGCAGCAGGGGCAGGCCGAGTCGGCCCGGGCCCAGGACGCGAAGGTGCTGATCGCGGGCGAGATCACCGGCATTCCGCCCGGCTACGGCGAGGGCAGCGAGGTGCGCGTGACGTTCGAGATGGGGTTCGACGGCGTCCTTTCCGTCACCGCGTTCCACGTCGACGCCTGCCTGCCGCTCGTGCTCACCGCCACCACCGGCGCCACGCTGTCCCAGGCCGAGGTCGCCCGCGAGCGCGATCAGCTGGGGAAGCAGCGCAGACGTGAGTGAGCAGGCCCCGTTCGACCCCAACGGCTACCGCAAACGGGTGCTGGCCGCCGTGGAGCGCCGCGGCGGGCCGGACACCTCGGACCCGTTCGAGCTGTACGACCTGCCGCTCGACCGCGCGCTGTCCGGCGAGCTCGACGACGACGTCGTCGCGGCGCGGGTGGCCGAGGTGTGGGCGTTCTGGCAGCGCCAGCGCGACCACCCCCGCTACCGCGCGCTCGTCGCGCTGCTGGTCGAGACGCACGCCATGCGCAGCGCCGAGCTGCTCGACGCGCACACCCGGCGCGCCGCTGCGGTGCGGGCCCGCGCAGGCCGCGAGGAGCGCGAAGCGGCTCGCTACGCGCTGCTGGACGCCGCCATCTCCCGGCTCGTCCAGCGGCACGGGGGCATTCCGAGGGACAAGGTCGCCGGGCTGGAGGAGGTCGGCGCGCTCAGCGGGCTGACACCCGACGAGGTGGCCACGCACGTCCGGCGGCATCCGACGCTCGGGCCGTCGGTCGGGCCGGAGCGGCGACGGCAGATCCGGGCGCTGCTCGACGAGTTCGGCAGGCTGACCGGGGCCGCGGCGCCGCCGACGCTGCTCGCGTTGCTCGGGCTCCTGCCGTCGGCGACGGAGCCGCAGGTGACGGCCGGGTGGACGGCGTGGCGCTCCCGGGCGCGGGAGCTGCCCGCCGGGCGGCTGCGGGCCGTCGTCGACGAGCTGCTGGTGAACGTCGGGGACCTGCTCGCGCCCGGGCGGGCTGCGGTGGAGGCCTACCTCGACGCGGTGGCGGTCGACGTCGCCGACCATCTGCGGCCACGGGTGCGGGCGGCCGTGCTCGTCGAGGACCGGCTCGTCGCCGACGACCACGCCCACCTGCTCGCCGAGGCCGCCGACCGGGGCCTTGACGACCGCCGCGCCGCCGCGGTGATCGCCGAGCTGGCCGCCGAGCTGGGCGCGGTGGTCGAGCCCGCGCCTGCCGGGCCGGACGGTCGGGGGTAGGTCCGGCGCACCGGGGGCGGGCAGGTGCGGAGCGAGCCGGTGGCGGGGGGGACGGCCGGGCGGGGATGCCACACGGTGCGGGCCAGGACGGCGAGCCGTCGGCGCAGGAGCTGCTGCGGCGCGCGCGGGCGGCCCTGCGCGCCGGACGACCGCGGGAAGCGCACGAGCTGGTGGCCGCGGCGGTCAGCGCGGGCGCGCCCGCCGGGCAGGCGCGGGCGCTGTCCGACGAGGTCGCCACGGTGCTCGCGGACGCCGAACGCAGGCTGGGCGACGCCGCAGCCGCGGCAGCGGATCGGCGCTGGGTGGCCGCCGCGGTCGAGCTCGACGACCTCGCCCGGACGGCGTCCGACATCGTCCCCGACCTGGAGGAGCGACGATCGCGTGCGCGGGCCGAGGTCGCCGCGGCGGGCGAGCGGTATGCCGCCGCGCTCGCCGGACCGGAAGCGGGTCGGGAGGCGGCGCTGCGGGCCGTGCTCGCCGACTGCCGCGACCACGAAGGCGCCCGGGCGGCGCTGGAGCAGCTCTCCAGTGCGCTGCCCGCCCCGCCCGCGTGGGTCAACGCCGCGCGGGACCTGCGCGGCGACGTCGTGGTGCTGTGGGCCCCTTCGACGTCGCACGGCGTCACCTACCGCGTGCGGCGGATGCGTCCGGACGGGACGTGGCAGGTGGTCGGCCGGGTGACCGACAGCTCGATCGAGGACGGCGGCGCCCCACCCGGCGTCGAGGCGCCGGTGTACGCCGTGGCCGCGATCCAGGCGGGCCGCACCTCCGACGAGACCCGCTCTGACTCCGCGCCCGCCGTCGTCGGGCCCGCGGCGCCCGCGGGGGTGCTCGCCGTGCGCGGCGGCGACGGCACCGTGGACGTGACCTGGACGGCCGTCACGGGCGACGTCGAGTACCGCGTGCGTCGGCTCGACGGCGACCGTTGGCAGGTGGTCGGCCGCACCCGCACCACCCGGTTGCAGGACGGCGGCGCGCCTGCGGGCACCGTGCCCGTGTACGCGGTCAGCGCGGCGTCGGGCGGCGTACGGTCGGCGGAGGGCCGTTCCGACGGGGGGTGAGCACCACCCGCCCCGGCGAATCCGGGCACACTGGACATCGACGAGATCCGGGCGAGCGAGAAACAGGGGACATGAACCTTCGGATATTCGGCCTTTCGTACGCGGTCACGCTGGCAGCGCTGGTGGTGGCCTTCTTGTACGGCGGCGTCACCGGGCTCGTCCTCTGCGCCATCCTCGGCATCCTCGAGATCTCGCTCTCGTTCGACAACGCCGTGGTCAACGCGACGGTGCTGGAACGGATGAGCCCGTTCTGGCAGCGCATCTTCCTCACCGTCGGCGTGCTCATCGCGGTGTTCGGCATGCGGCTCGTCTTCCCGCTGATCATCGTGGGGATCACCGCGCACCTCAACCCGGTGGAGGCGTTCGAGCTGGCGCTCCAGCAGCGCCCGGCGAGCGACCCGACGAGCTACGCCGCGCTGCTCAACGCCGCCTACCCGCAGATCGCCGCGTTCGGCGGCACGTTCCTGCTCATGCTGGCCCTCGACTGGCTGTTCGAGGACCGCGACATCCGCTGGCTGTCCTGGCTGGAGAAGCCACTGGCCAAGATCGGTCAGCTGTCCCGGCTGTCGATCGTCATCGCGATCGTCGTGCTCGTCGTCATGTCCGAGACGCTCGCCACCGACCCGAACGTCGTCCTGATGGCGGGCTCCCTTGGGCTCGTGACGTACCTGCTGGTCAACGGGCTCGGCGACTTCTTCGACCAGGCGAGCGACGGCGAGGACGACGAGGAGGCCGCGCCCGCGCGCAACAGCTCCGGCCCCTCCGAGCTGGCCAAGGCCACCGGTCGGGCGGGCTTCTTCCTCTTCCTCTACCTGGAAGTGCTCGACGCCGCGTTCTCCTTCGACGGCGTCATCGGCGCCTTCGCCATCACCACCGACCCGATCCTCATCGCGCTGGGCCTCGGCCTCATCGGGGCCATGTTCGTCCGCTCGCTCACGGTCTACCTGGTGCGCAAGGGCACGCTGGCCGACTACGTCTACCTCGAGCACGGCGCGCACTGGGCGATCGGCGCGCTGTCGGTGATCCTGCTGGTCGGCATCGGCTACCACATCGACGAGATCATCACCGGGCTCATCGGCGTCGCGTTCATCGTGGCGGCGTTCCTGTCGAGCGTGCTGCGCAACCGCAGGCTCGCCGCCGAGGGGATCGACACCCACCGCACCCTGGAGGAGATGGAGCACTCCTCCTGATGGACGACTGATGGACGACCCGGCGAAAGCGCGACTCCTGGACTACCTGCGGCAGGCCCGCGTCGCGGTGCTCGGCAAGCTCGACGGTCTCTCGGAGTACGAGGTCCGCAGGCCGCGCACGCCGACGGGTACGAACCTGCTCGGGCTGGTCAAACACCTCGCAAGCCTGGAGATCGGCTACTTCGGCGAGACGTTCGGGCGGCCGTTCCCCGACCCGCCCGCGTGGCTGAACGACGCCGCGTACGCGGCCGATCCCAACATCGACATGTTCGCCGCCGCCGAGGAGTCCCGGGCGGGGCTCGTCGATCTGTACCGGCGGGCCTGGGCGCACGCCGACGCGACGATCGCAGCCCGTCCGCTCGACGCCACCGGGCGGGTGGCGCACTGGCCCGCGGAACGGGCCACGGTCACGCTGCACCACATGCTGGTGCACGTGCTCGCGGACACCACCCGGCACGCGGGGCACGCCGACATCCTTCGCGAGACGGTCGACGGCGTCGCGGGCCTGCGGACCATCGGCGACAACCTGCCGTCGACCGACCCGGCGTTCTGGGCGGCGCACGTCGCTCGCGTCGAGTCGGCCGCGCGCGCCGCCGCGCTCGAACGGGACACCAGCGGGCTTTGATCTCGGGGGAACCCCGCGCATGTACCGTTCGAGCGCCATCCTGAGTGGCTGAGGGGTGTCGGGCTAGAGGTCGAACTCGGCCGGTGAGATGCCGAGCGCGTTGCAGGCCTCGCGCACGGCCGCCTTCTCATGCGGGTCGAAGTTGCCGTCGGCGCCGCCGATGATGATCCCGACCTGGATCACCGCGCGGGCCGCATCCGGCTTGCCCTTCAGCTTGCCGATCGTCGCGATCGCCTCGACCAGCCCGAAGTCGTAGTCGCGCTCCAGCTTCGACGAGTAGAACTCGAAGTGCTGCTGCAGCTCGCTCGGCTCGAACGCCGACAGCGCGTCGTTGCTGCCGATGAAGGCCGCGGTCTTGCGGCGCTCCTCCGGCGAGATCGTGCCGTCGGCGGCGGCGATCAGCGCGCACATGGCCATGCTTGCCTTGGCGAAGTCTTTGCTCTTGTACTTCGCGACCTGCGTCTTCGTGGTGCTCTGCAGGTCGGTCAGACGGCTCTTCAGCTGATCCCACAGCGCCATGACGGCGTCGTCCTTTCCTCGTCCGTTACGCGGGCGTGCATCCACGCCAGCATCTCTTCGCCTGCCCGCACCCCGGTGGTGTCGGTGACGGTCAGGTGGTCTCTGGTGAACCCCGCCTCGGCCAGCTCGCCGTGGGCGGGGCGGATCGCGGCGTCGGCGACGTCGAGCAGGTCGGCGTCGAGCAGCGAGTCGCCCGCCGCGAGCAGCGCTCCGCCGCCGAGCCGACCGCGGAGCTCGACCGCGGCGGCCGCCTTCGTCAGCGGGCGCGGCACCGCGTAGACCTTGCGGCCTTGCAGCGACACGGTCCAACCGCGGGGCGCGCACCATGCCGCGAGCGCGTCGACCCAGCCGACCGGAAGGGCGGCGCGGGCCACGGCGGCGTAGACGAACAGGTCACCCGCCGCCCGCAGCGCGAGCACGAACGGGCCCGCGGTCGCCCGCAGGTGGGCGTCGACCTCGGCGAGCGGTGCGCATCCGCGCAGCCGGGCCGTCATCTGCGCCGTCCACGTGGCGTCGGGGACACCGTCGACGAGCAGGTGGCCGCCGTTGCTCGCGATCGCGTAACGCGGCGGCGGACCGGGCAGCCGCACCCGGGCGAACTGCTCGGGGGTGCGGGTGGTGACCGGGACGACGACCGCGCGGACCTGCAGGTCGCGCAGCAGTTCGGCCGCGGCCTCGGTGAGGTACGACAGCGGTGCGCCGCGGTAGACCTCGACGCACAGCAGCCGAGGCGCCTCCGCGTCGGGAACCCGGAGGTCGAGCGCGTCCGCTGAGTAGATCAGCGTGCGGTCGAGGTCGGTGCAGACGATCACGGGTGGCTCCCGACCGCGCGGCCGTCGGCGCCGGTGGCGCCGCGCGTGAACCGCGGATGGATCAGTCCGACGCAGCTGTAGGCCAGGTCGGGCACCTCCTCGACGGGCACGCCGCGCTGCGCGGCCAGCAGCCGGACGTGCGCGAGATCGGCGGCGGGCGCGCCCGTGCGGACCAGCACCTTCCACGGGACGCGGCGCAGCAGCACGCGGGTGGTCTCCCCGATGCCCGGCTTGACCAGGTTGACGTCGCCGATCCCGAAGGCCGCCGTGATGCGGCGGACGCTCGCGAGGCCCGCGTAGTCGGGGATACGGTCGCGCGGCGGGCGGGTGTCGGCGACGCTCGGGAACCGCGCCGCGACGGCGTCGAGGAACGCGGTGGAGACGTCGGCGGGCGCGAGATCGGCGTAGAACTTCGCGCCGTGGTACATGCCGGGGCGGATCAGCCTGGCGTTGAGGACCGTGCGCGAGACGAGCCCCGACACCGTCGAGTTGAGGCAGGCGGACGGGATGAGCCAGTCCTCGCGGGTGCCGAAGGTGCGCGTGCACCGGCCGGGGTCGGAGAGCACCGCCAACTCGGGGGAGAACGGGGTGCCGCGCAGCGCCGCCGCCAGCTCGCGGTTGATCGCGCCCTTGCCGGTCCAGCCGTCGACGAACACCACGCGGGCCGGGTCGTGGTGCTCGGCGAGGTGACGCAGAGCGACGGTGTCGATGCCGCGGCCACGGACGATCGACACTGCATAGTGCGGCAGCGCGAGCCCGTGCCGGGCGGCCGCCCACCGACGCAGCAGCACGCCGACCGGGGTGCCCGCCCTGGCGAGGGAGGCGAGTACGACGTCAGGCCCGCGCTCGGCCAGCACCAGCTCGGCGACGACGCCCACCGCCTGCGCGAGCCGCCCGGCCGACGTCGCGAGCGCCTCGTGGAAGAGCCGCAGATACGCCGCGTCGGGCTGGTATTCGTGGGGAAGCGACTCCGCGTAGTGCGCGCCGCCGTTCTGGACGGCCTCCTCGCGCTCCTCCGTCGGTGCCTCCAGCGCGACGTCGGAGAGGTCGGTGAGCAGCCACGCGACCTCGTCCGGCGGGTAGCTGCCGAACGTGGGCCCGCGCAGGGGTTCCGGGGTCACGGCGTGACCACCACCGTGGTGCGCCGTGTGTGCGGGGCCAACGCGGTGAGCAGCCCGGCGCGCAGGGCCGCCGTGTCGCCGGGCGGGTCGACCACGACCAGGACGTGGTCCCAGGACCGGGCGACGTTGTAGGCGTAGCGGGGTCCGGGACCGTCGGCGGGGTCGTCGTGGGAGCCGAAGGCGATGCGGCTGGTGAGGGCGTAGTCGGGCTCGTCGACGACGACGGCGGGGGAGCGCGTGGTGGTGGAGAACCGGACGTCGTGGCCGGTTTCGGCCAGCGCGACCGCTAGACGCAACGGCGTGGCCATGAGCTCTTCGGCGCCGAGCACGAGCGCGCGCTCGTCCGCCCGGACGTCGGCCGCACGCGCCAGGTCACCGGCGAGTCGGGGAAGCGCGGCCGCGAACCGCCGGTGGTGCGCAGTGGTGAACCCGTGCCGTCCGCCCGCGGGCAGCCCGGAGGGCCAGCCGAGGTCGGTGAGCAGGACGCGTCGGTGGGGTGGCCGGGTGGTCTCGGCGGCGTCTGCGGCGCGGACAGCCGCGGCGCCGGTCCCGGTCGCGGCTGCGGCTCCGGCACCAGCGGCCAGCTCGGCACGCAGCGCGGCGGCCCGGTCGGCGAGGTCGACCGGCAGCCGGAGGTGCGCGCGGGCCAACGCCACGACGTCCACCCGCACCCCGTCGGGCAGACCGGCGAGCACGTCCTCGCGGAGGTCGACCAGCGTGGCCAGCACGTAGTGCGGGCGCGGTGCGGTGCGATGCAGCGCCATGATCGTGTTCACGGCGGTGCGGCCGGTCGACAACTCGTCGTCGACCAGGACGAGCGGGCGCGGCCCGGCCAGTACCCCCGGGTCGGACGGCAACAGCAGGTGGCCGGTGTGGTGGGAGTGCTCCTCGACGAACGCGCCCGCCGTCGCGACGCCTGCCACCGGCCGCCGGGTGGAGTGCAGGTAGTCGACTCCGCCGAGCGCCTCCGCGACGCAGTGTCCGAGCGCCGTGGCCGTCTCCGCGAAGCCGAGCACGACGGCGTCGACCGGCTCGGCGGCGACGCCGCGCCGGGCGGAGGCATGCACGGCGGCCGCGGCGTCCGGCGAGCCCCGGACCGCGGCGTGCAGCAGGTCGACCGGGAGGGTGCGCGCAGGCCGTCCGCCGAGGGTGTCGGCGACCCGCGCGCCGAGGAGCAGCCCGGCCGCGTGCACCACCCGCGGGTCGGTGGGCACGTGCTTGCCGAGCACCCGCGAGACCAGGAGCTGCGCTCGCCGCGGGTTGTCCCGCAGCGCGAGCCCGAGCAGCACCCGCGGATCGGGCCCGGTCCCCCGGGGACACAGCTCCACCCCGAGCCGCTCGACGGTCGTGCGCGACGAAGACGGCTGGGACGACATCATCCGCGCACGAGCAGGTCGACGAAGGAGACGCCCTCGGCGGCGACCCCGAACACCCGCGAGCGCAGCATCGTGCGGCGGGCCCACGACAGGTGCGGCCGGATCTCGTTCATCTTGTTGCGGTGCCCGGACGGCATCACGCCGCCCGCGCACCCGGCCTCGACGACATCCCGCGCGTCGCGGTACTCCTCGGCCGACACGACCGACAGCGCGTTCACGACGGCGACGTGCCCGGGATGGATGGCGGTCTTCCCGGTGAGGCCGTTGGCCTGGTCCAGCTGCACCTCGCGGATCAGCCCGTCGATCGCCCGGGAGACGAGCTCGCCACGCAGGTGCAGTGCGTCGTGCTGGTGGAACGGGGACTGGCGGAGCTGCGGCTTGAAGATCCGCTCGGGTCCGCCGTAGTACTCCCACACCGGCCCGGACACCGTGAACCCGGTGCCATCGGTGCGCCCGAGCACGTTGACGACGTCGCCGATGAGCGTCGACACCACCTTGATGTCGTAGATGGACAGCTCCGGCGAGCGGCGCAGGCCGTACAGCGCGCACAGGTCCGTGGCGCCGATGCGGACCGCGAGGATGCGTCGCCGGTCGCGGTGCAGGAGCGCGCGCAGGCGGGTGAGCTCGTCGACCCGCGTCTCCGCGTAGAGCACCGCCCCGGACTCGATCACCGGCATCGCCAGCAGCGACACCCCCGCCTCCCGCTCGGCCGCATCGAGCGTGAGCAGGTACTCGGTGCCGCTGATCGCGGTGAACTTCGGGAGGACGAACCCGTCGAGCAGGTGCGTGGCCGCGCCGAGCCGCCGGACGAGCGCGGGGATCTGTGCCGCCTCGCGCACGCGCACGAAGAGCAGCGGCAGCTCGCCGTGGGACTCGGAGTGCAGCGCGGAGAACGCGTCGACCAGGTTGCCCTCGGCGTCGGCGACCTGCTCGTCCGCGATCGCGTCCTCCAGGCAGACGACGACCGAGGTGACCCCGGCCGCCGCCTGCTTGGTGATGTCGGCGACCAGCGCGGGCCGGTCGGCGGGCATGTAGAGGGTGGCGCCGAGCGCCACCGAGAGCAGGTCGGTGCCGCTGCCGCGGTCGAACCGCTCCGGCGGGCGCTCGAACAGCGCGTCCAGCTGCGCCGCGCTCAGGTAGCCGAAATGGCGCACGAGGCTCGGGCTACTTCCGCCCGCGCGTCCACTCCATGCCCCAGCCGTAGGCCCGGTCGAGGTCGGCCTGGCCGCCCCGGATGTACCGGACCTCGCGGTGCACCACCAGCTCGCCGCCCTTGTTCTCCAGCATGGCGATCGCGCAGGTGGGGGAGCCGGTGTCGGCCTCGTCGAGGCGCACCTCGATCTCCGGCCCGCTCGCCGGGTAGAGGGTGACGACGCCGTCCGCACTGGCCCAGTTGGGCACGCCTTCGTAGATGAACGCGAACACCAGGATCCGGCGGATCTCGTTCACCCGGGACAGGTCGATGAACATGTTCTCGCCGCCCGCACTGCTGCCGGAGCGGTCGTCACCGTCGAGCCGGATGATCGGCGCGCCCCGGTAGGGCGCCTGGAACGCGTTGCCGAGCGCCTGGACGACGCCCTTGGTGCCGTCGGAGAACTCCCACAGGCACGCCAGGTCGAGATCGATCGCGCCCGCCCCCGCGGCGAGCCTGCCGAACAGGCCCTTCTTCTGCGGTGCGCCCGTGCTCCACTGCAGGTTGACCCGCAACTGGCCGCCGACGCCGCCCCGCTTGGTGAGCGAGACGCTCGGCGAGCCCTTCGTCAGGGTGACCTTCGAGAGCGATACCCCGCCCGAGTCCGGCGGCCCTGCGCCTGGGCGCTTGTTGTAGTCGATGGCCATCAGACGTTGACGCCGTAGTCCCGCGCAATCCCGGACAGGCCCGACGCGTAGCCCTGCCCGACGGCGCGGAACTTCCAGTCGGCGCCGTTGCGGTAGAGCTCGCCGAACACCATGGCCGTCTCGGTGGAGGCGTCCTCGGTGAGGTCGTAGCGGGCCAGCTCCTTCTGGTCGGCGGCGTTGACCACGCGGATGAACGCGTTGCGCACCTGGCCGAAGCTCTGCGAGCGGGCGTCGGCGTCGTAGATGCTGACCGGGAACACGACCTTGTCGGCCTCCGGGCCGAGCCCGGCGAGGTTGACCTTCACCTGCTCGTCGTCGCCCTCGCCTTCGCCGGTGAGGTTGTCACCGGTGTGCTCGACGCTGCCGTCGGGGCTGGTCAGGTTGTTGAAGAAGACGAAGTGCTTGTCCGAGAGGACCCGGCCGTCGGCGCCGACGACGATCGCCGACGCGTCGAGGTCGAAGTCCGCGCCGGTCGTGGTGCGGACATCCCAACCCAAGCCCACGACCACGTTGGTGAGGCCGGGTGCCTCCTTGGTCAGGCTGACGTTTCCACCCTTGGTGAGGCTGACGCTCACGACTGCTCTCCATCTGTCGTGGGGGGCTCGTTCCCCCCTGGTCCGAGCTGAGCGCGGCCGAGCATATTCGGACAATCTCGGCGCGCTTCTCACGGTGGCAACGGGCTGCGCGGCCGTTCGGTTCCCGGCGTGGACACCCTGGCCGCCGGAGTACGCCATGCGACGTCCGATTGCCTGCCGACCCGGGTCGTAGTGGGCGAACGAGACTGTCGGTGGGCGGTCCTAGACTCAGCCCCGATGAGCCCCGCCAGCCGCACCGCACCCGCCGCCCCGTCCGCCAAGCCCGGGCTGCCGCCGTCCACCGGGCGTCGGCTGCTGCTTCTCGACGGGCATTCGCTCGCGTACCGGGCGTTCTTCGCGCTGCCCGCGGAGAACTTCCGCACCGGCACGGGGCAAACCACCAACGCCGTCTACGGCTTCACGGCCATGCTCATCAACCTGCTGCGCGATGAGCAGCCCACCCACCTCGCGGTGTGCTTCGACGTCTCGCGGCAAACGTTCCGGTCGGAGCGCTACACCGAGTACAAGGCCAACCGCACCACCACGCCCGACGATTTCCGCGGCCAGGTCGATCTCATCAAGGAGGTCCTGCGCGCGCTGTCCATCCCGGAGTTCGGCGTGCCCGGGTTCGAGGCGGACGACCTGATCGCCACCCTCGCCACGCAGGCCGAGGCCGACGGCTTCCAGGTGCTCATCACTTCGGGCGACCGCGATGCGTTCCAGCTGGTCAGCGACAACGTCACGGTGCTCTACCCCACGCGCGGGGTGTCCGAGCTGGGGCGGATC
Source organism: uncultured Actinomycetota bacterium (assembly GCA_963837575.1). Taxonomy (GTDB): domain Bacteria; phylum Actinomycetota; class Actinomycetes; order Mycobacteriales; family Pseudonocardiaceae; genus Pseudonocardia. The sequence goes on from CAWIOI010000025.1 coordinate 140,268, forward strand.
GATCCCGACGCGGTGATGGCGCGCTACGGGCTCACCCCGGCCCAGTACCCGGATTTCGCGGCGCTGCGCGGCGACCCGTCGGACAACCTGCCCTCGATCCCCGGCGTCGGCGAGAAGACGGCCGCGAAGTGGGTGCGGGAGTTCGGGTCGCTCGCCGAGCTCACCGATCGGGTCGACGAGGTGAAGGGCAAGGCGGGCGACGCGCTGCGGGCGCACCTCGCCGGTGTCCTGCTCAACCGGCAGCTCACCGAGCTGGTGCGCGACGTGCCGCTGGAGGTCCAGCCCGGCGATCTCGCCGTGCGCGCGTGGAACCGCGATGCGGTCCACCGCCTCTTCGACGAGCTGGAGTTCCGCGTCCTGCGCGAGCGGCTGTTCGCCACGCTGCAGAGCGCCGAGCCCGAGGCCGAGGGCGGCATCGAGGTGCAGGGCGGCGCGATTCCCGCCGGTGAGCTGCGGGCGTGGCTCGACACGCATGCCCGCGACGGGCGGCGGGTCGGCCTGGCCTTCCACGGCGTCGTCGGCACCGCCGCGTCGGCCGACCTTGCGGGCATCGGCTTCGCCACGGGCGAGCCGTCGGTGGAGGCCAGGGCGGCGGGAGCGGCGGCGGGCCTGCCGCAGGCGGGCTACGCGGAGGTCGCGGCGCTCACCCCGGACGACGAGGCGGCGCTGGGGGAGTGGCTGGCCGATCCGGCCGCGCCGAAGGCCGCGCACGACGCGAAGGCCGCGATGCACGCCCTGCGCGGCCGCGGCTGGAGCCTCGCGGGCCTCACCAGCGATACCGCGCTCGCCGCCTACCTCACCCGCCCCGGTCAGCGCAGCTTCGACCTCGCCGATCTCACGCTGCGCTACCTGCGGCGCGAGCTGCGGCAGGGCCGTGAGGACGAGGGCGGCCAGCTCTCGCTGCTCGGCGGCGAGGAGGAGGCCGACACCGAGCGGGCCACCGCGCAGATGGTCGCGGCCTCGGCGGTCGCGGAGCTGGCCGACGCCCTGGACACCGAGCTCGCCGAGAAGGCGGGCAGCGAGCTGCTCGCCGAGCTGGAGCTGCCGCTGGAGTACGTGCTCGCCGACCTGGAGACGGCGGGCATCGCCGTTGATCACGATCTGCTGTCCTCGCTGGAGGCCGAGTTCGCCGCGCAGGTGAAACAGGCCGCGCAGGACGCGTACGCCGTGATCGGCAAGGAGATCAACCTCGGCTCGCCGAAGCAGCTGCAGGTCGTGCTGTTCGACGAGCTGAACATGCCCAAGACCAAGCGCACCAAGACCGGCTACACCACCGACGCCGATGCGCTGCAGACCCTGTTCGAGCAGACCGGGCACGAGTTCCTGTCCCACCTGCTCGTCCACCGCGATGCCACCCGGCTGAAGATCACCGTCGAAGGGCTGCTCAAGTCGATCGCCGACGACGGGCGGATCCACACCACCTACAGCCAGACCATCGCGGCCACCGGGCGCCTTTCGTCCACGGAGCCGAACCTGCAGAACGTGCCGATCCGCACCGCGGCCGGTCGGCGGATCCGCGAGACGTTCATCGTCGGCCCCGCCTACGCCGAGCTGATGACGGCCGACTACAGCCAGATCGAGATGCGGATCATGGCCCATCTCTCGGAGGACGCCGCGCTCATCGAGGCGTTCCGCTCGCAGCACGATTTCCACGCCGAGACCGCCGCCCGCGTGTTCGGCGTCGACGCCACCGAGGTGAGCCCCGCCCAGCGCGCCAAGATCAAGGCGATGAACTACGGCCTGGCCTACGGGCTGTCCGCGTTCGGGTTGTCCAACCAGCTGCGCATCCCCACCGAGGAGGCGCGCAGCCTGATGGACGGCTACTTCGAGGGCTTCGGCGGCGTGCGCGACTACCTGCGCAGCGTCGTCGACGTCGCGCGCAAGGATGGCTACACCGCCACGATCCTCGGCCGCCGTCGCTACCTGCCCGATCTCACCAGCGACAACCGGCAGCGCCGCGAGATGGCCGAGCGGATGGCCCTCAACGCGCCGATCCAGGGCAGCGCGGCCGACATCATCAAGGTCGCGATGCTCGGCGTGCACCGCGCGCTGCAGGCCGAGGGGCTGCGCAGCCGGATGCTGCTGCAGGTGCACGACGAGCTCGTGCTGGAGGTGGCCGAGGGCGAGCGCGCCGCGGTCGAGACGCTCGTCCGCCGCGAGATGGGCGCGGCCGCGCAGCTGTCGGTGCCGCTGGAAGTCTCCGTCGGCTACGGACGGAGCTGGGACGACGCGGCCCACTGAGCGGGTGGCCGCCGGGCTGGACGTGGCGCCGTTCGTCGCCACGCGCTACGCGGACCCGGTGCGGCTCGCGGCGTACACGGCGCCCGCCTACGACCTCATCGAGCCCACCGAGCGGGCCCGCCTCACGTCGGCCGATCCGCGCAGCATCGTGCACCTCACGCTGCCGACCTTCGGCGCCGAAGACGCGGCCGCCCGTCTGGCCGCCTGGCGGACCGACGGCACGCTCGCCGTCGATGACGAGCCTGCGCTCTTCGTGTACGACCTCGCCGGTCCCGGGCCACTTCCGCCGACCCGGGGCTGGGTCGGTGCGGTCGCGTTCGCCGCGCCGCCGGTCGTCGCACCGCACGAAGCCACGGTCGCGGCCGTCGTCGCCGACCGGCGTGCCCTGCGCGACGCCACCCAGGCCGACCTCGAGCCGGTCATCCTCGCGCACAGCGGAACGCCGGGGCCTGCGGCCGCGCTCGCTCGCCGGGTCGTCGCGGAACGGGCGCCCGACGCCGACCTCACCGACGACACGGGCGTGCGGCATCGGCTGTGGCGGGTGGCCGACCCGGCGGAGGTCGCGGTCGTCCGCGCCGACCTCGCCGCTCGCCGAGCGGTGATCGCCGACGGGCACCACCGTTGGGCCGCCGCATTCGGCCCGCGCGACCCGGCCGCGGGGCCCGACTCGGCGGCTCCCGACTCCGTCCCACGCGGTAGCCCCGGCGCCGCCGCGGACCGGGTGCTCGCGCTCATCGTGCCCGCGGGGCAGCACGGGCCACAGGTGCGGGCGATCCACCGGGTGTTGCCGGACACCCCGCTCGACCAGATCGACGTCCGACGCTTCCGGAGCGAACCGGTGGGGCCGCTCGGCACCGCCGCGGCCGAGGAACTGCTCGCCTGCGCCGTCGAGCCGCTGGTACTGGCCACCGACGGGGAGCGCTGGCTGCGTCTCACCGAGCCCGACACGACGACCATCGCCCCCGCCGAATGGCGAAGCCTGGATGTCGCGCTCGTCGACGTACTGCTCATCAGCGGCCAACCGGAAGTGGTGCTGCGCCACGCCGTCGAGGCCGCCGTCGACGAGGCCCGGCGCGATCGCGGAGTGGCGCTGCTCGTGCGCCCGACCCCCACCGCCACCGTGCTCGAGGTGGCCGCGCTGGGCGTGCTCATGCCGCGCAAGTCGACGTTCTTCGTTCCGAAGCCGCGTACCGGCCTCGTGCTGCGCTGCTTCGCCGACCAGCGGGGCCTGCCTGAGAGTCACCGATTTGTCGCTGCGACGACGGATCCGTGACTGTCGGCGGCGGGCAAGCGCCGACCGTGCCCGGCGTGCCCCGCCAAGGTGCCGAGCGTCCGCCGGTAGCCTCCCCTCGAACGACTGTTCGCGGAGGGAGCGGCGGGTGCGCGTGCTGGGTGTCGATCCGGGGCTGACCCGGTGCGGCCTCGGTGTGGTCGACGGCGGCGGCGGCCGGGAGGTCCGGTGCGTCGCGGTCGACGTGGTGCGCAGCCCCGCCGACGTCCCGGTCGAGCGGCGTCTGCTCGCCATCGGCGCGGTCGTCGAGGAATGGATCGCCCGGCACCGCCCTGACGTCGTCGCCGTGGAACGGGTGTTCAGCCAGCAGAACGTGCGCACGGTGATGGGCACCGCGCAGGCCTCCGGCGTGGTCGCGCTGCTCGCCGCCCGGGCCGGGCTCCCGGTGGCATTCCACACCCCCAGCGAGGTCAAGGCCGCGGTCACCGGCGAAGGACGGGCGGGCAAGGCGCAGGTCACGGCCATGGTCACGCGGCTGCTCGCACTGCCGGACGCGCCCCGCCCCGCCGACGCCGCCGATGCGCTCGCGCTCGCGATCTGCCACTGCTGGCGGGCCCCGATGCTGGAGCGCATGGCGCAGGCCAAGGCGCGTTCCGACGCTCTGGCCCGCGCCCACCGCGCCCGCCTCGCCGCGGCCGCGAAGGCGAACCCGACGAGGAGAGGGGCCACCGGATGATCAGCTCGGTGCGGGGCGAGGTCATCGCCATCGGGCTCGACCACGCCGTCGTCGAGGTCGGCGGGGTCGGGCTGGCCGTGCAGGCCACCCCGAACACGCTCGCCACGCTCCGCCGCGGCCACCAGGCCCGGCTCGCCACCGCGCTCATCGTCCGCGAGGACTCGCTCACCCTCTTCGGCTTCACCGACGACGAGCAGCGCGACGTGTTCGGCCTGCTCCAGTCGGTGGCGGGCATCGGCCCGCGGATGGCGCTCGCCACCCTGGCCGTGCTGGACCCCGACGCGCTGGCCACCGCCCTCATCCAGGGTGACGTCAAGGCGCTCACCCGGGTGCCGGGCATCGGGCCGAAGGTCGCGCAGCGCATGGTGCTGGAGCTCAAGGACAAGGTCGTCGCCCCGGCTACGGCGCCGGTGCTCGTCCCGCAGCGTCCCGGCGGCGATCCCCGCCGCGAGCAGGTGGTCGAGGCCCTCCTGGGGCTGGGGTTCACCGCCCGACCCGCGGAGGCCGCCGTCGACAACGCGCTGGCGGCCGACGCCGACGTCGACGCGAGCACCCTGCTGCGGGCCGCGCTCGCCGCGCTGGGCCGGGCCCGATGAGCCGACCGCCGAGCCGCCGCGCCCCACTGCGCACCCCGTCGCGTCACCTCGCACCCCACCGGTGGGGTGCGAGGTCCCCCCAAGGGGTGCGCAGTCGGGGTTCCACCCGGCTCGGTGTCGCCGCGCGCGGGACGTGCCGTGCCCCCGCCCGGCTCGGCGCCGCGACAGGCGGGAGGTGCCGCGCCCCAGCCCGGCTCGGCCCCGCCCGGCTCGGCGCCGCGACATGCGGGAGGTGCTCCGCCGCGCTCGGCGCCGCGACGTGCAGCCGGGGGCGCGGCAGCACGGCGGGCCGGGGGCGCGGTGAGTGAGCTGACGCCCGCGGCCGAGCCGGAGGAACTGGAGGTCGAGGCCAGCCTGCGGCCGCGGACCCTCGCCGAGTTCGTCGGGCAGGCCCGGGTGCGCGAGCAGCTGTCGCTGGTGCTGGAAGGCGCGCGCAGGCGCGGCGACCCGCCCGACCACGTGCTGCTCTCCGGGCCGCCGGGGCTGGGCAAGACCAGCCTGGCGCTGATCGTCGCCGCCGAGCTCGGGGCGCAGATCCGGCTCACCAGCGGGCCTGCGCTGGAGCGGGCGGGCGACCTCGCCGCCATGCTGTCCAACCTCGTCGCCGGGCGACGTGCTGTTCATCGACGAGATCCACCGCATCGCCCGCCCCGCCGAGGAGATGCTCTACCTCGCGATGGAGGACTTCCGGGTGGACGTCGTCGTCGGGAAGGGCCCCGGCGCCACGTCGATCCCGCTCGACATCGCCCCGTTCACGCTGGTCGGGGCGACGACGCGGTCGGGAGCGCTCACCGGTCCGCTGCGCGACCGGTTCGGGTTCACCGCACACATGGAGTTCTACGAGCCCGGTGAGCTGGAGCGGGTGCTGCGCCGGGCGGCCGCCATCCTCGACGTCGACCTGCGCCCCGACGGCGCCGCGGAGATCGCCCGCCGCTCGCGGGGCACGCCGCGCATCGCCAACCGGCTGCTGCGCCGCGTGCGCGACTTCGCCGAGGTCCGCGCGGACGGGGCGGTCAACCGGGGCGTTGCCCGCGCCGCGCTGGAGGTCTACGACGTCGACGAGCTGGGCCTCGACCGGCTCGACCGCGCTGTCCTCAGCGCCCTCGTGCGCTCGTTCAGCGGCGGCCCGGTCGGCGTGTCCACGCTGGCCGTCGCGGTCGGTGAGGAAGCCGGTACCGTCGAAGAGGTCTGCGAGCCCTACCTCGTGCGCGCCGGAATGCTGGCCCGCACACCGCGCGGCCGGGTGGCCACCGCGGCGGCATGGGGCCACCTGGGCGTCCCGCTGCCGCCGGGCGGCGGCCCCGCGGCGCTGTTCTGAGCCCTGGGCCGGCAGACTCGGTTGACCACGCGCAGAGACGGAGACCCACCCAGACCATGGACATCTCACTGCTGTTCCCCATCCTCATCCTGCTGCTGTTCATCCCGATCTTCCTGTCGAGCCGCAAGCAAAAGCGGGCGCAGGTGGCAGATGCAGGCGCTGCAGTCGTCGCTGGAGCCGGGTGACGTCGTCAGCACGACCTCGGGCCTGCGCGGCACGGTCGTGGACGCCTCCTACGAGGACACCATCGACCTGGAGATCGCCGACGGCGTCGTCACCACCTGGGTGCGCGCCGCGATCCGCGAGCGGATCACCACGGACGAGCCCGCGCACGAGGCCGCCCAGGACGCCGGAGCCGCCCGCCGTCGTCGACGAGGCCGCCCCGCCGTCGCTGGAGAAGGCGGACCGGCCCAGCCTGGAGAAGGACGACTCCACGAACGGGTCCCCGCGCAGCTGATCCACCCGCCGCGGCGCGCGCCGCGGTGACTTCAGGAAGAGACTTCAGTGGCTACCACCCCGGGGCGCATCCGTCCGTGGCGCTACCTGGCGGCGTTCGCAGGCATCGTCGTCGTGCTCTACGCGCTCGTGTTCTTCACCGGCGACGGCAAGCGCCGCGCCGAAGCTCGGCATCGACCTGCAGGGCGGCACCCGGGTCACGCTCGTGGCCCGCACCGTCGACGGGGGCTCGCCGCCGCGCGACCAGCTCGTGCAGGCCCAGCAGATCATCGAGCAGCGGGTCAACGGGCTCGGCGTGAGCGGTGCCGAGGTCGTGCTCGACGGCGACAACATCACGATCACCGTTCCGGGCGACGCCGGTGAGCAGGCCCGCTCGCTGGGCCAGACCGCGCAGCTGCGCTTCCGGCCGGTGATCGGCCAGCCGGTCTCGGCCGCGCCGCCTGCCGCCGCGCCCGCAGCCCGGCGGTTCGGCCGTGCCGGCGCCCGACACCGGCGCCCGCCCCGTCGAGCGGCCCGAAGCCGCAGGGCGCCGCCGACCCGGCCGAGCAGCCCGTCAAGCCGGTCGCCTACTCCGCGCCCGCTGCAGGCGCCGACACCCGCGCCGTCGCCTGACCCCGGCGCCCGCGCCGACGCCAGCCCCGGCGGCGGGGGCGCCGACCCCGGCCGATCCGCAGCTCGCCAAGGAGATCGCGGCCGCGAAGGCCACCCGGCAGAGCAGCGACGAAGCCACCCAGCAAGTCGCGCTGCAGACGCTCGACTGCAGCAAGCCCGACCCGCTCACCGGCTACGACGACCCGGCGCTCCCGCTCGTCGCGTGCAACCAGGACGGCACCGCCAAGTACGTGCTCGGCCCCTCGTTCCTGGAGGGCACCCAGATCGCGAGCGCGCAGGCGGCCACGAACGGCAAGGGCGTCGGCTACGTCGTGAACGTGACCTTCAAGAGCGCGGGCGAGGCGATCTGGGGCCAGTACACGAGCGCGCACATCGGCGACGCGGTGGCGTTCACCCTCGACGGCAAGGTCGTCTCCGCGCCGACGATCCAAGGCGCGATCTTCGGCTCCACCGAGATCTCCGGCCAGTTCAACCAGGCCCAGGCGCAGAACCTCGCGGGGATCCTGCGCTACGGCTCGCTGCCGCTGTCGTTCGAGTCGAACGAGGCGCAGACCGTGTCGGCCACGCTCGGGCCTGGCCTCCCTGGACGCCGGGCTGATCGCGGGCGGGCTCGGGCTGCTGCTCGTGTTCGTGTACTGCCTGATCTACTACCGCGTCCTCGGCGTGCTGACGATCCTCTCGCTCGTCCTGTCCGGCGTGATCGTGTTCGCGGTGCTCGTGCTGCTCGGGCGCTGGATCGGGTTCACGCTCGACCTCGCGGGCGTCGCAGGGTTCATCGTCGCCATCGGCATCACGGCCGACTCGTTCGTGATCTTCTTCGAGCGGCTGAAGGACGAGATGCGCGAGGGCCGCACGTTCCGCTCGGCCGTGCCGCGCGGCTGGGTGCGGGCCCGGCGCACGATCCTGTCCGCCGACGCGGTGAGCTTCCTCGCCTCGGCCGTGCTGTACCTCCTGGCCGTCGGGCAGGTGAAGGGCTTCGCGTTCACCCTCGGCCTTTCCACCGTGCTCGACCTGGTCGTGGTGTTCCTCGTGACCCATCCGCTGGTCGCGCTCGCGTCGAGCTCGCGGGTGTTCGGCAGCCCCGCGCTGTCGGGCCTCGGGGCCGTGGCGCGGATCGGCGCCGAGCGCAAGGCCGCCGCCGCGGGCACCGTCTCCGTGACGAAGGGGGGTGCGTGAGATGGCCAGACGTCGGTGCTCTCCCGCCTCTACACCGGCACCGGCGCGTTCGACATCGTCGGGCGCCGCAAGGTCTGGTACATCGGCTTCGGCCTGCTGGTGCTGGTGTGCGTGGCGTCGATCGTGTTCCGCGGGTTCAACCTCGGCATCGACTTCACCGGCGGCACCCAGATCCAGTTCCCGGCCAACACGGCCACGGCGCCCGCCACCGTGCCCGCCGTGCAGGAGGTCTTCCAGAAGGCCATCGGCGTCGAGCCCGCGTCCGTGCAGACGGCGGGCACCGGCCCGTCGGCGTCGGTGCTGATCCGGTCCGAGACGCTCACCCTCGCCGCAGACCGTCGCGGTGAAGCAGGCGCTGTTCGACGCGTTCGGCCCGCGCGGCAGCGAACGGCGAGCCCGCTCCGCCAACGTGATCAGCACAGCGCGGTGAGCGGCAGCTGGGGCGGCCAGATCACCCAGCAGGCGATCATCGCGCTCGCCGTGTTCCTCGTGCTGGTCACGCTGTTCCTGGCGTTCTACTTCGAACGCGCGATGGCGGTGGCGGCGCTCGTGGCGCTGATCCACGACGTCACGGTCACGGCGGGCATCTACTCGATCGTCGGCTTCGAGGTCACGCCCGCCACCGTGATCGGCCTGCTCACGATCCTCGGGTTCTCGCTCTACGACACCGTCGTCGTGTTCGACAAGGTCAAGGAGAACACCCGCGGCCTGCTCGGGCTCACCCGCCGCACCTACGCCGAGGCCGCGAACCTCGCTCTGAACCAGACCCTCATGCGCTCGATCAACACCTCGCTCATCGCGGTGCTGCCGGTGATCGGGCTCATGATCGTCGGCGTCGGGGTGCTCGGGGTCGGCACGCTGGCCGACCTCGCGCTGGTGCAGCTCGTCGGCATCCTGGCCGGGGCGCTGTCGTCGCTGCTGCTGGCCACGCCGCTGCTGGTCGACCTCAAGATGCGCGACCGCCGCTTCCAGGAGCAGGCCGCGCGCGTCGTGGCCCGGCGGCAGCGCGCTCGCGGCAGCGGCGACGAGCCCGCCGCAGCGGCCGTCGACACCGCCGGGACGAGCCGGAGAACGCGGAGCCCGACCTCGCCGACGACGCCGAGCTCGCCCGACAGCTGCGGCGGGAGCGGGCGGTCGCGGCGGCGGCGAGCACGCCCGCCCGCACCGGCAAGGGCGCCCACGCCGCGGGGCGCGCCCGGCCCACCGGCAAGGCGTCCCGGCCGACCGGCAAGCGGCACCGGTGACCGAACCCGGCGACGACGGCGTCGACGGAGGATCTCGCGCGCGTCCGGGAGCTGGTGCGCGACGTCCCGGACTTCCCGACGCCCGGCGTGCTGTTCCGGGACATCACCCCGGTGCTGGCCGACGCCGCGGCGTTCACCGCGGTGGCCACCGAGCTGGCGACCGTGGATGGGCGCGGCCGACGTCGTCGTCGGCATCGAGGCGCGCGGCTTCCTGCTCGGCGCGGCGGCGGCGCTGGTGGCGGGCACCGGCGTCGTCCCGGTGCGCAAGGCGGGCAAGCTCCCGCGGGTGGCCGCGTCGCGCACCTACGACCTGGAGTACGGCACGGCCACGCTGGAGCTGCCCGCGGACACGGTCGCGGCCGGGGCGCGCGTCTTCGTCGTCGACGACGTGCTCGCCACCGGCGGCACCGCCGCGGCCACGTGCGCGCTGCTGGCCGACGTGGGCGCCGAGGTGGTCGGGGTCGGCGTGCTGCTGGAGCTGGTCGCGCTCGGCGGCCGGACGGCTGGGCCGATGCCGGTGCACGCGGTGCTGCCGTCTGAGCGGACTCCGGGCCGCGTGAGCCTCGCCGGATCTGAGCACGCCCGGCGACTATCCTGGGGGCGTGGAGCTCCCCACGGCATGACCGACCTGCAGCCCGCGGCCCCGCCGGTCCCCGGCCCGGACGGCCCGCGACCGTCCGCCACCCGCCGGGTCCGCGCGCGCCTCGCCCGACGCATGACGCCGCAGCGCGTGGCCGCCGTGCCGCCGGTGCTGGAGCCGCTGGCGAGCGTGCACCGCAGCCTGCACCCGAAGGCCGATCTGGGGCTGCTGGTGCGCGCCTACGAGGTGGCCGAGGCCAAGCACGAGGGGCAGAAGCGCAAGTCGGGCGATCCCTACATCACGCATCCGCTGGCCGTCTCGACGATCCTCGCCGAGCTGGGCATGGACACCACCACGCTCGTGGCGGCGCTGCTGCACGACACCGTGGAGGACACCGACTACTCGCTGGATCGGCTGCGGGAGGAGTTCGGCGACGAGGTGGCGCACCTCGTCGACGGCGTCACCAAGCTGGACAAGGTCGAGTTCGGCAACGCGGCCGAGGCCGAGACGATCCGCAAGATGGTCGTCGCGATGGCCCGCGACCCGCGGGTGCTGGTCATCAAGCTGTCCGACCGGCTGCACAACATGCGCACGATGCGCTTCCTGTCGCCGGAGAAGCAGGCGAAGAAGGCGCGCGAGACCCTGGAGGTGATGGCGCCGCTGGCGCACCGCCTCGGGATGGCGACGGTCAAGTGGGAGCTGGAGGACCTGTCCTTCGCGATCCTGCACCCGAAGAAGTACTCCGAGATCGTGCGGCTGGTCGCCACCCGGGCGCCGTCGCGGGACACCTACCTCAAGCAGGTGATCGACGAGGTGCGCCAGCAGCTCGACGCCGCGCGCATCGCGAACGTCGTCGAGGGCAGGCCAAAGCACTACTACTCGATCTACCGCAAGATGATCGTCAAGGGCCGGGACTTCGACGACATCCACGACCTCGTCGGCGTGCGCGTGCTCGTCGACGAGGTGCGCGACTGCTACGCCGCGATCGGCATGGTGCACGCGCTGTGGCAGCCGATGCCCGGCCGGTTCAAGGACTACATCGCCCAGCCGCGGTTCGGGGTGTACCAGTCGCTGCACACCACGGTGATCGGGCCGGACGGCAAGCCGCTCGAGGTGCAGATCCGCACGCACGAGATGCACAGCACCGCCGAGTTCGGCATCGCCGCGCACTGGCGCTACAAGGAGACGCCGCGCACGCAGGGCACGGCGAGCGTCGAGATCGACGAGATGTCGTGGATGCGCCAGCTGCTGGACTGGCAGCGGGAGGCGGCGGACCCCGGCGACTTCCTGGAGCAGCTGCGCTTCGACCTCGGCGCCCAGCAGATCTTCGTGTTCACGCCGAAGGGTGACGTGATCACGTTGCCCGCGAAGTCGACGCCGGTCGACTTCGCCTACGCCGTGCACACCGAGGTGGGCCACCGGTGCATCGGCTCGCGGGTGAACGGGCGGCTGGTGGCGCTGGAGCGCACGCTGGAGTCCGGCGACGTCGTCGAGATCTTCACGTCCAAGGCGGAGGGCGCGGGCCCGAGCCGCGACTGGCTGGCGTTCGTCGCGTCGCCGCGGGCCAAGACGAAGATCAAGCAGTGGTTCGCGAAGGAGCGCCGCGAAGAGGCCATCGAGGCGGGCAAGGACGCGATCACCCGCGAGGCGCGGCGCACGTCGATGCCGTTGCAGCGGCTGGTGTCGGCCGACGCGATGGCCGCGCTGGCGCACGAGCTGCACTTCCCGGACCTCACCGCGCTCTACGCCGCGGTTGGGGAGGGGCACGCGAGCGCGCGGCACGTCATCCAGCGGCTCACGGCGCTGCTGGGCGGCGAGGAGCAGGCCGAGGAGGATCTCGCCGAGCGCGCCACCCCCTCGACGGTCCGGCAGCGCTCCGGCGGCGAGGCGGGCGTCGTCGTCCGGGGCCACGAGGGTGACGTCGGCGACCTCTACACGAAGCTCGCCCGCTGCTGCACCCCGGTGCCCGGCGACGACATCATGGGCTTCGTCACCCGCGGGGGCGGCATCTCGGTGCACCGGGTGGACTGCACGAACGCCGGCGACCTGCGCGGGCGCGCCGAGCGGATCGTGGACGTGGCGTGGTCGGTGTCGCCGGGATCGGTGTTCCTCGTCGCGATCCAGGCCGAGGCGCTCGACCGGCACCGGCTGCTGTCGGACATCACCAAGGTGCTCGCCGACGAGAAGGTCAACATCCTGTCGGCGTCCGTGGCGACGTCGAAGGACCGGGTGGCGATCTCGCGGTTCAGCTTCGAGATGGGCGACCCGAAGCACCTGGGCCACGTGCTGTCGGCCGTGCGCAACGTCGAGGGCGTCTACGACGTGTACCGGGTGACCAGCGCGAGCTGAGCTCCCCTCGTGCGCGGAAACGAGTGCTCTGAGCACTCGTTTCCGCGCACAGGAGTTCAGCCGACCGTCGCCTTCTCGATCGTCACCGGCTGCACCGGCTTGCCGCCGCCGGGGCTGGGGTCCAGCGAGCCGTCCGAGCCGCGCTTCGCGATCGTGTCGAGCACCTGCAGGCCCGCGGGCGTGATCGAGCCGAACGCCGTGTACTGCGGGGGCAGCTCGCCGTCGCCGTAGATCATGAAGAACTGGCTGCCGCCCGTGTTGGGCTGGCCGGTGTTGGCCATCGCGAGGATCCCGCGCCCGTACTTGAGCTCGGGGAACACCTCGTCGGGGATCGTGTAGCCGGGGCCGCCGGTGCCCGTGCCGGTCGGGTCGCCGCACTGCAGCACCTGCAGGCCGGGCGCGGTGGTGATCCGGTGGCAGGTGGTGTTGTCGAAGTAGCCCTGGGTGGCGAGGCTGACGAAGCTGTCCACCGTGCAGGGCGCGAGGGCCTTGTCCAGGGTGAGCGGGATCGGTCCGTCGCCGGTCTGCAGCGTGACGCCGACCGTGCCCTGCGCGCTCACGTTCGTGCCGGGCGGCGGCTTGACCGGCCGCGCGGCCTGTCCGCTCGCCGGGAAGCTGCAGTTGACCGTGGCCGGGAAGGGCGGTGGGCCGCTTCGGGAGCGGGGCGACCGCAGACGGGGATGGCGGCCGGGGTCTGCGCGGCGGCCGTGGGGGTGGCCGCGGCCTCGGGGGTGGGTGTGGCTGGCGGCGTCGGCGCGGCCGTGCCGCGGCCGAGGGTGGCGAACAGGACGACGCCGACGACGACCACCACGACGGCCGCCACCGATCCGACGACGGTGAACTGACGCCGCCGCCGCGCCTGCGCCGCACGGCGCTCCCGCTGCCGGGCGAGCTTGCGCTTCGCCGCCTCGCGCCGCATCTGGTTCGTCGCCACCGCCACCGCTCCCCTCACCCCGTGGTCCGACCGGGGCCCGCGCGAGAATAGCGGCCGCACCTGAGCTGGCCTCTGACGGGCCGATGCTAGGCTGGTTGCGTGTGCTAGTCGCGGGTTTTCCGGCCGGGTCGTTCCAGACCAACTGCTACGTGGTGGCGACAGGGGCGGGGGAGGCGTGCGTCGTGGTCGACCCCGGCCAGGACGCCACCGAGCCCCTGGAGGCGCTGCTGGCCGAGCACCGGCTCACGCCGGTCGCCGTGCTGCTCACCCACGGGCACATCGACCACGTGTACAGCGTCGCGCCCGGTCTGCGACGGCCACGACGTGCCCGCGTGGATCCACCCGGCGGACCGGGACATGCTCGCCGACCCGCTGCGCGGCCTGTCGCCGCAGGCCAAGGCCGCCTTCGGGGGCCCGCTGACGCTGCGCGAGCCGCGGGAGGTCCGGGCGCTCGACGACGGCGCCGCCCTGGAGCTCGCCGGGCTCACCCTGCGCGTCGACCACACCCCCGGCCACACCGAGGGCTCGGTGATCTTCACGACGCCCACGGACGAGGGCGTCGAGGTGATCTTCGCGGGGGACCTGCTCTTCGCCGGGTCGATCGGGCGCACCGACCTGCCCGGCGGCGATCCGGAGCAGATGATGGCGAGCCTGCGCGACATGATCTTGCCCCGCGACGACTCCGCCGTCGTCCTGCCCGGCCACGGGCCGACGACGACGATCGGCCGGGAGCGCGCGTCCAACCCGTTCCTGCAGGATCTCGACGTCCCGGCGCGGGGACGGTGGCTGTGACCGCCGTGCAGGAGCGCATCACACCGTTCGCGGCGCCCAAGGGCGTGCCCGACTACACACCGCCGGACTCGGCCGGGTTCGAGCACGTTCGCGACACGCTCGCCGCCGCCGCCGACCGCGCGGGCTACGCCCTCATCGAGCTGCCGGTCTTCGAGGACACGGCGCTCTACGCGCGCGGGGTGGGGGAGTCCACCGACGTCGTGTCGAAGGAGATGTACACGTTCAGCCGACCGCGGTGACCGATCGGTCACCCTGCGGCCGGAGGGCACCGCGGGCGTCGTCCGCGCCGTGATCGAGCACGGGCTCGACCGCGCGGGCCTGCCCGTCAAGCTGCGCTACGCGGGCCCGTTCTTCCGCTACGAGCGCCCGCAGGCCGGGCGTTACCGGCAGCTGCAGCAGGTGGGGGTGGAGGCGATCGGCGTCGACGACCCGGCGCTGGACGCCGAGGTCATCGCCGTCGCCGACGAGGGCTACAAGGCGTTGGGCCTCACCGGCTACCGGCTGGAGCTCACGTCGTTGGGCGACGCCGAGTCCCGGCCCGCCTACCGGGAGCGGCTGCAGGAGTTCCTCGCGGCGCTGCCGCTCGACGACGCCACCCGCGAACGCGCCCGGATCAACCCGCTGCGGGTGCTGGACGACAAGCGGCCCGAGGTGCGGGCGCTGCTCGCCGACGCGCCGCTGCTGGTCGACCACCTCTCGCCCGCCGCGGCCGAGCACCACGCGCAGGTGCTGCAGCACCTCGACGATCTCGGCGTCGCGTACGTGGAGAACCCGCGCATGGTCCGCGGGCTGGACTACTACACGAAGACGACGTTCGAGTTCGTGCACGACGGCCTCGGCGCGCAGTCGGGCATCGGCGGCGGCGGCCGCTACGACGGGCTGATGGCGACGCTCGGCGGCCCGCCGCTGACCGGGGTGGGGTTCGGGCTCGGCGTGGACCGCACGCTCCTGGCCTGCCGCGCGGAGGGAATCGCGCCGTGGTCGACGGCGCGCTGTGAGGTGTTCGGCGTGCCGCTGGGCGACGCCGCGCGGCGACGGCTGGTGGTGCTGGCCGGGGCGCTGCGTCGGGCGGGGGTGCGGGTCGACCTGGCCTACGGGGGGCGGGGGCTGAAGGGTGCGATGAAGTCGGCCGACCGCTCCGGCGCGCGCTACACGCTCGTGCTCGGCGAGCGCGACCTCGACGCGGGCACGGTCGGGGTCAAGGACATGGCGTCGGGGGAGCAGCAGTCGGTGCCGCTCGCGGAGGTCGTCGACGAACTGGTCGCGCGGCTGGGATGACCTTCACCACGGGGGCGGAGCGCAGGTGAGCGACGTCGACCGGCGGCGCTGGGACGCCCGGCACGCCGCGGCGGAGGACGTCGTGGCGCTCCCGCCGGACGCGTTGCGCGGCCGGGAGGACCTGGTGCCGACGGCCGGGCGCGCGCTCGACGTCGCCTGCGGGCGCGGCGCGGTGGCGCTGTGGCTGGGCCGCGCGCGGCCTGGCCGTCGACGCCGTGGACGTGTCGCCGGTCGGCCTCGACGCCGGGGCGCGCCAGGCCGCCGACCTGCCCGTCCGGTGGTGGCGCCACGACCTGGACGCCGGGCTCCCCACCGGCTGCGCGGGCCCCTACGACGTGGTCGTGGTCCAGCGCTTCCGCGATCCCGCGCTCTACCCGGCGTTGGCGGCGGCTCTCGCGCCCGGCGGGCTGCTCGTGGTCACGGTGCTGTCCGAGGTCGACGAGGGCCCGGGCCCGTGGCGGGCCGCGCAGGGGGAGCTACGCGCGGCGTTCCCGGACCTCGACGTGCTCGTCCACGCCGAGGCGAACGGGGAGGCGAGCCTGGTCGGGCGGCGCACGTCTCCCGGCTCGTCGTCCGCCGAGGGGCCTGATTGCCCTAGAGTCGAACTTGTGTTCGAATGAGCTCATGCGGTGGAACGGGCAGCAGGTGGGCGAACACGGCGTCGGTGCGGCGCAGACCCTGCCGGGGCTGTCCGGGCTGCTGCGCACCGTCCGCACACCCGAGTTCGCGGGGATGGTGTTCCACGAGGTCGAGGCGCGCTCGGCGCTCAACCGGGTGCCCGGGTCGTCGCCGATGCCGTTCCGCTGGACGGTCAACCCCTACCGCGGCTGTGCGCACGCCTGCGTGTACTGCCTCGCGGGCCCCACCCGCGTGCTGCTCGCCGACGGCAGCACGCGCCCGATCGCCGAGCTGCGGGTGGGCGACGTCGTCCTCGGCACCGAGCAGGTCGACGGGGTGCGCCGCTACGTGCCCACCCGCGTGCTGGCGCACTGGTCCACCACCAAGCCCGCCTACGTCGTGCGGCTCGCAGGCGGCACCGAGCTGGTCACGAGCGGCGAGCACCGCTTCCTCACCGCCGACGGGTGGCGGCACGTCAGCGGCGGCTGGTGTCGTTCCGGGCGCCGCCCGCACCTGCGGCCCGGGTCGCCGTTGCTCGGTCCGGGACCGTTCGGCCCGGATCGTCCACGGCCCGATTCGGCCGAGTACCGGCGGGGCTACCTGTGCGGCGTCGTGCGTGGCGACGGGCCGGACTTCCCGTCCGAGCGTCTTGCGCTCGAAGCGCTCGGGCGGGCCCACCACCTGCTGGCCGAGGCGCGGCAGGCGCCGCCCACGCTCGTCGCCGAGCCCGGCCGCATCGCGCTGGTCGCCGAGCGCGGCCGCACTGCGCTGGTTGCCGAGCCCGGCCGCACTGCGCTGGTTGCCGAGCCCGGCCGCACTGCGATGGTTGCCGAGCCCGGCCGGAGCGCGCGGGTCGCCGAGTCCGGCCGGAGCGGGGTCGTCGCCCATGCCGGCGGCGATCCCGTCGTCGCCGAGCCCGGCCGCGTTGCGGTCGTCGCCGGCGCGCGGTCTGTCGGGCGAGGCTCGATGGGTCCGGCCGCAGCCGCCCGAAACGCCGCGCACGGCCGAGCGGGCCTGACCCCGGGCACACCCCCCGCGGGGCACGGGCCGGTCGGCCGCATCGTCCCGGACGCGGTGCGCTGGCCCGAGAGCGCGAGCGCCGAATGGTGCGCGGGGTTCCTCGCCGGGATCGTCGACGCGTGCGGCGTCGTCGCGGCCGGTGAGCTGCGGGTCCTGCACGCCGACGAAGCCGTCGTCGGCCGGGTCGCCGGCGCGCTGCACCGGCTGGGCTTCGCCTTCGCCGTGAGCGCGCAGGCCGACGGAGCGCGCGTCGTGCGGCTGGTCGGAGGCGTCGGCGCGCTGCGTGCGCTGCTGGCGCGCACCGATCCGGCGGTCACGCGGCGCCTGGCGGGCGCGCCGGTCGGTGCGGCGCCCGAACTGGAGGTCGTGGCGGTGCGGGCGCTCGGCCACGAGCTGCCGATGTACGACATCACCACCGGCACCGGCGACTTCGTGGCCGAGGGCGTGGTCAGCCACAACTGCTTCGCCCGCAACACCCACACCTACCTCGACCTGGACGCGGGCGCCGATTTCGACCGCCAGATCGTCGTCAAGGTCAACGTGGCCCGGGTGCTGCAGCGCGAGCTGCGCGCGCCGAGTTGGAGCGGCGAGCCGGTGGCGATGGGCACGAACACCGACCCGTACCAGCGCGCGGAGGGGCGCTACCGGCTGATGCCCGGGATCATCGACGCGTTCGCCCGGGCGGGCACCCCGTTCTCGGTGCTGACGAAGGGCACCGTGCTCACCAGGGACCTGCCCACGCTCGCGGCGGCCGCCGCGGACGTTCCGGTGTCGCTGGGCGTGTCGGTCGCGCTGCTCGACCGGGCGGTGCACGCCACGCTCGAACCCGGCACGCCGACGCCCGCCGCGCGGCTCGACCTCGTGCGCCGCATCACCGACGCGGGCCTGCCGTGCGGCGTGATGGTGGCGCCGGTGCTGCCGCTGCTCACCGACTCCGCCGAGGCGCTCGACGCCCTGCTGGCCCGCGTCGCCGCGGCGGGCGCCACCGGGGCGAGCGTGCTCGCGCTGCACCTGCGGCCCGGCACCCGCGAGTGGTTCCTGGCCTGGCTGGAACGCGAGCATCCCGAGCTCGTCGAGCCCTACGCCCGGCTGTACCGGCGCGGGGCGTACGTGGCGCCGGAGTATCGGCGGGCGCTGGCCGCACGCGTCGCGCCGCTGCTGCGCCGCCACGGCCTCGACACGCGTGCCGAAGCGCCGTCGATCCGCGGGGCTCCGCCGATCCCGACCGAGCCTTCGCCAGAGGCCGAGCAGCTCGCCCTGCTCTGACGCGAGCGGGACGACCCCACCCGCAGGCTTGTCGTGGCGACCTCGCACCCCACGGTGGCACTTCGCACCCCATCGTCGACGGGGTGCGCAGGTGCCTCCCGAGGGGTGCGCAGTGCGCTGAAGGGGTGTGCGGGCGCCGGAGGGGTGCGCGGTGCTCCCGAGGGGTGCGCAGTGCGCTGAAGGGGTGTGCGGGCGCCGGAGGAGTGCGCGGTGCTCCCGAGGAGTGCGCGGTGCTCCCGAGGGGTGCGCAGTGCGCTGGAGGGGTGCGCGGTCGGCCGCGGCTGGGGTCGGGCGCTGAGCCCGGGCGTGGGCACCCGCCCCTCGCGGGTGGGCGCCCACCGGGTGCGAAACCTGTTCGCGGGCCCCCCGGGGGGCCCCGATAACCTCGGAACCGTGATGCGCAGCCACCCCGCAGGCACCCTCCGTGCCGAGCACGCCGGACAGACCGTGACCCTCGCCGGCTGGGTGGCCCGGCGCCGCGATCACGGCGGGGTGATCTTCATCGACCTGCGCGACGCGTCCGGCACCGCCCAGGTGGTGTTCCGCGAGGGGGAGATGGCCGAGCGGGCGCACCGGCTGCGGTCGGAGTTCTGCGTGCAGGTCGTCGGCGAGGTCGTGATGCGCCCCGAGGGCAACGAGAACCTCGAGCTGCCCACCGGTGCGATCGAGGTGACGGCCACCGCGCTCACCGTGCTGTCGGAATCGGCGCCGCTGCCGTTCCCGGTCGACGAGCACGCCGAGGTGGGCGAGGAAGTCCGGCTCAAGTACCGCTACCTCGACCTGCGGCGCAGCGGGCCCGCGGCGGCGATGCGGCTGCGCAGCGAGGTCAACCGGGTCGCCCGGGAGGTGTTGCACGAGCGCGAGTTCGTCGAGGTCGAGACGCCCACCCTCACCCGGTCGACTCCCGAGGGCGCGCGCGACTTCCTGGTGCCCGCCCGCCTGCGCCCCGGTTCCTGGTACGCGCTGCCGCAGAGCCCGCAGCTGTTCAAGCAGCTGCTCATGGTCGGCGGCCTGGAGCGCTACTTCCAGATCGCGCGTTGCTACCGCGACGAGGACTTCCGCGCCGACCGCCAGCCCGAGTTCACCCAGCTCGACATCGAGATGAGCTTCGTCGAGCAGGACGACGTCATCGAGCTGTCCGAGGCCGTGCTCGCCGCGCTGTGGGCGCTGGTCGGCTACGACATCCCGCGCCCGATCCGGCGGATGACCTACGCCGAGGCGATGGGCCGCTACGGCTCCGACAAGCCCGACCTGCGCTTCGCGATCGAGCTCACCGACCTCACCGAGTACTTCGGGCAAACGCAGTTCCGGGTGTTCCAGAACCCGTACGTCGGTGCCGTCGTCATGGCGGGCGGCGCGAGCCAGGCCCGGCGCCAGCTCGACGCGTGGCAGGACTGGGCCAAGCAGCGCGGCGCCCGCGGCCTGGCGTACGTGCTGGTCGGCGAGGACGGCACGCTCGACGAGCGCGGCCCCGTCGTCAAGAACCTGTCCGAGGCCGAGCGGGCAGGCCTCGCCGCGGCGGTCGGCGCCGGGCCCGGCGACTGCATCTTCTTCGCCGCGGGCACCCCGAACGAGGCCCGTGCGCTGCTCGGCGCCGCCCGCGGGGAGATCGCCCGCCGCATCGGTGTGCTCGACGAGTCGGCGTGGTCGTTCGTGTGGATCGTCGACGCGCCGATGTTCGAGGCCACCGCCGAAACCACCGACGTGGCCGTCGGGCACGGCCAGTGGACGGCGCTGCATCACGCGTTCACCTCGCCGAACGCCGACTGGATCGACAAGTTCGACGCCGACCCGGCGGGCGCCCTCGCCTACGCCTACGACATCGTCTGCAACGGCAACGAGATCGGCGGCGGGTCCATCCGTATCCACCGCGCCGACGTGCAGAAGCGGGTGTTCGAGGTGATGGGTCTGGGTGCGGACGAGGCGCAGGAGAAGTTCGGCTTCCTGCTCGACGCGTTCGCCTTCGGGCCGCCTCCGCACGGCGGCATCGCGTTCGGCTGGGACCGGATCTGTGCGCTGCTGTCGGACACGGACTCGATCCGCGACGTCATCGCCTTCCCCAAGACCGGCGGCGGGTACGACCCGCTGACGGCCGCCCCCGCGCCGATCACCGCCGAGCAGCGCAAGGAGGCGGGCGTGGACGCCGAACCGGCCGCCCGGCCCGCTCGGTAGACCGGTGCTCCACCTGCGGGTCATCGCGACCGAAGGCCTCACCGACAGGGTGCGCACCATGCTGGTCGAGGCCCCCGGCGCCACGCACGTCATGGTGCTTGCGGGTGCCGCCGTGCAGCCTGCGGGCGACGTGGTCGAGGCCGACGTCACCCGCGAGGCCGTCGACGACGTGCTGGCCGCGTTGACGGGCCTCGGCGTCGACAAGGTCGGCGGCGTCACGCTGGAGGCGATCGACACCACGCTCTCCGCGTCCGCCGACGCCGCCGAGGCGGCCGTTCCGGGCGATCCGGCCGACGCCGTGATCTGGGAGGAGTTGGTGGGGCGCACCGGCGAGGACTCCCGGCTCTCGTGGACTTTCCAGGCGTTCCTCACCATCGCCTGCCTGCTCGCCGCGATCGGCGCTGTGACGAACTCGCCGGTCACGGTCGTCGGGGCGATGGTGCTCGGTCCGGAGTTCGGTCCGCTGGCCGCCGTCGCGGTCGGCACGGTGCTGCGCCGCCGCGACCTCATCCGCAGCGGCGTCGTCGCGCTTCTCGCGGGCTTCCCGCTCGCCGTGCTCGTCACCGCGGTCGCCGCGCTCCTGGCCTCGGCCGCGGGCCTGCTCACCACGGCCGACCTGGACGCGGGCGACCAGGTCGACTTCATCTACTCCGTCGGATGGTTCTCGCTCATCGTCGCGCTGCTCGCAGGCGCGGCGGGCATGCTCGCGCTCACCTCGGCCAAGTCGGCCTCGCTGGTCGGGGTCTTCATCTCGGTGACCACGGTGCCTGCGGCGGGCTACGCGGCGGTCGCCGCCGTCGAAGGGCGTTGGGCGCAGATGGGGAGCTCGCTCGGGCAGCTCGCGGTCAACCTGGTCGGCATCGTCGTCGCCGCCGTGCTCGTGCTCGTCTTCGCTCGCCGATTCACCCGTCCGGGACGGGGGTTGGGTGGGGCGGCGGCGGGGTAGTGTCAAGCCTGATGGTGGACGACCTGGGCAGCTTCCCCAGGCCGGTGCTCGGTGCGCTCGCGGCGGCCGAGCGGCTTCTGAGCCGGCGCGCGGGAGCCACGATCGTGCTCGCGGACCCGGAGGACCTCGGCGGCAGCGACCGCTCGGTGGTGGCCAGGGCCCGCGTCGCACGTAATCCGTTCTCGCTGCCCCGCACGCTCGTCGTGAAGTACTACCCCGGCGAGCCGTCCCCGGGCCGACCCGACCCGTTCCCGTTCGAGGTGGCCAGCGCCCAGCTGTTCACCTCGATGTCACCCGAGCTGCGGCCGAGCCCGGTGCTCATCGCCCACGACCCGGGGGCCCGGCTGCTCGTGATGGAGGACCTCGGGCGCAGCTCCACGCTGGCCGACAAGCTCTTCGGACCCGACGGGTCCGCCGCCGGGCGCTGCCTGCTGTCGTGGGCGAGCGCGTTGGGCCGGATGCAGGCGGCCACCGCGGGGCGGGAGAAGGACTTCGGCGCGCTCCTGCGCCGCCTCGGCGAACGCGCCTGGCGCGACCCGATGGCCGACGAGGCGCGCGCGGCGTTCGCGGGCGTCGCCGGGCTGCTGCGCGACGAGCTCGGGGTCGTCGCGTCGCCTGCCGCGGTGCAGGAGGCCCACGACACGGCCCGGCTGCTCGGCGGCACCCGCTACCGGGCGTTCAGCCCCTCGGACACCTGCCCGGACAACAACCTCGTCACCAGTCGCGGGGTGCGGTTCGTCGACTTCGAGTGGGGCTGCTTCCGCGACGTCGCGCTCGACGCCGCCTACTTCCGGGTGCCCTTCCCCGGCTGCGAGGCGAGCTTCGCGCTGCCGCCGGGGATGGCCGACACGCTCCTCGACGCCTGGCGCAACGAGATCGCCGCGGTGTGGCCCGACCTCGACGAGCCCGACAGGCTGAACGCCCGCCTCCTGGATGCGCAGCTGCTCTGGGTGTGGCTGTGCACGTGGTGGATGCTGCCCCGCATCAGCGTCCGCGACAAGCACATCGGAACGGACGCCGCGCGCTCACCGCGCATCAGCACCGCCTTGTCGCACTACTGGGACCGGCTGGCCGCCGACGCGGCCATCGCGGGCAAGGCGGCAACCGCAGCGCTGGGCGTCGCGGTGGCCGAGGCGCTGAACAAGCGCTTCCCGGACGCGCCCGCGGCGCTGCCGGTCTACCCGGCGTTCCGCACGGCCGCCTGAATCAGGCGGCGCGGGGCAGGGCGCGGGCGGGCGCGTGCGGCGTCGCGATGGCCAGGCCCGCCTCGATCAGCCACAGCTGCGCGCGGGTGCAGGTGGGGCAGATCCAGGTGACGGTGCCGTCCGCCTCGTGCTGGCTGCTCCACGCGAGCCCGGCCGTGTCGTCGGCCGTGCGGGCGAGGGCGCAGAGCGGGCAGGTAGGGGTGGACTCCATGCGTTCGAGGGTGCGGGGGACGGGTTACAGAACGGTTACGGAACGGCGAACAACGCGGTGCGTTGATCTCCGACTACTGGCCGTCAGAAGCATGGAGACCAGACCGTAGGAAGCGGTCCATCCGCGTCAGCGCTTCCTCCAGCAGCGGCAACGCGGTGGCGTAGGAGCAGCGCACGTGCCCCTCCCCAGACGGCCCGAACACGCTTCCGGGCACCACGGCGACGCCCTCGGCGTGCAGGAGCCGCTCGGCGAACGTCGCGGAATCCAGGCCGGACGCGCGGACCGACGGGAACGCGTAGAACGCCCCGCCGGGCTCCGGGCAGTCCAGGCCGATCTCGCGGAGGCCTTTGACGAACACCCGCCGCCGCCGGTCGTAGTCGGCGACCATCGCGGTCACGTCGTCGTCGGGCCCGGAGAGCGCCTCGACGGCGGCCATCTGTGAGACGTGCGGCGCGCACAGCATCGTGTACTGGTGCACCCGCACGCACAGCTCGGCCACCGCGCGCGGTGCGCAGATCCAGCCGACCCGCCAGCCGGTCATCGCGTGCGCCTTGGAGAACCCGCCGAGCAGCACCGTGCGATCCGGCGCCAGCGTGCCGAGGCAGGTGTGCGCGGTGTCGTAGGTGAGCCGGTCGTAGATCTCGTCGGAGACCAGGTAGAGGTCGTGGCGCTCGGCGAGCCGGACGAGCGCCTCCAGCACGGCGTGCGGCTGGACCGCGCCGGTCGGGTTGGCGGGCGAGCCGAGCAGCACCGCCTTGGTGCGCGGGGTGACCGCGGCCTCCACCACGGCGGCGTCGACCGCGAATCCGTCCTCCCAGCGCGTCGGCACCCGCACGGGGACCCCGCCCGCGAACGCGATGCACGGCTCGTAGGCGACGTAGCAGGGCTCCGGGACGATCACCTCGTCACCGGGGTTGAGCAACACCCGCAGGGCCAGGTCCAACCCCTCCGACACCCCGGTGGTGATCAGGCACTCGTCGGTCCACCCGTAGCCGGTGCCGTAGCGCGTGTTCAGGTCGGCGCAGATCAGCTCGCGCAGCCGCGGCAGACCCGCGTTCGACGTGTAGGTGGTGTACCCGTGCTCCAGCGCGTAGATCCCCGCCTCACGTATCCGCCACGGCGTGACGAAATCCGGCTCGCCGACGCCGAGCGAGATCACGTCGTCCCGCTCGGCGGCGATGTCGAAGAACTTCCGGATGCCCGACGGCGGGCAGGCGGCGATCACGTCGTTGAGCCGCTTCACGGCGTGACCGGCAGTCGGTGGTCGGGCTCGGGCTTCCCGAACGCGTCACCGTCGCGCTTGTAGGTCTTGAGGACGAAGTGGGTGGCGGTGGAGCGCACCCGGTCGATTGTCGAGAGCTTCTGGGAGACGAAGTCCGACACGGCCCGGATCGTCGGGCCGGTCACCGTGCAGCGCAGGTCCTGGCTGCCGGAGACCAGGTAGACGCTGCGCACCTCGTCGAACCGCGCGATGCGGCCCGCCACGTCGTCGAAGCCGACGCCGCGGGCAGGCGTGATCGACACGTCGATGAACGCGGTGACGGTCTCGCGGGTCGGATCGTCGTCCACGGCGTCCCAGTCGACCACCGCGCGGTAGCGGCGGATGGCGCCGGAGCGTTCCCAGGCCGCGATCTGTGCTCGCACGTCGTCGACGGGCTCGCCGGTCATCGTGGCGAGCGTGTCGGGGGTGAGGGTCGCGTCGCGCTCGAGGAGCTCCAGGATCTGCCGCACGGCAACGACCCTAGGCGAGACAGGAGGCGAGCCGCCGTACCGCCTCGGTGAGCGTGGCCTCGTCCACCGAGGCGTAGCAGCAGCGGGCCGCGCGGGTCTGGTCGGCGTGCACGGCGAACGCCGCGCCCGGCACGAAGCCCACACCCGCGGCGAGCGCGCGCGGCAGCAGCTGCGTCGCGTCGACCCCCTGCGGGAACTCGAGCCAGCTGAACATCCCACCGGTCGGTGTCGTGTACGTGACGTCGGGGAGTTGTTCGGCGACCGCGGCCGTGAACGCCCGCGCCCGGGCCGCTGTGACCGCGCGGGTGGTCCTCAGGTGCGCGTCGAGCCAGTCGGCGTCCGCGAGCAGTTCGGCCGCGATCGCCTGGGTGAGTGACGAGCCGCAGAGGTCGGTGCCCTGTTTGAGCCGCTCGACGGCGGCGGTGACCGCAGGCAGCCCGGTCAACCACCCGACCCGCAGCGCCGGTGCCACGATCTTGGACGCGCTGCCGAGCCGGAGCACCCGGTCGCCGTACGCGGCCACGGGCCGGGCGGGCCCGCCGTCGAACGCGAGCAGGCCGTACGGGTCGTCTTCGACGACGAGGAAGCCGTAGCGGTCGGCCAGCGCGGCCAGCGCCCGGCGGCGGTCGGGCGCGAGCGTGACGCCGCGCGGGTTGTGGAAGCTCGAAACGGTGTGCACGAGGCGGGGGCGCAGGCCCGCGGCCAGCCGGTCGGCGAGCACGTCGATGCGCATGCCGTCGGCGTCGAGCGGCACCCCGGTCAGGTCGGCGCCCGCCGCCTGGAAGACCTGCAGCGCCCCGACGTACGCCGGGTCCTCGACGACGACGGCGTCGCCGGGGTCGAGCAGCGCACGGGCGACCAGGTCGAGCGCCTGCTGCGAACCACTGGTGACCACGACGTCGGCCGGCCGGATCGGGCGGGCGCAGCGGGCGGACTCGTGCGCGGCGACCGTCTCGCGCAGCGGCGCGATGCCCGCGGTCTCGGCGTACTGGACCGCGACTGGTCCGGCGAGCGCGCGGGCGGCGGCCGCCGCGATCCGCTCGCGGGGCAGCAGGTCCGCGGCGGGGAGCCCGCCCGCGAGGCTGATCACCTCCGGCCGGGCGGTGAGGGTGAGCAGGTCGCGGATGGCGGAGCCGCGGACGGCGGCGACGCGGCGGGCAAGGGTGATCATGGTGGCTCCCGGCGATCGGAGGACTCCCTGGATCGGCAGGGGCGAAGGAATCGCCGGGTGCGGCGACCTTTCGAGGGTCGCACCTCCTTCCCGGGAACTGGAAGCCAATTCCCAAGATGTGGCATCAGCGGCGGATGGGGGTGCGGGGGTCGACGCTGATCGGATGCCCGGCCTCGCAGTCCGCGAGGGGGAGCTGGTGGCCCGCCCACGGGAGGCTCTCCGTGCTCATGCTCCCACTCGGCACCGACGTTCCGCGGCCGAACGAGGCAACTGGCAGGCTGGACGCATGGAACCCGACGGGCTGTTCGACCTCGATGAGGCGCCCACGGCAGCCCCACCGGTCGACCCACCATCGGCTGATCGACCTGCGGCGCCGCTGGCGGTCCGGATGCGGCCCCGCACGCTCGACGAGGTGGTCGGGCAGGAACACCTCCTGCGGCCGGGCGCGCCACTGCGGCGGCTCGTCGAAGGCGGTACCGCGGCGTCGGTGCTGCTCTACGGGCCACCCGGCACTGGGAAGACGACGATCGCGCGGTTGCTGGCCGGTGTGGGCGAGCGGCACTTCGTCGCGCTCTCGGCGCTGTCGTCCGGTGTGCGGGAGCTGCGCCAGGTGATCGAGGACGCCCGGCGGCGTCGGGACCTGCGCGATCGTCAGACCGTGCTGTTCATCGACGAGGTCCACCGCTTCTCCAAGACCCAGCAGGACGCCCTGCTGGGCGCGGTGGAGGACCGGGTCGTGCTGCTGGTCGCCGCGACCACCGAGAACCCGTCGTTCTCGGTGGTGTCGCCGCTGCTGTCGCGCTCGCTGGTGCTGCGGCTGGAGTCGCTCACCGACGACGACGTGCGCGCGCTGCTGCGCCGGGCCGCCGCCGACGAGCGCGGGCTCGCCGGGGTGTTCACCGTGGCGCCCGACGCCGAGGACGCGCTGGTCCGCCTCGCCACGGGCGACGCCCGGCGCGCGCTCACCGCGTTGGAGGCGGCCGCGGACGGGGTCGGGGGCACCGGGGACGCCGTGATCGACCTGGCCGCGGTCGAGCGCGCCGTCACCGAGGCGAGCGTGCGGTACGACCGCCAGGGCGACCAGCACTACGACGTCATCAGCGCGTTCATCAAGTCCATCCGCGGGTCGGACCCGGACGCGGCGCTGCACTACCTCGCCCGCATGCTCGTGGCGGGGGAGGACCCGCGGTTCGTCGCGCGGCGGCTCATGGTGCACGCGAGCGAGGACATCGGGCTGGCCGATCCCACCGCGCTGCAGGCCGCGACGGCGGCAGCCCAGGTCGTGCAGCTCGTCGGGCTGCCCGAGTGCCGGATCGCGCTGGCCCAGGCCACCCTGCACCTGGCGACGGCGCCGAAGTCGAACGCCGTCGTCACGGCCATCGACGCCGCGATGTCCGACGTGCGCGCGGGCGCGGTGGGCGCCGTGCCCGCCCATCTGCGCGACGGCCACTACGCGGGCGCGCAACGGCTGGGCAGCGCGGTCGGCTACCGCTACCCGCCCGACGACCCGGACGGCGTGGTGGCCCAGCAGTACCCGCCCGACGACCTGGTCGGCCGCGACTACTACACGCCCACGACGCGCGGCGCGGAGCGCGCGCTCGCCGAACGGGTGGAGCGCCTGCGCCGGGTCGTCCGCGAGTCGTGAGCGGATAGCGAGTCGTGAGCGGATAACACTGTCAGAACAACGTTGTCCACTCACGACCCCAGTGCGCTCACGTCCACCGTGAACTGCATGGCGCGGTAGGGCCAGTTGGTCGCCGTGTTCCACTGGCTCACCACGAGGTGCAGGTCGGCCAGCGTGCTGCCGGGCAGGATGTAGCCCCCGTAGAGCTGGGCCACCCGGCCCGCGGCGTGGTCCTCTTCGTCCCAGCCCACGCCCCGCAGCACGGTGGCGCGAGGCGCGGTGTGCAGGTCGGCGGTGGGGGAGTCGAGCACGAGGACGTCCATGCGGTAGTTGCCGTCGTCGAACAGCGCGAGCACCCACCGGTCCTCGACCCGGCGCAGCGACAGCTCGCCGAAGCGGCCGGGCAGGACGACCGTCGGCGGTCGGCCCCACCCCCAACCCTCCGCGGTCAGTCCCCAGGTCTGCCACGCGGCGCGGTCGAGCACGCGATCCTCGGGCACCCGCGACAGGATCAGGCCCTTGTCGCGCTGGAAGCCCGTCGTCAACGCGTAGACGTGCCCGCCGTCGCGCTCCCAGGTGAGCATCTGGAAGTGGCCGTCGAGGTGGTCGCCGCGCCACCGGACCCCGGTGGGGCGCCAGGTGACGCCGTTGTCGCGCGTGCGGTGCACCTCGGTCCACCGCACGTTCCCGAGCTCGCGACAGACCATGACGTGCAGCAGCATCTCGTCGCCGATGGTGATCAGGTCGGTGGGCAGCACGGTGGTGACGCGGCGAACCCGCCACCGCCACCGCTGCAGGCCGTCGTGGCGATAGCGCACGACCTGCTCGGCCCGCACGCCCGGCCCGGCCGAGCCCGTCCACCGCAGGCCGCCGCCGACCGAGTCCGGGTCGGCGAACAGGACGACCGGTGCCCGCCAACCCGGCCCGCCCACGGTCGGCCGGGCGAACGTGTCACCGAACACCGACACCAGCCGCCCGTCGGGGGCGACGGCCGTCGCGCCCAGGTCCGTGCCGCCCACGTCGAAGTGGTCCGTGTGCCCGGGCCCGGTGAGGTCGCGCACCTTGCGGGCCAACGAGACGGTCACCGCCCCGCCGTCGCTCGCTCGGGGCCGCACCTCGCACCCCATCGCACCACCTCGCACCCCCTCGATGGGGTGCGAGGTCCCGTCACGGGGTGCGAGGAGGCAGGGGCCGGCCGTAACCGCATCACGCCGGGCCCCGCTCCACGGGGCAGCTCATGCACCGCGGCCCGCCGCGGCCCCGGCCGAGCTCGCCGCCGGGGATGTCGAGCACCTCGATGCCGTGCCCGCGCAGGAAGGTGTTGGTGGTGACGTTGCGCTCGTAGGTCACGACGACACCCGGCGCGACGGCGAGCGTGTTGCACCCGTCGTCCCACTGCTCGCGTTCGGCGGCGTGCACGTCCTGCTCGGCGGTGAGCACCCGGAGCTCGCGCAGGCCCATGGCCTCGGCGATCGCCGTGTGCATGCGCTCGGGCGGGTGGTCGGTGACGTCGAGCTCCTTGTCGTTGTCGCCCGGGCGGATCGTGTACCCGGGAAGCATGCCGAGCCCGGCGTACTTCGTGAACGTCTCCGGGTCGACCATGGTCATCACGGTGTCGAGGTGCATCAGGGCGCGGGTCTCCGGCATGCGCAACGCGACGATCCGGTCCACCTCGCCGCCCGCGAACAGCCGCCGGGCCAGCCGCTCGACGCCCGCGGGTACGGTGCGCTCGCTCATCCCGATCAGGAGCGCGCCGTCGCCGAGCACGAGCATGTCGCCGCCCTCGGTGGTGGCGAGCCCGTTCTCCGTGCCCGCCGACCAGGTCGTGAAGTCGGCCGCCGTGAACAACGGATGCCAGCGGTAGATGGCCTCGTAGTGCGCGGTCTCCCGCACGCGGGCCTTCTTGCGCATGCTGTTGATCGCCACACCGCCGTAGATCCACGCCGACGTGTCACGGGTGTAGAGGTGGTTGGGCAGCGGCTCCAGCACGAAGTCGTCGAGATCGAGCACGTGGAAGGCCACCGAGCGCGGCTCGGGGATGCGGTCGAGCACCTCCCGCTTGGTGATCCCGCCGACGAGGTGGTCGGTCAGCGTGTCGAGATCCATCGCGTCGAAGCAGTTGCGCAGGGCGTCGATCGCCAGCGGGCCGTAGATCCGGTCGTCGAAGATCGCGTCGAGGATGTGCGCCTTGGCGTCGGGCAGCTCGACCGTGGTGCGCAGGAGGTCGCCGAAGAGGTGCACGGTCACGTCGCGCGCACGGAGCACCTCGGCGAAGCGGTCGTGCTCCTCCTGCGCGCGGTGCACCCACAGCACGTCGTCGAACAGCAGGCGGTCCTTGTTGCCGGGGGTGAGGCGTTTGAGCTCCAGCCCTGGTCGGTGCAGGATCACCTGCCGGAGCGGCCCGACCTCGGAGTCAACGCGATACATGCTGGGAGATACTGCCGTGCCGCTGGATCCCGTGGACGAACGAATCGTCGGGATGCTCGTCGACGACGCCCGCCGCAGCTTCGCGGAGATCGGCGCGACGGTGGGCCTCTCCGCGTCGGCGGTGAAGCGGCGCGTCGACCGGATGCGCGCCGACGGGGCCATCACCGGGTTCACCGTGCGGCTCGACCCGGGCGCGCTGGGCTGGACCGTGGAGGGCTACGTGGAGCTGTTCTGCGGCGCCCGCACACCGCCAGCAACCATCCGCGACGCCGTGCGGCGCTTCCCCGAGGTGGTCGAGGCGAGCACGGTCTCCGGCGAGGCGGACGCCGTCTTGCGCATCCTCGCCGCGGACATGCGGCACTTCGAGAAGGTGCTGGAGCAGATCAGCGCGGCGCCGTTCGTCGTGCGCACGAAGTCGGTGCTGGTGCTCAGCCCGCTGCTGCGCCGTCCGGCCCACCCGCACGCCCCCTGATCCCTGTGCGCGGTAACGAGTGCTTGAGCACTCGTTACCGCGCACAGCCCCGGCTGCGCAACGAACACGCGTCGTACCGGCCCGGAACGCAACGGAACGCCGCCTACCGGCAACGCCGCGGGATTGTCGCGCGTCGACGCCTTTTCTAACGTTGGAGCATCTCGGCCCCGTTGCCGCGGCCACCCCGCCCGACCCGTGGAGCGTGCCCGTGACCAGCGTCCTGTCCCGCCCATCCCGCTCCGGCGAACGCGTCGCCACCCGACGCCACTACCTCATGTGCCCGCCTGCGCACTTCGCCGTCACTTACGCGATCAACCCCTGGATGCGGCCCGGCGTGCCGGTGGACGTCGAGCGCGCGCTCGCCCAGTGGCACGCGCTGCGCCGCACCTACCTCGATCTCGGCCACCGCGTCGACCTCCTCGACCCGGTGCCCGGCCTGCCCGACATGGTGTACGCCGCCAACGGCGCCACCGTCGTCGACGGCGTGGTCTACGGCGCCCGCTTCCGGCACGCCGAGCGCGCACCGGAGGCCGACGCGCACCGCGCCTGGTTCCGCGCGGCAGGCTTCGCGCGGGTCGTCGACCCGCGGTTCGTCAACGAAGGCGAGGGCGATCTGTTGGTCGCGGGCGGGGTGATCCTGGCCGGGTCCGGGTTCCGCACCGACCCGTGCGCCCACCCCGAGGCCGCGCGCGTGCTGCGCCGCGAGGTCGTGCCGCTGGAGCTGGTCGACCCGCGCTTCTACCACCTCGACACCGCGCTGGCCGTGCTCGACGAGACCACCGTCGCCTGGCGGCCGGAGGCGTTCTCGCCCGCGTCCCGCGCGGTGCTCTCCGACCGCTACCCGGACGCCGTGCTCGCCACGGCCGCCGACGCCGCCGTGCTCGGCCTCAACGCCGTGAGCGACGGCAAGCACGTCGTACTGCCCGTCGAAGCCACCGACCTCGCGGCCGCTCTGGCCGAGCGCGGCTTCGTCCCCGTCCCCGTCGAGATGTCCGAGCTGCTGAAGGGCGGCGGCGGGCCGAAGTGCTGCACGTTGGAGGTGCGGGCATGACCCTGCTCGAGACGGCCACCACCTACCACACCCGCTTGGTGGAGGAGCACTCCGCGCACAACTACCACCCGCTGCCGGTCGTGGTTGCGCACGCCGATGGCGCCTGGGTCACCGACGTCGAGGGCCGCCGCTACCTGGACTGCCTCGCGGGCTACTCGGCGCTCAACTTCGGCCACCGGCACCCGGACCTGATCGCCGCGGCGCACCGGCAGCTCGACCGCGTGACCCTCACCAGCCGGGCGTTCGGCAACGACCAGCTCGGCCCGTTCTGCGCGGAGCTGTCGCGGCTCTTGAAAGCACCTGGTGATGACCGCGGTCCGGAGGTCCGCTCCGGCGTTCTGCGCGGATCCTGGTCGGGAAGATTGACAGTGCTGCCGATGAACACAGGGGCGGAGGCCGTCGAGTCCGGGATCAAGGTGGCCCGCAAGTGGGGCTACGAGGTGAAGGGCGTGCCCGCGGGCCGCGCCCGGATCATCGTCGCGGCCGAGGCCTTCCACGGCCGCACGACGACGATCGTCGGCTTCTCCACCGACCCGGACGCGCGCGGCGGCTTCGGCCCGTTCACGCCCGGTTTCGACGTCGTGCCCTACGGCGACCTCGCCGCACTGCGGGCCGCGGTCACCCCCGACACCGTGGCCGTGCTCGTCGAGCCGATCCAGGGCGAGGCGGGCGTGGTCGTGCCGCCCGCCGGGTACCTGGCCGGGGTCCGGGAGATCTGCGACGCCCACCGGGTGCTCTTCGTGGCCGACGAGGTGCAGTCCGGCCTCGGGCGCACCGGGCACCTGC
Source organism: uncultured Actinomycetota bacterium (assembly GCA_963837575.1). Taxonomy (GTDB): domain Bacteria; phylum Actinomycetota; class Actinomycetes; order Mycobacteriales; family Pseudonocardiaceae; genus Pseudonocardia. Next base: position 172,511 of record CAWIOI010000025.1, read on the forward strand.
TCGCCACGCGGGCCGCGGGCGTCGACGCCGACGTCTACCTGCTGGGCAAGGCGCTCGGCGGCGGCGTCCTTCCGCTGTCGGCCGTGGTCGCGGACGCCGACGTGCTGGGCGTTCTGCGACCGGGGCAGCACGGCAGCACGTTCGGCGGCAACCCGCTGGCCTGCGCCGTCGGGCGTGCGGTGATCCGCCTGCTGGACGACGGCGAGCTCCTCGTGCGCGCCCGCGAACTCGGCGCCCATCTGCACGCCGGGCTGGCGGGCCTCGTCGGGCACGGGGTGTGCGCAGTGCGCGGGGTCGGACTCTGGGCGGGCGTGGATGTGGATCCGCGATGGGGTACCGGCCGCGCGGTGAGCGAGGCGCTCGCGACCCGCGGCGTGCTCGTCAAGGACACTCACGGTTCGACGATCCGGATCTCGCCCCCGCTCGTGGTCGAACAGGCGGAACTGGACCTGGCCGTCGATGCGCTGGGGGAGGTGCTCGCGCGCTGAGCGGAGCGATCATCGGCGACGAGCGGAGCCTGCGGAGCGACCATCGGCACCGAGCGGTGCCCGCGGAGCGATCGTCGGTAGTACCCGTCGTCACTTTGCAGCATTTGCGCGACCGTTCGGCGATTGGCTTCGGCGGTTTGGCCCTGTAAATCAGGCCGCCGAACGTCTCAATGCACAGGTGCGAACGGTCGACCAACGGCGACGAGGGCCTCGGGCCGAAGCGTCCCGAACATCACGGTCAGTAACAGCTCGGCTGCCGCCTCGGGGTTTTCGTTCGGCCGGTTCACGTTGCGGATCAGCACGGTGTTCACCAGCAGCCCCGCTACGTCGCCCGCCGAGGGGTAGGACCGCAGCTCACCCGTGTTCTGCCCGTGCACGATGAGCAGCTCCAGCGCGTCGGTCATGGGCACGAGGGCGCGCGGATCGCCGTCGTCATCGGGGTCGGCCAGTGCGCCGACCTTGATCGTGTACTCGGCGGCGGCGGCGAAGAAGGCGGCCGTGAGCGTGCGGTTGCGCGCGCACAGCCTGCACAGCGCCCTGACCTGGTCAGACAGTGCTTCCACGACCGGGCGGGCCGCCGCGATGTCCTGCCGGGCGGCCGCGAGCAGCGGGTTGATGATCGGGGCGTAGACCTGCGCGAGCAACGCGTGCTTGGTGGGGAAGTGGTTGTACGCGGTGGCGGCGCTGACGCCAGCGGACTGGGCGATGTCCTCCACGCGGGTGCGAGCCCATCCGCGGGATCCGAACGCAGAGTCGGCCGCATCGAGCAGCGCTCGCCGCGTGCGGTCGCGTTTCGTACGCGCCGCGCGGGCTCGGGGGTCACCCATCGGGGGGACGGCGGCGGTCGACATCGTGCAGAGAGTAACCGTTTCGTGAGCTGACCTACACTTGACTCAACTTTGGGGTGAGCTCCAAGATACGTTATTGAAGGTTGCAGGAGGCCTGTAGCGGCGCGGGGCACGGCGGCGATACGGGTGTGGAGCCGGTGACGCGTCGCGGTCGGGGGACCGCGACGGGGGTAGGTATCAAGACCGACAGTCACCGCTCTTGGGGAAGCAGCACGACGCGTCCATCGCTCCAACGGGAGCGGTGCGGTGGGCGCGCAGAGCGTCGGGTCTGTGCCCGGCGTGCCGGATGGGGAGGGGTACCCACACAATGTGCCAACCGAAGGCGGCGTCCGTCGCATGACCGACACAGCCGTCCGTGAAGGAGTTTCCACAGCCGAGAATCCCGACGTGATCCAGGGCGTGGCACCCGTCCTCGAACGTCTGGTTCCTGCGGCCGTCGCCGGTGACAAGGAAGCTCGTGACCTGTTGCTGGCCGAGATCCAACCGCTCGTCCAGCGCTACTGCCGCGGCAGGCTCGGCCGCAGCGAGGGCGTCATCGGCTCGGCCGACGACGTCGCGCAGGACGTCTGCCTCGCCGTGATCAGCGCACTGCCGCACTACGAGATCAAGGGACTGTCGTTCCGGGCGTTCGTCTACGGCATCGCCGCCCACAAGGTCACCGACGCGTTTCGCGCCATCGGCCGCAACCGGTCCGACCCGGTGGCGGAGCTGCCCGATTCGCCGATCTTGTCCGACGGCCCCGAGCAGCGGCTGCTCGCCGCCGAGCTCGCCGAGCGCCTGGGCCACCTGCTGCACAAGCTCACGCCCCGTCAGCGCGAGGTACTCGTGCTGCGCATCGCCGTGGGGTTGTCCGCCGAGGAGACGGCGCAGGTCGTCGCGTCCACGCCGGGCGCCGTCCGGGTCACCCAGCATCGCGCGCTCAACCGGCTGCGCGGGGTCATCGGCGACCCCCTCGATGTCGATCCGGAAGACCCCGACGACATCCCCGACACAGGCACGTCTGCCCTCCCCGCATAGGCAGTCGTACGACCAACCCGCGGCGGTCGCGCATCCCGATATCCCGGGGGTGCGCGACCGGCTGCGGGTAGTAGCCTGATCGCGATCATTTCCGCACGTGGGTGGGGATCCGAGGAGGGCACCGGTGTCGGCTGGCCAGATCGCTGCGCTGATCGCGGCAGGGGCCTTCGTGGTCCTCGTCCTGCTGCTGGCCGTACCGCTGTTGAAGCTCGGTCGCACGCTCGACGAGGCCACCATCGCCATCCGGAAGGCGCACGAGGGCAGCGCGCCCCTGCTCGATGACGCGCAGGTCACCCTGCGCCAGGTCAACACCCAGCTCGACCGCGTGGACGGCATCACCTCCAACGCCCGCACGGTCACGAGCAACGTGTCCGTGCTGACGTCGCTCTTCACCGCCACGCTCGGCGGCCCACTCGTGCGGGCCGCTGCGTTCTCCTACGGGCTCAACAAGGCCATCAAGGCCCGGCGCGAGGTCAAGGACACGGGCAAGCACTCCCGCCGCTCCCGCCGGAAGCGCGCCGCATGAAGCGCTTGTTCTGGCTCGGCGTCGGCCTCGCCGCGGGCACCTACATCGCCCGTCGGGCGCAGACGGCCGCCCAGAGCCTCACCCCCGCCGGTATCGGCGCCAACCTCGCCGACGGGCTCCGGGAGCTCGGCGCGGGCCTCGGCGCGTTCGGGGCCGAGGTACGGGCGGGCATGGTCGAACGGGAGCACGAGCTCAGCGTGATGGTCGAGCGCCGCACGGGCGACCGGTTACCCACCCTCGGCGAGGCGCTCGCCGACTCCCGCACCTCCCGCGCGAGCGCGCCGGGCGGGGGCCTGACCGTCCTGTGTGGACGGTCCGGTCCCTGCCGTTCCCGCGTCCATCCCCCTCTCGCAGCAGAAGGCCTTAACCTCCCGTGCAGACCCACGAGATCATCAACCGTTTCACCGAGCACTTCGTCGCCGCCGGACACGCCAACGTGCCCAGCGCGTCGCTGATCCTCGACGATCCGACCCTGCTCTTCGTCAACGCGGGCATGGTCCAGTTCAAGCCGTACTTCCTCGGCGACGCCCCTTCGCCGTGGCCGCGCGCCACCTCCATCCAGAAGTGCGTGCGCACCGGGGACATCGAGGAGGTCGGCAAGACCACCCGGCACAACACGTTCTTCCAGATGGCGGGCAACTTCTCGTTCGGCGACTACTTCAAGGAAGGCGCGATCGACCTCGCCTGGTCGCTCGTCACCGGTGCCTACGGGATCGACCCCGACCGGCTGTGGGCCACCGTCTACCGCGACGACGACGAGGCGTTCGCGCTCTGGCGCAGGCTCCTCCCCGAGGGCCGCATCCAGCGCCGCGGGGGCAAGGACAACTACTGGGACATGGGCATCCCCGGCCCCGGCGGCCCCTGCTCGGAGATCTACTTCGACCGCGGGCCCGAGCACGGCCGCGACGGCGGCCCGGTGGTCGACGAGGACCGTTACCTGGAGATCTGGAACCTGGTCTTCATGCAGGACGTCCGCGGCGACCGTTCGCCCAAGGACGACTTCCCGCCGATCGGCACCCTGCCGAAGAAGAACATCGACACCGGGATGGGCGTCGAGCGGGTGGCCACGCTCCTGCAGGGCGTGGAGAACGTCTACGAGACCGACCTCGTGCGGCCCGTGATCGCCAGGGCGGAGGAGTTCTCCGGCCGCCGCTACGGCGCCGACGCCGCCGACGACGTCCGGTTCCGCGTGATCGCCGACCACGCCCGGTCCGGCGTGATGATCATCGGTGATGGCGTGACCCCGTCCAACGAGGGCCGTGGCTACGTGCTGCGCCGCCTCCTGCGCCGGATCGTGCGTTCCGCCCGCCTGCTCGGCGTCCACGAGCCGGTGCTGCCCGCGTTCGCCGAGGTCGTACGCGACGAGATGGCGCCGTCCTACCCGGAGATCGCGGCCGACTTCGAACGCATCTCCGCGGTCATCCGGACGGAGGAGGAGGCGTTCCTCCAGACCCTCACCACCGGTTCGAAGATCTTCGACTCGGCCGTCGTCGCGACCAAGGCGGCGGGCTCCGCACAGCTGCCCGGCGACCAGGCGTTCAAGCTGCACGACACGTACGGCTTCCCGATCGACCTCACGCTGGAGATGGCCGCGGAGGCCGGGCTCACCGTCGACGAGCAGGGCTTCCGCACGCTGATGGCCGAACAGCGCAGCCGGGCCAAGGCCGATGCCGCCGCGCACAAGCACGGCTACGCCGACGGCACGGCCTACCGCGCCGTGCTCGACGCGGCGGGCGCCACGACGTTCCTCGGCTACACCGACCTGGTCGCCGAGGCGGAGGTCGTCGGGCTCGTGGTCGACGGGGTCGGGGTGCCCGCGGCGAGCGCGGGCACTGCCGTCGAGGTGATCCTCTCCCGCACCCCGTTCTACGCCGAGGGCGGTGGTCAGCAGGCCGACACCGGCTGGATCCGCGGGGACGGGTTCGTCGTCGACGTCACCGACGTGCAGTCGCCGGTCGCCGGGCTCGTCGTGCACCGGGGCACCGTGCGCGAGGGTGAGATCGCGGTGGGGGCGGGCGCCCACGCCGAGGTCGACACGACCCGGCGGGCGGCCATCTCGCGGTCGCACTCGGCCACCCACCTCGTCCACGCAGGCATGCGCAAGGCGCTCGGTGACGCCGCTGCGCAGGCCGGTTCGCTGAACGCGCCCGGACGGCTGCGGTTCGACTTCACCTCGCCCGCAGGGGCCGTGCCCGACCGCCGTGCTCGCCGACGTCGAGGACGAGGTCAACGACGTCCTGCTGAACGACCACGAGGTCCGCGCGTTCGTCACCACGCAGGACGAGGCGCGGCGGATCGGAGCGATGGCGCTGTTCGGCGAGAAGTACGGCGACCAGGTGCGTGTGGTCGAGATCGGTGACTACTCGCGCGAGCTGTGCGGCGGCACCCACGTGGCCCGCTCCGGGCAGCTGGGCCTGGTGAAGCTGCTGTCGGAGGCGTCGATCGGCTCCGGTGTGCGGCGGGTCGAGGCGCTGGTGGGGCTGGACGCGTTCCGCTTCCTCGCGCGCGAGCACGTGCTGGTGTCCCAGCTGGCCGAGCAGTTCAAGGCGCGGCCCGAGGAGCTGCCGGAGCGGATCGGCGGCGTCGTCGAGCGGCTGCGGCAGGCCGAACGCGAGCTGGAGAAGGTGCGCGCCGACGCGGTGCTGTCCTCGGCGGGCGCGCTGGCCGACGGCGCGGAGGACGTGGGTGGCACCGCGCTGGTGGCCGCCGCCGTCCCCGGCGGGGTCGCCGCCGCAGACCTGCGGGCGCTGGCCACCGACGTGCGCGGACGGTTGGGGGCGCGGCCGGGCGTCGTCGCGCTCTTCGGGGCCGACGACGGCGGGAAGGTGTCGTTCGTCGTCGCCACCACGGCCGCGGCCCGCGACGCCGGGCTGGCGGCGGGCAAGCTCGTGCCGGTCTTCGCGCCCGCCGTCGGGGGCCGCGGCGGCGGCAAGCCCGACCTCGCGCAGGGCGGCGGCACCGACCCGTCCGGCGTCCCGTCGGCGATCGACGCCTTGCGCCGGGAGCTGGCGAGCCGGTGAGGCGCGGCCCGACCGCCGCGCCCGCCCACTTCGCACCCTTCCGGAGCACTGCGCACCCCGCCGACAGGGTGCGCGGTGCGCACGAGGGGTGCGAGGTCGGGCCTGCGGCGCGCCACGGGGTCCGGCGCGGCGTCGGTTCGGCACGCCGCTGGGTCGGCACGCTGCTGGCGGCACGCTGCGGGTCGGCACGCCGCTGGTCCGCCGGTCGTGACGGCATGAGGGGCTCGCGGCGATGAGCGCGCCCCGGCGAGGGCGCCGCCTCGGCGTCGACGTCGGCGCGGTGCGGGTCGGGGTGGCGCTCAGCGACCCGGACGGCGTGCTCGCCACCCCGCTCGCCACCGTGCCCCGCGACGTCGAGCACGGCTCCGACGTCGCGACCCTGCGCGCACTGGTGGCCGAGCACGAGGCGGTCGAGGTCGTCGTCGGCCTGCCCCGCACACTGGCGGGGCGGGAGGGCCCGGCCGCCGAGGCCGCCCGAGTGTTCGGCGACGCCCTCGCCGCCGCCGTGGACGTGCCCGTCGTGTTCTCCGACGAACGGCTGACCACCGTCGTCGCCACCCGCCAGCTCCGCTCACGCGGCGTGAAGGGCCGTAAGCAGCGCGCCGTCGTCGACCAGGCCGCAGCCGTCGCCATTTTGCAGAGTTGGCTCGACGCGCGCCGTTGACGGCCCCCCGGGGCGGGAGGGTCCTCTCCGCCCCGGTTACGCTCCGGCATCGTGCGTCGCGAAGGAGTGGACCCCGTGTCCTCCGTCGACGACGCTTCCCCGGGCGACGTGGACGAGGAGACGGTGCGGATCAAGGCCGTCGGCGGCCGCCGTGCGGAACGGGAAGCCGCCCGGCCGCGCCGCCGCCGCCGAGCCGTGATCCTCGTGCTGGCGGTCGCGCTCCTGCTCGCGGTCGTCGCGGGCGGCGGCTGGTATCTCTACCACTCGATGGTCGCGACGCCGGACTACCCGGGCGACGGCTCCGGCGCCGTCGTGATCCAGGTGCACGACGGCGACACCACCAGCCAGATCGGCGCCGAGCTCGCGCGCAGCGGCGTGGTGGCAGCGCAGGCGTCGTTCACCGCGGCGGCCGCGGACAACGACCGCATCCGGTCCGTGCAGCCCGGGTACTACCAGATGCGGCTGCGCATGTCCGGCGCGTCCGCCGTCGCCCTGCTGCTGGACCCGACCTCCCGGGTCGGGCAGGTCGAGATCCGCGGCGGCATCCAGCTCGACGACACCCGCGCGCCCGACGGCGTGGTCACGCCCGGCGTGCTCAGCCTCATCGCGCAGGCCACCTGCATGACGGTCGACGGCGCCAAGAAGTGCGTGACGGCCGACGCGCTGCGCGCCGCCATGGCCAATACCGACCCGGCGCAGCTCGGCGTGCCCGACTGGGCGCTCGCGGCCGTTGCCAAGGCCCCGCCGACCCGCCGCCTGGAGGGGCTGCTGATACCGGGCCGCTACAACGTCGCCCCCGGTTCGTCGGCCGTCGACGCGCTGCACGGCGTGCTCACCGCCTCGGTCGACCGCATCGCCGCCACCGGCCTCGTCTCCGGGGCCTCGAAGGTGGGGATGTCGCCCTACGACGTGCTGAAGGTCGCTTCGCTCGTCGAGAAGGAGTCGATCACCTCGGACATGCCGCGCGTGGCCCGGGTGATCTACAACCGGCTCGGCGCGGGCCAGCGGCTCGAGCTCGACACCACGATCAACTACCCGCTGGACGTGCCGTCGCTCTACACCAGCCCGGCGAACCGGGCCAAGCCCGGCCCGTACAACACCTACCTCAACACCGGCCTGCCGCTCACGCCGATCGCGGCGGCGGGATCGGACTCCGTCGCCGCCGCCCTGGCGCCCGCCGACGGCCCGTGGATGTTCTTCGTGCCGTGTGAGAAGAACGGCACCTCCTGCTTCGCGGTGACGTTCGCCGAGCACCAGGCCAACGTGGCGAAGGCCCGCGCCAACGGCGTGTTCTAAGCGGGGCGACCCCAGAAGCCCGGCGGGGGCGTCGGCGACGGCACGGCGGTCCGGTCCGTGCGGGCCTCGGCGGTGAACCGGCCCAGGTCGGCGCCCGCCAGCACCCGGGCGGGGAACGGATCGGAGGCGGTGGAGCGGCGCAGGTCGTCGACCGGCAGCCGCGTCGACGACGCCGTCAGCACGAGGTTGCCGAACCGGCGACCCCGCAGCACGTCGGGCGGGGCCACCACGGCGACGTGCCGGAAGGCCGCGCGGGCCGCGGCCACCTGCGAGCCCGCGAACGCGAGCGCGGGGCCGCCGTCGGCGACGTTCGCGGCGTAGGCGCCGCCCGGGGCGAGGGTCCGCGCGACCAACGCGGCGAACTGCGCGGAGGTCAGGTGGGCGGGCGTGCGCGCGCCCGCGAAGACGTCGAGCACGACCAGGTCGACCGAGCCCGGGGCGGTCGCGGCGAGCACGGCGCGGGCGTCGCCGACCGCGACGTCGATGCCCAGCCCGTCGACGGGCAGGCGATGCGCGACGAACTCGGCCAGCGGTCCGTCGAGCTCCGCGACGGTCTGCGTCGAGCCGGGCCGGGTCGCCGCGACGTAGCGGGCGAGCGTCCACGCGCCGCCGCCGAGGTGCAGGGCCCGCAGGGGCGTGTAGGGCGGCGCGCACAGGTCGATCAGGTGGCCGATCCGGCGGATGTACTCGAACTCCAGGTGCGTGGGGTCGTCGAGGTCGACGTGGCTCTGCGCGGTGCCGTCCACCAGCAGGGTCCAGCCGTGCGGCCGGTCGGGGTCGCCGACCAGCTCCGCGGTGCCGTGACCGACGTCGGCGCGGATGACGGCGCGGGCGGCGCGGGATCCCGGATGTGCCCCCGAATGTGTCATTGCCGCCATCCTGCCTCGTGTTACCGGCGCGTCACACGGCGGCACTAGGTTGCCGGTGTGCTGTTGTCCCCACACGAGCAAGAACGGCTGATGCTGCACGTCGCCGCCGAACTGGCGCAGAAGCGGCGCGCCCGCGGCCTCAGGCTCAACTACCCCGAGGCCGTCGCGACGATCAGCGCGTGGGTGCTGGAGGGCGCCCGCGACGGCCGCAGCGTCGCCGAGCTCATGACCGGCGGCCAGTCGGTGCTGACCCGCGACGACGTGCTGGACGGGGTACCCGAGATGATCACCTCGGTGCAGGTCGAGGCCACGTTCCCGGACGGCACGAAGCTCGTCACCGTGCACCGGCCCATCCCGTGATCCCGGGGGAGTACCTCCTGGCGGAGGAACCGGTCGTGATCGACCGCGAGCGCGTCGAGCTGGTGGTCGCCAACACCGGAGATCGGCCCGTGCAGGTCGGCTCGCACTACCACTTCGCCGCCGCCAACCCGGCGCTGGAGTTCGACCGGTCCGCCGCGCGGGGAATGCGCCTCGCGGTGCCCGCGGGCACGGCGGTGCGGTTCGAGCCGGGCATCGAGCGCACGGTCGCGCTGGTCGCGCTGGGCGGGACGCAGACGGTGCCGGGGCTGAGGCTCCCGTGACGGGCCCCTGGATCATCGACCGTGCCCGCTACGCCGAGCTGTACGGCCCGACCGTCGGCGACCGGGTGCGGCTGGCCGACACCGACCTCGTCATCGAGGTCACCGAGGACCGCTGCCGGGGCCCGCAGGGGGGCGACGAGGTCGTCTTCGGCGGTGGCAAGGTCATCCGCGAGTCGATGGGCCAGGCCCGCACCACCCGCGGCGAGGGCACCCCCGACCTGGTGATCACGGGCGCGCTCGTGCTCGACCACTGGGGGGTCGTCAAGGCCGACGTCGGCGTCCGCGACGGGCGGATCGTCGGCCTGGGCAAGGCGGGCAACCCCGACGTGATGGACGGCGTGACGCCCGAGCTGGTGATCGGGCCGTCCACGGAGATCGTCGCGGGCAACGGCATGATCCTCACCGCGGGCGGCGTCGACTGCCACGTCCACCTGATCTCGCCGACCCAGATCCCGGAGGCGCTGGCGTCCGGGATCACGACGTGGGTCGGCGGCGGCACCGGCCCGGCCGACGGCACCAAGGCCACCACCGTGACGCCGGGGTCGTGGTACGTCGCACGGATGCTGGAGGCGCTCGACGCGGTCCCGCTGAACGTCGCGCTGCTCGGGAAGGGCAACACCGTCGGCGTCGACGCGCTGCACGAGCAGGTCGAGGCCGGGATCAGCGGGTTCAAGCTGCACGAGGACTGGGGGTCGACGCCCGCGGCGATCGACGCGTGCCTGCGGGTGGCCGACCAGACCGGCGTCCAGGTGGCGATCCACACCGACACGCTCAACGAGGCGGGCTACGTGCAGGACACCCTCGCCGCGATCGCCGGGCGGGGCATCCACGCGTACCACACGGAAGGTGCGGGCGGCGGGCACGCGCCCGACATCATCACGGTGGCGGGCGAGGCGCACGTGCTGCCGTCGTCGACGAACCCGACGCGCCCGCACACCGTCAACACGGTCGACGAGCACCTCGACATGCTCATGGTCTGTCACCACCTCAAGCCGACGGTGCCGGAAGACCTGGCGTTCGCGGAGTCGCGCATCCGACCGTCGACGATCGCAGCCGAGGACCTGCTGCACGACCTCGGCGCGATCTCCATGATCGGCTCGGATTCGCAGGCGATGGGGCGGGTCGGCGAGGTGCCGCTGCGGACCTGGCAGACCGCGCACGTCGGCAAGCAGCGGTGGGGCGCGCTGCCCGGCGACGGCGCGGCGGACAACACGCGGGCGCGCCGCTACGTCGCGAAGTACACGATCTGCCCGGCCATCGCGCACGGGCTGGACGGCGAGGTGGGGTCGGTGGAGGTCGGCAAGCTCGCCGACCTGGTGCTCTACCAGCCCGCGTTCTTCGGCGTCCGGCCCTCGCTGGTGATCAAGGGCGGGGTGATCGCGTACGCGGCGATGGGTGACGCCAACGCGTCGATCCCCACACCGCAGCCGGTGCTGCCGCGGCCGATGTTCGGGGCGGAGCCGGTGACGGCCGCGGCGACGTCGGTGCACTTCGTCGCGCCCACCGCTCTGACCGGCGGATTGGCCGACCGGTTGGCGGTGCGACGGCGCCTGGTGCCGGTGCGGGACACGCGCGCGCTCACCAAGGCCGACCTGCCCGGCAACGACGCGCTGCCGCGGATCGAGGTGGAGCCCGACACGTTCACCGTGCGGATCGACGGCGAGGTGGTCGAGGCCGCGCCCGCGGTCGAGCTGCCGATGGCCCAGCGGTACTTCCTGTTCTGACATGGTGGCCTCGGGGCTGTTGCTGCTCGCCGACTCCCGGCTGCCGTCGGGTGGGCACGGACACTCGGGTGGCGTCGAGGCGCTCGTCGACCGCGGCCTGCTGCGGACGGAGAGCGACCTCGCGCAGTTCCTGGCCGGGCGGATCGCGACGGGCGCGACGGTCCCGGCCGGGGCGGCGGCGGCCGCGTGCGCGCTCGCCCGGCTGCAGCGGGGTGACCCTCCTGCGACTGGGCTCCAGCGGGGTGCCCTTCCTCGGACCGGGTCGCAGCGGGGGAACCGTGCTGCGAGCCCGGAGTGGACGGCGTGGGACCAGGCCGTCTCGGCCCGGCTGCCCGCCGCGGCTACCCGGGCGGCTTCGCACGCGCAGGGGGCGGCGCTGCTGCGCACGGCGTCGCAGACATGGCCTTCGGCTTCGCTCGACGCGCTGCGAGCGCTCCCGCGCGCCCACCACGCCCTGGTGCTCGGGGCCGCGGCGGCGGCCGCCGGGGCGACGCCTGCCGACGCCGCCGTGCTCGCCGTCCACCACCTGATCGGCGGGGCGTGCACGGCCGCCGTCCGGCTGTTGGGCCTCGACCCGCTCGCCGTCGCCGCCGTCGCCGCGCAGGCCGGGCGCGACGCCGAACCGGCCGCCGCCGATGCCGCGCAGGCCGGGGTCACGGCCGTCGCGGCCGCCGATCCGGCCCTGTTGCCCACCGACGGCAACCCGCTGCACGACGTCCTTGCCCAGCTCCACCGATCGACGGAGGCGACCCTCTTTGCATCGTGACGATCTCGCCGCCCCCCTCCCATACGCCGCGTCGCCCGCCGGACCGCTGCGCGTCGGCATCGGCGGTCCGGTCGGTGGCGGCAAGACCGCGCTGGTCGCGGGGCTGTGCCGGGCCCTGCGCGACCAGCTGTCGCTGGTGGTCGTGACCAACGACATCTACACCGAAGAGGACGCCGAGTTCCTCCGCCGCCACGGGGTGTTGCCCGACGAGCGGATCCGGGCGGTGCGCACCGGATGCTGCCCGCACACCGCGATCCGCGACGACATCACCGCCAACCTCGACGCCGTCGAGGAGCTCGTCGCCCGCCACGATCCCGATCTCGTGCTGGTGGAGAGCGGTGGCGACAACCTCACCGCCACCTTCAGCTACGGGCTCGTGCACGCGCAGATCTTCGTGCTCGACGTGGCGGGCGGGGACAAGGTGCCGCGCAAGGGCGGCCCGGGTGTCACGCGTTCCGACCTGCTCGTCATCAACAAGACCGATCTGGCGCCGCTGGTGGGCGCGGACCTCGACGTCATGCGCACGGACGCCGAGAAGGTGCGCGAGGGCAGGCCGACCGTGCTCACCTCGCTGCGGGAACGACCCGACGCGGCGCCCGTCGTGGAATGGCTGGTGCCGCAGGTGCGGGCGCGGCGACCGTGACGCTCGGCCAGGCCCGGATCGTCACCTCGGCGGCACCGGTCGTCGCCGGGCAGACCGGGGACCACGTCGGTTCGCCCGCGGCGGCGCAGCGGATCCCGGGCCCCGACGGGCTGACCGCGGCCGCGTCGGTCGACGCCGACCTCCACGCGGGTCGGCCGCGGATCCGCTGGACCCAGGCCTGGCCGATCGTGCTGCGGCCGACCGGCGACGCGCGCGTGCACCTCGTCCACGGCGCGGGCGGACCGCTGGGCGGGGACCGGCTGGCGCTCGACGTCCGGGTGGGCGCGGACGCCGTGCTCGCCGTGCGCAGCGCGGGAGCCACGATCGTCCAGCCCGGTCGGGGATCAGAACCTGCCCGGTGGGACTTCGGCGTGGTCGTCGGCCCCGGAGCGAGCCTCGACTGGGCGCCGGAACCGACCGTCGTCACCGCACGCGCGGACTACCGGACCTCGCTGCGGGTCGAGCTCGCCGCCGCAGCGCGGGCCGTCATCCGGGAGGTCGTCGTGCTCGGTCGCAACGGCAGCGCGGGCGGCCGCTATCGCGGTCGTCTCGACGTGATCGTCGACGGCGTCCCCGCGCTCGCCCACACGACGCTGCTCGACGGCGCGGACCCGGCCCTGTGCGGCCCGGGCGGGATCGCGGGCGGCCGCGCCGTCGGGACGCTTCTCGTCGTCGACCCGGTTCCCGCGGCCCCCGGCGCCCTCGTCGGTGAGCGCCCGGACGTGCGGTGGGCCTGGACGGACCTGGCCGGACCGGGCCGCGCGCTGCTCGCCGTCGGTGAACCGCGTGCCGTGATCGCGGTCCTCGCCGCCGCGACCTGACGGGTCGGCGTCAGTCGGGCATGACCCAGCCGTAGATCCGATCGAACGGCAGCGTCAGCACGACGCGCTGGTCGGCGACCATCGCCTCGCGGTACTCGTCCCAGTCGGGGTGCTCGCCCGCGATGGTGCGGTAGACGTCCATGAGCGCCTCGACGGTGGCGTCGTGCGGGTCGGCGGCGGGCGGCGTCAACTGGGCGGTGCCCTCGCCGACGGCGTAGGCGCGCAGGTTGCTGGTCGTCACCATGTAGCTCGCGCGCGGGTCGCGGCGCAGGTTGCGCGTCTTCGCCCGCGGCTCGGTGATCGACACCCGCAGCGTCAAGCTGGCCGGGTCGAACGTGTGCGTCACGACCGACGCCTGGGGCCGCCCGTCGCGTTTGAGGGTGATGAGGGTGCCGCCGGGCTGCTGCGCGAACAGGTCCGCCAGCACGGGATCCACTGCCATGGCTGCTCCTGGTGAAGGTGGGTCGCTCGTACGGCATCGACAGCCGGTCGGCGCACCCTATTCCCGCCGCGGTGCAGTGCTCCGCCGCGGGCAGTTGTCCCCATCGCGGCGCGGCATCCACAGATTTGCGACGGCCGTGGCGACACGGGTCCTCCCCGGCGAGCGTGGAGGCATGACGGCGGAAAGGACGGCCGCTACGGCCGGGGTGGAGTGGCTGTGATGGCGTTCGACACGGGAGTGGACGGGATCGCGTCCGAGGCGCCGAACGCGACCCTCGGGATGACGGCCACGCGACGGCGGTGGACGGCATGACGGCAGGCACGGCGGCGTGGGCGGCGGCCGGGGCGGTCGCCGGAGGGGGCGCGGGGATCGTGGCCGGGGCGGCGGCCCGCCGGTTGCTGGCCACGCTGCGCCGAGGCACCCGGGTGCGCGCTCCGGTGTGCGAGTTCGCGACGGGTGCCCTGTGGGCGATCGCCGGCTGTCTGTGGGGCACGGGACGACTGCCGTCGGCGTGGCTGCCCGTGATGCTCGGCCTCGGCTGGGTGGGCGTCGCGGCCGGGTTGGTCGACGTGCGGCACCGCAGGCTGCCCGACGCGCTCACCGCCCCGGCCGCCTGCCTCGCCCCGGTGGGACTCCTGGCGCTGGGATCCGCCGCGGTCGGCCGTGGGCTGCTCGGCGCGCTGACCGCCGTCCTCGGCTACGGCTTGGTGCACCTGGTCCGTCCGGCGGCGCTCGGCGCGGGTGACGTCAAGCTGGCCGCCTCGCTCGGCGCGGTGCTCGGGGCCGCCTCGTGGGCCGCGCTCGCGACCGCCGCCGTTCTCGCGGCCGTTCTCACCGCGGCCGCGGGCCTCGTCGTGGCCTGCGCGGGCCGGGCGCCGCCGGGGGCGACCCTGCCGCACGGCCCGGCCATGCTCACGGCGACCTGGCTCGTCACGCTGGTCGCGGCCGCAGACGGGGGCTGAGCGCCGTGCTCGGCCCGACGCTCAGGACGCCGCGGTGGGTCCGCATGCGAAAATCCTGCCGTGCTGCGCTGGATCACCGCCGGGGAGTCCCACGGTCCCGCCCTCGTGGCCGTGCTGGAGGGCATGGTCGCCGGGGTGGAGATCACCACCAAGGAGCTCGCTGCCGAGCTCGCCCGCCGCCGCCTCGGCTACGGCCGCGGCGCGCGGATGAAGTTCGAGGCCGACGAGTTGGAGGTCATCGGCGGCGTCCGGCACGGGTTGACGCAGGGCGGACCGGTCGCGATCCGCATCGGCAACAGCGAGTGGCCGAAGTGGGAAACCGTGATGGCGGCCGATCCCGTCGACCCCGAGCTGATCGCGGGCCGGGCCCGCAACGCGCCGCTCACCCGCCCGCGCCCGGGCCACGCCGATCTCGCGGGCATGACGAAGTTCGGCTTCGACGACGCCCGGCCTGTGCTGGAGCGCGCGAGCGCACGGGAGACCGCGGCGCGGGTGGCGCTGGGCACGGTGGCGCGGGCGTTCCTCAAGCAGGGCCTCGACGTCGACATCGTCTCGCACGTCGTCGGCCTCGGCGGCGTCGAGGCGCCGGACGGCGACGGGCCCGGCCCGACGGAAGGCGACCGGGTCGACGCGAGCCCGGTGCGCGCCTACAGCGACGAGGTCACGGCCGCGATGGTCGCCGAGGTCGACGCGGCGCAGGCCGAGGGCGACACCCTCGGCGGCGTCGTCGAGGTGATCGCGTACGGCCTTCCCGTGGGCCTTGGCTCCTACGTGCAGTCCGATCGGCGCCTCGACGCCCGGCTCGCGGCCGCGCTGATGGGCATCCAGGCCATGAAGGGTGTCGAGATCGGCGACGGCTTCCGCACCGCGCGGCGGCGCGGCAGCGCGGCGCACGACGAGATGATGCCCGGCGACCCGGTGAAGCGGCTCAGCAACCGGGCCGGAGGCATCGAAGGCGGCATGACCAACGGGGAGCCCGTGCGGGCTCGCGCCGCGATGAAGCCGATCTCCACGGTGCCCCGGGCGCTGCGTACGGTCGACGTCGCCACCGGTGAGGCGGCGCAGGCCATCCACCAACGCTCGGACGTGTGCGCAGTGCCCGCGGCGGGCGTCGTGGCCGAGGCCATGGTCGCGCTGGTGCTGGCGGACGCCGCGCTCGAGAAGTTCGGCGGCGACTCACTGGCGGAGACGCGCCGCAACCTGCGCTCCTACCTCGACGCCCAGGACTGACCCGCGCACAGCCGACCCCGTCCCGGCGCCCCGGCTGCGCACGGCAGGCACAGTGCCGCCCGGCCCGAACCTGCGAGGTGACCGGCGAGGGACCGCGGGGCCGTCGTCGGCGTCGACGGTGCCTGCGGCGCCGGGAGATCAGCGTGCGCCGGGAGATCAGCGTGCGCCGGGAGATCAGCGGTGCGCCGGGATCAGCGGGCGGGCGGTTCGGCGCTGCGGCCCCGGCGGGCGCCCTCGTGGAAATCGGCGGCCGCCGATGTCTCGGCCGCGTCGGCCGGGTTGCCGTCCGATGCGCTCGCGGAGCCGCTTTGCGTCGCACCCTCGGGAGTGCTGTCGGTGGCGCGGCCGATGTCGCCGTCCGCCGCGCCCGCGGTAACGGCGCCCGCGGTAGTGGCGCCCACGCCCGACCCGCCACCCGGCGTCAGGTCGCCGTCCGTCGCGAACGCGGTGAACGGCGTGCCGGTGCCCGCACCGCCCGGCATCCGCAGCTGCGGCTCGATGTGGCCCTGCGCCGACCGGCGGGGGAGTGGGTTCGCCGCCCCCGACGGGGGTCGATCGGTGTCCAGCCGATGACGGGGTCCGGCGCGGTTCTCGCGCCGCGGCACCGACCGGCCCGTTCCCCGCCCGCTGTCCTGGTCCACCCACCCCTCCGTTCGTGGTGGCGGCGCCGCCCGGGCGTCACCGTCTGCCATCGGCCGTCGCGGCGCACGGTATCTGATCACCGGAACGGGCTCGTCGTGGCCTGCGGCCCATTGGCGCGCACCGGCCACTACCCTCGTGGCGGTGAGTCCGCAGAGACGCCCGAGCGTGGTCCTTGTCGGCCCGCCCGGTTCAGGCAAGACCACCGTCGGGCGCGTATTGGCACGCCGGCTCGGCCTCGGCTTCACCGACGTCGATGCGCTGATCGTCGAGCGGGCGGGCAAGTCGATCGCCGCGATGTTCACCGAGGACGGCGAGGACGCGTTCCGGGCGCTGGAGCGGGCCGTGGTGGCCGAAGCCCTCACCGCGACCGATGGCGTGCTCGCGCTCGGCGGTGGATCGGTGCTCGCGGCGGTGACCCGGGAGCGGCTGCGGGGGCACCGGGTGGTGCATCTGAAGGTCGGGCTGGCCGACGGGATCCGCCGCACCGGCATGTCCACCGCGCGCCCGCTCTTGGCGGGCGTCAACCCGCGGGCCACCTTCAAGGCGCTGCTCGACGCACGGGCCCCGCTCTACCGCGAGGTGGCCACCGTCGAGATCGACACGAGCAGGCGCAGCCCCACCCAGGTCGCCCGGGCCGTGCTGGAGGCCCTCGGCGAGCGACTGCCCACCGCGGCGGCCGACGAGCCACCCGACGACCCCGCCGCGGGCGAGGAGCCCCTCCTCCCGAACCCGACCTTCGGCCCTCCCGCGGAGGCGGCAGTGACCGTCGGCGACAACGACGACAGGCGGCGGTAGACGTGCGCTCCATCGACCGGATCGACGTCACGGGCGAGCGGCCCTACCCGGTGTTGGTCGGCCGCGACGTACGGTCCCAACTGCCCAGGACCGTCGCGGATCTCGGCGCCAAGACGGTGCTGCTCGTGCACCAGGCCGCCCTCGCCGCAGCCGCCGACGAGGTCCGCACCGCCCTCACCGCGACGGGGATCGACGCGCACCGCGTGGAGATCCCCGACGCCGAGGAGGGCAAGAACCTCGCGGTCGCGGGCTTCTGCTGGGAGGTCTGCGGACGGGTCGGGCTCACCCGCTCGGACGTCGTCGTCTCGCTCGGCGGCGGGGCGGCCACGGACTTGGCGGGCTTCGTGGCCGCCACCTGGATGCGCGGGGTCCACGTGGTCCACGTGCCGACCACGCTGCTCGCGATGGTCGACGCGGCAGTCGGCGGGAAGACCGGCATCAACACCGCCGCGGGCAAGAACCTCGTCGGGGCGTTCCACGAGCCGTCCACCGTGCTGATCGACCTCGCCACGCTGGACAGCCTGCCGCACGCCGAGCTCGTCGCGGGCAGCGCAGAGATCATCAAGGCGGGCTTCATCGCCGACCCGACGATCCTCGACCTCATCGAGGCCGACCCGGTCGCGGCGCTGGACCCCGCAGGCGCGGTGCTGCCCGACCTGGTGCGGCGGTCGATCCGGGTGAAGGCCGAGGTGGTGGCCTCCGACCTGCGCGAGTCCCACCTGCGGGAGATCCTCAACTACGGCCACACGCTCGGGCACGCCATCGAGCGCCGCGAGGACTACCGGTGGCGCCACGGCGCCGCGGTCAGCGTCGGCCTCGTGTTCGCCGCCGAGCTCGCCCGCGCCGCGGGGCGCCTCGATCACACCACCGCCGATCGGCACCGCAGTGTGCTCTCCGCGGTCGGCCTTCCGGTGGCCTACGCGCCCGGCGTGCTGCCCGAGCTGGTCGAGTCCATGCGCGGCGACAAGAAGGCCCGCGGCGGTGTGCTGCGCTTCGTCGTGCTCGACGGCCTCGCCAAGCCCGGACGGCTGGAGAACCCCGACCCCGCGCTGCTCGAGTCCGCGTACGCGGCCCTGAGCGCGTGACCGGTCCGCGGCGGGACGCGCTGCGGGCGCTGCTCGCCGCGGCAGGCGTCGACGCGCTGCTGGTGACCGACCTGGTCAACGTTCGGTACCTCACCGGCTTCACCGGCTCGAACGCCGCGCTGCTCGTGCACGTCGACGGCGACGCGCAGAGCCGCGTCTGCACCGACGGCCGCTACCGCGCCCAGGTCGCCGCCGAAATGCCCGACCTGGAGGCGGTGATCGACCGCGCCTGCGCCGCCACCCTGGCCTGCCGGGCCCACGGACTCGGCGTGCGGAAGCTGGGGTTCGAGTCCGACCACGTCACGGTCGACGCGCACACGGACCTCGCGAAGCACGCACAGCCGGTGCCGCTGGCCCGCGCGCCCGGCCTGGTCCAGCGGCTGCGCATGATCAAGGACGCGGACGAGCTGGCCGCGCTGGGCACCGCCTGCGCGATCGCCGACGCGGCGCTGGCCGAGCTCGTCGACGGCGGTGGGCTCGCACCCGGCCGCACCGAAGCCGAGGTCGCGCTGGACCTGGAGTACCGCATGCGGGCGCAGGGAGCGGCGGGCCCGTCGTTCGACTCGATCGTCGCGGCGGGCCCGCACTCGGCCGTGCCGCACCACAGCCCGACGCCGACCCCGCTGCGCCGCGGCGACCTCGTCAAGCTCGACTTCGGCGCCCTCGTCGCGGGCTACCACTCCGACATGACGCGCACGGTCGTGCTCGGCCCCGCCGCGACGTGGCAGCGGGAGCTGTACGCGCTGGTCGCCGAGGCGCAGGCCGCGGGCCGGGCGGCGCTCACCCCGGGGGCCGAGGTCGCCGACGTCGACGCCGCAGCACGCCGGGTGGTCGCCGGGGCGGGTCGCGCCGACCAGTTCCTGCACCCGCTCGGGCACGGCGTCGGGCTGCAGATCCACGAGGCCCCGCTGCTGGCGGCCACCGGCGCGGCACGCCTGGCGGCGGGCATGGCCGTCACCGTCGAGCCGGGGGTCTACCTCGAAGGCCGCGGCGGCGTCCGGATCGAGGACACGCTCGTGGTGCGCGACGACGGCCCTGAGCTGCTCACGCGGTTCCCCAAGGATCTGCTGGAGATCTGAGCGGGCTATCCTGGGACGCGGACGACGGCGCGCCGACGCGCGCCGCACATATCGGCGCGTGCAGCCCCCGCGCCACTGACGAGCGCAGGAGTCGCACCCCTTGGCCACCACGAACGACCTCAAGAACGGACTGGTGCTGAACCTGGACGGCCAGCTGTGGTCCGTCACCGCGTTCCAGCACGTCAAGCC
The DNA here is from genome assembly GCA_963837575.1 of uncultured Actinomycetota bacterium. GTDB lineage: Bacteria > Actinomycetota > Actinomycetes > Mycobacteriales > Pseudonocardiaceae > Pseudonocardia. The sequence goes on from CAWIOI010000025.1 coordinate 192,258, forward strand.
GGGCAAGGGCGGCGCATTCGTGCGCACCACGCTCAAGAACGTGCTCACCGGCAAGGTGGTCGACAAGACCTTCAACGCGGGCACCAAGGTCGACACCGCCACCGTCGACCGTCGCGACATGACCTTCCTCTACCGCGACGGCGGCGACTTCGTGTTCATGGACGGCGACACCTACGACCAGATCCCGATCCCCGCCGACACGGTGGGCAACGCGGCGGGCTACCTGCTGGAGAACCAGGTGGCGATGGTCGCGCTGCACGAGGGCGTGCCGCTCTACGTCGAGCTGCCCGCGTCGGTCGAGCTGGTGGTCGCGCACACCGAGCCCGGCCTGCAGGGCGACCGCTCCACCGGCGGTACGAAGCCCGCCACGCTGGAGACGGGCGCCGAGATCCAGGTGCCGCTCTTCCTCACCACCGGCGAGAAGGTCAAGGTCGACACCCGCGACGGCCGCTACCTCGGCCGGGTCTCCTCGTGACGCCTCGATGATCAGAGCTCGCACCCGCGCGCGGAAACGCGCGCTGGACATCCTCTTCGAGTCGGAGGCGCGCGGCGACGACCCGCTCGCCGTGCTCGCGCAACGTCGCGAGACCGACGACGCGCCGCCGGTCTCGGACTACGCGGCGCTGCTGGTGGAGGGGGTGACGGCGCACCGGGAGCGCATCGACCAGCTGCTCGCCGAGCACGCCGAGGGGTGGACGGTGGCCCGCATGCCCGCCGTCGACCGCACACTGCTGCGCATCGGGGTGTTCGAGCTGCTCTGGGTCGACGAGATCGACGATCCGGTGGCGATCACCGAAGCCGTCGAGCTGGCCCGCACGCTCTCCACCGACGACAGCCCGCGCTTCCTCAACGGGGTGCTCGGCCGGATCTCCGACATCGCCGAGCACCTGCGGACGGCCCGCTAGCCTGCGAGGCGGCCCGCGTCAGGGCGCGGGGCGCGCCTCGGGCGGGAGCACGCCCCACTCGATGAGCTGGTCGGTCAGCTCACCGGGCGTCTTGTCGTAGATGATCGACAGCGACCGCAGGTCCTCGGAGCGGATCGACAGCACCTTGCCGTTGTAGTCGCCACGCTGGCTCTGGATGGCCGCGGCGTAGCGAGCGAGCGGGCCGACCTTGTCCGCGGGCAGCTGCTGCAGCCGCTCCAGGTTGATCACGATCTTGGTGGCGGGCTCGGAGCCGGACGGGACCCGGCCCTCGGGCAGCAGCTCGGCCACCGGCACACCGTAGAAATCGGCGAGCTCGGCGAGCTTCTGCACGGTGACGGCGCGGTCGCCGCGCTCGTAGGACCCAACGACCACCGCCTTCCAGCGCCCGCCCGACTTCTGCTCGACGCCGTGCAGCGACAAGCCCTGCTGCTGCCGGATCGCGCGCAGCTTGCCGCCGAGCGCCTTCGCGTAGTCGCCCATGCTGGCGACCTCCTCACTTGCTCTTGCGCCGACCGCGGGATCGGCGTGCTGACCTGGGTACTGCGTGGTGGGGAGCCGTGCGGGCACCGCGTGGGATCAGCGGTGCTGGCCCGCGGCCGCGGTGCCCACTGCCGCGACCGCTGTCGGGGACGATCGGTCGATACGGAGAGTAATCATGCGCTTGCTCCGCCGTTCGGTCAAGCCGCGTCCCCCTCCCCGGCGATACAGTCGCCCTAGATCACTCGAACGGCTGATCTACAGCCCCCGGCCAGGCGTTACATACCCGTGATCGAAGGCGTCAGAGCCCCTATCGTCTCAGTGCCCCCCCGAGGTAGGGACCGGTGGGGTCCCTGTGGGTGGCGGCGATGCTCACAGCCGGTGCTCTCCGGGCCTGCTGATGGGTCGCTGATAGGTTCTCCGGTGACCCCGTCCCGATCCTTTAAGCCCGTCCCGCGAGGCGGGGAAGGAGAGACCCGTGGCGCACGACCGCCGCGCGGGCGGTGGCGATGCGGCGGCCCGGGAGCTGCTCAGCGCCTCCGACGTCGCCCGCACCGTCGCCCGCATCGCCCACCAGATCATCGAGAAGACCGCGGGCACCGAGAACGTCGTCCTCGTCGGCATCCCGACCCGCGGCGCGCTGCTCGCCCGCCGCCTGGGCGATGCCGTCGCCGAGTTCAGCGGCACCGCCCTCCCCGTCGGCATCGTCGACCCGACGCTCTACCGGGACGACCTGCGCCGCCGCCCGGCCCGCGCCCTGGAGAGCACCGACCTTCCCGACGGCGGCCTCGACGACGCGCTGGTCGTGCTCATCGACGACGTCCTGATGTCCGGCCGCACCGTGCGGGCCGCGCTGGATGCGCTCGCCGACCACGGGCGTCCCCGCGCGGTGCAGTTGGCGGTGCTCGTCGACCGCGGGCACCGGGAGCTGCCGATCCGCGCCGACTACGTGGGCAAGAACGTCCCGACCGCGCGCGATGAACAGGTCAAGGTGCTCCTCGCGGAGATCGACGGGGTCGACGCGGTCCGGCTGGAGCGGGCATGAGGCACCTCCTGTCGGTCAACGACCTGGACGCGGCCGCCGCGACCGCCCTGCTGGACACCGCCGACCGGCTGCGCCAGGCGCTGCTGGGACGCGAAGTGCGCAAGCTGCCGACCCTGCGCGGCCGCACGGTGATCACGATGTTCTACGAGAACTCGACGCGCACCCGGGTGTCGTTCGAGGTGGCGGGCAAGTGGATGAGCGCGGACACCGTGAACGTCAGCGCGTCGGGCTCGTCGGTGGCCAAGGGCGAGTCGCTGCGCGACACCGCGCTCACCCTGTCCGCGATGGGTGCTGACTGCGTCATCGTGCGGCATCCCGCGTCCGGCGCCGCGCACCGGCTGGCCGCGTGGGTCGACAAGGACCGGGCGACGACGGGCACGGCGACGGCGGTCGTCAACGCGGGCGACGGCACGCACGAGCACCCCACCCAGGCCCTCCTGGACGCCGCGACGCTGCGCGACCGGCTCGGTGGGATCGCCGGGAAGCGGATCGGGATCGTCGGCGACGTCCTGCACAGCCGGGTCGCGCGCTCGAACGTGTTCCTGCTCGCCACGCTGGGCGCCGAGGTGGTGCTGGTCGCGCCGCCGACGTTGCTGCCCGTCGGGGTCGCGCAGTGGCCCTGCCGGGTGAGCCCCGAGCTGGACGCCGAGCTGCCTGCACTGGACGCGGTGATGATGCTGCGCGTGCAGGCCGAGCGGATGCACGGCGCGTTCTTCCCGTCCACGCGGGAGTACGCGGTGGGCTACGGGCTCTCCGAGGCTCGGGCGGCGCTCCTGCCCGGGCACGCCGTCGTGCTGCACCCCGGACCGATGGTGCGCGGCATGGAGATCGCCCCGGCGGTCGCGGACGCGCCCAACGCGGCGGTGCTGCAGCAGGTGCGCACCGGCGTCCACGTGCGCATGGCCGTCCTCTACCACCTGCTCGCGGGAGCGCCGGAATGACCTTGTTGATCGCGAACGCCCGGCCGTACGGGGACGGCGAGCCGGTCGACGTCCTCGTCCGCGACGGCGTCATCGCCGACATCGGTCCGGGCTCTCCGCGGAGGAGACGCTCGACGCCGACGGCCTCGTCCTGCTGCCCGGCTTCGTCGACCTGCACGCCCACCTGCGCGAACCCGGCGGCGAGGAGTCGGAGACGATCGCCACCGGTTCGGCGGCCGCCGCGCTCGGCGGGTTCACCGCCGTCTTCGCGATGCCCAACACCGACCCCGTGGTCGACACCGACGTCGTCGCGCTGCACGTGCGTCGGCGCGGCGCCGAGGTGGGGCTCGTCGACGTGCATCCTGTCGGCGCCGTCACCGTCGGGCTGCGCGGCGAGCGGATGGCGGAACTGGGCACGATGGCCCGCTCGCCCGCGCAGGTGCGGATGTTCTCCGACGACGGCCGCTGCGTGCACGATCCGTTGATCATGCGCAGGGCGCTGGAGTACGCCACGGCGCTCGACGTGGTGATCGCCCAGCACGCCGAGGACCACCGGCTCACCGGGGGCGCGCAGGCGCACGAGGGCGAGGTCGCCTCGCGGCTGGGCCTCGCGGGCTGGCCCGCCACCGCCGAGGAGACGATCGTCGCCCGCGACTGCGCCCTGGCCCGGGAATCGGGCGCCCGCCTGCACGTCTGCCACGTCTCCAGCGCGCACACGATCGCCGTGCTCCGGGCGGCCAAGGCGGCGGGGGTCCGGGTGAGCGCCGAGGTCACGCCGCACCACCTCCTGCTCACCGATGCGCGGCTGTCCGGATACGACCCGGTCAACAAGGTCAACCCGCCGCTGCGCACCGGCGCCGACACCGAGGCCATGCGCGCCGCGCTCGCCGCGGGCGTCATCGACGTGGTGGCGACCGACCACGCCCCGCACGCCGCCCAGTACAAGGACACCGAGTGGGACGCGGCCCGGCCCGGGATGCTGGGCCTGCAGACCGCGCTGTCGGTGGTGGTGCACACGATGGTCGAGCCGGGCCTGCTGGACTGGCGCGGTGTCGCCCGGGTGCTGTCGGAGCGGCCCGCGGAGATCGGCGGCCTTCCCGACCAGGGCCGCCCGATCGCGGTGGGGGAGCCCGCGACGTTCGCGCTGGTCGACCCGGACGACATCTGGACGGTGCGTGGTGCCCAGCTGGCCAGCCGCGCGGCCAACACGCCCTACGAGGGGATGCGGCTGCCCGCCACGGTCGTCGCCACGGTGCTGCGCGGGGTCGTCACCGCGCGCGACGGGAGGGTGTGTCGAGGCAACGCCGAGGCGGCGGCCGCTGACCGACGTGACCCGGCACCTGGCCGGGCGGGAATGAGGCAAGCATGACCGGGGTGCTGGTGCTCGAAGACGGGCGGATCTTCCGCGGCGAGCCGTACGGGGCGCGCGGGCAGGGGTTGGGCGAGGCCGTGTTCACCACGGGCATGACCGGCTACCAGGAGACGCTGACCGACCCGTCCTACCACCGCCAGATCGTCGTGCAGACCGCGCCGCAGATCGGCAACACCGGCTGGAACGACGAGGACGACGAGTCGCGGGCGATCCAGGTGGCGGGCTACGTCGTGCGCGACCCGGCGCGCAACCCGTCGAACTGGCGTTCCCGGCGTCCGCTCGGCGAGGAGCTGGCCCGACAGGGGATCGTCGGCGTCGCGGGGGTCGACACCCGCGCGCTGGTGCGGCACCTGCGCGAGCGGGGCGCGATGCGCTCGGGCGTGTTCTCCGGAGACGCGCTGGCGCCCGACGCCGAGCTCGTCGACCGGGTGCGGCAGAGCCCCCCGATGGAAGGCGCGGACCTCTACGGCGCCGTCACCACCCGGGAGGCCTACGTGGTGCCCGCGGACGGCGAGCGCCGGTTCCGGGTGGCCGCGCTGGACGTCGGGATCAAGTCGAACACCCCGCGGATGATGGCGGCGCGGGGCATCGAGACGCACGTGCTGCCCGCGTCCACCACGATCGAGGAGATCGAAGCGCTGGGCCCGGACGGCTTCTTCCTCTCCAACGGGCCGGGCGACCCGGCCACGGCCGACGGGCCGATCGCGCTCACCCGCGCGGTGTTGGAGCGGCGGATCCCGCTCTTCGGGATCTGCTTCGGCAACCAGATCCTCGCCCGCGCGTTGGGCCGCGGCACGTACAAGCTGCGCTACGGCCACCGCGGCATCAACATCCCGGTCGTCGAGCACGCCACCGGCCGGGTGGCGATCACGTCGCAGAACCACGGGTTCGCCGTCGAGGGCGCGGCGGGGGAGCGCTGGGAGAGCCCGTTCGGGGGCGCCGAGATCACCCACACCTGCCCGAACGACGGCTGCGTCGAGGGACTGCGTGCGCTCGACGTGCCCGCGTTCAGCGTGCAGTACCACCCCGAGGCCGCGGCAGGCCCCCACGACGCCGCCGACCTGTTCGACCGGTTCGTGGCGCTGATGCAGGAGGCGGGCTGATGCCACGCCGCGAGGACATCAAGCACGTGCTCGTGATCGGCTCCGGGCCGATCGTCATCGGGCAGGCGTGCGAGTTCGACTACTCCGGCACCCAGGCCTGCCGCGTGCTGCGGGACGAGGGGATCCGCGTCTCGCTGGTCAACTCCAACCCGGCGACGATCATGACGGACCCGGAGTTCGCCGACGCCACCTACATCGAGCCGATCACCCCGGAGTTCGTGGAACAAGTGATCGCCAAGGAGCGGCCGGACGCGATCCTCGCGACCTTGGGTGGGCAGACCGCGCTCAACACCGCGATGGCGCTGCACGACCTCGGCGTGCTGGAGCGCTACGGCGTCGAGCTGATCGGCGCCGACGTCGAGGCGATCCAGCGGGGCGAGGACCGGCTGAAGTTCAAGGAGATCGTCCAGTCCATCGGCGGTGACGTGCCGCGCTCGGCGGTCTGCCACACGATGGACGAGGTGCGCGCCGCGGTCGGCGAGCTGGGGCTGCCGGTGGTGATCCGGCCGTCGTTCACGATGGGCGGCCTCGGCTCGGGCATGGCGCACACCGACGCCGACCTCGACCGCCTCGCGGGCGCCGGGCTCGCCGCGTCGCCGGTCACCGAGGTGCTCATCGAGGAGTCCGTGCTCGGGTGGAAGGAGTACGAGCTGGAGCTGATGCGCGACCGCCACGACAACGTGGTCGTCGTCTGCTCCATCGAGAACCTCGACCCGATGGGCGTGCACACCGGCGACTCGATCACCGTCGCGCCCGCGATGACGCTCACCGACCGCGAGTACCAGCACATGCGCGACGTCGGCATCGCCGTGCTGCGCGCGGTCGGCGTCGACACCGGCGGCTGCAACATCCAGTTCGCCGTGCACCCCGAGACCGGGCGCCTGGTCGTCATCGAGATGAACCCGCGGGTGTCGCGCTCGTCGGCGCTGGCGTCCAAGGCCACCGGCTTCCCGATCGCCAAGATCGCGGCCCGGCTCGCCGTCGGGTACACGCTCGACGAGATCCGCAACGACATCACCGGCGAGACCCCGGCCGCGTTCGAGCCGACCCTGGACTACGTCGTGGTCAAGATCCCGCGGTTCGCGTTCGAGAAGTTCCCGGGCGCCGACCCGGAGCTGACGACCACGATGAAGAGCGTCGGCGAGGCGATGGCGCTCGGGCGGTCGTTCGTCGAGGCGTTGGGCAAGGCGCTGCGCTCGATGGAGACCGCGGCCGCCGGGTTCTGGACCGTGCCCGACCCGGACGGCGAACCGGATGTCGCCACCCCGACGGACGGGCGCATCTACGCCGTCGAGCGGCTGCTGCGTTCCGGGGTGTCGGTGGCGGAGGTGGCCCGCCGCTCGCGCATCGACCCGTGGTTCGTCGACCAGATCGACGGGCTCGTGGCGCTGCGCGCCGAGATTCTGGATGCGCCGGTGCTCGACGAAACCCTGCTGCGGCGGGCCAAGCGGGCGGGCCTCTCGGATCGGCAGCTCGCGGCCCTGCGCCCCGAGCTCGCGGGCGAGGACGGCGTGCGCGCGCTGCGCCACCGGCTGTCCGTGCGGCCGGTCTACAAGACCGTCGACACCTGCGCCGCCGAGTTCGCCGCGCGCACCCCGTACCACTACAGCGCCTACGAGACCGATCCCGCCGCCGAGTCGGAGATCGCGCCGCAGACCCAGCGTCAGAAGGTGCTCATCCTGGGCTCCGGGCCGAACCGGATCGGGCAGGGCATCGAGTTCGACTACTCGTGCGTGCACGCCGTGATGGCGCTGCGGGACGCGGGCTTCGAGACCGTGATGGTCAACTGCAACCCGGAGACCGTGTCCACCGACTACGACACCGCCGACCGCCTCTACTTCGAGCCGCTCACCTTCGAGGACGTGCTGGAGGTGGTGCACGCCGAGCAGGTGTCGGGCGCGGTCGCGGGCGTGATCGTGCAGCTCGGCGGGCAGACCCCGCTGGGGCTCGCGGACCGGCTCACGGCGGCGGGGGTGCCGCTGGTCGGCACGTCGGCGGCCGCGATCGACCTCGCCGAGGACCGCGGCGCGTTCGGCGAGGTGCTGCGGAAGGCGGGCCTGCCCGCGCCCGCGTTCGGCATGGCCACGTCGTTCGAGCAGGCCCGCGAGATCGCCGACCGCATCGGCTACCCGGTGCTCGTCCGCCCGTCGTACGTGCTGGGCGGGCGCGGCATGGAGATCGTCTACGACGACGAGACGCTGGCGGGCTACATCGCACGCGCGACCACGATCAGCCCGGACCGCCCGGTGCTCGTCGACCGGTTCCTCGACGACGCCGTCGAGATCGACGTCGACGCGCTCTGCGACGGCACCGAGGTGTTCATCGGCGGGGTGATGGAGCACATCGAGGAGGCCGGGGTGCACTCCGGCGACTCGTCGTGCACGTTGCCCCCGATCACGCTGGGCCGCTCGATCATCGGAGAGGTGCGCCGCTCCACCGAGGCCATCGCGCACGGCGTGGGCGTGCGCGGGCTGCTCAACGTGCAGTACGCGCTGCACGGCGACGTGCTCTACGTGCTGGAGGCCAACCCGCGCGCCTCGCGCACCGTGCCGTTCGTGTCGAAGGCCACGGCCGTGCCGCTGGCCAAGGCGGCCGCGCGGATCATGCTCGGGGCCTCGATCGCCGGGCTGCGCGAAGAGGGGCTGCTGCCTGCCGAGGGTGACGGCGGTGAGCTGCCGCCCGACGCGCCGATCGCGGTGAAGGAGGCGGTGCTGCCGTTCCACCGGTTCCGCACCCCGGAGGGCAAGGGTGTGGATCCGCTGCTCGGGCCGGAGATGAAGTCGACCGGCGAGGTGATGGGCTTCGACGCGTCGTTCGGGGCGGCGTTCGCGAAGTCGCAGGCCGCGGCGTACGGCTCGCTGCCGACGTCGGGGCGGGCGTTCGTGTCGATGGCCGACCGGGACAAGCGCGCGATGGTCTTCCCGGTGCTGCGCTTGGCCGCGCTGGGGTTCGAGGTGCTGGCCACGGCGGGCACCGCGGAGGTGCTGCGGCGCCACGGGCTCGCGGTGACCGAGGTGCGCAAGCACTACGAGGGCGGGGTGACGATCATCGACCGCATCCTGGCGGGCGACGTCGACATGATCATCAATACGCCCTACGGCAACTCCGGCCCGCGCATCGACGGGTACGAGATCCGCTCGGCCGCCGTGGCGACGGGCATCCCGTGCATCACGACCATGCAGGGCGCCGCCGCCGCGGTGCAGGGGATCGAGGCGATGAAGGCGGGCCGCATCGGCGTGCGGTCGCTGCAGGAGGCCCACGCCGCGCTGCGGGGGGACACCCGGTGACGGCGGGCACCGCAGCGCCACCCACCACGGGCCTGCGAGCCGCCGGTCCGCCCGCTGCGCACCCGCCCGCGACCCACCCGTTCACCGCCGAAGATCGGCGCGAGCCGCACGTGGTGGTGGGTACGAGCGGTGTGGCGTGCGGCTCGACGCGATCACCACGAGCGGGACAGCGATGAGCGCGGGGTTCGGGGCGCGGCTCACCGCCGCCGTCGACGCGCTGGGACCGCTGTGCGTCGGGATCGACCCGCACGGGCCGCTGCTGCGGGCATGGGGCCTCGCCGACGACGCGGAAGGGCTCGCCGGGTTCGCCGACGCCTGCGTCGCCGCGTTCGCAGGCCGCGTCGCCGTGGTCAAGCCGCAGTCGGCGTTCTTCGAGCGGCACGGGTCCCGCGGGATCGCGGTGCTGGAGCGGCTGCTCGTCGCGTTCGGCGGCACCCGGACGCTGGTGCTGCTCGACGTCAAGCGCGGCGACATCGGCTCGACGATGCAGGGCTACGCGGACGCCTATCTCGCCGCGGGCGCGCCGCTGGCCGCCGACGCGGTGACGCTCTCGCCCTACCTCGGGTTCGGGTCGCTCACCCCGGCACTGGACACCGCGTCCGCCGCTGGCCGGGGGGTGTTCGTGCTGGCCAGGACGTCGAACGCGGAGGGAGCGGCGGTGCAGGCGGCGGTTGCGGGGGGACGGTCGGTCGCGGAGGGGATCGTTGCCGAAGCGGCGGCGCGCAACCGGGGAGCCACGCCGCTGGGCGCCGTCGGGATCGTGGTGGGCGCGACCGCCGACCACGGGCTCGACCTCGCCACGCTGAACGGCCCGGTGCTCGTACCCGGCCTCGGCGCGCAGGGCGCGGAGCCCGCCGACGTCGCCGCCCGCTTCCGCGACGTCGACGGCCTGGTGTTGCCGTCGGCGAGCCGCTCCGTCCTCACGGCGGGCCCCGACGTCGGTCGTCTCCGCGGCGCCGCCGAGGCGTTGCGGGACGCACTGGCGGGGGCCACGGCCTGACCACGCCGCGGGCCCGGGTGCCGCACGGACAGCCCGCACCGGCGTTCCGGAGGCGGCATCGGCGTCCGGATACCGGTGCGGGCGCGGCAACACGGGTGCGGACACCGCGATGCCGGTGCGGCACAGACGACTGCGCATCGCCGCTGGTGGCCACCCAAGGACCGATCGGCGAACGAGATGGACCGATCCGTTGGCCACCTGTGACCGTCCGACTGCGGGGAGTGGTCGTCGAGGCGCGCCGATTGCGCTCGCGTGGGCGACACCCACCTGTTCGCGCCGCCCGCCGGCGCGTCGGTGCGTGCTCTCGGCGCATGGCGTGCGTTATCACCCCGTCGGGTGGACTGCCGCCGAGAACCCACAGGTGGCACCCCCGTTTTCCCTGGGGCGGGGGTCGTGGGTACGTTCGGCGAAGACCACGTGGGCAGGCCCCGTGGGTGGCGAGGATGCATCCCCCGACGGGGGAGCGAGAACGACGGAGGAGACCGTGGCCCTTCCCCAGCTGACCGAGGAACAGCGTGCCGCTGCGTTGGCGAAGGCCGCCGAGGCGCGCCGGGTCCGGGCTGAGCTGAAGGAGCGTCTCAAGCGCGGTGGCGTCAGCATGACCGAGGTGCTGAAGCAATCCGACTCGGATGACGTGCTCGGCAAGATGAAGGTCTCCGCGCTGCTCGAGGCCATGCCGGGAGTCGGCAAGGTGCGGGCCGCCCAGATCATGGAGCGGCTGGAGATCGCGCCGTCGCGCCGTCTGCGGGGGCTCGGCGACCGTCAGCGCAAGGCGCTGCTCGCCGACTTCGAGGAGTGAACCGAACCGCAGGCGGGTGCTCGCGTTGAGCGGCCCCGGCACTGCCCGCAGGGGGCTTTGTCCTCCGGAGGTCGGGGGGTGCTCGCGTTGAGCGGCCCCGGCACTGCCCGCAGGGGTCGGCTGATCGTCCTGGCCGGCCCCTCCGGCGTCGGCAAGTCCAGTGTCGTCGCGGCCCTCCGCGAACGGTTGCCGGACTTGTTCTTCAGCGTCTCGGCCACCACCCGTGCCCCGCGCGCGGGTGAGGTGGACGGGCGGGACTACCACTTCGTCGGCAACGCAGGCTTCGACGACCTGATCGCCCGCGGCGACTTGCTGGAGTGGGCCGAGATCCACGGTGGCCTGCAGCGTTCCGGCACGCCGCGGGCGCCCGTCGAGCGGGCGTTGTCGGCGGGGCGGCCGGTGCTGGTCGAGGTCGACCTCCACGGCGCCCGCGCGCTCAAGTCCGCGATGCCGGAGTCGGTGAGCGTCTTCGTCGAGCCGCCGTCGCTCGACGAACTGGAGCGACGCCTGCGGGAACGCGGCACCGAGTCGCCCGAGCAGTTCGCCCGCCGCCTCCAGACCGCCCGCGAGGAGTTGGCGGCCCGCGCGGAGTTCGACGTGGCGCTCGTCAACGAGGACGTCCAGGCCACAGCAGGCCGGTTGGTAGAGTTGTTGGTCGGACAGCTTCCCCTTTCTGGGCACCCCCTTTCAGGAGTACACGAGTGAGCATGCCGCTGACCGGCCCCCGTGCCGGTTCCATCCCCGAGGGCATCACCAACCCGCCCATCGACGATCTGCTCGGCCAGGTGAGCTCGAAGTACGCCCTGGTGATCTACGCCGCCAAGCGCGCCCGCCAGATCAACGACTACTATTCGCAGCTCGGCGAGGGCCTGCTGGAGTACGTCGGACCGCTGGTCGAGCCGGGCCCCCGTGAGAAGCCGCTGTCCATCGCGATGCGTGAGATCCAGTCCGGCCTGCTGGAGCACACCGAAGGCGAGCAGTAGGCATGTCCACGCCCCGGGTGCTTCTCGGGGTGTCGGGCGGCATCGCCGCCTACAAGGCCTGCGAGCTGCTGCGGCGGCTCACCGAATCCGGGCACTCCGTGCGGGTGCTGCCCACGGCGTCGGCGTTGGAGTTCATCGGCGCCGCCACGTTCGAGGCGCTGTCCGGGCAACCCGTGCACACCGGGGTCTTCGCCGACGTACCCGCGGTGCCGCACGTCAAGCTGGGTCAGGAGGCCGAGCTGGTCGTCGTCGTACCTGCGACCGCCGATCTCCTCGCCCGCGCCGCCCACGGCCGCGCCGACGACCTCCTGACCGCCGCCCTGCTCACCGCGCGCTGCCCGGTGCTGTTCGCGCCCGCGATGCACACGGAGATGTGGGAGCACCCGGCGACCCGCGCCAACGTGGCGCTGCTACGCGAACGCGGCGCCGTCGTCCTCGACCCGGCGTCGGGCCGCCTCACCGGCAAGGACACCGGTCCCGGACGGCTGCCGGACCCCGCGGAGATCGCCGAGCTGGCGCGGCTGCTCCTGGAGCGGCCGGCGGCGCTGCCCCGCGATCTCGACGGTCGGCGCGTCGTCGTGTCGGCGGGTGGCACGCGGGAAGCGCTCGACCCCGTCCGGTTCCTGGGCAACCGCTCCTCGGGCAGGCAGGGCTATGCGTTCGCCCGGGTCGCCGCCCAGCGGGGGGCGCGGGTCACCCTCGTCGCAGCGCACACGGCCGACTTGGGCGACCCCGCCGCCGTCGAGGTGGTGCGGGTCGGTTCGGCGCTGGAATTGCGCGACGCCATGCACGTCGCGGCCAAAGGCGCGGACGCCCTCGTGATGACGGCCGCGGTGGCGGATTTCCGCCCGACCAGCCTCGCCGCTCACAAGATCAAGAAATCGGGCGGGGCCGACCCGCCGCCGCTCACGCTCACGCAGAACCCGGACGTGCTCGTCGAGCTGGTCGCCGCACGGGAGCCGGGGCAGGTCATCGTCGGCTTCGCCGCCGAGACCGGTGACGAGCGGGGCGACGCGCTGCACCACGGCCGGGCCAAGCTGGCGCGCAAGGGCTGTGACCTGCTGGTGGTCAACGCGGTCGGCGAGGGCGCCGCGTTCGAGGTCGCCGACAACGCCGGGTGGCTGCTCGGCGCCGACGGCAGCGAGGCCGAGCTGCCCTCGGGGTCGAAGGCACTGTTGGCGTCACGGGTCTGGGACGCCGTCGCCGCACGCCTCTAGACGACGCGGACCGACCGGCGGGGCGGGCGCGTGCCCGCCCCGCCACCCCGTCAGCTGAACAGCTTGCTGAGCGCGTCACGCGCGCTCGGGTGCTGGTTCATCGTCGGGTTGGTGTCGTCGGCGGAGTCCGCCTCGTCGGTCGGCGTGGCCGTCGTCGTGGTCTCCGCCTCGGGGTCCGACGCGTTGTCGGAATGGTGGCTGCGCGGCGACGACGTCGACGTCGTGCGCATCGGCGCGGCGGGCGTGCGACCGTCCACCGACACGTACTCCTGCGCCGCCCAGCCGCCGAGGTCGGTCAGCTGGACGAAGCCGTCGCGGGTCTTGCCGACCTGCACTGCCTTGCCACGCTCGCAGACCGCGACGATCTGCGAGGTGATGTCGGGCTGCTCCCGGACGTTCACGTTGTCGGTGCAGCGGCCTGCGCCTGCGGCGTTGGCCGTGCCGCCGACCACCACGAGCGTCACGGCACCTGCTGCGACGAGTGCGCCCACCCCGGCGGCGGCGCGTCCCATCAGTCGGGCGTTCATCGTCTGTCCTCCGTATTGCTCGGGTATGACGAAACGCCCAACGAGCGTCTCCGTTATCGATTCGCTACTTCGCGTGACATCACCGGAAGGTGGCGTGTAACAGCGGGCGTGTCGCCCACGACGTCACCCACGGTGACCGCTGCAGCGGTGCGATGACCACGGTGAGGCGTCGACTAAGCTCGTCAGGCAGAGGTCGCGTCCGGTCAGCCTGTCTACCGACCATCACGAGAGAGACGGAACACGGCGTGTCGAGCATGAGATTGTTCACCAGCGAGTCCGTGACCGAAGGTCATCCGGACAAGATGTGCGACGCCATCAGCGACTCCGTCCTCGACGCGCTGTTGGCCAAGGACCCGCGCAGCCGCGTCGCGGTCGAGACCTTGGTCACCACGGGTCAGGTGCACGTCGCGGGCGAGGTCACGACCAACGCTTACGTGGACATCCCCACCCTGGTGCGGGAGAAGATCCTCGAGATCGGCTACGACTCCTCGGCCAAGGGCTTCGACGGCAACTCGTGCGGGGTCAACGTCGCGATCGGGGCGCAGTCGGCCGACATCGCGCAGGGCGTGGACGCCGCGTACGAGAGCCGCGTCGAGCTGTCCGACGACGAGATCGCCCGCCAGGGTGCGGGCGACCAGGGCCTGATGTTCGGCTACGCGAACAACGACACCCCCGAGCTGCTGCCACTGCCGATCGCGCTGGCGCACCGCCTGGCGCGGCGGCTCACCGAGGTGCGCAAGTCGGGCGTGCTGCCCTACCTGCGGCCCGACGGCAAGACCCAGGTGACGATCGCCTACGACGGCACCAACGCCGTGAAGCTCGACACAGTCGTCGTCTCCAGCCAGCACGCGGCCGACATCGACCTCGACGCCATGCTCTCCCCGGACATCCGCGAGCAGGTGGTCGCGCCGGAGCTGGTCGGGCTGGGGATCGACGTCTCGGACTACAAGCTGCTGGTCAACCCGACCGGACGATTCGTGGTCGGCGGCCCGATGGGGGACGCGGGGCTCACCGGCCGGAAGATCATCGTTGACACCTACGGCGGGTTCGCCCGCCACGGCGGAGGCGCCTTCTCGGGCAAGGACCCGTCGAAGGTCGACCGGTCGGCGGCGTACGCGATGCGGTGGGTCGCGAAGAACGCCGTCGCCGCCGGGCTCGCCGAGCGGCTCGAGGTGCAGGTGGCGTACGCGATCGGCAAGGCCGCGCCGGTCGGGTTGTTCGTCGAGACGTTCGGCACGGAGAACGTCGACCCGGCGCGGATCACGGCGGCGATCACCGAGGTGTTCGACCTGCGCCCGGCCGCGATCATCCGTGATCTCGACCTCCTGCGCCCGATCTACGCGCAGACGGCGGCGTACGGGCACTTCGGGCGCACCGACATCGAGCTGCCGTGGGAGTCGATCGACCGCGCCGACGCTCTCAAGTCCCTGGCAGGCGGCTGACCGCGGCTCGGACCCGGGGCCGATGCGGCCGAGGCGCGGCCAGGTCGGCGACCCGGCGGAGCGGCTCCAGCAGGCGCGGCCCGCAATCCGGCACGGTGAGTCCCGCAATCCGCCACGGCGAGTCCCGCAATCCGCCACGGTGAGTCGCGCGCTCCGACACGGCGAGTCGCGCGCTCCGACACGGCGAGTCCCGCGTTTCGACACGGCGAGTCTGCGGCCTGGTTCGCCTCGCCGCCCGCGGGCGGTGGTCGCGGGCCCGTCTGCGGAAAGTGTCGGTGGGTGCGCGCAGAATTCCGGCATGTCGCCGCCTTCCGCTGCCGTGCGCGGTGCCGCCGGTCGCCCGGCGAGGCCAGGCGTCGAGCCGCCTGCGCAGGCGAGGAGGGATGCCGTGGGAGGCCGCACGGCGGTGCGCAACCGCGGGGAGTGGCGCCCTGCCGCCACGCTGCCCGTGGCCAGGGTCGCCGTCGACGTTGCGCTGGCCCACCTCGACCGCCCCTTCGACTACGCCGTCCCGGAGCACCTCGACGCCGCCGTCGGCATCGGGGTCCGGGTGCGGGTCCGGTTCGCCGGACGCCTCGTCGACGGGTTCGTGCTCGAGCGGGTCGCCGCATCCGAGCACCCCGGCAAGCTCGCCTGGCTGGAGAAGGTGGTCTCCACCGAACAGGCCCTGCCGCCCGAGATCGCCTCGCTGTGCCGCGCCGTCGCCGACCGCTACGGCGGCGTGATGGCCGACGTCCTGCGCCTCGCCGTGCCGCCCCGGCACGCGCGGGTTGAGAACGAGGCGGCGCGGCCGTACAAGCCACCGGAGGGCGGAGACGCCGGTGGGCGGTCGCGGACGCCGGCCTCGGCCGACGCCGTCGGGGACGAGCGCTCGGGGGCCGCGAAGGGCGGCGCGGCTGCCGTCGAGCTCGGGGGCTGGAACCGCTACCCGCGGGGGCCCGCCTTCCTGCGCGCGCTGGGCGAGCGCCGCGCCGCGCACGCCGTCTGGCAGGCGCTGCCCGGCGAAGCCTGGGCCCACCGCCTCGCCGACGCCGCACTGGCCACCGCGCACGCCGGGCGCGGCGCGCTGCTCATCGTGCCCGACCAGCGCGACGTCGACGTCCTCCACTCCGCCTGTGCCGCCCGCCTCGGCGCGGACGCGGTCGTCGCGCTCACCGCCGACCTCGGCCCGGCCGAGCGCTACCGCCGGTGGCTCGCCGTGCGCCGCGGGCAGGTCCGGGTCGTCGTCGGCACCCGGGCGGCGGCGTTCGCGCCGGTCGTCGCGCCCGGGCTGCTCGCGATCTGGGACGACGGCGACGACTCGCACGCCGAACCCCGGGCCCCGTACCCGCACGTCCGTGACGTGCTCGTCCTCCGGGCGCACGCGGTCGGCGCGGCGCTGCTCGTCGGGGGGCACGCGCGCACGGCCGAGGGGCAGCTGCTGGTCGAGTCGGGGTGGGCCAGCGAGATCGTCGCCGACCGTGCCTCGGTGCGCGCCGCCATGCCCCGGGTCGTCGCGCAGGGCGAGAGCGATATCCAGCTCGCCCGCGATCCCCATGCCCGCGCCGCGCGGCTTCCGTCCGCGGCGTTCGAGGCGGCCCGCGCGGCGCTCGCCGCGGGACGGCCGGTGTTGGTCCAGACGCCCCGGGCGGGCTACGTGCCGTGGCTGTCCTGCGCCGCCTGCCGGGAGACCGCCCGCTGCCGTCGGTGCGCGGGCCCCCTCGGCCTCCCCGGCCGTGCGGCCGACGGCGATGGGGACCGTGCCGTGGGCGATGCCGGGCGTATGGGCCGGGGCGCCGTGGCCGCGTCGGGGCATGCTGTGGGCCACGCGGGACGCGTGCGCGCCGCCGGTGCCGACCGCCCCGCCGAGCGGCCGCCGGACCCCGCGGCGGCGCCGAGCTGCCGCTGGTGCGGCCGGGTCGAGAGCGCCTACCGATGCGCCGCTTGCGGGTCACGCAGGCTGCGCGCGGGCGTCGTCGGCTCCCGCCGCACCGCGGAGGAGCTCGGGCGCGCGTTCCCCGGGGTGCCGGTCCGCATCTCCGGCGGCGGCGCGCCGGTACTGGGCGCGGTCGCAGGCGCCCCCGAGATCGTGGTCGCCACACCCGGCGCGGAGCCGCGAGCCGATTACGGCGCGGCGCTGCTGCTCGACGGATGGGCGCTGCTGGCCCGTCCCGACCTGCGGGTGGCCGAGGAGACGCTGCGCCGATGGATGGCGGCCGCGGCGATGGTCGTCCCGCACACCGAGGACGGCCGGGTGCTGGTGATGGCCGACCCGGGGCTCCCGCCGGTGCAGGCGTTGGTGCGGTGGGACCCGGCGGGCCACGCGGCCGCCGAGCTCGCCGCCCGCGCCGAAGTCGGGTTCCCGCCTGCGGTGCGGATGGCCGCCGTCGACGCCGCCCCCGCCGCGCTGAAGGCCTTCCTCGACGACCTGGCCGCCGAGCTCCCCACCGTCGACGTGCTCGGGCCGGTCGAGCTCGACCCCGTCCCCGATGCCGGTGACGTCCGGAGCGGCGAGGACGAGCTCCGCGAACGCGCCCTGGTCCGCGTGCCGCGGGAGCACGGTCGCGCGCTGGCCGCCGCCCTGCACGTCGCGCAGGCCGCGCGTACCGCACGCAAGGCAACCGATTCGGTACGGGTTCGGATGGATCCGCCCGACGTCGGGTGATCGGCCGGGGTGGCAGAATGGGCCTCCCAGCCCGTGAGGAGATCCGTGACCGTTCAGCCCATCCGGCTCTTCGGCGACCCGGTGCTGCGCACCCCTGCCGCCCCGGTCACCACCTTCGACGCCGAGCTGCGCAAGCTGGTCGCCGACCTCACCGACACGATGCACGACGAGGGCGGCGCTGGCCTCGCGGCGCCCCAGCTCGGGGTCGGCCTGCGGGTGTTCGCCTACGACTGCGACGACTTCAGCGGGCACCTGGTCAACCCCACCTTCGACGTGGTCGGCGACGAGGAGCAGACCGGCCCCGAGGGCTGTCTTTCGATCCCCGGGCTCAGCTGGGAGTGCCGACGCCACCTGCACGTCGTCGCCCGGGGCTGGAACCAGCACGGCGAGCCCGTCGGCATCGAAGGCAGCGCGCTCTTGGCCCGCTGCATCCAACACGAGGTCGACCACCTCGACGGCGTGCTGTTCGTCGACCGGCTCGACCCCGAAACCCGCAAGGCCGCGATGGCCGAGATCCGCGCGGCCGCGTGGTTCGGCGCGCCGGAGCCGGTGGTGGTGAAGGCGAGCCCGCACCCGCTCTTCGGGAAGGCCAGGTAGCGAGGTGCGCCTGGTCTTCGCGGGCACGCCCGAGGCCGCCGTGCCGTCGCTGCGGGCACTGCTCGGCTCGGCGCGGCACGAGGTGGTCGCCGTCCTCACCCGCCCCGACGCCCCGAGCGGACGCGGCCGCACCCTGCACCGCTCACCGGTCGGTGCGGTGGCCGACGAGGCCGGTGTGCCGGTGCTCACCCCCGACCGGCCGCGCGACCCCGGGTTCCTCGCGGCGCTCCGCGAGCTCGCCCCGGACTGCTGCCCCGTGGTGGCCTACGGCGCGCTCGTGCCGCGGGCCGCGCTCGCCGTGCCGCGCTACGGCTGGGTCAACCTCCACTTCTCCCTGCTGCCCGCGTGGCGCGGCGCCGCGCCGGTGCAGGCCGCGCTCCGCCACGGTGACGAGATCACCGGCGCCACCACCTTCCGGCTGGAGGAGGGCTTGGACACCGGCCCGGTGTTCGGGGTGGTGACCGAGGCCGTTCGCGCCGACGACACCGCAGGCGCGCTGCTGCACCGCCTCGCGGAATCCGGCGCCGCGCTGCTCTCGGCCACGCTCGACGGCATCGCCGACGGCAGCCTCTCCCCGCGCCCGCAGCCGACGGACGGCGTGTCGCACGCCCCGAAGGTGACGGTGGCCGACGCGCGCGTGGACTGGGCCGCGCCGCCTGTGCCCGTCGACCGGCTCGTCCGCTCGGTGACGCCCGAGCCCGGCGCCTGGACCACCTTCCGCGATGAACGCCTCGGGGTGGGGCCACTGCTGCCCGTCGCAGAGGCGCCCGAGCTGAAGCCCGGCGAGCTGCACGTCGAGAAGCGGCGCGTGCTCGTCGGCACCGGCGGCGCGCCGCTCGTGCTCGGCGAGGTGCGGCCCGTCGGCAAACGCGCCATGCCCGCCCCGGACTGGGCCCGCGGGGTACGCATCCAACCCGGTGAGCTGCTGCGATGACGCCTCGGGAGCGACGCGGACGGTCTCCGGGCCCGCGCGGGAGCGGGCCGCCGCGGGGCCGCAGCGGTCCGGCCCGCCCGCCGGAGATCGACCCGGCCCGGCTCGCGGCGCTGGAGCTGCTCACGGCCGTGCGGGTGCGCGACGCCTACGCCAACCTGGCGCTGCCCGCGATCCTGCGCCGCCACCGGCTGCGCGACCGCGACGCCGCACTGGCCACCGAGCTGGGCTACGGCACCCTGCGCGCCCGCGGACTGCTCGACGCCGTGATCGACGAGTGCACCGACCGGCCGCTCGCGCGGGTGGAACCCACCCTGCTCGACGCCCTCCGCCTCGGCGCGTACCAGCTGCTGCGCACCCGGGTGCCACCGCACGCCGCCGTCGACACCACCGTGGAGCTGGTGCGCGTGGAGGCGGGGAGCCGCGCCGCCGGGTTCGTCAACGCCGTGCTCCGCCGGGTGGGGGAGCGCGACGAGAAGGCGTGGGTGCAGCAGCTCGCGCCGGACGCGGTGGAGGACCCGCTGGGCCACACGGCCTTCGCGCACGCCCATCCGCGGTGGATCGCGCAGGCCTTCGCCGACGCGCTCGGCGCCGACGCGCCCGCCGAGCTGGACGAGGCGCTGGCCGCCGACGACGCCCGCCCGACCGTGCACCTGCTCGCCCGGCCGGGCGAGATCACCGCCGAGGAGCTGGCCCTCGTGACCGGCGGCGCCGAGGCGCCCTACTCGCCCTACGGCGTGCACCTGGAGCCCGGCGGCGGCGACGTGGGCGAGCTCGACGCCGTAGCCGAAGGGCTGGCCATCGTGCAGGACGAGGGCAGCCAGCTGGTGGCGCTCGCGCTCACGCGGGCGCCTCTGCAGGGCGCGGACGGGGGCCGCTGGCTCGACCTGTGCGCCGGGCCCGGCGGCAAGTCGGTGCTGCTCGGATCGCTGCTCGCGCTCGACGGCGGCCGCCTCGACGCGGTGGAGCACAGCGAGCACCGCGCCGACCTCGTGCGCCGCGCGACCGACGGCCTCCCGGTGGACGTGCACACCGCCGACGGCCGGGAAGCCCCGCTGCCCGACGGCGCCTATGACCGCGTGCTCGTGGATGCGCCGTGCACCGGCCTCGGTGCCCTGCGACGACGGCCGGAGGCCCGATGGCGCCGCCGCCCGGACGACGTGGCGGCGTTGGCCAAGCTCCAGCGCGAGCTCCTCACGGCGGCCCTCCGACACGTGCGGCCCGGCGGCGTGGTGGCCTACGTCACCTGCTCGCCGCACCTCGCCGAGACGCACGGGGTGCTGCGGCCCGTGCTGCGCAGGCAGCGCGACGTGGAGCAGCTCGACGCCCGGCCGCTGCTGCCCGGGGTGCCGCACCTCGGCGACGGCCCCACCGCGCAGCTCTGGCCCCACCGGCACGGCACCGACGCCATGTTCCTGGGGCTGCTGCGGCGACCGGGTGCCGAGACGGCCTAACCTGCTGCCGTGCCTCCGATGATCGCACCGAGCCTGCTCGCCGCCGACTTCGCCCGCCTCGGCGAGGAGGCCCGGATCGTCGGCGGTGCGCCCGGCGACGGGGCCGACTGGCTGCACGTCGACGTGATGGACGCCCACTTCGTGCCCAACCTCACGCTCGGCCTGCCTGTGGTGGAGGCGCTTCTCAAGGCGACGACCACGCCGCTGGACTGCCACCTCATGATCGAGGACCCGGACCGGTGGGCGATCGGCTACGCCGAGGCAGGCGTCTACAACGTGACGGTGCACGTGGAGGCGGCCCACGATCCCATCGCCCTCGCCCGCGACCTGCGCGCGGCGGGCGCCCGCGCCGGCCTGTCGCTCAAGCCGGACACGCCGCTCGAGCCCCACCTCGAGACGTTGCGGCACTACGACACGCTCCTGGTGATGAGCGTGGAGCCGGGCTTCGGGGGCCAGAGCTTCATCCCCGAGGTGCTCGACAAGGTGCGCACCGCGCGCAGGCTTGCCGACACCGGGCACCTCCAGGTGCTCGTGGAGATCGACGGCGGCATCAACACCGACACGATCGAGGCCGCCGCCGAGGCGGGCGTGGACTGCTTCGTGGCGGGCTCGGCCGTGTACGGGGCGGCCGACCCGGCCCGGGCGGTGCGGGCGCTGCGCGAACAGGTGATCATGGCCACTCCGCACCGGTCCTGGGCGCGGTGAACTACCCGCCCGCGCCCAGGCGTGTACACCGGGAAGGACGACGGCCGCGGCGCCGTTGCATCTGACCGACGGCGGCGGACGACCGCGGCGCGCGCAGGCACGGGAGGCAGGGATGTTCACCGGCATCGTCGAGGAGATCGGCGAGGTGCTCGCCGTGCGGGAGAGCGCCGAGGTGGTGGTGCTCACCGTGCGCGGGCGCACGGTGACCACCGACGCCGCACACGGCGACTCGATCGCCGTGAACGGGGTGTGCCTCACCGTGATCGATCCCGCAGGCAGCACGGATGGGACGTTCACGGTGGAGCTGGTGCCCGAGACACTGAAGCGGACGAGCCTTTCCGCCGTGGGGCCGGGCGCCGGGGTGAACCTGGAACGCGCCGTGGCGATGGGCGGACGGCTCGGCGGCCACATCGTGCAGGGCCACGTGGACGGGGTGGCCACGCTGGTGCGCCGCACCCGCGCGGAGCGCAGCGACGAGCTGGAGTTCAGCCTGCCGCCCGACCTCGCGCGGTACGTCGTGGAGAAGGGCTCCATCGCTGTGGACGGGGTGTCACTCACCGTGGCGGACGTGAAGGATGACACGTTCGTCGTAGCGTTGATTCCGACGACCTTGTCACACACCACTCTCGGTGTGCGCAAACCCGGCGATACCGTGAATATCGAGGTGGATCTGATCGCGAAGTACGTGGAGAAGCTGGTGGCCAGGTGAATGACCTCGAGTCGATCGAGCGGGCCGTCGCCGACATCAAGGCAGGCAAGGCCGTGGTGGTGGTGGACGACGCGGACCGGGAGAACGAAGGCGATCTGATCTTCGCCGCCGAGCTCGCCACCCCTGAGCTCCTCTCGTTCATGATCCGTTACACGTCGGGCTACGTCTGCGTGCCGTTGACCGAGGCCGAGTGCGACCGGCTGGACCTGCCCCCGATGCACCACACCAACGGCGACCACTTCCGCACGGCGTTCACCGTGACCGTCGACTCCCGCGAGGGTGTGACCACCGGCATCTCCGCCTACGACCGGGCGCACACGATCCGCATGTTGGCCGACCCCAGGGCCATCGCGACCGACTTCGTGCGCCCCGGCCACGTGCTGCCGCTGCGCGCCCGCGAGGGCGGGGTGCTGCGCAGGCCCGGCCACACCGAGGCGGCGGTGGACCTCGCCCGGCTGGCGGGCCTTACCCCGGCGGGCGTGCTCTGCGAGATCGTGTCGCAGAAGGCGGAGGGCGAGATGGCCCGCACCGACGAGCTGCGGGTGTTCGCCGAGGACCACGACCTCACCATGATCACCATCGCCGACCTCATCGCCTACCGGCGCCGCATGGAGAAGCACGTGCTGCGGGTGGCGCGGGCCACGATCCCCACGCCGCACGGCGACTTCACCGCCTACGGCTTCGACTCCCTCCTGGACGGCATCGAGCACATCGCCCTGGTGATCGGCGGCGTGGGCGAGGAGGGCGACCCGGGCGAGGACGTGCTGGTGCGGGTGCACTCGGAGTGCCTGACCGGCGACGTGTTCGGCTCCCTGCGCTGCGACTGCGGCCCCCAGCTGGACGCCGCGCTCGCCGCCGTGGCCGCCGAAGGCCGCGGGGTGGTGCTCTACATGCGCGGACACGAGGGCCGGGGCATCGGCCTGCTGCACAAACTGCAGGCCTACCAACTGCAGGAGGCGGGCGCCGACACCGTGGACGCCAACCTCGCGCTCGGCCTGCCCGCCGACGCCCGCGACTACGGCATCGGCGCGCAGATCCTCGTGGACCTCGGGGTGCGGTCGATGCGGCTGCTCACCAACAACCCGGACAAGCGGGCGGGCCTCGAAGGCTACGGGCTGGCCGTGGTGGGACGGGTGCCGCTGCCCGTGCGCACGAGCCCCCACAACCTGCGCTACCTGCGCACCAAGCGCGACCGCATGGGCCACGACCTGCCCGATCTCGACGGCGACAGCGGCGTGGACGCGAGCGCCGGTACCTCCGTGGTGGACAGCGCGGGCTCGTGAGAAGCTGCCGGGCGTGAGCGGTGAAGGACGGCCGGTGATGGGAGAGGTGCCCGACGCCTCTGACCTGCGGCTGGCCGTGGCCGCCGCGACCTGGCACACCGAGATCGTGGACGCGCTACTGGCCCGCGCGCTGGCCACTGCCCAGGCCGCGGGCATCGCCCGGCCCACGGTGGTACGGGTGCCCGGCACCGTGGAACTGCCCGTGGTGTGCCAACAGCTCGCCCGTACGCACGACGCCGTGGTGGCGCTCGGCGCGGTGGTGCGCGGCGGCACCCCGCACTTCGAATACGTGTGCGACGCCGTGACCTCCGGCCTCACCCGTGTGGCGCTCGATGAGGGGGTACCCGTGGGCAACGGGGTGCTCACCACCAACACCCGCGAACAGGCCGTGGACCGTGCGGGCGGCCCCGGGAGCGCCGAGGACAAGGGCGCCGAGGCGTGCCTCGCCGCCCTCCACACCGCCCTGGTGCTGCGGGACCTCCGGAAGAACGCATGAGCGCGGGCGAGCCCCCCGCGGCAGCCGACGTGGTGGTGGTGCGACCCCGCAAAACCATGATCGTCGCCTGGGTCGGGGCGGTGGTGGTGCTCGCGCTCTTCGTGGTGGTGGCGGTGCTGCTGCGCACCGCGGCCACCGGGGTCTACTTCCGGCTCGCCGACCAGGTCGCGATGGTGGTGATCGGAGCGTTGATCGCGGGCGGGGTGCTGCTGCTCGCACGGCCGCGGGTGCGCGCCGACGCCGACAGCATCGAGGTGCGCAACGTGCTCGTGACCCGCACCCTGCCCTGGGACGTGGTGGAGCGCGTCGCGTTTCCCGACGGCGCCTCGTGGGCACGGCTGGAGCTGATCGGAGACGACTACCTGCCGATGCTCGCCATCCAGGCCGTGGACGGGCAACGGGCCGTGGACGGCATCCGCCGGGTGCGGGCGCTGCACGCCGCCGCGGCGCGCCGATGATGCGCTCCGCGCACCCGTAGCATCGTGATCGTGCGGCGTGCGCGGGAACGGTCGGCCCCCTCGGGGACCGGGAACGGGGCGGAAGCCGGGGTGCGCCTCGGCGACATCGTGCTCCGCAACCGGCTGGTGACCTCCTCCAGCCTGCTCGGCTACGGCACGAGCGCCTCCGGCTTCTACGGGATGAGCCCGGTGGCGCTGTTCCTCCCGCTCGCCGCGTTCGGCGCCGTGACCACCCGCACGCTGACCGTGCAGCCTCGCGACGGCCACTTCACCACCCGCGAGGACTGGGCCCCGCACGAGCTGCCCGGGCTGCTGCGCCGCTACCGGCGGGTGCTGCGCGGCACCGACGCCGGATGGATCAACGCGTTCGGCTGGTGCAACGTCGGCATCGACGCCTACCTCGCCGACTACCACCCGCACACCCGCGACCAACGCACGATCATCTCCCTCGGCGGCTTCTCGGCCGAGGAGTTCGCGACCCTCGTGGACCGGGTGAACGCCGCCGTGCCCGCGGGCGAGATCGCCGCCGTCGAGTTCAACGTGAGCTGCCACAACGTGAACTTCGACTTCTCCACGATCCTCCAGGACGTGCTGGACCACGCGGTGCCCCGCAGCGCGCACCCGGTGATCCTCAAGCTCTCGCCCGACCACGACTACCTGCGCAACGCCCGCCAGGCCGCGAAGGCGGGTGTGGCCGCGCTCACCGCGATCAACACCGTGAAGGCGCTGCGGCTCGACCCGCGCACCGGCACCCCGTGGCTGGCCAACCGCTACGGCGGCCTCTCCGGCCGGGCGATCAAGCCGATCGCCCTGCGGGTGGTGGCCGAGCTGCGCGACGCCGGGGTGACGCTGCCGATCATCGCCACCGGGGGCATCCGGACGGTGGCTGACTGCCGGGAGTACTTCTGGGCGGGCGCCGACGCGGTGAGCCTCGGCAGCGCGACCTGGCTCGCGAGCTACCCCGGCTACGCGCTCGCCCCGCTGCGCGCGCTGCGGGCCCGGCGGGTGCTGGCTGCGGTGCGCCGGATGTCGCCACCCCACGCCGCGCTCGATCTTGCGTACCCCCCCGCGCCCCCCAGTGCACCGCACGCGCCCGAACAGCAGGCCGAGCACCCGCCGGACCGCCTGCCCGCGCCCGCCCCTACCCATCGAGGGCCCGCCCGGCCGTAGACCGCACCGGCGACGACACCGCTCGACCTCCGAGGTCCGCCCGCGCGCCTGCCCGGGTGCCTGCCGCATAGCCCGACCCGGACAGCCGCGCCTGCCGAGCCCGCCCGATCTGCGGAAACGCCTCGGCGTACGCCTGGTCGACCCGGGCGGCCCGATCGGCGAGGACGAGCGCGACCGACGGCACCGGACCCGAGGGCGACGACCGCGCCGCCGCCCCGTCGGCCGCTCTGCCCGCCTCCCGCTCCGCCGCCGCCCGCGCCTCGGCCGCCGCCAGCCGCTCGTGCACCCGCACCGCGAACCCGTGCAGCCACGATCGCCGGTACGCCGCAACCGACTCGCCCACCCACGCGGGCCGCAGCACGGCCAGCTGGCTGCTCGCCTGCAGCAGCAGCGAGGTGTAGAGCAGCTCCACCCGGACCCGGTCGGACGCGAAGCCGAGGACGGTGACGGCCGCAACCCGGCCGCCCGCCGCCTCGTGCAGCACCGCCCGGCAGCGCAGCGCGCTCGCCGTCCACGCCAGGAGCCGCGCCTTTCCCGCGCTGTAGGGATCGGCCACCGGGATGTGGCAGGTGGCGATCTCGTCGCGGCCAGCCCTTCCCGGACCGAGCCCGGCCGCGAGCAGTGCCTCGTCGATGCCGTGGCGGGCCATCAGCTCGACGGCCTTGGCCGTGTAGATCTCCGCTTCCGCAGGGGTGGCGGCGCCATCGGCCTTGGCCAGCAGCTTGCGGACGGTGTCGAGCTTGTCGATTCCCACCGTGACCCCTCCTCGAACGCATGTTTGGGCGCGGAGAAGGTGTAGCACCGGGCACCGACAAGACCGGGCGGCCTACCCTGGACGGGCCATGCCGGATCCCGCCATTTACCGCCCCGCGCCCGGGTCCATCCCCGACGCCCCTGGCGTGTACCGCTTCTCCGACGCCCACGGCCGCGTGATCTACGTGGGCAAGGCGAAGAGCCTGCGCCAACGGCTGAACTCCTACTTCGCCGACCTGGCGGGCCTGCACCCGCGCACCCGGCAGATGGTCACGACCGCCGCGCACGTCCAGTGGACGGTCGTCACCACCGAGGTGGAGGCGCTGCAGCTCGAGTACAACTGGATCAAGGAGTTCGATCCGCGGTTCAACGTCCGCTACCGCGACGACAAGACCTACCCGGTGCTCGCGGTGACGATGAACGAGGAGTACCCGCGGCTGCACGTCTACCGCGGCCCCCGCCGCAAAGGCGTGCGCTATTTCGGGCCGTTCGCACACGCATGGGCGATCCGGGAGACGCTCGACCTGCTCCTGCGCGTCTTCCCCGCGCGCACGTGCAGCGCCGGGGTGTTCAAGCGGCACGGCCAGATCGGTCGCCCCTGCCTGCTGGGCTACATCGACAAGTGCTCCGCCCCGTGCGTCGGACGGGTCGACGCCGACGAGCACCGGCGGATCGTCCAGGACTTCTGCGACTTCCTGGCCGGCCGCACCGACCACCTCATCCGCCAGCTGGAGCGCCGGATGGCGCAGGCTTCGGAAGAGCTGGAGTTCGAGCGGGCCGCCCGCCTGCGCGATGACGTCGGCGCGCTGCGCCGCGCCATGGAACGCCAGGCCGTGGTGCTCGGCGGCGGCACCGACGCCGACGTGGTCGCGTTCGCCGACGACGAGCTGGAGGCGGCGGTCCAGGTCTTCCACGTGCGCGGCGGGCGGGTGCGCGGCCAGCGCGGCTGGGTGATCGACAAGGTGGAGCCGACCGACACCGCGCACCTCGTCGAGCGCTTCCTCACGCAGTTCTACGGCGAGCAGGCGGCGTTGGCCGAGGCGTCCGACGACGCCCACCAGCCGGTGCCCAGGGAGATCATCGTTCCCGAGCTGCCCACCGAAGTGGCGTCGCTCGCCGAATGGCTGTCGGGGCTGCGCGGTTCGCGGGTGAGCGTGCGCGTCGCGCAGCGCGGCGACAAGCGGGCGCTCGCCGAGACCGTCGCCCGCAACGCCGCCGAAGCCCTCACCCAGCACAAGCTGCGCCGCGCGGGCGACCTCACGGCACGTTCGGCGGCGCTGGCGGAGATCCAGGACGCGCTCGGTCTCGATTCCGCCCCGTTGCGGATCGAGTGCATCGACGTCTCGCACGTGCAGAGCACCAACGTGGTCGCCTCGCTCGTCGTGTTCGAGGACGGGCTGGCCCGCAAGTCCGAGTACCGCCGGTTCGAGATCCGCGACGGCGCGGCGGGCGGCGACGTCGCGTCGATCGCCGAGGTGGTGCGCAGGCGGTTCCGCCGCTACCTCGCCGAGACCGGCCGCATCGATCCGGACACCAACGGTGCACGACCGGTCACCGATCGCAATCCGGGGGAGGGTAACGTCGCATCTGCCGCGATCGAGGGATCCGGTGACGCTCCCGACCCGGACGCCAACCCAATGCCGCACCACCGTCCCGGCATCGACCCCGAGACCGGACGCCCACGCAAGTTCGCCTACCCGCCGAACCTGCTGGTCGTCGACGGCGGGCAGGCCCAGGTCGAGGCGGCGTCGGACGTGTTGGCCGAGCTCGGCGTCACCGACGTCGCCGTGTGCGGCCTCGCCAAGCGCCTAGAGGAGGTCTGGTTGCCCGCCGAGCCCGACCCGGTGATCCTCTCGCGCACCAGCGAAGGCCTCTACCTCCTGCAGCGCGTGCGGGACGAGGCGCACCGCTTCGCGATCACCTATCACCGACAGCGCCGCTCGGCGGGCATGACCGTCTCCGAGCTGGACGCCGTGCCCGGGCTGGGGCCCGCCCGGCGCGCCGCGCTGCTCAAGCACTTCGGATCGGTGCGCAAGCTCAAGGCGGCCAGCGCCGACGAGATCGCCGCGGTGCCCGGGTTCGGGCCCTCCACGGCGGCGGCCGTGGTGACCGCGCTCGGCGGGGGACCCGAGGCATGACCACCCCGAATCCAGGACCCCCGCCTGCCCCAGACGACCGGCCGGGCATCGACGTCGTCCTGATCAGCGGTTTGTCCGGGGCCGGGCGCAGCACCGCGGCGAAGGTGCTGGAGGACCTCGGCTGGTTCGTCGTCGACAACCTGCCGCCTGCGCTGATCACCACCATGGTCGACCTCGGTGCCCGGGCCCGCGGCGAGATCACCCGCATCGCGGTCGTCATGGACGTGCGGAGCCGGGCGTTCACCACGGACCTCGCGGCGGTGATCAAGGAGCTCGACGGCCGCGGCTACCCCCCGCGGCTGCTGTTCCTCGAGGCCTCCGACGCCGTCCTCGTGCGCCGCTTCGAGCAGGTGCGCCGCAGCCATCCCCTGCAGGGCGACGGGCGGCTCGTCGACGGGATCGCCCGCGAGCGCGACCTCCTGCGCCCGCTGCGGGAGGCCGCCGACCTCGTCGTGGACACGTCCACCACGACGGGCCCGACCCTGCGGGCCACGCTGGAGCGCACGTTCGGCGCCGATTACCCGCACCACACGCGCATCACGCTCGTGTCGTTCGGCTACAAGTTCGGCCTCCCGATGGACTCCGACCTCGTCATCGACATGCGCTTCCTGCCCAACCCGTTCTGGATCCCCGAGCTGCGCGAGAAGACCGGCCGGGACGAGGCGGTGCGCGACTACGTGCTCTCCCAGGAAGGCGCGAAGGAGTTCATCGACCGCTACCTGGAGCTGCTCGGGCTCGTCGCGGGCGGCTACCGGCGGGAGGGCAAGCACTACCTCACCGTCTCCGTCGGCTGCACCGGCGGCAAGCACCGCAGCGTGGCCATCAGCGAGGAGATCGCCCGGCGGCTGTCCGGCACCCCGGGCCTGACGGTCAACGTGGCGCACCGCGACCTGGGGCGCGAATGACCATCCCCGCGCCGCGTCGCCCCACGACGCTCAAGGCCGTGGCCCTCGGCGGCGGCCACGGGCTGCACGCCACCCTGTCGGCGTTGCGGCTGCTCACCGACGACGTCACCGCCGTCGTCACCGTGGCCGACGACGGCGGGTCCTCCGGACGTCTGCGCCGCGAGCTCGGCCTGCTCCCGCCCGGCGACCTGCGGATGGCGATGGCCGCGCTGGCCGCCGACGACGAGCTGGGCCGCCGGTGGCGCACCCTCGTGCAGCACCGGTTCGGTGGTGTGGGCGCGCTCGCGGGCCACGCCGTCGGCAACCTCCTCATCGCGGGCCTGATCGACACGCTGGGCGACCCCGTCGCCGCGCTCGACGCCGTGTCGGGCCTGCTGGGCGTGCGCGGGCGCGTGCTGCCGATGTGCACCGAGCCGCTGGACATCGGGGCCGACGTCACGGGCCTCGGCGCCGATCCCGAGCGCGCACACCACATCCGCGGCCAGGTCGCCGTCGCGTCGACGCCCGGCCGGGTGCAGCGGGTGTGGCTCCTCCCCGACCAGCCCCGCGCCTGCCCCCAGGCGGTGGCCGCGGTGCGCGCCGCCGACGTCGTGACCCTCGGGCCGGGGTCGTGGTTCACCAGCGTGCTGCCCCACCTGTTGGTGCCCGAACTGCGCGACGCGCTGACCGATACCGCGGCCCGGCGGATCGTCGTGCTCAACCTCGCCCCGGAGCCGGGGGAGACGGCCGGGTTCTCGCCCGAGCAGCACCTGGCCGTACTCTGCGAACACGCTCCTGCGCTGCGGGTGGACGCGGTGCTGGCCGACGTCGACGCCGTGGCCGTGCCCGACCGGCTGCATTCTGCGGCCGCGGCGATCCTCAACCCGGGCGGGCGCGTGCATCTGGCCCCCGTCGCCGCGAGCCCGATCGAGCCGACCCACGACCCGGCGGCCCTCGCCGCCGCGATCGCCGCGGTGGTGGCCGATGTCGCGATCAGCCCCGAAGTCGCGGCCGAAGGAAGGACGTGATCATGGCGATGACCGCCGCCGTCAAGGACGAGCTCTCCCGGCTCGCCGTCACCAAGCCGTGCTGCCGTCGCGCCGAGGTCGCGGCGCTGCTGCGGTTCGCGGGCGGCCTGCACATCGTCGGCGGCCGGGTCGTCGTGGAGGCGGAGGTCGACACCGGATCCGTCGCACGGCGGCTGCGGCGCGACATCCACGAGCTCTACGGCCACACCTGCGAGGCGCATGTGATCACCGCGGGCGGCCTGCGGCGGGGCGCCCGCTACGTGATGCGCGTGGTCCGCGACGGGGAGGGGCTCGCGCGCCAAACCGGCCTGCTCGACGCCCGCGGCCGCCCCGTGCGCGGCCTGCCGCCGCCCGTCGTGTCCGGTGGGGTGTGCGACGCCGAGGCCGCGTGGCGCGGCGCCTTCCTCGCCCACGGGTCGCTCACCGAGCCGGGCCGCAGCTCGGCGCTGGAGATCACCTGCCCCGGCCCGGAGGCGGCGCTCGCCCTCGTGGGCGCCGCGCGGCGGCTCGGGGTCACGGCGAAGGCGCGCGAGGTGCGCGGCGCCGACCGGGTCGTCGTCCGCGACGGCGACGCGATCAGCGCACTGCTCACGCGCATGGGCGCGCACGAGTCGGTGATGGCGTGGGAGGAGCGGCGGATGCGCCGCGAGGTGCGCGCCACCGCCAACCGCCTGGCCAACTTCGACGACGCCAACCTGCGCCGCTCCGCCCGCGCGGCGGTGGCGGCCGCCGCGCGCGTCCAGCGGGCGATGGAGATCCTCGGCGACGACGTGCCCACCCACCTGTTGGCCGCGGGCAGGCTGCGCGCCGAGCACACCCAGGCCTCGCTGGAGGAGCTGGGTCAGCTGGCCGACCCGCCGATGACGAAGGACGCCGTCGCGGGCCGGATCCGCAGGCTGCTGCACATGGCCGACAAGCGCGCCGCCGACATGGGCATCCCCGACACCGACTCGGCCGTCACCGCGGACATGCTGGAAGAGGCCTAGCCCAACGGCCGGGACGCTGGTCGGCGGGCGGGAAGTCGGCGTGCCGGTGCACCAGCCGCCACCGCCCGTCGATCCGGCGCAGCAGGTGCGTGACGCGCAGGGTCATCACGAAGGGCTCGCCGCCGTCGACGCTCACGGTGCCCTGCTCGGTGCCGACGGTGTAGGCGAGGTCCCCGCTCACGCCCACCCCACGTCGGGGGAGTCCGCCCACAGCGCGGCGTAGGGGGCGGGTTCGCCCCTTCCGATCGCGCCGAGCGCGTCCGCGAGGCTGTCGAGTGCCTCGGCCAGGTCCTGCGGGAGGGTTGCGGTGGTCATGTCGGCTCCTTCGAGCGCGTTCGTCACAGCTGTCCCATCACCGTCTCCGCGTCGGGCATCGCCGCCATCTCGGCCCGGATCTCCCGGGCCCGCGCCGCGTAGCCGGGGTCGGCCAGGAGCGTCTGCGCGGCGGCGCGCACCCCCTCGGCCGTGACGGCCTCCAGCGCCAGCCCGGCGCCCGCCCGCTGCACGGCCGCGGCGTTGGCGGGCTGGTCGGCGCCCTGGGGCAGCACGAGCTGCGGCAGCCCGTGCGCCAGCGCGCCGAACAGGATGCCCGCGCCGCCCTGCGAGACGACCAGGTCGCAGCGTGGCAGCAGCAGCGCGTGCGGCAGGTAGCGCGCGACGAGAACGGGCGCGGGCTGCGGCGGCAGGGTCGTGGCCCCGGTCGTCACGACGACGTTGACGGGCAGCTCGCGCAGGCCGTCCAGCGCGGCGGCCAACACCGTGGGCGCGGAGAACACGGTGCCGAGCGTGAGGTGCACGGTGCGGCGGTGCGGTAGCGCGGCGAACGCGGCGGGCAGGGCATCCCCGGGCCCGGGTGGCGCGAGCACCGGTCGCAGGAGCCGGACGTTGGGCCGGGCCGGGGGCGCCAGCGACGGCGGGCAGATCGACAGGTAGGGGGCGGCCTGCACCGCGGCCGCGAGCCCGGCGACCTGCCACCGTGCGCCCAGGTCGTCGAGGATCTGGACGAAGGCCCCTGCACCGCCTCCGGTGCCGTCTCCGGTGCCGCCCGCGGCGATCCCCAATCCGTGCCGTACGGCGCGGGCGCCGGTCCGCGCGGCGACGATCGGGCCCGCGACCTCGGTCTCGTCGTACACGAGGACGTCGGGGCGGAACCGCTCCGCGCGGGGGAGCAGGTCGACGCAGCGCTTGTCGGCCGCCGTCACGAAGTCGAGCGGCGAGCGCGGCGGCCAGCCCGCCTCGGCGAACGTCGGGCCCACCGACCAGGCGGTGAGCCCGGCCCGCTCGACCCGGTCGACGAGGTCGACGCCGGTGGCGAAGGCGACCGTGTGCCCCGCCCGCCGCGCCGCGAGCGCCAGTGGCAGGAGCGTGTTGACGTGCCCCACCATCGGGCACGCGGTGAACAGGATCCGCATCACGGGCTCCGCAGCAGGCGTCGGAGGATCTTGCCGGACGGCGAGACCGGCACCGCGTCGAGGAACACGACCTCGCGCACCTGCTTGTAGGGCGCGACGCGGTCGGCGACGTGGGCCATCAGCTCGTCGGCCGACACCGGGGTCCGCGCGACGACGAACGCCTTGGGCACCTCGCCGGACCGCTCGTCGGGAATCCCGATCACCGCCGCGTCGGCGACCGCCGGGTGCGTGCGCAGCACGGCCTCCAGCTCGGCGGGCGCCACCTGGAAGGCCTTCACCTTGATCAGTTCCTTGATCCGGTCGACGACGAAGAGCGCGCCGTTCTCGTCGAAGTGGGCGACGTCGCCGGTGTGCAACCAGCCCTCGGCGTCGACCGTGGCGGTGGTGGCGTCGGGCTGCCCGAGGTAGCCCGCCATCAGCGCGGCGCTGCGGATCCACAGCTCCCCGGTCATCGGGTCGATCCGGGCCTGCACGCCGGGCAGCAGGTGCCCGCACGACCCGGCCGTGACCGGGGTGTCGACGCGGTCGGCCGCGATCGTCGCGACGGCCTCGGTCATGCCGAAGCCCTGCACGACCGGGATGCCGAGCCGTGCCATGCACTCGCGCTGCAGCTCGGCGCCCAACGGGGCGGCGCCGCAGGCCAGCCAGTTCAGCGACGACAGGTCGTAGTCGGCGACGGCGGGGTGGCGGGCCAGCGCCAGCACCACAGGCGGCACGACGACGGTCTGGGTGATCCGGTGCTCCTGGATGGCGCCGAGGAACGCGTGCGGCTCGAACCGCGGGAGGGTCACGATCGTCGCCCCGTTGCGCAGCGCGCAGTTGGCGATCACGCTCCAGCCGACGGCGTGCGAGAACGGGGCGACGGCCAGGGTGCGGTCGCCGGGGCCGATCTGCAGGGCGGCGACGGTCTGGAAGACGTTGGCGATGCAGGCGCGGTGGGTGAGCATCACGCCCTTGGGCAGGCCGGTCGTGCCGCTGGAGTAGGGCAGCAGCGCGAGGTCGGCTGCCGGGTCGATCGCGACGTCCGGGGCCGGGTCGGGGCAGGCGACCAGATCAGCCAGGGCGAGCGCGTCGGGCTCCCGGCCGTCGAGCAGCACCAGCCGGGTGCCGACGGCCGCCTTGGCGACGGCGGCTCGTGCGGTCGCGGCGAGCGGGCCGACGGTGACGAGGAACCGCGCGCGGGAGTCGTGGATCTGGGCCGCGACCTCGTCGGCGGACCACAGCGGGTTGAGGCCGCTGACCACGCCGCCCGCCGCGATCGCGCCGTGGCAGGCGACCAGCCACTCGGGCGAGTTGGGGGCGAGGATCGCGACCACGTCACCCTTGCGCAGGTGCTGGCCCGCGAACCCGGCCGCGACCCGCTCGACCTGGCGCGCCAGCTCGCCGTAGGTCAGCGACCGGCCCGTCACGGCGTCGACGACGGCCGGGTGGTCGGCCCGCTGCGCCGCGCCGGACAGCAGGAAAGCGGTGAGGGATACGTCGGGAAGGTCCGGTTGGGGCCAGGGGTCCCCGACGACGGTGGGAACGGTGTCGGCAGCGGTGTCGGCAGCGGTCATGACATGCTCCACGTGCTCAGGGGTGCGGCCGGTTCACGGCGACGGGCAGGGTGTCGAGGCCGTGCATCAGCACGCCCGCCCGCAGGCGCAGTTCGGCGGCGGGCACCGCGAGGCGCAGGTCGGGCACGCGCGCGAGCAGGCTGCCGAGGGCGATCCGGCCCTCCAGGCGCGCCAGCGACGCCCCGAGGCAGTGGTGCACACCGTGGCCGAACGCGAGGTGCGCGACCTCCTCGCGGGTCGGGTCGAACGCGTCGGGATCGGTGACCCGGGCCGGGTCCCGGTTCGCGGCCAGCAGACCCGGGATCACCAGCGCGCCCGCCGGGATCACGGTGCCGCCGATCGTCACCGGCGTGGTGGTCCAGCGGAACGTCGCGACGTGCACCGGACCGTCGAAGCGCAGCAGCTCCTCGATCGTGGCCGGGAGGCGCTCCGGCTCGGCGAGCAGCACCGCGAGCCGGTCGGGATGGGTCAGCAGGGTGTAGGCACCGTTGCCGATGAGGTTGACGGTGGTCTCGTGCCCCGCGACGAGCAGCAGGAACACCATGGACGTGAGCTCGTCCTCGGTGAGGCGGTCGGTCCCGTCCCGCGCGGCGACCAGCGCGGACAGCAGGTCGTCGGCCGGGTGCGCACGCTTGGCGGCGACCAGCCGGTGCACGAGGCCGACCAGCGCGGTCGCCGCCGCGACCCACCTCTCGCGGCCGACCGCGGCGCCACCGACCAGCGTCGTCGACCAGTCCCGGAATCCGGCCGCATCGCGTGCGGGCACGCCGAGCAGCTCCCCGATCACCGTGATCGGCAGCGGGTACGCGTAGGCGCTGATGAGGTCCGCCGTGCCACGTTCGGCGAGCGCGTCGGTGAGGTCGTCGAGGAGCCCGTCGGCGATCTGCTGGATGCGCGGGGCGAGCGCGTCGACCCGGCGCCGCGTGAACGCCCCGGAGACCAGCCGCCGCAGCCGCGTGTGGTCGGGCGGGTCGCGGTGCAGCAGGTCGCTGTTCATCGCGGCGTGGATCGCGCGCGGCAGCGGGTCGTCAGCGGGGGGCCTGCTCGGGTTCTTGACCAGGCGCGGATCGGTGAGTACCGCCCGGACGTCGTCGTAGCCGGTGACGAGCCACGCGGGCGTCCCGTTGGGGAGCGTGACGCGGTGCACCGGGCCCGCGGCGGTGAGGGCGGCGTTGGCGCGGTGCCGCGCGCCGGGCGGGGCGGGGCCGAAGAGCGCCGCAGGCGTACTCATGGGGTCCGTTGTAAGCACCCCGCGCGGCCGCGGCGTCGGTAAGCGCTACCGACTTAAGTGCCGGGCCGCTCAAGGTGTCGGGTCGCGGCCTCGCGGCGGGTACGGACGCCCAGCTTGTCCAGGATCGCCGCGACGTGCGAGTCCACCGTGCGCACCGACAGCACCAGCCGTTCCGCGATCTCGGCGTTGGTGAGGCCCTCGGCCAGGAGCGCGTGGACGTCGAGCTGGCGGTCGGTCAGCCCGGCCGGGTTCGCCCGGGTGCTGGCCGCGCGGCGCCGGGGCACCCGGGGGACGCCGAGCGTCCGCAGCCGGTGGCGGAGGTGCCGGGCCGCGGCCGTGGCGCCCAGGTCCTCCAGCGTGTGCAGGGCCTCGACCGTCGGCCCGACCTCGCCGGACGCGGCCAGCTCCAGCGCCCGCTCGTACGGCTCGCCGAGGCGCGCCCAGATGTCGGCGGCGACGCGCCAGTCACCGCGCAGGCCCGCCGCCCACGGACCGGCGTCGTCGGGGACGTCGGTGATCGCCACGCCTGCGCGACGCGCATAGCGCAGCACCTCGGCCCACGCCGGGCCCGCCGTCGGCCGGGTGGCGTGCGGTCGCCACGCGCAGACCACGGCCTCGACCCGGTCGACGCGCCCGACGAGCCACGCCCACTCGGCGAGCGCCGCGCCCGCGAGGGCGAGCTCGGTGACCGTGCGCCGCCGCAGCGCCATCTCCCACGCCTCTTCGAGCAGTGCCTCGGTCGGGGCGTCGGTCGCCGGATCGGTCACCAGTGACCGTCGGGCCAACAGCCGGGCGTAGGGACCCGCCGCGTTCGGCATCCCGGATTCGGCCTCCGCGGCCGAGGACCGCAAGGTCGTCTCCGCGTCCGTCCATTCGCCGCGGCGCAGTGCCAGCAGGGCGCCGTGCACCGCCAGGTTGTGGGCATGGGAGGTGAACCCGCGTTCCCGTGTGAACGCCAGGCCGTCGGCGACGCAGCGCTCCAGCTCGTCGAGCCGGTGGAGGCGGAAGCACAGCTCGCCGAGGTTCGTGTAGCCGCGGGCCGCCACCTCGTGGAAGCCGTGCTCCAACGCGGTGCGCAGGCTGCCCCACAGCATCGCGATCCGGGCGTCGTCGTCGAGGTCGGGGCGGGCGAGGCTCGCGTAGTTGCGGCAGAGCGCCACGAGGTCCTCGCGCCCCGCCGCGGCCGCCTGCTCCCGCGCGCGGCGCAGCTGGGGATAGGCGCCCCCGCCGTCTGCTGCGGTTGCCCCGCTGAGCGCGCGGATCGCGCCGAGGTAGGTCGCGGCGAACGCCCGCGCCGACGGCGAGCCCACCGGGGCCCGCGCCGTGTCGGATCCTGTGTCCGGCTCTGCGTCGGACCCCGCGTCGTCCGCTGCGGTCGGCGGAGCGCCGAGCAGCGCGACCGCCTCGGTGGCCGCGGCGTCGGCGCCGTCGGGGTCGCCCGCCATGAACCGGTGTCGCGAGAGCCGCACCAGCGCCTCGGCGAGCGCGCCGCGCGCGCCGCCGGGCACGGCCGCGTCGCGCCTGCGCAGCCGTACCGCCCGCTCGCCGCCGCGCAGTGCTTCGGCGAACCGGCCCGCGTTGTAGAGCTCCCAGGCGTGCTCGTCGACCAGCCGGGCCAGGTCGGCGTCGGCGAGCCGGTGGCCGTGGCGCAGCGCGGCGGAGAAGTGCGCGAGGGCCTGGCGGTGTGAGCCCGCGGCGGCGGCCTCCCGACCGGCGAGCGGGGCGTAGCGGCTGATCGTCGCCCCGTCGTCGGCCGCCGCGGCGTGGTGCACCAGCCGGGCCAGGTCCGGCGCGGGCTCGGTCTGCAGCGCCGCGACCACCGCGCGGTGCAGCGTGCGCCTGCGCAGTGGCGGGAGGCTCTGCTCCACGGCCCGGCGGGCCAGCTCGTGGCGGAACGTCACCCCGTCGGGCCGCGACGACACGATGCCGCGCGCCTCGGCCTCGGCCAGCGCGTCCAGCCGCTCACCGAGCAGCGAGTGCGCGAGGTCGAGCCCGACGATCGTCGGCACGACCGAGAGCTGCTCGACCGCGACGCGGGCGGCGCCGTCGAGCCTGCCCACCCGGGCGAGCACGGCATCGGACACCGAGACCGGCACGCCCGGCCCGGTGTCCGCCAGCGCCTCGGTGACGTAGAACGGGTTGCCGCCGGTGAGCGCGTGCAGCCGTTGCGGGTCCCAGCCCGATCCCGCCGCCAGGCCCAACACGGCGGCCGAGCTGAGCGACCGCAGCGGCAGCCGGACGACCGGACGGCCCACCAGCGAGCCCAGCAGCCGGTGCACCGGGGCGGTGGCGGTCGACTCGTCCCGGTAGGTGAGCACGAGCACCGCGGGCAGATCGGCGATCCGGCGGGCGAGGTAGCCCAGCACGTCGAGGGTGGCGTCGTCGGCCCAGTGCAGGTCCTCGACGACGACGGCGGTGACCCGCGGCCCGGACAGCTCCGCGACCACCGCGGCGAACACGTCGCCGCCGGTGCGCAGCGCCGTCTCCAGCGCTCCGCCGCTGCCCGCCGCGGCGTCCCGCAGCGGCCCGAGCGGACGAGCGGTCAGCAGGTCGTCGCATCCGCCGACGAGCAGGCGCGCCCGCCCGGCCACCTGCTCGGCGAACGCGCGGACCAGGCTCGTCTTGCCGATCCCCGCTTCGCCGCTGACCAGCACCACCGACCCGCGGCGACGGGCCGCGGCATCCACCGCCGCGGACAGCGCGTCCCATTCGTCGCTGCGCTCCAGCAGCGCGCCCATGCGCCCACCGTGGCAGGCCACGGCCGTCGAGGAAAGTCGGATTCGACCGGTTTCCGTGACGGCTTGGCTCATCCTTCGTCGGGCACGACCGAAGCCAGGATCTCCGCGGCCAGGCGCGGGATCAGCGCGTCCGCCGCAAAGCGGTAACCGAAGTCGGCGTAGGCCACGAGCTCCCGGTAGACGAGCTCGCCCAGCCCGCCCGGGTAGAGGCGGCGCGCGTGCAGCGCCGCGGCACGCATGCGTGATCGCTCGTGGAGCGGGAGTGTCGTGGCGTCGCCCCGCAGTAGAGCCGACGCGGGAAGCTTCGTGTACAGCATTTTGTCCCCCCTGGAGGCCCGGACGGCCCTACCGCAAGGAGCGGACGGTGCGGCACGGTGATACTCGGTGCCGGGTGGATCTCCCGGCAATCGCGGCCCACCCGAACGCTAGGGTGAGGTTCAACCTGGTACTTCCTAACGAGGAGGCATGGCGTGACGGTGCGTGTGGGCGTCAACGGATTCGGCCGGATCGGGCGCAGCTATTGGCGCGCGGTTGAAGCGCAGAGGCGGGAGGGAAAGAGCGAGATCGAGATCGTCGCGGTCAACGACATCACCGACAACGCGACTCTCGCCCATCTGCTCAAGTACGACTCGATCCTCGGCCGCCTCCCCTACAGCGTGTCCTCGAACGACGAGGAGATCGTCGTCGACGGCAAGGGCTTCAAGGGTCTGGCCGTGCGCGACCCCGCCGAGCTGCCGTGGAAGGACCTCGGCGTCGACGTCGTGCTCGAGTCCACCGGCCTGTTCACCAAGCGCGACGCCGCGGCCAAGCACCTCGACGCGGGCGCCAAGAAGGTGCTGATCTCCGCGCCCGCCTCGGGCGAGGACGTCACGGTGGTCATGGGAGTCAACGACTCCGCCTACGACGGCAGCCAGACCATCGTGTCCAACGCTTCCTGCACCACCAACTGCCTCGCGCCGCTGGCCAAGGTGCTCGACGACCTGCTGGGCATCGAGGGCGGCCTGATGACCACGATCCACGCCTACACGGGGGACCAGAACCTGCTGGACGCCCCGCACAGGGACCTGCGCCGGGCCCGCGCCGCCGCGCTGAACATCGTGCCCACCTCGACCGGCGCGGCGAAAGCCATCGGCCTGGTCATGCCGCAGCTCAAGGGCAAGCTCGACGGCTACGCGCTGCGTGTGCCCATTCCGACCGGCTCGGCCACCGACCTCACCGTCACCGTCCGCAAGACGGGCACGGCTCAGGAGATCAACGCCGCGTACAAGGCCGCGGCCGAGGGCGAGCTCGCGGGCATCCTGCGCTACTCCGACGACCCGATCGTCTCCACCGACATCGTCACCGACCCGGCGTCCTGCATCTTCGACGCGCCGCTGACGAAGGTCATCGGCAACCAGGTCAAGGTCGTCGGCTGGTACGACAACGAGTGGGGCTACTCGAACCGGCTCGTCGACATCACGGAGCTGGTGGCCTCGAAGCTGTGAAGACCTACGAAGACCTGATCGCCGAGGGCGTCTCGGGGCGCACCGTGCTGGTGCGCTCCGACTTCAACGTCCCCCTCGACGGCAGCCGCATCACCGACGACGGCCGCATCCGCGCGTCGCTGCCCACGCTGTCGGCGCTGCGTGACGCGGGCGCCCGGCTCGTCATCACGGCGCACCTGGGGCGGCCAAAGGGCGGCCCGGACCCGAAGTACTCGCTGGCCCCGGTCGCCGCGCGGCTGGGCGAGCTGCTGGGCACCGACGTCACGCTGGTGAACCTCGGCGAGAAGGCCGACGCCGACATCGTGCTGCTGGAGAACATCCGCTTCGATCCGCGCGAGACCAGCAAGGACGAAGGCGAGCGGGCTTCGCTGGCAGCGGAGCTGGCGGCGTACGCCGATGCCTTCGTCTCCGACGGGTTCGGGGTCGTGCACCGCAAGCAGGCCTCGGTCTACGACGTCGCGCGCCTCCTGCCCGCCTACGCGGGCGGGCTGGTGCTGGCCGAGGTCGAGGTGCTGCGGCGGCTCACCGGCGCGCCCGAGCGCCCGTACGTGGTCGTGCTGGGCGGCTCGAAGGTCTCCGACAAGCTCGCGGTGATCGACGCGCTGCTCCCGCGGGTCGACGCCCTGCTCGTCGGCGGCGGGATGTGCTTCACGTTCCTCGCGGCGCAGGGCTACGGGGTCGGCAAGTCGCTGCTGGAGGCCGACCAGATCGGCAGCTGCCGCACCCTGCTGGAGTCCGGCAAGATCGTCCTTCCGACGGACGTGGTGGTGGCCGACGCGTTTGCCGCCGACGCCGAACGGCAGAAGGTGACGGTCGACGCCATCCCGGACGGCTGGCTGGGCCTGGACATCGGTCCGGAGTCGGTTGCGGCGTTCGCCGACGTCCTCGGCGGCGCGCAGACGATCTTCTGGAACGGGCCGATGGGCGTGTTCGAGATGGCCCCCTTCGCCGAGGGCACCCGCGGCGTGGCGCAGGCGATCATCGACGCACCGGCCTTCTCGGTGGTCGGCGGCGGTGACTCCGCCGCAGCCGTGCGGGCGCTCGGCCTCGCCGAGGACGGCTTCTCGCACATCTCGACCGGCGGCGGGGCGTCGCTGGAGTTCCTGGAGGGCAAAGACCTTCCCGGTGTGTCCGTGTTGGAGTCGTGATGCGCAAACCGCTGATCGCAGGCAACTGGAAGATGAACCTCACGCACCTCGAGGCCATCGCGCTGATGCAGAAGTTCGCGTTCGCGCTGCCTGAGAAGTACTACGACAAGGTCGAGGTGGCGGTGCTGCCGCCGTTCACGCACCTCCGCAGCATCCAGACCATGATCGACGGCGACGGGCTGCTGATGGTGCACGGCGCGCAGGACCTGTCCCCGCACGACGCGGGCGCCTACACCGGCGACGTGTCCGGGGTGATGCTCGCGAAGCTGGGCTGCCGCTACGTCGTCGTGGGGCACTCGGAGCGCCGTGAGTACCACGACGAGACCGACGAGGTCGTGAACGGCAAGGTGCACGCGGCGATCCGCAACGGGATCACGCCGATCCTCTGCGTCGGCGA
Source organism: uncultured Actinomycetota bacterium (assembly GCA_963837575.1). GTDB lineage: Bacteria > Actinomycetota > Actinomycetes > Mycobacteriales > Pseudonocardiaceae > Pseudonocardia. The sequence continues at coordinate 233,558 of CAWIOI010000025.1, forward strand.
AGGGCTGCCCGTCCGGGAGGCAGGCGGTCACGTCCACCACTGCACAGGCCAGCTCTCCGCCGGTCTGGCGAAGGTGACGGCCGAGCAGGCGCGCGACCTCGTCGTCGCCTACGAGCCGGTCTGGGCCATCGGCACGGGCCGGGTGGCCAGCCCGGCCGATGCGCAGGAGGTCTGTGCCGAGCTGCGCACCACGCTCGCGTCGCTCTACGGCGAGGAGCACGCCGCGGGCACGCGCATCCTCTACGGCGGGTCGGTGAAGTCGAGCAACGTGGTCGAGCTGATGGCGGGCCCGGATATCGACGGCGCCCTCGTCGGGGGGGCCAGCATCGACGTCGACGAGTTCCCGAAGCTCTGCGCGCTGGCGGCGGGCGGGCCCCTCCCCTGAGCAGAGATCGCAGGGTCACGCCGGGTAACATGGTGCTTCCCCGACAAGAACGAGGACGTGGATGCAACTCGCCCTGCAGATCGTGTTGATCGTCACCAGTATCCTGCTGGTGTTGCTGATCCTGCTGCACCGCGGGCGGGGCGGAGGGCTGTCGTCGCTGTTCGGCGGCGGCATGCAGTCCAGCCTGTCCGGGTCCAGTGTGGTCGAGCGCAACCTCGACCGGCTCACGCTGTTCGTGGGGGCGATCTGGGTGATCGCGATTATCGGTACCGGGTTGCTCGTGAAGCTGGGGGGCTGACCACATGGCGATGTCAGGCGGCAATGCGATCCGCGGCACCCGCGTCGGGGCGGGGCCGATGGGCGAGTCGGAGCGGGGCGAGACCGCCCCGCGCCAGTTCATCTCGTACTACTGCGCGGGTGGGCACGTCACGTCCCCGTCGTTCGCGGCCGAGGCGGAGATCCCCGACTCGTGGGACTGCCCGCGCTGCGGCCTGCCCGGTGGCCGCGACAACGAGAACCCGCCCGCGGCGCCGCGCACGGAGCCGTACAAGACGCACCTCGCCTACGTGAAGGAGCGGCGCAGCGACGCCGACGGCGCCGCCATCCTCGAGGAGGCGCTGGGCCGGTTGCGCGCCTCCCGGGAGCTCTGAGCAGGCTCAGCGCGTCGGCAGCTTCGCCAGCTGGTCGCTGATGGCCGAGGCCAGCGCGGCAGCGGCTGTGGTCGGGGGGACGGCCGATGTCGCCACCTGCACCACCTGGTCGCCGCGCACGAGCGCGCCGTAGACGAGGTCGCCGTCGAACCGGCAGACGAAGCCGCCGTCGGCCTTGTTCACGTCGACCCGGGAGCCCTGGGCGCACAGCTGGGCGAGCAGCTCGCGCTCCGCGGCCGCGTCCGCCTGGGTGCGGGCGAAGATCGACACGGTGAGGAACGCGGGGCCCGCGGGCGTCGCCGCGTTCGGCCCGGCGTCGTAGACGCAGCGGGTGTCGTTCGCGGTCGACTGGTCGGGGGTCCAGGTCACGTGGGTCGCGGTGGCGAGCGCGGCCGTGTCCAGCACGCACGCGGCGGGCGGGTCGGGCGGCGGCGCCTGCTCCAGCGGGGGGTCCGCCCCGCACCCGCCCAGCACGACGACGAGCGCGGCCCACCCCGCCGCGACGGTGCCGCGCCTCCCGCGCGCGGCGAGCCCTCTCCGCTCCGACCGCCCACCCTTTGAGGCGACCATGCACCCCATCGGTGGGGTGCGCCGTGCTGCGGTGGGGTGCGCGGTGGGGTGTGGGCGGCGCGGTGTCGAGGGCGGCTCCGGCGGCGCGGCGGTCATCGGCCCGCCAGGATCGCGTCGGCGAGCTCCCGGAACGCCCCGTGCCCCCCGGCGGCCCGGCAGTGGTGGACGGCGGCGGCTCGCGCGGCGGGCACGGCGTCGGCGGGGCAGGCGGCCAGCCCGACCGCGCGCAGGAGCGCGACGTCGTGCACGTCGTCGCCGATGAACGCGACCTCGTCCAGCCCGAGCGACCAGCGCGCGCACAGCTCCTTCGCGTCGGCGAGCTTGTCGGCCGTGCCCGCGTAGAGCGCGTCCACCTGCAGCTTCGCCGCCCGTGCGCGGATCTGCGGCCCGTCTTCGCTGGTCAGGATGCCGATCCGGATCCCGGCGCGGCGTAGCAGTTCGAAGCCCTTCCCGTCGCGGGCGCTGTAGGTCTTCGACTCGCTGCCGTCGCTGGAGTAGGTCATGCCGTTGTCGGTGAGCACGCCGTCGACGTCGGTGAGCACCAGCCGGATCCGCCCGGCCCCGGTGACCGGCGGCGTCGGGCGCTCCCGGCGGCGCAGGAGCGCGTCGACGATCACGAGGTCGGCGGGCTCGTCGACCTCCGTGTAGCTCTCCTCGGGCATCTCCCACAGCCCGATCCGCCCGCTGATCCGCACGCCGGTGACCGCAAGGGCCGCCCGGCTCGTGAGGTACAGCGCCCCGTTCTCCACGAGGTGGCCCGCGAGCTCCTGCCTGCGCGGCCGGGCGGCGGGGTCGTAGTCGGGGCGGCCGCCGTCCGGTGAGTCCGCCCAGACGAACCGCCGCTGCCGTACCACCGACAGCACGCTGTCGAAGCCCGCCGACAGCAGCGCGTGCGCCCCGTCGAGGTCTTCCGCGCGCAGCAGCGGGCTCGTGGCCTGCACGAGCCCGATCTCGTCGGCGCCCGCGGCCTCCGGCGTGCCCAGCGCATCGATCAGCACGCTCTCGGTGGTCGCCGTGTCCGACGCCGTGGCGGGGGAGCGGGCGGGCAGCGCCACCCGGCCGGGCCAGGTCGCCGTGACGTGGGCGCGGACGGCGGCGTCGTCGGTGGAGACGAGCACCCGGTCCACGCAGCGTGCGCCGAGCGCGGCCTCGACCGTCCAGTCCAGCAGCGGCCGCCCGCCCACCCGGGCCAGGTTCTTCCCGGGGACGCCCTTGCTCCCGGCCCGGACGGGGATGACGACGGCGAGCGTCACGCCTGCCCCTGCGCCCCGCTCGCGGCCCGCCACTTCAGCTTCTCGCGCTGGGCCGCTTCGATGGGCAGCACGTCGCTGGGCTTGTAGGTGAGCGCCTTGGCGACGTTGCGCAGGTCGCGGGCCAGCTTGCGCATCCCGTCGGGCTCCAGCGAGGCGGCGTGGTCGGTGCCCTTGCTGGTGCGGTCGAGGGTGAAGTGCCGCTCGACGTACCGCGCGCCGAGGGCCAGCGCGGCCACGTCGGCGGCGATGCCCAGGTGGTGCCCGGAGAAGCCGACGGCGTGCACGTCGGCCCCGTAGGCCTCGCGCAGCCGCTGCACCTCCAGCAGACAGACGTCCTCGAACGGCACCGGGTAGCCCGACGTGCACGCGTAGAGCACCAGATCGGCGAGCCTGCCGTGCGCGCGGAACAGCTCGACGATGCGCTCCTCCTCGGCCCGCGTCGTCATGCCGAGCGAGAGGTGAATGACGCCGCCGAACTCGGCGCACAGCAGCGTGAGCAGCTCGGTGTGCTGGTTGGTGGCCGACGGGACCTTGACGAACCGCGGCGCCATCCCCACCACGGCCTTCGCCGAGGGCATGTCCCACACGCTCGTCGAGTAGACGACGCCGTGCTCGTCGGCGCAGCGGGCCAGCTCGGCGTGCTGGTCGATGTCGAACTCCAGGAACTCCCGGTGCTCGCCGTAGCTCGCGCCGAACGCGTTGCGCGGCTCGGGGTGCGGCGCCTGGTACTGCTCGGGCGTCAGCAGCGTCGCGGGGTCGCGCTTCTGGAACTTGACGGCGTCGACCTCGCAGAACCGCGCGGCCACCGAGATCATCCGCTTGGCGAGCTCGAGGTCGCCCCCGTGGTTGCAGCCGATCTCGGCGATGACGTAGGGAGCAGGCACGAACCCGATTGTCGTCCCGTGCGGCGGCGTCCGCGCACCCGGGGGCGGGCCACGCCCGCACGGTCGGTTACCGTCCAGCGCGATGGAGACGGTGTGCGCCACGAGCAGACAGGTCCTCGCGGACCTGGTGCGCACCTATGCCCGCCGAAGCGCGCCGCGCAGCGTCACGATCGTCGGGAACGCACCGCTGTCCCCGTGCCCGCGGCGCGCGGCGCTCATCGACGACAGCGACCTGGTCGTGCGCATGACCACGTTCGCCCTGGACGCCCCGCGCGGCCCGGCGTCCGTCGGGCACCGCACCGACGTCGTCCTGCTCCACCGCGCGGTCGTGCCGGGACCGGGCACGTTCTACGACCACGGCTCCCGGCTCTACCTGCTCGTCGAGCCCGGACGGCTGCACTGGGAGCGGGAGGACCGGCCGGACTGGTGGCCGGTGCACGCCGTCTCGGTGCCCAACCACGTGTTCACGGTCGAGCTGAAGGAGCTGATGGGCATCCCCGCCGACGAGCCCGCCTGGCCCACCACCGGCACTCTGGCCGCCTACGTCTTCGCCGAGCTGTTCCCGGAGGCGGTGGTGCGCCTGACCGGCACCACCGTCGCCGACCGCCCGGAGCAGACCGAGTTCGCGCACGGCTGGGGGCCCGCCGTCGCGGTCACCGCCGAGCACCGCCTCGCGGCGGAGGGCGCGCTGCTGCGGAAATGGGCGGCGCAGGGCCGGATCGAGCTGGTCGCGTGAACGCCCGCACCGTCATGGTCGCCCCGCTGCGGCCGCTGCTGCGCGGCGTCCAGGCGCGCATCGACAACGCCGTGCGCGCGGCCGAGGAGCGCGGCGAGCAGCGCCTGCAGGTGGTCGCGACCGAACTGCGTGACGCGCAGGCCACGGAGGCCGCCGAGCAGCACCGCGTCCGAGAGACGCGCCTCGGCGAGGTGGCGCACCGCATCGACGAGCTGGACGACCAGCTGCGCCGCATCAGCGCCCAGCTCGTCGCGCTCGAGCACCGCGTCGGGGACCTGGAGCGGCCCGCCGTCGAGCTCACCGCGGACGACGCCGACCGCCGCGCCGCCCGCTCGCTCGTCGACGAGGTCCGCCTCGAGCACGACCGCGCCCAGGCGGGTCTGGCCGCGATCGCGTTCTACGAGGAGCGCATCGCCCGGCTGGAGCGCGCCGCGGAGATGGACTCCGGTGTCGACACGGCCTCTGGTGCAGGCTGATCGACGGCGCTAGCGTCCGGACATGACGCGCTGGACGCTGCCCCCCGACAAGATCCCGACGGCGTGGTTCAACGTGGCGCCGCACCTCACGTCGCCGCCGCAGCCACCGCTGCACCCGGGCACCCGGGAGCCGATCGGACCCGACGACCTCGCCCCGCTCTTCCCGATGGCGCTCATCGGGCAGGAGGTGAGCGCCGAGCCGTGGATCGACGTGCCCGGCGAGGTGCTCGACATCCTGCGGCTGTGGCGGCCCACGCCGCTGGTCCGGGCCGTGCGGCTGGAGAAGGCGCTGGGCACGCCCGCGCGGATCTACTTCAAGGACGAGTCCGTGTCGCCCGCGGGCAGCCACAAGCCCAACACGGCGGTGCCGCAGGCCTTCTACAACGCGCAGGAGGGCATCACGCGGCTCAGCACCGAGACCGGCGCCGGGCAGTGGGGCACCGCGCTGGCGTTCGCGTGCGCGCAGTTCGACCTCGACCTCAAGGTCTACATGGTCCGCGCGTCCTACGAGCAGAAGCCCTACCGCAAGATCGCGATGGAGACGTGGGGAGCGAGCGTCGTCGCGTCGCCGGTCGACGAGCCCGACCACCCGGGCTCGCTGGGCAGCGCGATCTCCGACGCGGTGCGCGACGCCGTCGGGCGCTCGGACACCCACTACGCGCTCGGCTCGGTCCTCAACCACGTGCTGCTGCACCAGACCGTGATCGGGCTGGAGGCCAAGGAGCAGCTGGCGCTGGCGGGGGAGCGGCTGCCCGACGTCGTGATCGCGCCGTGCGGCGGCGGGTCCAACCTCGGCGGGATCTCGTTCCCGTTCGTGCCCGACGAGGGTGTGCGGCTCATGGCGGTCGAGCCGCTGTCGTGCCCGACGCTCACCCAGGGTCGTTTCGAGTACGACTTCGGCGACACCGCGGGCCTCACGCCGCTCATGGCGATGTACACCCTCGGCCACGACTTCGTGCCTCCCTCGATCCACGCGGGCGGGCTGCGCTACCACGGCGATTCCCCGCTGGTGTCGCAGCTCGTGCGGGACGGCCGGATGGAGGCCGTGGCGTACCCGCAGGGCAAGGTGTTCGAGGCCGCGGTGCAGTTCGCCCGCACCGAGGGCAAGATCGCCGCGCCGGAGGCCGGGCACGCGATCCGCGCGGCGATCGACGAGGCGCTCGCGGCCAAGGAGTCCGGCGAGGAGAAGGTGATCCTCTTCAACTACTGCGGGCACGGCTTCTTGGACCTGTCGGCCTACGACGACTACGCCTACGGCCGCCTGGTCGACGAGCAGGGCTCCTAGGAGGAAGGCGCGCGCACGCCGGCGCCGTACTCAGGTACCGGCGTGCGCGGCCCGGATGACGGCCATGTCGAGCTTGCCGTGCGTCGCGAGCATCGCCTGGGTCGCCCGGCGCGCCGCGGCCTGGTCCGGGTCGCTGATCAGCGTGAACAGCTCCTCGGGGATGATCTGCCACGACAGCCCGAACCGGTCCTTGAGCCAGCCGCACGGGCCGGGCTCGCCGCCGTCGACGAGCTTGTCCCAGTACTCGTCGACCTCGGCCTGGCTCTCGCACCGCACCTGGAACGACACGGCCTCGGTGAACGGGAACTGCGGGCCGCCGTTCAGCCCGACGTAGTCCTGGCCGCGCAGCCGGAACTCGACGACCATGACCGTGCCCGCCTCGCCCGGCGTGTCCGGCAGGTAGCGCTGGACGCCGGTCACCGCGGAGTCGGGGAAGATCGACGTGTAGTGCGCCGCGGCGTCCTCGGCGTTGCCGTCGAACCAGAGACAAGGAGTGATCTGCTTCATGCCGGATAGACCGGGGCGGCGCCCCGAACTCATCGGTGCGCCGACCACCGGTACTCGTGCTCGGGACGGCCGGTCGACCCGTAGCGCAGCGACATCTCGGCCTTCCCCTCTTCGGCCAGCCGCGCGAGGTAGCGCTGGGCCGTGGCCCTGGCGATGCCGAGCTCATCGGCGACGTCGGTGGCCGATCGAGCGGTCGCCGC
>CAWIOI010000026.1:0-523658 GCA_963837575.1 uncultured Actinomycetota bacterium
CGACGCCGGGCGCGTGCAGTAGCGGCGCAGCCCGGGTATCCGCGAAACCATGGGTGTCACGCAGTTGGAGAACGCGAGCAAGAACAAGCTCTACGAGCTGGCCCGGCGGCGGAAGGTCCCCGGGCGCTCCTCGATGAACCGGGACGAGCTGCTCGCCGCCCTCGCCGAGCCCGACCGCCGGGCACGGCCCTCGGACGCCGTCGAGGACGAGCCGCTGTCTCGGTTCGAGACGTTCCGGCAGCTCGCCCGCCGCCGTGCCCGCGGGGAGATGGTGTTGCTGCCCCGGCAGCTGACCGGCAACGACCGCCGCCTGCACGTGCGGGAAACCCTGCGCGAGGACCACCGCAGCCGCATCGCGCGGCACAGCGAGGACGCTGCGGCGAAGTTCGACAAGCTCGACGCTTCGCTCTACTCGTTCTTCCGCGGCACGTGCCTGCTGTTCTACCGCGACATGGCGGGCGAGGACGCGATGATGCCGACCGTGTTCGCCCTCGGCGACGTCCACCCGGAGAACTTCGGGGTGATGCCCAGCGCGGACAACGTGCCGATATTCGGGGTCAACGACTTCGACGAGGCCTCCTACGCGCCGTTCACCTGGGATCTCAAACGGGGTGCGGTCGGGTTCCTTGTCGCCGCGGCGGAGAAGGGCGGGCACGGGCGGACCCGGTGCCGCCGGATCGCCGAGCATTTTCTGCGGGGCTACATCGACGCGATCGACGGGTTCGCCCGCGACGGCACCGAAGGCGACCACCAGGTCCGCCGGGACAACGCGCCTGCGCTGATCCGCGCGCTGTTCGACGACGCCGCGCAGGACCGGCAGAGCTGGCTCGGCGAGGACTACCACGACGAGTACGCACGCGGCTTCCGCGCCGACGACGAGCTGGTGCCGCTCACGAGCAGGCGCGCCGAGTTCCAGGAGCTGGTCGACCGCCTGGTGACGGGCGGGACGGTGGCGGTGCCGCCGCGGGCGGGACAGATGCGGGTGAAGGACGTCGCGGCCCGCATGGGCCAGGGGACCGCCTCACTCGGCCTCACCCGCTACTACGTGCTCATCGAAGGAGCCCGGGCCGACGCGACCGACGACCTCGTCATCGAGTTCAAACAAGCCCGTCGTTCGGCGCTCGCCGGGCTCACGCCCCCGTCGGAGTACGACGCCGACGGTCGCGGGGAGCGCATCGCCCGCGCGCAGCGGACCCAGCTGGTCAAGGGCGACCTCTTCTACGGCGCGGTCGAGTTCGACGACCGCAGCTTCCTGACGCGAGAACGGTCGCCCTTCCGCGACGACATCGACCTCGAGGACCTCTCGAAGAAGCAGTGGAAGGACTACGCGGGGATCTGCGGGCGAGCCCTCGCGCACGCGCACTCCCTCGCCGACGAGGCTGGGGACGTCGTCGGCGACGTCGAGCCGCAGATCCTCGCCGCCATCGCCCCGCCCGAGCTCTTCGTCGATGACGTCCTGCGGTTCGCCGAGGAGGCGGCCGACCGGCTGGGCGCCGACCACGAGCACTTCCGCGCCGACCACGCCCTCGGCGCCTTCGCGACGCTCGGGGTCTCGCGCTGACGCGCCGCGGACCGGTCAGCCGCGCAGCGGATGGCGGGCGAGGAAGTCACCGAGCACCGCCGCGAGCGCAGCGGTGTGGGTGAGGGCGAGGCTGTGGTCGGCGCCTTCGACCGTGCCGGTCTCGAGGTGCGGGAACCAGTCGGCCACGAGCTCGCGGACCTCGTCGAACCACGTCCCGCTCGCACTGCCGCCCGCGTACAGGACAGGCCCGCGGTAGCGTTCCGCGTCCGTGCTGTCGAACGACCAGGACAGCAGCGCGGGGACATCGGAGTCGAAGAAGGTCGCCGCGTCGGTCGTCATCTGGGATACGGCGCCGCGTACCCGGCATTCGACCTCAGCGCGCCATGCCGGGCCGAGCAGACGGGACTGGAGACGGTCCAGCGCAGCTGTCGTTCCCCGCGCCGCGCGATGCGCGGCGAGCTCCGCGTTCGCGGCGCGGAACTCGGCGGAGCTCGGCACGTGCACCGGTGGGGCTTCCAGCAACGCCAAGCTCGCTACACGACGGGGCGCGTCCGCCGCTAACTGCATCGCGATCGCGGAGCTGAACGAGAGGCCGACGACGTGCGCGCGGGCGATGTCGAGCGCGTCGAGCAGCGCGACGCAGTCAGCGGCCTCGGCGGGGATCGGGCGGATGCCCGCGACGCCGCTGCTGCCCACATACCCGCGCCGGTGCGTCCGGATTCGACGGAATCCCGCCAGCGCGGGCTCGCGGCACAACGGCTGGAACTCCTCGGCCAGCAGGGCGGTCTGGATGAACAGCACCGGTTCGCCGGACCCGGCGATGACCACCTCGACGCGGCCGTCGCCGACCGCGACGGGGACTAGGGTGACACCTTGCACGGCGCTCGATCCTGCCGTCGAGCCGCTCGCAGAACCGGTGAACAACCTGTCGACATCCTGACGATTCGCCGCGCCTCGGCGCCTGCGGGGCGGCACCGGTGAGGAACGCCCGGATCTCACCGCCCGCCTCGTCCGGCTGGTCCTGGTAGACGCCCCCGCCCTCGCCGCATCGCCGGAGCCCGACCGTCGGGGGCGACCTGACGATCACCTGACGTCTTGTCGAAGTCCCCGCCTGCGGGATAACGGCCGCCGGTACCCGTCGACATGTCCTTCGTGGAAGATCGACGGCCGAGGTCGCGCAGCACCGTGCCTGCGGTGGCGGCGTTCGTGGGGATCGTCCTGACCGCCTTCCTGCTCGCGGCGGCCGTGCCGGCGCCGCGTTGGTCGGCGTCGGTCGTCGCCCCGGCCCCCGTCACCGCGCACGAGGCGGTCGCGGAAACGCCCGCCTTCGCCCCCGACCAACACCTCTGCATCGCGGTGAGCGAGATCGTCGAGGACTCGGCGAACGAGGTCGAGCGGTATCGCCGCGACGGACAGGCGGAGCGCATCGCCCGGCTGCGCGCCGCGGAGGAACAGCTGAGCGACTACTCCCGGATCGCCGGGCCCGGGTTGGGCGACGTCGTGGGTGACCTCGGGAACGCGCTCGGTGGTCTGCGCGCGGCCTTCGAACGCGGCGGCGACACCTGGGCCGCGACCGACGCCGTTCTGCGCCGGATCGACGCGCTCGAAGCCGCCTGCGGGCCGCGCCTGGCCCGGGGCCTCTGACCGACCCCGTCGTCGACGTGTATTGGCGGCCTGCGGATCGCGGGCGCGCACCCCGTGCGCGAGACCGGCGAGGCGCTTGCTCCCCAGTAAGCACCCTCAAGCGCGGGTTCCCCATCGCGTTGTTCCGCAGGCCGCCGCGGACCGTTCTACTCAGGCAGGTTCCGGTTCGGTACCGATGTGCGGGCTTCGTCAGCAGGTCGTCAGGCAAGGCGGGACGGGGAGGCCGGGTCCGCGGGCTTCGTCAGGGGATCGTCAGTCGCCGAACCTCCCCCGCACACCGGTCGGTTGGGTAGGAAGGTCACAAACGAGCCATAACGGTCAGAGAGGGATCCATGGGTACCTACCTGCTCGTCCACGGCGGCTTCACCGATGGGGCCTACTGGGAGATGACCGCATCAGCGCTGCGACGCGAAGGACAGCGCGTCCTCATCGCCGAGCTGCCGAGCACGGGCACCGACCCGGCGACCCTGGGTGGGCTCAGCGAGGACGGAGCCGAGGTGCGGCGCATCCTCGACGAAGCGGGCGAACCGGTGGTGCTGGTCGGCCACTCCTCGGGCGGCTGCCCGATCACGGAGGTGGCCGACCACCCCGCGATCGCGCACACGGTCTACGTCGGCGCGTTCTGGCCCGAGCGGGGCCAGCCGCTGCTGGAAGCCGATGGAGCCGAGAACGTCGCAGGCTTCGTGGTGCCCGTGGCGGGCGGGGCGGCGTTCCGGGTCAGCGACGACTGGGAGACCGCGCGGCGCTACCTGTACGAGGACGTGCCCGAGACCATCGCGAAGGATGCCTACGCGCGCCTCGTGCTCTCCAGCGCCGCGGCGGCGCTCGCCCCGAACTCGGCTCCCGACCGGCAGCACCCGACGACCTACGTCGTGCTGGAGCGCGACATCGTCCTGCCCACCCCGACACAGGAACGCTTGGCCACCAAGGCCGACCGCGTCGAACGGCTCGACACCGGGCACTCGCCGATGTTGGCCGACCCCGAAGGGCTCGCACGGGTCCTGGCTCGAGTGCCCGCCGCAGGTGGCTGAACCCGGCGGGTGACCGTCGGTCGGAGGATGCGATGAAAGCCATCGTCCAACGCGCGTACGGCGACGTGGACGTCCTGGAGTTCCGCGACGTCGCCGCACCGGCGATCGGACCGGACGAAGTCCTGGTCCGTGTGCGTCGCGGCGGGCGTCGATCGGGGAACGTGGCATCTGATGACCGGCTTTCCCTACCCCGTGCGCCTCGCCGGGTACGGCGTGCGCGCGCCGAAGCACCCGATCCCGGGTCTGGACGTCGCGGGCGTCGTCGAGCAGGTGGGCGGCCGGGTCACCGGCTTCCGCACCGGCGACGAGGTGTTCGGGATCGCCGCGGGCTCCTTCGCCGAGTTGGCGCGGGCGCGCGCGGACAAGCTCGTCGGCAAGCCACCGGGCTGGGGGTTCGTGGACGCCGCGACGGTCGCGGTCTCCGGTCTGACGGCGTTGCAAGGGCTGCGCGACCACGGGCGCGTCTCACCAGGTCAGCGGGTTTTGATCATCGGCGCGTCGGGCGGTGTCGGCACGTTCGCCGTCCAGATCGCGAAGGCGCTCGGCGCGCACGTGACCGGCGTGTGCAGCACACCCAAGACCGCACGGGTCGCGGCGCTCGGCGCGGACGAGGTCATCGACTACCGGACAGAGCGCTTGAGCGCCCGCTCGGGCTCGCTACGACGTCGTCCTCGACACCGGCGGGAACCGCAGGCTCTCCGCCTTGCGCGAGCTCCTCACCCCGAGGGGCACGCTGGTGATCGTCGGTGGCGAGAACGGCGGGCGATGGCTCGGCGGGTGTCGACCGCCAGCTGCGCGCGCAGCTGCTCTCCCCGTTCCTCCGGCAGACCCTGCGCGCCTTCATCTCTTCGGAGAACGCCGGCGATCTGGCCGTTCTCAGGGACCTCGTGACGTCGGGCCGCCTCACCCCCGTCGTCGATGCGACCTACCCGCTGAGCGATGTGCGGGCCGCGATCGAGCACCTCTGCTCCGGACGGGCGTGCGGCAAGGTCGCGCTCACCACCTGAAGGCGAAGGCGGTACCACCATGTCCAGCCCCGACCCAGGCCGCGCCGCAGCGCAGCGCCCGCACCGCCGGAGCGTTGTTCGTCGTCCTGCTCGTGTTGGGTCCGTTCAGCATGCTCTACGTGCCCGGTGAGATCGTGGTGGCCGACGACGCCGCCGCGACCGCGGCCAACCTGCGCGCGAACAGGCGACCTGCTGCGCGCGGGCATCGCGACCGACGTGGTGATCATGCTCGTCGAAGTGGCGATGCCCGTGCTGTTGTTCGTGCTGCTGCGGCCGGTCAGCCGCACCATCGCCCTCATGGCGGCGTTCGCCCGGCTGGCCGAGGCGCTCGTCATCGGGATCGGTCTGCTGGCTCATCTCGCGGCGCTGCGGCTGGTCGGCGGACTCGGCGTACCTCGCCGCGATCGACCGGCCGCAGCGGGAAGCGCTCGTGCTGCTGGCGTTCGACGGCCACGCCGATGCCGTCCTCATCGGGCAGCTGTTCTTCGGGTTCTCCCTGGCGCTGCTCGGCTACCTGGTCTACCGGGCGGGCTACTTCCCCAAGGTGCTGGGCGTGCTGCTGCTCGTCGCGGCCGTCGGCTACCTCTCCGACAGCCTCGGGCAGCCTGCTGTGGAGCGGGTTCGGCGACCGGTTCGGCTGGGTCGTCGGCGTGACCGCCCTGGTCGGCGAAGTGCCGTTCTTCCTCTGGCTCCTGGTCAAGGGCATCGACGACGAGAGCGTGGGCCGCTCGTGCGGCGGCCGTGCCGCAGCCGACCGCCCGCGACGCACGTCGGGACCTACGGCAGCGAAGCCCACCCGATACGACGCGTCGGCTGAGACCCGCTGCGCCGGCGCGTGTTCGACGGCGGCGCCGAGGGTCTGGTTCCGGTCGGAGCGCCGGCCCGCTGATCGGCCGGAGCGCCGAGCTCGGCCGACTGACCGGGTTGGTGACCGAGCCGGTGAACGGCTGATCACGTTGACCGGACCGCCCGGCGTCGGCAAGACGCGGTTGGCGTGCGCGGGCGCTGCCCGGCTGGCGAACGACGTCGTCGAGGAGGCGGCGCTCGCGGATCTCACCACGATCCGCGATCCCGAGCTGGTCCTGCCCGAGATCCGGGCCGCGCTCGGCCTGCGGGCCGCCGCGGGCCGCGACCCCGCTGCCCTCGCCGAGCGCTCGCGGACCGCGCCGTCCTGCGTGGTTCTGGACAACGTCGAGCACGTCCTCCCGGCGGCGCCGACGGTCGCGGCCCTGCTCACGGCGTGCCCCGGGTTGCGGATCATCGCCACCGGCCGCGAACGGCTCAACCTCGGCGCCGAGCACGAGTTCCCCGTCGAGCCGCTCGCGGTTCCGCCGCCGCACGAATCCGAATCGGCCCTCGACTCCGCGGCCCTCGCCGCCGTGCCCGCCGTCGCGTTGCTGGTCGAGCGGGTCCGCCGGTTCGACCCGGCGTTCGCGGTGACCGCCGGCAACCGCTGGGCGATCACCGAGATCTGCCGCCTGCTCGACGGGCTCCCGCTGGCCATCGAGCTCGCCGCCGCGCGGCTGCGGCTGTACAGCCCAGCCGAGCTCGCACGGCTGTTGCGGCACCGGTCGCGCGGGTCTCGACGGCGGCGCGGGAGACGCCCCCGCCCGCCACCGCAACCTCGACGCCGCCATCGGCTGGAGCCACGACCTGCTGTCCGACCTCGAACGCGGGGTCTTCCGCCGCGGCCGCGGTGTTCGTCGGTGGCGCCGACCTCGCCGCGATGCACGCGGTCTGCGATCCCCGATCCGACGGTGGCGCGATCGTCGACGTGGTCGGGTCGCTGATCGACAAGAGCCTGCTCCAGCAGGAGCACCCGCGGCGATGGCGCGACCGAGGTTCCGGATGCTGGAGAGCGTGCGCGACCACGCCGCGCCCGGCTCGCGGCGGCCGGCGAGGGCGCGGTGGTGCGTGACCGCCACGCCGAGCACTTCGCCCGCTGGGCGGCGCGGCGTCGAGCGGCAGATCGGCACGCCCGGGAGAAGGCGAGGCCGTGGCGGAGCTCGGGCGAGAGCGCGGCAATCTGGTGGCCGCGCTGGAGCACGCGCGGGCGGCGGACCTCGGCCACGCCGTCGTCCGTGCCGCTGGGCTTCGCCGCGGCCTGCACGCGTTCACCCGGGGCCGGCTTCGGCGAAGCCGCCGCCGTTCTCGACCCGCCTCTCCCGGAGGACGACGGCGCGGTCCGCCGAGCGCGCTCGCTCGCGGGCATGCTACATCATGGCCGGGGCGACCGCGTGCGCGCGCGGCGCGCTCGGCCGGGCCGAGCACCTCCTCGAGCACGGCATCGCGATCGCCGACAACGGTCGGACACCGCGGACACGCGGCGTGGCAGGCGTTCGCCACCGCCTTCCTCGGCCATGTGGCGGGCGCCCACGGGCACCCCGAACGGGCGGCCGCCGCTTACCGGCGCGCCGGTGCTCCTGTACGCCGAGGCGGGCAACGCGACCGGCGAGGCGTGGTCGCGCTACGACCTCGGCCTGCTCGCCCGGCGACGGTCGGACACGCCGGCGCCGACCCGGCACCTGCGTGCCGCGCTCGACAGCTTCCGGCGGATCGGCTACCGGTGGGCCACCGCGTGCGCGGCGTGGGCGCTACGGCACGGTCGAGATCCGGCACGCGGACACGTCGCCGAGGCGGCGGCGCTGTTCGACGAGGCCCTCCACCGTTTCGGCGGCTCGACGACCGCCTCGGCGTGGCGCGGTGCCTGGAGGGGGCGGCCGCGGTCGCGGCGGCGCGGGGCAGGCCACGCGCGCCGCCCGGCTGCTCGGGGCGGCCGGGGCCCGACCGGGCCCGGCTGGGCGGCCCGCTGCCCGCGGAGGACCGCGCCGAGCCGCCGCCCTGGACGCGCGGACTCGTCGCCGAGCTCGGCCCGCGCGCCTACGACCGCGAGAAGGACACCGGGCGGCGCTCGACGAACGGCGTCGCGCTGGCCCGCGAGGTGCTGCGGGCGCCCCGACCGACCTCGCGGCGCTCACCGCGCGGGAGCGGGAGGTCGCCCGGCTGGTGGCCACCGGCCGGACCGACCGGCAGATCGCGCGGATCTCGGCATCGCCGAGCGGACGGTGCACGTGCACGTCCGCCACGCCATCCGCAAGCTCGGCGCGGGCGGCCGCGCGGGCGTCGCGGCACAGGGTCGCGAGCAGGTGAGAAGGGGCGCAGCGCCGGAGTAAGCATTTTCACCGATACCGCCCGCGCGCGGCCCTGCTCGATCCTGGACGTCCACACGTAAAGGACAACCGCAGGGAGGACCCATGATCAGGAACGCGGAGCAGGCGGAAAGGCCGCGAGCGATACCGCAGGCCGAGCCCGCGCGAGAGCGACTGCGGGCCATCTGGTCGGCGGGCGACTACGCCGAGGTCGCCCGGAAGATCATTCCCGGCCTCGGAGCGGCGTCGTCGTCGAGGCCGCGGCGTGCGGCCCGGTGACCGCGTCCTGGACGTGGCGAGCCGGGGCGGGCAACGCCGCGCTCCCCGCGGCGGCGCGGGGAGCCGACGGTCGTCGCCGCCGACATCACCCCCGATCTGCTGGCCGCCGGGCAGCGCGAGGCGCGACCGGCGCGGCCTCGCCGTCAGTGGGCGGAGGCCGACGCGGCGGCGCTGCCCTACGCCGATGGCGAGTTCGACGTCGTGCTGTCCTGCGTCGGCGTGATGTTCGTCCCCGACCAGCGAGGCGGCGGCGGCGGAACTGCTGCGGGTCTGCAAGCACGGCGGCACGCATCGCGCTGCTGTCTCGTGGACGCCGACCGGGTTCATCGGCGACCTGCTGCGCGCCGTGCGCCCCTACGCACCACCCGCCGCCGCCGGGCGCCCGAACCGCCCGTCCTGTGGGGCGACGAGGACCACGTCGGCGCCTGCTCGGCGACGGCGTCACCGCCTCACCGCGACGCGGGCAAGCGTGACCGTCGACGGCTACGCGAGCCCGGAGCAGTGGCGGGACTGGTTCGCCCCGATCGCTACGGGCCCGATCCGGATGGTCCGCGCGGCGCTCGCAGACACCCCCGATCGCGTGGCGGCGCTGGACGCCGACCTCGCCGACCTCGCCCGCCGCTACGACCGCGGGACCACCGAACCGTCATGGACTGGGAGTACCTCCTGGTCACCGCACGCCGAGGAGCACGCTCGATGAACACCAACGTCACCACGATCGGCACCGCCGTCGGGATGCTGAACGACGGTGACGTCGACGGCTACGCCACCACGCTCTACGCCCCGGACGCCGTCGTGCACGGCTTCCCGCCCGAGTTCAGCCCGGACCGCGACGGCGTCGCCGCCTTCATGCGGACGCTGCGCGCGCGGCATGCCGGACGCGCGGATCACCGCCCAGGACATCGTCGCCGACGGCGAGCGGGTGGCCGTCCGGTTCACCCTCACCGGCACGCACACCGGCGACCTGCTCGGGGCGCCGGGCACGGGAGCGGCGATCGACGTCGAGGGCATCACCATCGTCGAGTTCCGCGACGGGCAGGTCGTCGAACGATGGAACCGGCTCGACGAGGCGGCGCTGCTCGCCCAGATCGGCGCCCCGCCCGGCCCGGCCTGACCCGGCCGCTCCCGATCAGCCCAGCAACTCGAGGAGCTGGTCGGCGGCCCGCGCGGCTCCGTCCGTCTCGACCGGCAGGGATCTCGCGGGTCGCCCGATCGTCTCGGCGACGACCTCGGCGAACCGGTCCGGGTCGCCGAGGTCGGCGAAGTCGAGCCTGCGTCCGGCCCGGTACTGCGCCAGCCGATGGGGCACGTGCACCTGCTGTTCGAAGTGCCGGGCGAGCGGGACGTAGAGGAACGGGGTGCCCGCGGCGGCCAGCTCCATCGTCGTCGGTGAGCCCGCCCTGCACCACGCCGAGGTCGCAGGCGGCCAGGTGCCGGTCGAGGTCGGGGACGTAGCCGCGCACCTCCACCCCGCTCGGTGCGGGCAGCGCGGCGGGATCGATCCGCGGACCCGCCACCAGGACCATGCGCAGCCCGGGGACCCGCTCGCTCACGCGCGGGAAGCTCGCGGCGACGCGACGCAGCAGGTGCGCGCCGAGCGCCGTGCCGCCGATCGCGACGACGCAGACGCGCTCGTCCGGTGCGTAGCCGAGCATGTCCCGCAGGTCCGCTCGGCCGATCGTCGACGGCGACCCGGCGCCCGTGACCCACCCGGTGCAGCGGTAGCGCTCCAACGCCCACTCGCGCACGGTCGGCAGGCCTGCGCCGAGCGGCATCTCGACGAGGTCGGCCGGGTTGCCCACGAACAGCGACCGGTCCCGCAGGCGGGGGAGCCGCCGCATCCGTTCGACCCGCTCGGCGTTCCAATCATCGGTCAGCGCCGCCTCCCGATCGCCGCCTTCGGGCAGCGGGAGCCAGCCGACGAAGTCGCTGAGCCACGCGTAGGGGGCGCGCTTGAGCTCCGGGTGCTCGTGCAGGAAGTGATCGATCTCCCAACCCTCGTCGGCGATCCACAGGTCGTGCCGCTCGTCCTCGACGAGGTCGGCGAACACCATGAAGTTCGCGACGTGGATCTCGTCCATCCGCCGAACCGCCTCGAAGGCGTTCAGCGTGTGCTCACCGCCCTCGGACTCGAGATGCGCGGTCTCGCTCACCCGCAGGCGCGACGCCGGGTGCACGCGCTCGCCGCGCGCCGCGAGCACCGCCGCGACGGGCTCCTGGGCCAGCCAGTCGATGTGCAGGTCCGGTCGGCGTCTGCGCAGCTCGTCGGCGATCGCGAGGTCGCGCCGGACGTGGCCGAGCCCGATCGCCGAGGGCACGTAGAGGGCTCGCCGCGGCCGCGCCGCCGTCCGCGTCCAGCACGACGCCGGTCGGGTGCGGGGGCCCGCGACGTCGTCGACGAAGCGGCGCAGGAGCCGGTTGACGAACACCGGGTCGCGCATCGGCGTGCCGTGGCCACCGCTCGCCACGGTGACCAACTCGCCCCCCGTCCAGCGGGCGATGGCGACGCCGGTCGCGTACGGGACGATCGCGTCCGCCTCGCCGTGCACGACCAGGACCGGGCATTCGACGGCGCGGCAGATCCGCTCCGCTTCCGCGGATCCCGGCTCCTCAACCCCCGCAACGGTCGCCAGCAGCGTCTCCGCGTCCGTCTCCAACCCCCAGGCGACGCCGTCTTCTCGCGCCTTCACCGAGTGCGGCTCGGTGAAGGCCTGCTCCATGAAGAACGCGACGAAGCCCGCGAAGTCGGCACGCCAGTAGTGTGCGTTGATCTTCCCTGCGCCGTCGTAGTGGGGCTTGGGGTCGTGGAAGTCCGGCGGCAGCCGCCACGGCAGCGACGGGCCCATGGCGACGACGCCCGCGACCCGCTCCGGGTGCCACGCGGCCATCTGCAGCGCGTGCCGACCCCCCAGCGAGAGCCCGACCACCACCGCCCGGTCGACGCCGACCGCGTCGAGGACCGCCACGGCGTCGTCGACCTGCTCGCGGTCGGCGTACGCCACGGGATCGCGGGGGCGGTCGGCCCGACCGTTGCCGCGGCCCTCGACCGTGACCACGCGGTAGTGCCGGGCGAGGTAGGGGACCTGCCCCTTCCACTGCCGCGCGTGGACGATCGCCCAGGACGTCAGCAGCAGCACGGCCGGGGTGCCTGCGGGGTGGCCTGCTCCGAAGACCTCGAACCCGACCTGGACCCCGCGCCGCGCGATCGAGCCCGAGATGTCCGGCTCCCGTGCCCGCACGCCCATCACCTCGGCGAAGGGTCGTCCTGGTAGACGTCGGGCGTGCCGTCGCGATCGGCTTCGCGTTCCTCCTCGGCGCACAGCCGCCGGTAGTGCGCGTTGCGGATCCTCAGAACGACGGCGGCGAGCAGCGCGGCCAACAGTGATCCGCCGAGAACGCCGATCTTGACCTGGTCGTCGGCGGCGGTGCCCGCGCCGAAGGCGAGCTCCCCGATGAGCAGCGACACGGTGAAACCGATGCCGGACAACAGCGCGATCCCGACGACGTCTGACCACGCGAAGTTCCCGCCCAGACGGGCGCCGGTGAACCGTTGGACGAACCAGGCGCCCGCCAGCACGCCGAGCGGCTTGCCCACGACCAGTCCGAGAACGATGCCGATCGTGATGGGCCCGGTGAGGAGGGCGGAGGCGTCGCTGTCGACCAGCGACACCCCGGCGGCGAAGAACGCGAACACCGGTACGGCGACGGCCGCCGAGATCGGGCGGATCCGGTGTTCGAAGTGCTCGGCCAGCCCCGGGCCGGGTCCGGGGGCGCGCCGCCTCACGGGGACGGTGAAGCCCAGCAGCACACCGGCCACAGTGGCGTGCACCCCGGACGCGTGCACCAACGCCCAGGCGGCCGCGGCCAGCGGGAGCAGCAGCCACCACGACCGCACCCGACGCTGGACCAGCAGCGCGAACACCCCGACCGGGAGCAGGGCGAGCAGCAGCGGCACCACGTGCAGCTGGGCGGTGTAGAAGATCGCGATGATGGTGATGGCCAGCAGGTCGTCGACCACCGCCAGCGTGAGCAGGAAGACCCGCAAGGCGGCGGGCAGATGGGTGTTGATGACGGCCAGCACGGCCAGGGCGAACGCGATGTCGGTTGCGGTGGGGATCGCCCAACCGACCGCCGTCGGGCCGGGCACGTTCAGCGCGAGGTAGAGCAGCGCGGGTAGCGCCATCCCGCCGACCGCCGCCGCGACCGGGAGCAGTGCGCGGCGCGGGTCGCGCAGGTCGCCCGCCACGAACTCGCGTTTCAGCTCGAGTCCGGCGACGAAGAAGAAGATCGCGAGCAGCCCGTCGGCGGCCCAGGTGCCCAACGTGAGGTCGAGGTGCAGATCGGCGGGTCCGACCCGCCACTCGGAGAGGGCGAGGTAGGTGTCGCGCCAGGGGGAGTTCGCCCATACCAGCGCGAGTACGGCCGCCCCGACCAGCAGCAGCCCGCCCACGGTTTCGGCGCGCAGCACGTCCCCGATCCGACGCACCTCGGCCCAGGAGCCGGGATCGAACAGCGGGCGCAGGGCACGACGCGAGGAAGCGATCATCCGGGAATTCCTTCGAGGTCGACAGCAAGGCCGCCGACCAGGCTTCCCGGCACTCCCTCGTTAACTATAGTAAGCGTCCGGCGGATGCGCACGGAGAAGTGGCCGCGTTCACCCCGTTCGCCGGGTGAGCGCACGACCCGGTGGTCGCGTCATCGGGGTGTCTGCTGGTGGACCGCCATCCGCCAGCCGTCCCGGCGCCGCACGTAGGTGCTCGCGACCAGCGCCGAGTACTCCGGACCGCGACCGCGCCGCGCGATGACGCCGTAGTCGACGACGCTGACCTGCGCGGTGCGATCGATCGCGCGCAACTCCTCCAGTTCGTAGCGTACTCGGATGGGCGCGGATCGGCAGCCGATCGCAAGGTTGTTGCGAGACGCAGGCCGATCCCGAGAGGTACCGAGGAGGTATGAAGGACTGACGACCGAAATGCCCGGGACTTGCCACGATGACCGATCCTCCGCAAGCGGAAGGTGGTCGCGCTGACGGCGCCGGGAACCCGGCAGGACCGCGCCCGTCATCTGGGCAGGCCACCGGCGACAGGACGACCTCCGGGAACTGATCCCCGGGGTCGATGACGTGGAGGATGTGGACCGAGTGCTCACCACGGTTCTGATCGTGATCGTCGCGCTGCTCGCGCTGCTCGCCGTCAGCGGCGTCCGCATGGTGCAGCAGTACCAGCGGGGTGTCGTGCTGCGCTTCGGTCGGCTCCTGCCCGAAGTCCGCGACCCGGGTTTGCGGTTGCTGGTCCCGGTGGCCGACCGGATGGTCAAGGTGCCGATCCAGACCATCGTGCTCGATGTCCCCCCGCAGGGCGCGATCACCAAGGACAACGTGACCGTCAGCGTCGACGCCGTCGTGTACTTCCGGGTCGTCGAGCCGGTCAAAGCCGTGGTGAACGTCGAGAACTACCTCGGCGCCATCTCCCAGGTCGCGCGCACCTCGCTGCGGTCGGTGATCGGCCGCGCTGACCTCGACACGATGTTGTCCGATCGTGAGCAGGTCAACGCCGAGCTGCGCGCCGTGATCGACACCCCTACCGACGACTGGGGCATCAGCGTCGATCGGGTCGAGATCAAGGACATCGCCCTTCCCGAGGGCATGCGCCGCGCGATGGCGCACCAGGCCGAGGCGGAACGGGACCGACGTGCTCGGGTGATCGCGGCGGACGGCGAGTTCCAGGCCTCGGCGCGGCTCGCCGACGCGGCCCGGGTGATGGGCGCGCCGTCGGGCGCGCTGCAGCTGCGACTGCTGCAGACCGTGGGCGAGGTCGCCTCCGAGAAGAACAGCACGCTGGTCATGCCCCTCCCGCTGGAGGTGATGCGCTTCTTCGAGCAGGCGGCAGGCGGCATGCAGGCACTCACCGCGTCGGCAGGGGTGCCAACGGTCGCGCCGCCCGATCCGGAGGCGGCCGCCGTGAGCCCGAGGCCGGAGCCGAGCACCGACGGCGACGGTCGGTAGCGCTCGTCACCAGAGGTCCGCGGGCAGGTCCGCGGTCAATTCCTCCAGATCACCCCGGGTGCGGGCCGCCCATGCGGCCTGCACCCGCTCGTCGAACTCGGCGATCGTGAGCCGCCCGTCGCGCAGGCCGCGTTCCAGCCGCCGTGCGACCGCCTGTCGTTCGGCATCCGAAACACGCAGATCCCGTTGCACGTCAGTCCCGTCCTTTCCCGCCCGATGATAGGCGCGGGGTCGGTCGCCCCGAGCTGCTGCGCACCGGTCCGGGTCGACGCTCGCCGCTACGGAGCGCAATGAAGTCGTCAGGCGAAGTCGCCGGTCAGAGCCCGCATACTGCCGGTATGCAGGGCGGGAGGGACGGATGAGCGTGAAGTGGACAAGCCGAGACCGGCGCAAGAGCACCGAGCCGGGCGAGGCACCCGACAGGTCCGGAGTCGGTGTGGTGTGGGTCGGCCTCGTCCTCTCGGCACTCGTCCTGATCGTGCTTCTGATCTTCATACTGCAGAACCCCGCTCCGGTGCGTATCACCTTCCTTGCCTGGGACGGTGTCCTGCCGACCGGCGTCTCCCTGCTCTTCGCGGCCGTCGCCGGAGCGTTGATCGTGGCCGTGCCCGGCAGCCTGCGAATCCTCCAGTTGCGCAGCCAAGCGCGCAGCCAGACGCGCGGCGACCGCGAGCAGGAGAGCCGCCCGCAGTAAGCCCGTGCGGGCTCAGGGTTGGAGGGCTCGGCGGAGCATGTCGACGAGCGCGCTGATCAACGACGGCAGGTCGGCGTCGCCGGGTTGGGTCAGCAGCCACGTGTCCATCGCTCGGGCAGCAGCTCCTGCTCAAGGTTCTGCTGGGCCTGGTGGAGGGTGGCGTTGCCGGAAGACGCCAGCCAGGCGCGTATCAGCGCGGCCAACCGGGGTCGGGCGGCCATCGCGGCCATGCTGTCGAGGTAGTAGGCCTGCACGGCGGACCAGAAGGCGTCCGGCCCGGGCTCGGCGGCGGGGCGCCGGGGCCGCTTCGACCAGCGTCGGGTGATGTCCGATTCGGTGCAGCCAATAGGTGAGCGGGGGACCGGCGATGCCCGCCCCGCCTATCAGTACGCGCATGTCACATCTCATATTAGACCTTCGGTTCGACCACCAGTCGACTGGACTGCCCGGAGCTTGGCCAACACCTTTCTGCCGAAGGAGAGCCGACGGCCGGGTCAGCCGATGGCGACGCCGAGCACACTGCCGACCGCGTACGTCACGGCGGCGGCGAGCAAGCCCAGCACGGCCTGTCGCAGACCGGCGCGCAGCGGGCCCTGCCCCGTGAACAGCGACGTAGCGGCTCCGAGCGCGAACAGCCCGACCGCCGCGGCGGCGCCTGCCACGACGGCCCCGGCGCGTCCGTCGAGCCAGAAGAAGGGCAGGACCGGCACCGCGGCTCCGGTGGCGAAGAGCAGGAACGAGGAGATCGCCGCGGTCCACGGGTTGCCGCCCCGGTCCTCGGGGTCGATGCCCAGCTCTTCGCGGGACATGACCTCGAGCGCCGTGTCGGGGTCCTCGAGGAACCGCTTCGCCACGCTGTAGGCCTCGTCGGGAGGAAGACCCCGGGCCTGGTAGATCAACCGCAGCTCCTCGACCTCCTCGTCGGGTAGCTCGGCGATCTCGTCGGCCTCGATGCTCATCTGCCGCTCGGCCAGCTCGCGGGCGCTCTGCACCGACACCCACTCGCCCAACGCCATGGAGAACGCGCCCGCGAGCAGGCCGGCCAGCCCGACGAGGAGCACGGTGGCACCCGCCAGACCGCTGCCCGCGACCCCGGTCACCAGGCTCAGCGTCGACAGCAGCCCGTCATTGGCCCCGAGCACGGCCGCCCGTAGCGCGTTGTTGCCCGGCGTGCGGTGGCGGCCCTCGAATCGAGCGAGGGACAGACCCGGTACACCGCCGTGGATGTGGCCGAGCAGGAAAGCGTGCGAGCGCTCGTCGGCGCGCATCGTCGTGCCCTCGGTCTCGACCTGGCTGTCGTACATGGTCCGGCCGAGGCGCTCGGTGCGCGCGACCGTGGGCGCGA
Source organism: uncultured Actinomycetota bacterium (assembly GCA_963837575.1). Taxonomy (GTDB): domain Bacteria; phylum Actinomycetota; class Actinomycetes; order Mycobacteriales; family Pseudonocardiaceae; genus Pseudonocardia. Next base: position 16,676 of record CAWIOI010000026.1, read on the forward strand.
CGCTGGTGGCTCCGAATCGGCGGGCGAGTGCGGCGAGTGCCCGAGCCCGCAGCGACGGCCGCAGCGCACGTGCGGTGGCACCGTGCTCCCGCAGTCGCTGCGCCCAGAACGCCGCATGGCGCTGCTCGGCCTCGCCGAGCTTGCGGTAGATGGCGGCCAACTCGTCGTTGCTCTCGCCATCGGCCATCGCCCCGTACACCAGGGCGCCGTCGGTCTCGTCGCGGAGGTTGCGTCGCCAGCGGGCGACATCGGACCGGTCGGCCATCATCGGGCTCCTCCCGCAGCTAGCAAAAAGCAGACTCCGAGCAGGTCAGCGCATCACGGGCGGCAGGCATTCCGCCTTGTCGCCGCCTCGGGCTCCACGGTAGGTCGACGTCGGTGTCGCCGAGTGGCGCCAGATCGATGCGGCGGGCGAGCCGGGCGTCCGCCCATCGGCCCGCGACCCGGTGCGCTTCGGTGCCGGGCTGCGGGCGCACCGAGAGGATGCAGGCGCAACCGTGGTCGGCGGGTTGGCGACCAGGTAGTCGAGCACCTGCAGGGTGTCGCCGTCGGCCCAGTTTCCCCGCTCGGCAGCGCCGCGCCTGCGTCTGTCGCAATGAGACGGAGGGTCGAAGACCGTGAGACGCCACGCCTACCCGGCCCGATCACCGCGTCCCTAGGCTCGCCTGACGCCGTCCGTTGGGGAGCGCGGTGGCGGACGGGAGGTCAGGGGGATGACGCGGACCCGGGTCGGCGGCGCCGCGGGTCCTTCCTCAGGTGCGGACGCCACCGCCGCCGGGCGTGGTCGGCGCGGCCTGGCCATGGCGAGCGCGATCGCCGGGACCGTGTTCGCGGTGTTGCTCGTGACGGCGCTCGCCCTGGTGCGCCAGGCGCCCGGCTTGGGCGTCTCCGACCAGGCTTACCAGGACTTCTACGCCGACACCGGGCACAGCGACGTGCTGGTGACGGTCGGACTGCACATCGTGCCGTTCGCGGGCATCGCCTTCCTCTGGTACGCCGTGGCCCTGCGGATCCTCGTGATGGCCGTTCCGGGGGAGCGCCCGCAGCTGCCGCAGTGGCTGCAGCTCGCCGCGGGCGTGGTCGTCGTGTGCACGCTGTTCGTGGCGAGTGCGCTCGTCGGTGCCGTGGCGCTGCTGCGCGTGTTCTCGGCCGACCCGCTGCCCCCGCCCGAAGTGGCGAGGGCGTTGGCGAGCGCGGGCTACGGCGTCGCCTTCGTCTACGGCGTCCGCGCCGCAGGCATGTTCATGATCACGACGACATCGCTGCTGCGGCACGCGCAGCTCATGCCCCGCTGGCTCGCCTGGGTGAGCTACCTGCTCGCGTTCGGACTGCTGGCCAGCACCACCTTCCACCCGGCGATCCTGCTCGTCTTCCCGGCCTGGGTCCTCGTCAGCAGCGTCGCATTGCTCCTGACGGGCCGACGCCCGAACGTGCAGCAGGAGCCGTCGCAGAACGGGAGTGACCGACCATGACCCAGTCCCCGCCCATCGGCATCGCCGACGTCCCGGGTCCGAAGGGTCTGCCCTACCTCGGCAACCTGCTCGACATCGACCGCGACAGCCCCATCGAGGGCTTCATGCGGATGGCCAGGGAGTACGGACCGATCTTCCGGCTGACCACCCCCGTGGGCACGCGGCTGATGATCTCCGATCCGGGGATGGTCGACGAGATCTGCGACGACGAGCACTACGACAAGAAGATCGCGGCAGGCCTGAAGAGCATCCAGAGCAGCGTCGCCGGGTCCGGCCTCTTCAGTTCCGACACCGACAACCCGCTCTGGCACCGCGCGCACACGATCCTGATGCCGCCGTTCAGCGGGCAGTCCATGCGGGACTACATGCCGAGGATGCTGGACCTGGCCGACCAGTTGATGGAGAAGTGGTCGCGGCTGAACCCCGACGAGGACGTCGACGTGCCCGCGGACATGACGTCGTTGACCTTGGACACGATCGCGCTGTGCGGGTTCGGCTACCGGTTCAACTCGTTCTACCGGGAGACGCCGCACCCGTTCGTCGCCGCGATGATGCGGTCGTTGAACGAGGCGCAGGCACGGGCGACGAAGCTGCCGATCCAGAACCGCTTCCGGATCCGGGCCCAGCGCCAGCAGGACGAGGACCAGGACTTCCTGCGTGACCTGGTGCAGAAGCTGATCGACGACCGGCGCCGCCTCGGTGCCGACGCCGACAACACCGACCTGCTGGGCGTCATGCTCACCGGCAAGGACCGCAACGGGGACAGCCTGCCGGACGACAACATCGTGGCCCAGTGCCTGACGTTCCTGGTGGCGGGCCACGAGACCACCAGTGGGCTGCTGTCGTTCGCCGTCTACTTCCTGATCAAGAACCCGGAGGTCGCGGAGCGGGCGCGCGCCGAGGTGGACGAGGTCTTCGGCCGTACCGCCGCACCCACCTACCAGCAGGTGCACCAGCTCGCGTACGTCAAGCAGGTGCTGGAGGAGACCCTGCGGCTGTGGCCGACGGCGCCGCTGTTCACCCGCGCGCCGTTCGCGGACACGGTGATCGGCGGCCGGTACGCCATCCCCGCGGGGATGCCGCTCACCGTGCTGATCCCGAGCCTGCACCGCGACCGCGGCGTGTGGGGCGACGACGCCGAGGACTGGAACCCCGACCACATGAGCCCGGAGCGGGTGGCCGCACTGCCGCCCAACGCCTACAAGCCCTTCGGCACCGGACAGCGTGCCTGCATCGGACGCCAGTTCGCGCTGCAGGAGGCCACCTTGGTGCTGGGCATGTTGCTGCAGCGCTTCGAGTTCATCGATCACCTCGACTACCAGCTCAGGACGCGCACCACCCTCACGATCAAGCCGGTGGACTTCCGGATCCAGGTCCGGCCGCGGCCCGGTGTGCACATCGAGGGTGGCCCCGCGGCCGCGGAGACCGTCGCGCCCGAGCGGGTCCCGGCCGTGCTGGCCACCGCGGCCGGGTTGCCCGCCGAGGCGCGGCACAGCACGCCGCTCGCCGTCCTGTTCGGGTCGAACCTGGGCACGGCCGAGGGCATCGCGACCCGGTTGGCGGGCGAAGGCGCCGAGCGCGGCTACGCCGTCACCCTCGGCGCCCTCGACGACCACGTCGCCGACCTGCCCGCGGACGGGGTCGCCGTGATCGTGAGCTCGTCCTACAACGGGACACCGCCGGACAACGCGGCCGAGTTCTGCCGGTGGCTGCAGAGTCCCGGTACCGCGGCCGACGCGTGCGCCGGGGTCGCGTTCACCGTCTTCGGGTGCGGCGACACGGCGTGGGCCGCCACCTACCAGAAGGTGCCGACCCTGATCGACGACCGGCTCGCCGCGCTCGGCGCACGCCGGGTGCACCCCCGCGGCTCCGGCGATGCCGAAGCCGACTTCGACGGCCAGTACCGCGCATGGCACAACGGGCTCTGGGCGGACCTCGCGGCGGCGTTCGACCTGCCCGCGACGGCCATCCAGCCCGCGATCAGCGGGCCGCGGCTTTCGATCACGCTCACCAACCGGCAGGTGACCAACCCGGTGATCGTGTCCTACCGGGCCCGGCAGGCGACCGTGCTGGACAACCGCGAGCTCTCCCTGGTGAACGGGGCGACGGCGGGCCGCTCGACCCGGCACCTGGAGATCGCCCTCCCCGAGGGCGTCAGCTACCGGGCGGGTGATCACCTCGGCGTGCTGCCGCGCAACTCGATGGACCTGATCCGGCGCGTGATGGCCCGCTTCGGGCTGGACGCAGGCCAGTACCTGACGATCATCCCGAACGGCGGAACGCCCACGCACCTGCCGGTCGAGGAGTCGACCCCGCTGCTGGGGGTGCTGGGCAGCTGCGTCGAGCTGCAGGACGTCGCGAGCCGCGCGGATATCGAGACCCTCGTGGAGCACACCGACGACCCGGACCAGAAGGCGGCCCTCGCCGCGCTCGCGGGTGAGGACGAGGAGTCCCGCACCCGCTACCGCACGGAGGTCTTCACCCCGAACCGCTCGGTGCTGGACCTGCTGGAGCGCTACCCGGCCTGCGCGCTGCCGTTCGAGGTGTACCTCGACATGCTGTCCCCGCTACGACCGCGCTACTACTCGATCTCGTCCTCCCCGCTGGTCAGCGCGCAGGTCTGCAGCCTGACGTCGGGGGTGTTGGCGGCGCCTGCACGCGGCGGAACGGGCGAGTTCCAGGGCGTGTGCTCGACGTACATGGCGCGCCTGCCGGAGCGGGGCACGGCGTTCGTGTTCGTGCGCGAGCCGTCGATCCCGTTCCGGCCGCCGGACAACCCGCACACCCCGATGATCATGATCGGTGCGGGTACCGGGCTGGCGCCCTTCCGCGGGTTCGTGCAGGAGCGGGCCGCGCTGAAGGACCAGGGCGTGCCGATCGGTCCCGCGCTGCTCTTCTTCGGCTGTCGCGACCCGCGTCGGGACGATCTCTACGGCGACGAGCTGCGCGAGTTCGAGAAGCACGGCGTCGTCACCGTGCACACCGTCTACTCCGGACGGCCCGAGGACGGTCGCCGCTACGTGCAGCACGAGCTCGCCTACCGCGCCAACGAGGTGTGGGATCTGCTCGAGCAGGGCGCCGTCGTGTTCGTGTGCGGCAACGCGAACACGATGGCGCCCGGCGTGCGGGCCGCACTGGCCGAGATCTACCGGGACAAGACGGGATCCTCGGCCGAGGGCGCTCAGGAGTGGCTGGCCGAACTGCGCGCCGAGGGCCGGTTCGTGGAGGACATCTGGGGCGGTTGACCGGCCCGGGCCTCCCGGAGCACGTCCCGGGGCGGGCGACCGTAGCGACGACGGAAGGCGCGGCCGAACTGCGCGGGGTCCGCGTAGCCCCACCGGGCCGCCACGCCGCTGACGGTGGTGCGGTCGCCGCCCCGGTCCGGATGCGCGATGTCGTCGTGGCAGCGGCGCAGCCGCTCGTCCCTGATGAAGTGGGCGACACCGCCGTCCGGCTCGAACAGCCGGTAGACCGTGGCTCGGGAGTAGTGGAAGTGCTCCTGCAGATCCGCTCCCGACAGGGTCGGATCGGCCAGTCGGCGGCGGAGGTAGGTCTTCATCGCCGCCAGCCGGGCGTCGTCGCGCAGCCCGCGGGTCGTCGGTTCGAGCATGCCGTTGACCAGGCCCACGAGCGCGGACGCGAGCTCGCTCCCGCAGCCCGGGGCCCGCTCGACCGCCTCGCATGCCGCGCGGAGGGCCGCGGTGAGCATCAGCCCGGACGGCGACCTGACCGGAACCACCACCATCGGCGCACGCGACCGCAACAGTTCGGCGTCCGCGACGCGTGCACGGGGGATCGCCAGCCCCCACACCTGGGAGTGTTCCGAGCAGCCGCGGCCGGGCACCGTGACGTCGTGGACGCAGATCCGGTCGGGCTCGTCCGCCGAAGCGGGGCGGGATCCCTCGGCGTACCACCGGATCGTCACGAAGTCGGACTCGCCGCAGACAACGCGGTCGGGCTCGCACCAGATGTCACCTACGCGGTAGCGCACGTGGCTGAGCAGCAGGTCGTCGACCCAGCAGGCGCTCACGGCCGCGTCGAAACGGGCCTCGGGACCGAGCAGCAGGTTGTCGTAGAAGCCCCGCGCAAGCGCTTGCCAGGCGTCGGCGACGCAGTCCGCGCCGACCTGCACCGGGTCGAAGCGGATCGGCGGCGCCGAGGGGGCGGTAGGCGCTCTCGGATCCGTGGTCGTCATCGCGGTCATCGTCATCCGTCCCACGTCATCGTCGTGCCGCTGGCCGTCCGCTTCGGACGGAAAGCCTAGGAGCGAGGGGCGTGCGGCCGGAGAATCGGCAACAAATCGCAAGGAAGCCGGGTCACCGGCCGGGCGGCGGCATCAGTCGTGGGGTGACGGCTACGCGGCCGGTCCCCGCACGGCACGCGCCCGGCGCAGCGGGACGGCGCGGTTGAGATCGGCGGGCAGCAGGCCGTCAGGATGGCCGACGCGCCGTGCGGGGGTGGACGTCGACCACGCCGGGGATCGGGGTGCTGTGGAGGAAGTCGTCCTTCATCGCGTCGACGCCGTGCTGCGGGTGGACGAGGGAGAGGAACGACTGATGATGTACTCGATGCCGATCAAGTTGGCGTCCCGGGTGTTGCCGTCGAACAGGACGCACTGCAGCAGGTCGTCGTTGACCACCCGGCAGTAGTGGTGGGCCTCCATCTGCGCGTCCGGCTCGCCCTTGGGGCAGTGGAAGCCGACGACGTAGACGTCGAAGCCCTTGAGCGGGGTGGGGTCCTGTAGCAGGCTGCACCGGGCTCGCGCGGTCCTTGATCTTCGGGTTCAGGCTCACACCGACGACTATCCTGGCTGGATCGCCGTATGCCTCGAAGGTCCCGTGAGGGCGGAGGCGGACGACCGTGCGGGTTCGGCGGTGCCGCCGGGGGACACCCCATGACAGAGCGGACGGCCCGGCGTCCGGCCGGGTGCCACTATCGTGGGTCGGTGGCTTCCGGGGCCGACGGGTGGGTGCGCGAGCTCTTCGCCGCCCACGCCTGGGCTGAATGCCGGGCCGCGCTGGCGGAAGCCGACGCGCGCGGCGAGCTCGACGGCCCGCAGCTCGCCCTCCTCGGCGAGGTCGCCTTCCTCACCGGCGACGACGAGCAGGCCGCCGGTGCCTACGCCCGGTCCTACCGCTGGTTCCTCGACCGGGCGGAGCTTCCCGCCGCGGCGCGCAGCGCGTCGTGGTGCACCACGGTCCTGGCGCTCGCAGGCGAGTTCGCCCGCTCGGCGGGATGGGCGGCCCGGGCCAGGCGGCTCGTCGACGACCACGGGCTGGGCGGAGCGGCGGAGGGGTGGGTCCTCGCCGACGAGGCCCACCGGCTCATGGTCGCCGGGCGGTTCGCCGAGGGCCTGCCCGTCGCCAGAGCGGCGGAAGAGCTGGGCGCGGCGGCGGGTGACGCCGACGTCCTCGTGCTGAGCAGGCTGAGCATCATGCACGCGCTGGTGATGCAGGGCGACCGCGCCGAGGCGATCCGGCTGGCGGACGAGATCATGGTCGCGGTGGGGGCCGAGGAGACCTCGGCCGCCGTGGTCGGCATCGCCTACTGCTCGGCGATCGGCGCCTGCCTGACCGTGCGTGACGTGGGCCGGGCCCGAGAATGGACCGACGTCCTCAGCCGGTGGTGTGAAGCGCGTCCCGACCTGGTGCCCTACCGCGGTCAGTGCCTCGTGCACCGCGCCCAGATGAAGACCTGGGGTGGGGACTGGCCCGGCGCCGTCGACGAGGCCATGCACGCCGAACGGCTGCTCCGCGGCCCGCCTGCGGGTGACGCGGCGTACCAGCTCGGCGAGGTCCACCGCCTGATGGGTCACCTCGACGACGCCGCCCAGCACTTCCGGCGGGCGAACAGCCTGGGAAGGCGCCCCGAGCCCGGCCTTTCCCGGCTCAGGATCGCCCAGGGCCGGGCCGACGCCGCCGTCACGAGCCTGCGCAGGCTGTGCGCCGAACCGTGCACCCCCGAGGATGCGAGCGAGCTGCTGGACGTCCTCGTCGACGCCCAGCTCGCCATGGGGGCGGTCGATGCGGCCTACGCCTGCGCCGAGGAGCTTCGGCGGGTCGCTGCCGGGATCGACACGCCGTTGGTGCGCGGGCTGGCCCAGCGCGCGAGCGCCGTGACCCTGCTGGCTGCCGACCGCCCGGACGCGGCGTTGGACGCCGCCAACGGCTGCCTACGGGCCTGGGCGGCGCTCGCCCTTCCGCACGCCTGTGCGCAGGTGCGCGTGCTCGTCGGCCGGTGCCTGCGCGCGCTGGGCGACGAGCCGTCCGCCGAGCTCGAGTTCGACGCCGCCCGGGAGTGCTTCGAGCGGCTCGGGGCGGCGCCGGACCTGGCGGCGGTGGAGCGCCTCGCCGCGGACGGCGCACCGGTCGGCCAGCGCCCGGGCGGGCTGACCGAGCGCGAGGTCGAGGTCGTGCGGCTCGTCGCGGCCGGGCACACCAACCGGCTGATCGCCCGTGAGCTGGGGCTGAGCGCGAAGACCGTGGCACGGCACCTGAGCAACATCTACACCAAGCTCGGGGTCACGTCCCGGGCCGCCACGACCGCGTACGCCTACGACCACCAGCTCCTCTGAGCGTCTGCGCACAACGACCCATCACCCGGCAGCGCGGATGGGCAACTCGCCCGAAGCGCGCCGCGACCTCCCGTTCGTACCGTCGGTGCACCGACCAGCGAGGAGGCCCCGATGACCACCACCCGACAGCACACCCACACCGCGCACACCGTTGACGCAGACGGCCGCGAGCGGATCCCCACCGTCGTCGTCGGGGCCGGGCAGACCGGCCTCGCCACCGCCTACCACCTCGGTCGGGCGGGCCTTCCGTGCGTGGTCCTCGACGGCAACGCCCGGGTCGGCGACCAGTGGCGGCGCCGTTACGACTCGCTGCTGCTCAACACGCCTGCCCAGTACGACGGGCTGCCGGGGATGCGGTTCCCGGCGCCGCGCGGCAGCTTCCCCAGCGGTGTCGACATGGGCGACTTCCTCGAGGCGTACGCCGCGAAGATGGGCATCGCCGTCCGCTGCGGCGTCGAGGTCCACGACGTGCGCAGGCAGGACGGCCGGTGGCTGCTCACGACCTCGACCGGCCCCATCCTGGCCGAGTCGGTGGTCGTCGCCGCAGGCGGCGAGGCGGTCCCGCAGGTCCCCGAGCTCGGGAACCGGCTCGACCCCGGCATCCGGCAGCTGCACTCGTCGCGCTACCGCAACCCCGACCAGCTGCTGCCCGGCCCGGTGCTCGTCGTCGGGTCCGGGCAGTCCGGCGCCGACATCGCGCTGGAGGTCCGCCGCGCCGGGCACGAGACCTGGCTCTCCGGCCGTCCCAAGGGCGAGATCCCGTTCCCGTTCGGGTCCCGCAGGGCCCGGCTGGCGCTGCCCGTGCTCTGGTTCCTCGCCAACCACGTGTTCACGGTGCGGACGCCGATCGGCCGCCGCATGCGACCCGCGGTCCGCGCGGGCGGCGCGCCGCTGGTCCGGGTGAAGCAGGCCGACCTGGCGGCGGCCGGGGTGCGCCTCTCGGCCGCTCGGACCGCGGACGTGCGCGAGGGCCGCCCGGTCCTCGCCGACGGCACCGTCCTCGACGTGACCAACGTGCTGTGGTGCACCGGCTACCGGCCTGACTTCGGGTACATCCACCCCGACGTCACCGGCGGGGACGGCTACCCGGACTGCGACGGGGTCGTCGCCACCGGTGCCCCCGGCCTGTACTTCGTCGGGCTGGTCTTCCAGACCGCGTTCGCGTCCGTGCTCATCGGCGGGGCCGGGCGGGACGCCCGCCGCGTGGCCGAACACCTCGCGGCCGCAGCGCGGCGCACGCGCCGACTGGCGGGCTCCTGACGATTCGCCTGCGGCCGGTTCGCCCCTCACCGGCCGGGTACCGCCCGGCCAGCCGACCACGACCGGGACAGGGGGCGGAAAATGGCATTCACCTTCGTCAGCGAAGCCTTCAAGGGCCGTAACAGGTTCCTGCTGCGGAGCGCTGGAGGAGATCCAGCAGGAGGTCGCCGGGACGACGGCGGGGTAGCGGCCGGGCGGAGGCGGGATCTCGGGAGCCCCGACCTCGCACCCCCACGGGGTACTTCACACCCCGCTGGGCGGGTGCGAAGACGTCGTCAGGGGTGCGAGGTGTGTCCCCGGCCCCGGCGGGTCCCCCGGGCGGCCTATCCGTCGGGTCTGATGAGGTGGCCGGGGTGTCGTTCGTCGCGAGCCGGGGTACCGATGACAGGAGGGTTCGAGAGTGCCCCAACGGTTGTGGTGGCGGGGGGCGCGGTGGGTGAACAACAGGACTACAAGCGCCTGGCAACGGCGTTGGCGGACGTTGCGCGGATCCTGCTGGCACAGGACTCGCCGCAGGAGACCCTCGATCAGATCGTGCAGCAGGCGGTGCGGCTGGTGGACGGCTGCGAGGCCGCTGGGATCATGGTGGTGCGCCGCAAGGAGGCGGCGACACTGGCCGCCACCGACGAGACGGCGCGGGAGTCCGACCGGGCCCAGATCGAGCTGCGCGAGGGGCCGTGCTTCGACGCGGCACTGCGGCACACGCCGGTCTACCGGGTCGCGGACATGTACAAGCCGCAGGACCGGTGGCCGCGGTACGCCGAGCGTGCACGCGGCCTCGGCATCGGCTCCATGATGGGTTTCCTGCTCTACACCGTCGATGAGGACAACCTCGGGTCATTGGATCTGTACTCGTCGCGTCGCGACGTCTTCACCGAAGCGACCGAGCACGTGGGGTGGATTCTGGCCTCGCACGCGGCGGTGGCGTTGTCGGCTGCGCGACACGCGGAAAACCTCGATCACGCGCTGACCTCGTCGCGCATGATCGGCAAGGCGGTCGGCGTGGTGATGTCGCGGTACAAGCTGTCCGAGGAGGAGGCATTCAACCGGATCCGCGTTGCCTCCCAGCACGCAAATATCAAGATCCGGGACCTGGCCGACATGATCACCATGGTTGGGGAGATCCCGTCCTCGGAATTGGCGAAGGAATATCTGCGCCGATCCCGTTAGCGTGATGAGTAGGCTCTGCCGCTCCCGCCGGAGGCGCTCACCAAGCGTGAGCGGAGCATCACCCCCGCGCTTCTGATCAGCCGTCATCGTCGCGCTGACAGCGCGTGCCGCCCGTCACCCGTTGAGCTGGCTCGTGGCCGATGATAGTTTCGGTTCGGCGGTCCGACAGCGCGGCCTAAATCCACAATGCCCAATGGGGTAGGTACGTAGCCGTGTTTGGTTTTGCTGTCCGAATGTCTCACGGGCCGGGATTCACCGGCGCGACCATTTCTGGTGATGTCGACCTCTCAGCCCGCGACCGGTTTCGTGATCACCTGCTCGCGTTTCCTCCGGGCGATGTGATCGTCGAGCCGTCGGGGCTGGGGCTCGGAAGGTTGCAGGCAGCATGACCAGTTCGTCCCCCGTCTACCGCTGCCCGCCCCAACCGCTCGATGCCGCCAAGCTCTGCGACGCCGTTCGAAGGATGCTGGCCACGAGCGCGGGGACGGCCACGTCGCTCGTGATCGATCTGCGGCAGGTGACAACCATGGACGCCGCCGGGCTGGCCGCGATCTACACCAGCATCCATGCGGCGTCCATGGTCGGAACCCACCTGGTCGTGGAAGGCGTCACGCCCGAGCTGTGCGCACAGTTGCAGCGCGCGGGGCTCGCCCACGCCGCGCAGTCGATCTGCGAAGCGAGTCGGGACGGATCCCACGCCGCACCCACGCGGTTGCCGGACGGACCGCCGGTCGGATCGCCCACCGGGCCGTCATCGCCCCGTTCGAGGCAGGCACTCGGCGGCGCCGGGTGACGGCAACCCGCAACCCTGATCCGTCCTCACCCCGCCCGCCCGGCGCGGCCGACGGCCTTCCCACGCCCCGACCGAGGGCCACAGCGCACGCCGCGCCCAGTAGCAGGGGCAGGCCGACGCGCGTCGCCCGGACGCCCCGGGACGGCGCAGGCCGCGGCGCCTGCCACGCGTCCGGACGTCGCTCAGGGCCGCAGGCCGCGCGCTCCCGGGCCATCGCCAGCACCTCGCCGAGGTGCTAGGCGCGCCGCCCGGTGCCCGCGTCCGCGATCTGGGTCTTGCACGAGAACCCGTTCGCGACCACGACGGTGTCGTCGGCGGCGGCCCGGACGGCGGGCAGGAGCGCCTGCTCGCCGCACTCCAGGGAGATGTCGTACTTGCCCTTCTCGAAGCCCCACGAGCCCGCGAGGCCGCAACAGCCGCCTTTGACGTCGTCGACGGTCAGGCCCATGCCTTCGAGGACCTGCTGTTCGGGGTCGACGCCGCCGGTGGCGCGGTGGTGGCAGTGGCCCCAGAGCAGAGCCCGGCCGGAGAGCAGGCGGGCGGGTTCGCAAGTCGTCTGTCAAGTAGTGCTGACCACCCAGCGGGCACCCGGCTTCCGACATCGTCGGAAGGAAGGAGCGCGACGCGATGCTGATCGGACACTGAGGCGCACACCCGGGAACGGACAGGGAGGAGAACCCCGGTGAAGTGCAGGTTGCTGTACGAGTCGGGCGGGCTGCGCACGTTCGCCGTCGTGATGGACAAGGGCGACGACGCCGCTGCCGAGCTCGTCCGGTTCGCCGCCGAGAGCACGCTGCCACCTCCACAGCGGTACGGCGCCGTCGTCCCCGGCGCCCGCCCGCGAGCAGTGCCCGCTGCTGCCCGGTTCATGCTTGCGCTCACCCGACGATCCGGGCAGGCGCCGACCGTCCGCGGGCGCCGCGGGCGATCATCGCGACCGTTCGGTCACGCATCGGCGGACCACCGGTGTCGGAGGCGGCGCACGAGCCCGTCGGCGTCCAGGCCCCGGGCGCGCAGCAAGTCGGGACGGGATCCGTGGGAGATGAAGTCCGCGCCGAGGTCGAGCGTCTCGACGGGCGTCGGGCAGGAGACCGCCCGCAGCGCGCGGGCGAACGCGTCACCGTAGCCGCCGGGGCCCGCGTGGTCCTCGACGGTGAGCACCCGGCGGAACCCGTGCGCCGCGCGGGCCAGGTCGGCATCGACCGGCAGCAGCCAGCGGGGGTCGACCACGGTGATGTCCTCGTGGTCGCCCAGTTGCCCGGCCGCCGTCACCGCGGCGTGCGCGAAGGGGCCCGTGGCGACCAGCAGCGTGCCGCCGGTGCCGTGGCGGAGGAGCACGTCCGCGCCCCCCACGGTCCCGAGGGCGGGCAGGTCGGGCGCGACGGAACCCTTCGGGAAGCGCAGGGCGGCGGGCCCGTCGTGCCGCACGGACTCGCGCAGGAGGGCCCGCAGGCGCGCGCCGTCGCGCGGCGCGCCCACCCGCATGCCCGGCACGACGCCGAGCAAGGCGAGGTCCCACATCCCGTGGTGGGACTTGCCGTCCTCACCGGTGACGCCCGCCCGGTCCAGCACGAACGTCACCGGCAGCCGGTGCAGCGCCACGTCCATGAGGACCTGGTCGACGGCCCGGGTGAGGAAGGTCGCGTAGACGCACACCACGGGGTGCAGCCCGCCCATCGCGAGGCCCGCCGCCGACGTCACGGCGTGCTGCTCGGCGATGCCGACGTCGAAGACCCGGTCCGGGAACGCCGCCGCGAAGTCGCCGAGACCGGTGGGGTGCAGCATCGCGGCGGTCAGCGCGACCACATCGGGGCGGTCGTGCCCGATGGCGACCAACTCCTGCGCGAACTCCTTCGTCCAGGAGCGACCGGAGCCGCCGCCGCGACGCGCGACCGTGTGGAACCTGTCGACGGGGTCCTGCTCGGCGGGGACGTGGCCGCGGCCTTTCGCGGTGACGCAGTGCACGACGACCGGGCGGGCCAGTGCGCGCGCGGCGCGGAGCGCCCGCTCGACCGCGGCGACGTCGTGCCCGTCCACCGGTCCGAGGTAGCGCAGGCCGAGCGGCTCGAACAGCGCCCGTCCGAGCGCCCCTCCCGCCGCGCGCCGCAGGTCCGCCAGGTGTCGGGCGAGCCCACCGACGGTGGGGGAGTAAGAGCGGCCGTTGTCGTTGAGCACGATCACGACCGGCCGTCCCGGCGCCGCGGCGATCGCGTTCAGCGCCTCCCAGCACATTCCCCCGGTCAGCGCCCCGTCGCCGACCACCGCGACCACCGACCGGTCCCGCTGCCTGCTCAACGCGAACGCCTTGGCCAGGCCGTCGGCGTAGGACAGCGCGGTGGAGGCGTGCGAGTTCTCGACCACGTCGTGCTCGCTCTCGACCCGGCTCGGGTATCCGGAGAGCCCGCCCGCGCTGCGCAGGTGCGCGAAGTCCCGCGCGCGTCCGGTCAGGATCTTGTGCACGTACGCCTGGTGACCGGTGTCCCAGACGATCGGGTCGCGGGGGGAGGCGAACACCCGGTGCAGGGCGAGGGTCAGCTCGACGACGCCGAGGTTGGGGCCCAGGTGGCCGCCCGTGCGGGACACGGCCTCGACCAGCAGCTCGCGGATCTCCGCGGCAAGTGCGGGCAGCTGGTCGGACGGCAGCGCCCGGACGTCGGCCGGGCAGCTCACCGTGTCGAGCAGGCTCGGACACACAGTGGAGGTCACCGTCTCATGGTCGGTCGGCGGGCACGCCGGTGCTACGCGCGGGGGCGCAGTTCGCGGCGCGCGCATTGGCATCACGTGATGAGTTCGCGCGCCGCAGCCGGGGGTACTCGGAAACGGGTCCGCCTGCGGGTCCACCGCGTCGCCGCGACCCGGCTCGGCGTCGGCGACGACCCCCTCCGCGAGGAAGCGTGACAAGATGTCGATCTCGACGGTGCTGCTCGTCGCGGTGCCCGCCGCGGTGGCGGGCGCGGCGAGCTTCGGCGCGGCGAGCGCGCTGCAGCAGCGCGCCACCAAGGAGGTACCGGACGCCGGAGTGCTGGGCCCGCGGCTGTTGGTCGAGCTCGCCCGCAGGCCGCGGTGGCTGTTGGCCAGCGGCGCCGTCCTGCTCGGCCTTGCGCTGCAAGTGGTCGCGTTGGCCTTCGCGCCGCTGACCCTCGTCCAGCCGGTCCTGGTCAGCGGCATCGTCTTCGGCACGCTGTCGGCGGCGTGGCTGGCCCACCGACGCCCCGACCGCACCATCGTCGTCGGGGTGAGCGCCGTCGCCGTGGGGCTCGCGGCGTTCCTCGCGCTGGCGCGCCCCGGCGGCGGGTCGGCGCGCCTGCCGGGGTTGCTCGGCCTCCTGCCGCTCGCGCTCGTGCTCGCGGCCGTGGTCGGGGCGTGTTTCGTGACCGCGGTGCGGGTGGCGGGACCGGCGCGGGTGGGTGCGCTCGCGGTCGCCACGGGCGTCTGCTACGGCGTCACGGCGGCGCTCATGAAGGTCGTGACCGCCCATCTGCGCGAGGCAGGCCCGCTGGACGTCCTGACGCACGCCCCGCTCTACGTCGTGTGCGTGGTCGGTCCGCTCGGCTTCCTGCTCAGCCAGCACACGTTCCAGGAGGGCGCGCTCATCGCTCCCGCGCTCGCGGTGATCACGGTCGTCGACCCGCTGGTCGCCATCGCCATCGGCCTGAGCTGGCTCGGTGAGCGCTTCGCCGACACCTCGGCGCCGGTGGTGGCCAGTGAAGCCGCGGCAGGCGTCCTGCTCGTCGCGGGAGTCGCCGCGCTGGCGCACCGCGGCACCCAGCTGCGCGAACAGATCGCCGCGGAGGCGAGGCGCGGGCCCGAGCGCGCCTGATCAGCAGGCGCCTGCGGACGCGAATCGGTGCGCCAGCCGCGCGAACGTGCGCGGCGCGACGCCCTGCAGCCGGGCGGGCAGGCCCAGCCAGCCCGGGACGAAGACCTCGGCCCGGCCGCGCTCGACGCCGAGGACCAGGGCGCGGGCGACCCGTTCCGGCGACACCGGCCGGGGGAAGCGGCGCCCGTAGGGAGTGCCGCGGCGGTCGAAGAACGGCGTGTCGACGGCGCCGGGCAGGACGGTCGTCACGGTCAGCCCCGTCTCCACGCGGAGCGCGTTCGCAAACCCGCGCAGCCCCGCCTTGGTGGCCGAGTAGACCGCCTCCTCCGCCACGCCGACGGCCGCGATCGACGCGACGAACGCGACCGCGCCCCGGCCCGCGCGCAGGCCCGGGAGCAGTGCGGCGGTCAGCTGCATCGGCGCCACGAGGTTGACGGCCGCGAGATCGGCCACGGCGGCCCGCGACACCCCCACCACCGGACCGGCCGCACCCAGGCCCGCGGCGTGCACCAGCAGCCGGACCGGCCCGTCCGCCACCGCGCGGACCCGGTCCACACCCTCGGCCGTGCGGAGGTCGGCGACCACCGCCGTGCCGCCCGTCCGCGCCGCCACGGCATCGAGCCTGCTGGGGTCGCGCCCGGTGACCACGAGCGGCAGGCCGCGGCCCGCCAGCGCGAGCGCCACGGCCTCCCCGATCCCCGACGACGCGCCGGTCACCACGCACCGGCCCGCGGTCACGGCCGCGCTCCGGCCGACGCCCGGCAGGCCGGGTGCGGCCGGGTCAGCTCGGCCACCGCCTGCTCGAGCGCCGCGGGCAGGACGTCGGCCAGGCCGGGGACCGACGTCGTGATCCCGACGGTGGTGCTCGCGCGCCAGTGCATGACCCCGACCGCGAGTCCGACGCCGTCGGCCAGGGGCAGCGCCGGGTGGACGGTCACGGCGTGGGCTCCCCGCACCCGCAGGGGACGCCGCACTCCGGGCATCACGGACGCGATGGCGTGGAAGAACGGCGGTCCGTAGACGAGGCGTGCCGTCGTGCGCTGCAGAGCGGCGGGCAAGAGGCCCAGCGCGGTGAGGGCGCCCGCCGCCCCGGCAGCCCTTCCGGTGCGGACCGCCTCGTCCATGGCGGCCGCGACGCGGACCACCCGCTCGGTCGGGGACATCGGCCCGACCGGCAGGTCGAGCGGGACGGCCGCGGTGCGATTGCCGCAGACGCGGCTGCCGATCCCCGCGTGCGCCCGGGTGGTCAGCGGAACCATCGTGCGCAGCCGCGCGGACCGGGGGCACCGCAGGAGGCGGTGCACGGCCTCGGCCACGGCCGCCAGCACGAGCGCCGACGTGCCGACGTCGAGGTCGCGTGCGGCCGCGCGCACCCGCCGCCCGTCCAGGGTGAGCCCCACCCAGCGGACGTCGCGGGTGGCCGGGCCGAGCGGTGACGGCTGCGCTGTCCCGGCCCGGACCAGGCTCACGACGCCGCGGAGCGCGATGGCAGCCCGCCGGACCCGGTGGTGTGCCCCCGTGGTCGGGGACGGTTCGCCGCGCGGCTCCCACCGGCCGTCGGTGAGCAGGTCGACCAGGGCATGGGTGACGGCGATCCCGTCACCGAGCGCGTGGTGCACCTTCGCCAACACCGCGATCCGGGCGCCGTCCCGGACGACCTGGAGCGCCCACGGCTCCTCGCCGGGGTCGAGCGGCGCCGCGAGGAACGCGGTCAGTGCGGCGTCGAAGCCTCCGGGCGCCGCGGTCCCGACGTGCGGCCGCACGTGGCGGGCGGGGTCGGGAGCGGCGTCGACCACCCACCGCAGCGGCCGCCCCCTCCGCGGCGGCGCGAGCCGTCGGCACAAGAGCTCGATCCCGGCTGCCCGTTGCCGTACCCGATGCGCCAGGTACTCCGGCCAGCCGTCCCGCCGCGCGGGGTCGTCGATGACGATGCAGGCCCCCATCTGCTGCGGCGCCCCGGGGACGTGCAGGAACAGCGCGTCCTGAGCGCGGACCCGCGGGCCCGTCACCCGCACCCGCGCGCCGACGGCGGCGGCGAGATCCGCCGCCATGTCCCGGCGGAAGGCGGGGGGCGCGGGCGGCGCCGCGGCCACGGCGGCGGTGAGCGCCGCGGGTGTCATGCAGATGTGGGCGGCGCCCGCGGCCTCCAGCACCTGGGCGTTCGCGCGTCCGTGTCCGGGGATCGGCGCGAAGAGCAGCAGCGGCCGGGCGCAGGCGAGCGCTTCGAGAGCGGTCGCCCCCCCGGCGTTGGTCACGACCGCGTCGCAGCGGCGCGTCGCGCCGACCGGGTCGTCGATCCAGTCGTGGACCTCGACCCGCCCGGGATGGGCGCGGGCGAGCCGGGTGAGACGCGTGCGCAGCCGGGCGTCGCGCCCGCAGCCGACCAGCACGTCGGCGCCCGCCGCCAGCACGGCCGCGCAGGCGGCGGGCACGTCACCGAACGCGAACGACCCGCAGGCGACGTACACCAGGGCGCGCCCGCGGGGGGGCCGGTCCTGCGGCGGCCGGAACGCGGCCGCGACCGGCAGCGCGCCGACCCGCACGCGGGCCGCGGGCGCGATCCGGCGCGCGAGTGCGGCACCCTCCCGGGTGCTCACCAGGTGCAGGTCCAGGGCCGGGTCGACCCAAAGGGGGTGCGGCGCGGGATCGGCGACGAGCACGACGGTGGTCATCGGGAGCAGCCCCCTGCGGCGGAGCCTGCCCAGCCCCTGCACGGCCTCCGGGAAGGTCGCGACGACGACGTCGGGGTGGTGGCGTGCGATCGCCGCCCGCAGCCCGCGGGCCGTCCACGCCCCGAGCACCGCGCGGGTGCCCGCCCGGAACGGCGGCGCCTGCCACAACAGCCGGAAGTACAGCGCGTACAGCCACGGCAGCAGCCGCACGCATCCGGTGTACACGGTGCGGAACAGCCGCCCGGTGCCCGGGCCCATGGTCGCGAGGGTCTCGGTCCACACCGTCTCGACACCGGGCCACGCGCGGCGCGCCTGCTCCTCCACGGCGCGTGCCGCGGCGTGGTGCCCCCCGCCCAGGCTGCCGCTCACCAGCAGCAGCCTGCGGGGGGTGCGGACGGCGTCCTCGGCGCCGCTCACGGGACCGCGGCTCGTGGGGCCGTCCGGCGCGCCGCACGTCCGCCGTCCGCGGGAGGGATGGGTGCGCGGGCCCGGCTGCGCGGGCAGCGGACGCGACCTACGCTGCGGCGATGGCGAACCGGGCGCCGCGGCGGGTGCTGGTGCTGTCCGCGCCGGTCGGCGAGGGCCATGTGGCGGCGGCGCGCGTGTTGGCCACCCGCATGCGCGCGCTGTGGCCCGCGGCCGTCGTCCGCGAGGTCGAGGGCACGGCCGACCCGCGGCGGGACCGGTTCCTCGCCGCCGCGTGGGCGGTGACGATGCGCCGCGCCCCGTGGCTGTACGGCCTGGGTTACGGCCTGCTCGTGCGCTGTCCGCCGCTCGCCCGCGCGTGCAAGGCGGTCGCGGCGGCCCGCCTCGGCCGCTCGCTCGCACCGCTCGTGGCGGCCGAGCGTCCCGACCTGGTCCTCTCGACGTACCCGATGATCTCCGGCGGGCTCGCCTGGCTGCGCAGGCGCGGCGCGCTCCGCGCCCGGACGGTGGCGGTGGTCACCGACGTCGCCGTGCACCCGTTCTGGGTATGGGCGGACGTCGACGAGACCTGGACGCTGTTGCGCGCCTCGGCGGCACAGGCGCGCGCCGTGGAGCCGCGCGCGGACGTGCGCGTCGCACCACCCGCGGTCGACGCGCGGTTCCGGCCCGCCGACCGGGCCGCGGCCCGCGCGGAGCTCGGTCTCGACCCGGGCGGCACGGTGGTGCTCGTCACCGGCGGATCGCTCGGGTTCGGCGCCATGGAGGACGTCGTGGACGCGGTGCTCGCCGACGGGGAGGCGTGCGCGGTCGTGCTCTGCGGGCGCGACGAGCGGCTGCGCGAGCGGCTGCGCCGCCGCGGCCTTCCCGCGAGCCGTCTGGTCGCCCTCGGCTGGACCGACCGCGTGCCGCTGGTGGTGGCGGCGGCCGACGTCGTGCTCACCACGGCGGGAGGCATGATCGCGAGTGAGGCGCTCGCCGCCGGGCGCCCGGTGCTGTTCGCCGCCCCGGTGCCCGGCCACGGCCGCGCGGGTGCGCGCATGACCGCCGAGGCCGGGTTGGGCGTGGTCTGTCCGCGGCCCGCGGACGTCACCGCCGTGTTGCACGGGTTCCGGGCGCGACCCGCCGAGCTGGCGAGCCTGGAACGGCGGGTCGCCCGGTTCGCGGCGGGTGGGCTCGACGGCGCGCTGCGCGGGCTGGCCGACCGCGTGCCGCACGAGGCGGGCTCCTAGGCGGGCGAGAGCCGCAGCCGGATCCCGTGCCGGGCGAGCGAGCGGCGGAACCACCACAGCGACAGCCCGATCCCGACGGCGACCAACGAGTAGGAGCCCGCCGTCGAGACGAGCAGGAAGTCCCCGACGGTCCGGGTGGCGAGCACGCCCAGCGTCATCCCGCCGTTGACGAGGAACACCACTGCCCACAGCAGCGAGACCCGCCGGAAGAACCGGCGCACCTGGGGATGGCGCGTGAAGGCGGCCGGGAACGCGCAGAAGTCGTCGGCCAGCTTCGCCAGCAACGGCCGGTCCAGCGCCACCGTGAACAGCAGGGCGAGGGCGAAGATGAAGTTCTGCGCCGTCGGCTGGAGGAAGTACAGGAAGGCGCTGCCCGTGGCCAGGCCCACCGCGGTGCGGACAACCAGCAGGCCGGTCGTCAGCAGCAGGACGGCGGGGACGCGGCGGCGCCCCGCCAGGCGCACCCCGATGGCGAAGGCGGACCAGCCCAGCCCGGCCCACAGGCCTGCGTCGAGGCCGCCGTAGGTGAACAGCAGCCAGAACAGCCCGAGCGGGATCAGGGCGGACTCGAGCAGCGCGCGCAAGGCGCGCCGCACCACCGATCCGAGCGGCGGGAGGTGGATCGTGACGCCGAGCTGGCTCATGAGGCTGCCTCATCTTCTTCCCGGCAACGGGAATCGAACGAGTG
Organism: uncultured Actinomycetota bacterium; assembly: GCA_963837575.1. GTDB lineage: Bacteria > Actinomycetota > Actinomycetes > Mycobacteriales > Pseudonocardiaceae > Pseudonocardia. Next base: position 36,780 of record CAWIOI010000026.1, read on the forward strand.
TAGGCCGTGCGGCGGCGCGGCACCGGGCGGTGGTGGCTCAACCCGTCATCGCCCGCAACGACTCGCGAAGCGACCCGACGGTCGCGAAGACCGCCGACGGCTCGTAGCCGCAATGCGCCATGCAGTTGGCGCAGCGCGGATCTTTGCCGCGGCCGAACGCCGACCAGTCGGTTTCCGCCACCAGCTCGCGGTAGGTGGCGACGTAGCCGTCGTCGAGCAGGTAGCAGGGCCGCTGCCAGCCCAGCAGCGAGTAGGACGGGATCGCCCACGCGGTGCAGGCCAGGTCGAGCCTGCCTTCGAGGAAGTCGAGGAACAGCGGTGAGTGGTTGAGCCGCCACTTCTTGCGGCGTCCGTCGGCGAAGGCTTTGCGGAACAGCTCGCGGGTCTGCTCGACGGCCAGCCAGTGTTCCTGGTCGGGCGCCTTGCCGTAGGCGTAGCCGGGGGAGATCTGCATGTTGTCGACGCCGAGCTCGTCGTTGAGGTAGTCGAGCACGTCGATGACGTCCTGGGGCGTGTCGGTGTCGAAGAACGTGGTGTTGGTGTTGACCCGGAAGCCCGCGGCCTGCGCCTCGCGGATGGCGGCGACGGCCTGGTCGAAGACGCCGTCCTTGCAGACCGAGGCGTCGTGCCGGTCGCGGAGCCCGTCGATGTGCACCATCCAGGCGAAGTTGCGGTGGGGGGTGAAGCGGTGCAGGTGCTTGGGCAGCAGCACCGCGTTGGTGCACAGGAAGACGATCTTGCCGCGGGCGAGGAGCCGTCGGACGATCTCGTCGATCTCCTTGTGCATCAGCGGCTCGCCGCCCGCGATGGACACCATCGGCGCGCCGCACTCCTCGATCGCGCCCACCGCCTGCTCCACCGGCATCCGCTGCTTCAGCAGCGCGGCGGGTTGTTGGATCTTGCCGCAGCCCGCGCACTTGAGGTTGCAGGCGAACAGGGGTTCCAGCTCGACGAGGAGGGGGAACTTCTCGACCCGCTTGATCTTCTGTCTGGCCAGGTAGGCGGCCAGTCGGATGGACTGGCGCAGGGGCATGCCCACGCTCAGCTCACCTCCTTCGGCAGGGTGAATCGGACGTCCTCGGTGGTGGTGACGGTCTCGGTGACCGACGTCGGGCCGAGCCCCGACAGGCAGGCGATCAGCTCGTCGACGAGCGTCCGCGGGGCCGAGGCCCCCGCGCTGACGCCGATCCGCCGGGAGCCCGCGAGCCAGTCGAGGTCCAGCTCGGCCACGTCGTCGATCAGGTGGGCGGGCGCCCCTTCGCGGGCGGCGACCTCGACCAGCCGCAGCGAGTTCGACGAGTTCGACGAGCCGAGCACGAGCACGAGGTCGGATCGAGCGGCGATGGCGCGAACCGCCTGCTGGCGGTTCGTGGTGGCGTAGCAGATGTCGTCGGAGCGGGGGGCGGCGATGGCCGGGAACCGCGAGCGCAGCACGGCCGCGATCGCTTCCGCTTCGTCGACGGCGAGCGTGGTCTGCATCGCGTACGCGACGCGGGCCGGGTCGGCGGGCTGCACCCGCGCGGCGGCCTCGACGCTGTCCACGACCACGACGGACCCGGGCGCCTCGCCGCGCGTGCCCTCGACCTCCTCGTGGTCGGCGTGTCCGATGAGGAACACGGTCTCGCCGTCGCGGGCGTGGCGGCGCACCTCACCGTGCACCTTCGCCACGAGCGGGCAGGTGGCGTCGACCACGGCGAGGCCCCGCTCCCGCGCGGCGCCGCGGACGGCGGGCGACACGCCGTGGGCGGCCAGCACGGTCACCGCGCCGGGCGGGACCTCGTCCACCTCCTGCACGAACACCGCGCCGCGGCGTTCGAGATCGCGCACGACGTGCCGGTTGTGCACGATCTGGCGACGGACGTAGACGGGCCCGCCGTGGCGGCGCAGCGCCTGCTCGACAGTGTCGATCGCGCGCTCCACCCCCGCGCAGAACGACCGCGGCGCCGCGAGCGCGACCGTTCGCGGACCGGTGGCGGCCAGCCACCGGCGCAACGCGGGCCTGCACCGTCGCAGCGCGCGCAGAGCCGCCACGCCCCGCGTGGGCGTGCCCGGCCGCCACAGCGGCGCCGTCGGCGTGTCGACCACCGTCCTGACCACGGCCACGGGACCGCCCGCGGCCGCGGCGGCGAGCCAGGCCGACTCGGTGTCGACGGCCACGGCGCCCGCGAACAGCGCGCCGTCGGCGGGCAGGCCGACCCGGGGCACGGACACGACCGGTCCGGTGTGCACGCGCAGCCCGAGGCCGCGCAGCGCCGCGGTCAGCGGTGCCGCGCCGGGCACCGGCACCGGGTCGAGGTCCGGTCCGCGCACCTCGCTGGCGACGACGACGTCGCCGGGCACCATCCCCGCGTCGAGCCCTCCGCACACCCCGGCGACCAGCACCGGTCGCGGGCCGTCCGCGGACAGCGCGGCGGCCGCCGCGGTCGAACGGGCGGGCCCCCGCCCGGTCCGGTGCACCGGGACCTGCCCCAGCGCGCGGCCCAGCGCCGCCCGCTCCACCGCGAGCGGCGCGCACACGACCGGGCCGCTCACGCGTCGCGCCCCAGGTAGCGGCCCAGCGCCGAGACCGGGAACACCAGTCGGTAGAGGTGGTAGTTGATGTAGAAGGCGCCGGGGAAACCGGTCCCGGTGTAGTGCGCCTCGTCCCACGACCCGTCGGGTCGCTGGGCCGCCACGAGCCACCGCACGCCGCGCTCGACGGCCGCCGACCGCTCATCGGCCGCCAGTAGCGCGAGCAGCGCCCACGCCGTCTGGGACGGGGTCGACGTGCCCCGCCCGACCCACGCGGGGTCGGCGTACGAGCGCAGGTCCTCACCCCAGCCACCGTCGTCGTTCTGGTGGCGTTCCAGCCACCCGACCGCGGCCCTGATCACCGGCGAGGTGGTCGGCGTCCCGGCCGCCACGAGCGCAGGCACCGCCGCGCCGGTGCCGTAGACGTGGTTGGCGCCCCACCGCCCGAACCAGGACCCGTCGTCCTCCTGGGCGGCGAGCAGCCACGCCACCCCGCGGCGGCAGGCCGCGGTGCTCGCGCGCCCCTCGGCCGCGAGCATCTCCACGGCGTGCGCGGTGACGTCGGCCGAGGGCGGGTCGATGACGGCGCCGAAGTCGCAGAATGGCAGTTTGGTGATCAGTTCTCGGGTGTTGTCGACGTCGAACGCCGCCCAACCGCCGTCCCGCGACTGCATGCCGCAGGTCCACGCGACGGCCCGGTCGAGCGCCACCCGCAGCCGCGCGGGCTCCGGGTGGGCGACGCGGCGCAGGGCGAGCACGACCTCCGCGGTGTCGTCGACGTCGGGGTACCCGTCGTTGTCGAACTCGAACGCCCAGCCGCCGGGAGCCAGATCGGGCCTGCGCACCGCCCAGTCGCCGCGTGTGCGCACCTCCTCGGCGAGCAACCAGTCGGTGGCGCGCACGAGTCCGGGGTCGTCAGGCCGCACGCCCGCGTCGCGCAGCGCGACCACGGCGAGGCAGGTGTCCCACACCGGCGACTGGCAGGCCTCCAGCCGCCGCACCGGGCCGTGCGGGCCGTCCTCGCGGACGAGGAACCGCTCGAAGCCCGCGAGGCCCGCCCGGACGGCCGGGTGGTCGGTCGGGTAGCCGAGCACGTTCAGCGCGAGCAGCGAGTAGACCCAGGGCGGCTGGATGCCGCCCCACGAGCCGTCGGCCTCCTGGCGCGCCAGCACCCATTCCGCGGCCCGGCGCATCGCGAGGCTGCGCAGGGGCCGGACGGGGTGGCGGGCGTAGGCGTGCAGGACCGCGTCGAGGACGCGGAACGCCCGGGCCAGCCCGCGGGACCGCGGCGGGCGGACGGGAGCGGCGTGCAGCTCGTCGATCCGGAACGGCAGCGGCAGGCGGGGGCGCAGGGTGGCGACCACGGTGAGCGGTACGACGGTCTGCCGGGCCCAGCACGCCCAGTCGTAGATGCCCGCCGGGAACCACGGGGGGAGGAACACGATCTCCGGCGGCATCGCGGGCAGCTCGTCCCATGACCAGAGGCCGAACAGCGCCAGCCAGATCCGGGTGAAGACGCGGGTGGCGGCGACGCCGCCCTCGGCGAGGACGAAGCGGCGCGCCCGGCGCAGGTGCTCGGCGCCCGGGTCGTCGCCCGCCAACCGCAGCGCGACGTAGGCCTCGACGGTGGTGGACAGGTCGCCCGGGCCGTCGTAGAAGGTCGCCCAGGTGCCGTCGGCGCGCTGGCGGCTGCGGATCCACCGGGCCGCCGCATCGGTGTCGGCGGCGGTGCGCACGCCCAGGAACTCGCGCAGCAGGAGGTCCTCGGCGTCCATCGTCACGTTCGTCTCGAGCTCGCCCTGCCACCAGCCCTGCGGGTTCTGGCGGGCGCGCAGGTGGCCGACCGCCGCGTCGAGGGCGGCCTCGACGCTGTCGCGGGCGACGGAGCGGGTTGTCGCGGAGGTCGTCATCAGCTCTCCCGGTCCACCAGCATGCGGCCCAGCGCCACGAGCTCGGCGCGGACCGGCGCGGGCAGCTCGCGCGTCGGCGAGCAGCCGCTCGGCGCGTCCGCGCCTGCGCCGGGCCTCGGCGAGGGCCCAGCGCCGCCCGCCGCCCGCCTCGACGAGCGACGCGGCGCGGCGCAGCTCGCCCAGGTCGGGGCCTGCCGAGCCCGCGAGCCACGCGGCCAGCTCGCGGCCCGCCGCGCCGCCGTGGTGCACGGCGTAGGTCACCGGCAGCGAGCGCTTGCGCGAGCGCAGGTCCGACAGCACGGGCTTGCCCGTCACGGCGGGGTCGCCCCAAATCCCCAGCAGGTCGTCCACCAGCTGGAACGCCACACCCAGCTCGGCGCCGAACCCGTGGAGCCGGTCGACGAGCGCGGCGTCCCCGCCCGCGAGGACGGCGCCGATGGCGGCGCTCGCGGCCAAGAGTGCGCCGGTCTTGCCCGCGGCCATGGCGAGGCACTCCTGCACCCCGACGTCGGTGCGAGCTTCGAAGTCCATGTCGGCGACCTGGCCGCGGACCAGCTCCCGCACCGTGGCGGCGAGGGTGTGGGCCGCCGCGGGAGCGTGCGGCGAGTCGGCCTCCATGAGCACCTCGGTCGCCAGCGCGAGCAGCGCGTCGCCGGTGAGGATGGCCGACGCCGTGCCGTAGCGCGCCCACACCGTGGGCCGGTGGCGGCGCTCGGTGTCGCCGTCCATCAGGTCGTCGTGCACCAGGGAGAAGTTGTGGACGAGCTCGACCGCGACCGCGCCGGGCAGACCGACCGCGGACGGGGCACCGGCAGCGCGCGCCGACAGCAGGGCGAGCGCGGCCCGCACCGACTTGCCGCCGCCCGCGGGTGCGCCGTCGTGGTCGACCAGTCCCATGTGGTAGGCGGCCTGCTCGCGGCTGGCGGGGTCGAGGCGCGCGACGGCGGCCCGCAAGGCCGGCGCGACCAGCGCGCGGCTGTGCCGCAGGAGCTGATCCGTCGGCACGGCCGCCGTGGTGGCGGCGGGGAGGTCGGTGGCGGTCACGCGGCCCACCCCTCGGCGCAGCGCCGCTCCGAGGTGAGCACCGCCTCCGCGGCGCGGCGGCCGCTGCGCACGGCGCTCTCCATCGTGGCGGGCCAGCCGGTCGCGGTCCACGCGCCCGCCAGGAACAGGCCGGGCAGGCGCGTGGCCGTCGGCGGGCGCAGCGCGGCCGAGCCGGGGGCGGCGCGAAACGTCGCCGCCGGTTCGCGCGTGACGAAGAAGTCGAGCACGCGCGCGGCGCGGGCGGGGGGCAGCAGGGCGGCGAGCGCGGGAAGCATCGCGGCGCGCAGCGCCTTGACCGGCGCGCCGACCCATTCCTGCGCCGCCGACAGCGACACGGCCAGGTACTGGGTGTCCGGTGGGTGGGTGCGGTGCAGTCCGGACGGGCCCGTGCGGTCGAACACCCACTGCACCGGCGTGCCGACGCCCGCGGCGAACGGGACGTCGAGCACCGGCCGGTCGTAGACGACGTGCACGTTGACGATCGGCCCCGCGCCCAGCGCCGCCGCCCACCCGCGCGGCAGGTCCACCGCGTCGCCGGGCAGCAGACGCTCGGCCTGGCGGTGCGGGACGGCGCAGACGACGCGGTCGACCGCGACCTCGTCCCGCGCGCGGCGGGTCTGCGTGCGGATGCGCCACGTCTCGCCGTGGGCGTGCAGTGCGCGGGCTCGGGTCGCGGTGCGGACCTCGACGCCCGCCTCCGCGAGCGCGCGGACGGCCGCGGTGTCGTGCAGGCTGCCCAGCGGCACCCGCGCCAGGCCGATGTCGCCCGCGTCGGCGCGCGTCAGCAGGCCCTCCCGGAAGACCCTCGCGGCGGCCGCGAGCGACGCGTCGGCGGCCCGGACGTTCAGTGCGGCGAGCCCGAAGACGTCCCACAGCCCCGCGACCGCCCGTCCGCTCTGACCCCGCCGGGCGAGCCACGCGCCGAAGCTCTGCCCGTCCAGCGTCGGGTCCTCCGGGTCGAGGGCACGCAACGCGAGCGCGGCGGGCACCAGGCGGGCGCGCTCGGCCACCGTCAGCGGGCGGTGTCGGGCCAGCGCGGCGGCCAGGTGCAGCGGCGCGGGCACGCGCGAGCGGCGGATCCGCCCGGGCCGCCCGTACGGTGTGCGCACCGGGATGTCGAGCCGCGGCTGCACGGCCACCTGGCCCGCCACCCCGAGGCGGCGCAGCAGCCCGCGGTATGCCGTGCAGCAGCGCAGGAAGACGTGCTGTCCCGTGTCGACGGCCAGTTCCCCCCGTTCGAACGACCGGGCCAGGCCGCCGAGGCCCGGCGCGGCTTCCAGCAGCGTGACGTCGTGTCCGGCGTCAGCGCAGGCGAGCGCCGCCGCGACGCCCGCGAGACCACCTCCGATCACCCCGATGCGCATCCCTCAGCTCCGTCCCGCCAGCGCGCGCGCCGCCACGCCGAGCTTCTGGCGCCCCGAGAGCGCGTGCCGCCGGTCGAACACGGAGGTGGGATCGGCCGCGATGTCGTCGAGCAGCCTGCGGTAGATGCCCGACATCGCGGTGGTGCAGGCGGCGCTGCGCCGGTCGAGCAGCGGCACGAGCCGCAGCCCGTCGGCGTACCAGCCGCGCGCCCGTTCCGCGCTCGCCTCGATGAGCGCGGCCAGTGCGCCGTCGGGGTCGGCGAGCGCGCCGCGCTCGTCGAGCGCGAGCGTGACGCCGTGCCGGTCGAGGTCCTCCTGAGGCAGGTAGACGCGCCCGTGCAGGAGGTCCTCCCGGATGTCGCGCAGGATGTTGGTCTGCTGCAGCGCGATGCCGAGGGCGTCGGCGTAGTGGGCGGCGTCCGGGTCCGGGCGCGCGCCGAAGATGCCGAGGCACAGCCTGCCGACGCTGCCCGCGACGCAGCGGCAGTACCCGACGAGGTCGGCGAAGGTGCGGTATCCGGCGAAGGTGCCCGCGTCCATGAGCACGTCGCGCTCGACGCCGTCCACCAGCTCGACGAAGGCGCCCATCGGGATCGGGAAGCGGCGAGCGGCGTCGGCGACCGCGACCAACACCGGGTCCGCCGGGTCGGCAGGCGCGTCCAGCGCTGCCCGGACCGCGTCCAGCGCCGCGACCTTCGCGGCCGTCACGCCGTCGCCGTCGCCGATGTCGTCGATGCGCCGGGCCAGGGCGTAGACCGCCGAGAGCGCTCGCCGCTTCGGGCCGGGAAGGAGCCGGATGCCGTAGGAGAAGTTCCGCGCCTGGGTGCGGGTGATCGCCTCGCAGGCGGCGTAGGCGCGCGCGACCGGCACGCTCGGCGCGGTGCTCATCGGCCACCTCGCCCGCTGCGCACGAGGACGGCGACGAGGTGCCGGGCGACGTCGCGCCTGCGGGCGCGCGCCGTCTGCCCGAGCACGTCACCGCCGGTGCGCCGCAGGGCGTCGCCCGCGGCCAGGCCGCCCGCGACGTAGCCCGCGACGGCGATGCGGGCCCACCCGCCGACGCGGCCGACCACGTCCTGGCCGGAGCGCAGCAGGGCCAGCGCCCGGTCGGTCTCGTCGAGCACCAGCCGCCGCAGCGCGGGGCCCGCGACCGGCCGGTCGAGGTCCTCCTCGCGCACCCCGGCCGCCGCCATCGCGTCCGACGGCAGGTAGACCCGACCGCGCCTGCGGTCCTCGCCGATGTCCTGCCAGTGCTCCAGCAGCTGCAACGCCGAGCACACGCGGTCGGCGCCGCGCAGCAGCTCGGGCGTCGCCGTCACCTCGAACACGGCCAGCACCAGGCGTCCGATCGGGTTGGCCGAGAGCGCGCAGTAGCCCAAGAGCGCCTCGCGGTCCGGGTAGCGGGTCACCCGCTGGTCGGTCAGGTTCGCCGCGATGAGGTTCTCGAAGGCCTCCTGGGGCAGGGGGGTCCGGAGGGCGACGGGCCGCAGCCGCCGCAGCACGTCGAGCGTCGGCGCGCCGTCCGGCGTCCACGCCGAGGCCAGGTCGGCGCGGAAGCCGCGCAACGCCGCGGTCCGCGCGGCCGGGTCGCGAGGGCCCTCGTCGCCGAGGTCGTCGATCACGCGCACGACGTCGTAGACGGCCCGGAGGCGCTCGCGCAGCCCCCGCGGCAGCACGCGGAGGGCGACCGGGAAGTTCTCCGCGCGCTCGGCCCGCCGCAGACGTCCGCCGTCGGGGGGCGCCAGGGTGGGTGCCTGTCGCATAGTCCGATGGTGCGGCGGCGATGATCCGATTTCTGCGGTCGTCGCACCAAACGCGACCGTGGGAGTTGTCATCGGCGGACAATGTGCTGCCTGCGCGCGCGGGCGCGCGGCTCCGCGCGGGCTGGCTGCCCGCTCACCCGCGCGCCTGCTGGACGTAGGCGTCGGGGTCGTGGTCCGCGCTGTCGACGCCCCCCGCGTGGGCGGCCTCGAACGCCGCGAACGCGACCCCCAGCGCGTGGCGCTGCCGCAGGTCGGCGTGGCGGCGGAAGTCGGCGAGCGGACCGCGCTCCTCCTCGGCCATGTGGTCGCTGTTGGCGATCCGCGCCTCGAGGACGCTGCGCCGCCACTCCGGACTGCCGACCGGGTGTTCCCGCGAGCGCCGGACGGCGTCGCGGATGTCGTTGTGGTCGCCGACGGCGTCGGTGGTCTCCTCGACCGGGTCCTCATCCGCCACGCCCCGCCCGACCTCGAGCAGCCGCGGGTAGAACAGCTGCTCCTCGGCCTCGGCGTGGACCTCCAGCAGCACCGCGAGCCGTTGCCAGATCGGGCCGAGCATCTTCGGGTCGTCGCCTGCGTCGTCGAGCAGTGCGAACATGCGCCGCTGCTCGTGGTGGTCGGTCATGATCAGCTCGAGGACGTCCATCCGGGTCTTCCTTCCGCGCGAGGGGTGGGCCCCGGCTTCCCGGGTGGAGAGCTCCCACACCCGTGGGAACCGGGTGTCAGCTAGTCGCAAGCCGCGGTAGTGCGCACTAGCGTTCCCGTCCGTCGTCGGGCCGGGGGTCGTCGTCGGCGGGCAGGCCCGCCAGCTCCTCGACGTCGAACGCCCGCGAAACGGGCACGTCGGTCATGCTGTGCGCGATGATCGACACGGCGATGGCGAGCGCGACGACCTGGAAGACCGTGCGGGCCTCGGGCACCCCCGACTGCACGGCCAGCAGGCCGTACACCACGGACGCGAAGCCCTTGGGGCCGAACCAGGCCGCCGCGAAGCGCTCCCGCCGGGGCAGTCCCGCGCGCCAGAGGGAGACCAGCACGGACACCGGTCGCACGATCAGCAGCGAGAGCAGCGCGACGCCCCACGCGCCCGCGGACAGATCGGCGAAGAAACGGGGGGTGAGCAGGGCGCCGAAGACCATCACCGCGGCGAACTTCGTCAGCTCGGAGACCAGCTCGCCGAAGGGCTCGAACGACCGCGACGGCTCCGGGGCGACGGTGGCGATGGTGATGCCCGCGCCGAAGGCCGCCAGGTAGGAGTTCGCCCCCGTGAGGTCGCACAGCCCGTAGAGCACGAGCGCGACCGCCAGGGGGCCGAGCGGCTGCAGCCGCGGCTCCGACCCGAGCATCGGCACCCGGAACAGCGCCGTCACCGCGAGCGGCAGCCCGACGCCCAGTACGAGCCCGAGCACGAGCTCCACGGCGATGTGCCCGAGGCCCGCGTCGCCGCCGGTCGACAGCGCAAGGAACACCAGGACGAACGGCAGCGCGAGCCCGTCGTTGAGCCCGGACTCGACGTTGAGGATCCGCCGCAGCCGCAGCGGCACCTCGTCGCGGCCCACGATCGCCGAGGCGAAGACGGGATCGGTCGGCGAGAGGATCGCACCGACCAGCAGCGCGGTCACCCAGTCCAGGCCGACCAGCAGGTGCGCGGCGACCGCGACCAGCACCAGCGACAGCGGCATCCCGAGGCCGAGCGCTCGCCCGGAGAGCCGCCATTCCGCCCGCAGCTGCGGGAGCGGCAGCCTGCCGCCGTCGACGAACAGGACCGTGAACAACGCGACGTCGGCGAGCCCGCTCACCACGGGGCTCTGCGGCGAGACGTGGATCAGGCCGAGGAATCCCGGCCCGACGACCGCGCCCGCGACGAGGAACACGAGCGCCGTCGACAGGATCGACCGCGCGGCCAGACCGGACAGCGCGACGGTGAGCACGAGGACCACGCCGAAAGCCAGTACGAGGATCACGTCGCGGGCCTCGCGGTACCCCTCAGCACCCCGGAGCGGCGGTCGCGGACGGCGGTCCCGGGACCACCGTGCGCGCCGCGGCCGGGGTCGGCGCCGTCGGGCAGGTCGTCGAGGCGGCGGCCGGGGGCACGACCACCGGCAGCTGCAGGCGCAGCGCGCCTGCCTGCGACCCCACCGCCAGCACGTGCCCGCCCGACCCTCGTGGTCGACCCCGCCGGGCGGCTGCCGCAGCTCGGCGAACACGCCCTCGGCCGTCTCCACGAGCAGCCCGGTGCGCAGGCCGTGCCGCAGGAGGTGCCGGTCGCGCTGCTGCAGGCCGACGCAGATCCGGTACGCGGCCACGTACGCGATCCCGGGGAGGACCAGTACGGCGATCCGTTCCGCCCAGCGCAGCGGGTCGAGCGGGACGTCGAACGCGATGGCGAGCACGTCGTCGCAGCCCGCGATCGTGAGCACCCTCCAGAACGTGGCGCGAAGACGTGGCGGAAGGGCACCGGAGGCCTCCGTGGAGATCGCTGGCGGCGGGCGGGACTCGGGGGCGGAGCGCCCGGCGTGTGCCCAGCTGACCGGCGGGCGAAACGTGCTCGGCGAACTCGGCGGTTGGCAGCGGCCGCAAGTGGGCAAGCCCGGCCGCACCGAACACGGGCCCCGGTCGGCGGCAGCGGTGCCCGGGTGCGCAGACCGAGGAGGCGGCCGATGGCCTGGATGCGACGGCGCACGTTGCGGCGGGCGGTCGGGCTCGGTGCTGCGCTGCTGCTCGTCGGGACGTTGTTCGCCTGCTCAGACCCGCTCCGCAGGCGGCGGCGCAGAACGGCGCGGACCTGATCGCCCAGGGCCGACAGCTGTACCGGATCAGCTGTGTGACGTGCCACGGCGCCAACCTGCAGGGGGTGCCCGGGCGCGGGCCGAGCATCATCGGCGCGGGCGACGCCGCGGTCTACTTCCAGGTGTCGAGGGGCGCATGCCGCTCGCGGGCGAGCAATTGCAAGCTCGCCGCAAGGATCCCGATCCCGGCTTCGACCCCACCACCGCGCGGGGGCGGGCGAACCTCGCGGCGCTGGGCGCCTACGTCGAGGCGAACGGGGGCGGCCCGCAGGCGCCGCCGGACGATGCCACGCTGGTGGGCGACCCCACCCACGGCGGTGAGCTGTTCCGGCTCAACTGCTCGCAGTGCCACAACTTCACCGGCAGGGGCGGCGCGCTGCTGGGTGGCGTTTACGCCCCCAACCTGCAGCGCGCCTCCCCGGAACAGATCTACACGGCGATGCTGTCCGGTCCACAGGCCATGCCCCGCTTCACCGACCGGCAGCTCACCCCGGCCGAGAAGCAGGACATCATCGCCTACGTGCTGGCCGTGCGCGGCCAGGCGAACGCGCCCGGCGGACTCACCCTCGGCGAGGTCGGCCCGACCACGGAGGGGCTGGTCGCGTTCGTCGTGGGCATGGTGGTGCTCGTCGGCTTCACGCTCTGGCTGGGGTCGCGGTCGTGAGCCAGGACGGTGCGCCCACCAGGCGTGAGCCGCGTGCGACGAGCTCGCCCGCCTCGGCGACGATCGCGACGGGGTGCGGGTGGTCGCCTCGACGCCGCGTCTGCCGCCCGACGACCCGCGCGCTCGGCGCCGGGCCGAGCGCCACGTCGCGGCCTGAGGGCATGGCGTCGGGCTGACCGTGCACCTCAAGCGTGCGCCCCCTGCCCCAGCTGCCGATCACGGTGAGCGAGGATGGGTACTTCGTGGCCACCGGGGACTTCGCGGCGCCGGTCGGCCCGTCGTTCTGGGAGATCCACGCGTCCTCGTGAGGCCGCGGCACGCGGACGGACGGAGGATGCGGTGGTGCTCGGCTGGTTCAAGGAGCGTTTCTGGGTTGTGCCGACCGTGCTCGGCGTGTTGGCGGGCCTGCTGGCCGAAGGTCTCTCCCGCATCGACGCCAGTGTGTGGGGGGACAGCACGAAGCCCGCTTTCCTGTTCGCGGGTGGCCCGGAGGGGGCCCGCACGCTGCTCTCGGCCATCGTCGGCTCGATGATCTCGTTCACGGCGCTCGTGTTCTCGATCACGATCGTGGTGCTCCAGCTCACCAGCGGGCAGTTCTCGCCCCGGGTGCTGCGGACGTTCCTGCGTGACCGGTTCAACCAGGTCGTGCTCGGGGTGTTCGTCGCGACCTTCGTCTACGCGATGGTGGTGCTGCGCACGGTGCGCGGCACGACGCAGGTCGATCCGTTCGTCCCCCAGCTGGCCGTGACGACCGCGTTCGGCTTCGTGCTGGCCAGCACGATCGTGTTCCTCCTCTACCTCAACCACACGGCACAGGCGATCCGCGTGGCCACGATCATCACCGGCATCAGCGAGGAGTGCCGGGCCTCGCTCGAACGCTGCCACCCGCTCGACGACGAGCGCGAACCCCTGCCCGCCCCCCTGCCGGGTTCGGTGACGGTCATCGGCTCGGCGGCGCCCGGCGTCCTGGTCCGGGTGGACGTCGGTGCACTGGCCCGGGCCGCCGAGCAGGGCGGCTTCGCCGTGGAGGTGCTGCGCGCGGTGGGGGAGTTCGTCCCGGAGAACGGCCCGCTGTTCCGGGTGCGCGGCGGCGAGGCGGACCCGGCGCGGCTGCAGCGCGCCGTGCACCTCGACGAGGAGCGCACCATCGACCAGGACCCCGGCTTCGGGCTGCGCCAGCTCGTCGACATCGCGCTGCGGGCGCTCTCGCCGGGCGTCAACGACCCGACCACCGCGGTGCAGGTGCTCGACCAGCTGCACGACCTGCTGCGCAGGCTGGCGACGCGCCCGCTGCCCGGCCAGGTGCGGCGCGACGAGGGCGGGCGGTGCGTCGTGCTGGTGCCCGCGCCGGGCTTCGCCGAGTACCTCGACCTCACGGTCACCGAGATCCGCCGCTGGGGCGGCGAGGACGACCGCATCCGGGCGCGGGTGCTCGCCCTGCTGCGCGATGTGCACGCCGCCGCGCGGCCCGAACACCGTGATGCGCTGACGCGGCAGATCGCGGCGTGGGGCGGCGTGCCCGCGCCCGCTGGGGTCGCCGCGGACCCCGACCCGACCGACGTCGGGCTGCGGCGCTCGGGCTCCGGCGGGAGGTGAGGGCCTCCCACCGGCGGTGCCGGAGCAGTTTCGCCGACGCCCCGCTCGGCCCGGGACGCGGCGCGGAGAGCTGACGGTCACCGGGTCGGGCGGGGGAGCCGGGATGGGCCGCGGGCCGCCCGCTCAGCGCTCGGCGAGAGCCGACCGCACCGCCTGGGCGTCCGCCCGCACGCTCTCCGCTGTGTTCCGGGGCACCAGCGACCCCGCCCGGCGCAGCTCGGCGACACCCGTCCGGGCCAGCACGGCCGCGCCCGCTCCCCACAGGCCGGTGGCCACCACGGACGCGGGGACGGGCGGCAGGAAGCGGTCGAGGATCCGGAGCACGACGACGGCCGAGGCGCCCCCGGCCAGGATCGCGCACGCGGCTCCGCCGCCCAGCAGCAGGCCCCCGCGCGCGCTGCGGCGGCCCGTCGCGACCACTTCGTCCTTCGCAGAGGCGAGCTCCTCACGCACGAGCCGTCGCAGGTCCTGCGTGAGGGCCTGCAGCGGGTCGGCGGCCGAGCTCGGTTCCGTGCGCTGCTCGGGGTGGCCGGATGTCGTCATCGTGGTGCTCCTCTCGTTTCCTGCCGGGTTCCCCACGGGGGCGGGATATCCCGCGCCCCGGCGAACCGGTCGGGGCCGTCCTGCGGAGCCGTGGGCCGGTCAACGCTCGCCCGGGCGGGCGGTGGCCGTCCCGGTCGTGGTCGGGGTGTCGGCGGCGGTGCGGCCCTGCTCCAGGCGCTGCCGCTGGGGCACGACGCTGTACTTCGGGTCGTCGGCGGACTGCAGCCCGGCGTGGAAGATCCCCCAGCGGGTAGCGGCGGAGGCGGTGAGCAGCGCCACGCCGGAGGCCGCGGAGGCGATCCGGCTGCGCCGACCCAGCAGCGCGCCGACGACGCCCGCCACGGAGAGCACCTTGCCCGCCTTGACGTAGCTGCCGCCACGACCCTCCGCGTACGGCTCGGCGACCATGCCGAGGCGGCGCTCCATCCGCTCGAACGCGGCCAGCTCCAGCCCGGCGCCCGCGACCGCCATCGCGCGGGCCGGTCCCGCTTCGGCGACGGGGGCGGTGAGCAGGCCGAGCCCGCCCGCGGCGGTCGCGGCGGAGCCGACGAACACGAACGGCATCTCCCGGTGGCCGTCGTGCCACGCGGGCACGGCGGTGTCCGTGATCAGGGCGGCGGTGTAGGAGGCGACGGCGGGGCCGAGCCCGGCCGCGCCCGCGGTCGCCAGCGCGCCGAGCCGCGGCAGCCGACCGGTCAGGTCCGCCGCCGCGGCCGCGCCCGCGAGCGGCACGTACCCGGCGAGCAGCCAGGAGCCGACGCTCATCGGCGACGTCACCTTGAACACCCGCAGCATGTGCAGGAACCGGCCTGGCCTGCCCAGGTCGTGCACGAGCGCGGCCAGGGAGAGCCCACCTGCGGCGAGGGCGCCGACCTTCGTCGAGCGCTCCAGGCCGCGCCTCCCCGTGAGCTGGGCGCCCGCCCCGAGCAGGGACGCGGCGCCCGCCAGGCCGCCTAGGAACAGGTAGCCGGGGATGTCCGGGGCCGCCCAGACCGGCCGGTTGATGATCGGCTTGTCGTAGTAGGAGGCGAAGGTGGCGTCCGGGACCTGCGGGGTCTCGCCGCCTCTGCGGCGCCCGCCCCGCCCTCGGCGCGGTCGGCCCGCCGCCGCACCGGTGAGGGCGTCCCGACCGGGCCGCGCGCCCGTCAGTCCGTCGCGGGTGACGTCCGTGCTCTGCCCGACGTCGCGCTGCTCGCCTGCCATCAGATGTTCCTCCCCGCGGCGAAGGCCGCGACAGCGGTGCCGACCAGCGTCAGCGCGGCGGCCCCGACCCGCCGCCACATGCGCGGGAGGTCGCGGGTGGTGACGACGGGGTCGGGCGGCATCCCGTAGACCTCGGGCTCGTCGAGCAGCAGGAAGAACGCGCCGTCCCCGCCGACGCCGTCATCCGGGTCGCGGCCGTAGAGGCGGGCGGCGCCGACGCCCGCCTCGTGCAGCCGGGCGAGGCGGGCGTCGGCGCGTTCGCGCAGCTCGTCGAGCGGGCCGAACTGGATGGATTCGGTCGGGCACGCCTTGGCACACGCGGGTTCCTGCCCCGCGCCGAGCCGGTCGTAGCACAGCGTGCACTTCCAGGCCCGGCCGTCGTCCTTGCGCTGGTCGATGACGCCGTAGGGGCACGCGGGGATGCAGTAACCGCAGCCGTTGCAGATGTCCTCCTGCACGACGACGGTGCCGAACTCGGTGCGGAACAGCGACCCGGTGGGGCAGACGTCGAGGCAGGCGGCGTGGGTGCAGTGCTTGCACACGTCGGAGGACATCAGCCAGCGGAACTCGGCACCCGAGCTCGCGGGCCCGGACCCGTTGGCCGCCATCGCGAGCACGTCGGTGTCGTGGTGCAGGCCGGTGTCGTGGTGCAGGCCGGTGTCATGGTGCAGGTCGGTGTCGTGGTGCAGTCCGGTGTCGTGGTGCAGTCCGGGATCCTGGTGTCCGAGCGGGCGGCGCTGTTCGATGAACGCGACGTGCCGCCAGGTGTCCGCGCCGAGCCCGACGGTGTTGTCCATCGACATCCCGGTGAAGGCCAGCCCGTCCTCGGGGATCGCGTTCCAGGTCTTGCACGCCACCTCGCAGGCCTTGCAGCCGATGCAGACCGAGGTGTCGGTGAAGAACCCCATGCGCGGCGGGTCCCTGCTCACGAGCAGCTCGCGCAGGTCCCTGGGTTCGGCGTCGGTGCTGGTCATCCGCGCACCTCCAGCCCGGTCTCCTCGGTGATCCCCGCCCGGCGCCGGTACTGCTCCACGAGCTCGGCGCGTGCCGGGCCACGTGGCCTGCGGCCGGGCCGGATGTCCGCCGAGAGCGCCTTGGTCTCCATGATGTGCACGTTGGGATCCATCACGAGACTGGTCAGGTCGTTCGCCGCGTCGCCGGACACCAGCCCGTTGGGCCCCCAGTGGTAGGGCAGGCCGATTTGGTGCACGACCGCGTTCTGCACCCGCAGGGGTGCGATCCGGTCGGTGACGAGGACCCTGACCTCGATGGCGCCCCGCGGCGAGACGACCGTGGCCCATTCGCCGTGCGCGAGCCCGCGCTGGGCGGCCAGCTCGGGGGAGACCTCGCAGAACGGGTCGGGGGCGAGCTCGGCGAGGTAGGGCGACCAACGGCTCATGCCGCCCGCGGTGTGGTGCTCGGCGATCCGGTAGGTCGTGACCACGTAGGGGTAGACGTCGGCGCCCGGCTCGTTCCCGCTGGGGGCGAACCGGTCGTCGGGGTGGACCACCGAGTCGATCTGGCGCACCGGGTTGCGCTGCTGTGCGTAGAGCGGGTTGGCGACCGGTGAGTCCTGCGGCTCGTAGTGCGCGGGCAACGGCCCGTCGATGAGCCCGGCGGGGGCGTAGAGCCAGGCTTTGCCGTCGGCCTGCATGATGAACGCGTCGGTGCCCGACAGCGCGTCGACACCGGTGGCGTCCTGCGGCGGCACGTGATCGGGCGCCTTCGTCGGGGAGAAGTCGGGCACGTCGTGGCCGACCCACTTCTCCTGTTCGGTGTCCCACCAGAGATAGGCCTTGCGCTCGCTCCAGGGCTCGCCCCGCGGGTCGGCCGAGGCGCGGTTGTAGAGGATGCGGCGGTTGGCGGGCCAGGCCCAGCCCCACTCGGGCGCCACCCAGCTCTGCTGGTCGCCGGGCTTGCGCCGGGCGGGCTGGTTGACCCCGTCCGCGTAGCACCCGCAGTAGATCCAGCACCCGCACGCGGTCGACCCGTCCGGCTTGAGCTCTTGGTAGCTGGACAGCGGCTCGCCCTCGGCGTCCCAGCCGTTGATCTCGGCGAGGACCGCATCGGCGTCCGGGTCGTCGTGGGCCCCCTTGACCGGGTAGTCCCAGGTCAGGTCCAGGACCGGGCGGTCGACCGGGTCGGTGGACCCGGCGAGCTTCGCCCGGATCCGGCGCCCCAGGTGGTACAGGAACCAGAGGTCGCTGCGGGTGTCGCCCGCAGGCTCGACGGCCTGGTGGTGCCACTGCAGCATGCGCTGGGTGTTGGTGAAGCTGCCGTCCTTCTCGGTGTGCGCGGCGGCGGGGAGGAAGAACACCTCGGTGCCGATGTCCTCGGTGCGCAGCTCCCCGGTCTCGATCTCCGGCCCGTCCTTCCACCAGGTGGCGGACTCGATGAGCTGGAAGTCGCGCACGACCAGCCAGTCGAGGTTGGCCATCCCGAGGCGTTGCATCTTGGCGTTCGCCGAGCCGACGGCCGGGTTCTCGCCGAGCAGGAAGTAACCCTTGCACTCGCCGGCGATCTGGGCCATCACGGTCTCGAAGGAGCTGTGGCTGCCGGTGAGCCGCGGGAGGTAGTCGAAGCAGAATCCGTTGTCCGCGGTCGCCGCGTCGCCCCACCACGCCTTGAGCAGGCTGACCAGGTAGGAGCGCAGCTCGGCCCAGTAGCCCTTGTTCGCCTTCTCGTTCTCGACGTAGTCGTCGAGCTCCTGCGCGGACTCGGCGTGCGGCATCGCGATGTAGCCGGGCAGGATGTTGAACAGCGTGGGGATGTCGGTCGAGCCTTGGATCGAGGCGTGCCCGCGCAACGCGAGGATCCCGCCGCCGGGCCTGCCGATGTTGCCCAGCAGCGTCTGCAGGATCGACGCGGCGCGGACGTACTGCACGCCGACGGTGTGGTGGGTCCAGCCAACCGAGTAGGCGAAGGCGGTGGTCCGGTCGCGACCGGAGTTGGCCTCAAGCAGTTCGCACACCCGCAGGAACTGCTCCTGGGGCACCCCGCAGGTCCGCTCGACCATCTCGGGCGTGTAGCGGGCGAAGTGCCGCTTGAGGATCTGGAAGACGCAGCGGGGGTGCTGCAGGCTCTCGTCGGTGCGGATGTCGCCGGTGATGCCCGCGCCGCCGGAGCCGTGCGCCTCGCCGCGCGCCGAGCGCCGCGTGGGGCGCTGACGCGCCCGCTCGGCCGCGACCTGGTCGCGCTCGCCGGACGCGGCCTGGATCTGGGCGCCCTCGTACATCCAGGTCGTCACGTCGTACTCGCGGTCCTCCACGTCCAGGCCGGAGAACACGCCGTCGAGGTCCTCGGTGTCGCGGAACTCCTCGCTGACGATCGTGGCGACGTTGGTGTACGCGAGCAGGTACTCGCGGAACTCCTTCCCGTTCGAAAGGACGTGGTTGATGATCCCGCCGAGGAAGGCGATGTCGGTGCCCGCGCGGAGCGGCACGTGGAGGTCGGCGACCGCGCTCGTGCGGGTGAACCTCGGGTCGACGTGGATGAGCGTCGCCCCGCGGGCCTTGGCCTCCATCACCCACTGGAACCCGACGGGGTGGCACTCGGCCATGTTCGAGCCCTCGATGAGGATGCAGTCGGCGTTCTGCAGGTCCTGCTGGAAGGTGGTGGCGCCGCCGCGGCCGAAGCTGGTCCCCAGACCGGGGACGGTGGCGGAGTGTCAAATACGGGCCTGGTTCTCGATCTGGATGGCGCCCAGGGCGGTGAACAGCTTCTTGATGAGGTAGTTCTCCTCGTTGTCCAGCGTGGCGCCGCCGAGGCTCGCGAAGCCCATCGTGCGCCGCACGCGCTGGCCCCCGGACTCCCACTGCCATCCTTCGCGGCGGCTCGCGAGCACCCGGTCGGCGATCATGTCCATCGCCGTGTCGAGGTCGAGGTCCTCCCACTCGGTGCCGTGCGGGCGCCGGTAGCGGACCTTCTGCTCGCGCAGGGGGCTGGTCGTCAGCTGCAGGCTGGACGAGCCGCGCGGGCACAGGCGTCCGCGGCTGACCGGCGAGTCCGGGTCGCCCTCGATCTGCACGACCCGTTCGTCCTTGACGTACACGTTCTGGCCGCAGCCCACCGCGCAGAACGGGCAGACCGACTTGACGACGGCATCGGCGGACGCGGTGCGCGGGGTGAGTGCGGCGCTGGCGCGGCTCTTCGCCGCCGCACCACGCCCGGACCGGTCGTCTCCGGTGAGCTGGCGGACCACCGGCCACCCGTCGATCCACGTCCGCACGCCCATCGACCGCTCCTCTCGAGATCACCGCCAGAGGCGCACTACCCCGTGGAGCGGGTCCGAACACCTCGCGGCGCCTTCGACGACCATCGTCAGCTCGTCGTCAGGTCGGGCCGTCCCGGCCCGCCGCGCCGGGTGCGGGCGCACGGCCTGCGGCGAGGTCGTCCGCGCCGCAGCCGTGTCGCGTTGAACTCGCCGCCCACCAGCAGGGCGAGCGCGAGCAGGTACGCCCAGATCAGCAGGATCAGGCCGCCGCCGAAGGCGCCGAGCACGGGGTTGGCACCGGCCACGAGCACGACGTAGAAATGCAGTCCCCAGGTCGAGGCCATCCACAGAACCGTCGTGACGAGCGCCCCCGGCAGCTCGTCTCGCCACCGGCCAGGCTGGTTGGGCGCCAGCCGGAACAGGGTCGCGGTCCACAGCACGAGCCCGACCGCGATCGCGGGCAGCCGCAGCACCGACCAGGCCGCCCCGAACTCGTCCCCGGCCCCGAAGAGCCCCGCGAGGTTGCGGCCGCCCCCGAACAGCGGACCGACGACGAGCACCGCCAGTGCTATCGCCGCGACGGCCACCGTGACCGCGCCCACCGCGAGCCCGAGCAGCCTGCGATGGAACCAGCCGCGGTGCTCGGTCACGTCGTAGGCGAGGTTGAGCGCTTCGATGACGACCGCGACCGCGCCCGAAATGGTGATCAGGCCGCCGACCGCGGCGACGCTGAGCAGCCTGCCCGCGTCCACCTGGAAGAGCGCCTTCATCGACGCCACAACCGGCGTGGCCTCG
Source organism: uncultured Actinomycetota bacterium (assembly GCA_963837575.1). GTDB lineage: Bacteria > Actinomycetota > Actinomycetes > Mycobacteriales > Pseudonocardiaceae > Pseudonocardia. The sequence goes on from CAWIOI010000026.1 coordinate 57,172, forward strand.
GGGGTCAGGAGGGTGTTGAGGGTGTCGACGAGCTGCCGTTGGACGTCCACGCCGACCGCGCCGCCCAGCAGGTCGCCGAACACGCCGAGCAGACCGGCCGCGAGCAGGAGCGCGGGGAACAGGCCGAGCACGCCGAAGAACGCGATTTCGGCGGCCAGGCCCGGCAGCCGGTCGTCCATGATCTCGGCGAGCAGCCGCCTGCCGAACGCGGTCGTCCGACGCAGGTGTCGGCACGCCGCCGAACGGCTCCACAGCTTGGTCTCCGCCATCCTCGCAAAGTTCCCGCTTCGCCGGGATCGACCGATCGCGCCCGCAAACGTCAGCAAAGCGTCAGCGACGGTGCGGTGGGTGGGACGCATGGCTTGCGACCCGGCGGGTAGCGGTCGGGACAGGAAGGGCTGCAGCGGGGAGCAGACGTGGGCTTGGCGAAGGGGGATGGGCGATGAGCTGTGACGACACCGAGGACCGGTACACCGGGCTCGCCTGGGCGGTGGTCGCGCGCATCCCTACGGTTCTGACGGAGGTCCGGGAGCGGCTCGCCGAGGCGCAGCCCGACTACGCGGCGTTCCTCGACGAGGCGTACGAGGAGATCGTCGCTGCTGCCCCGGCCTTCGTGCTGCGGCTGATCGAGGACGCCCGCACGGGAGAGCAGTCCTCGGAGGGCATCGAGAAGTCGCTGTTCGAGGAGATCGGGCGGGCCCACCGGCGGGACGGTCGTGAGGTGACCGACCTGGTGGCCGCTTACCACACAGGTGCGTCGGTGCTGTGGCGCGCGGCGAGCGAGGTCGCCGTCGAGCTCGAGGTGTCGGTCGAGGTCTGCGCACGGTTGGCGCAGGGCGTCTTCGCCGCGGTGAGCAGGCTGTCGACGTACTCGTTGCGCGGGTTCGTGGACGAGCAGGCCGACACGCCCGCGATGCGCGGACAGGCGCGGGAGGAGCTCGCGCGGCTCCTCCTGTCCGACCGAAATGACCGCGGGACGATCGAACGTGCGGCGCTGGCCGCCCGCTGGCCGCTGCCCCGACTGGTCGCGGTGGTGCTCGCCGACCCGGACAACGACGTCGCGAGGGAGGTCATGGCGCGCCTGCCGCACGGCACGCTGCACACCCGGCAGACCGACGCGCGGGTGGCGATCGTGCCCGACCCGGACGGCCCCGGCCAGCGACACCGGATCGCTGTCCTGCTGCGTGGGGCGGGCACGGCAGTGAGCGTGGCAGTGCCCGTCGAAGGCCTGGCCACGGCATTGCGGCTGACGGCCCGCTCGTTGCGGATCGCGCGGGCGTACGAGATCCGCGACGACCCGTTGTTCGTCGACGAGCACCTCGACACGATCCTGGTGCACCAGGACGACGAGCTGCTGGCCGCACTGCGTTCACGCTGCCTCTCCCCGCTCGAGGGGCTGAGCCCGCCGACGCGGGAACGGCTGTCGCGCACGTTGCTCTCCTGGTTGCGGCAGATGGGCGACCGCAAGGCGATCGCAGCGGAGCTGCACGTCCACCCGCAGACCGTCAGCTACCGCGTCGGTCGCCTCCGCGAGCTCTTCGGCCCCGCACTGGATCAAGCCGACGTCCGGGTCAACCTGCTCCTCGCCCTCGGCTGGGGGCCGACGGCCGGTGGCGAGGACGCCCGCGCGCGCTCGGACAAGACGCCGCGTGCCTGCCGCAGGCGGTCGGACGTCGCACCGTCGCGGGACGGCTCGGGACGCCCGCTGATGCGATGAGGAGCCGAAACGCGCCCGGTCCGGTACGGCGCCGGAACCCGCGCCCGCGCGGCACGACCGCAGTTCCTCGCTCCGGCGGGCGGGATCGGCGCGGCGTGCCCCGCGGGCTGGACGTGACCGCGCGGTGGGTGTGGCGGCTCGTCCTGCTCGGCGGTGCCGCCTACCTGGCGGTGCAGGTGCTCGCACTGCTCTGGCTCGTGGTCGTCCCCGTCCTCGCCGCGGTGCTGGTGACGGCCCTGCTCCGCCCGGTGACCGGGCTGCTGCGGCGGTGGGTGCCGGGCGCGCCCGCGGCACTGGCCACGCTGCTGGTGGCGGTCCTCGCGGTCGGCGGGCTCGGATACCTCGTCGAGCTTCGGGTCATCCAGCAGATGGACGAGATCGTCGCCGACGTCCAGAGCACCGTCGAGGGGCTGCGGTCGCTGCTCGGTCCGACCGGCCTGCGCATCGACCAGGTGCCGTTCACGCGCATCGAGCAGGCGCTGACCGAGTGGGCGCGAAGCCATAGCAACGACCTGTTCGGCTACCTCGCCACCGGCCTCGGCTACGTCGCCGAGCTGCTCACGTTCGTCGTGCTGACGCTCTTCGTCACGTTCTTCCTCCTCGAAGACGGCGAGCGGATCTGGCGGTTCCTGACGGGGCTGCTGCCGCGCACCGCGGCGCGGCGGGTCGACCGCGCAGGTCACATCGCGTGGGCCACGCTCACCGGCTACGTGCACGGGACCGTGGTCATCGCGGTGATCCACACGATCGTGATCGGCGGCGTCGCCTTCCTCCTCGGGGTGCCGCTGGTGGTGCCGATCGCCGTGATCGTGTTCCTGGGCAGCTTCGTGCCGATTGCCGGGGCGCTCGTCGCAGGCGGCATCGGCGTGCTGATCACCCTCGGCACGCGGGGCTGGGTGGCCGCGCTGATCCTGCTGGCGGTGCTCGTCGTCGAGGACCAGCTCGAGTCGCACCTGCTGCAGCCGCTCATCGTCGGCCGGTACGTGCGGCTGCACCCGCTGGCTATCGGGCTCGCCCTCGCGGTGGGCACGGTGCTCTTCGGCGTCGTCGGCGCGATCGTGTCGGTGCCGGTCGCCGCGATCGTCTACCGGGCAGGTCCCGCGCTGCTCGACAGGCCGAACGGCGTCGGCGACGTGCCGCGCCCCGCACTTATGGCGAGAAGACCATCTACGACAACCGGTGGGTGCGGCTAGGGCTCGTCGACGTCGAGGCACCGAACGGCGAGCGTTGGCCCGCGGTTAGCCGGTAGACAGAGGACACTGCGGCGGGATCTTCACCACCTCGATACCCGCGTCCGCCAGCACCGCGTCGACCTGGGTCGCACCCGCACCACGGACGCGTGGCCGAGCGGGCGCGTGCACTGGCTCGTGCCGATGCAGCGATCACCGGTGCTCAGGGGCCCGGGGGATCGAGGCACTGCGGCGGTAGGTGGAACCAGCGCAGGGCCTCGAACTCGGCGGACAGCCCGGTTGTCCCCTCGGGGATGCCGTCGGGGCGGGCGGCCAGCAACGCGAGCGCGTCGCGGAGGTGGTCAGCGAGCGCAGTCTCCTCCAGGGTCGGGTTTGCGGCGGGGCTGGTGATGCCTGCGGCGGTGTAGTGGAGTTCGGTGAGGCGCAGCGGTGGTTCGCGGAGCGGGGCGTGGTGCCGCCAGAGGCCGGTGTGCGGGTCGAAGCGGTAGTCGGTCAAGAGTCGATGGCCGTCGCGGGCGAGAAGGTCCACGGCGTCGGTGAGGTAGTCGCGCACGGCGTCGGAGATGAGGTAGTGGAAGTTGATCCTGGTCCAGCCGGGCTTGACGCCTTCGCAGCCGATGCCGATCTCGTGGCGGTAGGCGCGGGAGTGTTCCGGGTCGATGGCCAGCAGACGGTGTCCGTAGGGGCCCGCGCAGGAGCAGCCGCCGCGGGCCTGGATGCCGAACAGGTCGTTGAGGAGGGATACGACGTAGTTGTGGTGCAGGTGGCGTCCGGCGACCCGGATGCGGAAGGACACGATGGACAGACGGCGGGCCCGGGGGTGGCCGAGGATCTCGATGTTCGGGTTGTGCTGCCAGCGCGCGAAGGCGTGCTGCCACAGCTCTTCCTCGCGTTGTTGGATCGCGTCAGTGCCGACGGCGTCTTTGAGGGCGAAGACCAGCCCGGCGCGGATGGACTCGACGATGGCCGGGGTGCCGCCCTCTTCGCGGGCGACCGGGTCGTCGAGGTAACGGTGCCCGAGCGGGTCTACGAACGCGACCGTTCCGCCGCCTACGGTGGTGGGGACCGCATTGCGGACCAGCTCCCTGCGCACCACGAGGACCCCCGGGGTCTGGGGGCCGCCGACGAACTTGTGGGGAGACAGGAATACGGCGTCCTTGTGGTCACCGCGCCCGGGTGCGCTCTCGCGCATCCGGATCGACACGTAGGGTCCGGCCGCGGCGTAGTCCCAGAAGGAGAGGGCGCCGTGCTCGTGCAGCAGGGTCGCGATGCGGTCGGCGTCGGAGAGCACGCCGGTGACGTTGGACGCGGCGCTGAAGCTGCCGATGAGCAGTGGGCGGCCCGCGTGGCGCTTGAGCCGCTCGGCCAGTTGGTCGAGGTCGATGTGGCCGTGCGCGTCCTCGTCGATGACGACGATGTCGGCGATCGACTCCCGCCACGGCAGCTCGTTGGAGTGGTGTTCGTAGGGCCCGAGGAACACGACCGGCCGCTCGGCGGCCGGGATCGCCTCGGCGAGCCCGTAGCGGGCGGCCTGTCTGGCCGGGAGGCGCAGCTCCAGGATGGCGACCAGCTTGTTCACCGCTGCGGTCGCCCCGGAGCCGCAGAAGATCACCAGGTCCTCGTCGGTGCCACCGACGGCGTCGTGGATCAGTCGACGGGCCTCCTCGCGTAGCCGGGTGGTCTGCAACCCGGTACCAGAGCTTTCGGTGTGGGTGTTGGCGTAGCGGGGCAGGACGTGGTCGCGGATGAACTCCTCGACGAAGTCGAGCGAACGGCCCGAAGCGGTGTAGTCGGCGTAGGTGATCCGCCGCCTGCCGTACGGGCCGTCCAGCGTCGCTCCTTCACCGATCACACCGCGCCGGATCCGGTCGAGCAGCGGTGAGGTGTCCGGCGCCGCCGAACGGGCGGCGGCCTTGGTTGCGGTGTCCACCGGCGGCTCCCTCGACGTGCGCCGGGATTCCGGCTCGGGCTGCCAGCCTGGTGCGCCGGTGTCTCGCAGGCACGGGTCCTTCGCCCTGGCCACCGCCGACAGACGCCACCCGTCGGCGGGACGCGTCGTCGGGCGGTGCCCCTCCGCCCCTGCTGCTGGGAGGACGTCGCCCGTACCCACCGCAGGGGCAGGCGCGGCACCGGGCCGCGCAGGACGGTGGCGGGGGTCGTGTGTACACGCCCCCGCCACCGGGCTCCCACCCGCACGACCCGTCATCGGCGAACTGGGTCCGCGGCGCGGAGCCGTCAGAGCCGGAGCTCGAACGCGGCCAGGTGCTGCTGCGACGCGCTCAGCAGGTGCTGGTAGACCCGCTGCACGTCCGGCGCGGTCAGGCCCTGGGCGGCGGCCCGCAGGTCGGCGATGTCGGTGGACTCGACGGTCCGGCCGACCCCGAGGGCGGCGGGCTCGCCGGCCAGTCCTGCGGCGAGCAGGCGATCGTAGGTGGCCTGGACGGTGGGGTCGCTGAAGCGGCCCGATGCCAGCCCGGCGGTCGGGTCGGCGATGCCGTAGCGGGCGAGCAGGGTCCGCAGGGCCTCGATGTGGCGTGTCTCGGCCGCCGCGATCCGGTCGAAGACCGGGTCGTCGTAGCGGGCGGCGAACGCGGTGTAGAGGTCGTGCGCGAGCTTCTCCTCATGCGCGTTGGCCTGCAGCGTCGTACGCTCTGCGACGGTCAGGGTGTTGCTGGGCGCGACGAATAGGGCCCGGCCGGTGCCCGGGCCGTACCCGCCGCCATTCTGGCTCGTGCTGCCGCAGCCGCAGGCGGGGCCGTAGCCATCGCCCGGTGTGGCGGCGAGTGCCGGCCCCGCGACGAGCACACCGACGGTCAGCATGCCGACTGCGGCGGTGGCGACCTTCGTGATGGTCCTCATCTGTCCTCCTCAGGTTGTGCACCATTGAGGATCGGCTCCGCTGGTGCAGGCACGATGTGGTCGATGTGGAGGGGATGTGGAGACCTTGGGGGTCAGCACGGTTCTCGTCGTCGAGGACGAGCGGGAGATCCGCGAGCTGCTCCGCCGGTACCTGGAGCGGGCCGGGTTCGCCGTACTGACCACCGGGTCCGGCGCGCAGGCGCTGGAGATGCTCGACGAGGACCGCGCCGAGATCGTCGTGCTCGACCTCGGCCTGCCCGACGTCGACGGCATCGAGGTGCTGCGGGCGGCCCGCGCTGGTGGCAGCGTCCCGGTCGTCGTGCTCACCGCGCGCAGCGACGTGACCGACCGCATCCGTGGGCTGGAGCTCGGCGCGGACGACTACGTCACCAAACCGTTCAGCCCGACCGAGGTCGTCCTGCGCGTCCAGGCCGTGTTGCACCGGACCCGCGGCGGCTCGGACGCGTCGGGGCCGTCGTCGTTCGGCGCCGGGCGGCTGCGCGTGGACGAGGCCCGCCACGAGGCGAGCTGGGACGGCACGACGCTGGACCTCACCCCGACCGAGTTCGGCCTGCTGGCCGCCCTCGCAGCCGTGCCCGGTCGGGCGTACTCGCGCTACGAGCTGGTCAACCGGGTGCGCGGCTACGAGTTCGCCGGGTACGAGCGCAGCATCGACTCGCATGTGAAGAACCTGCGGCACAAGCTCGGGGCCGACGGGGCCGCGGTCGTCGAGACGGTGCACGGGGTCGGCTACCGGTTGGGCCTGCGCCGTGACCGGTGACCGTGCCTGGGGTCCGCTGGCCTGGCGGCTGCTCGCGGCGTTCGTGGCAGCTGCGCTCTCCTCGGTCCTCGTGATGGCCGCAGGCGCCGCGGTGGGAGCCGACCGAGGTCTCGCCGCAGCCCAGCAGATGACCTGGCAGCAGACCGCCGACCAGGTGGCCGCGGCGGCCGGTGTCGCCTATGCCGAGGCGGCGGGCTGGTCCGGAGCACGTCTGGACACAGCCGTGGCCCTGGCCGAAGGAGCGGGGGCTCGACTGGCCGTGCGTGACGCGGCGGGTGCGACCGTGCGGTCCCCCGGCGGCGGATCCGGGCCGGGCCCGGGCAGCGGGGGCGCGGGCCGGAACGGGGTCAGCGCACCGGTCGTCGTCGCCGGGACGGTGGTGGGTGTCGTGCAGCTCGTCTTCCCCGGGGCCGCGGGGGCGTCGGCGCGTGGCGTGGCGTGGGGATGGATCGGCGGCGCCGCGGCCGTGGCGCTCGCGGTGGCCCTCGCCGCGAGCTGGTTTGTCAGCAGGCAGATCGTGCGACCGATCGGGCGGCTCGCGAGCGCCGCGAGGGCGATGGCCCGCGGTGACCGGTCCGCCCGCTCCGGCGTGCACGCGCCCGGTGAGCTCGGGGACCTCGGTCGGGCGTTCGACACCATGGTCGCCGAGGTGTCCCGGGTCGAGCAGGCGCGGCGCAACCTCACCTCGGACGTCGCGCACGAGTTGCGCACGCCGCTGGCGACGTTGCGGGCAGGCCTGGAGGAGCTGCGAGACGGGTTCGCCGACCCCGACCCGGCCCGCTTGACCAGCCTGCACGACCAGACCCTGCGACTCGGCCGGGTCGTCGAGGACCTTGCCGAGCTCTCCGCCGCCGAGTCTGCCGCACTGTCGCTGCGCCTCGCCGACGTCGACCTGGCCGTCCTTGCCCGCGCAGCGCTGGCCTCTCACGCACCCCGGTTGGAGGCGGCAGGCCTCACCGCCCGGGTCGAGCTCACCGAGGGCGTGGTCGTCCGGGCTGACGCTGATCGGCTCCACCAGGCGCTGGGTAACGTCCTGGCCAACGCAGAGCGCTATGCGCGCTCCGGTGACAGCGTGACCGTTCGCGTGTTCACCGCCGACGGCGTCGCGGTCGTGCAGGTCACCGACAGCGGCCCGGGGATCCCGGCCGACGCGCTCCCGCACGTCTTCGACCGCTTGTGGCGGGGCCGGGATCACCGGGACGTGGCGGGCTCTGGCATCGGTCTGGCCGTCGTCCGCGAAGTGGTGACCGCGCACCAGGGCACAGTCGAGGTGGCGTCCGGGCCGACAGGCGGGGCGACGTTCACCATCCGGCTACCCCTGCGGTGACGCGCACACGCTTCGCGCGCCTGCCCGCATGTCAGATCCGCAGCCCACACCGTCGCGCTCGACCTCGCCGTCGTCGTGCACCCGGCTCCCCTTCCGCTCCGCGCTGCGGTGGTCGGGCGTGACGACCGACGAGGACACCTGGGTGCTCGGCGCCCGTGGCCGACCGCCGCATGCTCGGCCTGGACGACCTGCTCTGTGCCCCGTCCGCCGCCGAACTCACGCCATGATCACGGCCGGGCGTTGGTCGCGGGCGTCACCACCGAGAGGGGCAACGCCCGGCGGCTGAGCGTGCGGCGCGGTGTGGGCAGGACGGCGGCGATGCGGGTGAGCTCGCGGGCCGAGGCGGCGGTGGGGGCGGCGACGACGACGGGCACGCCGCGGTCGCCCGCCTCGCGGGCCGCCACGTCCAGCGGCACCTGGCCCAGCAGGGGTGCGCCGGTCTCGGCGGCGAGCATCGCGCCGCCGCCGCTGCCGAAGACGGCGGTGTGTTCCCCGCAGCAGGCGCACACGGCCGCGGACATGTTCTCCACGACCCCGGCCAGCGGCACGCCGGTCTCCGCCGCCATGCGTGCCACCCTGGCCGCCACGACCCGGGCCGTGGTCTGGGGCGTGGTGACGGCGAGCAGGGCGGTGTCGGGCAGCAGCTCCAGCAGCGACAGGGTGGCGTCGCCGGTGCCGGGCGGCATGTCGACCAGCAGGGCGTCGAGGGACCCCCAGTAGGTGTCGGACACGAACTGGGCGAGGGCCTTGTGCAGCATCGGCCCGCGCCAGACCACGGGCTGCTCCTCCTGAACGAAGAAGCCGACCGACATCAGGCCCACGCCGTGGGCGGGCACCGGGAGCATCATCTCGCCGAGCACGACCGGGTTGCGCCGCACGCCGAACAGCTGCGGCATCGAGTAACCCCACACGTCGGCGTCGAGCACACCGATCCGCATGCCGGTCGCGGCGAGCGCCACGGCGAGGTTGGCGGTGACCGTGCTCTTGCCGACGCCGCCCTTCCCGCTCGCGACCGCGTAGATCCGGGTCCGGTCGCCCAGCCCGTCGGACAGCGGCGGCGCGGTGGCCTTGAGCCGGTCGGCGAGCGCGGCCCGCTCGCGCGGGGGTAGGGCGGTGAATGCCACCTCGACGGCGCGGACCCCGTCTACTGCCGCGACGACGGTCGTCACCGCGTGCCGCAGCTCGTCCACGAGGGGGCACGTCTCGGTGGTGAGCCGGATCTCGACGCGGACGCGGCCGCGGCGGGCCGTGACCATGCCGAGCATGCCCAGCTCGGTCAGCGGACGGCCGATCTCCGGGTCGTGCACGGCGGACAGCGCCGCGCGGACGCGCTCGACGTCGACCTCGGCGCGGCTGCCTGCCAGGAGGCTCATGGTGTCACCCGGAACGCCCGACGGCGCGGCTTGACCGGGCGCATGAGGAACTCGGGGCGACGCAGGCCGCCGGGGCCCAGCGTCGTGCGGGTCTTCGCGAGCCACTCCCGGTAGACGGCGGTGGAGCGGCGGGCGTCGACGTAGACGTCGCCGTAGCGGTCGCCGGGGTGCGCCTTCTCCATCCGCACCTTCTGCAGCCAGCAGTGCATGCCGGAGTGCGGGTCGGGCTGCACGCCGAAGGCGAGGTTCTGGTGCACGCCCGGGTCGGTCCACCAGATGCGCTGCGAGTCGGGGTCGTCGGAGGCGAACGGCGCGATGCCGCCGCGGTAGCGCAGCATCCACGAATGTGGGCCGTCGGGGTGGGTGATGTCGACCAGGCCCTGCACCCAGCGGCTGCCCTCGGTGTCGTGCAGGCGCCAGCGGCCCATGTGGTGCGACAGCGCGCACACCCCCGGGCGGATGCCCTCGGTGACCCAGACGCGGGCGATGAGGTAGCCGATGGAGGTGTTCAGGCGGACGAGGTCGCCGGTGCCGACGGCGTGGCGCGCGGCGTCGGTGGCGTTGAGCCACAGCGGGTGGGAGTTGGAGATCTCGTTGAGGTACTTGGCGTTTCCGGAGCGGGTGTGGATGAGCGTCGGCAGCCGGAAGGTGGGTACGAGGACGAGGTCGCCCGCGTCGAGGTCGAGCTCCGAGCGTGCCACGTGGGAGCGGAGGTAGCCGGGGGTGGCGTGCTCGGGCCAGCCCCAGTCGCGCATCGCGGTTGAGTAGACCTCGAGCTTGCGGGAGGGGGTGAGCCAGCCCGCCGTCACGGTGCCGTCGGCGTGCCGGAGGCCGACCGCGCCCGCCTCGCCGATCAGCGGTGGCACGGAGTCCAGGTCGGTGGGCTTGCGCAGCACGCCGTTCTCGTCGGGCGCGGCATCGGCGAGCTCGGCGTCGGTGAGCGGGCGTTCGTCCTGGCGGTAGAGGTTGTTCGCGACTTCGACGACGCCGTAGCGGCGCATGTACGCCAGCGGGGTGAGCCCCTCGGCCTCGGCCTTGTCGGCGAGGCCCGGGACCCGGTTCTCGAAGACCCACCGGTAGTACTCGTCGACGGTGACCTTCTCACCGGGCCGGTAGGGCGACTCGAAATGCTTCCTGATGCCCAGCGCGCCGTCGGGGTCGATGCGCCAGGACAGCTCGAACCACAGCTCGTTCTCCTCCCAGACCTCGCCGGGGTTGGCGTCGCGGGTATCGCCGACAGGGCGACCGAGCTTCTCCATCGCCACCCGCTTCACCGGCTGGCGGAAGCCGAGCCACTTGGCGGCGTGGGTCTCGTAGGAGTGGGTGTCGTGGCGCTCGGTGGAGTGCCCCATCGGGAGGACGTAGTCGGCGAACTCGGCGGTCTCCGACCAGGTCGGGGTGAGCGCGACGTGCAGTCGCACCTTCTCCGGGTCCGACAGCGCCCGCATCCAGGTGAAGCCGTCCGGGTAGGTCCAGACCGGGTTGAACACGCGGGAGAAGTACACGTCCATGCTGCCGCGGCCCTCTTCGAGGAAGTGCGGGAGCAGGATCGACATCTCGTTGCACGACAGCGGGTATTCGGCGGGCCAGGCCAGCTCGTTCCAGTGGTCGTGGGCGGGCACGTCGGGCCCGTGCGGGATGAACTTGTTCCAGCCGTTGGGGGCGGTGCCGCCGACCGTGCCGATCGAGCCGGTCAAGGCCAGCACGAACCACAACGTGCGGGCGACCTGCCAGCCGCCGAGGTTGCCCGCCGCGGCCGAGCGCCAGATGTGCGCCGCGAGCCGCCCGTCGGACTGCGCGACGAGCCGGGCGAGCTCCTCGATCTGCTCGACGGGCACCTGGGCTTCCTGCGCGGCGAACGCGAAGGTGAACTCGGCGTAGTCGGCCTCCAGGGCGTCGAGGAACGCCGCGAACGTCGAGGGCGCCGACGGGTGGCGCTCGCGCAGGTAGATGTCCCAGTTGAACCAGCGCCGCAGGAACGGCTCGTCGATCCGGCGGGTGCGCAGCAGGTAGGACGCCACCGCGAGCAGGATCGCGGCCTCGCTGCCCGGCCAGGGCGCGATCCACACGTCGGCGTGGCCCGCGGTGTTGGACAGCCGCGGGTCGACCACGACCAGCTTCGCGCCTCCCTGCTTGCCTTCCATGATCCGTTGGGCGTGGGGGTTGAAGTAGTGCCCGGTCTCCAGGTGGCTGGAGAACAGGAGGATGACCTTGGCGTTGGCGTGGTCGGGGGAGGGCCGGTCGTAGCCACCCCACAGCGTCTGGCCCAGCCGGGCCCCCGAGGAGCACACGTTGGTGTGGCTGTTGTGCCCGTCCACCCCCCAGGCCTGCAGCATGCGCTCGGCGAAGCCGTCCTCGCCGGGTCGGCCGACGTGGTAGCCGACCTGCTCGTGGCGGCCCTCGGTGATCGCCGTGCGGATCCGGCCCGCGATGTCGTCGAGTGCGGTGTCCCAGCTGACGCGCTCCCACTGGCCGCCGCCGCGCTCGCCGACGCGCCGCATCGGGTACAGGATGCGCTCGGGGTCGTTGAGCTGGTTGATCGTGGCGGGGCCCTTGGCGCAGTTGCGCCCGCGCGAGCCCGGGTGGGCGGGGTTGCCCTCGACCTTCTTGACCGAGAGGTCGTCGCGGTCGACGTAGGCCAGCAGGCCGCACGCGGACTCGCAGTTGAAGCAGGTGGTCGGCACGAGCATGTAGTGGCGCGGCACCTTGCGCGGGTGCGCCTTGGCGTCGTATTCGACGTGGTCGTCCCACGCCGAGACCGGCGGGTAGTTGCGCAGGTGCTCGTGCGTGCGGGCGCCCGGGAGCACGTGGTCCGCGGGGGCTGAAGCGGCTGACGTCGGCTCGCCTGTGCGGTGGGGCACGGTCTCGGTCATGCGGGTTCGGACCTCCGACGATCAGGCAGGCGGGCTCAGGACAGCGGCGGGTCCTGGCCCGCGCGCACGAAAACGGATTCGTAGGCCAGCAGCGCGACCTGCACGACGACGCCCGCGAGCAGGGTGAGCGCCAGGACCTGGGTGGCGATCCCGGCCACGGCGAGTGCCGCCGCGCCGACGGCCAGTACGACGCCGCCGAGCCAGAACGGCCCGGCGTAGCGGCCGTGGGTGATCATGTGGGCGGCCAGGGCGGCCTGCCTGCTCGCGTGCCTGCCCCCGCACTCGACCAACATGATCAGGACGTGCGCGACGGTGGCGCAGGCCAACGTGGTGCCTATGAGCGCGATGCCCGCGGGGCGGAAGCCGACCGTAGCGGCCGCGGCCGCCAGCGCACCGCTGCCGACCATCACCGCCTGGACGATCAGGTGCCAGAACAGCAGCGGTGACTGCCACAGGTCGCGGCCCTCGGCCTGGCCGAACAGGAACCCGGTGTAGCCCGCGACCAGCACGCCGGTCGGCAGGGCGAGCCAGGCCAGCACGACGAACGCGGTGTGCGCCGACGCGAGCAGCCCGGTCTCGACGCCGATGCCGATCAACAGCCAGATCCCGGACACCGCCGCGAACGCCGCCAACGCGTAGGAGCCCCACACCAGCCAGGAGCGGAAGTTGGACTTCAAGAAGATGTACAGGGCCCGCTCCGGGCGCTTGAGGTCCCAGATCAGGAGCACCCCGGTCGCGGCCGTCCCGGCCACCCCGAGCGCGGGCGCCGCGATCGTGGTCAGCACCCCGAGGTCCACGCCGAGCAGCACCGCGAGCGCGGCGACGAGCAGCGCGCCCCCGCCCACGGCCTTGGTCCACAGGTAGGTGCTCACCCGCCACCCCCACGGCCGCGGGTGCGCGGTGTTCAGGGTGGTCCGCGCGTGGCCGACCGGGTCGACGGGCTGGTCCCGCGCCACCTGCGCGCGGTGCGCGTCGGGGGAGGAGAAGAGGTAGCTGCCGTCCACCGGGGCCGCGAGCGGGTCCAGCACCGCGCGGTCGGCGCCCAGGTAGAACACGTTCGGCCCGGTGTTCTGCTCCGGCGCGCGCACCGCCACCGGGTTCGCGTTGACCAGCCGGGAGATCCCGCTGTGCGGGTCGTCGAGGTCGCCCACCCAGATCGAGTGCGTCGGACACACCACGACGCAGGCGGGTTCGAGGTCGGCGTCGATGCGGTGTGCGCAGAAGTTGCACTTGGCCGCGGTATGGGTGTCCTCATCGATGTAGATCGCGTCGTACGGGCAGCCCTGCATGCAGCTCTTGCAGCCGATGCAGCGGTCGCGGTCGAAGTCGACGATGCCGTCCGCGCGCTGGTACAGCGCCTTCGTCGGGCAGATCCTCACGCACGGCGCGTCGGTGCAGTGGTTGCAGCGCATGACCCCGAAGTCGCGGGTGCTGTTCGGGAACGTGCCCTGCTCGACGTACTTCACCCAGGTCCGGAACTGCCCGACCGGCACCTCGTGCTCGGTCTTGCACGCCACCGTGCACGCATGGCAGCCGATGCAGGTGCGCTGGTCGATCGCGAAGCCATAGCGCACGCCGACACCCCTCTCCTCTGGGAGGCCCCCGCCGCGTGCCCTTCACGGCTGCGCGCGGGTACGACCGGAGTCTGCCATGAGTCCAGATGTCCGTACAGATGGACCACGAAGGAGGCTCCTGGCGTCCTCGCGAAGGAAGGGACCGTCAGAAGGGGACGCCTGCCGCATGCGCGGCACGGGCCGCCTCGCCGATCGACATCCACGGGTCGGGCCGTAGGTGCGGGCGTCCGCCCCCGCCCGGCCGCGGCGCCGTCAACCACGCCAGGACGTCGCGTAGCAGTCGTACCCACCGCGTCGCCTGGCCACGACCCCGTCCTGTGACATCGGCCATACGCCCGAGTCAAGCACGCCGCAGCACCGCGCAGGAAGCTCACAGGGTCAGGTCGGCCCGGGCCATGAGCGGAGAATCGGGCTTCGTCCCGAGGTCAGGTCAAGGCCTGCACGCTCTGGAACGTGACGAACGCGGCCACGGTGATGAGCAGGAACGCGAAGGCGCGGGTAAGCGTCTCACCGGCGAGGCGGTCGGCGAGTCGCTTGCCGACGATCGTGGCGAGCACCGCGGCGAGGGTGAACGGCCCGACGACGCTCCAGTCGACGTGGACGGTCGCGGCGCGCGCGAGCAGCGAGGCCGCGGAGTTCGCCGTGATGACCAGCAGCGATGTTCCGATCGCCGTGGGCATCGGCATGTGCAGGGCGATGACCAGCGCGGGCACGATCAGGAAGCCCCCGCCGACTCCCAGCAGTCCGGTCAGGAAGCCCACCGCGAGGGCCGAGGCGACGACCTTGGCGATGTCGACGGCAGGTCGGGTGCGCACCGCGGTCGGTGCGACCACGCCGTCAGGGCCCGCGCCGCCGTGCGGCGCCGCTTCCGTCGCGGCCGTCGTGGACCGCCGGTTTCCGACCAGCATCGTGACGGCCACAGCGAGGATGAGCAGGGCGAAGGCCAGGAGCAGCACGGCCGGATCGAGCCGTTGGTTGACCGCGGTGCCGAGGTAGGTGGCGGGTATCCCGATCGCGCCGAAGACGAGGCCCTTGCGCCAGGCCACCAACCCGCTGCCGCGCCGGGCGAGGGCGCCGACCGCCGCGGCGACGCCCACGATGATCAGGCTGCCGGTTGTCGCGTCCTGCGGGGTCTCCCCGAGGGCGTAGACCAAGACCGGCACCGTCAACACGCCGCCGCCCCCACCCAGCGCGCCGAGAACGAGTCCGATGAGGACACCGAGCGCCGAAGCCGTCAGTAGCGTCACTTCGACCCCCACCGCCCTCCTGGCGTCTGCCGTCCCATTCTGACTAAATGTACGTACACATGGCGGGTCGGCGCACGGCGATGTGACCCACTCCTCTCCGCGGTCTTCCGCGCGGAGCCGATCGACGTCCGGTTACCCCAGGGGGTATTGTGCGGAAGTCCATCGAGAAGGGAACTCCCCATGTGTCAGCGCGTGATGTGCCGCCAGTGCGGCAAGGCCACCTACCGGGGTTGTGGGCAGCACGTCGAGCAGGTGCTGGCGGGTGTCCCCCGCTCAGGTCGGTGCTCGTGCCCGCCCGCCGAGCCCCGCGGGCTGCTGGCGCGTCTTTTCGGCCGGAGCTGACCACCCGGAACTCCGGGGTGGCGCCGAGCCGTGGAATGTACGTACAATTTGTGCGTTCTCTAGGAGGTGGGCGTCGGAGGCCCGGCGCCGGACCAGGAGGCATGCCATGGAGATCACCCCGTTCCGTACCCCCGGTCTGGGCGACCAGACCTATCTGCTCGAACACGACGGGCGCGCACTCCTCATCGACCCGCAGCGCGACATCGACCGCTTCCTCGCGGTGACCGACGCGAAGAACCTGCAGGTCCGGATGGTGCTGGAGACGCATCTGCACAACGACTACCACTCCGGAGGCCTGCAGACGGCGAAGCTCACCGGCGCCGAGCTGGTGATGCCTGCCGCCGCTGCCCCCGCCTACCCGAGCACGCCCGCGTTCCACAACGAGGAGATCGACGCAGGCCGGGGCCTGGTGGTCCGGCCGCTGCACACGCCGGGCCACACGCCCGAGCACACGAGCTACCTCGTGCTGATCGACGGGGAGCCGGTGGCGCTGTTCTCCGGTGGCAGCCTGCTCGTCGGGTCCGCAGGTCGGCCGGACCTGCTCGGGCCGGAGCGAGCGCACAGCCTGGGCGTCCTGCAGCACGGGTCGCTGCGACGGCTGGCGGCGCTCCCCCGCGAGGTGGGCCTCTACCCGACTCACGGCGAGGGCTCGTTCTGCACGTCGTCGGGTGCTGGTCGCTACACGTCGACCATCGGCGAAGAGATCACCGGGAATCCGCTACTGGGCATCGCCGACGCCGACGTGTTCGCCGACCGCCTGCTCGCGACCCCGATGCCGATCCCGAGCTTCTACCGGTTCCAGGGGCCCGCGAACACGCTGGGTGTCGCGCCGATGCCGCAGGTCGCGGTGCCCGAGCTCGCGGAGTCGGAGCTCGCGGTCCTGCCCGCAGACGTGGCCGTGGTCGACATGCGCCCGCGCGCCCGTCAGGCGGCGGGCTTCGTCCCCGGATCGGTCGGGGTCGAGCTGGACGTCGACTTCGGCAGCTGGGTGGGCTGGCTGGTGCCGCGCGACCACGGGATCGTGCTTGTGGCCGATGCGGACCAGGACGTGGCCGAGGCCGTGACCCAGCTCGCGCAGATCGGCGTGGACACCGTGCGGGGAGTCGTGCGTGACCCCTCGCCCGCCGTTGCCACGGCCACCTACGCTCTGGTCGACGTGGACGCGTTCGTCGCGGATGCGGCCCGTCCTGGCGCGCAGGTGCTGGACGTGCGGATGTCGCACGAGCGCGCCGCGGAACCGTACGAGGGCGCGGTGGAGTGCTTCCTGCCCGACCTGAACGAGAGCGTCCCGGCGGCCCTCGACACCCGGGAGCCGGTGCTCATCGCCTGCGGCAGCGGCAGGCGGGCGGCGATCGCCGCGACGCTGCTGGCCCGCAACGGGTTCCGGTCCTTCGTCCTCACCGACGCCGGGGTGCCCGAGGTCGTGTCCCGGAAAGCCCACGCCGCGGCTTGACGCGCATGGCGGCGCACGCTCCGGGCCTGCGCACGTCGTAGGCGCCGCGTCCGGGCCCACCGGTGTGATCCGGCGCAGGCGCGGCGGTCCTCGCATCGGCCTGCTCGGTAGCGTCGGCGCCGTGGATGCGCACCCTGGTGCGGCCGACGGTCCCACCGGTCGGGCCGCCGCGGCGGACGGGCAATACGACACCAAAGGGCGCGTGCGGCGTCCGGCGCCGCTGCTGCGGAACCGGCTTCCGTCCGGTCGCGGGGCCACCGAGCAGCCGAACATGACTCACGAGGTGGCCCGGCTGACGCCGACCTTCTGGGCGATGGTCGCGCTGACCGGCGTGGTGACCGGGCTGGCGGGCGGCGCCCTGATGCTCCTTCTGGTCACCGTCGAGCACCTTGCGTTCGGCTATGACAGCGGCAGCCTCGAGAACGGCGCCGAGCACGCCTCCGCGGTCCGGCGCGTAGTGTCCTTGGCGCTCGCGGGTGCGTTCGGCGGTGTGGCGTGGTTCCTGCTGCGCCGTTACGTCCCGGGGCGGTCCGAGGTGGATGAGGCGGTGTGGACGGGGGATGGAACGCTGTCGTTTCGGCGCAGCCTCGCGACGTCGGTGATCTCCATCATCGTCGTCGGCATGGGGGTCTCGCTGGGCCGTGAGGCGGCGCCGAAACTGATGGGCGCGGCCTTCGGCAGCCTGCTGACCCGCTGGACCCGGCTGTCGACGGCCCAGAAACGGCTGCTCGTCGCCTGTGGCGGCGGCGCCGGGCTCGCGGCGGTCTACAACGTGCCCTTCGGCGGAGCGCTGTTCACCGCCGAGATCCTGCTCGGCAGCATGGACCTGCCCGTGGTGTTGCCCGCGCTGGCGTGCTCGTTCGTCGCCACCGCCGTCGCCTGGCTGATCCTTCCCGACGCACCGACCTACCCGGGCGTCCCGGAGTATCCGTTCCGACCCACCGAGCTGGCCTGGGCCCTCGTCGCGGGCCCGTTGATCGGTCTGCTCTCCGTCGGCTTCGTGCGGCTCGTCGGGCTGGTCTCCCATCACCGTCCCCGGGGCAGGCTCGCCCTCGTCGCGCCGCTGGGGGCCTGCCTGGTCCTGGGTGTGGTCGGGATCGTGCTGCCGCAGCTGTTCGGCAACGGCAAGGGCATCGCCTACGACGCGTTCCTCGGCGTCTCGCCGCTCGGCCTGATGGTCGCGCTCGCGCTCCTCAAGCCGGTGATGACCACGCTCTGTCTGGGCAGCGGCATGTCGGGAGGCTTGTTCACCCCGGTCATGAGCACCGGCGCCGTGCTCGGCGGGGCGCTCGGCGCGGCCTGGTCGATGCTCTTTCCGGGTGCTCCCGTCGGTGCCTACGCCGTCATCGGCGCGGCCGCGATGATCGGCGCCGCCATGCAGGCGCCGCTGTCCGCGCTCGCGCTGGTGATGGAGCTGACACACGGCGGCTTCGCGCTCACTGTGCCTATGGTGGCGGCCACCGTTCTCGCCACCGGCGTGGCTCGGCGCGTCGACGGGTATTCGATCTACTCGGCCAGGCTGCCCGCTCTCTGAGCGAACATCTGACTGTGCACCGGTGTCCGTACAATCTGATCGTTCGACGGTTCGGAGCGGTCGCACAACCGGGCCGCGCCGTGCGGCGATCCTGCCCAAGTCGAAGCGGAGGCCCCGGTGAGCAGTGCGTCCGAACGTCACGCCGACGAGGAGGAGTTCGAGCCGGACTACCGGTTCACGCTGGCCAACGAGCGCACATTCCTGGCCTGGCTCCGTACGGCGCTGGGGCTGTTGGCGGCCGCCGTCGCGGTCGTCCAGTTCGTACCCGAACTCGCGGTGCCCGGCGCCCGCCACGTCATCGGCGCGCTCCTGGCCGCGTTGGCCATCATCACGGCCGCCGCCGGGATCCGCCGGTGGAGCCGGGTCGACGCGGCGATGCGCCGTGGGCTCCCGCTCCCTCGCCACCGGGTTCCGTTCGTGCTCGGGATGGGCCTCGTCCTCGTCGCCGTCGTTGCCTTCGTGTTGGTGATGGCGAAGGCGACCGCGTGATGACCGACGATGTGGTGCGCAAGCCGCCCGACGACGGCCTTCAGGCGGAGCGGACGTCCCTGGCGTGGAGCCGCACGTCCTTCGCCGTGCTCGGCAACGGCGCGTTGTTGCTGGTGCGCGAGTTCGACCACTTCCCGGGAGCGTTGCGGCTGGTCCCGGCATCGCTGGCCGTTGTCGTTGCTCTGTTCATCGCCGGTGTCGGCTGGTGGCGGCAGCGGCTGTTGCACCGTCGACCGCTCCCGCATGTGGTCACCGCCCGCTGGGAGATCGGCGCGGTCGGGATCTCCGTACTGGTCCTGATTGCGGTCACCGCGGTCACGCTGCCGCTCTGAACGTCCTCGGTGATCGGTCCGGTAGCGTAGTACGGGCAATGCAACATTCAAGGAGTTTGTCTGCGAGGTACGCATGGCAAGCAGTGTCCGGGCGCGACCGCTGGACCGCTCCCATCCCCTTCCGCTCTGGGCCCAGATCGACGCCGATCTGCGCCGCCGCCTGCGGGCGGGTGCCTTCGAGGACCGCTTTCCCGGCGAGCTCGAGCTGGCGGCCGAATACGGCGTGAGCAGGCAGACCGTCCGCGACGCGCTGCGCCGTCTGCGTGCCGAGGGCGTCCTCAGCTCGGGCCGAGGCCGCGGGACGTGGATCCGCAAGCCGCGCATCGAGCAGCCACTGGGTGCGCTGTATTCCCTGTTCAGCTCCGTCGAGGCGATGGGACTCGAGCAGCGCAGCGTCGTGCGTGCCCTGGATGTGCGCACCGACGAACGCGTCGCGGCTAGGCTCGATCGGCCTACCGACACCGAACTGGTCTACCTCGAACGCCTGCGGTTGGCCGACGGCGAGCCGCTGGCCCTGGACAGGGCGTGGCTGCCGCGGTCGATCGCAGGGCCCCTGTTGGAGGCGGACTTCTCTCATTCCGGCCTCTACGACGAACTCGCCTCGCTCACCGGCACGCGGCCGACTGGCGGCAGCGAGATCATCTCGGCGGCGGTGCCTGCGGCCTCGGTCCGCCGCCTGCTCGCCATCCCGGCGGGCACGGCGGTCATGGAGGTGCTGCGCCTGGGATGTCTGCGCGCGCAGCCCATCGAGTGGCGCGAGACGCTCATCCGCGGCGACCGGTTCAGCGTCGCCGCGGAGTGGTCGGCCCACGAGGGCTACCGCATGACCGTCACCGGGGACCGCTCGGGCCCGAACCGGACCTGACCCTGGGCCTTGTGTGGCGCCGGACCCGCCTTTAACCTAGATGTACGGACAAATTGTCCGCTCTCTGGAAGGTGGGAAGCGGTGGCACTCAGGGCGCACCACAGGATCGCGGTCGTGGGCGGAGGCAGCGCCGGCATCTCGGTCGCCGCCCGGCTTCGTCGGGCGGGCCAGGCCGACGTCGCCGTCATCGACCCGGCGACGACGCACTACTACCAGCCGCTGTGGACCCTGGTCGGCGGCGGCCGGGCGCCGGTCGAGAAGAGCGCGCGGCCGCAGGCGTCGGTGATGCCGAAGGGGGTTCGCTGGATCAAGCAGGCGGCAGCCGAGATCGATCCGGACGGCCGCGAGATCACCCTGCATGATGGTGGCACGGTGGGCTACGACTACCTGGTCGTCTGTCCGGGGATCCAGCTCGACTGGGCGAAGATCATGGGACTGTCCGCGACGCTCGGCCGCGGCGGCGTGTCCAGCAACTATGCGTACGAGCTCGCGCCCGCGATGTGGAACTTCATCCGCAACACGACGTCGGGCACCGCCGTGTTCGGCATGCCGGCAGGCCCTATCAAGTGTGCGGGAGCACCGCAGAAGATCGCCTACCTCGCCGCGGACTACTGGCGCGAGCAGGGTGTGCTGCGCAACATCGACATCCATCTGGTCCTCCCCACACCGGGGATGTTCGGCGTCAAGGAGTTCTCCGACGTGCTTGCGGGTGTGGCTCGCCGCTACGGCATCACCGTGCACTTCGAGAGCGAGGTCACCGAGGTGCGCCCCGACCGGCGGGAGGCGGTGGTGACGGACCGCAAGAACGACACCACGACCACATTGCCCTACAACGTGATGCATCTCGTACCGCCGCAGAGCGCCCCGGACTGGATCAAGAAGAGCCTGCTGGCCGACGCCGCCAACCCGGCAGGCTACGTCGAGATCGACAAGAACAGCATGCAGCACGTGCGGTACCCGAACGTGTTCTCGCTCGGCGATGCGGGCTCCTCCCCGAACTCCAAGACCGCAGCGGCGGTCCGCAAGCAAGCCCCCGTCGTTGTGGCCAACCTGCTCAGCGCGATGGACGGCAAGCCGCTCACCGCGTCCTACGACGGCTACGCGTCCTGCCCGCTGACCACGGCGAAGCGGAAGATACTGCTCGCCGAGTTCGACTACTCGATGAAGCCCACCCCGACGATCCCTCTGATCAACACGATCAGGGAACGGACCGACATGGGTTATCTGAAGCGCTACGGGCTGCCGTTCTTGTACTGGAACCTGATGCTGGTCGGTCGCGCCTGACTGCGGGCGTTCACGCGATCGACAGGAACAGCTTCTCCATCTCTTCCCGCTCGAGCCTGCTGTCCTGGCCCTCGGAGATGCGCTGTGCGAGACCGGCGCGATGAAGACGAAGACCGGGGTTGACCGCCTCGCCGACGACCAGCTCATCAAGGGTCATGCTCGCCGTCCGAGGCCGCGCGATGTACCTCCCAAGGCTCGTCGGCTGCCGTCTTCGGCAGTGGAGGGCGGCGCCGACGCTATGTGCACGGCGTCGGCGGCAAGCAGCACGGCGTTGCATCGGGTCGCCAGCGGGTCGATCAACGTTGTGAGATCCGCGGAGATCTCCGCGGTAGGAGCGCCTGTGACGTAACCAGTCAGACCCCCGGTTGACGTGCGGCGTGTCGGTGCTCGTTCCGGGTGTTTGATGATGTTTGACTCTCGGCCGTGTCCGAGCCGCCGGCGATGCCCTCCTATGAGGAGTTGGCGGTTCTGGTGGCCGAGCAGGCCGCCCAGCTGGCCGAGCAGGCGGTGTTGATCGAGACGTTGCGGGTCGAGCTGGAGGCGCTGCGGCGGCAGGTGGGCCGGGACTCCTCGAACTCCTCGCAGCCGCCGAGCACGGACGGCCTGGCCGCGAAGGCGAAGGCGAAGGCGGCCCGCCGGCCGGCCCAGCCGTCACCCGAGGGGCAGCCGGCCGCGGGAGAGCCGGGCCGGGGCCGGCCCCGGCGCAAGCAGGGTGGACAGCCGGGGCATCGCGGCAGCGGCCTGGCCCCGGTGGCCACCCCAAACCATCGGGAGCCGGTCGAGCCAGCGTGCTGCGCGGGCTGCGGTGGGAATCTGGCCGACGCGCCGGGAACGGTCGGCCGCCGGGTGCAGGTGTTTGACCTGCCGACCTTCTCCCCGGCGGTCACCGAGTATCAGATGATGCGCCGGGTGTGCGACTGCGGACACGCCACCATGGCGGGCCTGCCGGCGGGGGTGCGGGGCGGGCCGACCTGCTACGGCCCGAATGTGACCGCCGCGGCGACCCTGCTGGCCAGCCAGGACGTGCTCGGCATCGAGCGCACCGCGGACTTGATGTCCACGCTGCTCGGGGTGGAGGTGTCCACCGGGTTCATCTCCTCCTGCCTGACCCGCCTGGACACCGCGCTGACCGCGGCCGGGTTCGAACAGGCGCTCAAGACCGCGCTGGGCCGGCAGGAGGTGTTGGGCACCGACGAGACACCCGCCCCGTTGACCGATGCCGCCGGCAGCGAGCCGGACTGCCACAACCCGCACGTGTACACCGTGCGCACGATGGGCGCCTACACCCGGGGCGGAGCAGATTTGGTCTGGTACGGCGCCGCCGGTGACCGCACGAAGGCCTCGATCAGCGGGTTCGGGATCCTCGACGACTTTCGTGGGGTGCTGGTCCGCGACGACTTCGGCGGCTACCTCAGCTACGACCAGGACCTGGCCGGGGTCCAGCAATGCCTGGCCCACATGATCCGCTACCTCGATGACGCCTACGCCATCGACACCGACGCCCAGGCCTGGGCCAAGCAAGTCGCCGACGCCCTCCGCGTGGCGATCCACGAGGTCAACACCGCCCGGGCCGCCGACCGGACCGCCGTGGAAACCGAACTGCTCACCCGGCTGCGGCGCCGCTTCGACCACGGGGTGGCGGTCGGGATCTCCACCAACCTGTCCCGGCCCTGGCCCAAGGGCAACCATCCCGGCCTGCAACTGGCGAAACGCCTCAAGCACAAGGTCCACCAAGTGTGGCTGTTTACCACCCGATTCGACGTTCCTCCCACGAACAACGGCTCGGAGTCCGCGATCCGCGGGTTCAAACTCGCCGCCAAGGTCCAAGGCTGCTGGCGCACCCTGACCACCCTGCAACGGCATTGCAGGATCCGTTCCTACCTCGTCAGTGCCCGCAACCACGGACGCCGACCCATCGACGCCATCCGCGACGCCCTGACCGCCAATCCATGGATGCCACCCGTGGCGGCGTGATCCACTTCCCCTGACTGCTTACCCTGTGACCGCGGCGACGCGGAGGCGGTCCAGCGTGTCGTGGATCTGGCGGAACAGCGCGCCCAGGGTGGTGTCCGGCGTGCCGAGACGGCGGGTCATCCGGGTCTCGGCGTGTTCGATCGCAGGCACGGCGTTGGCCGCGCCGCCCGGGCCGGTGATGGCGAGGGCGACGTCACGGAGGGTGTCGCCGGCTTTCAGACAGTTCACCCCGTCGGCCGACAGCACGTCGTTGGGTTGCACGGCAGCAGGCAACGCGGTGGCGGTGGGCGGCGCGGAGTGCGGCCGGAGCGCGAGTCCTGTCACGGCAACCAGTCCGGCGGCGAGGACGGCCAGGCAGACGAACCGGGCGGACCACCTCGGACGTCCCGGTCGGGTGGCTGGTCGCACGCCTGAGGATCGTCGGCGCGGGCGTCGACGTTAGCGGTGCTCGGAGCGGGCGCCTGCGGTGCGGTGTGGGCGGCGCAGAACGAGGATGCCTACCGCCCTCGAGCGCGGCTTGGGTGAGGATCGTCCGCTCATCAGCACGGCCGGCGCCATGACCAGCCGGATGACGGACTCGATACTCCGCTGCAGCGGAGTTCCGAAGGCTCGGTGGGCTCTGGGGGCGCGGCGCTTTCGCCTTCTTCGATCTCAGGTCCGCGGATGGCCTTTCGGCGGTTCTGTAGCGCAACTGTGGCGCTCATCCGCTTGCAGGCGCGTGCTGGGTTGCGTTCTGGGCAGGCGTCCGCGCCGCTGCGAAGTCCTGAAAGGCCCGGTAGGCGCGGGGCCGTACACGGTGGCCGGGCCGCCGTTCATGAGGATGGCCACACCGATGGTCTTCCGGCCTGATCGGGGCGTGATCGTGGACGGATTTCAGGGTCTTCGGCCCGGCGGACGATGGCTCAGGTGGTGGTCTGCTCGGCGAGCTTGCGCTGCACGTCGTCCATGTCGACGCCGCGTACCTGTTCGATGAGCTGCTCGAGCGCCTTCGCCGGTAACGCGCCGGGCTGGGCGTAGAGCACCACGCCGTCGCGGATGGCCATCAGCGTCGGGATCGAGGAGATGCCGAACGCCTGGGCGAGCTCGACCTGCGCCTCGGTGTCGACCTTGCCGAACACCAGGTCGGGGTGCCGATCGGCGGCGTCCTCGAAGACGGGCGCGAACATGCGGCACGGGCCACACCACGCTGCCCAGAAGTCGACGAGCACGATGCCGCCGTTGCCGACCGTGTCGGTGAAGTTCTCGGTGGTCAGTTCGATCGTCGTCATGATCCCTCTCATGGTCAGATACCCCGCGTGGTATCTGTAAGTTCGGCGGGAGCGCCGGCATTCCCGAGGTGTGCGGCCCTCAGGCGGTACGGACGGCCCGGACGACCGTGTCGATGGCGAACCGCTCGACGCCGTCGATCAGCACGGGGCGACGATACTGCTCGGCCCGCTGGACCTGCAGTTCGCTCAGCGCCGCGCTGACCTCCTGCGCGGTGTGCAGTACGGACGGATCTTGCGGGCCGCCGACGCCGTCGCGCAGGTTGGCGCGGTCGTGGCCGATCAGCAGCAAGGTGCCCCCAACCGACAGGGCCGCGGCCGCGGTGGTGAGCACCGGGGCGAGCGTGGCGATGGGCAACTGGAGGTAGGCGAGGACGACCAGGTCGAACGGTCCGGCGGGCTCGTAGGCGGTGACGTCGGCGATAACCCAGTCGACGGACACCGAGTGCTCGTCCGCGAGTCGCCGCCCCTTGTCGATGCCGACCGGTGAGAAGTCGACCGCGGTGACCGACCATCCGCGACCGGCAAGCCAGACGGCGTTGCGGCCTTCACCGGTGCCGAGGTCGAGAGCGCGACCAGCGGGTCGGAGCCGGTCGACCTCCTCGGCCAGGAGCCTGTTGGGCTCCACGGACCAGACGAAATCGGTCCCGGCGTAGCGCCGGTCCCACTCGGCCGCGCTCATGAGAGATCACCGTGCCTTTCGTGCGGTCCAACCGACGACTTCGGGGCGTACTGTCGTCTATACCACCGGGGGTACCGGAGAGGCGATGATGTGATGCCCGACGACGATCTCGAGCCCGGCGGCAGCGCCGAGCTCACCGCCGATCCGCGTCGGCGTCGCACCGGCTGGATGCTGGTCGTCGCACAGTTCGCGCTCCTGGGCGCCCTCGTCGCCATTCCCGTACCAGCGGACCTGCGCCTGCCCGCGCCGGTCGTTTTTCTCGGCGTTCTCCTCGTCGCGGCCGGGCTCGTCGTAGTCGTCTTGGCCGCGTCGAGCCTGGGCCGAGGGCTCACGGCCTCCCCGCTCCCTAACGCTGCAGCCCAACTGCGCACCGGCGGCGCCTACCGTTGGGTGCGACACCCGATCTACGGGGGCATTCTGCTCGGCGCGGCCGGCGTGGTGGTGGCGTCGGGCAGCGCGGCCCGGCTGGCGATCCTCGCCGCACTCAGCGTGCTCCTCGTGGTCAAGGCCAGGTGGGAGGAGCGGTGGCTGCGCGACCGATTCCCCGGCTATGCGTCCTATGCCGCGGGGACGCCGCGTTTTCTCCCGCGCCTCGGCCGCGGAGCAGCCCGGGCCCGGTGATCGATGCCGCGCCGGGGCCCCGATCCGGAGCTCACGATCGACGTGTCCGTCGTCCCGTGTCGCGACGTCGTGGGCGTTCCGACACGCCCGTCGGGTCCGGCCGTGCTTGCGCATGACCGGCAGTCCGGGTATCACCGCCTGTGCCTGCGTAAGGTGTTGTCCGCGGAGGCGCCGATCTCGATGAGGAAGTCGAGACCGAATCCTGCGGCCGCGACTATCCCGGCGGTGATCGTGGCGAGCCCTGCTCTTCACCTTCGTCGGCCTCGATGCCATCCACGCCAACCTCGACGGGAACGCGGTAAGCGCGTCGCGTTCTCGTCGGTGGCGAGCAGGACCACGAGGTCGGCCACCCCCTCCGGCCGGGAGGACCGGCGGTTCACGAGCGACGGAACAACCGCCGCCGCCACGAACCGGCCGTGATCATCGGTCGGCGCACCGTACGATACCCCACCGGGTACCTACTCGCCCCAGGTGAGCCAGGAATCGGCCACACGGCGTATCGTGAGCACCAATACGCCCTGGGGTATGAGCGGAGGCATGCGATGCAGATCGAGGACGACGTGGTGGGCAGCGTGGTCAACCGGCTACGCCGCGCCGAGGGCCAGATCGGCGGGGTGATCCGCATGCTCCAGGAAGGTCGCGACTGCAAGGACGTCGTCACTCAGCTCGCTGCGGTGTCCCGCGCCTTGGACAAGGCCGGGTTCGCGATCATCGCCGCGGGCCTCGAGCAGTGCATCAATGCCGGGGAAGACGGCAGGCTCGACCGCGCCCAGCTCGAGAAGCTGTTCCTTTCGCTGGCATGACGCCCGGCCCGATGCACACCGAAAACAGGAGAAGATCGTCATGACAGCCCACACCGTCGCGCTCACGCTACCTCAGCAGGACGCCATCACCGCCGTCACCGAGGCACTCGCCGCTCAAGGCTTCGGCGTGCTCACGACCATCGACGTCCGCGCCACCCTGAAAGCCAAACTCGGGGAGGACGTCGAGGACTACACGATCCTCGGCGCCTGCAACCCCGCCCTCGCCCACCAGGCCCTGTCCAGCGACCCCGAGATCGGGCTGCTGCTGCCCTGCAACGTCACCGTCCGCCAGGCAGGCGGCCGTACCCTCGTGCAGGCCGTCGATCCCGCCGAGTTGCTGGCCATGGCCGTTACCGGCGACGGACAGCCGACCGCGCTCACGGAAGTGGCCCGCGACGCCTCAGCCCGCTTGCGGGCCGCGCTCGACTCCCTCACCACGGCAGGCTGACAGGCGACGGCGGCGAATCACTAGCGGCCGTCCCGCAGTTGGCCTGGTGCGTAGGAACTGCCGCCAGCTGGAATCGCCCGACCGGCGCCGTGCACGACAACAGGCGGCGGCCGCGTCGGACGTTGCCTAGATCCGCGCGAACGAATCCATCGTCATCCTCCCGGAGCGGTCGGTGGTCATGTGGAACTGGTAGAGCTCATCGCTGGCGGTGCCGTCCTTCTGCACGAAGCGGACGGTCCCGTTGACGGTGTTGTCGCTGACCACGCGGCAGTTGCTGACGGTCACTGATTGCATGCGGGCGTAGAAGCTGGTGAATCCTGCGGCTCCTCCGGCTTGGCTGCGCGCTCGCGGCCCGAGCAGTGCGTAGGCGGCGTCGGTGTGGGCGGGCAGCAGGGCGTAGTAGCGCTGGACGAACGTCACCGGATCGGCCACGGGCGCCGGGGCGGGAGCCGCAGCAGGTACGGAGGGTTGGGCGGGGCGCGGCGCTGGGTTCGGCGTTCGCCTGTTGCTCGGTGCAGGGGCGGGTGGCGGCGCCGTGGCGGAGGGGGATGCGCCTGCGGGGGATGCCGCGCGGGGGGATGCCACGGAAGGAGTCGAAGCGACCGTCATCGAGGGGGTGGCGGGCGGTGCGGCTACGGGCGGCGGTGCGGCGGGCGGTGCGGCGGCGCGTCCGGTCGATGCGTTCGCGAGCGTGACGATGGTCGCCCCGGCCACGACCACGAGCACGCAGAGGAGCAGGCCGAGCAACGCGGGTGCGCGCCGGGATCGGATCGGCCGGTCCACCGGCGTCGGCGACGGGGTGTCGTCCCCGGCCGGGGCGCCTTCGGTGGGCAACACGCCGAGGGGGCCTGCCGGGGCAACGGCGTGACCGACCGCTATCGCCGCGAGGAGGTCGCGCGCCTGCGCGGCAGATGGGCGCTTCTCCGGGTCGACGCTCAGCAGTCGCATGACGGTCCCGGCCAGGGGACCCGCTTGCCGCGGTGGTTCGGGCTCGCCCGTGGCGACCTTGTGCAGCAGCGCATAGGCGTTCTCGTCCAGCCCGAACGGCGGTGTGCCTTCCACGGCGGTGTAGAGGGTGGCGCCTAGGGCGAAGACGTCCGACGCCGCGGTGGGCTGGCGGCCTTGAGCGACCTCGGGGGCGAGGTATGCAGGCGTACCTGCGATGACGCCGGTCCGGGTGAGCTGTACGTCGTCGGTTGCTCGGGAGACCCCGAAATCGGTCAGCTTCACGAGTCCGTGCTCCGAGATGAGCACGTTGCCGGGCTTCACATCACGGTGCACGACACCGGCCTGGTGGGCAGCGGCCAGCCCGTCGGCCACCTGGCGGCCGATTTCGGCGACGTCGGCGGCAGGCAGCGGCCCACGGCGCAGGCGCGCGGCCAGGGATTCGGAGGGCAGGTATTCCATGACCAGCCAGGGATGGTCGTCGTCGACGACGAGGTCGAACGTGCTGATGACGTTGGGGTGGTGGAGCCGCGCACCGATCCGGCCTTCGCGCAGCATGCGTTGGCGTGACTCTTCGAGCTGCGTGGTGCTCGTGCCGGGCAGAACGGCGAGCAGCTCCTTCATCGCCACCGTGCGGTTCAGCAGCTCGTCGACGGCCCGCCACACCGCGCCCATGGCGCCGGTCCCGATGCGCTCGTCGAGGCGGTAGCGATCACCGATCCGCACCGGGCCGATCTCGGGTGCGCTCATTGATCTCCCTGGCCGCTCTCGTCACCCGTGCCGGAGAAAGGGGTGGTCAGTGACGACTGATCAGTTTGTGGGGGTTAGTTCCCCCACCAGGACGTGGGCAAACCCACCGAGCACCGCGCCACCTCACGCGGAGATGGCCGACATCGTGCGGACCGGGGCGCAGGCCTCGACCGCCAGAGCGAGCGTGACGAGTGGTCGCAGGCCGAATTGAAGCGGGCCGACTGCTCGGCAGCAGGCAATTGATGATCAGCGATGCGGGTATACGGCGGTATGAGCGACACGATCCCGGCGATCGAGCAGGGCAGCGTGGTGATCAGCCCGGAGCACGTTCGGGAGTTGCGGGTTCTGCTCGGCGAAGTCCGCAAGCAGCAATACGCCCCGGCGACGTGCGGACACAACAACAACGCTGCCGTCGAGCTTGCGGGCTACCTGCGCGCACTCATCGGCCCCGAGCCGTCGCCGCCACCAGCACGTCGCCCCGAGCAGGCGCTGTCGCGGCCGCGGCTGCCCGCTTGACCCAGCCCGCGACAACGACGCCAGAGCCTCAGGCATCCCAGGTACACCGCCCGCGATGCCGCCCCGGGCGGCCGAGGACCGCGGCGGGCAGGGACACCACCGTGCCTCCTTCCAGGGCTCAGGCATCCAGCCAGCCAGCGGCTCTGGCACCGGTCGGGCAGCCCCTGCTCGATCGCCCCGGTGTATCTGGAACTCGGTCACCTCGTCAACGCGACGGCGGCGTCCGCGGCCGAGGCGAACAACTGCCGGCGCGCCGAATTGGCCGTCCTCCACCCACGGTGCTGCCACTCCCGGTCGGCAAGCGTGTCTCCGGCCATCACCACCTCGCCGAACGGGATGGAGCGGTAGCGGGCGATCGCCATCAGCGCGGACGCTTCCATCTCGACGACGAGACAACCTTCCTCCACCCGGCGCGAGACTCGGGCCCTGGTCTCGCGGTAGATGGCGTCCATCGACCAACTCAGGCCGCGCCTCGTCTGCACGCCGGCAGCGCTCAGCGCGTCGGCCAGACTCTCAGCCGGACCCGGATCAGCCGAGATGACCCGGCCGGCCGAAAGATAGTGGAACGACGTGCCCTCGTCGCGCACAGCGCCGGTCAAGATCACCGCGTGCCCCATCACCAGTTCCGGCACCAGCGCCCCTGCCCCACCGCAGGCGATGACTCCGCGAACTCCGCGGGCAATGACCTGCTCGAGCATGGCACCGGCCAGCGGCGCCCCGACTCCGGGATGGAACACGCCCAGCCGTACACCCCGGTGCTCGATCTCCCACAACGATGCCGGACCCATCTCGCTGTGCAGGCGACACACTGGCCTCGCGTCTTGACGGCCGGAGAGTTCCTCGACGACGTCACGGAAGAAGCACGCGACCGCGACCGTCGGCGCGTCGACCGGACGGATCAGCCTGCTCGGCTCGATGACCGCCTCACCGGTCAGATCCTCGTCCTCCAGCAGCGGCAGTTGTCGGCGATCAGCCGGCCCAGACAACCTCTGCACCCCCCACGCCGCCAGCCTATCGACGCGCCCGTACAGGCCGAGGTTGTCTCGTGGCGACGGCGAGCACGGTGTCGCACCGACCCGCCGACGTCGAGTCATCCGGCCGATGCCGGGAAGGCGGATAGGACATGCCGGGCGAGCAGGCGAATCTGCTCGCGCATCTCTCCTTTAAGGGGTTCCCGACGAACAACAGCCCGCTGAGGTGATCCAGCCCGGCGCGCCGATAGGCCTCGATCTTGTCGCAGACCTGGTCCGGGGTGCCCACCAGGTTCATGTCCAGGTAGGCGTCCTGGTCGACGCCCGCGGTCAT
The DNA here is from genome assembly GCA_963837575.1 of uncultured Actinomycetota bacterium. Taxonomy (GTDB): domain Bacteria; phylum Actinomycetota; class Actinomycetes; order Mycobacteriales; family Pseudonocardiaceae; genus Pseudonocardia. Next base: position 87,721 of record CAWIOI010000026.1, read on the forward strand.
GGTTTGCGCGAGGGCAGCCAGCCCTGGCAGAGTTCCGCGGCACGCGCCAGGGCGCCCTCGGCATTGCCGCCGGAGTAGATCGGCAGAGGATCCTGCACGGGTTTGGGGTAGCTCTCCACCGCGTCGAAGTGGATGTACCTGCCGTGGTAGCTCCGCCGACTGCTACGCCGAGCATCACCCGACCGTCACTGAGTTGGTCCAGGGTCGGCGGTTCCTCGAGGCGGGCCTCTACTGCTCGTTCGCCCGGAAAGGCGTCGTGGTGATGATGGCGGAGGCGGCCGGGATCCCCGTCGGCCAGCTGCTCACCACGGCCCTCCGGCAGGCGGTCGGACGGTCGACGGTGCCCGACGGTCGCGGCGACGCCTGAGCGTGCGTCAACCTCTGGCGGTGGTCGCGATGTCCGCGAGGATGCGTGGATGGGGAGTGGGGACCGCGAGAGCTCGGGCGGCGGCCGGGCCGCTGCGCCGCGTCGATGGCCGCGCGGCGATTGATTGTTAAGAGGTGAGAGGCCCCCTTCCGCCAACGCGTGGCCTGAGCCGGCCGAGATCGCCGCGACGCCGGCCCGGCTACGGGTTGGATGGGGGCGGCGGAGGCGCCGATGCCACCGCGCTGATGACGTCGGTCGCCTCTTGAAGCGAGCTCAACCGCACGATTCTTGGTCCGGGTGTGACGTCGGCCCAGCCAGGGCCGCCGATGAAGATCCGGAAGTCGGGTCGGGTACGGGGCAGCGATGTCAGCAGGTCCAGATCGGCGGTGTCGGACAGTTGGGACCACAGCAGTACCGCGGCGGGTGCGGTGCGACGGATTGCCGCGATCAGCGCGTCCGAAGGGAGGTCGGTGCCCAGTGACCGGCAGGTCACACCTCGCTGTGCGAGGGTCGCGGCGAGCACGACGATGGGCAGTTGGTGCTGGTCTCCGGACATGCCTGCGAGCAGGACCGGGCGCGCTGTCGTGGTTGGGGCGGATGCGGCCAGCGCGCTGAACACCGCGGTCACGCAGTTGCTGAGCAGGTGTTCGATCTCGATGCCCGTGCCGGTGTCGGCCCAGCGCTGGGCTATCGCCACCAGTACCGGTCGCACCGTGAGGTCCCAGGTGATCTGTGTACCTACGGTTGTGATCGATTCGTTGAGCAGGCGGTGGACCGCGTCGGCGTCGAGCGCGGTTGCGGCTCGGGCCAGGCCGCGGGCGTGCCAACCGGCGTCGGGAAGGGGCGAACCCGACCCACCCGTCCTGGTTTGAAGGGTGGCTTCACCGGTGTCCGGGATCGGTGGGGGTGTTGCGGGGTCGGCGTGGGGCAGGCTGGTGCTGAGGGCGTAGTCGGCGGCGGCGGCCGGGGTGGCGCCGTGGAGGAGCGCGTCGCGCATCAGTTCGAGGCGGGCCAGATCGTTGGCGCTGTAGCGGCGGTGCTTGCCCGGTGCGTGGTGGGCGGGCCCGATGCCGTAGCGACGGTCCCAGGTGCGCAGGGTGGCAGGTGCGATCCCGAGCTTGCGTGCTACCGCGGCGACGCTCAACTGCGGCATGTCGGCGGCGGCCATTTTGCGGTGGTCAGGGCCGGGTGTTGAGGCAGGCGGTGGCCTGAGGGCGCGGGTCGATCGGGGTGGCCGGGGGTGGGAGCTGCACACCTCATCGTGGGGTCAACGGGTGATCGCGGCAATTCAGCCCGCTGTGGCGCTTCTCGTCCAGTGGTGAACAACCTTTGGCGCGTTTATGATGGGCGAGCCGCTCCCGGATTGGGGCGGCTCCACCCGAGGGGATGACGAACATGGCGGACACCCACAGGCTCCCGCCACCGGTCACCGACGTCTGGGACTGGCAGTTGCACGGCGCGTGCCGGGAGATGGACAGCGCACTGTTCTTCCACCCGGAGAACGAGCGTGGCCCGGCCCGCGCTGGTCGGGAGGCCCACGCCAAGCAGATCTGCCGCAGCTGCCCGGTCATCCAGCAGTGCCGTGCGCACTCGCTCGCCGTGCGTGAGCCCTACGGAGTGTGGGGAGGGATGTCGGAGTCCGAGCGCAACGACATCATCCGCGCCCAGGACCGCGCACTGCGGGTAGGGGGCGCTCAGCAAATGACTCTGACGAGCCTCTCGACCAGCGCGAACACCCGATGGACGACCGATGCCGACACTCGCGAGTCGGCCACGAGCAGGAAGCTACCTCACCGGCAAGGAAGCGGTTGTCGAGTACAGCTTCCCCGCAGATGACCACCGAGGAGCCGCGCCGGGCCCGAGCAGACTCGTCACGAGCGACGTGGAGCTCCTGACAATTGCCCTCCGGCCCGCCCGCCCGGACCTGAAGTACGCGACACGGGTGAGCTCAGGCGCCACATCGGGGTCGGAGGCGTCTCGGGGGCGATCACGGTAGCGGGCGATCGGGTCGGAGCCGAGCGGTACGCGCCGCCGCCGCGCTCGCCGTGATCGAGCGGCCGTTTCGGCTCACATCTGGGGTGCGCCAGGAGGCGATGCGGTTGCGGTCGGGGGTGAATCCGTGGGCGACGCCCCAGAGGACGGCTTGGGTGCGGCTTGTGACGTCGATCTTGCGGTAGGTGGTGCGGATGTAGGACTTGACGGTGTTCGGGCTGAGGCAGGTCAATGCGGCGACCTCCGCGTTGCTCTTTCCCTGGGTGATCAGGGCGAGAACTTCCGATTCCCGGTCGGTGAGACCCTCTTGGCGGCCGGGCCATTCCAGACCCGGCGCGCTGCGGGCCCGCGGCGGCGGGTCGCTGACCACGACATCCCCCTTGTGCACCGCCTCCAGCGCTTGAACCAGCTCTCGGGCCGTCAGCGTCTTGGACAGGTAGCCGTGGGCTCCCTGGCCTAGCGCGCTGTCGATGAGATCGGGGTGGAAGTTCCAGGTGTAGACCACCACGCGGTGGGCGCGCGGGTTGTCCACGAGGACGGCGACCTCGGCCTGGTCGGACTCGGGCTGGGCGAACGAGTCGTACAACACGATGTCCACGACGTCGTCGACGGCCTCGTTCGCGTCGATCTCCACGACGCGCACCCGGTCGCGGTAACCCTCGAGCATGCGGGCCACCCCGAGCAGCACGACGTCGTAGTCGTCGACCAGCGCCGCCGTGATCACCGGGTCACTCTGCCATCGGTCGGATCGCCTCACATACCTCCCTAGGGGTGTGTTGCTGCCACCCCAAGGGTGATTCGCTGCACGGGTACGCAGGTCGAAGCGATCTGCACCACACCGAGTGGAAGGAACCGTCGGTGACCATTACCGGAATCATCTCCGCGATCATCATCGGCCTCATCATCGGGGCCCTGGGCCGGCTGGTCGTGCCTGGGCGCCAGCCCATCCCGATCTGGCTGACCATCGTGATCGGCATCATCGCCGCGTTCATCGGCGCATTCATCGCGGGCGCATTGGGCTACGCCAACGCCAACGGCGGCATCCCGTGGGTCCTGCTCATCATCCAGATCGTCATCGCCGCCATCGGCGTCGTCATCGCCGCCAACCTCTACGCCCGCCGCGGGGGCGCCCGCCGCTGATGCGCGGGCTACCCGCCGCCCGCTGATACGCGGCGCGACGGCGAACATCATTGCTGAAGGGCACCCTCGGGCCCGTGCCGACTGCGGGGATCGGCGGATCGTGGGGCGGCGGCGTCAGCGTCCCGCCGAGGGACCGGTGCACGTGCCGAGTGAGTATGTCGATCAGATGCCAAAGCTGCGGGAGTTCGCGGCGATGGATGCTGGTGATCTCACCCCAGCCCTCCACGCCCTCGTCGGTGCGAAACCGCAGCAGCGTTCCCGCCTTGGAGGCCGCGGGCCGCCGCCCGACATCACGTACTCCCGTGCACGTAGCCCACGTCGAAGTGGAAACAGTCAACGCCGACGATCTTCTCGGACGTGTCTCACCGGCCTTCTTCGAGGTGGCCGAACCGGTGGCGGGTCCGGCTGATGGCCTGCTCCCGCAGCACGGTCAGCAGCTCGCGCCTGCCGTCGGCGACCACCGGGGCGTCGACCACCGATGCCCCCTCCCGGGCCGCGTCGGTGAGCAGCGCAGTCGACGGGGTGCCGACACACCGGATGCGCTCGCCCGGCTCTGGCGGCCCGTCGAGCTCGACCACCGGGACGCCTGCGCATGCCGCGGCGAGCCGGACGCGCAGGACGTCGCGGGCGCGGGCGTCGGATCCCACCGCCAACCGCAGGTGGGGGAGCGGCCGGTAGCGCATGACGTTCGACTCGGCGCGCAGCCCGGTTTCATCGTGCTCCACGCCGAAGATCTCACGCCAGGCGGTCGCGTCCGATCCGGCCGCCTTGCGCAGCCAGTCGACGTCCTCGACGGGCAGGGCGGCAGCGTATGAGGTCGCCAGGAGGGCGGAGGCGGCCGCAGCGGGCGGAGCCGAGCGCAGCGGGCCGTCCGCGTCGTGCCAGGTGCCGAATTGGGCGACGTAGTTCGGCCCGCCCGGCTTCGCCCCGGGGCCGATCACGGAACCCTTCCACCCGCCGAATGGCTGACGCTGCACGATCGCACCGGTGATGTGCCGGTTGACGTAGGCGTTGCCGACCTCGACGCGCTCGGTCCAGTACTCGATCTCGTCCGGGTCGAGCGAGTGCAGGCCGCCGGTCAGCCCGTACCCGGTGGCGTTCTGCAGCGCGAGGGCCTCGTCGAGGTCGGCGGCGTGCATCAGGCCGAGCACCGGGCCGAAGCATTCCGTGGTGTGGAACCAGGAACCGCGGGCCACCGGTTCCTTCACGCCGGGGGTCCACAGGTTGTCGCCGCGGTGCTGCGGGCGCAGCAGCCAGCGCTCACCCGGCTCGAGCGTGGTCAGCGCGCGGTGCAGCTTGTCCGACGGGGCTTCGATCAGCGGGCCCATCATCGTCGAGGGGTCGGTGGGCAGCCCGACGCGCAGCGTGCGGACCGCGTCGCCGAGCTGGCGGTGGAACCGTGATCCGGCCGGGGAGGACGGCGACGCGACTGTCCCGACGAGGATCGCCAGCGACGCGGCCGAGCACTTCTGCCCGGCGTGACCGAACGCGGAGCGGACGAGGTCGGCGACCGCGAGGTCGGGGTCGGCGGCCGCGGTGATCACCATCGCGTTCTTGCCGCTGGTCTCGGCGATCAGCCGCAGGTCCGGACGCCATGACCGGAACAGTGCTGCGGTGTCCGACGCCCCGGTCAGCACCACGTGGCCGACGAGGGGGTGGGTGATCAGCCGCCGCCCGGCCGCGCCCTCGTCGGCGTGGACGAGCTGAAGGGCATCGGCGGGGATGCCTGCGTTGTGCAGGGCGGCGACGGCGACCTCGGCGCAGGCCCGGACCTGCGGCGCGGGCTTCAGCACGACCGCGGCGCCTGCCGCCAGCGCGGCCAGGCAGCCGCCGATCGGGATCGCGACCGGGAAGTTCCACGGCGGCGTCACCACCACGACCCGGTCGGGGGTGAACGGGGCCCCGTCGAGCTCGTCGGCGCGGTCGGCGTAGTAGGCGGCGAAGTCGATCGCCTCGGAGATCTCGGGGTCGGCCTCGGCGATCGTCTTGCCCGCCTCGCCCGACCATCACGGTGAGCAGGTCGCCCCGGGCCGCGGCCAAGGCACGGGCGGCCTCGCGCAACGCCGCGGCGCGCTCGTCGGGCAGGCGTGGCGGACCAGGTCGACGCCGCGGCGCGCGTCGACGACCTCGTCCACCGCGCCGGGGTCGGTGAGCTCGGCGCCCGTCACCGGCGGTGCCGGGCGGGCGATCGCCCGCAGCGCCCACCCGCGGTTCGCGCCGAGCGAGGGGTCGGTGTCGGGCACGTTGCGGAACGAGTCCCCGATCGCCCCTGTCCCCGACCGTCCCGCCCTCGACCGTCCGGTCCTGGGTGCGGCGCGGGACCGCCGCGACGACGTGTCGGTCGCGCACCGACGCGCGGAACCGGTCCTCGTAGGTCGCCGGGCCCGCTGAGGAGAACAGGGAGTAGAGGTAGTTCTCCGGGGACGCGTTCTCCTCGAGCCGCCGGACCAGGTAGGACACGGCGGCGTCGAAGTCGTCGGCGTGCACGATGGGGGTGTAGAGAACGAGCCGGTCGACGTCCGCGGCCACCGCGCGGGCCTGGGCAGGCGCCATGCCCTGCAGCATCTCGACGTCCAGCTGGCGCTGCGCACCGCGGGCGGCGGCGAGCTCGACGGCCAGCGCCACGTGGTGCAGGTTGTGGCTGGCCACGCCGATCCGCACGGCGTCGGTCAGATCGCCGCCGATCGCGCGGTCCAGCAGCCGGACGTAGTTGGCGTCGACCTCGGCCTTGCTCAGGTAGGGGGCCTGCGGCCAGTCGTGGATCTCCGCGTCGACCCGCTCCATCGCGAGGTTGGCGCCCTTGACCAGCCGGACCTTGATCTGCGCACCGCCCGCGGCGACCCGCTCGCGGGCGAACGCGGCGAGCTCGTCGAAGGCGTCCACGGCGTCGGGCAGGTAGGCCTGCAGCACGATCCCCGCGTGCATCCCGGTCAGCTCGGGCCTGCGCAGGAGCGTCTTGAACAGCGCGACCGTGAGGTCGAGGTCCTTGTACTCCTCCATGTCCAGGTTGATGAACACCCCGACGTCGCGGGCCGCGGTGAACAGGGGCAGCAGGCGGTCGACGAGGCGGTCTTGGCTACCCGCGAGGTCCCACGGCACGAGCTGGCTGACCACCGACGAGGCCTTGACCGAGAGGTAGTCGACGTCGTCGCGCCGCAGCAGCTCCATGGTGCGGTCCAGGCGCCGCTCGCGCCTCGTCCTCCCCGAGCACCGCCTCACCGAGCAGGTTGAGGTTCAGCCGGTAGCCCTCCGCGCGCGCTGCGGCGAGCCGCTTGCCCAGCGAGCGGCCGCCTGCGTCGACGATCAGGTGGCCCACCAGGGCCCGCAGCCTTCGCCGGGCCAACGGCATCACGACGCCGGGTGCCCGCGGGGCGAGTACCGCGCCGGTGCGCAACAGCAGCCGGTCGACCCCGCCGATGAACGCAGGCAGCGGGGCGTCCGGGGGCGGCGAGGCGCGCCAGCTCGCGGGCGGCCACGCCGCGGTCGGCGGGGCGGGCCACCCGGTCGACGAAGCCCAGGGTGAAGCCGATCCCCGCCGGGTCGTGGACGAGGGCGGCGAGCTGCGCGGCGGGGCCGCTGTCGCTGACGGCGGCCCCCGCTGCGGCCCAGCGGTTCGCCCGCGCGACGGCGCGCTCGACGAGGTCCTGGGGGACTGTGGTGTCTCCCGCGACGGGCGGGGTGAGCAGCTCGGACATGGCATGAGGATGCGCGCCCTTGCCCCGCCGTGTCTTGTCCTGATCCGGCGCCCCCGGTGCCGACGAGGTCGGCGTCGCCATCGACCACGATCTGGTTGGCGAGCGCCGCGGTGGTCACCCTCCCGACGGCGCACACCGGCACCGACACCACGTCCTTGGTGGTGCGAGCAACCGTCCTGACAGCCCGAACGGCGCGGGTGTCGGCGGCCAGTGCCGCACTGTCGAGGCGGCCACGGCGGCAGCGGTCCGCGGCCTCGGCGTACCGCGCGGCTGGGGGCCGCACGACAAACGGGGAGGCCGGCGTGCAGGTAGTGCGCCTCGTTCGGGCCCCCACCACGGCGCCGGGTGCGTCCACCCGGCTCGGCGCTAGGGCCGAAGAGACTGAATCCGGTCTCCGATCCCGTCTCAGCGCGGGGCGTTCGCCCGCTGTCGGCGCGACGTCGTTCGCTCTTAGGGTTGCTCGGGACGCTGCCGAAGGCCCGAACGACACGAGCGCGGCGCCGGAAACCGTTCTCGGGAGGTCGAGATGTCGAAGTACGTGTACGCGTTCGTCGAGGGAAACAAGGATCTCAAGGACCTTCTCGGTGGGAAGGGGGCGAACCTCGCCGAGATGGCCGGGATGGGACTGCCCGTGCCGCCGGGGTTCATCGTCAGCACCGAGGCGTGCCGCGTGTTCCTCGACACCGGCGTGGTCCCTCCGGAGCTGAACGCGCAGGTGGACGAGCACCTCGCCGCCCTGGAGGCGGACATGGGCAAGACACTCGGCGCCGCGGACGATCCCCTGCTCGTGGCGGTGCGTTCCGGCTCGAAGTTCTCGATGCCCGGAATGATGGAGACCGTTCTCGACGTCGGCCTGAACGACAGTTCGGTGGTCGGGCTCGCGAAGGCCGCCGACGACGAGCGGTTCGCGTGGGATTCCTACCGCCGCCTGATCCAGATGTTCGGCAAGACCGTTCTCGGGATCGACGGCGGCCATTTCGATGCGGCGTTCGACGCCGTGAAGAAGGCCCGTGGTGCCGTCAGCGATCTGGACCTGGGTGCGGGGGATCTGCAGCAGGTCGTGGTCGCCTACAAGGGCGTCGTGCGGACGCAGACCGGCCGGGAGTTCCCGCAGCAGCCGCGGGAGCAGCTCGGCCTCGCGATCAACGCCGTCTTCGAGTCGTGGAATTCGCCGCGCGCCCGGCTCTACCGGCGCCGCGAGCACATCTCCGACAGCCTGGGCACCGCGGTCAACGTCATGGCGATGGTGTTCGGCAACCGCGGCCCCGACTCGGGCTCGGGGGTCGCTTTCACCCGTGACCCGGCCACCGGCGAACGCGGCATCTACGGTGACTACCTGCCCAACGCCCAGGGCGAGGACGTTGTCGCAGGCATCCGCAACACCATGTCACTGGCGCAGCTCGAGCAGCTCGACGCCCCGTCGTACCACCGCCTGATGGAGATCATGTCGACGCTGGAGCACCGCTACAGCGACATGTGCGACATCGAGTTCACGATCGAGCGCGGGCGGCTGTGGATGCTGCAGACCCGCGTGGGCAAGCGGACCGCGGCCGCGGCGTTCGTGGTGGCGTGCCAGCTCGTGGACGAGGGCCTGATCGACATGGACGAGGCCCTGCGCCGGGTGACCGGCGAGCAGCTCGCCCACCTGATGTTCCCGCGGTTCGACGCGGGCTCGGGCGCGACCGTGCTGACCGTCGGCATGAACGCCTCCCCCGGTGCCGCGACCGGTGCGGCGGTCTTCGACAGTGCGACGGCCGTGGCGCGGGCCGCCAAGGGCGAGAAGGTGATCCTCGTCCGCCGCGAGACGAACCCGGACGACCTCAACGGCATGATCGCCGCGCAGGGCATCCTCACCAGCCACGGCGGCCGCACCAGCCACGCCGCCGTTGTCGCCCGCGGGATGGGCAAGACGTGCGTGTGCGGCGCGGAGGCGCTGGAAGTCGACGTCGTGAACAAGAAGCTGACGACGACGGACGGGACCGAGGTCGTCGAGGGCGACATGCTCTCGATCGATGGCGGCTCCGGCGAGGTGTTCCTCGGCGAGGTGCCGGTCGCACCGTCGCCGGTCGTCGAGTACTTCGAAGGCACCGCGGACCCGGAGGCAGCGGACGCGGGCGATCTGCTGCGCGCCGTGCACCGGATCATGAGCTACGCCGACGCCCGGCGGCGGCTGCTGGTGCGCGCCAACGCGGACACCGGCGAGGACGCGGCGCGCGCCCGGCGGTTCGGGGCGCAGGGCATCGGCTTGTGCCGCACCGAGCACATGTTCCTCGGCGAGCGCCGCGCGACCGTCGAGCGGCTGGTGCTGGCGTCGACCGACGCCGAACGGGAGGCGGCCCTGGCCGAGCTGCTGCCGCTGCAGCGTGGCGACTTCATCGAGATCTTCACGGAGATGGCCGGGCAAGCCGTCACGATCCGGCTGCTCGACCCGCCGCTGCACGAGTTCCTGCCCAACCTCACCGAGCTGTCGATCAAGGTCGCGCTGGAGCACGACCACGGCGAGCACGTCGACAAGGACGAGCGGCTGCTCGCGGCCGTGCGCAGGCTGCACGAGGAGAATCCGATGCTCGGGCTGCGCGGCGTGCGGCTGGGCATCGCGGTCAAGGGGCTGTTCGGCATGCAGGTGCGCGCGATCGCCCAGGCGGCCGCCGAGGTGCGCCGCCGCGGGCTCGAGGTGCGCCCGCAGATCATGATCCCGCTGGTCGGCTCGGCGCGGGAACTGCTCTCGGTGGCGCAGGAGACCTCCGCGGTGCTGACCGAGGAAGCGGCGCGCGAGGGTGTCGAGCTGGGCGCCACGGTCGGCACGATGATCGAGCTGCCGCGGGCCGCGCTGACGGCAGGCCACATCGCCGAGTCCGCGCAGTTCTTCTCGTTCGGCACCAATGACCTGACGCAGACGACCTGGGGCTTCTCACGCGATGACGTCGAGGGCGCGTTCTTCTCTCGGTACCTGGAGCGCGGGATCTTCGAGGTCTCGCCGTTCCAGACCATCGACCGCAACGGGGTCGGCAGGCTGGTTCGCATCGCCTGTGCCGAGGGCCGGGCGGTGCGTCCGGACCTGGAGCTGGGCGTCTGCGGCGAACACGGCGGCGACCCCGCGTCGGTGCACTTCTTCCACGAGGTCGGGCTGGACTACGTGTCGTGCTCGCCGTTCCGGGTGCCGGTCGCGCGCTTGGAGGCGGGCCGGGCGGCGGTCGAGGTGTCGGGCGGCGCGGGTACCGCCTGACACCTGACCCGCTCGCTTCCGGCCCGGGGTCTTCGGACCCCGGGCCGGGTTCGGTTCCGCCGCCTTTTGCTCGGTGCGTTCCGCCGCCCGGTCCGGGTACACGACTGCGGCCCCGTCCGGATCCGGACGGGGCCGCACGGTTACCGCGGGCCGCCTGCTTCGCGATGAGGCGCCGTCGCGGCCACCCGTCCGCCCATGTACGCGTGACGATGATGCTCAGTTCCGGTGGATCCGCACGTCCGCGCTCATGCCGGGCACCAGCGGCAGCCCGTCGCCGTCGAGGATCTTCACGCGCACCGGCACGACCTGGGTGATCTTCTGGAACTCGCCCGTCGCCGACGACGCGGGCAGCGGTCCGGTGGCGTCGGCGGTGCTGCGCCGGATGTCGGTGACGACCCCGGTGAGCGGCCGGTCGGGGAAGGCGTCGACGCTGATGTCGACGTGCTGGCCGACGCTCACCTCGTCGGCGACGGACTCGTCGATCAGCGCCGTGACGCGCACGCGCGTCAGGTCCGTGGCGACGGCCAGCGCCTTCCCGGTGGCGACGTAGTCGCCCGCTGTCGCGTCGGCGACGACGATCGTGCCGTCGGCGGGGGCGCGCACGACCATCCGCGCGCGGGCGAACGCGCCGGGCATCTCGATGTACCCGAGCGGCTCACCCTCGCGCACGACGCTTCCTTCCGCGGCGACCCAGCCCGTGAGCTTCCCGGAGGCCGGGGCCATGATCGGCAGGGCGTCGCCGTCGACGCGGGCGTCGTCGGTCGAGACGTAGGCGCGGGCGTCGCCGAGCGTGACGACGGTGGCGACGCAGGCGGCCACGGTCACGGCGAGCGGGATCAGCACCAGCAGGTGCCGCGTCCGGCTGGGGAGCCGTCCGGCGCGCCTGCGCAACGTGGCCGCGGCCAACGCCAGCGCGACCAGCGCCGTGCAGGCCACGACCGCGACGTCGCGGACGAGCGTGTCGGTGACCAGCGACGTGGAGCCCACTTCGGACAGCGCGTCCATGGCATAGGTCAGTGGAAGCGCGTCGCTGGTGTGATCGAGCCAGTCGGCCATCTGGCTGCGCGGCACGAAGAGGCCGCCCAGCAGGATCTGCGGCATGACCACCGCGGGCATGAACTGCACGGCCTGGAACTCGCTGGTCGCGAACGCGCTGGCGAGCAGGCCGATGGCCATGCCCATGACGGCGTCCACGACGGCGATGCCGATCACCAGTGCCGGGTTGCCCGGCGTGTAGAGGCCCAGCATCCCGTACGCCACCAGGCACGTGACGCCCGCCTGCACGGTGGCGGCGACGGCGAAGGCGATGCCGTACCCGAGCAGCAGGTCGAGCTTCGCCATCGGGGTGGTCAGGAGCCGCTCCAGCGTGCCGCTGGTCCGCTCGCGCAGCATCGCGACGCTCGTGACCAGGAACATCGTGGTGAACGGGAAGACGCCGAGCAGCGAGAGGGCGAGCCGGTTGAACGTCGGCCGCGAATCGATCATCTGGTGGGTCAGGATGAGCAGCAGCGCGGGCACCAGCACGAGCAGCGCGACCGTGCGCCGGTCGCTGCGCAGCTGGAGGAGGACCCGCGCCGCGGTCGCCCCGATGATCCGCAGCGTCATGGCGACGCCGGTATCCGAACGAGCCGGAGGAACGCTTCCTCGACGTCATCGGCGCCGGTCGCCTTCCGCAACGCGGTCGGCGAGTCGTCGGCGACGATGTGGCCGTCACGCATGAGCAGCAGGCGGTCGCAGCGCTCGGCCTCGTCCATCACGTGGCTGGAGACGAACAGCGTCGTGCCGGTGGCGGCGAGCGTGTGGAAGCGGTCCCAGAGGTCCCGGCGGAGCACGGGGTCGAGCCCGACGGTCGGTTCGTCGAGGATCAGCACATCGGGCCGGGCCAGCAGGGCACATGCCAGCGAGACCCTGGCCCGCTCGCCGCCGGAGAGCGTGCCCACCGTCTGGCGGGCCAGCCCGTCGAGCGCCACATCGGCCAGCGCGGCGTCGGCGGCCGACGCCGGGACGCCGTACAGCGCGGCGAAGTAGCGCACGTTCTGCCGTGCGGTCAGGTCGGTGTAGACCGACGCGGCCTGCGTCACGTAGCCGACGCGCCTGCGCAGCGCGGGTGCGCCCGCGGGAAGGCCCAACACGCGCAGGTCGCCCTGGGTGACCCGCGCGACGCCGACCACGCAGCGCATGAGGGTCGTCTTGCCGCATCCGCTGGGTCCGAGCAGACCGGTCACCTGTCCACGGGGGACCGTGAAGGTCAGCCCGTGCAGGATCTCGCGACGCCCAAGCTCGACCACGAGCCCCTCTGCTTCGATCGCGCCGTCCACCCCAGCAGCGTGCGGCCACCGAGGGCCTGGTCGGCAGGTGCGCACGGCCCCGTGCCCCGGTCCGTGCGACCCGACCGGAGGGGGCACAACGGCGCGCTCGGTCCGCACGCCGGGCGCGGTCGGGGGGTCGAAGGTCTCCTGGGGCCGCGGGCCGTCCGGCGGGCCCGAGCGGGACTCTCGGGGAGGTACCTCGACCCCCGTCCCGGGAGGAGATCGGCGGCGGCAAGGGGCACCCCGGCCGTGGTTGAGGTCACACCGCGAACGACAGGCTGCTTCCAGAACCACCGGAGGACGGCACCGGGAGAGGCCAGGACGATGGACACCGAGCTCATGACCAGCACGTACGGCATCGCGGCGAGCGGACGCAGCGTCTCCTTCGTTTCGGTCGAGGTCGGCGCCCCCACGTCGTTGACGGCTCGCGACCGGGCGCTCCTGCGTGCGGTCGAGGCCGGTCGGTGCGACCTGGTCGATGGCGCGGCGCCGGAGATCCGGGTCGACGGACGCTGGTACTGCGACCAGGCGCGGGCCCACGACCTGGTCACGGCGGGCCTGCTGACCGCCCTCATGACGACCGGGCGCAGCCGCCGTCCTGCCGCGCTCACGCTGGCGGGGCGCCGCGCGCTCGGCCGATGAGCGAGCAGGGCGGTCGGACGTCGCCGACGGGTCCAAGGTCTCTATGCCGCAACGCCGGGCCAGGGACAGATAGACATCGTCCCTAATCGGAGCCGCAGAAAAGAGCGTGACAAGCATGACGACGACCTTGGAGGGCATGACCATCCTGGGCTGGCTGCGCAACGCAGGTATCACCGAGGAGCGGGCCCGCATGCATCTGGCGAAGGGCCACGTGTACGCCGACGGCGCGCGGGTGAGCGATCCCGACGCCGCGCTCGCGGGGGCGAAGATCGAACTGCGCATCCCGCCGGACTGGGCCTAGCAGACCCGCGCACGCCGCCGCCGGGCCCGGTCCCGGCGGCGGCGTGGCGTTCCACCCGGCGGACCGCAGGCGTGCAGGGCCGAAGGTCCCGCCGCAATGGCGGACCGTCCCGGCCACCGAGGACATCTGATGTCTGTCCTGATCACGCCAACAGGGCCATCCTGGGGGGAATCGGAGCGCCCTGGGCCGGAAGAGGTGGGTCGGATGAGTGAGGTGCGCAGGCGGAGGACCACGGTGGCCGACGTCATGACGACGACCGTCGCGTCGGTGTCGGTGTCGACACCGATCACGGACGTCGCTTCGACGCTGTACACGGCGGCCGTCCGGGCTGTTCCGGTTCTCGACGCCGACGGCGCGCTCCTCGGGGTGATCTCCGAGGCGGACCTGCTCCCCGCCGTCGCCGCCACCGAGCAGTCCGGACAGCGGTGGTGGCGCCCCCGGCACGTCCATCGCGGAGTGCCCGCGCCGCACCCCGGAGCCCGCACGGCGGGCCAGCTGATGAGCGCCGCGCCCATCACCATCGGCCCGGATGCGACGGTCGCCGCCGCGGCCCGGCTGATGCGCGAACGCGGGGTGAGCTGGCTGCCTGTCCTTCGCGACGCTCGGCTCGTCGGCGTGGTGGGACGTTCCGACCTGCTGACGGTATTCCTCCGACCCGACTCCGAGATCCGCTCCGAGGTGGTCGGCGACGTGCTGGGCGCGACGCTGATGGCCACCCCGGGGCGGGTGGCGGTCGACGTGGCCGACGGCGTGGTCACCCTGACCGGCGAGCTGGACACGCACGTCGACGCCGAGGTGGCGGTGGAGATGGTCCGCCGGGTCGAGGGCGTCGTGGACGTCGTCGACCGGCTCACGTGGCAGGTCGCGGACCGGCCCGAGACGATCCCGGTGCGCGACCTCCTCCACTGACGGAACAGCAGGCGCCCCCGGCGGCATCCGCTGGGGGCGCTCGTGCCTGCGGATCAGTCGGTCTCGGTGTAGATGATCTCGCCGATCGGCCTGCGGGGCGTGGGGGGCAACGGGGCGGACGGCGCGAAGCCCAGCCGCAGCACGAGCTGGGGCGCCATCGCGCCGTCGAGGACGTCGTCGCGCAACACCCGGCGCGTGTCGCCCACCTCCAGCACCTGGCTGAGCGGGCAGGACGCCAGGCCCAGGAGCGTGGCGTGCAGGATGACCGCGCTCATGGCCTCGCCCGCGCGCAGCTGCGAGAGGGTGTCGTCCGACGCCGTTCCGATCACCGCGTACACCGCGCCGTCGGGCTCGTCGGAGGGCTCCTCCAGGAGGCGGCCGGGACTGAAGCGGCGTCCGTGCGCCGGGTCGGGCGGGGTGGCCAGGAGGTTCGCGGCCGGGATGCCGTCGTCGCCCGACTCCACACCGGACCAGACGGCCGTCTCGGTGTGGTAGGCGGGCGTGTTGTCCTGGGCGGCGGCCGCGTCGCGCAACGTCGCTTCAAGCATCTGGCGACCGTTGCCGGTGACGATCCGGAGCAGCGCCCCCTGTTCCGCGGCGCGTTGTACGAGCACGGCGCTCATGGACTCCGGGACGTCCCAGGTGGAGTACCGACGCCGGTCGGTGCGGCGCCGCAGGATCGCGGCGGCGAGCTGGACGTCGGCGTCGACGGGGCTGCGCAGCGACAGCTCGAGCGCGGCGAGGTCGTCGGGCCGTCCGGGGTCGGGAATGCGGTGCACGACGGCGTGCACGCCCGCGGCCGCGAGCGCGACGCGGGTGTGGTGCAGGGTGGCGCCACAGCTGATCACCAGGTCGCGGCCGTCCCCGTCGGTGGCGGGCAGCCACCGTCGCAGATCCGCCTCCAGGAGCAGGCTGTGGCGGTCGAACCGCCACCGCCAGGGCTGGCTGTTGTGCACCGAAGGCGCGTGGCTGCCGAGCTCGACGGCGGCGCGGATGGTCTGGCGGTCGACCGTGTCGACGATCATGGCAGGCACACTCCTGACGGTCGCTGGATGTCTTCCTCACGATCGCGCCCGAGGCAGGTGGGCCGCCGGCATCGTCGGACCCTGACGTGGGGGGTCATGGGTCCTGGTCGTCGAGGTCCCCGGCGGCGGGCGTCCGGAGGTCGGCGAGCCAGCCGCGCAGGTGCCCGGCCAGCTCGTCGGGGACCTGGAGCTGGGGCAGGTGGCCGACCCCCGCCAGCTCGACGTAGCGCCACCGGGGATGCCGGGCGGCGAGCGCGCGCGCCGCCTCGACCGGGACGAGGCGGTCCCGGTCGCCGTGCACGAGCAGCACCGGCACGGTGATCGACGCCATCGCCGCGGCGTACGCCCGGTGGCGGACGAGGGCCCAGGCCAGCGACCGGGCCGCGGAGAGGTACGCCCGGTCCATGCCCGCGACGTCCGACTGGCGCTCGACGAGCGCCACCGACCGGAGGAGCAGGTCGTCGGGCAGCGATGCGGGGTCGACCCCGCACAGCTCCAGCGTCGCGTCCAGCGTCGCGCGGGCGCCGATGCGGCGGCGCAAGGCGCGGCGCAGCCGCTCGCCGACCCCGGGGAGGGCGTACGCGGCCAGCGTCGCGGCGGCGTCGGGCGAGCGCAGGACGCGGTTGTGCGCGGGCAGCGCGGGATCGACCAGCACGAGGCCCCGCACGAGGTGCGGCATGCGGGCCGCGAGCAGCACCGAGATCAGGCCGCCCATCGAGTTGCCGACGAGCACGACGGGCGGGTCGCCGTGGTCGCGGACGAAGCGGGCCAGTACCGCGACGTTGCCGCGCACCGTCGACGGACGCCCTGACGGCGGGCTCAGCCCGAAGCCGGGCAGGTCGAGCGCCAGCACGCGGGCGTGCGCCGTCAGGTGAGGGGCGAGGAGGTCCCAGTTCAGGTGCGACCCGCCCAACCCGTGGACGAGCACGAGCACGGGCGCGTCGGCGCCGCCGAAGTCGACGTAGTGGACGGCGGGCGCGGCCTCCGTCGCGCACGCACCGGAGCGGCTCATCGGTGCTCCTCCCCGGGCGACCCGGTCGTGGTGACGGCCCGCAGGCGGGAGCCGCCCTTGCGGGTGGCGCGGCCCCCCACCCAGAAGCAGACCGTGATCGCCACCACCGCGACCACCGGTGCCTTCACCTCGGCGGGGAGGTCGAGGAACCGGATTGCCGAGGCGGCGCCCATCAGGACCGGGCCCTGGATGACGAACGCCCAGAACGCGCCACGGGCCCATCGCGCCGGGCGCTCGCCACTGTGGCCGAGCCTGCGCTCGGCGAGGCCGACCAGCCACACCGAACCGGCGACCACCAGGATGGCCTCGACGGCCGCCGTCGCGAGCGCCTGCCAGTGCCATCCCCCGAGGAAGGGGGCCGCCTGCGTCGCCACATCGTGCAGCCCGCTGGCCAGGGCCAGCGGGGGCAGCCCGACGAGCGTAACGAGCGTGACCGCGCCACACGCCCGGTACACCGCGTCCGGGACGTGGCGATGCCAGCCGTGGCGCGCCGCGACGATGCCCAACACGAACATGCCTACACACTGCGGCCACTGCCAGAGGTGCAGGTCGGCGATCTGGCCGCTGCGCGCCGGGAACCAGAGCCGGACGACGAACGAGGCCACCGCGACGCCGCCCACGGCGAGGGCGACGGAAAGGCCGGTGAGCGGCCGATCGGACGGGACCGGGCGCGCGCGGAGCGCCAGCCACCCGGCGAACGCGAGCGAATACAGCAGCAGCACCAGGGCGAACCACAGCGAGCCCGAGTCCAGCAGCGGTCGCCGGTGACCGAGCACCCACCAGAACGAGACCGCCCGGCCCGCCGCCGTCTGGGCCAGCCACACCGACGCGGGCCAGATCAGCAGCGCCGACAGCAGCCACGGCACGCCGAGTCGCAGCATCCGGTCGAGGGCATAGCGCCCCGGACCCCGATGGGCCACGGCCTGCTCCACGAACAGACCGGCGATGAAGAAGAAGAGCCCGATGACGAAGAGGCCGGACGGCCCCAGGACCGCGACGAGCGCGAGCTCCGTGGCGGGGTGGAACGTCACCTCGCGGACCTCGTCGTAGGGCCATCCGCCCACCGCCGAGTAGCCGAGCAGCGCGTGCCCACCGATGACCCACGCGACGAGGACCGTGCGCAGGTTGTCCAGATGGGACAGCCGCGGCGCGGGGGCAGGCACGGCGCCTGCTACCCGACCTGCCTGCGGACCGCGCCGACCGCGTCACCGACCGCGTGGGCCAGCGCGCAGACCCCGGTCTGCACGCCGACCGCCAGGACGGTCCAGAGCATCACCACGAGCGCGACCAGCAGGCAGAGGACCGCGGCAACGGGCGCGAGCGGGTTCACGACCGCACCGCCGTCTCGGCGACGCCCGCGGCGGATGCGCCCGCCTGGTGCCGGGGGTGCACGACGACCACCGGGCAGCTCGCGAACTCGACGAGCGCCTGGCTGGTGGAGCCCATCAGTATGCCGGTCTGCGCGGTGCGGCCGCGGGAGCCGACGACCAGCACACGCGCGCCTGTCGCGTCCGCCGTCAGCGCCCGCAGCGGGGTGTCGTCGACCAGCTTGCGCTCGACGGCCAGGGTCGGGTGCCGCTCGATGACCGGTCGCAGCTCTTCGTCCAGCGCCGCGGTGGCCGCGGCGGCCAGGTCTTCGGGTGTGCGGTGGCTGCGTTGCGCGGCGCCTTCGGGGGTGGCGTAGACGTCCGACCAGCACCGCACGGCGAGCAGGCGGGACCCCAGCGCTGCCGCGATGTCGGCGCCGAGCGCGAGCGCGGCCGCGCCCGCGGCGGAGTCGTCAGCACCGACGACGACGGGCCCGTTGCGGGGCGGGGCGATCCGTGGCGCCGATCCGCGGACGACGGCGACCGGGCACGCCACGTGTTCGACGACGTCGCGGGCGGTCGTGCCCGACAGCATGCCCGCGAACGCGCTCGCGCCGTAGCTGCCCAACACCACCATCCGCGCGCCGACGCCGCGTGCGGTGATGGTGGTGACCGGGTCTCCGGGCTGCGCCTCCGCGCTGCAGGGGCGCACCCCTTCGCGTTCGGCGGCGTCGACCAGCTCGGTCAACCAGCTCGGCAACGGGTCGAGTGGAAGATCCTGCGGGTCGCCGGGGACGACGTTGACGAGGTGCAGCGGCGCCGACCAGTCGGCGGCGAGGTCGGCGGCCCAGGCCGCCGCATCCCGCGCGGAGTCCGAGGAGTCGACCGCTACGACGATCGGTCGCGGGTCCGTGTTGTGCATGATTCTCTCCGGGCGTTCGTCGGATCGTGCCGATTCCAGCTTCGCCGCACCGCGACCGGGCTCCCAGGGGCCGACGACATCGGTGGGTGGGCCGAACGACCTCGCCGCGTGCCGGCGCGGGCTAGGAGGCGAAGACGGCGACCTCGGTGCGGCGGGTGACGCCGAGCTTGTGCAGCAGCGCGGAGATCGTGTTCTGCACGGTCCGCTCGGCCAGGTGCATCTGCTCGCCGATCTGCCGGTTGGTCAGGCCGTCGGCGATGAGGGCGAGCACCTGTCGCTCCCGGAAGCCCAGCACGCCGAAGCGGGGATCGTCGGGAACCCCGCCACCGTGCATCCGCTCCCGCACGACGGCGGCCGCCGTCGGGGGCAGCACCGAGCCGCCCTCCGCGGCGGTGCGGATCGCCCCGATGAGGTCGAGGCCGTTGATCTGCTTGAGCACGTAGCCCGCCGCCCCGGCCATGAGCGCGCCGAAGAGCGCCTCGTCGTCCGCGTGCGACGTGAGCAGGAGGCACGCGGGCGGCGGCGTGATCGACGTGCGGAGCTCACGGCACACGCTGACCCCGTCGCCGTCGGGCAGGCGAACGTCCAGTACGGCCACGTCGGGCCGCAGCGCGGGGACCCGGGCCAACGCCTGCGTCGCCGTGGCCGCCTCGCCGATGACCGCCATGTCGTCCTCGAGGGCCACCAGGCCCGCGAGGCCGCGCCGGACGACGTCGTGGTCGTCCACGAGGAACACCGAAATCGTCATCACCGTGCTCCTGTCGCGTCGTGCTCGGGTCGCAGCCCGAGCGTCTGAAGGGCCGCGCGCTCGGCCAGGATGCCCAGGTAGGCGTGGACACGGACGTCGGCGAGACCTGCCAGTGCGGCGTCGAGCGCGGCGTCGACGTCGGCGTCGACGCGGGCGGGGTCGCGGCCTGCGGCGAGCGCCGCGTCGCAGAGCACCCGGCGGACCCGTTCGAGCTGCGCGTGGGTGGCCGCCGGAGTGTCGGTGGGAAGTGCGCTCCGCGTCGTTCGGAGCTGTTCGGTAGTCACGATCGTTCCTGCTTCATCGGGGCGTGGACGAGGACGGATTCGAGGGCCCGGCGTGGTGTGTCGGCCAACTCGGCCGCGTTCGTGGCGGCCCAGCCGATCCGCACCACGAGCTGGGGGTGCTCCGGGATGCCCACGACACGGCGGAGCATGTCGCGGGTGGCCGCGACCTCCGTGGCCTGGCTGAGGGGGGTGGTGGCGAGCCCCGCGCGGGTGGCGGCCAGCAGCACGGCGCTCAGGGCCTCGCCCGCCCGCAGGCGGTCGGCAGGCGCGTCGTCCGTCGTCGCCAGGACGAGGAACGCGGCGGCGTCGTCGGGGAGGCCGTGGCCCTCGTGGGGCAGGGGCTGGCTCAGCCGGGCGTGCGGGAAACGCCGCAGCCCGGACGGTCCGGCCAGCCCCGACGGCGCGTCGGCGATCGCCGTCGACGGGATCCCGTCGTGGGCACCGACGTGGCGGCGGGTCCAGATCTGCAGCTCGGCCGGGTAGCCGGGGGTCCACCGCTGCCGGGCGGCCGCGTCGGCCAGTACGGCGGTGAACCGCTCGTGCGGCCGATCGACCGGCACGAGCAGGACGTCGCTGCGGGCGGCGGCGGCGACGAGGCCGCCGATCAGCCCGTCCGGGACCGGTCGGTGGCTGAAGCGGCGTCGATCGGTGTGGCGCCGGTCGATCGCCGGGAAGAGGTCGGCCAGGGCGGCGGAGTTCGGGTCCGCCGTTCCGCCGCCGCTGCTGTCGATCGCGACCGTGGCCAGATGGGTCGAATCCTCGGGATCGGGCAGGCGGCGCACCGTCGCCCGCAGACCGACGTGCGCGAGCGCCACCACGAGGTGGTGCAGCGCGGCGCCGCAGCTGATGACCAGGTCGCGGCGCTGCGGGTCGGTCGCGGACAGGTGGCGGTTGAAGTCCGCGTACAGCTCGACCGTGCCGCTGTCGGCGTCGATGCGCCACCGCCACGGCTGCGTGTTGTGCACGGAGGGGGCCCGCAGGGCGTGCTTCACGGCTTCGGCGAGCTGCGAGGTGGAGATCATCGCTCGTTCCTTCGAAAGTGGGGGGTACGCGGCCTGCGGGGCGGAGTCGCTGTCTAGCCGGTCCCGGCAGGCCTGCCGGGCAGGGCCGGCAGCCGGAACGCGGGCCGTGGCGCGAGCAGCACGGCGCAGCGCGCGTGCCGGAGGGCGGACGCGGCGACGAGGCCGACCCGACCGATCGATCCCGTCCGCGGACCGCCCATGACCAGCAGATCGGCGTCCAGCCGCTCGCCGACGATCTCGTGGGGCCACGCCCGCATGAGGTCGATGTCGACGGACACTTCGGCTCCGGGGCCGTCGAGGAGGCGGTGGGCCAGATCGAGCAGATCCCGGCCGTAGCGCAGCGCCTCGGCGCCGCCGACGGTCCGTTCGCCGAACGACAGCGGCACGCCGTGCAGGACGAGCAGCCTGCCGTCCAGGTGCCTGGCGGCGTCGAGGGCATCGACGAGCACCGACGTGTCGTCGGGCAGGCTGCCCAGCGCGACGGCGATCCGCGGGCGGACGGCCGCCGGGGGCTTCTCCCGGGGGATGAGCACGCTGTCGCCGGTGCTGCTCGCCACCGTGACCGCGTCGCCGGGGCGGGCGGCCACGGACCGTCCGGCGCGGTCGCACCAGAGCTTCACCCAGGCGGGGACGGCCGACGCGTCGGCGACGAGCTGACCGGGACGGCCTGCCGTGCGGCGGACCGGTGGGGCGGCGGGAGCGGTCATCGCGCCCTCACCAGAGCTGGGAGCGGTCGTGCGGGTCACCGGCGACCGCGGCCGGGACGGCGCGCACCCGATCGGCCGACACGCTCCGGGGGACGACGGTGACCGGGGTCAGGCTGTGGCGCAGCACGAAGCGGCTCACCGAGCCGAGCACGGCGCGCACCGCGGCGTGCCGGCCCCGGGTGCCCAGCACGATGTGCCGGGCGGCGGTGGACTCGTGCAGCATCGCGATGCCCGGGTTGCCTTGTCCGATCCGGACGGTGACGTCGACGTCAGGGTGCTCGGACCGCCACGGCGCCAGGCTCTCGAGCACGGCGGCGACGTCGTCGGCGAAGTGCTCGGAGTGGCCCGGCACGTGCACGACGATCATCCCGGTGCCGTGGCGTTCGGCGTCGTCGAAGGCGACGGTGACGGCGGCCGCGTCGGCGTCGACGGACTCGATGCCGAGCAGGACCGGCGCGGTGCGCGCGCGTCGCGCGGAGCGGTCGCCGCGGATGACGGCGACCGGGCAGTGCGCGCCGGTCGTGACGTCCAGCGTCACGGATCCGAGCACGATCTCGGCACCCGATCCGCTGATCATCCCGATGACCAGCAGCTCGGCGTCCGCCGTCGCGTCGACGAGCACCGACACCGGCGGGTCGGGCATGACGACGACGTCGGTGCTCACCTCGGGGGCGATCTGGTGGGCGACGGTGCGGGCCCGCGCCAGCACGGCGTCGGCGCGCCCGCGGGCGGGGCCGGTGTCATCCGGTGTCCCCAGGTAGGGGGCGGCGTGCACGAGTCGCAGCGGGCGCTGCCGGAGTCGTGCCTCCTCGGCCGCCCAGGCGACGGCGCGCAGCGCGGTGGTGGTGCCGTCGACACCGACGATGATCGGACGCTCCTTCATGACGGCTCCTTCCTGGTCCGAGACTGTGGAAAGCGTCGCGCCCGGAGGGTCCGGGCGGCAGTGGCGCCCGACCCCCAGTCGGCGGGACCGACGTCCCCTCGTCCGCGGGTCGCAGGCCGTCGGCGTCGCGGCGATCAGCCTGCGGGCGGCCGCCCGGCGGGCGGGGTGTCGCGCCACACGGAGGCTGCGAGCTCCAGCGCTTCGGCCACGCTGTCATGGGTCGGCACACAGACCGCCTCGGGCCAGGGAGGCGATGCGCGCGCCATCGCCTCCGCGATCGGCACGGTGGCATCGGACGCGGTGTGCGTCCGGGTCGCGATGCGCCGTCCGGTCGTCTCGGCGGTCGCCCGGCACTGCAGGCGTACGAGCTCGCTGCGGGTGCGCCGGGCGAGGTGCTCGGCCGCGCTGCGGTGCCGGGCGTCGGTGAAGGAGGCGTCGAGCACGACGGACTCGCCGCGACCGAGCAGGGCCTCGGCGCGGCGCAGCAGCTCGGCGTAGGTCGCGTCGGTGTGCGGGCCGTCGTAGAGCCCCTGGCCGAAGGCCGCGGGCACGTGCGTGTCGGGGTCGACGCCCGCGAGCTCCTTGCGCAACCGGTCCGACGACAGCAGCACCGCGCCGAACCGGTCGGCGAGGGCCCCGCCCAGCGTCGTCTTGCCGGTGCCGGGCAGCCCTCCGACGAGCGCGAGGCGCACCGCGCCGTCCCGCAGGTGGCGCACCGCGAGGTCGAGGTGGGCCACCGCGTCGGCCGCGGCATGCGGCTCGCCCTGGTCGTGCCGCAGGCAGGCGACCTTGGCCCGCACGACCGCGCGGTAGGCGATGTAGTGGTGGCGCAGCCCCCGGGGCGCCGGGTCGGCGGCGAACTCGGCGTACCGGTCGAGGAACCGCTCCGCGAGGCCGGGGTGGCCGCGCCGCTCGAGGTCCATGGCGAGGAAGGCGGCGTCGTCGAGCCCGTCGACGTGGCGCAGGTGGTCGTCGAAGTCCAGGCAGTCGAGCAGCCGCGGGCCGTCGTCGAGGCAGAAGACGTCGTCGGCGAGCAGGTCGCCGTGGCCGTCGACGACCCGTTCGGCCCGGTCCCGCAGCAGCGGCGCGCGGCCGTCGATGAAGTCCAGGACCAGCGCCTCGATCGCCCCGAGCAGATCGGCGTCCACCACCTCGCCCGCATACGGCTTGAGCTCGGCGAGGTTCGCGAGCCACCGCCGCCGCAGCGCCGCGGCGCTGCCGTCGATGACGACATCGGCGTCCCGCCCGGCACGGGCGTGGAAGGCCGCCAGCGTGCGGGCGACCGCGCGCAGCGCCGCGTCGACGTCGTGCCCGCCCGCGACCAACGTCGACAACCTCCGCGCCGCGGGCATCCGCCGCATGACGATCAGCGGCTCGGCGTCCGGGTCCGTGCCGTCCGTCCGGCCGGGCGGGAGCACCCGGCTGATGCCGAGGTAGACGTCCGGGGCCAGGCGCCGGTTGAGCGCCACCTCCCGGTCGCACGCCGCCGACCTGCGCGCCGGTGTGGAGAAGTCCAGGAACTCCGTGCGCACCGCCTTCTTCATCTTGTAGGCGCGGTCACCGACGAGGAACACCACGCCCGTGTGCGTCTCGTGCGCCTCGACGGGTGCGTTCGCCGGGTCGTCGGTCACGGGATCGACGATCCTCGCGGGGTGCCGGAGCGCGGCAGGGTCGATCGTCACGGGGTCGTCGGGACGCGCGGATTCTTCAGGAGCGAGCGTCCCGGCCGCCGAGGGCCTTTCGGCCCTTTCGGCCCGCGCTCATTCGTGTCGATCATCTGTCGTGTGCCTCTTGTTCACGAGACGGCTACCCCGAGCGGAGCCGATCTGAAGGAGATCGACCGCGCGGGTTGCCTGGAGTTGCTGGCGTCCGGCCAGATCGGGCGGGTCGTGTACACCGAAGGCGCCATGCCCGCCGCGCATCCCGTCAACTACCTCCTCGACGGTGAAGAGGTCATCTTCCGCACCGGCGAAGGCGCCAAGCTGGCCGCGGCGGCAAGCGGCGTCGTCGTCGGCTTCCAGGCCGACCGGGTGGACGTCAGACGGCGGTGTGGGTGGAGCGTCCTCGGCGTCGGCGAGGCCTACGAGATCGTCGACCCGGCCCGGCTGTCCGCGCTCGCCGCCCGGCTCCCCGCTCCGTGGGTGCCCGGCCGCACGGGGCACTGCATCAGCATCCCCCTCCAGCGGCTGACGGGCCGTTGGCTGTCGCCGCCCCAGTGACCGGCGGATACCCGTCGGGTCCTACGGCGCGGACCGCCGACGGGCCACGTCCTCGGACGTCAGCTCGCGGCGCGCCACGACGCGCAGGACATCGCGACGCGTCACGATGCCGACCAGCTTGTCGTCCTTGACGATCGGGACCGACCGCAACCGGGCGTCGAGCATCAGGGCCACCACGTCGGCCAGGTCGTCCTCGGGGCGCATCGCGCTGGGCGCCGGGGTCATCGCCTGCCCGACCGTCGATTCCGCATCCCGCTCGACCGTCCACCCGTCCGGCATGATCCGGCCGCGGACCAGGTCGGCCTCGGTCGCGATCCCCACGAGCGTTCCGCTCGCGTCCACGACCGGCGCCGCGGTGAAGCCGTGCGAGCACAGCAGCTCCGCGGCCGCCCGCACCGACGTGTCCGGCCGCACGGTGATCACGGGCGTGGTCATGACGTCGCGTGCCTTCATCTCAGCCGTCCGGCAGCAGTCGGGCGTCCGGGCCGGGGAAGTACACCGACTCGTGGCCGTCCTCCCAGCGCACCCGGTAGTGCTCGCGCTCGCCCTGCCCGAGCACCTCGATCACCTCGCCGCGGCGGCGTGCCGCGTCGAGCGTGGTGGTCTCGATGACGATCCGGTCGCCACGGTTGGCGTGCATCGCTCCTCCTCCTCGCCGTCGCCTCCGCGCCCCGCCGAGTAGCGGCGAGGTCGCACGCTGGCGGTTACCGTGCTACCGCGGACGGGGTCGGCGCGAGGGCCGTTGGCACCCCGTCACCGGGCCGAACGGCCGGAGTGGGGGGTGCGCGGTTCGCCGGGGACGACGAGGACCGGACGGCGCTGGTGTCGCAACACAGTCCGGGAGACCGATCCACCGAGGAGCCGCTCGAAGGTCGCGCCCGGCCCTTCGCCGTGCGACCCGACAACGATCATGAGCGCGTCGGTCTCCTCGGCGACGGCGGCGATGAGCCGGGCCGGGTCGCCGTGGGCCGCCTGGTACGTCCAGCCCAAGGGGGCGTCGGCCAGCGCGGCCTCGACCCGACTGCGCTGCGCGTCCAGGTTCCGGCGGGCCTGCTGCTCCCAGTCGGCGGCGTCCGGGTCGACCGGGTAGTCGAAGAGGTCGACGCCGTGCACGACGTGCAGATCCGCCCGCAGCCTGCGCGCCAGATCGACCGCGACGGCCAAGGCGGCGTCGGACGCAGGGTGCGGGCTGTGCCCCACCACGAGGCTGGTGTCCGCAGGCGCACGGGCGAGCCCCACCAGACGCAGACGGCGCTCGCCCGCGGGGAGATCGGTCACGGAGCAGAGCCTACGAGCGCGCACCACAGCGGGAGCGGGCTCTCCGGCCGGGTGTGGTCGGGCCGGACGGCCCCGCACGTCGGGCCTATCGGTGCTGCCGACGGCCGGGCCGCGGCGCCGATGCTTGGGCGCGATGAGACGACGGGAAAGGGGGGTCGACAGATGGCACTTCCCGCGAGCCGGACCGGGCGTTGGACCGACCGGATCGAGGACGGGACGACGTGGCTGCTGTTCACGACGGCCCTCCTGGCGATCCTCTTCGGATGCGGGCTCGGCGTCCGGCTCCACGACCAGCTGACCGATCAAGGCCGGGCCGAGGCCCGGGAGCGCACGCCCGCCGTCGCCACGTTGCTGGACACCGCCCCGACGATCGCCTCCGCTTACACGGTCGACGCGTCCGTCGGGGTGGCCGCGACCTGGCCGGACCGGTGGGGGACGCCGCACCGGGGCATCGTGAACGCGCCCGAGGGACTGGAGGCGGGCAGCACGGTCTCGATCTGGATAGACCGGTCGGGCGCGTCGGTGTCCCCGCCGATGTCCGCGCATGACGCGTTCGCGGTCGGCGTGCTCGCCGCCACCGTGGCCATCGGCGCCTGCCTGGCCGTTCTGGCCTGCCTGTGGGAGATCGTGCGGCGCGTCCTGCTGGCGCACAACTGCGCGGCGTGGGAGCGCGAGTGGCGTGAGGTCGCGCCGATCTGGAGCCGAGGCGAGGGCAAGCGCGGCTGAGTGGGCGGGTCCTTCGGCCCGACCGGGTAGGGCCGTCCCGCGTCCCGGCCGGGTGGTCCGCCCCTGGTCGGCGGCGGACGGCCCAACGAGCCTGAAGGGCGCTACCCAGGGAGGAAGCCATGGCCCTTGCCACCCGTGCGCCCGTCCGGGTTGACGCCCGGCTCGATGCCCACCTCAGCCGCTGGCTCTGGCTGGTCAAATGGGTGCTGGTCATCCCGCACCTCATCGTGCTGACGTTCCTGTGGGCCGCGTTCGCCGTGGTCACGGTGGTCGCGTTCGTCGCGATCCTCGTCGCGGGCCGCTACCCACGGACGATCTTCGACTTCACCCTCGGCGTGTTGCGCTGGTCGTGGCGCGTCGGCTACTACGCGAGCGGCGCGTACGGCACGGACCGCTACCCGCCGTTCTCGCTGCGCGCCGAGCCGGACTACCCGGCGACGCTGGACATCGCCTACCCCGAGCACCTCTCCCGCGGGCTGGCGCTGGTGAAGTGGTGGCTGCTGGCGATCCCGCACTACCTCGTGCTCGGCTTCCTGCTCGGTGGCGGCGGTTACCTCGCGACCCGCAACGGGACCGGGCTGAGCAGTGGGCTGATCGGTCTGTTGGCGTTCTTCGCGGTCATCGCCCTCCTGGTGACCGGCCGGTACCCGAAGGGCCTGTTCGACCTGGTCCTGGGCCTTGACCGGTGGGTGCTGCGGGTCGCGGCCTACGTCGCGCTGATGACCGACTCCTACCCCCCGTTCCGGCTCGACCTCGGCGGTGCCGATCCGGCGTCCCTGGTCGTCGGGGCCCCGTCACCCGAGGAGCCCCCTGCACCCGTGACCGCCTCCGAGCCCGCCCCGACGCGGTGGACGGCCGGTCGGGCGGTGGCGCTGGTCATCGGGTCGGTGCTCGTCCTCGGCGGACTGGGCGCGCTGGGCGGCGCGACAGCACTGGCGGTCGCCGACACCCACGGCCGTGACGCAGCGGGCTTCATCGCGACCCCGGCCCAGCGCTTCAGCGGCGAGGGCTACGCGCTCGTCGCGGACCCGCTCCGGCTGCGTCAGGCCGCGGGCGACGCGGACCTGCCCGGCGTACTCGGCGACGTGCGCATCCAGGCGACCGCTCCGTCGGGCGTGTTCGTCGGCATCGGCCCGGCCGCGGCCGTCGAGGCCTACCTCGCACCGGTCGCGCACAGTGCCCTCACCCCGCCGAGCACGAGCCAGCCGAGCACCACGGCGCGACCCGCCACCGCGGGCGGACCGCCTGCGACGCTGCCCGGACAGGAGCCGCTCTGGGTCGCGCGCGCGTCGGGCACCGGCCCGCAGGAGCTGGTGTGGACGCCTGCCGCGGGTGACTGGGCCGTGGTCGTGATGAACGCCGACGGCTCGAAGCCGGTCGTCGCCGACCTGTCGTTCGGCGCCACCGCGCCGGGCCTGCGCGCGGTCTGGACCGGTCTCTTCGCGTCCGGTGGCGCGGCGCTCGTGCTCGGTGCGCTCGTTGTCGCGCTGGCCCTGTGGTCGGCAAGCGCACGGTCCCGCCGATGAGCATCGCCACCTGATCCGCGAAGAAGGCAGCGGGGCGGCCTCCCCAGGCCCGCCCCGCTGCCGGGTCTGCGGTCGTTACGGCGTGCCCGCCCACGTGATGGCCGCGTCCAGCTCGTCGTGGCCGAAGTGGCGCACCTGCGGGTGGGCGACGAGTTCGGCGACCGTCGCCGCGACCGTGGCCAACGAGCCGTCGACCGCGAGCGCGACCCGCTCGACGTGCCGGTGGTGGCCGAGGACGAAGCGCAGGTGCCGCACGAGGCCGCCGACGTTCTCCCAGCCGGGGAACGCGCGGGCGTGCACCACGAGGCCGTGCAACGTGGGGTGCTCGGTCAGCCAGCCGTCGACGACCGTCGCCAGCGCGTCCACGTCCTGGACCCGGAGCGGTTCGGCCACCTCGACGACCACGACGCCCGCCTCCGCCAGCACCCGGTGGGTGATGCTCGGGGCCGCGGGCAGACCCGCCAGCCAGGCGATCGCCTCGTCGCGCCGGTCCGTGGGGAAGGTCCGCAGCGGGTAGGGCATGAGGAACCCGGTGAACCGCAGGACCTGGCCCACCCACGCGAGGTCGCTCACGACCGCGCAGCCGTCGAACGAGCCCAACGCCCGCAGCCCCAGCCGGGCGTCCTCGAAGGCGGCCGCGGGGGTGATGCCGTCGAAGCCGTCCACCTGCACGAGGCAGCGAATCCTGCGCTGCTCGCGCTGCACCTCCGCCAACAGCGGGACGACGACCGCGTCGTAGTCCTCCCGCGTGAGCTTGCCGCTGCACCGGACACCGTCGATGCCTGCCGGTAGGCCTTCGATCCTCTCGATCATGCCTCCAGGCTGCTCCCGCCCGGCGCCCGCCGACACGGCCGAAGGGCCCTTTTTCGGCGGCGTTGAGGGCGTTGGGCTCAGGAGCGCCCGCCGCCCCTCGGCGCGTCGGTGAGGGACCCTTCGCCGCCACGCCCGACAGCTACGTGCACGAGCACTGAGCGGCTCGGCGGGGTCACACCTGCTGGTCCGGCGGCGCCGGGTCGATGCGGAAGACGGGGTAGTCCGGGGCGATCCGGTCGAACGCGACGAGCGGGTCCGCGCGGTGCACGGGCATGTGCGCGCGCGCCCCGGGTGCGACCTCGAGGAACCGGCGCAGGATCGGCGCGCGCCGGGAGACGTCGATCTCGACGAGACGCACGCTCTCGCGGCCCCGCCGGATCAGCACCGCGCGCCCGGCCGCCGCCCGCACGTTGCGCACCCAGTTGGCGCGGTCGCCGAGCATCGACACCAGATAGCGGTGGCCGTCGTAGTCGGCGATGGCCACGGGCACCGTGATCGGCGTCCCCGAGCGCCGCCCGACGACCTCCAGGGTGACCGCGCGGCGGGGCGTGAGCAGACCGGCCGCGAACTGCGCGGCCGACAGCCGGTTCAACGCCCGCGCCAGGGCGCCCGGCCGTCCGCCGCGGTACATCCTGCGGCGCAGGGCGTACCGGGCTCGCCGGAGGCCGCCGTCCCGCGGCGCCGCTTCCGTCAACTCCCCGTCCCGACGGCGTCGAGCAGCACGGCGAGCACGTCGCGCATGGACACGATTCCGACGTACTCGCCGTCGCGGTCGCGCACCGGGATGTGGCGCACCCCGGCGTCGCGCATCAACGTCCCCACGGCGGCGATGCTGTCGCCGGGCGCGGCCGTGACCAGGTCGCCCGTCATGACCTCGCTCACCTGCTCCTCGTCGACGTCGCCGCCGCCCGCGAGCACGACGACGACGTCCCGCTCCGACACCAGGCCGGTCACCCCGGCCTCGGTCACGAGGACGGCCCCGATGTCACCCGCGACGAGCTCCTGCGCGACCGCGCGCATCGACTCCTCGGGACCGACGCTCGCCGGGTGCCGGGCCATCAGGTCGCGGATGGGGTCGGCAGGTGTCAGCGACCCTGCTGTTGTCTTCATGGCACGCTCCTTGTGATCGGGGATCGACGCCGGTTGTTGTCGATCACGCTCTCGGACCCGTCCGGAGGTCGGAAGGGCCGGAAGTCCCCGACGGTCGGGACTCAGCGCGAGGCCGCATCGGCGACGCGTTCGTCCACCCTGTGGGCGAGGTGGTCGACGACCGCGACCACGCCTTCGACGCGCTCGGTAGCCCGGACCAACCGCTCGGCGTCGGCCGGGGTCGCGATGTCGCCGGTCAGCGTGACGATCCCCTCGTGCACCTCGACCTGCAGCCGATCCGCTTCGGCGACGTCGTCGACCGCGGCGCCGTTCAGCACCTCGTCGACGACCTCGGCGCGGATCGACGCGTCGTCGCGCAGGAAGACGGTGAGCACGTCCGACCGCGAGACGACGCCCACGACACAGCCCGCCGCGTCGCACACGGGCATCCAGCGCAGATGGCGTTCCACCATCAGGCGCGCCGCGGTCGCTACCGGCGTCGTCGGTGCCACCGCCTCGACGAACGCGGTCATGAGCTCGGCCGCGGTGGTGGCGCCCGCCTTCGCCTCCGGCTGGTCACGCCGGATGTGGCGGGCCCGCCAGCGCCCCGGTGCGGTGTCGGGACGCGCGGCGGAGGCCATCAGGTCCGCCTCGGACACGACGCCCAGCAGCACCCCCGCCGGGTCGACGATCGGCACCGCGCGCACGCCTGCGGTGTGCAGCAGCTTGGCCAGGTGGGCGAAGGACGCGTCCGGGGACGCTGTGATCAGCTCGGTCGCCATGACGTCGGCGACGGGGGTGTGGCGCATCGCGATGGCCTCTCTATGCCTGTGCCGCGATGACGGCGCCGTTGACGGTGTCGCCTGCGGTGTCGCGCACCGGCTCGACGACCACCGCGGGCCGGACGACCGTCACGGGGCAGGTGGCGTGCAGGACGCACTGCAGCCCGACCGAGCCGAGCAGCGCGCTGCCCAACGCGCCGCGGCCGCGGTGGCCGAGCACGAGCTCATCGGCACCCTCGGCCGCCTCGACCAGCACGCGTCCCGGAGCGCCGATCACGGCCTCGACGGTGACCGGCACCACGGCCAGCTCCGGATGCGCCTTCAGCACCTCGTCCAGCTGCTCACGAACCGCGGCCCGCAGGTCGTCGGTGATCTCCTCGGGGGCGGGCAACGCGGGCATGCTGTAGCCGCCCGCCCAGTACTGCGGGAGCTGGGCGGCCGCGACGATCCGCAGCGCGGCAATGCGGCGCACGGCGTCCCGCAGGCCGTACTCGATGGCCGTTGCGGCCGCGGGCGAGCCGTCCGCTCCCACCACGATCGTTCCGGAGGATGTCATCTCGCACTCCTCTCGCTGCGCGCGACCCGACAGGGACCGCTCCACCCACAACCCTCGCGCGGTGGGCGCCCGTGCGGCACGGACCGAAGTCACGACCGGACCGGCCGGTCGTCCCGAGTTCGCGGTTCTCGGCGGCCAGACCGGCGCGGTCTCGGCAAATTGCTGCCGGTCGCCCCGGGCATGACGGGCCGTGCGCCTCGATCGCAGGCGTGCGCAGCCGGGGAAGCATGGCGTCGACACCTCGGTCGCTGGATCTGCGCGCGGTTGGAGCTCACGATGATGTACTGGTTCGGAAACGGAATGGGCGGTTGGGCCGCTCTGACGATGCTCCTCGGCACGGTGCTGCTCTTGGGCTCGATCATCGCCGTCATCGCGCTGGTCACGTCCTACGTCCGGCGGGGACCCGGGCCGTCGGGTCGTGATCAGCGTGCGGAGGAGATCCTCGCCGAGCGCTTCGCACGGGGAGAGATCGACGCGGAGGACTACCGCGCCCGGCTCGACGCGCTCGCGAACGCCCGGCTGATGCGCAGGGGCTGAGCGCGGACGTCGCCCTCCGGTCATCTCCGAGCCTGCGCGCCCGCGGGGGGCCGACCCCAGGGTCGAACGTCATCGGGCCGCGCCCGGAGGTCCTCGGGATCAGTCCCGGGCCAGGCCCCGCGTCAGCACCGCCACCGTCCCCGCGGCGCCGTCCACCCGGATGCGGTCGCCGCTGTGGATGCGGACCGTTGCGTTCCCACACCCGACCACGGCCGGAATCCCCAGCTCACGGGCCACGATCGCGGCATGGGACAGCGGCGCGCCCACGTCCGTCACGATCGCGGCGGCCCGGGGGAACAACGGCGTCCACCCGACGTTCGTCACGGACGTCACGAGGATGTCGCCGGGCCGCAACCGGTCTTCCTCGGCCACCGACTCCAACACCCGGGCGGTGCCCTCCACGACGCCGCCCGCGCCCGCGAAGCCGCGCACCGCATCCCCGACCGGCGCGTGGTCACCCGAGGCGTCGTAGAGGTCGGTTCGCCGGGTCGGATCGCTCGCCCACCGCAGCGGGTCGAAATGGCCGCGGATCAACGTCGGGTAGCGGGGCAGGGCCGCGTAGCCGCGGTAGGTCCGCCGACGGCGCTCGACCCGCGCCCGCGGCCCGTCGTCGCCCGCCAGGACGGCCAGGA
Organism: uncultured Actinomycetota bacterium; assembly: GCA_963837575.1. GTDB lineage: Bacteria > Actinomycetota > Actinomycetes > Mycobacteriales > Pseudonocardiaceae > Pseudonocardia. The sequence continues at coordinate 120,370 of CAWIOI010000026.1, forward strand.
CCTCCTCGATGCGGAGGAAGAAGAAGTCATCCCCGCGACCGGTCAGCGCGCCCGCGCGGAGGACGAACGCACGCAGCACCCAGAAGGCCCGGATCACCTCGGATCGGGCCGCCTCGCGGGCACGCGCCGACCGGCCTGCCCGCGCGAGGCGACGGCCGATCCGCGCCGCCTTGCGCGGGTAGCGCGCCACCAGTCGATCCCACGCCGCCGCCCGGGCCTGCTGCTGGGCGGCCAACAGCCCGCGGGGATCGACCCCCGCCTCCCGCAGGCCCCGCAGCTGCCGGTCGATCCACTCCGGGTCTTCGGCCGGGCGGGGGACCGACACCTCGAACTCGTCGGGACAGCGGTGTCCCCAGTGCCGGGCGAACGACGCCCGATCGATCTCGCCGCGCGCCAACTCGGCCAACCCGAGGACGGGCCCCAGGCTGGCCAGCGTCTCACCGCCGCTGTTGAGGCCGCTCAGCAGCGCGTTCGTGTCCACCTCACCCACCAGCCGCAGCAGGTGGGGGCGGATGCGCACGAGACCCGTGCCGTCCAGTCGGGCACCGGCGGCGAGCATCCGGCTCGTGTCGCGCAGGAGGGGCTCCACCTCCGCCGTCCAGAGCGTGCGCAGCGCCGCCGGGTCCGTGGCGGCCGCGATCCGGTCCAGCAGCCCGGCGCACCGGTCCGGGCACTCGCGCAGCAGCTGGTCCAACCGCCGCTGGTAGGCCAGCACCCGGCGCAGGAACGGGAACGCGCCTGCTCCCGCCGAGGCCACGATCCGCCACCGGGACATCGGCAACGGCGGTACGGCCATGCCCGGCGGGAGGTGCCCGAAGGCCTGTTCGGCGGCCGCCTGCACCACCCGGCCGAGGCCGAGCGCGGTCCCGGCGGCCATGTACAGGCTCACGTTGAGGTAGAACCGGCCGCCGATGTTGCCCGACAGCCGATGCGGCCCCAACGCCGACAGCCCCATCGCCTCGGACATGAAGATCTGCACCAACGACCAGGTGCACGGCGTCATCACGCTGGGGATCGCCTCGCCCACGTTGGCGCACGTCCACAGGTAGTCCCCGGCCAGGCTGTCGTTCCAGACCTCCGTCTGCGGCCCGGGTGCCCCCGTCACCGGCCGGGCCTGCACGAGCCAGAACCGGCCGCCGGAGCGAGCCCACTCGACGTCCATCGGCATCCCGTAGAGCTGCTCGATCCGCACGCCCAGGCGGGCCAGTTCTCCCGCTTCGGCGCGGGAGAGGACCGCGGCCCGGCGCAGCGGTGGGGGAACGGCCACGTCGACGGTCCCCGCGGGGCCGCGCACGGTCATCACCGCCTTGTCCGCGACGACCTGGTCTCGGATCCCGCCGGTGGTCCGTTCGAGGACGTAGCTGTCCGGGGTGACCCGGCCGCCCACCACCGCGTCCCCGAGCCCCCACGAGGCGTTCACCACGATGGCGTCGGAGCCGGTCACCGGGTCCCGGGTGAACAGGACCCCGGCGGACTCCGCCGCGACGAGCTCCTGCACGACGACCGCGAGGGCGACGTCCGCGGCCGCCACGTCGTGGCCGAGCCGGTAGACGATCGCCCGCGCCGTCCAGAGCGACGCCCAGCACCGGCGCACCGCGTCCAGCAGGGCGTCGGGCCCGCGGATGTCGAGGAACGTGTCCTGCTGGCCCGCGAAGGACAGCCCCGGCAGGTCCTCGGCGGTCGCCGACGAGCGCACCGCGACCGGGACCTCCGCCCCCAGCCCGGCGTAGGCCGCGGTGATGGCCGCCGCGGTGTCGGCCGGGACGGGGTGCTCGAGGAACCACGTCCGAATCTGCTCGGCCGCGGCGGCGGCCGTGTCCGGGTGGCGCGGATCGACCCGCGCCACCTCGTCCAGGATCCGCGCCCGCAGGCCCGCCGAGGAGACGAAGTCCCGGTACGCCGCGGTGGTGACGGAGAAGCCCGGCGGAACCGGCAGGCCCGCGCGCGCCATGCGGGCCAGGGAAGCGCCCTTGCCGCCGACGACGGCGAGCTCGCTCGCGGCGTCCAACGGGACGACGAGGTCCCGGCCGACCTCGGCCGTCGTCACCGTTGCGGCCGATCGTGCGGGGCGATGACCGGGCGCAGCAGGACGACCCGCTCCAGGTCCTCCGCGCTGATCACCCCGGTGACCCGGTCGTCGTCGGCGACGACGACGAGGTCCCGGCCCGACCTCGGTGGACGTTCGAGCACGCGCTCCAGCGGGTCGGTCGGGGCGAGGATCAGCGGCGGCGTCCGGACCAGGTCCCGCACCGCGGTGTGTGTCCGGTCGTCGGCCGGTACGGCGACCAGGTCGGCGAGGCCGATGACGCCGATGGGGTGTCCGGAGAACTCCACCACCGGGAACGTCCGGTGGTGAGCGCCTTCGGGACCGGCGAGGTGTTCCACGAGCGCCTGGACCGTCCACCAGCCGGGCGCCACCGCGGGCGTGGGCGTCATCGCATCGCCGACGGCCAGGCCCGCCAGGTTCGCGATCATCGAGGCGTGCAGGCGCTCACCCGCCGCGGAGCTGCCGAGGAACCATCCCACGAGCATGAGCCACAGGCCGTCCAACCGACCGGTGAGGACGAGGAGCACGCCGAAGCCGGTCAGAACGGCCGCCAACACCTGCCCCGCGCCGGTCGCGGCGCGCGTCGCGCGCTCGCGGTCGCCCGTCCACCGCCACAGCAGGCCGTGCAGGAGCCTGCCGCCGTCGAGCGGGCTGCCGGGCAGCAGGTTGAACACGCCGATGACGATGTTCATCGTCCCCAGCCAGCTCAGCGGCGCGATCACGATCGCGCTCCAGGCTGCCGCCCCGCCTGCGGCCGACAGGCCCACGCAGAGGGCGCCGAGCCCGAGGCTCACCAGCGGCCCGGCCGCCGCGACGCGCATCTCCACGCCCGGCTCGGGCGCGCCGCCGCCCAGCTCGGACACCCCGCCGAGCAGCCAGAGCGTGATGCGCCGCACCTCGAGGCCGCTGCGCAGCGCCACGAGGGCGTGGGCGACCTCGTGGGCCAGCAGGGACAGGACGAACGCGATGGCGGTGGCTGCTCCCGCGGCCGCGTAGACCACCGGATCGCGGCCCGGCGCGAGGAGGGGGAGCACGGTGGTCGCGATGAGCACCGCGAGCAACGCCACTCCCGCCAGCGCCGACCAGTGCGCTCCGATGGGAATGCCGCGGATCCGTCCGAACACCAGCGTTGGCTGCACCGCATCTCCCACGTTCGGTGGGGCGACCCGGCGTCGCCGCCGAACGCATGGTCGCGAGCCGGGCAGGCGGCGGCCAGGGCCGGTCGCCGCGGTTGGGCGGGCCGTCGGTCCCGCCGAGCCGGGTTGGCCGCGCCCGAGGCCGTTGGCCCCTAGCCTGCGGCCCCGACGGGGGCTGTACTTGTCACATGGGGGGTCGGGTGGCGGCGTGCCTTGCCGCCGTGCTCGTGATGTTCGTCGGCGGGGCATGCGGGGCGCCGCCATCGCCGGTCGTGGTGCCCACGTTCGCGAGTACGACGCCGTCGTCGACGGCCGCGCCCGCGGTCGTGGCCCACGACCTGAGCTGCGCGGAACTCCTGCCGCAGTCGGAGGCCGTCGCCGTGCTCGGGTTGCCGCTCGACGGGCTCACCGTCAGCGAGGTCAGCGACGTCCCGGCCCCACAGGTCGGGCGCACCGCCCGGCGCACCTGCACCTACACGGCCGTGGACCCGGCGTGGCCGGTCAAGGGGGTCGTCCTGACCATCACGATCGGCTGGTTCGTCGATACCGCATCGGCGCGGGCCCAGCACGATCGCAACGTCGCCGACGCGGCCGGGGGCGCGGCGGCCGTGCCCGAGCGCCTCGGCGCGGCGACCGCCGCTGTGGTGGCGCGCCCGGACCGCACCGTGCTGCTGTCGGTCTACCAGCGGATCAGCGTGGACGCGGTGCTCGCCAACACGGTCGGCGGACGGCGGGGGCCGCGGGCCGCGCTGGACGACGTCGCGCGGCGGGTGCTGGTCCGGCTGGCCGACGCGCCGTCGACCGCCTGAGCGGGAGCGGAGCCCGGAACGAAGGAAGGGAGGGCGATGGCCGGACTGTGGTGGCGACGGGCGCTGCGGTGGATCGCGGTGATGCTGCGGCTGGCGGGGCGCCGCCACTGGTACGCCGCTCGTCTCGAGCACCTCGGCAGGCGCACGGGCCACGTGTACGCGATCCCGGTCGTGCTGACCGCCGAGCCCGACGTGGTCGCCCGGCCGCCGTCGGCGCCCGGGTCGCCCGGCGCCGACAGGTCGCAGGTCCGCGCCGCGGCAGGCGCATGGCCCTGTCGCCCGAACCGTGCGCGGGGCACCGTCGAGCACAGAGAAGCCGCCACGGAAGGAAGCCGATCATGAGCGCAGTCGAGCGCGGACAGCTGCAGGACGACCTCCTCGACGTCGCGGCCGCCCGGCAACCGATCCACACGATCATGGGGACGGGGTTGGCGACCGTCGAGCAGCACGACTCGGTGCGCGACGTGGCCGCGGAGCTGACCGCGAACGACATCGGCGTCGTCCTGGTCAGCAGCCCGGTCGGACCCGTGGGCATCGTCTCCGAGCGGGACGTGGTCAACGTCGCGGCGATGGGCGTCGATCTGGAAGCCGAACAGGTGAAGACCTTGATGACGGTCGATCTCATCACGGCGTCGGCCACCGACTCGATCGCGGCCGTCGGCAAGGTGATGGTCCGGGCCGGGGTGCGGCACGTGGCCGTCCGCGACGGCTCCCGGGTGATCGGCGTGGTGTCCATGCGCGACGTGCTCGACGCCGTGCTCGCCTGAGCGGGGTGCGGAGAGCAGTAGGGCCGGAGGGGGACCTCCGGCCCTACTGCCGCCGGACCCGACCGAGCACGATCGCCTGCGGGAGGGAGCCGTCATGATGCATCCGGCCACCGCGCGGAGCGCGCACTTGCGTGCGCAGGCGGAGCTGGTTCGCGAGCGAGCCGATCACGCCGTGCAGGCCCGTCTGGGGATGGGCTTCGACCGCGGCGCCTACCACACCCTGGGCTGGCTGATCGCGGGCGGAGCCGGACCGTTGACGGGAGAGATGGTCGGGCTGCCCATCCCCGCCGCCCTGGTGGTGCGTGAGCTGGCCGCGGCCGAGGCCGTCCTGTCCGGTCCGCCCGGCCGGTGCCACGGCTACGCCGCTGGCGTGCTGCGCACCCTGATGTGGGCCGAGATGGTGACGCCCGAGCCACCGCGCCCGGGCGTCACCATGCGGTCGGATGCCGCGTCCGCGGCCCCGTAGGCCCGGTCAGCGCGTGGGGAGGAGCTTGCCCACCAGCTCGACGAGGTCGACGGTCCGCTGGGCGTAGCCCCACTCGTTGTCGTACCAGCCGAACACCTTGACCGTGCTGCCGGCCGCGCGCGTGAGCGAGTTGTCGAACAGGCAGGACGCGTTCTCCCCGATCACGTCGTGCGACACCACCGGCTCGTCGGTGCAGCGCAGGATGCCCTTGAGCTGCGTGTCGGCCGCGGTGCGGAAGGCCTCGTTGACCTGAGCGGCCGTGGCGGGCTCGGCGAGCCGGACGGTGAGGTCGACCAGTGACGCGTCGACGACCGGCACCCGAACGGCCACGCCGTCGAGCCGACCGGCCAGCCGGGGGAGTACGAGGCCGATCGCCTTCGCGGCCCCGGTGCTGGTCGGGATGATGTTGACCGCGGCGGACCGGGCCCGGCGCAGGTCCTTGTGCGGGCCGTCCAGGAGGTTCTGGTCGGAGGTGTAGCTGTGCACGGTGGTGAGCAGCCCCGACTCGATGCCGAAGGCGGCGTCCAGGACCTGGGCCATCGGCGCCGCGCAGTTCGTCGTGCAGGAGGCGTTGGAGATCACGTGGTGCTGCGCGTCGTCGTAGGAGTCCTGGTTGATGCCCATGACGATCGTGGCGTCGGCGTCGGTGCCGGGCGCGGTGATCACGACCTTGCGGGCGCCCGCCCGAAGGTGCGCCGAGGCGGCCGGGTGCGTGCGGAACCGGCCGGTCGCCTCGACGACGACGTCGACGCCGAGGTCCTTCCAGGGCAGGTCCTCGGGATCGGGCTGCTGCAGCACCCGGATCTGGTGGCCGTCGACGTCCAAGATGCCCGGTGCGTGCTCGACGGTGCGCGACCACGCGCCGTAGGTCGAGTCGCGGCGCAGGAGGTGCGCCACCGTCTCGGGTGCCGTCACGTCGTTGATGGCGACCACCTCGAACGTGACGTCCGAGGGCGCGGCCGCCCGGTCCGTCGCGATCCGCAGCAGGTCACGCCCGATCCGGCCCATTCCGTTGATTGCCACTCGCACTCGCATGTCCTTGCCTCTCCTCGTCTGTGTACGTCTCGCAGCGTGCGTGCGGCGTCGCCGGTGCGCCCATGGACGATCGGGCCCGACCGGGGGGTCGTAGGGCCTTTTCGGGCGGCCCGGAGCGCTCACCTGATGCGGTCGTGGCGGCCGTCGTCGCAGCGGCGGGTGGAGGTGGGTGACGGCGGGTCGCTCGGCCCCCCGGTCAGGGTCCGCTGGTCCTGCCGAGCACCCCCGCCGGGGCGTTCGCGGTCGAGACCGCAGTCGCCCGTCGGGCCCCGCTCCGGGCCGTGCACGCGTGGTTGGAGAGCGTGGTCAGGCCCGGAAGGGGTGCTCGCCCGCGGTGGCCCGCGGCAGCACGATCCGGAACGCGGCGCCGCCGCCGGGCGGGTTGGCGGCGGTGACCGTGCCGCCGTGCCGGGCGACCACGTCGGCGACGAGCGCGAGCCCGATGCCGTAGCGGCGGGCCCGGTCGTCGCGTTCCCCGCCGGTGGTCGCGAACCGCTCGAACACCCGGGGCAGCACGGCGGCCTCGATGCCCGGCCCGTCGTCCGCGACCTCGACGACGACCCGGGTCGGCCCCGCGACGACGGTGACGGCGACGTGCGCCGACGCGTGCCGGACCGCGTTGTCCACGACGGCGGTGACCGCGCGGCGGAGCCCGGCCTCCGCCCCGTGGACGGTCGCCTGCGCGGGCGCGTCGAGGTCGACGGTGATGCCCGCCTCGGCCGCGGCGGACCGGGCCGCGTCGATGACGGACGCCACGACGGCGACGACGTCGACGTCCGCGTCGATGGGCGCCCGCAGGTCGGCGATGAGCAGCAGGTCGTCGAGGATCGCGGCCAGGCGGCCCGCGTCGGCGACGACCGCGTCGACCTCGCGGGCCACACCCGCGTCGTCCGTGTCCGGCCGCCCCAGCCTGCGGCGCAGCATCTGCGCCCGGGTGCTCAGCAGCGTGAGCGGCGTGCGCAGCTCGTGGCCCGCGTCGGTGACGAACCGCCGCTGCAGCGCCAGCGCGGCCCGGAGCGGCCGGACGGCCCGGTTGCCCAGCCAGACGCCGACGATCGCGGTCAGGACGAGGCCGACCAGCCCCGCCTCGGCGAGGGCCCCGAGCAGGGCCGTGCGCCGGGCCTCACCAGGCGCCGCGTCCAGCACGACCTGGACCTGGCCGCCGGACGCCCCCGTCCGCGGCTGGGTGCGCACGCGGTAGTCGTGCCCGCCGACGTTGACGGCCGTGTCCTCGGGCGCGCCGCCCGCCGCGACCCGCTCGAGGGCCGCGGTCAGCGGAAACCCGGCGGGCAGGCCGCGGGTCGCCGCGAGCGCGCCGCCCGCGCGCAGCACGATCCACATGCCGCTCGGCGGATCGCCCACGTCGTCGGCGCGATCGGCGGTGGCGGCGAGCTGGGCCGCCTGTTCGGCGTCGGCGTCGCGGGCCAGCAGGACGCCGACCAGCGCGATCATCAGGCCGATCACCAGGAGCGCCGCCGCCGCGGTCTGCACGCCCAGCCGGACGGCGGCGCGGCGCACCAGCGCGGCGTCGCCACCCGGCTGTGAGCGGTTGCGGAGCCTCACGGCCTCCCCAGCTGGTAGCCGCGGCCGCGGACGGTGGCGACCACGTCGCGGCCGAGCTTGCGACGCAGGTAGTGCACGTAGGTGTCGACGACGATCTCGTTCTCGGCCTCGGGGAACACGATCGCGACCAGGTCGTCGCGGGTGTAGACCCGACCCGGCCGCGCCGCGAGCGTCGCCAGCAGCGAGCATTCGCGGTCCGAGAGCCGGACCGGTTCGACGCCGGGTTCGGCCGGGTGGACCTCGCGGGTGTCGAGATCGAGGTGGCCGCCGCCCACCGGAAGGCTGCGGGCGGTGTCGAGGTGGCGGCGGCGCAGCGCCCGCAGGCGCGCGAGCAGCTCGTCGACGTCGAACGGCTTGCCCAGGTAGTCCTCCGCCCCCGCGTCGAGCCCCGCGACGCGGTCGCCCGGCTGGGCCATCGCCGAGAGCATCAGGACCGGTGTCGTCACGCCGCGGGCCCGCAGCGCGCTCAGCACGTCCATCCCCTCGACGACGGGCAGCCGCCGGTCGAGGAGCAGCACGTCGAAGTCCTGCGTCAGGCCGAGGTGCAGGCCGCGCTGCCCGTCCATGGCGGCCGTCACGGCGTAGTCGTTCTCGGTGAGCAGTTCGGTGAGCATCGAGCGCAGGTCCGGATCGTCCTCGACGAGCAGGAGCCGCGGGCGTATCACGGTGACATCCTCACGCGCGACGCTGTGAACGGCCTGAGGAACCCCCCGGTTCTGAGGAATCGCCAAAGATCGCCGACCAGACTCGCCGTCGTGACCCGATCCTGTTCCGACACCCGGCCGATCGAGCGGTTGGCGGACACCCGAAGGCGCGTCCGGTCGACGACCTGGCTCGCGACCGCGGCCGCGACGGTCGTGGCGGCGCCTGTTCGGCGTCCTGTTCGCCCAGCCGGACCCGACGCCCGCCGCCGCGGAAACCCCACTCCCGGCGTTCCCCGCCGCGCAGCCCTCCGCGGCACCCGATCCGGATCCGGTGGCCGCGCCGCCCACCCGCACCTCGACGACGCAACATCGCACCCACCGGGCCCCGAAGCCCGCGTCGCCGTCCCTGCGACCACCCACGCGGCAGCTCGCCCCGGCCACCGGATCCGGCAGGGCGACCTCGGGGGCCTCGTGACCGCCGCCGCGGCGTGCCGAACCGAGCTGCCCGCCCTTGGGCACGACGGCGGTGCTCGTCACCGCCGACCCGGCGGGCCTGCTCGGCGGCCACCGACGTCCTGGTCGACGAGCTGGCCGCGATCGACGCCGCCTGCAGCCGGTTCCGGCCCGACTCGGAGATCTCCCGGCTGCACGCCCGCCGGGGCACCGCCGTGCGGGTGGGGCCGCTTGCTGGCCGAGGCCGTGTCGCGCCGCGCTGCGGGCCGCGGAGCTGACCAACGGCGCTGGTCGACCCGACCGTCGGCGAGGCCGTGCGGGCGCTGGGCTACGACCGCGACTTCGCCGAGGTTCCCGACGCCGCCGACGCCGCCGTCGGTGCGCCGGCGGCCGGCGCCGGGCTGGTGGCGGCTGGGCTGGGACGCCGGACAGCGATCGCTGCTCGTGCCGCGCGGGATCTGGCTGGACCTCGGCGCGACGGCGAAGGCGCTGGCCGCCGACCGCATCGCCGCCCGGGCCGCCGCGGCCGCCGGGTGCGGCGTGCTCGTCAGCCTCGGCGGCGACGTGGCCGTCGGCGGGGCCGCCGCCGGAGGCGGGCTGGCCGGTCGGCGTGGCCGACGACCACACCGACCGTGAGCCCGCGGTGTCGGTCACCCTCACCGAGGGCGGACTCGCGACGTCCGGCACCGCGCGGCGGCGCTGGCGCCGGGCCGGCCGGACCGTGCACCACATCGTCGACCCGCGGACCGGCGACGTCGCCGCGCCGTGCTGGCGCACGGTCACGGTCGTCGCAGCCACCTGCGTGGACGCCAACACCGCCAGCACGGCGGCCGTCGTCATGGGCCCGGCCGCCGCCGCGGTGGCTGGCGGGCTGCGCGCTGCCCGCCCGGCTGGTCGCCGAGGACGGCGCGGTCACCCACGTCGCGGGCTGGCCCGCGGGGGAGCCGGCGTGACCCAGGCGCTGTGGTTCGCCAGCCGCGTCCTGCGGGCTGGTCGCGCTGCTGCTGCTGACCTGGTGCGTCGTGCTCGGCGCGCTGCACACCGGCCGGGTCGCCACCCGGTCCTGGCCGCGGTTCGCGCTGCACGCCCTGCACCGCAACCTCGCCCTGCTCACGGTCGCCTTCCTCGCGCGTCCACGTGGCGACGGCGATCATCGACCCGTACGCGGGCATCCGGTGGTGGGACGCCGTGGTGCCGTTCGTGTCGACCTACCACCCGTTCTGGACGGGACTGGGCGCGGCCGCCGCGGACCTGCTGCGTGGCGCTCGTGGTGACCAGCCTCGTGCGCACCCGGCTGCCCTGGCGGCTGTGGCGCGGCCTCCACGTCGCCGCCTACGCGCTGTGGCCGGTCGCGCTCGTGCACGGACTGGGGCATCGGCGGCGTCGACAGCACGCGCGGCTGGGTGCTGACCGTCGACGGCGGTGTGCGTCGTGGCGGTGGTCGGCGCCGTCGCGGTCCGGCCGCGTGGCCCGCCATCCCGACACCGAGGCCCGGCGCATCGGAGGTGGAGCCTGCGGTGACCGCGACCGTGCCCGACCTGCGCCGCGACGACGCCGGGCGCGCCCCGCCTGCTCGCGGGCTGGGTCGACGACCGGCGCGCCCGCCGACCACGCCGAGCACGTCGCGCGCTACGGGCCGCTGCCGCTGGAGGCGCTGGCCGGCCGGCCGGGCCGGGCCGAGCTGATCGAGACCGTGCGGCCGCGCCGGGTTGCGCGGCCGGGGCGGCGGCGGGTTCCCGACCGCCCGCAAACTGGCCGCGGTCGCCGCCGGGCGGCGGCGGCCGGGTCGTGGTGGCCAACGGCTGCGAAGGGCGATCCGGCAGCGTCAAGGACCGGGTGCTGCTCGAGCTCGCCCCGCACCTCGTGCTCGACGGGCGTCGTCCTCGCCGCGGCGGCGGTCGGGGCCGCGCGAGCGCCGTGCTCTGCGTCGCCGAGGGCGGGCTGCAGGCCGCCCGGATCGACGGCGCGCTCGCCGAGCGGCGGCGCCGACCCGGTCGCCGTGCGCGTCGTCGAGGTGCCGCACCGGTACGTCGCCAGCGAGGAGTCGGCGCTGGTCCGGTTCCTGACCCGCGGCGACGCCCGGCCCACCGACCACGCCCCCGCGCCCGGCGCAGCGCGGCGTGCACGGCAGGCCGACCCTGGTCGACAACGTCGAGACGCTCGCCCACCTCGCGCTGATCGCCCGCTACGGCGACGGAGTGGTACCGGGCCTGCGGCACCGCGACGGCGCCCGGCACCACGCTGGTCACGATCGGCGGCGCCGTCTGGAGCCCGGGCGTCTACGAGATCGAGTACGGGATGCCGGTCGGCGCCGTGCTCGACGTGGCGGGCGGCCCGGCCGCACCCGCCCGCGCCGTGCTCGTCGGGGGCTCGGTGGCGCGTGGCTTCCGCTGCCCGCGGCGGCCGACGTCCCGTTCACCCCGGAGGACCTGCGCGCCGCGGGCGCCGACGGCGGCGGCGTGGCCGCGCTCGCCGTCCTCCCGCACCGGGCGTGTGGGCTCGCCGAGACCGCCCGTGTTCTGCGTTACCTCGCGGCGCGAGTCCGCGCGTCAGTGCGGGCCGTGCATGTTCGGGCTCCCCGCGATCGCCGCCGACCTGAGCGCGCTCGCCGCCGGGAGGGGCGGGCAGGCGGGCCTGTCGCCCGGCTGCGCGACCGGCTCGGCGTCGATGCGGGGCCGCGGTGCGTGCGCGCATCCCGACGGTGCCGTCGCGCTCGCCGCCTCGGCGCTGGCGGTGTTCGCCGACGACGTGGCGGCGCCACGCCGCGGGGGTGCCGTGCAGCTCGGCGGGCCTGCGCTCCTGGCTGCCCGTGCCCGGGGCGGGCGCATGACCCGCCCGGTGGCGCTGGCCGTCGACCCGATCGCCTGCCGCGCCCACGGGCTCTGCGCCGAGCTGCTGCCCGACCTCGTCCGGCTCGACGAGTGGGGCTACCCGATCATCGTCAGCGATCCGGTCGCGGCCGACCGCAGGCGCGACGTCCGTGCGGCGATGCGGGCCTGTCCGACGCTCGCCCTGCGGCTTCGCCGGGTGGATCCACACCGGGAAGGCCGTGCGTGAGCAGGTTGATCCACAGGATCTGCGCGGGCAGCAGCGGCAGGGCCAGGCCGAGGAACGGGCCGAGCAGCATCACGAGGAGCTCGGCCAGCCCGCCCGAGAGCCCGTAGCGGACGAAGCGGCGCACGTTGTCGAAGACCCGGCGGCCTTCCGCGACAGCGGCGACGATCGTGCTCAGGCTGTCGTCGGTCAGCACCACGTCCGCGGCCTGCTTGGCCACCTCGGTGCCGCGCACACCCATCGCGACGCCCACGTCGGCGGCCCGCAGTGCCGGGGCGTCGTTGACGCCGTCGCCGGTCATCGCCACGACGTGGCCCGCTTGCTGCCAGGCGGTGACGATGCCCAGCTTCTCGCCGGGGTCGGTGCGGGCGTACACCGGACGCAGCGGCGCGTCGGGTGCGGTGGACCGGTCCGCGGCGTCGGTGACGCCGGTCCGGTCGGCCACCGCGACGGCCGTCCCCAGGTGGTCTCCGGTGATCATCACGGGGCGGATGCCCGCGGCCCGGGCGGCAAGCACCGCGGCGCGCGCCTCCGGGCGCACGGGGTCGGCCAGCCCGACGAGGCCCAGCAGCGTGAGCCCGCCGGGGGGACCCGCGGCGATCGCGAGCACCCGGTAGGCCTCGTCCGTCCACTGCTCGACGACCCTGCGGGCCGCGGCCCCGGTCGCCACCTGCGCGGACACCGTCTCAGGAGCGACTCCCCGGTCAGCAAGGCCTCGTCGACCTGGAGCTCGTGGGCCTCGAGCACGCGCGCGTCGGCGCCGACGACGTCTCCCTCCGCGACCAGCACGACGTCGCCGGGCACGAGCTCCGCCGCGGCGAGGCGGCGGGCCGAGCCGTCGCGCAGCACCGCACAGGTCGGTGCCGCCAACGTCGTCAGCGCCCGCACGGCGCCGACGGCCCGCCGTTCCTGGGCCACGCCGACGGCGGTGTTGACGACGATCACGAGCAGGATGACCGCGCAGTCGGCGACATCGCCGGTGACGGCCGTGAGCACCGCGGCGGCCAGCAGCACGAGGATCATCGTCTCGCGCAGCTCGCCCAGCACGGAGTCGACGAGCGAACGGGGCGGCTCGGCGGGCACCGTGTTGTCCCCGACCCGGGCGCGGCGCCGGACGGCCTCGTCCTCCGACAGGCCGCGGGCCGGGTCGACCATCAGCGCCTGCGTGACGGCGGCGCCGTCCATCGCGAACGCATCGCTGACGGCAGGCGGCCGTTCGAGGGCGTCCTGGGTGGTCATCGGCGACGCGGATCGCAGGGTCAGTACATCGGGGTCGTGCGGGCGTCGGCGACCCGTTCGTCGGAGCGGAACCGCAGGTGGTCGACGACGGCGACGACCCCTTCGACCCGCTCCGTGAGGTGCACCGCCACCTGCACGTCGACGCGCGTGTCGAGCTCGCCGGTGAGCGTCACCACGCCCGCGTCGACCTCGACCCGCACCGCGGCGGGATCGGTGAGCAGGATCCGGCGCAGGATCTCGTCGACGATCTCGGTGCGGATCGACTCGTCGTCGCGCAGGAACACCGTCAGCACGTCCGAGCGGCTCAGCACGCCGACGACCCGCCCGGTCTTGTCGCACACCGGCATCCAGCTCAGGTGGCGCCCCATCATCGTGCGTGCGGCCGCGGTCACCCGGGTCGACGGCGTGACGGTGTGCACGTCGGTGGTCATGAGCTCGCCTGCGGTGGTCGCGCCCGCCTTGGACGCGGGGCCTGTCCGCCGGATGTGCCGCGGACGCCACCAGCGCCGGGCCTCGCTGCCGTCGGCGCGGGCGACCGCGGCCATCAGATCGGCCTCGGAGACCACACCCTGGAGGCCGCCGCCCGCGTCGACGACCGGCACGGCGCGGATCGCCGCGCCGTGCAGCATCGACGCCAGCCGCGCGAACGAGTCCTGCGGGCGGGCCGAGATCACGCTCGTCGACATGACGTCGGCGACGATCGTGTGGCGCATGGCGGGGTCCTCAGGCCTTCGCCGCGGCCGCGACGGCCACGGGGCGGACGACGGTGACCGGGCAGGTCGCGTGCAGGACGCAGTGCAGCCCGACCGAGCCGAGCAGGGCGCTGCGAATGGCCCCACGCCCGCGGTGGCCCAGCACGAGCGCGTCGGCGCCGTTCGACGCCGCGACGAGCACCTGGCCGGGCGGACCCGCGATGGCCTCGATGTTGAACTGCACGTCGGCCAGCTCGGGATGGTCGCTGACGACCTCGTCGAGGGTCTCTCGGGCGATCCGCTTGGTGTCCGCGATGACCTCCTCGGGAGACGGGAGGTCCGACGTGCCGTAGGCGATCGTCCAGTACTCGGGCATCTGGGCGGCCGCGACGACCTTCAGCCACGCCTGGCGGCGCGTCGCTTCGCGCATCGCGAACTCGATGGCCGCCTTGGACTCGGGCGAGCCGTCTACTCCGACGACGACGGTGCCGGTCGGGTTCATCTCCCACTCCTCTCCGCTGGCGAGACCACAACGGCCCGGCCTGCCCCCACGGTGGCGCGTCGGCGTCGGACCGACGAGGGGCGGAAGTCCTCGGTCGGAGGCCGCTGGTCCTCGATCGCGTCCGTCGCTGCGGGGACGTTGGTCCGCTCGCGCGCGGATGTGGTCGGCGGGGGGCATACGGCCCTGCCGAAGGGGTCGGTCGCCGGTGCCGTCGAGGGTCATGCGGCGGGCATCGTGGGCGGCACGGGGACGGGAAGGAGATCGGCGATGGACGTGGGGCATGCGCACCGGCCGGTGGTGGTCGGCGTGGACGGATCGGGCAGCTCCTACCGAGCGGTGGAATGGGCGGCCGCGGAGGCCGCGCGCCGCGGTGTCGCGCTGCGCGTGGTGCGGGCGTTCTCGTGGACCACTGGCGAACGGCCGACCGGGCACTCGGGCCGGGTGGAGCAGTACCGCGAGCAGCTGCTGAAGATCGCCCGCCACCAGGTGGCGAGGGCGGCCCGGATCGCCGCCGACACCCGTCCCGACGTCGAGACGACGGCCCAGGTGGAGGTCGGCGCCCCGATCGAGGTGCTGGGGTCGGAGGCGCGGCGGGCGCAGCTGCTGGTGCTGGGCGACCGCGGCCTTGGCGGGCTGGCGGGCCTGATGCTCGGGTCGGTCGCGGTCATGTTGGCGGCCCGCGGCGCGTGCCCGGTGGTGATCGTCCGCGGGGACGACACGAGGACCGACGGCCCGGTGGTCGTCGGGATCGACGGGTCGCCGGTCAGCGAGGCCGCCGTCGCCTTCGCGTTCGAGACCGCCGCCGCGCGCGGTGTCGAGCTCGTCGCCGTGCACGCGTGGTCGTCCAGCGCGATCGACGAGGCGCTGGCGCCGTTCATGAACTGGGACGCCGTCGCCGTCGAGGAGGACGCCGTGCTCGCGGAGCGGCTGGCCGGGTGGGGGCAGAAGTACCCACAGGTCGCGGTGCGACGGCACGTGGTGCGCGACGGCGCGGCGCACGCGCTGGTGGAGGCCTCCCGCGGGGCCCAGCTGGTGGTGGTGGGGTCCCACGGTCGCGGCAACGCGACCGGCCTGCTGCTCGGATCGGTCAGCCACGGCGTCCTGCACGGCGGCCACTGCCCCGTCGCCGTGGTCCGACCCGGCACCGACGCGTGAGCGTGCCCGGATGAGCCCTTCGCGGCGCAGACGGGAGTCCAAGGACCCGGCAGGCCGAGGACGTGCGCCGCTGCCGCGCGCGCCGCGCAACGGGCAGCGTTGCCGGTGAACAGAGGAGGATGACGATGAAGGCACCGAGGATCGTCGTGGTCGGCGTCGACGGCAGCGCCGAAGCGTTGCGCGCCGTGCGCTGGGCCGTACCCGAGGCGCGCCGCCGTCAGGCAGCGCTGCGCCTGGTCACTGCCTTCGCCTGGACCGAGGACCGACTGGTCGGGCTACCGAGCCTCGGCCAGGCCCCGTACGGCCACTACCTGCGCACCGCCGCCGAGCACGGTCTGGCCGCGGCGGCCGCTGCGGTGACCGAGCTCGACCCCGACCTGCAGGTCGAGCGCGAGCTCGTTCTGGGGTTCCCGGGCGGCGTGCTCGTCGAGCAGTCGCAGACCGCGGAGCTCCTGGTGATCGGCGATCGCGGACGCGGGCGCATCAGTTCGGCGTTGGCCGGATCGGTCGCGATCGGCGTCGCCGCACACGCGGCGTGCCCCGTCGTAGTCGTGCGCGGCACACCACCCGTGGCCGAAGAACCCCTTCCCGTCGTGGTCGGGGTCGACGGCACCCCGCTGAGCGAGGCCGCGATCGCGTTCGCGTTCGAGGCGGCCTCGACGCTGGGCGCACCGCTGGTCGCCGTGCACACCTGGCTCGACGAGATCAACGACCCCGCACTGGCCGAGCTGGTCGACTGGCAGTCGGCAGCCGTCCAGGCCGAGGAGGTGCTCGCCGAGCGGCTCGCGGGCTGGGGTGAGAAGTACCCGGACGTCACCGTGCGGCGCCTGGTCGCCCGCGGACTCGCTGGCCACGTGCTGCTCGACCAGGCGGCCCGCGCCCAGCTCGTCGTCGTCGGCACCCGCGGGCACGGCGAGATCGCGGGACTGCTGCTCGACTCGGTCAGCAACGCCCTGCTGCACGGGGCGGGTTGCCCCGTCGCCGTCGTCCGCGCACAGGCGTAAGCCCGCGAACGCAGATCCCGAGGAGGACACCATGCAAGCCAAGGACGTGATGAGCCGAGCGGTGATCAGCGTTCGGCCGCACATGCGGGTGGACGTGGCCGCGGCCGTGCTCGTCGAGCACGGGTTCGCGAGCGCACCGGTCGTGACCGCCGAAGGGGTGCTGCGCGGGATGGTCAGCGAAAGCGACCTGCTGCGGGCGCGACCGGCGCACGACGCGCCGAACGAGGCCGACCCGACCACCGTCGCCGATGTGATGACCCCGCAGCCCGCGACCGTGCGGCCCGGCGACGAGCTCGTCGACATCGCGGCCGTGCTGCTCGACCGCGGCGTCCGCGCGGTGCCGGTCCTCAACGGGGAGCGCCTCGTCGGCATCATCAGCAGGCACGACATCATGCGCTACACCGCCGTCCGGCGCCCGCCGCCGCCCACCCCCCGGCCTGCCGCCACGGCATCCTGATCGGTGCCCACCCGGCCCGGGCCGGGTGGGCACGCAAGACGAACGCCCACCCGCCTGTCGGTCGGGTGGGCGTTCGCCGTGGCGTCGAGTAGTCAGTCCGCGTCCGGCGGGACCGGGAGCATGCGTCGCCGCCCTTCGCCCGACGTCGGCGAGGTCGGCGCTTCGCCGTGCGCGGCCCGGGCCGAGGCGCGGTCGCCGCGCCGGGTGCGCGAGAGCCGCGCGATGCGGTGGTCGAGGCGGTCGATGAGCCGGTCCGCAGCCTCGCGCGGGGTTTCGGCTTCGACGTGCGCGTGCACGGTGGCCCCCGCGAGCTGCACCGAGGCGCGCGCGGTGACCGGCCGCTCGCGGGCCGGGTCCGCGTGCCGCACCACGCGCACGTGCGCGTGCATGGGGGCGCGTCCCGTGTGGCCCAGAACGACGGCGACTTTCTCCCGGAGGTATTCGACGAGGTCCGGCGCGATCTGTCCGCTCAGCTCGATGGTGGGCTCGAGGCCCATGGGGAGGGGCGGCAGGGCGGTGGGGGTGTGTTCGGGGATGCTCACGGGTCGAGCCTCTTGCAGACGCCTCCGACCGACCAGGGTCGAGCGGCCCGCCTGCCGTGGCCCGGAAGCCCCGGTGCGTCGGCCGGACCGGTGATCAGGTCACTGGCCTCCGCAAGTCGGGCCGATGGTCTCTGGGCGGCCCCGTGGTCACCGGGCTTTGCTTGACGGGTGACGAGGACGACCAGGAGCGGCGCAGGGAGCGATCATGCGGGTGCGTGAGGTGATGTCGAGCCCGGCCGTCGTGGTCGCGCCGGAGACGTCGGTCAAGCAAGCGGCGGGCATCCTCGACGAACGCGGCTTCACGTGCCTGCCGGTCGTCGACGGGGACGGCAAGCTGGCGGGCGCGGTCAGCGAGGCCGATCTCCTGATGGACCGGTTTCCGCCGGACCCGCGCATCCCGATCGTCGAGCGTCGCGAGCGGGAGGTCGGGGCCACGGTCGCCGACGTGATGACCGCCGACGTGCTGACGGTCGTCCCGGACGACGAGGTCTCGGTCGTTCTCGTCGCTCTGCACACCGCAGGGCATCGCTCGGTGCCGGTCGTGGAGTCGGGCACCGTGGTCGGCGTCGTCACGTATCGCGACCTCGTGCACGCCCTGGCCCGCGACGACGCGCTGATCGCCGCCGACGTCGAGCGGCGGTTGGACCTCTTCGGCGGTGCGGCCCGCTGGACGGTGCGCGTGGATCGCGGCGAGGTGACGCTCGGCGACGAACGCCGGGACCCGGTCGACCGCAGCATCGCCATGCGGGTGGCCGAGTCGGTGCTGGGCGTCACGGCCTGCCGCTTCGTCGACTGATCCGGCGACTACCGGTTGTCGCGCTGCCGCATCTCGGTGGCGTAGACCGCGGCCTCGGTGCGCCGCGACATGCCGAGCTTGTGCAGCAGCGACGAGACGTAGTTCTTCACGGTCTTCTCGGCGAGGTACATCTCGGCCCCGATCTGACGGTTGGTGAGGCCGTCGGCGATGAGGTCGAGGATGCGCCGTTCCTGCGGGCTGAGCGAGGCGAAGCGCGGGTCTTCCGGCTCCGCGCCCTTGCGCAGCCGCTCCAGCACCGCGGCGGTGGCCTTCGGGTCGAGCAGCGAGCCGCCCGAGGCGATCGTGCGCACGGCCCCGACCAGGTCGGTGCCCGCCACCTGCTTGAGCAGATAGCCCGCGGCGCCCGCCATGATCGCGCCGAACAGCGCCTCGTCGTCGGAGTAGGAGGTGAGCATCAGGCAGGCGGGCGGCGGGGTGACCGAGGAGCGGACGTCGCGGCACACCGTCACGCCGTCGCCGTCGGGGAGCCGCACGTCGAGGATCGCGACATCGGGCCGCAGCGCCGGGATGCGGGCGAGGGCCTGCGCGGCGGTGCCCGCTTCGCCGACGACATCGATGTCGTCCTCCGTCGTGAGCAGCTGGGCAATGCCCCGCCGGACGATCTCGTGATCGTCGAGTAGGAACACGGTGATCGCCACGGCGTCCTGCCCCTTTCCTTGGTTGTCTGAGGCGAACGGTAGCGCCCGAACGGATTGACCACACCGCTTCCCGCCCGGTTCGTGTTCGGGGCGCTGGAACGCCGCCCCTACTGCCGGGCCGTACGACCCCCCACCGCGCCCCCTTCGGCCATGGCGGACGCGCGCCGCCCGGGGCCATCCTGGGTTGATCCGGAGACCCGTCACCGACCAGCCCGCGAAGGGAATTCCGACGATGACGCCTACGGCGACCACGATCCGCAGCGGCGCTCCGACCTACCCGCGTGGGTTCCTCCGCCGGGTCGTTCCGGTGCAGCGGGCGACGCCGCAGCCGAGCGCCGCGGTGACGGAGGCCGACCTGGACGGCCTTCCCCCGGCCGCCGTGCGTTACCTGCGGTTCATGGACGTCCTGGGCAAGGGGCGGCCGTCGTCGCTGCGGGCGGCGGCGCACGGCCGCTTCCGGATGCGGCCCGACGCGCGCTGGATGGCCTGCCGCGCATGGCAGTACAACACCGCGGTGCCGCTGCGCAGGCTGTTCCGGATGCGCCTGCGGATGGCGCCCGGACTGGCCATGACCGGCTGGGACACCTACGCCGACGGCCGGGGCGGCCTGCGCGGCACCGTGTTCGGCGTTATTCCCGTGGCCTCCGGAACGGGTCCGCACTTCGCCGCGAGTGAGCTGGTGACCTGGTTGAACGACGCGGTGCTGCTGGCTCCGTCGATGCTGCTCGACCCGGCCGTGCGCATTTCGGAGGCCGACGACATCGACGACACCGACGACACCGACGACACCGGTGCCGCCGACGCCTTCCGCGTCGAGGTGACCGACGGCGGGCGGTCCGTCGCGGCCCAGGTACTGACCGACGAGCGCGGCGCACCCCGGGACTTCTGGACCGACGACCGCTACGCCGACCTTCCCGGCGGCCTGCTGAGGGCGCGCTGGCACACGCCCGTCGCGGGCTGGACGGCCGACGGCGGGCCGCCCCGCCCCCTCGGCGCGCGCGCGGTCTGGCAGCTGCCGGACGGCCCGTTCACCTACGCCGAGTTGGGGTTCGACGAGATCGTCCTCAACCCGCCGCGGTGGTGAACGCGCCCGGCACACAGCAAACCCACAGCGTGCTCACCGGAAGCCCTCAGCGCCGCCCCTGACACTCGTCCGTGAACCCCCATCGACGAGGAGCATCGTGACCCGACCGGCGCCGCCGAGCACCCCGTCCCCGGCTCGCTTCGTCGAGCACGTGATGGGCATGCCGATCAGCCTCGCCCTGCGCGGCCGCCACGCCCACGACGAGCGTGGCCGCGCGGCGTGGGCCGCGGCACTGGACGTTCTGCGCGCGGCCGACCGGGTGTTCAGCACCTACCGCAGCGACTCGGTGATCTCCCGGCTCGGCCGCGGTGAGCTGCGCCTCGCCGACTGCCCACCCGACGTCGCCGCCGACGTCGCCGAGGTGCTCGCCCTCGGCGACGCCGCGGGCCGCGCCTCCGGCGGCGCGTTCGCCGTGCGCCGCGGCGGCGCGCTGGACCCGTCGGGCGTGGTCAAGGGATGGGCCGCGGAACGCGCCGCGATCCACCTGGTCGCGCTGCCCGACACCGACTTCTGCCTGTCCGCGGGCGGCGACATCATCTGCCGCACCCTCGACGCCGCCGGTCCGCCCTGGCGCATCGGCATCGAAGACCCGCACGACCCGACCCGGCTGGTCGCCCTCGTCCCGGTGCGCACCGGTGCCGTCGCCACCTCCGGCACGGCCCGGCGCGGAGCACACATCGTCGACGCCCGCACCGGACGGCCCCCGACCGATCTGGCGTCGGTCACCGTGGTCGGCGATCGCTTGACCGCCGTCGACGTCGACGCCACCGCCGCCTTCGCCCTCGGCGCCGACGGCGAGCGCTGGCTCACCACGCGCGGGCACCGCGCCACGCTGATCGTGCGCGCGGACGGATCCACCGCACGGGCATGATCACCGGTTCGGTGCGAATCCGGCCGGATATGGCACGGTTCCGCACCGAAACGGTGATCATGGCTCAGCGACCGGCAGGCACCGGCTCCTGCCGGGCGCGTTCGCGGAGAACGGTCGCGGTGAAGAGGCCCGCTGACGCGGCCGTGGCGGCCAGGAGCAGGAGACCGATCGTGTAGCTCCCGAACGCTCCGTAGACCGCCCCCATGACCAGCGGCGGGAAGAAGCCGCCGAGGCCGCCTGCCGCGCCGACCACGCCGGTGACGGCGCCGACCTGGCCGCCGGGAACGAGCCGGGCGACGAGCGCGAACACCGCGCCGGTGCCCGCGCCGAGGGCCGCGGCCATGCCGAGGAAGGCCAGGGTGCCGACGGGCATGAGCGGCAGCCCGACCGCAGCGACGGCGGCGAGCAGCGTGACCGCGGCGTAGGAGCCGACCAGGACGGTGATCGGTCCGATCCGGTCCGACAGCCAGCCGCCGATCGGCCGCATCACGACGGCGAGGACGACGAAGCCCGCGGTGCGCAGCGCGGCGTCGCCCCGGTCGAGGTGGAACGCGCTGACCAGGTAGGTCGGCAGGTAGACGCTGAACGCGACGAACCCGCCGAAGGCGACGGCGTACAGGAACGACAGCTGCAGGGTGACCGGGATGCGCAGGGTGGCGCCCAGCCGGGCGAGCATGCTGCCGGAGCCGGTCGGGCGGTCGGGGCGGTCGCGCAGCACGAAGTGGGCGAGGATCGCGTAGCCGACGAGCACGACGGCCACGAGGTCGAACGGGAAGGTCCGGCCGAACGCCGCGCTCAGTTGCACGGTGGTGAACGCCGAGATGGCGGTGCCGCCCATGCCCGCGCCGAAGATCCCCAGCGCCAGCCCGCGGCGGGCGGGCGGGTACCAGGAGTTCACGAACGGGATGCCGATGGCGAACGTGGTGCCGCCCAGGCCGAGCACGAAGCCGCCCGCCAGGTACGCGGCCAACGAGTGCGCGAAGTGGCCGAGGTAGAGCACGGGCAGCACGGTGAGCAGCGCGACGACGGGGAACATGCGGCGCGCGCCCCACCGGTCGGTGAGCGCGCCGACCGGGATGCGCCCGAGCGACCCGACGATGACCGGCACGGCGACGATCATCGATTGCTCGAACGCCGTCAGGTGCAGCTGCTCGCGCAGGCTCGCGCTGAGCGGCGACAGCAGCGCCCAGGCCCAGAAGGACAGCGCGAAACCGATGGTGGCGGTGCCGAGCATCAGCCCGGGTCTGGTGCCGGGCGCGATCCCGGCGCTCTCTCCTCGTGCGGCGGAGGTGGTCACGACGGGCTCTCCTGTCTCCAGGGTGACCGAGCGCGGACGCACCCGGATCTTCGACTTCCCAGAGTCCGGTGACGGGGCGCAGGTAGGTACGGGCCGTTCGGTCCTGCGCCAGGGACCAACGGCGTAGCTTCTGGGCCACACCCTTGCCATCCTCTGCTTACGATCACGCCAGGGAGGCGCGTACATGGTGCTCGAGGCACGGCCCGGCAAGCGATCGAGCGGGGGCACCGACGGTCCGGCGGCCGACGCGCTGCTGCGCACGGGCCGGTTCTTCGCCCGGCGCGGAGACCTCGGCGGACCTGCGTGCGGTGTACCGGGCGGGCGGGCGCGAGGGCGACGTGTTCTACCGGGACCGGTGGAGCCACGACAAGGTGGTGCGGTCGACGCACGGGGTGAACTGCACCGGTTCGTGCTCGTGGAAGGTGTACGTCAAGGACGGGATCATCACCTGGGAGACCCAGCAGACCGACTACCCGTCGGTGGGGCCGGATTCGCCCGAGTACGAGCCGCGCGGCTGCCCGCGCGGCGCGGCGTTCTCCTGGTACACCTACTCGCCCACGCGGGTGCGCTACCCGTACGCCCGCGGCGTGCTCGTGGAGATGTACCGCGAGGCCAAGGCGCCGGCTGGGCGACCCGGTCGCCGCGTGGGCGGAGGTCACCGGCGACCCGGACAAGCGCCGCCGCTACCAGTCCGCCCGCGGCAAGGGCGGGCACGTGCGGGTGTCCTGGGACGAGGCCGTCGAGATCGTCGCCGCCGCGCACGTGCACACGATCAAGGCCTACGGCCCCGACCGGGTCGCCGGGTTCTCCCCGATCCCGGCGATGTCGATGGTGAGCCACGCCGTCCGGCTCGCGGTTCATCGAGCTCATCGGCGGGCGCGATGACCTCGTTCTACGACTGGTACGCCGACCTGCCGGTGGCCTCGCCGCAGGTGTTCGGCGACCAGACCGACGTGCCGGAGTCCGGCGACTGGTGGAACGCCACCTACCTGCTCATGTGGGGCTCGAACGTGCCGGTCACCCGCACGCCGGACGCGCACTGGATGGCCGAGGCCCGCTACAAGGGGCAGAAGGTCGTCGTGGTGTCGCCGGACTACGCCGACAACACGAAGTTCGCCGACACGTGGCTGCCCGCCCAGCCCGGCACCGACGGCGCGCTGGCGATGGCCATGGGCCACGTCATCCTCAAGGAGTTCTTCGTCGAGCGGCGGGTGCCGTTCTTCGTCGACTACGTCCAGCGCTACACCGACCTGCCGTTCCTGGTGACGCTGGAGGAGCGCGACGGTGCGTACGTGCCGGGCGAAGTTCCTCACCGCCGCCGACCTCGGCGAGCGACGACCGAGGGCGCGGCGTGGAAGACGGTGCTGATCGACGGCCGCACCGGCGAGCCCGTCGTGCCCAACGGCTCGATGGGGTTCCGCTACACCGAAAGCGGCGCCGGGCGGTGGAACCTCGACCTCGGCGGCGTCGCGGCCCAGCTGACCGTGCTCGGGCGGCGAGGCCGCGCGAGGTGCTGCTCCCGCGCTTCGACGCCCTCGACGGCACGGGCGGCGTGCTGCGCCGCGGGGTGCCGGTGCGCCGCGTCGGCCGGGCGGCTGGTCACGACCGTGTTCGACCTGATGCTCGCCCAGTACGGGGTGCACCGCGACGGCCTGCCCGGCGACTGGCCGACGGGCTACGACGACCCGGCGCAGCCCTACACGCCCGCCTGGCAGGAGCCGATCACCTCGGTTCCCGCCGAGCAGGTGCGTGCGGGTGGCGCGGGAGATGGCGCCGCAACGCCGAGGAGTCCGGGGCCGCACCATGATCATCATGGGGGCCGGGATCTGCCAGTGGTTCCACGGCGACGCCACCTACCGCGCGGTGCTGGCGCTGCTCATGCTCACCGGGTCGATGGGCCGCAACGGCGGCGGCTGGGCGCACTACGTCGGCCAGGAGAAGTGCCGTCCGGTCACCGGCTGGGCGACGATGGCGATGGCGACCGACTGGCAGCGCCCGCCGCGCCAGATGATCGGCACGGCGTACTGGTACACGCACACCGACCAGTGGCGCTACGACGGCTACCGCGCCGACGCGCTCACCTCGCCGCTGGCCACGCGGGCATCTCGCCGGGCATGCACACGATCGACACCATCGCGCTCTCGGCGCGGCTGGGCTGGATGCCCTCCTACCCGCAGTTCGACCGCAACCCCCTCGACCTGGCCGACGAGTCGCCGACGAGGCGGGGCGGGACGGCGACGTCGCCGGCGCGACGTGGCCGAGTCGGCTGCGCGACGGCTGCGCTGCGGTTCGCGATCGAGGACCCGGACGCGCCGGAGAACTGGCCGCGCTGCCTGACGCTGTGGCGGGCGAACCTGCTCGGCTCCTCCGCCAAGGGCGACGAGTACTTCCTGCGCCACCTGCTCGGCACGCACGACAACCTGCAGGCCGAGCAGACCCCGCCCGACCGCAGGCCGCGCGACGTCACCTGGCGCGACGGCGAGCCGCCGCGGGGCAAGCTGGACCTGCTGCTGTCGCTGGACTTCCGGATGACCAGCTCCACGCTGCTGTCCGACGTCGTGCTGCCCGCGGCCACCTGGTACGAGAAGCACGACCTCAACACCACCGACATGCACCCGTTCGTGCACGCGTTCAACCCCGCGATCGACCCGCCCTTCGAGGCGCGCACCGACTTCGACGCCTTCCACACCATCGCCCGCCGGTTCTGCGAGCTGGCCCGCACCCACCTCGGGCGTGCGCCGCGACGTCGTCGCCGTGCCGCTGCAGCACGACACGCCCGGCGAGACCGCGCAGCCCGGCGGCCGGGTGCTCGACTGGCGGGCCGGGGAGGTCGAGGCGATCCCGGGGAGGACGATGCCGAGCTTCGTGGTCGTCGAGCGCGACTACCCGGCGGTCGCCGAGAAGATGGCCGCCATCGGGCCGCTGATCGACCGGCTCGGGCATGACGACGAAGGCCGTCACCTACCTCCCGGACGAGGAGATCGCGCTACCTGTCGGCGAAGAACGGGGTGATGCTCGGCGGCGCGGGCGACGGGCGTCCGGCGATCGACACCGACGCGAAGCTGGCCGAGGCGATCCTCGCGCTGTCGCCACCACGAACGGGCGCCTCGCCGTCAGGGCTTCCGGCAGCTGGAGCGGCGCACCGGCACGCCGTCTGGTCGACCTCGCCGAGGGCAGCGAGGAGAAGCGGATCACGTTCGCCGACACCCAGGCCCGGCCGGTCCCGGTGATCACCAGCCCGGAGTGGTCGGGCAGCGAGACCGGCGGGCGCCGCTACGCCCCGTTCACCGTCAACGTCGAGCGGAGCAAGCCGTGGCACACCCTCACCGGGCGCATGCACTTCCTGCTCGACCACGACTGGATGCACGAGATGGGCGAGACCCTGCCGATCTTCCGCGTGCCGCTGGACATGACCGGCTGTTCGCCGAGCCGCAGATCGGCGACCGCCGACGGACGGCGCTCGGTCACCGTGCGCTACCTGACCCCGCATTCCAAGTGGTCGATCCACTCCGAGTACCAGGACAACCTGTTCATGCTCTCGCTCTCCCGCGGCGGCCCCGTCGGTCTGGATGAGCCCCGCCGACGCCGACGCGATCGGCGTGCGCGACAACGACTGGGTCGAGGCGGTCAACCGCAACGGCATGATGGTGCTGCGCGCGATCGTCAGCCACCGCATGCCCACGCGGCACCGTGTTCGTCTACCACGCCCAGGAGCGCGTGGTGAACGTGCCGAAGTCCGAGCGCACCGGGCGCCGCGGCGGCATCCACAACTCGCTGACCCGGATCATGGTCAAGCCGACCCACCTCATCGGCGGGTACGCCCAGCTGTCGTTCGCGTTCAACTACCTCGGCCCGACCGGCAACCAGCGCGACGAGGTCACGGTCATCCGCCGCCGCGCATCACAGAAGGTGGAGTACTGACATGCGGGTGATGGCCCAGCTGGGCATGGTCATGAACCTCGACAAGTGCATCGGCTGCCACACCTGCTCGGTCACCTGCAAGCAGGCGTGGACCAACCGGGCGGGCGTCGAGTACGTCTGGTTCAACAACGTCGAGACCCGCCCCGGGCAGGGCTACCCGCGCCGCTACGCAGGACCAGGAGCGGTGGCGGGGCGGCTGGGTGCGCAACCGCCGCGGGCGGCTCCAGCTCAAGGCGGGCGGCCGGGTGCAAGAAGCTGCTGTCGATCTTCGCGAACCCGGTGCTGCCCAACATCCGCGACTACTACGAGCCGTGGACCTACGACTACGAGATGCTCACCGACGCCCCGCTCGAGCGACGACTTCCCCGTCGCCCAGCCGCAAGTCGCTGCTGACCGGCGAGCCGATGGCCGTCGAGTGGAGCGCGAACTGGGACGACGACCTCGGCGGCGCCCCCGAGCACGGCGCCGCCGACCCGATCGTCGAGCGGATCCGCCGGCGAGTCCGAGACGGCAAGGTGCAGCTTCGACTACGAGCAGGCGTTCATGTTCTTCCTGCCGCGGATCTGCGAGCACTGCCTCAACCCGGCGTGCGTGGCCTCGTGCCCGTCCGGGGCGATGTACAAGCGCGCCGAGGACGGCATCGTGCTCGTCGACCAGGACCAGTGCCGGGGCTGGCGGATGTGCGTCACCGGCTGCCCGTACAAGAAGGTGTACTTCAACCACCGCACCGGCAAGGCCGAGAAGTGCACGTTCTGCTACCCGCGGGTCGAGGTCGGGCTGCCCACCGTGTGCGCGGAGACCTGCGTGGGGCGGCTGCGCTACATCGGGCTGTTCCTCTACGACGCCGACCGGGTCACCGCCGCCGCGTCCGTGGCGGACGAGCACGACCTGTACGAGGCGCAGCTCGACCTGCTGCTGGACCCGCACGACCCGGCGGTGGTCGCGGCGGCCCGGCGCGGAGGGCATCGCCGAGGACTGGATCGACGCCGCCCAGCCGCTCGCCGGTCTACCGGCTGGCCAAGGCAGTACCGGGTCGCGCTGCCGCTGCACCCGGAGTTCCGCACGATGCCGATGGTCTGGTACATCCCGCCGCTCTCGCCGGTGGTCGACCGGCTCACCGAGACCGGGCACGACGGCGAGTCGGCGGGCAACCTGTTCGGCGCGATCGACGCGCTGCGCATCCCCATCGAGTACCTCGCCGAGCTGTTCACCGCGGGCGATCCCGCGCCCGTGCGCGGGTGCTGCGAACGCTCGCCGCGATGCGCGCCTACATGCGCGACGTCACCCTCGACCGGCCGCGCGACGAGTCGATCGCCACCGCGGTCGGGATGACCGGCGGCGAGCTCGTCGAGATGTATCGACTGCTCGGCATCGCGAAGTACGAGGAGCGCTACGTCATCCCCACCGCCTACGAGGGCCCGACCTGGACACCGCCCACCAGATCGAGGAGCTGGGCTGCTGCCTCGACGTCGAGGGCGGGCCGGGGATGACCGGCAGCGGGCCGTTCGGCGAGGGCTCGGGCAGGCCGATGCCGGTCTCGGTGGAGACGTTCCACGCGCTGCGCGAACGGCAGACCAGCGACCAGTCGCCGAGACCGGCCGGCCCGGCGCCCGGGTCAACCTCCTCAACTGGGACGGCAAAGGCCGCCCCGCCGGGCTGTTCCCGCCGCGGCCGACCGAGGGGAGGCGCCGGTGATGCGCCGACGGGCGCGTGACCGGCCGTCGTGCTGCAGGCCGCGTCGGTGTGCCTGCAGCTACCCCGACGCCGCCTGTGTCGGCGCTGCTGCCGACCGTGCGCGCCGCCGTGGACGCGCTGCCCCGGGACGTCCCGCGCGAACGGCTCGACGACGTTCCTCGACACCGCGCGAGCGACCACGAGCCGAGGCGCGCGGCGCAGCACTACGTCGAGGTGTTCGACACCCGCCGGCGCTGCTGTCTCTACCTGACCTGGTGGAGCGACGGCGAGACCCGCCGCCGCGGCGGCACGCTGGCCGCGCTCAAGGCGCGCTACCGCCCGTCGGGGCGTCGAGTTCGCGGACACGGAGCTGCCCGACTTCCTCCCCGCCGTCCTCGAGTTCGCCGCCACCGCCGACCTGGCAGGCGGGCTCGCGCTGCTGCAGGACCACCGCGCCGGCATCGAGCTGCTGCGCCTGGCGCTGCTCGACGCGGGCACGCCCTACGCCGCGCCCGTCGAGGCCGTCTGCGCGCTGCTGCCGGGCCCGTCACCCGCCGACGTCGCCGCGGCGAAGGCCCTGGCCCGCACCGGGCCGCCGCGCGAGCAGGTCGGGCTCGACCTCGCCCCGTTCGGGGCGCGACCCGAAGGAGCCTGAGAGACCGCACGATGAGAACCTTCGACGTGCTGCTGTGGGGCGTGCGCCCTACGTCATGGTCGCCGTGCTGGTCAGCGGCACGATCTGGCGCTACCGCTACGACAAGTTCGGCTGGACCACCCGCTCCTCGGAGCTGCACGAGTCGCGGCTGCTGCGCATCGGAGCCCGCTGTTCCACTTCGGGCTGCTGGTGGTGATCGTCGGCCACGTGATCGGGCTGATCATCCCCAAGAGCTGGACCGACGCCGGCAGGCCTCAGCCAGGAGGCCTACCACGTGCAGGCGCTGCTGCTGGGCAGCATCGCGGGGATTTCCACGCTGGTCGGGATCGGCATCCTGGTCTACCGCCGTCGCACCACCGGACCGGTCTTCCGCGCCACCACGCGAACGACAAGCTGATGTACGTCGTGCTCGTCGCGGCCATCGTCGCGGGCCTCACCACGACGTTGCTCGGCGCCGCGGGCGGGGAGGAGCACAACTACCGGCTCACGGTCTCGCCGTGGTTCCGGTCGCTGTTCGTCCTGCAGCCCGACGTCGCCGCGATGAGCCGGGCGGGCCTGGCCTTCCAGCTGCACGCGCTGATCGGCATGGTGCTGTTCGCGATCTGGCCGTTCACCCGGCTCGTGCACGCGTTCACCGCGCCGGTGGGCTACCTCTTCCGGCCCTACGTCGTCTACCGATCCCGGCCGACCGGCCAGGCCACCCGCCCGGTCCGCCGCGGCTGGGAAAGGACATCGTGAGCAACACCATGCAGAAACTCTCCCTCGACGCACTCGCCCGCACCCAGCTCGCCGCGGCCCGCGCGACGTCCAGCGGACGCGCCGCACGCACCGTCTACGGCGGACACGAACACGCCCTCCGGCAGACCCTCATCGCACTGGCCGCGGGCCACTCCCTCGCCGAGCACGACAGCCCGGGGGAGGCCACGCTGCACGTCCTGTCGGGCCGCGTCCGCCTCGTGACCGACACCGACACCTGGGACGGCCGCGCAGGCGATCTGATCATCATCCCGCCCGTGCCGCACAGCCTGGAAACGGTCGAGGACGCCGCCGTGCTGCTCACCGTCGTGGCCCCGCGGCAGGAGCGATCGGGCCGATCTTAGGGGCAGAATGCCCGACGACAGCGCCGAGAGAGGACGGGTCGATGAGCGAGTTGATCGTGGTCGGGGTCGACGGTTCGCCGGAGGCGGACATGGCGTTGGCGCAGGCCGCGCAGGACGCCGCCCGCCGTGCTGCCACCCTGCGGGTGGTGTCGGTCGCTCGCATGCCGGAGGTCTGGTCGGTGCCCGTCGGGATGGCCCCGCCGTCGGCGCCCCTGCTGCCCGGTGAGCTCCCGAGCGCGGCGCGCGAGAAGGCGCAGGCTGCGGTCGACGCGCTGTTCACCGAGCACCCCGAGCTGGCCCGCGCGGTCACGGTGGAGGTGGTCGGGGTGTCGGGGCATCCGGCCACGGAGCTGCTCGAGCAGAGCCGTGAGGCCGACCTGTTGGTGCTCGGGCACCGCGGGCTGGGCGGGCTGGCCAGCGCCTTCCTCGGGTCGGTCGGGCTGAACTGCGTGCTGCACGCGGACTGCCCGGTGCTCATCGTGCGGCCGACGCACCGGGCCGAGCTCAACCCGGCAACCGGCGCCGCGGGCGCTCCCCCGCCGTAGGCGACGGCGTCGTCACATCGGGGATCGGCTCTCCGTCGCCCCGGTGGACGCCGCAGGCGAGCCTGCGGCCAGGCCCGCCCGAACGATGGTGACCGGGCACCGGCCGAGGCGCACGACCGTACGGCTCGTCGACCCCAGCAGGAGTCGGGTGGCGGCGCCCCGCCCGCGGCTCCCGACGACGATCAGCCGCCCGGTGGACCCGGCGTGCAACAGCTCGTCGACCGGGGATCCGGGCACCACCCGGGCCTCGACCTCGACGTCGGGGTAGCGCTCGCGCCACGGCTCCAGCGCTACGCGGAGCGCGGCGACGGCGTCGCTGCGCGCGGCCACCGGCGCGTGGAACGCACGGAGGACGATCAGCCCGCTCTCGTGGCGGTCCGCGTCGGCGAACGCCACCTCGATCGCCGCGGCGTCGGCGGCCACGTCGTTGACGCCGACCACCACGGGGGCCGTGGCGGGCCGCTTCTCACCGCGCACGATGGTGACCGGGCAGGGCACCGTGTCACTGAGGTGCAGCGTCATGGACCCGAGCACGATGCCGCCCAGACGCTCACCGATGATGCCGACGACGAGCTGGCAGGCCCCCGCGGACGCCTCGGCCAGAGTGGTCATCGGGTCTCCCACCAGGAGCTCGGTGTGCACCGTCGCCTCGGGGACCCGCCGGTGCGCGACCGTGTAGGCGCGGGCGAGCAACGCGGTGGCGTGGCGATGGCCGTCGTCGCGGGCCCCGGCGGGCGCGACGTGCACGATCCGCAGCGGAACCCGGCGCAGTCGTGCCTCGGCCGCCGCCCACTCGGCGGCGTGCAAGGAAGTCTCGGTGCCGTCGACACCGACGAGTACCGGGGGCGCGCCCGCGGCTGGCGTGGTTTGCACGGCCCCTCCTTCCATGGGAGATGGACCCACCAGCATCGGGCGCGGGCCAACCGGCCGGAAGGGTCGGTAGCCCTGCCCGTCCGGGACCGTATGCCCGACTTCACCTGGCCAAGTGGGGCGACGCAGGCGGCCGGGACTCCTGGCCGGGCGCCCCGGGACCCAAGGCTCTCGCGGCGGTCGCGGCTTCGCCCGGAATCTGCGCTGACGAGCAGCGCCGCCGTCATGGAGCAGCGCTCAGCCCACCTCCGGGTGCTACGAGAGGGGTGCGCCTCTCCGGGGGGCTGGTCGACGACACCCGGATCACCCCCGTGGTGATCTTCGCCGGATTGGTCGGCGCCATCCTGTGGAACCTGCTGACGTGGCTGTTCGGGCTGCCGTCGAGTTCGTCGCACGCGTTGTTCGGCGGTCTCATGGGCGCGGTCTGGGCGGCGGCGGGAACCGGTGCCATCCACTTCGGCGCGGTCGTGGGCAAGGTGTTCCTGCCCGCGCTGCTCTCGCCGCTGGTGGCCGGGACGATCGCCGTCATCGTCGCGCTGGTGATCTACCGGCGCACCGCGGGACGCGACCGGCGGCGGGTCCGCCGCGGCTTCCGCGCGGGGCAGGTGGTCACCTCGTCGACCTTGGCGCTCGCGCACGGCACCAACGACGCGCAGAAGACGATGGGCGTGATCACGCTGGTGCTGATCGTGGCAGGCGCGCTGGCGCCGGGCTCGGCCCCGCCGTTCTGGGTGGTGCTGCTGGCCGGGTTGGCGATCGCGCTCGGCACGTTCATGGGTGGTTGGCGGATCATCCGCACGCTCGGCAGCCGGATCAGCGACATCGAGCCGGTGCAGGGCTTCGCGGCCGAGGCCACCAGCACCGCGGTGATCCTCGCCTCGACGGAGTTCGGCCTGCCGCTGTCGACCACGCAGGTGTGCAGCGGCTCGATCTTCGGCGCCGCGGCCGGGCGACGGCTGGGCGGCGTGCGGTGGAGCACCGCCGGTCGGTTGGCCATGGCGTGGGCGGCGACCCTGCCTTCCGCGGCCGTCATCGGCGCAGGTGCGTCGTGGCTCGCCGCGACCGGGACGCCCGGCACGATCGCGGTGGCCGCCGCCGCCGCGGTGCTCGGGGCCGTGATGTGGGTGATCTCGCGCCGCAGCCCGGTCGGATCCGGCAACGTCACCGACGTGGCGGTGGCGCCGCCCACGCAGCTCGCCGCCTGACCCCCGAGCTCAGGTGCGGAGGTCGGCCAGCCCCACGGGGCGGGCAGGCAGCCAGCTGCGGTGGATCGGGGACGGCACCGGCACGACCGCGACCGGGCACGGCACGTTGTGGGCCAGCGCGAGCGCAGGCGACTTCCAGATCGCGTTCAGGGCGCGACCGCGCGCAGGCGTGCCGAGCACGATCAGCCGCGCACGGTGCGCGAGCGCCGCCAGCAGCTCCGCGCACCGGTCGTTGACGACGAGGGTGCGCACCGGGACCTCCGGATAGGCGATCGCATACCCGCTCAGCCGCTCGTCGAGCTGGTCGCGGACGACGTCGTCGGCGGCGTCCCAGCGGGCGATCCGGCCCGGCACGAGCGTGGCGAGGCCCAGGAGCGGGTCGCTCCAGGTGCGCACGGCCAGCAGCCCGGCCCGCCGCTCGGACGCCTGGGCGAAGGCGAAGGCCAGCACGTCGTCGGCGGTGGACGGGCCCACCGCGAGCACGACCGGCATCGCGTCGCCGGGGTGCGTGAAGTCCTCGGTGCCCGAGATCGTCCGAGCGGTCGCGGGAGCGTCGGGCACCACGACCACCGGACAGAACGCTTTCATGATCAGCTCGTCGAGGTGCCCGGCCTCGGCGGCGACGACCAGGAGATCGGACTCGGCCGACGCGACCAGCTCGGCGCGCAGCGTGGGCGCCGTGTCGGGGGCCGTGGAGATGATCACGCCCGGCGCCGTCCGCCGCGCCACGGAGAGCATGCGGGCGACCGCGTCGCGGCTCAGCCGGTCGCGCCGTTCGTCGTTCGGGAGAACGACGTGCAGGTGCGCCTTGCGCCGCACGGCCTCCCGGGCCGCCCACCGCACGGCATTCCCCGCGGGCACGTCCGGTTCGACGACGACGGCCACCACCTCGATCCGGGGGGAGGGGCGGCCCGCTCCGGGCGGCCCGGCTCGGGCTCGTTCGTCGGCTGCGACGGCGGTGTGGACATGGTGACGGCCTCCTTGCGTTCGGGATTCCGCGGGGCGAACCCGCCGTCTCACCGGTTGATCGGTATCGGGTTGTGGTTGCGGTGCAGGAGCCGGATGAAGGCTGCTCCGGTCGACGCGGCGACGACCGTGGCCATGACGAGGCCCGCGAGCGCGCCGATCGCGATCCGCAGACCGAGCGGCTGGCCGGGCTGCCAGAGCGGCGTGGCCACGCCGAGGAAGGCGAGCAGGCCCACGGTCCACGACGCGGCGGTGGCGGGCACCCACATCCCGGCCCTGGACAGCTCATCGCGCAGCACCCACCACTGCGCGGTGCCGATGCTGCCCAAGAGCAGGAGCGCGAGCAGCAGCCCGAGCAGGCCGACGACGGGCCACGGCAGGTCGGTCAGCCGAGACCCCAACAGCACCGGCACCATCGCGACGCGCGTAGGCGAACGCGGCGGCGAGCGCGGTCAGCGCGGCGAAGCGCGCAGCCCGAAGACCGGGGAGGGCGCGGCGGGCGACGGTGGCCTGCCCGGCCCCCAGCAGCGCGCCCTCCACCAACCCGGCGGCGACGATCGCGGGCGCCAGCGTCGTGTCGGGCGCGTCGGCGAGTGCCGCGCCGACGGCGGCCGGGACCAGGAAGCCGAGCGTCTCGGCGAGCGTGACCGTGATCAGCCAACGCGACCATAGCGACGGGCCGGGCGGCTGTGCCGTCCGAACAGGAGCGCCGCTCGCGCCCTCCGTGCCGTGTCCGCGCATCCCTGCTCCTCGTGGTGAACCCGGCCGCTGACCCGGTTCGCCACGGTGCTCCCCCCACCACGACGCGGGCAGGGTCCATCGGCACGTGTCGTGTCGGACGGATTGCCTGAGACCACAGGCTGTGCCCGTCGGATGGACCATCGGAGGGGTGGGCGGGGACCTCCGGCACTCGTCCGCGGCGGCCGCGGTCCGCAGACTGCCAGAATGACCGCAGATGTGCTGGGCCCCGTCGTGGTCGAGCGTACGGCGCCGGTCGAGTTCGACCTGCTGCGCCAGGTGGCGTTCGCCGCGACGACCCATCCCGGTGGCAGGCCGTGGCGACTGTGGCAGGTCGACCGCGGCGTCGAGATCCGGGCCGATGGTCTGCGCGGCCTGCCGTCCGCGGGCGTGGGCCTGCAGACGATCCGGATCGCGGCGGGGATGGCGCTGCTGAACATGCGGCTCGCGGTCGCGGCGTACGGGAACTGTCCGGTGACGGTGTTGCTCCCCGACCGGTTGCGGCCGAGGGTGCTGGCGGTGCTGCGCGGGGGCGCCCCGGCCGACCCGACGCCGCGGGAGCGAGCCCTCTTCGCCGCCGTGGGCAGGGTGGGGCGGCACCTGTCGGTCGTCGGCCCCGGCGCGGTTCCGCAGGCGGTCCTGAACGGCGTGCGGGTCGCCGCCGAGACCGAGCGGTCCTGGCTGCGCAGCGTGGTCGACCCCGCCGAGCGTGCCCGGATCGCCGAGCAGGTGCCCGCCGTCCAGGAGTACGACACGGCAGGCCTGCTGGTGGTGGTCGGCAGCAACCACGACGCGCCCGCCGCGCATCTGTACGCGGGCCAGGCCGCCCAACGGATCGCGCTGACCAGCGCGTTGTTCGGCTACACCGCCGCCGTCGCGGCATGGCCCGCCGACCTGCGATCGGCCGAAACGCTTCCCCATTCGGTCGGTGGGCCCGGCCTCCACCCACAGCTGCTGATGGTGGTGGGACGTTGATCGGGCTCGCCTCGACCGACACCCTCCGGGCCGCGCACCGCGCCCTCCTGGCCGACGGCAGCGCGGTCTGGCTGCGCGCACTGGGGCCCGAGGACCGCGCCGCGGTGGACGCGCTGCATCGAGGCCTGTCGGTCGGCGATCGCTATCTCCGCTTCTTCACCGCCTCGACGTTCGGTGCCGAACACATCGCGGATCTCATCGTGGCGCCGGGATCCGTGGCGGTGGGCGCCTTCGCGGACGACCGGCTGCTCGGCGTCGCCCACTACCGGATCGAACCGGAGGGCGTCGACCCCGAGCTGGCCGTCGTGGTCGACCACCGTGACCACCACCACGGCGTGGCCACGCTGATGCTGGAGGAGATCGTGGCGCTCGCCCGGGCCGCAGGCGTCCGGCGGTTCACCGCGGAGGTGCTCGCCGAGAACCACGACATGATCCGGGTGCTGCGCGACAGCGGACTGCCCTACAGCGTGGTCCCCGACGGCAGCGTCCAGCACATCGTGGTGCACCTGCCGCCGGTGAACGGGTCGAGCGAGCGGGCCGAGGACTACGTCGACGCGATGCTCGAACGGGCCGTGCTGGCCGACCTGGCCGCGTTGCGGCCCGCGCTCACGCCGCGGTCCGTCGTGGTCATCGGGGCCGGGCGACGACCGGACTCGGTGGGCAGGCTGCTGCTGCACCAGATCATCGAAGGCGGGTTCACCGGCCCCGTCCACGTCGTCAACCCGCACGCCGACGCCGTGGACGGGGTGCCGTGCCACCGGTCGGTGGAGGACCTGCCCGCGGACGTCGACCTGGCCGTGGTGTGCGTGCCCGCCGATGCGGTGCCCGACACCGCCGAACGCTGCGGACGCCACGGTGTGCGGGCGCTGCTCGTGATCACCTCCGGCGTGTCGACCAACCCCGCGCTGGCCGCGGGCCTCGCCGACGCCGTCGACCGCCACGGCATGCGGGTGATCGGCCCGAACTGCATCGGCACGATCAACACCGATCCCGCCGTACGGCTGCAGGCCACCTTCGGACGGCCGGCCACGCCGGGCGTCGTCGGGCTCGCGGCGCAGTCCGGCGGGGTCGCGGTCGCGTTGACCACGGTGCTGGACCGGCTCGGCATCGGCATCTCGACCGCGGTCTCCACCGGCGACAGCTTCGACGTCAACGGCGACGACATGCTGGTGTGGTGGGCCGACGACCCGCGGACGACGGCCGCGGTGCTGTACGTCGAGTCGCTGCGCCGTCCGCACCTGTTCGCGCGACTGGCGCGCAGGCTCGCCCGCCGCAAGCCGGTGCTCACCATCCGCTCGGGCAGCTCCGAAGTGGGCCGAAGGGCCGCGGCGTCCCACAGCGCGGGCACCGCGACGCCCCGGGTGGTGCGCGACGCGCTCTTCGCCCAGGCGGGCGTCATCGCCGTCGACGAGATCAGTGACCTGACCGGGGCGCTCGCGTTGATGTGCTGGCAGCCGCTGCCCGCCGGGCCGCGCGTCGCGGTGGTCAGCAACGCAGGCGGGGCGGGCGTGCTGGCCGCCGACGCGTGCGCGCACGTCGGCCTCACCGTCGGCCCGCTCACCACCGCCACCCATGACACGCTGACCGCGCTGCTCCCGGCCACCGCCGCGGTCGCCAACCCCGTCGACGTCACCGCGACCATCCCATCGTCGACGTACGCGGCGGTGCTCGAGGCCCTGCTCATCGACCCCGGCATCGACGCGGTGCTCGCCATCTCGGTGTCGACCGAGGCCGGTGACCCGCTGGTCGGGATCGGTCCCGTCGCGGACCATCGGCCGGAGAAGCCGCTGGTGGCCGTCCGGCTCGGCCAGGACGTGGGCGTGCAGCGCCTCGACTCCGAGCCGGACGGCGACGCCGTGGTACCCACGTTCGCCGACCCGGCGGCGGCGGCCCGAGCCCTCGCGGCCGCCGCGGGCCGCGCGGCGTGGCTGCGCCGGACCGACCAGCCCGCGGGATCGCCCGACGGCGTCGACCGCGACCGCGCGCTCGCCGCCGTCGCGACCGGGCAGGCCGAGCTCGATCCGCGGGACGGGGGCTGGCTCGGGCCGGAGTCGGCAAGTCGGCTCGCCGCGGCGGCCGGGCTGCCGATGGTGGCGACCGACGTGGTGCACGACGCGAAGGCCGCGCTCGAGGTCTGGCGGGGGCACGGCGGGCCGGTGGCGCTCAAGGCGGACGTGCCGGGAGTCACCCACAAGAGCCGGGTGGGCGGAGTGCGCACCGGGCTCGACACGGCGCATCAGATCAGCGCGACGGTGCACGACTTCCAACAGCGGTTCGGGCCGGACCTGCGCGGCATCGTCGTGCAGCCGATGGTCCCCGCGGGCGTGGAGCTCCTCGTCGGCGTCACCGCGGATCCGCTGTGCGGCCCCCTGCTGACCCTCGGGATCGGCGGCACCAGCACCGATCTCATCGACGACCGCAGCCACTGCCTCGTTCCCGCGACCGACGCCGATCTCGACGACCTGGTGGACGGCATGCACGCGGCGCCGCTGCTCTTCCGTGGCGACGAGTGCGCGGCGCGGCGCCAGGCCGTCCGGGACGTCGCGGCCCGGCTGGCGTGGCTCGCCGACCAACTGCCCGAGGTGGCCGAAGCCGAGATCAACCCGTTGGTGCTCGAGACCGATGCTCCGGTGGCCGTCGACCTGCGGATCCGGCTCGCGCCTTCCGCACCGTCCGACCCGTGGTTGCGCAACCTGCCGATGTGACCGTGCCCTGCCGACGTGACCGCGCGGGTCACCCGTCCTGCGGCGGCGGCCAGGCTGGCGACGCAGGCCCGGATCAGCTGCCGGGTCGCGCGGCCGCGCGGTGCCGCGCCGCAGCAGGTGCAGGCGACCCGGACGTCCCCCAACCACTCGTCGACGGCAACCGAGGCCGGGGCCTCGCAGGTGCGGCACCACCGGTGCCCGGTGAACGCGACGACGTGCGCGGGCGACGACACGCACTGATGCAACCAGCGCTGGTGGAGTCGACAGCTGACCCGCTCGAAGGGGTCGAGACCGGCTTCCTCCGCGACATCCTCGGCGGCGAGGCGGGCCGCGAGCTTGCGGTCGCGCAGAGCGGCGTACCGCTCGTCGTGGACGGCCGTCGCGAGCGCGTCACGGTGGAGGGTCTCGGTGCCCGGCGTGGTGGTCAGCGTGGTGGTCATCGTCGTGCTCCCCGTTCTCGCGTCCGTTGCGACTGGTGTCCAGCCTGCTCGAAGCGCTGTGATGCCGACCACGGCCGAGAAGCACTCTCCGCAGGCCCTGGTGACCCGACCGTCGGGGACCGATGCGGCGCGGCCGGGGGACTTTCGCCCCCGACCGCGCCGCGGCCCGCCGCGCCGGTCAGGTCTTCCGAGCCCGCGTCCCGGGCGTCTTCCGCTGCTTGCGCGCAGGGCCGTCGCTCGCCGCGCGGGCCAACGCGGCGAGGTCGCGGAGGCCGGACTCGATCCCACGCGCAAGGACTTCGACGTCGGCGCTGCTGTCGTAGTCGCCGGTCACCCCGAAGGCGATCCGGTCGCGGTAGCTGAAGATCGCGACGCCGATCCGCAGGTTGGAGGCGATCGGCACGTACGGGACGATCTCGCGCAGCTCGCGCCCCAACAGGTACAGCGGGACCCGGGGGCCGGGGACGTTCGTCGTGACGGTCACCACCGACCGCTGCGGAAGCCGGGCCAGCATCCGCACCGGGGAGGCGACGGCGGGGAAGGGCTCGCTGGCGGCCAGCGCAACCAGGGCCGCCCCCGTCTCCGCCTCGTGCGCGTCCTTGAGCTGCGCGAGCCGGGTGGTCACGGCGGTGAGCCGCGCGACCGGCTCGGCGATCTCCACCGGCAGCAGCGGCCAGCATCATCGACACCTGGTTGTTGCGGACGTCCTCGGTGCCCGGGGCCCGCACCGAGACCGGCACGAGCGTGCGGACCGTGTCGGACGCCGGTTCCTCGCCTCGGCCGAGGATCAGGTCGCGGAACCCGCCGGTGACCGCGGCGAGCACGACGTCGTTGAACGTCCCGCCGAACGCCTTTCGCACCGCGTTGATGTCGGCGACCGTGCCGCGCGAGAAGGCGAATCGGCGATGCGCGGACAGCGGGCCGGACAGCGACGACGCCCGCGCGGGCCACATGGCGGTGGCGAGGGCGATGCCGCCGCGCGCGGCGTCGCCCAGCCGGTTCGGCAGCCCACCCGGCGCGCGCAGGGATCGGACCAGCGCGCTCGCCAGCTCCGCGGGCTTGCGCCCGAGCTCGCCGACGGCGCCTGCGGCCAGCCGCAGTTCGCTCGGCTCGTGCTCCGGGCGCCAGTCGTCGGGTGTCGGCGGTCGCGGAGTCGGTGTCGGGTCGAGCACGACGTTGTAGAGATCGGTGCCCGACACCCCGTCCACCATGCAGTGGTGGACCTTCGAGATCAGCGCGAACCGGCCGCCTGCCAGGCCCTCGACCAGCCAGTACTCCCACAGAGGCCGGGCGCGGTCGAGCCGGGCCGACAGCACCCGCGCCATCAGCGCG
This sequence comes from uncultured Actinomycetota bacterium, assembly GCA_963837575.1. Taxonomy (GTDB): domain Bacteria; phylum Actinomycetota; class Actinomycetes; order Mycobacteriales; family Pseudonocardiaceae; genus Pseudonocardia. Next base: position 159,768 of record CAWIOI010000026.1, read on the forward strand.
GACAGCTCGGCGTCGCCGCCGGGGGCCGGGAGCGCCGTGCGGCGGACGTGGTAGCCGATGTCGAAGTGCTCGTCATCGACCCACACCGGCGGCCCGAGGTCCAGCGGCACCTGGCGGGCCTTCTGCCGATACCGGGGGATGAGCGCGAGCCGCCCGGTGAGCATCTCCGTGAACTCGGCGGTGCTGGGCGCCGGTCCGTCGAAGACGGCCGTCGAGGCGATGGCCAGCGACGTGCCGGGCTCGGAGTCCTCGAGCTGGAGGAAGGCGGCGTCCAGGGGGCTCATGCGGTCCACGGCGTCACAGCTCCCGCTTCAGGATCTTCATGGCGGCGTTCTTCGGCAGCACGTCGCGGAACTCCACCGAGCGCGGGTACTTGTAGGAGGCGATCCGCTCCTTCACGTGCTCGATGAGCTCGATCTCCGTCACCGCGCAACCCGGCCGCAGCGCGACGTAGGCCTTCACCTCCTGGCCGAGCCGGGCGTCCTCGACGCCGACGACGGCGGCTTCGGCGACGGCCGGGTGGGCGTACAGGACGTCCTCGACCTCGCGCGGGTAGACGTTGTACCCACCGCGGATGATGAGCTCCTTCTTGCGGTCGACCAGGAACTGCGGCACGTTGGGCAGCTGCAGCCCGACGACGTCACCCGGCCGGAGCCCGCGAGCGGCCAGCCCGGTCGCCATGCGATCCGTGGCGGCGTCCAGCTCCGCATAGGTCATCCGGAACCCGCCGCTGATGACGACCGTCTTGTTCGGGTGGGACCGGGCCGATTCGCGCAGGATCGTGGCGAGGTTGAAGGACATGTGAACTCCTCCGGTGGTCGCTCCGAGCCTGCGATCGGGGGCGGCGCGCGCCCAGGTCCGACCGGCCCGGGGAGCACCGGGCCAACGTCCTGCGCCCCGCGACCGGTCCCCGGCCTGCCTGTGACCGGTCCGGGGTCCTTCGACCCTTCTTCCGGTCGGCGCGTGCGCGGAGCCTGGACACATGGACAACACAGGCATCGTCGTCACGGGTGTCGATGGATCCCCCGGGTCGCGCACGGCGTTGGAGTACGCGTTGGCGGAGGCGGCACGCAGGGGCGCGCGGCTGCGTGTCGTCGCCGCGGTGCACCTGCCCGACTACGGTGGCCGCGGCTACGGCCTGGGTGTGTACGCGACCGGCGGGCGGCGGCACGAAACCGAAGCGATCGTCGCGAAGACCCGAACAGCCGCCCAGGAGATGGTCGACGAGGTCGTTGCCGCGCATGCCGACCAAGCGGCCGGTGTCGCGATCAGCGTGGACGTCTTCGCGGGCCGGACGACGGACATCCTCGTCGACGAGTCCACGGGCGCCGATCTGCTCGTGCTGGGCCACCGCGGCCGCGGCGCGCTCTCCAGCGCCGTACTCGGGTCGGTGGGTCTTGCCTGCACGCTCCATGCGAACTGCCCCGTGACGATCGTGCGCCCGACGGCGGACACCGGGGACACCCGGTCCGTGGCAGGCGCCGCACCGTCCGCACGTTGAGAGGCGAGGGCCGATGAAACACACCACGGTCGCCGACGTCATGACGACGGCGGTGCTCGCGATCGACGAGGAGACCCCGTTCACCGAGATCGCCGACATCATGTTCGTCGGCGCGGTGCGCGCGCTTCCGGTGCTCGGCCCGGACCGCACGCTGGTCGGCGTGGTCTCCGAGGCCGACATCCTCGTCACGGCCGAGCGCGCCGACCCGCAGGATTCCCCGCACCACCGCTGGCGCCCCCGGGCGCGGCACACGCGACGCGGCGCTCCGGTCACCAAGGCGGGCGCGACGACCGCGCGGGAGCTGATGTCGGCGGAGGTCGTCACGGTCGAGCCGACGGCCACGGTGGCCCGCGCCGCACGCCTGATGCGGGAACAGGGCCTGGCCTGGCTGCCGGTCGTCGACGACCGCAGGCGCGTGGTCGGCGTGCTGGGACGCTCCGACCTGCTCGCGGTGTTCTACCGCCGCGACGCCGACATCCGGGCGGAGATCATCGATGAGGTGCTGGGAAAGGCGCTCCAGGTGCCAGCCGACCGGGTCGTCGTCAAGGTCGCCCGTGGTGTCGTCACGCTGACCGGTCGGCTCGACACCCACGCCGACGCGAAGCTCGCGGGCAGGCTCGCCGAGCGCGTCGAGGGCGTGGTCGCCGTCGTCGATCACCTGCGCTGGTCGGTGGACGAGCGCGTCGCGGACGCCGTCGTCGGCCCGCTCTACTGATCGCCTGCCGAGCCGGGGCCGATGGCGAGGGCGATGATGCTCTCGAGGGCGGCGGCCAGGGAGTTGACGTGCGCGACGCCGGTGGGGACCGGGTGCCAGCCCGGTCCGAGGGCGAGCCGCGTCGTACCGGTGGGGAAGCGGTCGAAGAGGGTGAGGTCGGCGGGCTCCGGGGTGATGGCGTGCAGACCGATCACCGGACGCGGGTGGCGCGCAACGGCCTCGTCGAGCGCCGCCTCGTGCGTCGGCGCGTCGAGTCGGGTCACGACGACGCCTGCGGAGTTGAGCGCGGTGTCGAGGACGACCAGGGGCAGCTCGTGCAGTTCGCCCGGCACACAGGCCAGAACGATGTGCGGGGCGTCCGCCACCGGCGCGGGCCGGTCGCGTGAGCCGTCGCCATGCCTGCCGAGCAGCTCCATGGCCACGTGCGAGAGCAGGTGTTCCACGGCGACGCCGTGGCTCAGCTGCGACCAACGGTCACCGATGGCGCCCAGCACGGGGCGCAACACGCTCTCCCAGGTGGCGACGACGTCGCCGCGTCCCAGGTGCCCGCCGACGAGCCTGCGCGCGGTCGGACCATCCAGCTCGAGCGCGGCCGTGCCGAGGTGGTGCGCGACCGAATCGGCGTCGGGCGGGAGGTCCAGCTCGCTGTGGGCGGCGGCGAGCACGGCGTGCACCGCCTCGCTCGTCGTGAGCCCTTCGGCCAGCAGCTGCATGACGCGCTCAAGGCGCTGGATGTCCCCTGCCGTGTAGCGGCGGTGGCCGCCGGGAGTGGTGAGGCTGGGGCCCAGGCCGTAGCGGGTCTGCCACATCCGCAGCGTGGCGACCGTGATGCCGGTCTGGCGGGCGGCGGCGGAGATCGACAGCGCCGCGCCGATCGCTGCCGGGAGGTGGGTGACGACAGGTGGGGGAGAAGCCGCTGCTGCGGCAGCCGCTCCGAGATCGCCGGTCATGAGGCCCCCGTTCCCTTCGCGGCCATTGACCCGGTTCGTCCGCGTCACCCGCCGACGTTCTCGGCTGCGCTCTGAAGATTCCCCCGACGAAAACTCGACTAAACCTCGACAAGATGTCTAGCGTAGGCCCTGTTCCACCTTCGTGCTGGCGGCTTCCTCGCCGTCCTACAGCTGCCTCGGCGTCGGCCGGTTTGCGGGGTGCCGACCTACCCGGGGGCTGTCTCAGGTGGCGGGTGGTGATGGCGTGTCCAAAGGTTCCGCAGGCCGTGGGGATCAGGACCCCACCGGCAGTCGTGGCGCGGGCGGGGCCGCCGGGTTGCAGTTCCCCGACGTGCCGCGGCTGGCCTTGGACGACTTGCTCGAGCAGCTGGTGGCGCGGGCCCAGGAGGTGGCCAACACCCAGGGTCGGTTGCGGGGGCTGTTGCGGGCCAACCAGATGATCGGTTCCGACCTGGCCCTTCCGGTGGTGCTGCGGCAGGTCGTGCACGCGGCGCGGGAGCTGATCGGCGCCCAGTACGCCGCGCTCGGGGTGATCGCCCCCGACGGACATCTGTCCGAGTTCGTCCACACGGGCATGACCGAGGAGCAGGTGGCGCGCATCGGGCACCTGCCGCAGGGCAAGGGCCTGCTCGGGGCGTTGATCGACGACCCGGCGCCGATCCGCCTCGACCGCATCGGCGAGGACGAACGCTCGACGGGCTTCCCGCAGGGGCATCCGCCGATGGACACCTTCCTCGGCGTGCCGATCCGGGTCCGCGACGAGGTGTTCGGCAACCTGTATCTGACCGGAAGCACCCGCGGCGCGTTCACCGGAGAGGACGAGGAGTTGGCCAAGGCATTGGCGGCGACGGCCGGGGCCGCGATCGACAACGCCCGACTCTACGAGGCCGCGCGATCGCGGCAGCAGTGGCTGCAGGCCACGGCGGCGATCACCCGGCAGATGCTCAACCCGCACCAGGCTCCGAGCTCGCGCAGAGGCGACTACACGCGGCCGTTGCAGCTGATCGCCGAGCGGTCGGCCGAACTCGCCGCAGCCGACGTGGCCACGGTCGTGCTCCCGCGCCAGGGCAGCCCGGACCTGTGGGTGGAGGTCGCGGTCGGGGACTGCGCGCCCGCGCTCGCCGAGGTCCGGCGGGTGCCGATCGCGGGATCGCTGTCGGGTCGCGTGTTCACCACCGGTGAACCGCTGCGCGCCGGAACACCCCACGACCTGGAGGGGATGTCGCTGGTCGCCACGGGTGAGCTGGACGTCGGGCCGGTGATGATCGTCCCGCTGACCGGGTCGGCGGGCGTGCTGGGCGTGCTCACCGCGGCCAGGCGCACCGGCAGGCCCGCGTTCACCGCGGACGAGCTGGACATGGCCGCCGGGTTCGCCGCACAGGCCTCGGTGGCCATCGAGCTGGCGGAGGCCCGCTCCGAGCAGCACCGGGCCGCGATGCTCGACGAGCGCGACCGGATCGCCGCCGACCTGCACGATCACGTCATCCAGCGGCTCTTCGCCACCGGGCTCGCCCTGCAGAGCGTCGCGGGCGTTGCCGGACCCGGCCGGATCGCCGATCGGCTCCACCAGGCGATCATCGACCTCGACGACACCATCAGCCAGATCCGCACCACCATCTTCCAGCTCAACCAGCCTCAGCAGGCCACCCCGACCGGGGTGCGCAGCGAACTGCTGGGGGTGGTCACCGACGCCGCCGTGGCCCTCGGATTCGAGCCCGCGGTCCGCTTCGCGGGCCTCTTGGAGGACACGCTTCCCGGCGAGGTCGTCCGCGATCTGGTCGCGGTGCTCCGCGAAGGCCTGTCCAACGTCGCGCGCCACGCGCGCGCCCGCTCGGTCGACGTCCGGGTCACCGCCACATCAGAGCGGGTCTGCGTCGAGGTCATCGACGACGGCGACGGCATGAGCAACACCGATCGCCGCAGCGGCCTGGCCAACCTGCGCCACCGCGCCGAACGCCGCGGCGGCGCGTTCAGCCTCGCGTCCCGCGATCCGCACGGCACCTTCCTGCAGTGGTCGATACCCGCTCCGTAGCCGCGGAGCTCAGTCGGGCACGGAGAACGTCGACACCGCGTGGAACTCCACGGTCTCGCCCGGGCGCAGGTCGCGCAGCACGCCGCCACAGCCCACGCGCACCGGGCCGCCCGGCCCGGCGTGGGCCGCAACCCGGACCTCCCGGCCCGACACCGCCACGGTCAACGCCTGGTGGCGGTAGCGCACCTCGAACTCGAGCCTGCCGAACTGGCGTGGCCAGTGCGGGTTGAGCCACAGGGCGTCCTGGCGGGTTTCCAAGCCCGCGAAGCAGCGTTGCAGCAGGTCGACGGAGCCCGCCATCGCGCCGACGTGCACGCCTTCGGCGGTGGTGCCGCCTTGGATGTCGGCGATGTCGCTGCGCAGGGCCCGCTCGAAATGCTCGAGCGCGTGGTCGCGGTGGTTGCGGGCGAGCACCCACGCGTGCACCAGCGACGACAGCGTGGAGCCGTGGGCGGTGCGTGCGAGGTAGTACTCGATGGTGCGTGAGATCGTCTCCGGCGGCAGGTCGTAGCCCAGGTCGCGCAGCAGCGCGCGCAGCTCGTCGGCGGACAACAGGTAGAAGAGCATGAGCACGTCGGCCTGCTTGGACACCTGGTAGTCGTCGACGGAGCGGCCTTCCGCCTCCAGGATCCGGTCCAGGCGTTGCAGGTCATCGTAGCGGCGGCGGTAGTCCGCCCAGTCGAGATCGGGCAGGTCGCGGTAGCCCGCGAACTGGCTGATCACCCCGTCCTCGGCGATCGGGACCGTCATCCGCCGGCTGATGTCCTCCCAGCGCAGCTGCTCGATCGGGTCGAGGTCGAGCGTCTCGATCAGGTCGTCGCGGCGGTCGGGAGGCAGCGCCTCGAGCACGTCGCGGGTGCGGTGCAGCAGCCACACGGTCATGACGTTGGTGTAGGCGTTGTCGTCGATGCCGGGTTCGGCGGCGCCGGGATAGCGCGTGGAGTACTCGTCGGGGCCCATGACGCCGCGGATCCGGTACCGGTCGGTGGCCGGGTCGTGGACCGCGATGTCGGCGAAGAACCGCGCGACCTCGAACATCACCTCGGCACCGTGGTCGGCGAGGAACTCCAGGTCGCCGGTGGCCTGGTAGTACTGCCAGATGCTGTAGGCGACGGCGAGACCGACGTGGCGCTGCAGGTGGGAGGTGTCGGGGAGCCAGCGCCCCGAACGGGGGTTGAGGTGCGCCTTCTGGCTCTCCTCGCGGCCGTCGCTCCCGGACTGCCAGGGGAACATGGCGCCCCGGTGCCCGGCCGCACGGGCCGCGCGGCGGGCGGCGTCGAGACGGCGCACCCGGTAGTGCAGCAGCGCGCGGGCGAGTCCGGGCATCCGCAGCGTGAGCATCGGGAACACGAAGAGCTCGTCCCAGAAGATGTGTCCGCGGTAGGCCTCGCCGTGCAGACCGCGGGCGGGGATGCCCGCATCGAGGTCGACGGCGTGCGGCGACACGGACTGCAGGACGTGGAACGTGCTCAGCCGCAGCGTGCGCAACGTGTCGGTGGCGACCGGCGCCGTGCCACCGGGCGCGACGTCGTCGGTCAGGTCGAGCCGGAACCGGCGCCACAGCTGCCGCCACGCCAGCTCGTGGCCGACGAGCAGCGCGTCGAAGCCCGTGCGCGTCGGCCAGCACCTCGACCGCGGTCAGCGCGGGTTCGGAGACGGCCACGTCCCGGGAGGTCACGAGCGTCGCCACCTTGTCGATCGTCACCGGGGACGCCCGGTCGCATCCGGAGCTCGAGCTCGTGCCCGATCCGGCCCCGTTCCCGCCAGAGCCGCCGCGCCGTGGTCTCCTCGCCGGTCACCGCCGTCGTGCGCGCGGCGACCGCGACCCGTAGCTGGGACTGGGTCGTGCGGGCCACGAGCAGGACGCTCGACGGGTCGGTCTCGCGCCGGGCCAGCACGGTCAGGTGGTGCGCGGACAGATCGCGGTAGCGCGCGACGCCGGAGTTGGAGATCGCGCCGTCGATGCCCGACGAGACGCGCAGCGTGCCGGTCCAGTCCTCGGCCGTCACGACGGTCTGCAGCCCGGCCAGGTAGGGATTGCCCATGTGCACGAAGCGGCGCTGGCGCACCGTGGTGTGCCGTCCGGCGACGTCGACGAACCGCAGTCTGCGCGTGAGCAGGCCGCGCCGCATGTCCAGGGTGAGGCGCTGCTGGAGGAGCTCGACCTCGTCCATGGCGAACCACGGGCCGTCCCCGACCGCGAAGCGCAGATCCAGCCAGTTCGGCAGGTTGACCATGCTCTCGGACTCGACGGTCTGGCCGTCGATGTCGTCGCGGAGGCGGTTGAAGCAGCCCGCCGCGTAGGTCCCCGGGTAGTGGACGCCGTCGGCCCGCGACTCCGGCGCGGCGCCGCGGGTGGCGAAGCGGCCGTTGCCCAGGGTGAGGATCGCCTCGCGCCTGCCTTCGTCGGCCGGATCCCATCCCTCGATCACGAGGTTCCAGTCGTCGGCCATGGCCGCTCACACCCCCTCGGAGCCGGGCGCGCAACGGGCACGGCGCGTGGCACGTCGAACGGCGTTGGTCGCAGCCTGCGTCATGTTCGGACGGTCGCTCGGCGCAGGCCGCGGTAGTAGGGCCGGACGACTCCGCGACCGTTGCCGTCCGGCCTTTGGACCCGACCGGCGCCGTTCGGGCCTTCGAGAATGGGCCACTCGGCCCCGCAGGCGGGGTCTCTCGGTGCCGGCGGCCGACCCGGCGCCGACCGCAAGCTGGGCAGCAACAGACGGTCGTGGGGAGGGATGTCACGTGGCAACGCCAACGGGCCGGTTCCGGCGGACCAGCGACCGGATCGAGGACATGGCGGCGTGGCTGCTCCTCGCCGCCGGATTGCTGCTGATCGTGGTCAGCTGCACGGTCGGTCTGGGGACGAGCGGTCGGATGGCCGAACGCGCCCGGATCGAGGCGCAGGATCGCGTGCCCGCGGTCGCCCGGCTGCTCGCCGACTCGGAAACGCTCTCCGGGGAGTACGTCACGCGCACGCCGGTGATGGTCCTGGCGAGCTGGCAGGACCAGCGGGGAGTGGAGCACACCGGCCCGGTGGACGCCCCCCAGGGGCTGCAGGCCGGTCACACGGCCCGGATCTGGATCGACCGGACGGGCGCGGCCGTTTCCGCGCCGACCTCAACGACCGACGTGCTGCTCTGCTCGGTCATCGCCGCGGGGATGGTCTTCGCCTTCGGCGCGAGCGTGCTGACCCTGCTGTGGCTCCTCGTGCGACGCGCCACGCTCGCCTACAACTGCGCCCAGTGGGAGCGGGAGTGGCGCGAGGTGGCCTCGACCTGGAGCAAGGGCGAGGGCGTCGGCTGAGGAACGGTGAGGGGCCGTCCGCGGTCGGGCACGAAGGTCACAGGGCCCGGTGATGAGGACCGTGCGCCCCTGTGCGGGCGCGACGTCGTTCCGGTTCGCTGCACGCAGGCGAGCGAGAGGAGCGGGGCCATGCGGGCACTCCCGGTGGTGGCGGCCAGGTCCGGAGCACGGCCGTGACCGGCGCAGCGGAACGACCGGTGCTGGTCGGGGTGGACGGGTCGCCGTCGGCGCTGGATGCCGTGCGGTGGGCGGCCCGCGAAGCCGATCGGCGCGGGGCAGGCCTGCGGCTGGTCACCGCGTTCGGGTGGATGCCCGTCTCGTCCGAAGACGACCCGGTCCAGCTCGTCCCACCCGCCCGGGACGAGCTCCGCCGCGCCGCGGAGCAGCACCTCGCCGAGGCCGCTGCCGCAGCGGCGGACGTCGCGCCCGACGTGCCGGTCGCCACCGCGGTGCTCACCGGCTACCCGACGGTGGTCCTGGTCGCGGAGGCCGCGACGGCGCAGCTGGTGGTCGTCGGCGACCGGGGGCTCGGCGGGTTCGAGGGTCTTCTCGTCGGATCCGTCGCCCCCGCGTTGGCGGGGCACGCCGCGTGCCCGGTCGTCGTGGTCCGCGGCCTCGGCCCGGCAACGCCGCCCGAGGGCGGCGCGCCCGTGGTGGTGGGGTTCGACGGCTCCCCGACGAGCGAGGCGGCGCTGGAGTTCGCCGTGGGCGAGGCGACGGCGTTGCGGGCCCCGCTGGTGGCCGTGCACGCCTGGGCGGACATCGCGGTCGGCGGGGGACGGGGACGGCTGCTGCACACCGACTCCGTCGCCGACGAGGCGCAGGCCCGGCTGGACCGCGCGCTCGCGCCCTGGCGGACCAAGCACCCCGAACTCGTGATCGAGGCCGTCGTGGTGCGCGACCGGCCCGCCCACGCGCTCGTGAGCCGGGCCGCCACGGCGCAGCTGGTCGTGGTCGGCTCCCGGGGCCGCGGCGCGCTCGGGGGCCTGCTGCTGGGCTCGGTCAGCCAGGCCGTGATCCACCACGCGCACTGCCCCGTCGCCGTCGTGCGCTGAGGGCGCCCCGCTCAGGGGATGAGCGGGGCCACGACGTCATCGAGCGGCCGCCGCGGGGTCGGCGGCAGCTCGGCGGCGCCTGCCGCCGCCCAGCCGATCCGTAGCAGGATCTGCGGGTAGGTGTCCGCGGTCGTCACCCGGCTTCGGACGAACCTGCGGGTGTCGTCGACCTCCAGCGGTTGGGTGAGCGGGCTGTTCGCCAGCCCGTGCTCGGTCGCGGTGAGCAGGATGGCGCTGGTCGCCTCGCCCGCGCGGAGCCAGTCCAGCGCCGAGTCGGTGGGCGTGGTCAGGAGCAGCAGGGCGGCGTTCTCGGGTTCGCCCGTGCTCGGCGGCTGCGCCAGGCCCGGGTTCGCGAAGGCGCGCATGGGCATCTGCCCGGGGATTTCCTGGGGCGCAGGCGTGTTGGCGGCCGGGACGCCGTCGTCGGACCCGGCGCCGCGCCCGCTCCAGGCGGCCAGCTCGGCGGCGTAGGCCGGGTCGTTCGCCTGCTGCTCGGCGGCGGTCGTGATGGCGTGGAACAGCTTCCAGCGGACGGCGGGCTCGGTGATCGCCTCCAGCCCGACGCCGCGCACGCGCGCCAGCTCGAGCAGCTCGCCGACCAGCTCGCCGGGCACCGGCCACGAGCTGAACGGGCGGCGGTCGGTGCGCCGACGCGCGATCGCCGCGGCGAGCGTCGCGTCGGCGGCGGTGTCGGTCGCGTTCTGCGGAAAGTGCTCCACGGTGGCCAGGTGGCCGGGGTGGGCCGGGTTGGGCATCCGGCGCACCCGGGCGCCGCGGCCGAGGCTCGCCAACGCGATGAGGAAGTGGTCGAGCGCCACACCGCAGCTGATCAGCAGATCCCGGCCGTGCGGGTCGGTCGCCGGGACCTGGCGCGAGCCATCCGCGTACAGGTGCACGCTGCCGCGGCCCACGAGCCAGCGCCACGGCTGGCAGTTGTGCACCGACGGCGCCCGCACGGCCAGGCGCAACGCCGCGCGCACCGTCTCCTCGTCCGAGCCGGGGCCTGCCATTCAGACCACCTCCAACGTCGGCCGGGCGACGGCACCCCCGAGGGTAGTGCGCGCAAGGGGACCCAGGTGCAGTTGCGGCACGCCGGGCGTCTGCTCCGGGCGATGGGTGACGATCAGGGCGGTCCGTCCCCGTGTGAGGTCGAGCAGCTCGTCGGCGAGGGCGTCGGCGGTGCGCGCGTCGAGGTGGGCGGTCGGTTCGTCCAGGATCGTCACCGGCCGGTCGGCCAGCACGGCGCGGGCCACGCCGATCCGTTGCCGCTCCCCACCGGAGACCGCTCCGCCGTGTTCCCCGATCGCCGTGTCGAGCCCGTCCGGCAGCGTGGCCAGCCACGCGCCGAGCTGGGCCCGTTCGAGTGCGGCGACGAGCGCGTCGTCGGTCGCGGCGGGCGCGGCGAGCAACAGGTTGGCGCGCAACGTGTTGTCGAACAGGTGGGTGGCCGCCCCGCACCAGGCGATGCCGTCGCGGACCGTGTCGGCGGCCAGGTCGCGCACGTCGCGCCCGTCGGCCAGCACGGTGCCCGCAGCCGGGTCGAGCGTCCGCATGAGGGCCGCCACCACGCTCGACTTGCCGGAGCCCGACGGCCCCGTGATCGCGAGTCGGGTGCCGCTCCGCAGCGTCATGTCCAGGTCGTGGACGGCGTCGCGGTCGGTGCCCGGCCAGCGCACGGCGAGGCGGCGGGTGGCGAGGCCCGCGGGTGGGCCGACGAGGACCGGACGGGCGGGCTCCGTGACCGGCGACCGCTGGGTCTCGAGCTCGGCGAGCCGCCGCGCCGCGGGCAGTGCGGTGAGCAGCCGGACCGCGGCGTCGGGCAGCCCGGCGACGACGTCCGCGAGCGCGAGCGGGGTGAGCGCCAGCACGGCGAGCGCCGGACCGGGCAGCACCCCCGCGCGGACCGCGGCGATCCCGGCCGCGGTGGCGGCCACCGACATCGCGCCGATGGCCAGCACCCCGACGCCGCCGCCGAGGCCGCGGGCGATCGCGGCCCGCCGCAGCAGCGCCGACAGACCCCGGTCGGTCTCCTCGAGGCGTGCGCGGTAGCGGTCGGCGGCGTTGAACGCCAACAGGTCCGGCGCGGCGTCGAGCAGTTCGAGCGTGCGGCCGAGCACGTCCCCGCGCACCGCGGAGGTGCGGCGTTCGGCGCGGTGCGCGGCCCAGACGGTGACGGCGGGCGCGACGACGGCGGCCACGAGCAGGCCCGCGGCGACGACGGCGCCGCCCACCGGCAGCAGGATCGCCATGCCCACCGTGGTGAGGATGCCGACCGTGGCGACGGACGCCGCGGGCACCGCGACGCGGATCAACAGGTCCTGCTGGGCGTCGACGTCGCCGACGAGCCGGGCGAGCAGCTCGCCGCGCCGCAGCCGGGCGGTGGCGGCGGGCCCCAGGCGCACCAGCGCGTGCCAGATCCGCTCCCGCAGGGCCGCTCCGGCCCGGAGCGCGGCGTCGTGGGAGAGCAGGCGTTCGGCGTAGCGGAGCACACCCTTGCCGAGCCCGAACGCGCGGACGGCGACGATCGCGACCATCAGCGCGAGGACCGGCGGCTGCAGCGCGGCCGCGGAGATGAGCCAGGCCGAAGTCGCGGTGAGGGCGACGCCACACCCGAGCGCGAGCGCGCCCAGCAGCGCGGCGAGCGCGAGCCGTCCCCGCTGGCCGCGCGCGGCGGTCAGCGTCCAGCGCAGCGCGCCCATCGTGGACTGCGTGGCGGTGGGGGCCGACGGCACGTGCCGGAGGGGGGTGGCCGGCACGACCGGTGCCGCCGGTGCCTCCGGCGCGACCGGCGGCCGGTCCGCGGAAGTCGGGGGGAGGACGGGGTCGATCGTGAGCATCCGGTCGCACACGGCCAGCAGCTCGGGCCGGTGGCTGACCAGCACGACGGTGCGGCCCGGCGTGATCCGTTGCAGCGCACCGATGATCGCCGCTTCGGTGTCGGCGTCCACGCCCTCGGTCGGCTCGTCGAGCAGCAGGAAGGGCCGGTCGGCGAGCACGGCTCTGGCGAGCGCGACGCGCCGCTGCTGGCCGGTGGACAACCCGTTCCCGTCCTCGCCGACGGGGGTGTCGAGCGGGATGTCGAGCGCGGCCGCCTCCGCGGCGGCCGTGACCAGTTCCGCGGTCGCGCAGGGCCGACCCAGCCGGATGTTGTCGGCGACCGTGCCGCGCACCAGCGTCGGCCGTTGCGGCACCCAGGCGATGCGGCGCAGCCAGGCGTCGCGGTCGACGTCGGCCAGGTCGACGCCGCCCACCAGCACTCGACCCTCGTCGGGGGTGCGCAGTCCGAGCAGCAGGTCGACCAGCGTCGACTTGCCGCTGCCGCTGGGGCCGCGCACGCCGAGCACGGTCCCCGGCTCCAGCAGCAGGTCCAGCCCGCCCAGGATCCGGCCCGAGCGGCCGTCGACCGCGACGCCGTCCAGCCGGATCGGGACCCGTGCCGGGTTCGGCGCCGGGACCCGGGCGGCACCGGTGGGCGCCTGCGTCTCCAGAACAGCGAACACCTCGGAGGCGGCGGCGAGACCTTCCGCGGAGTCGTGGAAGCGGGCGCCCACGGCACGCAGCGGCAGGTAGACCTCCGGGGCGAGGATGAGCACGACCAGGCCGGTCAGCAGGTCGAGGCGGCCGTCGACCAGGCGCAGACCGACGGACACGGCGATCAGCGCGACGGAGAGGGTGGCCAGCAGCTCCAGGACGAGCGCGGAGAGGAACGCGACCCGCAGGGTCTGCAGGGTCGCGCGCCGGTACTCCCTGGCCAGGGTGCGCATCCGCGACGCCTGGTGGGGTGCCCGGCCGAAGGCGACCAGCACGTCGAGGCCCGCGACGAGGTCGAGGAAGTGGTGGCCGAGCACGGCCAGGGCCCGCCACTGGCGCCGCGTGGAGCGCTGGGTGTGCAGCCCGACGAGGATCATGAAGATCGGGATGAGCGGCACGGTCAGCCCGACGATGACGCCGGACAGCAGGTCGGCGAACAGGATCCGGCCCGCGACGACGGCGGGCACCACCGCGGCGACGAGCAGGGTGGGCAGGTAGCGGCTGAAGTACCCCTCCAGGCCGTCCAGGCCGCGGGTGGCCAGCGTGGCGAGCTCACCGGTCGGGGGCAGGCCGCCGTGGCGGGGGCCCAGCCGCAGCACGTGGGTGACCAGCTTCGAGCGCAGCTGGCGGATCACGTCGGTGGACGCGCGGTGGGCGGCCACCTCGGCGAGCCACGCGAGCGCCGCGCGACCGCCGACGATCGCGAGCAGCGCCACCAACAGCGGCGCCAGGTCGGACAGCGCGGCGCCATCCAGGAAGGCGCGGGTGACACCGCTCGCGAGCAGCTGAGCTTGCCCGAGCACCAGACCCGCGGTCAGTACGGCGGTAGCGGCGGCGAGGATCACGAACCGTCGCGCGGCCGACGCGTGCCGCAGCAACCGCGGGTCCAGTGGCTTCATCGTGCGTGTGCGCCGGTGTCGGTGGTCGACTCCACCACGGGCGTCGTGGCGGCGGGGGGCAGCCCGGACGGCGCCGGGATGTCCGACGGGCTGATGCGGCGCCGGAACACCCAGAACGTCCACGCCTGGTAGACCAGCACGATCGGGGTGAACGCCAGCGCCACCCAGCTCATGATCGTCAAGGTGTAGGGGGTGGACGACGCGTTGGCCGTGGTCAGGCTGAACGCCGGGTTGGTGCTGGAGGGCAGCACGTTGGGGTACAGCGTGCCGAACAGCGCCACGGTGACGGCGACGATGGCCACCGCCGTGAGCACGAACGCCCAGCCTTCCCGCCCGCCGATGGCGATGAACACGGCGGCGACGAGCGCCCCCGCGGCGATCAGGATCGGCAGACCGGTCCAGAGCACGCCGTGGGCGAAGAACGTCCAGATCAGGAAGGTGCCGCCGAGCAGGATCGCGGGCACCCCGATCCGGGGGACCAGCCCGTTGGCGCGCGTCCGCACGTCACCGTGGGTCTTGAGGGCGAGGAAGGTCGCCCCGTGCAGGGCGAACAGCGACAGCGTCGCCAGACCGCCGAGCAGCGCGTACGGGTTGAGCAGGGTCAGGAGCGTGCCGGTGAACTGGTGGTGTTCGTCGAGGGGCACGCCGTGCACGATGTTCGCGAACGCTACGCCCCACAGCAGCGCGGGCAGCGCCGAGCCGAAGACGATCGCGATGTCCCAGTTGCGGCGCCAGCGGTCGCTGTCGATCTTGCCGCGGAACTCGAAGGCCACCCCGCGCACGATCAGCGCGACGAGGATGAGCAGCAGGGCGAGGTAGAAGCCGGAGAACAGGCTCGCGTACCACTCGGGGAACGCGGCGAAGGTCGCCCCGCCCGCGACGAGCAGCCAGACCTCGTTGCCGTCCCAGACCGGGCCGATGGTGTTGATGGCGACGCGGCGGTCGTTCTCGGTGCGCCCGACCACCGGGAGCAGCATGCCCACGCCGAAGTCGAAGCCCTCGAGGACGAAGTAGCCGGTCCACAGGACCGCGATGAGCAGGAACCAGATGTCGGTGAGTGCCATGGTCGTCTCCTTCAGTACGCGACGGTCATGGGCCGCGGCGAGTCGCTGTCGACCACGGGCGAGCTCGGGGTCGGCGGGGGCGGTCCTGCCTTGGCGTAGCGGACCATGAGCACGCCGTCCACCACGGCGAGCACGCCGTAGAGCAGCGTGAAGACGATCAATGACGTCAGGACCGAGGCGACACCGACCGACGTCGAGACCCCGTCCGCGGTGCGGAACAGGCCGAACACCGACCAGGGCTGGCGGCCCATCTCGGTGAAGATCCAGCCCACGCTGTTGGCGGCGAAGGGGAGGAACAGCCCGGCGAACGCGGCCCGGTAGTACCAGTGGGGCACCGGCTTCGTGGCCCGGCGGCGGGTGAGCCACAGCCCGATGACCGACAGCAGCGCGGCCAGCAGCCCGAAGCCGATCATCAGCCGGAACGTCCAGTACGTCATGGGGATCACCGGCATGTAGTTGCCGGGCCCGAAGGTCTGCTCCTCCTGCTGCTGGAGCTGGTTGATGCCCTCGACCTTGCCGTCGAAGGAGCCGGTGGCCATGAACGACAGCACGCCGGGCAGCCGGATGCTCCAGATCTCCTTCGAGCCGTCGAGCGAGCCGATGGTGAACACGGAGAACGAGGCCGGTGCGGTGGTGTCGTAGAGCGCCTCGGCCGCGGCCATCTTCATCGGCTGCTGCTCGGTCATCAGCCGCGCCTGCAGGTCGCCGGTGATGACGACGCCGATGCTGGCGATCAGCACGGTGACCAGCGCCATCCGCAGCGACGGGCGCATGACCTCGGTGTGCCTGCTGCGCGCCAGGTGCCACGCGCTGATGGCGAGCACGAACATGCCCGCGGTGACGAAGGACGCGGTGATGGTGTGGGTGAAAGCGCCGACGGCGGTCGGGTTGCTGAGCACCGCACCGAAGTCGGTCAGCTCGGCCCGGCCACGCGCGGTGTTGACCACCGAGCCGACCGGGTGCTGCATCCAGGAGTTCGCGGCGAGGATGAAGTAGGCGGAAAGGAGCGTGCCGATCGAGGCCAACCAGATGCACGCCAGGTGCAGCTTCTTGGGCAGCCGGTCCCAGCCGAAGATCCACAGGCCGAGGAAGGTGGACTCCATGAAGAACGCCAGCAGGCCTTCGATGGCCAACGGCGCGCCGAAGATGTCGCCGACGAACCGGCTGTACTCGCTCCAGTTCATGCCGAACTGGAACTCCTGCACGATGCCGGTGACCACGCCCATGGCGAAGTTGATCAGGAAGAGCTTTCCCCAGAACTTGGTCATGCGCAGATAGCGGTCGTCGCTGGTGCGTACCCAGGCCGTCTGCATCCCGGCGACCAGGAGCGACAGCCCGATGGTCAGCGGGACGAACAGGAAGTGGTAGACGGTGGTGATCGCGAACTGCCAGCGCGCGAGATCGAGGTTCATCGCTCCTCCGGTCGGATATCGACCGGTGTTGCCGGTCGAGCATGAGCCTCACGTTTGGCGGGCGGGCCGCGGCAGGGCCGAGAGTCCTCGTCACACGGGACCATGGGACGCCAGTTGATCGCTCCGCGAACCGCGGCCAGGGTCAGCGACGGCGCGGCCCCACCTGGGCCGCGAGGGCGGCGTCCATCCAGGCCAGCACGTGGTCGGCCAGCCGTCGGGGAACCTGCAGCTGCGGAACGTGGCCCACGCCGGGCAGCTCGACGTAGACCCACCGCCGGTGGTCGCGGGCGGCCGCGCGGGCGGCGGCCACCGGCACGAGCCGGTCCTGCTCGCCGTGCACCAGCAGCACGGGCGCGGTGATCGCGGCCATCGTGGCGCGGAGGGTGCGCGCCCGCGTCAGCACCCACAGCAGGGAGCGGGCCGCGGTCACGAAGGCGCGGTCCATGCCCGCGACGTCCGTCCGTCGGTCGATCAGGGCAACCGAGCGTTCGATGAGCTCCGGCGGGAGCGACCGGGGGTCGACCCCGCACAGGCGGAGCATGCTGTGCACGGTCGTGCGCGGGCCGAAGCGGTTCCGGCGGCTGCGCATGACGGACTCGCCGAGCCCGGGAACCGCGGAGACCACGACGAGCGGTGCGGCACCCACCCGGCGCACCGCGTCCCGCAACGGCACGGGAAGCGCCGCGTCGAGCAGTACGAGCCCACGCACCAGATGCGGGGCCCTGTTCGCCAGCAGGATGGAGATCATCCCGCCCATCGAGTTGCCGACGAGGACGACGGGGCCACCGGCGACCTTGCGGATGAAGCGCTCCAGGACGGCCACGTTCGCGGGCACGGTGGCCGGGCGCTCGCCGGGCTCGCTCAGCCCGAACCCGGGAAGGTCGAGCGCCAACACCCGGGCGCGGCCGGTGAGCAGCGGCGCGAACAGCTCCCAGTTCAGATGTGAGCCGCCGAGCCCGTGGACCAGAACGATCGTCTCCCGCGTGCCGGGGCCCGCGAAGTCGACGTAGTGGACCGGGCCACCCAGGTCCACGCTCTGGACGCGGCCGGTCTGGTCGTTCATGTTCGCTCCCGTCGATCTCCCGTCGATCTCACGTCGGGCACCGACGTTGCCGTGTGGCCGGGCGGTGGCACAGGGACGAAGGCCCCGACCGCGTCGGTCGGACAGCACCTGGATCGCCGCCGGGACTTCCGTCCCTGGTGACGGCGGGTCCCGCGGACGAGCATGGCCCTAAGATCGCGGTACGGAAGGAGTGGTCCATGCCAGGCGAAGCCGTCAGGAACGCCCGGAGACACCGGAACTGGCACGAGCTTGCTCCCCGAGAGCGGCGTGCGATCGTCCTACTCGGCGCGGTGCAGGTGGGCTTGCTGGCCGCCGCGTTGCGCGACGTCATCGCCCGTCCGGCCGGTGAGCTGACCGCGCCGAAACCGCTGTGGGTGATGGCGTGCTTCGTGAACTTCGTGGGACCCATCGCCTACTTCGTCTTCGGTCGGCGCCGCAGGCCGATCGGCGGATGACCCATCCCGCTCCCGCGGGCGGGTCGTCCGCGCCGCGGATACTGGTCACCTACTCCACCGCGGCCGGATCGACCGCGGGCATCGCCGAGCGCATCGCCCGGGTGCTGCGCGGGGCGGGCCTGCCCGTGCAATGCCTGCCCGCGAGCGCCGACCTGGACCTGGCGGAGGTCGGCGCGCTGGTCGTCGGCAGCGCCGTGCATGACATGGCCTGGCTGGCGCCGTCAGTCGAGGTGCTGCGCCGGGCGGCCGCGTCGGGCACGCCTGCCGTCTGGTGCTTCAGCGTCGGCGCGGTGCGTCCGCACGGGCGGATCACCCGTGCTCTTGCCGCGCTCGAAGCCCGGCGGGTCGGCAGGCAGTTCCCGGCGGCCCTGCGGGTCCGCGACCATCGGGTGTTCGGCGGCGTCGTGGAGTTCACGGGTGTGCCGCCGTGGGGGCGCCTGTTCTTCCGGATGATCGGCGGGCGTGCGGGTGACCACCGGGATTGGGCCGCCGTCGAAGCGTGGGCCCTCGGCATCGCCGAGGCGGTGACGGCGTCCGGGCACGGGCGGGCGACCCGCCCCTGAGATCAGCGGCCCGCGCGGAGCACGGGCAGGCAGGATCTCGGTGACGTCCTCGACGGTGAGCTCGCCTGCCACCAACACCGGCGCGATGCCCGTGACGAAGTCGTCGATCAACTCCGGGTCACCGGTCACGACGACCATCACGGGAGCTCGACGCGACGGCCCGGGGTCGGTGCCCGCGGTGAACCCGTCGACCCCGTTGAAGACGCCGACCGTGGGAAGCCCGCTGGCCTGGGCCACCCGAACCAGCTCGGCGGCCAGCACGCGGCCCGGTGCGGATCCGTCGATCATGACGGTGGCCCGGCGCCCGGGCCTGCGGCGCAGACGCCTGCGCGCTTCCTGGCCTCGCCCGGTGTCCATGACCCGACGGTAGGGACGCGAGCGCGGCGTGTGCAGAGGGCGGAGGTCCCGGTCGGGCGAGCCGATGGGCTACCGGTTGACGCTGAACCGGGCTGCGCGGCGGTGCACCCGGTGTCGCCTGCCACGCCGTCGCGGGTGTGGGGGTTCGCCTGCGCGCGGCGGCAGGTCGGCGTAGAACAGCCGCTTCGCGAACTCGATCAAGACGAGGTAGGCGACGACCATGCCCGCGAGCGCGAGGTAGAACGCCGCGGGGGGATGGGCGAACCCGAGCACGGGCGCGAGCGGTGACAACGGCAGGACGACACCGACCGTGACGGTCGCGAGCGCGGCGATCAGCAGCGGCATGCTGGGTCGGCTGCGCGTGAAGGGGCTCCGCCGGGTGCGGATGGCGAAGATCACCAACGTCTGGGTGGCGAGCGACTCGGCGAACCATCCGGCGCGGAAGAGCTCGGGGCCTGCCTGGAAGGCGCCGAGCATGACGGCGAAGGTCAGGAAGTCGAAGACGCTGCTGATCGGGCCGAAGAAGACCATGAACCGGCGGATGAAGGAGATGTCCCAGTGGGCGGGCGCCCGGAGCTGCTCCTCGTCGACCCGGTCGGTGGGGATGGTCAGCTGACCGGCGTCGTAGAGCAGGTTGTTGAGCAGGATCTGCCCGGGCAGCATCGGGAGGAAGCTCAGCACGGCGGACGCCGCCGCGGCGCTGAACATGTTGCCGAAGTTGCTGCTGGTGCCCATCAGCACGTACTTGATCGTGTTGGCGAAGATCCGCCTGCCCTCGTTCACACCGTCGGCGAGCACGCCGAGGTCCTTTTCGAGCAGGAGCGCGTCGGCGGCGTCCTTGGCGACGTCGGTGGCGGTGTCGACGCTGATGCCGATGTCGGCCTTGTGCAGGGCGAGCGCGTCGTTGACGCCGTCGCCGAGGTAGCCCACGGCCCGGCCGGTGCGGCGCAGCAGCGCGACGAGCCGGGCCTTCTGTTCCGGGCTGACCCGCGCGAAGATCGTCGCTTGCTGCGCGGCCGCGGCGAGCGCCTCGTCGTCCATGCGGTCCAGGTCGCCGCCGGTCAGCGTGCCTGCCGAGGCGATGCCCAGGTCCGCGCAGACCTTGGCCGCCACGAGCGGGTTGTCACCGGTGCAGATCTTGACCGTGATGCCGAGCGCGGCGAGCCGCTGCAGCGACTCCGATGCGGCCGCCTTCGGGCGGTCGAGGAAGACCAGGAACCCCGCGCACGTCAGGCCGTGCTCGTCCGCGGCGGTGGGCATGGTGCGCGTGGAGACGGGCCGGGTGGCCACCGCGACGACGCGGCTGCCGTCGGCGAACAGGGCCGCCACTGTGGCCTCGGCGGCGTCGGGAAGATCGACGCAGCGGGGGAGGACCGATTCGGGCGCCCCCTTCACGACCAGCAGCCGTTCGCCGTCGGGTCCGCTGACGATCGCCGAGCTCATCCGCCGGTCATGGTCGAACGGCAGCAGCCCGAGCCGCTCCCAACCCCGCAGCTCGTCCTCGGCGGCGGCATCCCACAACGCCGCGTCCATGGGGTTCGCGCCGACCCCTGCGCTCGCCCCGAACTCCGCGGCCTCGGTCGCGAGCAGGCCGTACCGCAGCACGTCGGGTGCGGCGGCCCCGGTGGTGTCGACCGCCGCGGTGAACGTGATGCGGCCCTCGGTCAGCGTGCCGGTCTTGTCCGTGACCAGCACATCCATGTCGCCGAGGTCCTCGATGCAGACCAGCCGTTTGACCAGCACCTTCCGCTTCGCCAGTCGATGGGATCCGGCCGCCAGCCCGGTGCTGACGACCGCGGGCAACAGCTGGGGGGTGATGCCGACCGCGATGGCGAGGGAGAACAGCAGCGACTCGATCAGCGACCTGTGCAAGATCAGGTTCGCGACCAGGATCACGCTGGTCAGCACCGCGGCGATCTGCAACAACAACACCGAGAAGCGGCGCAGGCCGATTTGGAAGTCGGTCTCGGGCTGTCGCTCGCCCAGCCCCGACGCGATCTTGCCGAACTCGGCGTCGGCCCCGGTCGCCACGACGACGCCGCTGCCGCTGCCCGCGTGCACGACGGTGCCCATGAACGCGCAGCAGGTCAGATCGCCGAGGGCGGCCCCGGCGACGACCGGCTCGGTCGACTTCGCCGCGGGCAGCGACTCCCCGGTCAGCACGCTCTCGTCGCACTCCAGCCCGACGGCCGACAACAGCCGGAGGTCGGCGGGAACCACCTCGCCCAGCCCGATCCGCACCACGTCGCCCGGCACCAGCGCCGTCACGTCGAGCTGGACCAGGCGGCCGCCCCGCCGCACCGCCGCGCGGTGCGTGACCTGGGAATGCAACGCGTCCGTCGCTCGCTCGGCGCGGTACTCGTTGAAGAACCCGAGGCCGACGCTGACCGCCAGGATGATCCCGATGACCGCCGTGTCCGTGGTCTCGCCCAAGAAGGACGACACCGTGGCGGTCACCGCCAACAGGATGAGCACCGGGCTGCGCAGCTGCCTCGCCAACACCCGCAACGGCTGCGCGTGGTGGGTGCGCACGGCGTTAGGCCCGGTCGCCGCGAGCCGCCGCGCCGCTTCCCCGACGCTCAGCCCGGCTGCGCCGCTCCCCAGCATCGTGAGGACGTCGTCGCCACCGACCGCCGCCGCGGCCGTGATGGGCACGCGCCGCGTCGACGCCTCTTCGCGCGGCTGCGGGCGCACACGGGGCATCCGGATCGCCACGACTCCACACTGGCCGGTCGCGCCGCGGGGGCAGTACCGCCACCCGACCCGTCCGGGTGGGCCTTTCGGCTCCGCGGCCCAACCTCAGGTGCGCTCCTCGTCGTCGAGCACCACGACCTGCACGCCGCCGCTCGTCGGGCGCAGGCCGCGCCCGGTGACCTGCTCGACCCGCAGGAGCAGGACGTACGGCCGGGGCTCCCGCAGCCACGGATCGACCAGCCGCGCGAGCCGCTCGGCCTCGGCCGCGTCCTCGACGGCCGTGAGCGTCCCGTCGAAGAGGATCGTCCAGCCGCTGCGCAGGCCCTGCTCGAGGTCGTCGACCTGGAAGCCGACCCGGGTGCTCGCGCGCGCCCGTTCCAACAGCTCGGTGGCACCGGTCCGCACGATGACGGTGTGTGCGTCGCGGCCGTAGTTGACCGGGATGATCATGATCCGCCCGTCCGGGTTCATCCACGCGAGCCTGCCGACCCCGGCGGCGGGCAGCAGCTCCCAGCAGGCCGACTCACCGAGCGTCGCCAGGCCCTCGCCGGTGTCGTCGTCGATCGGTTTCATGGTGCCGCCCATTCTGCTCGTCGGTCATCCTTGCGGGCCCGCCAGGCCCGGTAGGCCTCGTCGACACCCCACACGACGACCGGCATCGGCAGCAGGAGGAGCAGCGCCCAGACCGGCGGGAGGGTGGTGCCGAACAGCCACTGGAGCGGCGGGAGCGTGGTCAGCGCGGCCGCGAAGACCACCTCGAAGGCGATGCCCCACAGCAGCAGCGGGTTGGTGGTCAGGCCGACCTGCCGCAGCGAGCTGCGCTCGGTGCGGGCCGCGAACGCCGTGCCGATCTGACAGGCGACGATCGCCAGGAAGGTCGCGGTGGTGGCCTGCAGGTAGGCGGCGTGCAGCGGGCTGCCGCTGCCGGTCGCGGCGCCGGGCGTCCACCCGGCGGCGCGTAGCACCAGCAGGAACAGGCCGGTGCCCAGCACGGCGGAGACGACCCCCATGAGCCCCCAGGCGCGCAGCAGCATGCGGCGGTCGATGACGTTCTGCCCCGGTCGGCGCGGCCGACGGGCCATCACGCCCGGCTCGGCGGGCTCCCGGCCCGAGGGCGAGGGCGGGAAGGGTCTCGGTGCCGAGGTCGATGGCGAGGATCTGCAGGACGGTCAAGGGCAGCGGGATGAGGCCGCCGGAAAGGGCGAACAGCAGGAACGGGACGACCTCGGGCACGGCGTGGGCGAAGATGTAGAGCACGAACTTGCGCACGTTGTCGTAAACCCGGCGACCTTCCTCCACGCCCGCCACGACCGTGGCGAAGTTGTCGTCGGTGAGCACCACGGTGGCGGCCTCGCGTGCGACCTCGGTGCCGCCCCGGCCCATGGCCACACCGATGTCGGCGTGCCGCAGCGCGGGCGCGTCGTTGACCCCGTCGCCGGTCATCGCGACGACCTGGCCGTTGTCGTGCAGGGTGTCGGCGATCCGCAGCTTGGCCTCGGGCGCGGCCCGGGAGAACACGATCTCCTCGCGGCCCGCGAGCAGCTCCTCGAGGTCCTTGTCGGACAGCGCGTCCAGCGCGAGCCCGTCGACCACCCGGTCGGCGCGGATGCCCACCTGGCGGGCGATCTCGCTCGCCGTGCGCCCGTTGTCCCCGGTGACGACGTGGACGCGGATGCCCGAGGCGTGGCAGGCGGCCACCGCGGCGCGGACCTCCGGTCGGGGCGGGTCCATCAGCCCGATCAGGCCGAGCAGCTCCAGGCCCGGTCCCTCGACGGCGTCGCGGTCGGCGGACTCCGGGCCGTCCCAGTCCCGCGCGGCGACGGCGATCACGCGCAGCGCGTCCGCGGCCATCTCCTCGACCGCCGTGTCGAGCTCGGCGCGACGGCGAGGGGTCAGCGCGCAGCGCGGCAGGATCTCCTCCGGCGCGCCCTTGGCGTGCGCGCGCAGTCGGGTGCCGACCCGGTCGAGGGTGGTCATGCGCCGCCGTCGGGGTCGAACGCGTAGAGCGCGACCCGGTCGCGGTCCCGGTCGGCGGGATCGAGGCGGCGGCCCGCGCCGTCGGCCATGTCGAGCAGGGCCAGCTCGGTCGGGTCGCCGGTGCGGGCGGCCGACATCGGCGGTGGCGCAGCGGACGACGGCGTCGAGGACGGCCTGCGACGGCCGGTCGCTCGATCCGGCCGTCCGCGTCGCGCACCTGCTGGACGTGCATCGTCCCGACGGTGAGGGTGCCGGTCTTGTCGGTGCAGATCACCGAGGTCGACCCGAGGGTCTCGACGGCGGAGAGCCGCTTGACCAGTGCGCCGCGGCGCGCCATCGCCCGCACACCCGCGGCGAGCGCGAGCGTGATCGTCGGGAGCAACCCCTCGGGCACGTTGGCCACGAGCAGCCCGACGGCGAACACGAAGGCCTCGGTGAAGCTGAGCCCGGCCAGCACGCCGAGCGGCAGGAACGCGACGCCGACGGCGACCGCCACGGCGGCGATCAACAGCGCGACCCGGCGGATCTGGCGTTCCAGCGGCGAGTCCAGCGGTCTGCGGTGGCCCGCCAAGCGCCGCGATGCGGCCGATTTCGGAATGGGCGCCGGTCGCGTGCACGACGGCTTCGGCGGTGCCGACCGTGCAGCCGGTGCCGCTGAACACGAGCACCGGGGAGTCGAGCCTGCGTTCGGCGTCGTCGATGGCGTCGGCGGACCGGAGCACCGGTACGGATTCTCCGGTGAGGGCGGAGGCGTCGACCTCGATGGCGCCGCTGAGCAGGCGGCGCGTCGGCCGGGACGCGGTCGCCCTCGGCGAGCACGATCACGTCCCCGGGCACGAGCTCGGCGGCGGGCACGGTGCGCGGCGCGCCGCCGCGCCGTACGGTGGCCTGCGGCGGGAGGTAGCGGCCCAGCGCCTCGACGGCCTTGCTCGCCTGGTTCTCCTGGACGAACGCGAACACCGCGTTGATCACGACCACGGCGGCGATGGCCCAGGCCAGCTGCGCGGTGTCGGCGACCACGGCGAGGCGCCGCGGCCAACAGCAGCAGGAGGGCCAGCGGATGGGTGAGCTGCCGCAGCAGCGCCCACGGCCAGGAGCGTCCGCCGCGCCGGGGTAGCTCGTTGGGGCCGACCTGGGCCAGCCGGCGGGCCGCCTCCCGCTGGGACAGCCCGTCCGTGCGGGCGCCAAGGTCACGCAGCAGGCGCGTGACGGGTTCGCGTGGGTCGAGATCGGGTGGACGCGACGGTCGGTTCGGCAAATGCGCTGGTCACGGCTCGGCTCCTCCGAGAACGTCGCCGGGCGTCTTCACTCCGGGTTCGAGTCAGCAGCGCCGAGTGCCCGCGCCCGCGGCGCGGGCACCCGACGGTCAGGCGTTCAGCGAGCCCACTGCCTGCGCTGCACGAAGGGCAGCGCGGTCCACCAGCGACCGAGGCCCCACGTGTTGCCCGCGTCGGTCACGGCCACCACGATCAGCGCGATCGCGTAGATCACGTGGTAGTCGATCAGCGGGTTGGTGGACATGCTCGGCGAGCCGTCGGCGGCGAAGCGGTCGGGCGGGAACTCCGCCAGCCACATCATCAGCAGCATGACCGAGCCCGCGATCGCGCTGACCCGCAGCGCCACGCCGAAGGTCACGGCGAGGCCGATGCCGAGCAGGCCGAGCATGAAGAGCCAGTCCGCCCACCACGCGCCCGCGATGGCGTGGAACGCGGTGTCGAACGGGCCGACGTCGACCGAGCCGAGGAAGCCCTTGGTGGGCGACCCGCCTGCGATCCACGCCTTGGCGCCCGTGGTGGCGTAGCCCAGGCCGAACAGCTTGTCGAAGAACGCCCACAGGAAGATCAGGCCGGTGGCGATGCGCAGCACCGCCAGCGCCTTGGCCGAGCCGCTGTGCGGGGTGGTCGTGGTGTCGACCGGTGTTGGCCTTGGGGGCGGGGTGTCGGGTTGTCATGGCCCTTCTCCATTCGCTCTCTAGTGTACGGACCGACTCTCGCCCCGCCGGGGGTCCGGGGCGAACCGGCACAACCGCCCCGTCTCGGCGGGCCGAACGTCATCGCGATGCGGGCCGCCGGGGTGTCGATCGGCGTCCGGACCCTCTGCCGTTCGGCCCGTTTCGGTCGCCCGGCGCCACATGGGGGCCGGGCCGGTGCGGCGCTGCGAGCGGGACCAACGGCCCGTCGTCGCGCCGCGGAAGGTCCCGAGCGCCGAGGGCGCCGCGGCCCTGCCGTCGTGGGGGGTCGCCGGGAAACGCTCGGTGGACAGGCGTGCAGGTCGGTTCGAGGAGGATCGCGATGGAGGCGCTCGTCGTCGTCGAGTCGGTGTTCGGCAACACCCGCCGGATCGCCGACGCCGTGGCCGAAGGGCTGGGGCAACAGGTACACGCCAGGGTCGTGGACGTCGCCGAGGCCGCGGGCCTGGCCGACGGCGTCGACCTGCTGGTGGTCGGCGGCCCGACCCACGCGTTCGGCATGACCCGGCCGTCGACCCGGCGGTCGGCGGCCGAGCAGGCGGGCGCCGGGGCGGTTGCGGCGCAGACCGGGCTGCGGGAGTGGCTCGCCACCCTGGCGCCCGCCACCGGCGGACGTCTCGCCGCGGCCTTCGACACCCGGGTCGACCACCCGCGGATGCCCGGCTCGGCCGCCGCAGCCGCGCTGCGCAAGCTGCGGCACCTCGGCTACGGGCGCGTCTGTCCCGCCGAGACCTTCCGCGTCGCGGGCACCACGGGCCCGCTGATGCCCGGCGAGGTCGAACGCGCCCGGTCCTGGGGCGCGGGCCTGGTCGCACGGGTCATCACCCGCACGATCGAACAGACCGGGCGGTGAAGCGCACGCCTTCGTGGTGGCCGTCGCGGTCTCCGGTCCCGGCGGTAAAGGACGTCCGACCCTGACGGTCGGGATCCACCGGTTGCTTGGCTGGGATCATGACGTTGACCGCAGGCGGGATCCGAACCGTCGACGAGAGAGGCGCATTGAACGCCGAGCTCACATCGCTCGACGCCTGGTGGCGAGCCGCGAACTACCTCGCAGTTGGCCAGATCCACCTGCTGGACAACCCGCTGCTCCCGAGCCGCTGCGCCCCGAGCACATCAAGCCGAGGCTGCTCGGGCACTGGGGGACGACGCCGGGGCTGAACTTCCTCTGGGCGCACCTGAACCGGGTGCTGCGCAGGCGACGAACGGGAGGCGCTGTTCGTGACCGGTCCCGGCCACGGCGGCCCGGCCGTGGTCGCGACCGCGTGGCTGGAGGGCACCTACACCGAGCGCTTCCCGGACATCACCCGCGACGCCGACGGGATGCGCAGGCTGTTCCGCCAGTTCTCCTTCCCCGGCGGGATCCCGAGCCACGCCGCGCCGGAGACGCCGGGCTCGCTGCACGAGGGCGGCGAGCTGGGCTACTCGCTCGCCCACGCCTACGGCGCCGCGCTGGACAACCCCGAACTGCTCGTCGCGTGCGTGATCGGCGACGGTGAGGCCGAGACGGGCGCGCTGGCCGCGTCGTGGCACGCGAACAAGTTCCTCAACCCGGTCACCGACGGCACCGTGCTGCCGATCCTCCACCTCAACGGCTACAAGATCGCCAACCCGACCGTGCTGGCCCGGATCCCCGACGACGAGCTGCTGTCCCTGCTGCGCGGCTACGGGCACGAGCCCTTCGTCGTCGAGATCGCCATCGACGAGGACCACCTGGCCGTGCACCGGCGGATGGCGCGCGTGCTGGACGACGTGGTGGCCCGCATCGACGCCATCCGCGCGCGGGCCGCCGCGGGCGACGCGGAACGTCCGCGCTGGCCGGTGCTGGTGCTGCGCAGCCCCAAGGGGTGGACCGGACCGGCCGACTGCGACGGCAAGCCGGTCGAGGGCACCTGGCGTGCGCACCAGGTGCCGCTTCCGCACGTGCGCGACGATCCCGCCCAGCTCGCGGAGCTGGAGCGCTGGATGCGGTCCTACCGGCCCGAGGAGCTCTTCGACGCACAGGGCACGACCGCGCGCGGAGCTGGACGTGACGGTGCCGTCCGGGCTCCTGCGCATGAGCGCCACCCCGCACGCCAACGGCGGCGAGCTGCTCAGCCCGCTGCGGCTGCCGGACTTCCGTGACCAGGCCGTCGACGTGCCGACACCCGGCACGGTCACCGCGGAGGCCACCGCCGTGCTGGGCCAGTTGGGTGCGGGAGGTCGTCGCGGCGAACCCCGACTCGTTCCGCCTGGTCGGGCCGGACGAGGTGGCGTCCAACCGGCTGCAGGCCGTGTTCGACGTGACCGACCGCCAGTTCGAGGGGGAGCTGCTGCCCACCGACGAGCACCAGGCCCGGGCCGGGCGGGTGCTGGAGATCCTGTCCGAGCACGTCTGCGAGGGCTGGCTGGAGGGCTACCTGCTCACCGGCAGGCACGGCCTGTTCACCTGCTACGAGGCCTTCATCCACATCGTCGACTCGATGGTCAACCAGCACGCCAAGTGGATCAAGGTCAGCAGGCGGATACCGTGGCGCCGCCCGATCGCCTCGCTGAACATCCTGCTGACCAGCCACGTCTGGCGCCAGGACCACAACGGGTTCTCCCACCAGGATCCCGGCTTCATCGACCACGTCGTCAACAAGAAGGCCGAGATCGTCGGCGTGTACCTGCCGCCGGACGCCAACACGCTGCTCGCGGTGACCGACCGCTGCCTGCGCAGCCGGGACGCCATCAACGTCGTCGTGGCGGGCAAGCAGCCTGCGCCGCAATGGCTCGCCCCCGACGCCGCGGTGGCCCACGTCGAGCGCGGCATCGGGATCTGGGACTGGGCCTCGAGCGACGAGGGCGCCGTGCCCGACGTGGTGTTGGCCTGCTGCGGCGACGTGCCGACGATCGAGGTGCTGGCCGCGGTGACCCTGCTCCGCAACACCTGCCGCAGCTGCGGGTCCGGGTGGTCAACGTCGTGGACCTGATGCGCCTGCAGGACTCGGCCGAGCACCCCCACGGGTTGACCGACCGCGAGTACGACCTGCTCTTCCCGCCCGGCACGCCCGTCGTGTTCGCCTTCCACGGTTACCCGTGGCTGATCCACCGGCTGACCTACCGCCGCCACAACCACGACGACATCCACGTGCGCGGCTACATCGAGGAAGGCACGACGACCACGCCGTTCGACATGCTGATGCTGAACGACCTCGACCGGTTCCACCTCGTCGCCGACGTGATCGACCGGGTGCCCGGCCTCGGCACCCGGCACGCCGCTCTGCGCCAGCACATGCTCGACGAGCGGATGCGGTGCCGCGCCCACACCCGGCGGACCGGTGAGGACGCCCCGGACGTCCGCAACTGGACCTGGCCCGGCACCGAGCGGGGCTGACGGGAATGCGGGTTCTGGTCGTCAACGCCGGTTCGAGCAGCGTGAAGGTCCGCGTTCTCGACGAGTGGGACACCGTGGTGTCACGCACCGACCTCGCGGCCGACCGCGGCCGTCCTGATCCGGACGAGCTGGCCGTCGCGTTGGCGGCCGTCGGAACGGTCGACGCCGTCGGGCACCGGATCGTGCACGGCGGTCCGCACCTGACCGGGGCCACGGTCGTCGACGCGGAGGTGCTCGCGGAGCTGGACTCGCTCGTCGCCCTCGCGCCCCTGCACCAACCGCCCGCCCTGGCTGCGCTGCGCGCCACCGCCGCGGCGCTGCCCGGGGTCCCCGCCGTCGTCTGCCCGGACACCGCCTTCCACGCCCGGATGCCCGCGGCGGCCTCGACGTACGCCGTCCCAGCGCGGTGGCGCAACGAGCTCGGCGTGCGGCGGTACGGGTTCCACGGCCTCGCGCACGAGTGGGCGGCGCACCGGGCCGCGGCGCTCGCGGGCGTGGGCCGCACGGTCGTCGCGCATCTGGGCTCGGGTGCGTCGCTGTGCGCCGTCGCCTGGGAGGACGGACGGCCGCGTTCGGTCGACACCTCCATGGGCTTCACCCCGACCGCGGGTCTCGTGATGGGCAGCCGATGTGGTGACCTCGATCCGTCCGTCCCGCTCTGGCTGGTCAACCAGGTAGGCCTCGAACCCGCCGACGTCGCCGCCGCACTCGACCACGACTCGGGCCTTGCGGGCCTGGCGGGAACGGCCGACATGCGGCAGGTGCTGGCCGCGGAGGCGGCGGGGGACACCGCCGCGGTGCTGGCGATCGAGGTGTGGCTGCACCGCCTGCGCGCCGGGATCGCGGCGATGGCCGCAGCGCTCGGTGGCCTCGGTGTCCTGGTGTTCAGCGGGGGCGTCGGTGAGCACGCGGCCACGCTGCGGGAACGGGCGGTGGCGGGCCTCGGGTTCCTCGGCCTCGCGCTGGACACCGGGGCGAACGACGGCGTGGCGGCCGAGTCCGAGGTGGACGTCACGGCGCCGGGCGCGGCGGCCCGCACCCTCGTGGTGCACGCGCGGGAGGACCTCATGATCACCGCTCAGGTCCGCGGCCTCCTCGACCGCCGTCCGGCCGAGCACCCGCGCGCGCCGGTGGGCCGGTGACGGGTCAGCCGTCCCGGCCTCCGCGCTTGCGCTCGGCCGCGTAGACCGCGGCCTCGGTCCGGCGGGCGAAGCCGAGCTTGTGCAGCAGCGAGGAGACGTAGTTCTTCACCGTCTTCTCGGCGAGGAACAGCTCGGCCCCGATCTGCCGGTTGGTGAGCCCGTCGGCGATCAGGCCCAGGATGCGTTGCTCCTGCGGGCTCAGCGAGGCGTAGCGGGGGTCCTCGGGCTCGTCGCCCTTGCGCAGCCGATCGAGGACCAGGGCGGTGGCCCGGGGGTCGAGCAGCGAGCCGCCCGCGGCGACGGTGCGCACGGCTCCGACGAGGTCGACGCCCGCGACCTGCTTGAGCAGGTAGCCCGACGCGCCCGCCATGATGGCGCTGAACAGCGCCTCGTCGTCCGAGTACGACGTGAGCATCAGGCACGCGGGCGGTGGGTCCATCGAGCCGCGCACGTCACGACACACCGACACGCCCTCGCCGTCGGGGAGGCGGACGTCGAGGATGGCGACGTCCGGGCGCAGGGCGGGGATGCGCACGAGCGCCTGGGCGGCCGTCCCGGCCTGGCCGATGACCTCGATGTCGTCCTCGCCGTCGAGGAGCTGGGCGATGCCTCGCCGGACGATCTCGTGGTCGTCGAGCAGGAACACGGTGATGGACACGCCGGTGACGGTATCCGCGCCGACCTTGACCTGCCCAGACGATCAGGTCCCGGCCGGCCAGGACCTTCGACCCGCGTCAAGGGGCCTCGGGTCCCGATTACGCCTCGTCCGCCAGCGAGCGCACCAGGTCGGTTGTGGTGACGATGCCGACCAGGCGGTCGTCGTCGGTGACCAGTACCGCTTCGACGTCCCCGGCCAGCACGGCGCGGGCGGCCGCCGAACGACGGTCGTCGACCGACACCGTCGGCAGCGGGCGTACCAGCGGACCGAGCAGCGGCGGGCCGCCGATCGCGATCGCGCGGACGATGTCGGTCTCCAGCACCACGCCGAGGCACCGGGAGCCCTCGATGACCGGCAGGTGCCGGACGTCGTTCGACGCCATCAGGCGCAGGCCGGTGCGCAGCGGGGCGTCCGGCGTGATCGCGACGACGTGCGGCGTCATCACCGCGCCGACGGTCGGGTCGTCGTCCACGGCTTCGGGGGGAGCGGCGAGGGGGTGGCGCTGCGGTGTCATGGCGGGCGTCCTGTTCGGTCACGGGATTGTCGCTCGTCCAGGGTGCGACCGGCGGCTCCGGTCCGGTCAGGGGCGTTGGTCCCGCGGGGCCCGGCCGGAGGCCACGGAGACGTTCGCCCCGGGCCCAATGGCCCGATGACCAGGGCCTGCCGCCACTGACCCGCGGGCGGTGGTCTCGCGCATCGTCGAAGCACCAGGACGTGGAGAGCGAAGGAGGCGGCGATGACCGCAAAGCTCGAACCCGGCCCGCGGCCGTGCCGGGACCGGGGAGGGCGGTCGTGATGCGGGCGCATGTCGGCGACTGGATCGCGTTCCCCATCGACGGGCACACCCGGCGCGGCCGGGTCCTCGCGGTCATCCACCCGGACGGCACGCCGCCCTACCGCGTCCGCTGGCTCGAAGACGACCACGAGTCGATCTTCGTGCCGCCGCCGGACGCGGTGCTGACCTGCCCGCGGCCGACGGCGTCGTCGGTCGATCGGAAGGGATAGGTCCGATGCTGGCGCGAGACGTCATGAGCAGCCCCGTGATCACCTTGCGGCCGGACGTGCCCGTGCACGCCGCCGCGGCCCTGTTGGTGTCGCACGGCTTCACCAGTGCGCCGGTGGTCGACGCGGAGCATCGGATGATCGGCATCGCGACCGAGTCCGACCTGGTCCGCGGCCGGATCGTGCCCGACGGCTGGACCGTCGACGAGCCGCCCGAGCCGACCGTCGGCGAGGTCATGACGCCATCGCCGACCGCGATGCCGCCGGACGCCGACCTGGCCGACGTGGTCGCCCGCATGCTGGACGACGGCATCCGCTCGATGCCGATCGTGGACGACGGCAGGCTGGTCGGCGTCGTCAGCGGGCGCGATGCCCTGCGGGTGGTTGCCAACCGCGAGCTGAGTTCCGAGGATGTTCGCCGCAGGCGTGGGGTTGCTTCTGCGGAGAGGTAGACGGCGGATGCGCGCGTGGGTGGTGACGACGCCCGGTCCGGTCGACGGGCCGGGTTCGGGTCCGCTCCGCGCGACCGAGCTGCCCGACCCGGAGCCCGGGCCCGGCGAGGTCCGGATCCGGGTCGGCGCCTGCGGGGTGTGCCGCACGGACCTGCACCTCGCCGAGGGTGACCTGGCACCCCGACGGCCCTCGACCGTGCCCGGTCACGAGGTCGTCGGGGTGGTGGACGCGCTGGGCCCGGGAGCGGAGCGGTTCGCGCTCGGCGACCGGATCGGCATCGCGTGGCTGCGCGGCACGTGCGGAGCGTGCCGGTGGTGTCGCCGGGGACAGGAGAACCTGTGCCCGTACGCCCGGTTCACCGGCTGGGACGCCGACGGCGGCTACGCCGAGCTGGCCGTCGTTCCCGAAGCCTTCGCCTATCGCCTGCCGGACGCGCTCGACGACGTGACCGCGGCGCCGCTGCTCTGCGCGGGGATCGTCGGGTACCGCGCGCTGCGGCGGGCCGAGCTCCCACCCGGCGGCACGCTGGGCATCTACGGCTTCGGCGCGTCCGCGCACGTGGTCGCGCAGGTCGCGATCGCGCAAGGGGCCGTGGTGCACGTCCTGACCCGCTCGGGCGCGGCCCGGGCGCTCGCCCTCGAGCTCGGCGCCGCATCGGCCGGAGCGGCCGACGCCGCGCCGCCGGAGCCGCTGGACGCCGCGGTGCTGTTCGCGCCCGTCGGTGAGCTCGTGCCCGTGGCGATGCGGGCGCTGGACCAGGGCGGCACCCTCGCGGTGGCGGGCATCCACCTCTCGGACATCCCGGGGCTGAACTACGCCGACGAGCTCTTCCGGGAGAAGCAGCTGCGCAGCGTCACGGCGAACACGCGCGCCGACGGCGAGGAGTTCCTCCGGCTGGCCGCCGCCCTCGACGTGCGGCCGACCGTCACGCCTCGACCGCTCGCCGAAGCCGGTGCGGCGCTGCGTGATCTCGCCGCGGACCGCGTCACCGGAGCCGCCGTCCTGGTCCCGTAGCCCGGCGGGCGCACGGCCGTTCAGACGGCGGGTGTGCTGTTCGAGGTCACCGATCGATCGATCAGGTCGGCCACCGGCCGCCGGGGCGTCGCGCCGACCGGCCAGCCGTGGCCGATCCGCAAGACGGCCTGCGGCGACCGGTTGGCGCGGATCAACTGGCGCAGCTCCCGACGCGTGTCGGGCACCTCGACGATCTGGGAGAGGAAGGAGGCGACCAGCCCTTCGGCCGTGGCGGTGAGCAGCACCCGTTGGAGGGCCTGCCCGGCCTGGATGTCGGCCGCCCGGCCGGACAGGTGGGCGGTGAGCACGGCGACGAGCGGTTCCTCCTCGTAGCCCTTGCCCGATGCCAACGGGGCTGCCGCACCGCCGGTGAAGTCCCGGTGGACCCAGGCGTTGCCCGGTTCCGGCAGCGGGCCACCGGCGGCTGCGGGTACACCGTCGAGGCGTCCGGGCTGCACCGCGGTCCACCGCGCGAGTTCGGCCCGGAACGCCGGGTCGGCCATCTGCCGCCGGTGGGCGGTCGTGGCCAGGTCCCGCAGCCGACCGCGTTCGGTGCGGTCGGACACGATGTGCAGCCACGCGCCCTCGTCCTGGGCCGCCCGGCGCAAGGCGTACTGCTCGGCCACCGTGACCGGAGCGTCGCTGAACGGGTGGCGGTTGGTGTGGCGCCGGGGCACCACGTCCAGGAGACGGCGCTCCTCGGGGGTGGGCGGCCGGTTCCCGCCGCGGCGCACGATCGCCAGCAGGTCGGGCTCGTTCGGGTCGGGCAGCAGGGTGACCATCGGTCGGATGCCGAGTCCCTGCAGCGCCAGCCGCAGGGAGAACAGCGCCGCGCCGCATGCGATCCGCAGCTCGCGGTCGTCCGGGTCGATCTCGGGGAGTCGTCTCTCGCGGTCGGCGACCAGCGCGATCGACCGCTGGTCGAGCCGGAACCGCCAGGGCTGCGTGTTGTGCAGCGAAGGAGCCAGCCCGGTGGTCACGAGCACCTGCTCGGTCTGCTGAGGGGTGAGGCCCAGCGCACCTCGTCGCTCGTCCATGTGGTCCGTCCCGCCGTCGTCGATATCTTGTCGCCGAGAGTGCAGGACGGGGAGGTCGACGAGGTACGGTCGAAAGGCCCGAGCCGGGGTGGCCGGATGGTTGGCGCGCAGGCATCGGCGGCCACCGTCCGTCCGATTGCCGACGCCGATCGAGGAGGCGCAGCCGTGGCGACCCAGGACACGGGCGGGCATCCGCGGATCATGTCGGAGGTGCTGTCGGGGCTGCGGCTCGACGAGCTGCTCCGCGAGGTCCAGGACCGGCTCTCCGAGGTCATGAAGACCCGCGACCGGATGCAGCGCCTGCTGGACGCCATGCTGATCGTCGCGGAGGACCTGGACCTCGACACCACCTTGCATCGCCTGATCGAGGCGGCCGCCGACCTGGTCGAGGCCCGTTACGGCGCCCTCGGGGTGCTCGGCACGGGAGGCGGCCTGAGCCGGTTCCTCTACGTCGGCCTCGACGAAGAGATCCGGGCGCAGATGGGCCCGCTTCCGGCGGGCAAAGGCCTGCTCGGCCAGCTGATCGCGGATCCCCGGCTGCTGCGGCTTGCCGACCTGAGCGCGCACGAGGCCTCCGTGGGATTCCCGCCGCACCACCCGCCGATGCGCAGCTTCCTCGGCGTTCCGGTCCGCGTGCGCGACTCCGTCTTCGGCAACCTCTACCTCACGGAGAAGGCCGGGGGCGGCGAGTTCACGAGCGCCGACGAAGCGGTGGTGGAGGCGCTGGCCGCGGCCGCGGGCATCGCGGTGCAGAACGCGGACCTGTTCGAGCAGGCCCGCGGTCGCCAACGCTGGTTGGCGGCCTCGGGCGAGATCCAGGCGGAGCTCCTGGCGGGCGCCAGCGAAGCCGACGCACTGGCCCTGATCGCACAGCGCACGCTGGAGCTCATCGGCGCCGACACGACCGCGATCCTGCTCGACGGCGACCACGCCTTCCGGGTCCGCGCCCTGGCCGGGCCCGACGACTGCGGCTCGATGGGTCGCGACATCGGCCGCGACCACCCGTTGCTGCAGGAGGTGGTCGAAGGCCGCACGGCCGTGCTGGCCGGGGCGGAGGGTGACCTGCTCGCGGGCGTCGAGGGCGCGCCGCCGCACGAATCGATCGTCGCGGTCCCGATGCGGTCGCACGACGCCGTCACCGGCGTGCTGCTCGCGCTGCGCCGCGACGGCGCCGACGCGTTCCAGCCCGGTGTCGTGCCGCTGCTCACCTCGTTCGCCAACCAGGCCATGCTGGCGCTCGAGCTCGGCGAGAAGAACCGCGCCCAGCGCAAGCTCGACGTGTTCGCCGACCGCGACCGGATCGCCCGCGACCTGCACGACCACGTCATCCAGCGGCTGTTCGCCACCGGGCTGCAACTGCAGAGCACGCTGCGCAGGCTCGACGATCCGGTCGTCCGCGACCGGATCCAGCTGGCCGTGGGCGAACTGGACCAGACGGTGCGCGAAATCCGCACGGCGATCTTCGACCTGCACACCCTCGACGAGGGCGGCGCGGGCGGTCTGCGCCGTCGGCTGATGGACACCGCCGCCGAAGCCGTCGCGGGCTCCGGGGTGGCACCGGCCGTGCGGATCTCGGGGCCGGTCGAGGCGTTGGTACCCAAGGGCATCGGCGCGCACGCGGTGGCGGTCGTCCGGGAGGGGGTCAGCAACGCCGTGCGGCACGGTCACGCCGCGGCGATCACGCTGACGGTGGAGGCGAACGACGACCTGTTCGTGGTGGACGTCAGCGACGACGGCACGGGTTTCGATCCGACGGCGGCGCGGAGCGGCCTGCGCAACCTGGAGGAGCGGGCGCAGGCCTGCGGCGGCACGCTGACCGTCGCGGCGGTCGAGCCGCACGGCACCCGCCTGACCTGGCGGGTACCCCTCAGCGACGGCCCTGCGGTCGCGGAGCCCGCCTGAGCCGCCCGGCGGGCGGCGTCACTGCGGCGACGGGCCCTGGGCGTCGCCGTCCGCGGCGACCGACGGCGACCGGGGCACGATCGTCACCGGGCAGGCGCTGCGGTGCAGCACGAAGCTGCTGACGGACCCGAGCACCTTGCCCGCCGCGGGCGCGCGGCTGCCGAGCACGACGTGGCGTGCGGTCGAGGCGGTACGCAGCAAGGCGATCGTGGGGTTGCCGTACCCGACGCGGGTCTCGACCGGCACCTCGGGGTGGTCGGTCTCCCAGGGCGCCAGCAGGCGTTGCAGGTCCGCGAGGTCCGCCACCGCGGCTTCGGGCCATGCGCTGCGCTCCGGATGTGATCCGTGCTCGACGTGCATCACCACCAGCCTGCTGCGGTGGCGCTCGGCGTCGTCGAAGGCGACGGTCACGGCGGCGGCGTCCACCTCGACGCCGTCGACGCCCAGCAGCACCGGTCCGCTCGACGCTGCCGGAGGGCGTCGGCGGACGACGGTGACCGGGCAGTGCGCTCCGATGGCGATCCCGAGCGCGACGGAGCCGAGGTCGATCTCCGGCTCCCGGTCGCCGATCATGCCGACGACCAGCAGGTCCGCGGAGCGCGACGCCTCGGTGAGCGCGGACGTCGGCCGGTCGTAGGCGAGGAGGGTGCGGGTGGCCGGACCGGCCCCGGTCTGGTCGGCCACCGTGCGGGCACGGCCCAGGATCGCTTCGGTGTCCGGCTGGGTCGTGGCCTCCCCGGCGCCGCCGGACCCGGCCGTCCCCGCGACGGCGTGCACGATGTGCAGCGGCCGCTGCCGCAGCCGGGCCTGGGTGGCGGCCCACGCGACCGCGTGCAGAGCGGGGCTCGTGCCGTCGACGCCGACGACGACCGGGCGATCCTGCATGGCGCTACCTCCTCGACCGGATCTGCCCGAGCCTCCGTCGGGAGCGGGTCGTTGACGAGGGCACGGGGACCCGCTTCCCGCGGGTCGGACGTCATGTCACGGCGGGCAGGCGCGACGTCAAGAGGCGACCGCCGCAGGGGCGTTGGTCCCGGCCAGACGGGTCGATTGCCGCTGCCGTGACGAGTCGGGCCCGGGCAGCGTGGGAGTCCGGGTTCGCCGAGGAGGGACAGGACGCGATGGATGTTCGGCAGATGCACCTGCCGGTGGTGGTCGGCGTGGATGGGTCCCCGAGCGCGCTGCGTGCGGTGGAGTGGGCGGTCGCCGAGGCCGGTCGACGGAAGGTCGGGCTCCGGCTCGTCACGGCGTTCACGTGGAAGCCGGACAACGTCGTCGGGAACCCGGCGCTCGGCGAACGCAACCGCGACCAGCTGCTGGGCGTCGCCAACCGCCAGCTGACCGAGGCCGGCACGACGGCCTCCCGGATCAACCCCGAGCTCGAGGTGACCGAGCACGTCGAGATCGGTTCGCCGATCGGCGTGCTGGAATCGGCGGCCGAGCGGGCCCAGCTCGTCGTGCTGGGCGACCGTGGTCTGGGCGGGCTGGCCGGGCTCGTGCTCGGGTCGGTCGCCGTCGGGCTGGCCGCCCGCGCCGCCTGCCCCGTGGTGATCGTGCGCGGTGACCGGACCGGCGCCGAGGGCCCGGTCGTCGTCGGCGTCGACGGGTCCCCGACCAGCGAATCCGCGCTGGCGTTCGCGTTCGACGCCGCCGCGACACGTCAGGTCCCGCTGATCGCCGTGCACGCCTGGTGGCCCACACCGTTCGAAGACGCCGTGGACCCGATGGTGGGCTGGGATGCCGTCGTGGCCGAGGAGAACGCGACGCTGGCCGAGCGGCTCGCCGGGTGGGGGCAGAAGTATCCCGACGTCGCCGTGCGCCGCGTTGTCGTGCGCGGCGCCCCGACGCACGCGCTGGTCGATGCCTCACAGGAGGCGCAGCTGGTCGTGGTCGGCTCGCGCGGGCGGGGCAACGCCACCGGATTGCTGCTGGGCTCGGTCAGCCACGGGGTGATCCACGGCAGCCACTGCCCCGTCGCGATCGTGCGTCCGGACACGCTCGACTGAGCAGGCGCACGGGGGAGGTCGTCGTGCTCGGCGAACGTGAGCGCCGCATCCTCTGACACCGGGCGGGAGCACGCCATCACGATGACGCGGGAGATCGAGCGGCCCCGGAGCCGCATCGTCGCAACCCCCGCCGCGTGTTTCGGTAGACCGGTCCGTGTGGGCGGCGGTGAACGCCGCCACCGCGGGCCGTGCCCCATGGGCAATCGACGCACGCACAGGAGCCATAGGTCCCGCGTGTCGGATCGGTGCCTGCGCGGGGCGCGGAGCGGCTGGACGCGGGCGCCGCACCAGCGTCGCCGTCCTCGCACCGGCGTCCGGACGCCGGTGTGGGGACGGCAACGCCGATGTGGGCGCCGATGTGGGCGCATGCTCAGGCGAGAACGGCGGCTCCCGCCTCGGCGATCTGGACGTCCTGCTCGGCCGATCCGCCGGACACGCCGATCGCGCCCACCGTGCGGCCGTCGGCCACCAGCGGCACCCCGCCGCCGAAGATGACCAGCCGCTCGGTCTTCGCGATGCCGTGCAGCAGCGCCGGTTCGGATTCGAGCAGCCGCCACCAGTCGCTGGTGGGCATCCCGCCGAACGCGGCCACGGAGTGGGCCTTGTCCTGCGCGATGTGGATGCACAGCAGCGGGGCCCGGTCCATCCGGGCCATGGCCAGTAGGTGTCCGCCGCCGTCGGTCACGGCGACGCACACGTCGACGGCCAGCTCGTCCGCCCGCGCGGTCGCCGCGGCGATCGCGCGCTGCGCCGCGGCGAGCGTGACCGAAGGCGCCAGAACGTAGTCGATGCTCATCGTTTGATCCACCGCTTCCGGTCGGTTCAGCCGAGGTCGCCGCCTGCCACCGGCAGCCGGGTGCCGGTGATGTAGGACGCCTCGTCGGAGGCCAGGAACAGGATCGGCGCGACCTGTTCGTCGAGCGTGCCGTAGCGGTGCAGCAGCGACGAGCCGACGGTCTGGTCGACGACCGTCGCGTACCAGTCCTTCTCCTGCTCGGACTGCTCGACCGCGGACCCGCGCGGCACCCGCCGCGGCGGCGCCTCGATGCCGCCCGGCGCGGTGGCCGCCACCCGGATGCCGTGCTCGGCGTACTCCCAGGCCAGCGACGCGGTCAGCGCGTTCACCCCGCCCTTGGCGGCGGCGTAGGGCACCCGGTTGAGCCCGCGCGTGGCCACCGAGGACACGTTGACGATGGTGCCGCGGCCCTGCCCGACCATGATCGGCAGCACCGCCCGGCAGCACCACAGCGTCGGGAAGAGCGAGCGCCGGATCTCGGCCTCGATCTCCGCCTCCGCGTAGTGCGCGTACGGCTTGGCCCAGATCGTGCCGCCCACGTTGTTGATCAGCACGTCGATGCGGCCGAACTGGTTGCGGGCCGCGGCCATCGCCGTCGAGGCGCCGAGGTACTGCTCCAGGTCGGACGTCAGCGCGATGCTCCGCGCGCCCTCGGCGGCCAGCTTGGCCGCCACCTCGTGGACGATCTCGGAGCGGTCGACGCAGGCCACGGCGGCACCCTCGCGCGCCGCCCGGGTGGCCACGGCCTCGCCGAGGCCCTGTGCCGCCCCGGTGACCACGACGACCTTGCCTGCGAACCGGTCGGGATAGACCATCTCAGGCCCTGCTTCCGGCTCGCTCGATGCCCGCCCGCATGGTCGACTTGGCGTGCTCGTTGTGCTCGGCCATCACCGCGAGCAGCCGTACCAGGTCGCACTTCTCGAAGGCGTCGACGATGTCGCGGTGGTCCTGGGTGATGTCGCCGACCAGTTCGACGGTCGGCGAGAGCACCTGGCCCATGTACTCGCCCACCAGCAGCCGCCGGTGCGCCTGCACCAGGGTCTGGTTGCCCGTGGCCTGTATCGGGAACAGGTGGAACGCCGCGTTCGCCTCGCGGAAACCCGCCGCGTCGGTGAACTGCCCGTCCTTGATGTGCAGGCCCGTGGCGTCGGCGAGCCGCCGGTACTCGGCCAACTGATCGGCCGACAGCTTGCCGCACACCATGGCCGCCACGCCCGCCTCCAGCGCCATCCGGGCGTCGAAGGCCTCGTTCGACTCGGGCACCTTGATGTGGATCTCGCCGATCTCGGTGACCACGCCGCTGCCCGCGAACTTCTCGTAGTAGAAGCTGGCCGGCTCGATGCCCTGGTCGGCCAGGTGCTTGCGCACCGCGTCCACCATCGGCGGCGGCCCGCACAGGTAGACGTCCACCACGCCCTCGTTGAGGTGCTCGGGCCGCAGGTGGTGGGTCACGAAGCCCTTGTTCGGATAGCTCGAGTCCTCGGCCGCGACCGTGCAGGCGTAGGTGAAGTTGTCCATCCGCTCGGCGAACCCGTCCAGCGCGTCGGTCTTGACCAGGTCCGGGTCGTTGGTCACGCCGAAGATCAGGTGGACGGGGTGCTCCGGCCCGCCCGCCGCCTCGATCTTCTCCAGCATGGACAGGAACGGCGCCAGCCCGGTGCCGCCCGCCAGGAACACGGTCGGCCGCTGCAGCTCGCGCAGGTAGAAGCTGCCCAGCGGACCGTTGAACTCGATCTTGTCGCCGACCTTCGCGCGGTCGCGCAGGTACGTGGTGAGCACGCCGTGCGAGGTGTTGCGAACCAGGAACTCCACCTCGTCGCGGCCCGGCCCGGAGCTGAACGAGAACGAGCGGGTCTGGTCGGTGCCCGGCACCTTGATGTTCACGTACTGGCCGGGCAGGAAGCCCAGCGCCGACGCGTTGTCCAGCTTGACACCGAACGCGATCGCGGTGTCGGACACCCGGTCGATGAAGGACACCGTCCCGCTGTGGGTGGCGATGCTGGTCTTGGCCACGTCCGAGGTGGCCGGGATGCGCAGGATGAGGTCCGACTCCGGCACCATCTGGCAGGTCAGCACGTAGCCGTCGGCGGCCTCGTCGTCGGTCAGCGCGTCCTCGATGTAGTCGCCGCCGTCGTAGCGGCCGGACTCGCAGAACGACTTGCAGGTGCCGCAGGCCCCGTCCCGGCAGTCCAGCGGGATGTTGATCCGCTGTCGGTACGAGGCGTCGGCCACCACCTCGTTCGGCCTGCACTCGATGAACCGCGTGACCCCGTCCTCGAAGTTCAGGGCGATCTGGAAGCTCATGGCTGTGATATCTCCGCCCTCAGACGTGGTAGATGTCGACGACGTGGTGGATGTAGTCGTTCTTCAGCACCACTTTCTTCTTCGTGATCTGCGGCTCCGGGCCGGTGAAGTCGATGGTGTAGAACGACGTCCCGAAATACGGGTCGATGTTCTGGTAGCGGTAGTACAGCGTGAGCCAGTTGAACCGCACCTCGACCACGTCGCTCGACTGGGAGACGATCTCAACGTTGGAGATGTTGTGGCTGGTCCGTGGCTCGGGAAGGCTGGTCGCGCTCGACCGGTCGGTCTTGATCCGGAACACCCGGTCCTCCAGGCCGCCCCGGTTGTTGTAGTAGATCAGCGAGATCTCGGTCGTCGGGTCGGTGACGAGGGTGTCGTCGTCGTCCCACGACGGCATCCAGAACTCGGCTTCCGCGGCGTAGCACGACAGCCACTTGTCGAACTCGCGGTCGTCGAGGTAGCGGGCCTCGCGGTAGAGGAACTGCTCGACCTCGTTCTGTGAAACGGCCATGTCAGGCCCCCTTCCCGTTCGAGAGCGCAGCCGCTTCGGCGGCTTCCGCGGCCTCGGCCTCGACGGCGTCGCGCATCGCCTTCTTCCAGTAGCCGTGCTGGACCAGGTAGAGCCCCTCGTCCTCGGTGCGCATCCCGCTGGACACGGGGTCGAGCCCCAGCTCCTTGGCCTCGTCGTCCGGGCCGTTGATCCAGTGCTCGGCGCCGCGGCTCATGTCGTTCCACGGGGCGGCGCCGGCCAGGTAGGTCTTCTGGCAGGAGCGGAACTCCTCGAGGTCGTCCGGTGTTGCCATGCCGCTGGCGTTGAAGAAGTCCTCGTACTGCCGGATCCGCGCGGTTCGCGCCGCGGCGCTCTCGCCCTTCGGGGCGATGCAGTAGATGGTGACCTCGGTCTTGTCGACGGCCACCGGCCGGAAATGGCGGATCTGCGAGGAGAACTGGTCCATGATGTAGACGTTGGGGTAGAGGCACAGGTTGCGCGAATACCTCAGCATCCAGTCCGCGCGGGCCTGCCCGAACTCCTGGGCCCATTGATCACGGCGGTTCCACAGCGGCCGGTCCTCCGGGTTGCCCCACTCGTTCCAGAGCAGCACGTGGCCGTGGTCCCAGGCGTAGTAGCCGCCGCGCAGCTTGCCCCACTGGCCCGCGTCCATGGCCTTGGTCTCGGTGGCCGACTCGCCGGTCGTGCGCCGCGACGTGGTGGCCGCGTAGTTCCAGTGCGTGGCGGACACGTGGTAGCCGTCGGCGCCGTTCTCGGCCTGCACCTTCCAGTTGCCGTCGTAGGTGTAGGTGGAGGAGCCCTTGAGCACCTCCAGGCCCTCCGGGGACTGGTCGACGATCATGTCGATGACCTTCGCGGCGCCGCCGAGGAACTCGGTCAGCGGCACCACGTCGGGGTTGAGGCTGCCGAACAGGAAGCCGCGGTAGGACTCGAAGCGCGGCACCTTCGTCAGGTCGTGCGAGCCCTCGGTGTTGAACTGCTCCGGGTAGCCCGCGCCGCGCGGGTCCTTGACCTTGAGCAGCTTGCCGTTGTTGCGGAACGTCCAGCCGTGGAACGGGCAGGTGAACGTGCCCCGGTTGTCCTTCTTGCGGCGGCAGAGCATCGCGCCCTTGTGGCTGCAGGCGTTGATCAGGGCGTGCAGCTGACCTTCCTTGTCGCGGGAGATCACGATCGGCTGCCTGCCGATGTAGGTGGTCAGGTAGTCGTTGTTGTTCGGCAGCTGGCTCTCGTGGGCGAGGTAGATCCAGTTGCCCTCGAAGATGTACTTCATCTCCAGCTCGAACAGCTCGGGATCGGTGAACGCCTCTCGGCGTCCGCGGTAGAGCCCGTGCTCGGGATCCACCAGCACCGCACCGTCGATCTTCCGCCTGACTTCGTCCAGCGTTTCCGGCATCGCAGACTGACCTCCGTTGGCTCGATTGCGCTTGGGACAAAGCGTCGCTGCGGGCCGGGCGGCTTCGCGCCGGACGAACGCCTAGGTGTGCCGTCCTGGCTGGTCGCGCCGCCCGGCGAGGGCGGACCGGGCGTCGCGGGTTCCGCCGCGGGATCGGACCGCTGCCGCGACGACCGACGTCGGCGCGGGTCCGGGTGTGCTGCCGCTGGGCAAAACTAGGGCTTTTCCCTGCGCCAACCGGGGCCTTCGGGTGACACCGTGCTGGACATGGGTGTTCCGGACGTCGCCGTCGCCGAGATGGCCGACGCGCTGTGGCGTGCCGAGCACGAGCGCGCGCCGATCGCGCCCGCTCACCGACGCCCACCCCGATCTCGGCGTCGCCGACGGGTACGCGATCCAGGCCCACAACGTGGCCCGGCGGACGTCGGCGGGCCGGACCGTGCGCGGCCGCAAGCTCGGGCTGACCTCGCGGCGCACCCAGCAGCTGCTGGGCGTCGACGAGCCCACGTTCGGGGTGCTGGTCGACGAGATGTTCGTCGACGACGGCGCCGAGCTGTCGCTGGCCGAGCTGCTGGCGCCGCGGGTGGAGGCCGAGCTGGCCTTCGTGCTGGCCACCGACCTGGTGGGTCCCGGCGTGACCACGGACGAGGCGCTCGGCGCGATCGGCGGTGTGCTGCCCGCCATCGAGGTGGTCGACAGCCGGATCGTCGACTGGCGAAGCCGGATCGCCGACACCGTCGCCGACAACGCGGGCGCCGCGCGGGTGGTGCTCGGCGGGCAGCCCGTGCCCGTGCAGGGGCTGGACCTGCGACTGCTCGGGGTCTTGTTCTCGCGCAACGGCCGCCCCGATCGACAGCGGCGCGGGCGCGGCCGCGCTCGGCCACCCGGCCGCTGCGCTCGCCTGGCTGGCCAACACGCTGGCCCGCTTCGGCGAGGGGCTGCACCGCGGCGACGTCGTGCTGGCGGGGGCGTTGACCCGGATGTTCCCGGTCCGGCCCGGCGACCGCTTCTCGGCCGAGTTCGCGCACCTGGGCACGGTGAGCGTGCGGTTCGCGCGGGAGGTGCGTCGATGACCACGCCCGCAGCCCATGGCCGACGCGCTGCTGGCCGCCGAACGCGACCGCGTGCCCCGATCCGGCCCGTTCAGCAGTGCGGAACCCGTTCCTCGACGCAGGCGTCGGGTATGCGGCCCAGGAGCTGCTGGTCGGGCGCAAGCGCGCGGAAGGGAAGCGGGTCGTCGGCGTCAAGCTGGGCCTGACCAGCAAGGTGAAACGGGACGCGCTGGGCATCCGCGAGCCGGTCTACGGCCGGATCACCGCGGACATGCTCGTGCCGTCGGGCGAGCGTGATCCGGTGGCCGAGCTGATCCACCCGCGCGCCGAGCCGGAGCTCGCGGTGGTGGTCGGGCGGCCGATCCCGCCGGGCGCGAGCGTCGCCACCGTGCTG
The DNA here is from genome assembly GCA_963837575.1 of uncultured Actinomycetota bacterium. Taxonomy (GTDB): domain Bacteria; phylum Actinomycetota; class Actinomycetes; order Mycobacteriales; family Pseudonocardiaceae; genus Pseudonocardia. Next base: position 204,333 of record CAWIOI010000026.1, read on the forward strand.
GCCGCGATCGACGCCGTGCACCCCGCGATCGAGGTGTTCGACTCCCGTTACGCCGAACCGTTCCGGCTGGTCGACTCGATCGCGGACAACGCGGGCGCCGCCCGGGTGGTGCTCGGCGATCGGCCGCGCAGGCCAGCCGAGCTCGTGGACCTGCACGTGCTGGGCTGCGTGTTCGGGTTCGCCGGCGGCTTCGACACCGCCGCGGGCGGAGCGGCCATGGGTCATCCGGCCGCCGCGGTGGCCTGGCTGGCGGGCGCGTTGGCCGCCCGCGACGACCGGCTCGAACCCGGCACGATCGTGCTCACCGGCGGCCTCACCGCCGCCGTGCCGCTGCGGCGCGGGCGACCGGATCGTCGCCGAGTTCGACGGGCTCGACCCGGTCGAGGTGCACGGTGGCTGACCCGGAACCGAAGGCCGCCGAGAACGACATCACCATCCTCCCCGACGGCGTGCGCGTCACCGCGGCCGGCGACGAGACGCTGCTTGCGCGCGCTGGGCCGGGCCGGGCCTGCGGTACCGGGTCGGCTGCAGGCGCGGCGGCTGCGGGATCTGCAAGCTGCAGCTGCTGGAGGGCGAGGTGCGCTACGAGCGCCCGGTCGCCGACAGCGTGCTGTCCGACGACGAACGCGTCGAAGGCATCTGCCTGAGCTGCCGCGCCGTGCCGCTGACCAACGTCGTGATCGAACTGCAGGAAGGCGACCGGCTGCGGCGGGTCCTGGGCTTCCTGTTCACATCAACACCAACGAAAGGATCGCCATGAGCGCCGTAATCCGGCTGGGTTACGTCCACCTGCGGGTCACGGACCTGGAGGAGGCGCGCAACCACTACTCCAACACGCTGGGCATGGAGGTGGTCGCGTCCGAGCCCGGCAAGCTCTACCTCAAGTGCTGGGACGAGTGGGACCACCACTCGCTGGTGCTCGAAGAGGGCGGCGTCGGGCTGGTCAAGCTCGGCTACAAGGTCGAGAGCCCGGACGCCATGACGACGTTCGAGCAGCGCGCCCAGCAGTTCGGGGTGACCACCGGCCGGTTCTCCGCGGGGGAGAACCTCACCGTCGGGCGAGGGCGTGCGGATCACGTTGCCCTCCGAGCACAACATCGAGCTCTACACCGACATGGAGTACGCGGGCACCGAGACCGGGGCGATCAACCCCGAGGCGTGGCCGCGGAACCTGCGCGGGGTCGGCACGCACTGGATCGACCACGCGCTGATGCCGTGCGAGGACCCCGGGCTGAACGAGCGGTTCCTGCGGGAGGTGCTGGACTTCAAGACCGCCGAGCGGGTGGTCACCAGCATCGACGAGCCCGAGGTGATCGGCACCTGGATGAGCTGCGGGGAGTCGCCGCACGACATCGCGTTCATCAAGGGCCCCAACGGCAAGCTGCACCACTTCGCCTACCACCTGGAGGACTGGAGCTCGATCCTGCGGGCGGGCGACATCTTCGCGATGGACGACGTGCCGATCGACATCGGCCCGACCCGCCACGGCATCACCCGCGGCACCACGATCTACTTCTTCGACCCGGCGGGCAACCGCAACGAGGTGTTCGCGGGCCTCGGCTACCGGGTGCAGGCCGACTTCCCGACCATCAACTGGACGGTCGACCAGCTGGCGAAGGGCATCTTCTACCACGCCCGCGAGCTGAACGACGCCTTCACCAGCGTCTTCACGTGAGCCGCGGCCCGGCGGGGCCGCTCCGACCTGATCGAGCGCCCACCGCGGCCGCTCGCCGGGCCGGGGCGGCTGCTTCGGGACTTCGGCCCGCTCTACGCGGCCAACGGCCTGATCGGTGTGATCTTCGCCGCGACCGGGCCGGTCGCGGTGATCCTCGCCGTGGGCACGGCAGGTGGCCTGTCGCCTGCCGAGCTGGCGTCGTGGATCTTCGGGGTGTTCTTCCTGAACGGCCTGCTCACGGTGTTCGCCTGCTGGCTGTACCGGCAGCCGTTGGCGTTCTTCTGGACGATCCCGGGCACCGTGCTGGTCGGCCCGGCGCTGCGACCACCTGAGCTTCGCCGCGGTCGTGGGCGCCTACTTCGCGACCGGGCTCCTGATACTGGTGCTCGGCCTCTCCGGATGGGTGCGCCGGGCCATGTCCGCGGTGCCGATGCCGATCGTGATGGGCATGGTCGCGGCGGTGTTCCTGCGGTTCGGCACCGATCTCGTGCATCGCGATGCGCGACGACCTCGCTCATCGCGGGCCCGATGGTGCTGGCCTTCCTGCTCGCGTCCGTGTGGCCGCGCACCCGGTTGCCGCCGATCATCGCCGCCCTGCTGGTCGGCGATCGTCGGCATCGCGGTGAGCGGGCGTTTCCACCCCGGTAGCGAGCATGGCGCAGTGGCTGGCCGCTCCGGTCTGGCAGGTTCCGGTGTGGTCCACCCAGGCCATCGATCGAGCTCGTGCGTCCCGCTGGCCATCACGGTCCTGGTGGTGCAGAACGGGCAGGGCGTCGCGGTGCTGCGGGCCGCGGGCCACGATGCGCCGGTCAACGCCGTCACCGTGGCCTGTGGTGTGTGGTCCCTCCTCACGGCCGCGGTCGGGGCGGTGTCCAGCTGTCTCACCGGCCCGACGAACGCGCTGCTGTCCGCGTCGGGCGAACGCTCGCGGCACTACACGGCGGGCATCTGCTGCGGGCTGCTGGCGGTCGGTTTCGGGTTGTTCGCGCCGGTGTTCACCCGGCTCATGCTGGCGGCGCCCGCCGCGTTCGTCGCGGTGCTGGCGGGCTTGGCCATGCTGCGGGTGCTGCAAGGCGGCCTTCGTGACCGCGTTCGCCACCCGGTTCACGCTGGGCGCGCTGGTCACCTTCGTGGTCACCGTGGCCGACGTCTCCGTGTTGAACATCGGCGCCGCATTCTGGGGCCTCGTGGCAGGCCTGGTGGTGTCGTTCCTGTTGGAGCGGCCCGACTTCGCCGCGGCCGCCGACGAGCGGGACCGTTACTCGCGGAACTGAGCGGCCAGCTCGGCCCGGGAACCGATGCCGAGCTTCGCGTAGATGTGCGTCAGGTGGAACTGCACCGTCTTGACGCTGACGAACAGCTCGGCCGCCACCTGCCGGTTGCTCATCCCGACGGCGACCAGCCGCGCCACCGCCTGCTCCTGGGCGGTGAGCTTGCCCGGGTCGAAGTCGCTGCGCCGGGCGGGTGTGAGCCCGCATCCGCGCAGCTCGCGCTCGCAGCGCTCCAGGAACGGGGCGGCCCGCAGCGCGGCGAACCGGTCGCGGGCGGCCTGGAGCTGGGCGGCTGCGGCGCGGCGTTGCCCGCCGCGGCGCAGCGCCTGCCCGTAGGCCAGCTCCACCTGGGCGCGTTCGAACGGCATCGTCAGGTTCTCCAGCGCGTCCAGCGCGCCTTGGTACGCCTGCTCCGCGCTCCGGCTGCTGCCCGCGGGCCGCCGCCAGCCTGCCACGCGCCCGACCCAGCCGGGCCGACGTCGCCGCCCGGCCGCGGTCGGCGGCCAACTGCTCGTGCGGGACGAGGAGGGCCTCGGCCTCGTCCAGCCTGCCCGCGCTGACCAGGGCCTCGGCGTAGCAGGTCGCGGCCACGGCCAGAACCCGGGTTCGTCGACGCCCGCCCGCTGCTCGATGGCCAGGACGGGTTCCAGGGCGCGCAGCACGGCCTCCTGCTCGCCGCGGGCCACCGCCACCTCGGCGCGGGCCAGCGCGGCGGTCGACCACCATCAGCTCGTAGTCGCCGGTGTGCGCGGCGCCCGCGCGCAGGTGCTCCTCGGCCGCCTCCCATTCGCCGCGCGCGGCGGGCACGAGCACCGCCGCGTAGCGGGCCAGCGGCCGCAGCCACTCCATGCCGGACTCGTCGAGCAACGACACCGCGCGCTCGGCGTCGGCCGCCGCCTCGTCCCAGGCGCCCAGCAGGAACTCGGCGTAGGCCAGCCAGGAGAACGACCACACGGCGATCCGCACCGACCCGGCCCGCAACGCCGCGGGCGCGGTCATCGCGAGCGACGCCCGCGCGCCGGCCACGTCGCCGTCGACCAGCCGCAGCCAGCCGTGCGCCATTCGGATGCGCTCCAGCTGCGGACCGTCCTCGACCGCGCTCGACCCGCCCCAGCAGCGCCTCGTAGGCCGCGATGCCCTCGGCGATCTGCCCCTCCCAGCCCATGCCCAGCCCGAGCAGCGCCTCGGCCTCGACCCGGACGGGATCGTCGGGTCGGGCCAGCTCGAACGCGCGTGTCGACCAACGGACCACCTCGTCGCCGCGCAGCCTGCCCACGGCGTGCAGGGCCCAGCCGTTGGGCCACCACCGCGGCCACCGAGGTGTCCGGGATCGTCGGCGGACAGCCGCCAGGCGTGGCCCAGCAGCTCCTCGGCCTCGTCGCGGCGCCCGCGCAGGATGGCCAGGTAGCCGAGCGCGGCGTCGCGCCAGGCGCCGCGGCTGAACGACGCGACGTCCCTGGCGAAGATCTCGGCCTGGTGCAGGTCGCCCGCGCCGACGGTGGCGTCGACCGCGAGCAGCAGGCGCTGCTCGCGCACCTCACGGTTGGGGCTGAGGTTGCTGCCTTCGACCAGCGCCCACGCCGCGCTCGACCAGGCGCCGACGGCGGCTTCGCGGCGGGCGAACGCCTCCAGCTCACCGGCCAGCTCCGCGTTCGGCGGGGTGGTGGCCAGCACCCGGTGCCGCAGGAGCGCCCCCTCGTCCTCGACGAACTCGGCCGCCGCCGAGTGCAGCTGCATCCGGCGCAGCGGCCCGAGCTGCTCGTAGACCGCGGCCTGCACCAGCGGATGGGGGAACGCGACCTCCCGGATGCCGAAGTCCTCGCGCACCTGCAGCAGCCCGGCGACCGATGCCTCGTCCAGCGCGGCGAAGAGGTCGGGCACCCCGGCCAGCGTGGCGGCCGCGGCCACCGGCGCGGTGGTGCCGAGCACCGCGACGGCCTCCACGAGACGCCTGCGTCGGCGCGCTGGCCGCGGCCAGCCGCCGCAGCACCTGCGCGGTGAAGGCGCGCGGCGCGGGCAGCGACGGGTTCCAGGTGCGCCAGCGCTTCTCGGGCAGCTCGCTGAGCATGGTCTTGACGTACAGCGCGTTGCCGCCGGTGTGGGCGTGCAGCCGCCGCGCGGCCCGCGTGGAGAAGCCGCGCACGCCGAGCGCCGTCGCCAGCTCGTGCACGTCGGACGGCGGCAGCGGCTGCAGGGCGACCGTCGAGCCCGTGCGCCCGCCCGCCAGCCTGCGCAGCCCCTCGGGGAGCCGCTGCTCGTCCTCGATGCGTTGGCCGAGCACCAGCAGCACCCGCTCGTCGACCAACCGGCGGGCGGCGAACAGCAGAGCCCGCAGGGAGTCGATGTCGGCCCAGTGCGCGTCGTCCACGATCACCACGACCGGGGCCTTCTGCTCCAGCTCCTTGAGGACGTCCAGGATCCAGCCCCCGACGCCGACCGGCTCCTCGGGCGGGAAGGACCGGTCGCGGCTGACCAGCAGCCGCGCGGTGCTGACCCCGGCGCACGCGCATGATCTGGTCGACCACGCCGTAGGCGACGTAGGCCTCCCACGGCTCGCCGGTCGCCCGCAGCACGGTGAGGTCGGTCTCGGCGGCGAGGAACTGCTCGAGGAGGACCGTCTTGCCGATCCCGGCGTCCCCTTGCACGACCAGGATGCGCGGCGTGCCCGCGCGGGCCGCCGCGAGCTCGGCCCGCAGCGCCGCGACCTCGGCGGCCCGCCCGACGAAGGGGTCGCATGCGCTCGGCGACGGTCATGGCGGTGCCCACCTCCGTCCGAGGTGATCATCGGTGATCACCGGGCCTGGCTGGTTCCGGGTCAGTCGTTGCTCGGCGCGGCGGCGGCGGAACCGGGGTTGCCCGGGTACTCGCGTCCCTTCGCCACGATGTTGTCCCGCAGCTGCACCTCGCGCTGCATGCCCTCGGCGCCCTTCGCCACCGCGCCCCGCCACGGCACGCGACGTCGCCGGAGCGCCGCGTTCGCTCCGGCCCCGCGGCCGATGCTCGGGCCGCGCCGGGATCTTGCGGGTGGCGCTCCCGCACTCCGGGCACTCGGGCGCCGCGGCGTCCCGCGCGACCAGCCGCTCGAACGTGTTCCCGCACTCGCAGCGATAGACGAAGATCGGCATGACACCCCCGGGTTCGGCGTGAGCGCGGGTCAACAGATGGACACTAGCTCGCGCAGCCGCCGTGGTCAGCGCTCTCGCGCGGAACTTCGCCGCAGGCTCGGCCCGGGGTCGTTCGTGGGACCGGTCTCGGGGGCAGGACCGGATGCGCGCGATTACTCGGTGGCCGGTAGGGGCGAAAGCCTGCTCGCGTCCATCGGCGGCCGGGGCGCGGGGATCGCGTCGGCCGGTGGGTCGGTCGTGGCGCGGGCGGCGAAGTAGTCGCCGCCCTTGCGGGCGGGGTCGTCGGTGCCCCACGCGCGTTTCTGCGGCAGGCGCTGCATCCGCGGGATGTGCTTGCGGCAGTGGATGTAGGCCTCGACGACCTCGACGACGACCCACCGCTCGGCGGGGCGCCCCGGCGTCGACTCCCGGCCCTCTTCCCCCGGGTACCGGGCCGAGAAGGCGTCGTTGTCGAGGATGTGCGCCCGGCCGTTGACGTGCAAGCCGATCAGGTCCTCCACGAAGTCGATCATCAGCAGGCCGACCTGCGGGTTCTCGCTGATGTTGCCGAGGCTGGCCATGACGCCGTTGCCGCGGTACTCGGGGTAGGCGAGGGTGCGGTCGTCGAGCACCCGCAGGAAGCCGGGTGTGCCCGCCCGCAGCGACGCGTCGCAGTCGCCGCTCGCGTCGGCGGTGGCGATGAACACCATCTCCATGCGGTGGATGAACTCGATCATCTTGGGGAGCAGCCGGTCGCGGAGCTGGTCGCCGTAGAAGCGCTCGGCGCGCTCCCGCGTTCCGAGGGCGTCCTGCAGCCGGTGCTCGCCCTCCGAGCCCGGCCGGGCCTGCGGCTCGTCGTGCGGGGCTTGCGTGGGTGCGGGCAGCCCCCTCCTGGCGGTCGGTGTGGAGCTCTGACGTCGGGGACGGAGACGATGCTGACCCGGTACGCGCGACGGCACCCGACGACGGTGCATCAGGCGGGAAGGCGGCGGAACCATCGGGCGGCAACCATGTAGCGATTTCCACCGGTCCGACCACGCGCCGTGACCGACCGTGGTTGGGCCCGACCCGGAAGGGCGATGGACATCGGGGCGCTGTAGCGACCCGCTCTCGCGCGGGTCGTTGCGCGGTGGTGACCAGCCGCTTCGACCCGAGGGACCTCGATGACCGCCACCCCTGCTGCCGCCCGCGGCCGACGCCGCTCGCGCATCGCCCGGCACGCCGCCCGGATCGCGGCCGCCGTGCGGGCCGCGCACGCGGCGTCGGTGCCGTTCTGACCGTCCGCCTGCCGGGCGGTTGCGCTCGTCGGGTTCCTCACCGGCTTCCTCGGCGTCGGCGGCGGGTTCCTCGTCGTGCCCGCGCTGGTGATCGTGCTGCGGATGCCGATGCCCCTCGCGATCGGGACGTCGCTCTACATCATCGTGCTCAACGCCGTGGCGTCGGTGCTGTCGCGCGGGCCGGACCTGCACCTGCAGTGGCAGGTCCTCCCACCCTTCACGCATCGGCCGCCGGTCGGTGAGGAGCCCGAAGGCGGGCTGGGCCACCGACGACAGCACGGTCGCGGCCAGCGTCAGCCCGGTCGCGGCGGTGTAGCTGTAGCCGCGGGTGAACACCATCAGCGCCACCACCGCAGGCACGGCGCCCTGGTAGAGGTCGTCGACGAGATGGCTCGTCGTCAGCACGGCGAGGCTGCGCCGGTTCACGGGTCGCTCCGCTCACGCAGTTGGAGAAGGGTCGTCTCCACGTTGCGGCGGGTGGCGTCCACCGCGGCGGTGTCGTCGCCCGCGGCGATCGCGGCGGCCAGGTCGTAGTGCGCGTCGGTGGCCGCGGCCCGGTCGGTCGGGGTGCGCAGCGCGGTGTCGGCGTTCAGGTCGAGCAGCGCCGCCCGCAGCGCCGTGGTGAAGTGCGCGAAGAGGTCGGTCAGCACCGGGTTGTGGGCGGCCGCGATCACGGCGTGGTGGAAGACCAGGTCGGCGTCGACGAACTCCACAGCCGACGTGGCCGCGGCCCGACCGGCGAGCGCGGCCTGCAGCGCGACGAGGTCGGCATCGGTGCGGCGGGCCGCCGCCAGCCGGGCCGCCTGCAGCTCGAGCGCCATGCGGACCTCGTAGACCTCGGCCACACCCGCGCGGCGCAGCCGCCGGTCCAGCGATGTGAGCGGGCTGGTCGAGGCTACGAAGGTGCCTGCCCCCTGCGCGCGGCCCACTCAACCAGCCATGATCACCGGTTCGGTGCGAAACCGTGCCAGATCCGGCCGGATCCGCACCGAACCGGTGATCATGGCTGCGACGGCGAACGCGCCCCGAGGCGCCAGCGTAAGGGCGAACCCCCAGGAGGACGGGTCCCGGTCGACCAGCTGCCACGTGCCGAACCGGGTGCTGCGCAGGAGGGACCGGACCGGCCCGTTGTCCGGCTGGACATCGACATGCACCGTCCACCCGGCCCAACGCGGGCGGGCGAGCTCCACGTCGAGCAGCCGCGTCGCCACGCCCTTGCGCTGCCAGGCGTCGGCGACGAGCAGGCTCATCTCGACCGTCCGAACCCCGACGACGTTGAGGTTCAGCAGGCCGACCGGGCGGCGCTCGACGGTCGCCAGCACGGCCGCGCCTGCAGGCGGCCCCGCGAGCAGGTAGTGCCCGTACCGCGCCCAGACCACGTCCGGGTCCATGGCGGCGGGCAGGAAGAACCGTCGTTGCAGCGACCTCGGCGAGCAGGTCTGGACCAACTCGCGCACCACGTCGGCGGTCGCGTGGGACGACTCGATTATGACGGTTGTCATAGCGCTAGTTCTACGCCTACGAGCGCCCGTCGGGCACTATGACGGAGGTCATAGAGCAGGAGGATCGATGGAACCGACACGTCGGATGTGGACGCTCCTCGAGCCGATCCACGTGGTCACCTACTTCACCCCGGAGGCCCGCGCCACGGCCGACGCGCTTGGCATGCGGGGCTTCTGGATGGGCTACGCCGCCCAGCGGGCCGCGCCGCTCGGCGCCGTGAACGCCGCCGTCGCCACGGCCGCGTTCTTCGGCTTCCATCCCGACCGGATCGGCCGGGCGCTGCCCGACGCCTGGGCGCTGACGACGCCCGCGGCGGCGCTGGCCGCCCGGCTCGCCGGCGCGGACGCGGCGCTGCGGCGCCTGTGGGGTGACGCCCTCGTGATGGCGCCCGAGACGGCCGAGGCGGCCGAGCTCGCCTGGCGGGCCGCGGCGGGCGCCGACTGCGCAGGCCGGGTGCTCGCCGCGGCCAACCAGGCGCTGCCCCGGCCCGACCAGCCGCATCTGGCGCTGTGGCAGGCCGCGACGACGCTGCGCGAGCACCGCGGCGACGGGCACGTCGCCGTCTTGGTGGCGCGCGGGATCCCGCCCGTGCCGGCGCACCTGATCAAGGCCGCGGCGGGGGAGGCCGACGCGGAGGTGCTGCGCACGGGGCGCAGGTTCGACGAGGCCGCCTGGGCCGAGGGCGCCGCGACGCTGCGGGTCGACGGCCTCCTCACCGCGGACGGGCAGCTCACCGCGGCGGGCAGGCGTCTGCACGCCGAGATCGAGGACGCGACCGACGCGGCCGCCGCGACGCCCTGGCGCGTGCTCGGCGCGGCGGCGACCACCCGGCTCGCGGGTCTGCTCAAGCCGTTGTCCGGGGCCGTGCTCGAGAGCGGCACCCTGCCGCAGCCGAACCCCGTCGGGCTTGTCGCGGATCGGACGCGGTGACGCGGGCGCTCAGGGGAGGCGGCGGCCGTCGGGCGCGGCATCGGCGGTGCGGAGGCGGGCGGCGTCGCGGCGGCCGTCGCGGAAGAGCTCGGGACCACGTCGGCGGCGGTGGCCTTGGCGGGTTGCGGACGCGGCCCGGCACCGTCGTGCCGATCATCGACGCGCGCCGCCTCGACCACCTGGAGGGCACCTGGACTAGGGCCGGAGGTGGCGCCGACCGGCGATCAGATCGCGCGGTTGGACGCCGTGTCCGCCCCCGCGCCGGGCTACCCGGCACGCTGAACGGGGCGGTGCGCGATGCCGCAGTTCGCCGGGACCACCGTCAACGGCGAGCCCGTCGACCGTGTACCAACCGCTGCTGCTGAGCGACGTCCGCTACTGGCGCCAGGTCAGCGTGTCCCACGCCTGGTCGAGGTGTTCCTGGTACGGGGCCGTGTCGATCGCCTGGTCACGGCGCCAGGCGGCGTCCCAGAACGTGGCGGCGTAGCGGTCGGCCCGGTCGCACATGAGCGTCACGATGCTTCCCACGCGGCCTGCCGCGCGCAGCTCACAGGCCAGCAGCAGCGCGCCGTAGAGGTTGGTGCCGGTCGACGGGCCCGCGCGCAGCCCGAACCGGTCGTCGAGGAAGAGCATCGCCGCGACCGAGGCGGCGTCGGGCACGCCGATCATCCGGTCGACGACCCGGGGCACGAAGGACGGCTCGACGCGCGGTCGTCCGATGCCCTCGATGCGCGACCCCGAAGCCCGCGCCGCCTCACCGGCGTAGGCGGGTAGGAAGGCGGAGCCCTGCGGGTCGACGACGGCGAGGCGGGTCGCGAGGCCGCGGTAGCGCAGGTACCGGCCGATCGTGGCGCTCGTGCCGCCGGTGCCCGCGCCCACCACGATCCACGCGGGCACCTGGTGCGGCTCCGCGTCCAGCTGCTCGAAGATCGACTCGGCGATGTTGTTGTTGCCGCGCCAATCCGTGGCCCGCTCGGCGTTGGTGAACTGGTCGAGGTAGTGGCCGCCCTGCTCGTCGGCCAGGCGGCGGGCGACGGCGTAGACGTCACCGGCGGACGCCACGAACTCGCACCGGCCGCCCTCGCGCTCGATCAAGGCCACCTTGTCGGGGCTCGTCGAGCGGGCGACCACCGCCACGAACGGCAGTCCGAGCAACCGGGCGAAGTAGGCCTCGCTGATCGCGGTGGAGCCGCTGGAGGCCTCGACGACCGTGCTCCCGGGCCCGATGTCGCCGTTGCAGATGGCGTAGAGGAAGAGCGATCGCGCCAGGCGATGCTTGAGGCTGCCCGTCGGGTGGGTCGACTCGTCCTTGAGGTAGATGTCGATCCCGAGCTGCGGCGGGGTGCGCAGCCGCAACAGGTGGGTGTCGGCGCTGCGTCGGGTGTCGGCGCGCAGCTGGGCCACCGCCCAGTCGACCCATCCGCGGTCGATCGGCGCCGTCGGTGCGACGTCCCGTACCGGCTCCACCACGCTGCTCACGGGCCGAAACCTAGACCGTGAGCAACAGGTCCAGCTCCTCTTGCACCGCATCGAGCGCACTGAAGTCCTGTCGGGCGCGGCTGAGCACCACCGCGCCCTCGGCGGCGCTCACCACCAACAGGGCGAGCCGCGCCGCCCTGTCCGCGGGCACTCCACCGCGGGCCAGCGCCTCCTGCAGCGGCGCGAGCCACGTCGCGAACGCCACCCGCGCGGCCTCGGTCACCGACGGGCTGTCCCACGACGCATCGGCCACGCCCGCCACGATCGGGCAACCGCCGCGGAACTCGGTGACGGTCAGCAGCTCCCGGAACCGGTCGAGCAGGCCGTGGACGACGTCCCGCGGCGTCGGCGGCTCGTCGGCGGCCAGGGCCGCACGCAGCGGACGGGCGGCCCGCTCGGCCATCCACTTCATCGCCTCGCCGAGCAGCTGCTCCTTGCCGCCCGGGAAGTAGTACTGCAGCGAGCCGCGCGGCGCGTCCGCGTGCTCCACCACGTCGCGCAGGCCGGTGCGGCCGACGCCGCGCTCGCGGAACAGCAAAGCGGCGCTGCGGACGGTGCGCTCGCGCGGGCTCCTACTCGTCATGACAACCGTCATACTAGTCGCCGCGCGTGCGGATCAGGCGTCGACCTCGCTGTCGGGCGCCGTCTGATCCGGGGGGTTCTCGGCCAGCTTCGCCATCCAGGCCTGGTTCTCGATCGAGATCACCCGCTCGGCCCGCCGCGCGAGCCGGTGCAGCTCGCGCTCCGGGAGGCTCGGCTGGTCGGCGCGGGCCTTGATCTGGCGCAGCTCCTCGGCCGTGCGCGCGAACTCGATGCGCTGGAACTCGTACCGGGTGGCGGAGACGTGGGCGGCCACCGCGGTGCCGACCGTCGCGACCACGGCCAACCACGAGGCGAACGACGCCCCCAGCGCCGCCGCGATCGCGCCGAGCACGGCCCCGGCGGCCCCGAGCGCGATCCCTACCGCCCGGAACCACCGGAGCCGCTTGTCGATCCGCTGGACCCGGGGGAGGTAGTAGCCGCTGCGCTGCCCCTCGACGCGGATTGCGAAGAAGCTCGCCAGGTCGTCCACGGGCGGGAGCGTGCGCTCCACGGGCCGGATGCCCGCGCAGGCCGGGCTCAGGTCGGCCGCGGAGAGGCGCAGCTCGTCGACGCGGTCGCCGAGCACGGCGGCGGACGGGTCGTGCGCGAACGGGCCCGTGCGGGCGAGCCACAGGTAGACGTCGGCCTTGATCGCCTCGGACACCGAGCGGGCCCGCGTCCAGTCCCGCAGCCGGGTGCCGCTCCACCGCGGGCGCAGCAGCGGCAAGACCGCCGACCCGGCCGCCGCCACCGCGGCGAGCAACCGTCCGAGCGACGGCGCGGCCTCGCTCACGGCCGCGGCCGTCGTGCCGAGGACAGCCACCAGGACGACGACGACCAGCGCCGCGAGCCGGGCGCGCTCGATGCCGTCCTTCATCCGGTCGGCGGCCTGAGACCAGACCGACTGCTCGCGCCATACCTCCTCGACCAGCGGCGGGCGGGTCACGGAGATCAGGGCTTGCGGCCGACGCCGCCGGACTCGGAGACGTCGGGGGCCCGCCCGAACGCGTTGGGCTCGGGTCGCCACATGTGGATGGGCACCACGCCCGGCTCGACCAGCTCCAGCCCCGCGTAGAAGCCTGCGATCTGCTCGTGCGTGCGGACGTTGTAGGGGACGCCGCCGCTGTCGCGGTACATCGCGATGGCCGCGAGGTACTCGGGGCTCGAATCGGTGCCGTCGGTCTCGACCAGGTAGCTGCCCGACGGCAGGCCCTCGACCAGGGTGCGCACGATCGAACGGGCTTCGTCGTAGTCCGCGACGTGCCCGAGGACGCCGATCATGAGCAGGGCGATCGGCTGGTCGAAGTCCAGCGTCTTGGTGGCCGCGGTGAGGATCGTTTCGGGATCGTGCATGTCGGCGTCGATGTAGCTGGTGGCGCCCTCGGGTGAGCTGGTGAGCAGCGCTCGGGCGTGGGCGAGGACGAGCGGGTCGTTGTCGACGTAGACGATCCGCGCCTCCGGGGCCGCCCGCTGGGCGACCTCGTGGGTGTTGTCGGCCGTCGGCAGGCCCGTGCCGACGTCGAGGAATTGCCGGATTCCCTGCTCTTGCACCAGGTAGCGCACCGCACGGGACAGGAACTGGCGGCAGGCCCGCGCCTTGTCCAACTGCTGCGGGTAGAGCGCGACGAACTCGTCGCCCGCCTCGCGGTCGGCCAGGAAGTTGTCCTTCCCGCCGAGCCAGTAGTTCCAGATCCGCGCGGAATGCGGAACCGTGGTGTCGAACGTGTCCGGCGGTTGATCCCCGTTCCTCGGGCTTGCCATGAACGCCTCGCTGCCTGTCGCGCCGATCACCGTCGCGACCACCGTAGTACTTGCCCTCGTCGCGTACCGTGATGCCGTCGGAAGGAGTCGGAACCATGCAGAGCGATCCGGCCCCGCGACCACCCTCCTGCTACGACCCGACGGTGGCGCCGTACCGCGACGGTGACGTCGTGCACGTCCACGACTACGCGACGATCCGCGCACTGCTGCGCGACCCGCTCCGGGTGACCGCCGACGTGACCGAGATGGTGGCGCCCGAGGATCGCGACCGGCTCCATCCGGTGAGCGCGTTCGTGTGGGCCACCGACCGGCGGACGATGAGTGGCTGCCCGGGCCGACACGGCGCGCTGCGCACCGCGATGGCCTCGTGGTTCACCGCCTCCGCGGCCGCCGCCCGTCGGGGGGTGACGCGGGCGCTGGCCGAGCAGTTGGCCCCGGTGCCCGGCCGGTCGTTCGACCTCTACCACGACTACGCCGTGCCGGTCGTCGTGTCGTCCACGGCCGACTGGTTGGGCGTCGAGGCCGCCGACGTGACCTACGCGATCGCCGACCAGATCGCCCAGGGGGAGTTCTTCGAGCACTGGCCGATGCTGTCCACAGCGGCGATGGACGACCGCTACCGCGCCGTGATGGGCCGCCTGCGCGACGGCGGGGTCGCGGCGCAGGCGCGCGAGCTCGCCGCGGCGGGCGTGATCACCGAGCGTGAGGCGTGGGGGATCGTCTACGCGCTTTCAGTGAGCACGGTGGCCACCGCCGCCGCGGTCACGCTGGTCGCCGGGCTCGCCGTCGAGCAGGGATCGTGGGAGGGCATGGCCGACCCGACCGACGCGGCCGCCGCCGTCCAGGAGGCGATCCGGATCGGCAACCCGTTCCCCCAGGCCAGCCGGTTCGTGCGCGAGCCGTTCCGGATCGGCGACGTGCCGGTGCAGCCCGGTGACCAGGTGCTGATGTGGCTCACGGCGGCCAATCGCGACGTGCCCGGCGCCCACGGGCAACCGCCCGACCGGTTCGACCCGGCGCGCGACAACGCCCAGCACCTCGGCTTCGGCTCCGGCTACCACCTGTGCGGGGGCGTGCACCACGTGCGCGAGGTCGCCGTCACCGCCGTCACCGTGCTGGCCGAGCGCTGCCCGCAGCTGCGCCTCGCCGCGCCGTGGAAGCGGTTCATCGGCATCGACGACGGCTACGTGGCCGCCCCCGCGCTCAGTGGGCCGTGAATCGTCCGATCGTTGTACGGCTCGGGGCTAGGCTGTCGATCATGCTGCGGCTGATTGCCCGACGGGACCGATGAGGACGCGCCGGTTTGCCGCCCGAGGCGCTCGCATTCTGCTTGCTCCCTATAGGGTCTCGGTGCGCAGCGAAGGGTGACGAGCAAGCGCCTCTTTCGTCACTCGAAAGTCGGAGCGGAGATGCGGGGGAACGGCCATGGGCGTTGAGCGGCAGGGGGCGCCGGGAGAGGTGGTCGGCCACCCGCAGGGCATAGGGCCGTCCGGCTTCGAGCGCAACGGCGTCGACTCCGTGCCGGAGGGCGACCGCACCTCGACGCCGGGCACGTTCTTCGTGCTCTTCGTCGGCGGCTCGGTCGGGTTGGGCGCCATCGCGTTCGGCTGGGTCGGGATGACGTTCGGGCTCGGCCTGTGGGCCACCATCGCGGCCATCGCCATCGGCACCCTCGTCGGCCAGATCCTGCTCGTGCCGCTCATCCTCATCGGATCGCAGACGGCCACGAACAACGCGACGTCCTCGGGGGCGACGTTCGGGGTGCGCGGGCGGATCATCGGCAGCGCCATCGGGCTCTTGACCACGCTTTTCTCCGTGGCGCTCACGGTGTGGACCAGCGGCTCGTCCGGGGTGGCGGTGGCGGGGCGCCTGCTGGGGCTGCCCGACACCGGCGCCACAGAAGGGATCGCGTACGCGTTGGTCGCGGCCGTGTCGGCGGCCGTCGCGATCTGGGGTTTCCGCTGGCTGGTGCGCTGCACCACGATCATCTTCGTGCTCGGCGGCCTCGCCATGATCCTCATGCCGATCGCGTTCGCGGGCGCCATCCAGTGGGACTACGCGGGCAGCGAGCCGCTCCTCGGTTCGTTCTGGCCCACCTGGTTCCTGGTGGCGACGACCGTCGGGGTCTCCGGTGCCCTGCTCGTCAGCACGATCCTCGGCGATTGGACCCGCTACATCCGCGCCGACCTGCACCCCCCGCAGCGGCTGGCGTGGATCGGCTCGCTGGGCGTTTTCCTCGGGTTCGTCGTGCCCGCCGCGATCGGCGCCATCGTCACCACCGCGCTGACCGACCCGCAGCAGCCGTTCACCATCTCCATCGCGGGTGAGTCGCCCACCTGGTACGCGGTGCTGCTGCTGCCCTTCGCCGTGTTCGGCGGGGTCGCGCTGGTCGCCCAGTCGCTCTACAGCGCGGGCCTCGACCTCGAGGCGCTCATCGTCCGGCTCACCCGGGCTCAGGCCACCGTGGTCATCGCGGTGGTCGGCGTCATCCTCGTCTACCTCGGGCTGCTGGCGGCGGTGCAGTCCTCGATCGCGGCCGGGTTCCTGGTGCTCGCCGAGCTGAGCGCGCCGTGGGCCGTGATCGTCGGCATCGGCTACCTGCGCACCGGCGGTCGCTACCACGCCGACGACCTGCAGGTGTTCAACCGACGCCGCACCGGCGGCCGGTACTGGTACAGCGGGGGCTGGAGCTGGCAGGCGGCGCTCGCGTGGGCGGTCGGCTCCGTCGTCGGGCTTCTGATGATCCAGACGCAGCTGTTCTCCGGCCCGCTCTCGGGCATCGCGGGCGGCGTCGACATCAGCCTGATCGCCGGATCCGTCGTGGCCGCGGTGCTCTACCTCGCGCTCACCGCGGGCAAGCGCGCCCCGACGACCTGACCGGCGCCACACCTCGCGCTTTCACCTCGATTTTCCCGATCGCGGCGTAATGTGCCAGAGATGCGACCGGTCGAGGCCGCGTCGCCGGTTGGGGAGCCGGAGGCACCACAGGCGGACCGGTCCCGTCGGCGCAGGCGGCGCGTGCTTCTCATCGTTGCCGTCGCCGTTGTCGCGGTGCTCGCGCTCGCGTTCTGGTGGCTCCTGCCCACCGGGCCGCCGCCGCTCACCCCGGCCGACGTCGACAAGGCCGTGCAGCGCGGCCTGCACCAGGCCGAGGAGCAGCAGCGCAACACCCCGCCGGACGCCACCACCGCCGACCACACCATCACGCCATCGCTCGTCACCGTGACGGCGGAGCGCGCCGACCCCGGCGCGCGGCGCGGGCGACATCGACACGAGGCTCGGCAGCGGCGTCGTCATCAACGCGTCGGGCGCCGTGCTCACCGCCCTGCACGTCGTGGACGGCGCCACCCGGATCGAGGTCGCCTTCGCCGACGGCACGACCGCAGGCGCCACCCTGTTGGTGAGCAAACCGGAGAACGACATCGCCGTGCTCGCCCCGGACCAGCTGCCCGACGTGGTGGTGCCCGCGGTGATGGCGGGGCCTCCGCCGGTCGGGGACGCGGTCTACGCCGTCGGCAACCCGCTGGGCCTCACGCACAGCCTCACCGCGGGCGTCGTGTCGGCCACCGACCGCAGCATCCCCACCGGGCGTGGCACCACACTCTCCGGGCTCATCCAGTTCGACGCCGCCGTCAACCCGGGCAACAGCGGTGGGCCGCTGCTCAACCGGGCCGGGCAGGTGGTCGGCATCGTCACCGCCCTGGCCAACCCGGCCAAGCAGGACTTCTTCGTCGGCATCGGGTTCGCCGTGCCGATCGCCACCGCGGGCGGCGCGGCGGGCGGACCCCAGCAGTGACAGCACAGAGTGGGAGAGCAGGAATGTCGCCGGAACACGAACTGCCGCTCGAACCCACCCTGTACCAGGTCAAGAAGACGATCGTGGGCCAGGACGGGCTGCTGGAGCGGATGCTCGTGGCGCTGCTGGCGCGGGGCCACCTGCTCGTCGAGGGCGTGCCCGGGCTCGCGAAGACGATGGCGGTCAAGACGCTGGCCCAGTCCATCGGCGGCGACTTCCAGCGGATCCAGTTCACCTCCGACCTCGTGCCCGCCGACGTCATCGGCACCCGCATCTACAACCAGCGCGAGGGCGAGTTCCAGGTCTCGTTCGGGCCGGTCTTCGCCAACCTGCTGCTGGCCGACGAGATCAACCGCGCGCCCGCGAAGGTGCAGAGCGCGCTGCTGGAGGTGATGCAGGAGCGGCAGGTGACGATCGGCCGGGAGACCTTCCCCGCGCCGGACCCGTTCCTCGTGATGGCCACGCAGAACCCGATCGAGTCCGAGGGCACCTACCCGCTGCCGGAGGCGCAGCTCGACCGCTTCATGTTCAAGGTGCTCGTCGGCTACCCCACGGCGACCCAGGAGTACGTCGTGGTCGAGCGGATGATCTCGCGCGCCGGAGCGGCCGGAAGCGGTGATCGACACCGCGACGCTGCGCGGAGTTCCAGCGCGCCGCGGACAACGTCTACGTCGACCCGCAGATCATCGAGTACGCCGTGAAGATCACCGCCGCGACCCGCGACCTCGCGGCCGCGGGCCATCCCGAGCTCGCCCGCTACGTGTCGTTCGGCGCCAGCCCCCGCGCGTCGATCAACATGGTGCTCGGCGCGAAGGCGCTGGCGTTCCTGCGCGGCCGCGACTACGCCCTGCCCGGCGACGCCCAGGAGCTGGCCAAGGACGTGCTGCGGCACCGGATCGTGCTGTCCTACGAGGCGCTCGCCGACGACGTCTCGCCCGACGCCCTGCTCGACCCGCTGCTCGCCTCGATCGCGCTCCCGCAGGTCGAGCCGGGCGTCCGCGTGCCGCAAGCCATGATCGATACGGCCGCGCTGACGCCGGAGCGGGTGCTCCGCAGGCTGGAGTGGCGCGTCCTGCGCCGCCTCGACGGCAGGCTGCAGGGCGACTACCGCACCGTGTTCCGCGGCACCGGCGTCGACGTCGCCGACCTGCGCGAGTACCAGTACGGCGACGACCTGCGCCACGTCGACTGGAACGTCACCGCGCGCACCGACGCCCTGCACGTCCGGGAGTACCTGGAGGACCGCGAGGTCACGGCGTGGCTGCTGCTCGACGCGTCGGCGTCGATGGATTTCGGGCCGGTCGAGCGGCGCAAGCACCTCGTCCTCACCGAGGTCGCGGCCACGGTGGCGCAGCTGCTGTCCCGCGGGGGCAACCGGGTGGGCGCGGTCTTCTTCGACGGGCGCGTCCGGGAGACGATCCCGCCCCGCAGCGGCCGCAACCACGTGCTGCGCATCCTCGCCACGATGCTGGCCGCGCCGGAGAAGGCCGAGCGGGGGACCACCGACCTGGGCGTCGCGCTGCGCGCCGCGCTGGGGATCCTGCGGCGGCGCTCGCTCGTCGTGATCGTCTCGGACTTCCTCAGCGAGCCGGGTTGGCAGGGCCTGCTCGGCCAGCTCGCCCGCCGCCACGACGTCGTGGCGATCCAGGTGGTGGACCGGCGCGAGTTCGAGCTCCCGGCTGCCGGGATGATCTACGTGGAGGACGCCGAGACCGGCGAGGTCATCTTCGTCGACACCGACGACCCCGGCTTCCAGCGGCGCCTGCGCGAGCAGGCGGACGAGCGGCAGGCGACGCTCGTCGCGGACCTCCGGTCGGCCGGGCTCGACCTGTTCACGGTGTCGACCGACGAGGACCTGGTGCGCGCGCTGTTCCGGATCTCGCAACTGCGCAGGCGGCGACGGCGCTCATGAGTCTCCCGGCCACGCAGGCGGATGCGTCCACCATGGATCTTGCCAGCGCGTCATCAGGGCTGGTCTTCGCCTGGCCCTGGATGCTGCTCGTGCTCGTCCTCGTCCCGCTGGTCGTGCGGTGGTACCGCAAGCTGCAGCGCGACCGGGCGGCGCGGCGCGCGCAGCTGGCCGCGCTCGGCCTGGTGGCGTCGCGGGCGGCAGGCGGACGGGCGGCCGGATGGCGCCGCCACCTGCCGCCCGCACTCATGCTGCTCGCGCTGGTGGTCCTCGTGACGGGTCTGGCCCGGCCGGAGGCGACGGTGCCGCAGCCCCGCCGCGAGGGCACGGTGATCCTCGCCTTCGACGTGTCGGCCAGCATGGCGGCCAAGGACCTCGAGCCGGACCGGATCGACGCCGCGAAGGCGGCCGCGCGCACGTTCGTCCAGAAGCAGCCGATGACCGTGCGGGTCGGGGTGGTGGCGTTCAGCGGCAGCGGGCTGTTGACGCAGGAGCCGACCACGGACAAGGGGGCGGTGCTCGCCGCGATCGACCGGCTCACCCCGCAGGGCGGCACGGCCCTCGCGAGCGGGCTGCAGACGTCGCTGTCGACGATCGTCGGGCGGCCGGTGCTCATCGACAGCGGGCCCGCCAACCCGCTCGAACCGCGGGGGCGGAACCTCGGCTACCACGGCTCGGCCGCGGTGATCCTGCTCTCCGACGGCGAGAACACCGCCGGGCCCGATCCGCTCGACGTCGCCGACATCGCGTCCGGGGCCGGGGTGAAGGTCTATCCGATCGGGCTGGGCAGCCCCGAGGGCACGGTGCTTTCGCTCGACGGCTTCCAGATCGCCACCCGGCTGGACGAGCCGCTGCTGCGCGAGATCGCCTCCCGCACCGACGGGAAGTACTTCGCGGCGGCCGACGAGCAGGCGCTGGCGTCGGTGTACGACTCGATCGCGCTGGCGTGGACGGTCACCGACGAGCACATCGAGCTCACCGGCCTCTTCGCCGCGGTGGGTGCGCTGCTGCTGCTCGCGGGCGTCGGTCTGTCGTTCGTGTGGTTCGGGCGGGCGGTGTAGCGATGGGCTTCCAATGGCCGTTGGCCCTGCTGTTCCTGCTGGTGGTGCCGCTGCTCGTCGCCGCGTACGTCTGGCAGAACCGACGGCGACGCAAGCAGGCGGTGCGCCATTCCAGCGTCGCGCTGATCCGGGCGGCCGCGCCCAAGCGGGCGGCGTGGAAGCGGCACGTGCCGTTCGCGCTGGTGCTGGGGGCGCTCGCCCTGCTCGGCGTAGCGGCGGCCCGACCCCAGGTCAGCATGGACGTGCCGATCTCCGACTCGACGATCATCCTGGCGCTCGACGTGTCGGGCTCGATGTGCTCCACCGACGTCGCGCCCAACCGGCTCACGGCGGCCGAGACCGCCGTCCGTGAGTTCGTGCAGAACCAGGACGCCGACACCCGGATCGGGCTGGTCGTGTTCTCCGGGTTCGCCCAGCTCACCGTGGCGCCGACCACCGAGCGCGACGCCCTGCTGCACAGCCTCGAAGGCCTCACCACCGGCCGCGGCACGGCGATCGGCGCGGCCATGCTCAAGTCCGTCGACGCGATCGCCGAGATCGACCCCGAGGTGGCGCCGTCGGATCCCGGTCACGAGCGGGGGCAGCCGGGCCGCGGGCCCGGCCGCCGGGCACCTACGCGCCCGAGATCGTCGTGCTGCTCACCGACGGCGCCAACACCACCGGCGTCGAGCCCGTCGACGCCGCCAAGGCCGCCGCGGAGCGCGGGGTGCGCGTGTACCCGATCGGGTTCGGCACCCGCAACCCGGCGGCGATGGTCTGCAGCGCCGCGCAACTCGGCGGCCGGGGCTTCGAGAGCTACGGCGGGGCCAGCCCGCCGATCGGCGGGTGGCGGCTACGGCGGCGCCAGCGCCCGCAGCTACCTGGTCGCCGACGAGGGCACGCTGCGCCAGGTGGCGAGCGTCACCGGTGGCCAGTACTTCGCGGCCGACGACGCCGGGCGGCTGCAGAACGTGCTCAAGGACCTCCCGCGCACGGTCGCCACGCAGCAGCGCGACGTCGAGGTGAGCGTCGTGCCGGTGGCGGTGGCCGCGCTGCTGCTGCTCGGGGCGCTCTGGGCGGCGGCGCGCTGGACGGCCTTCCCGCACTGACCACCGACCGTGCGCGGAAACGAGTGCTGGAGCACTCGTTTCCGCTCACGACCGGAGCGCTGGGGCGGGTAGTGCGCGCTCCAGCGCGAGCACTGCGGGCACGCTCAGCGCGTTGACGAGGCCGAGCACGAGGAACGGCAGCGCGTGCCCCGCGGCGTAGAGGCCGCCGAAGAAGGCGGGCGCGATCACCGAGGCGGCCGCGAAGGAGTACTGGAACGTGGCCAGGTAGCGGCCGCGCGCGACCGGCGGGCGCGGCGCCCGCAGCCGCGGCCGTCGAGATCGGCGCATGGACCGCCTCGGCCACGGTGAACAACAGCGTGCCGACGACCAGCACGATCGTTGCGGTGCTCCCGTCGCTGACGCCGACCAGCGCGAGCATCCCGCACCACAACACCCACAGCACGGCGGCGACCGCGATGCTGCGGGTGCGGCGCACCCCGGCCAGCCTGCGCACGAGCGGGGCCGACAGCACCGCGATGAGCACGGCGTTCGCGGCCAGCAGCACCGACGTCAGCCAGGCCGGTCCGGCGCCCGCGAGCACGACCGTCGGCAGGGCGAGCGCCAGCATCATGCTCGTCAGGGCGAAGACGGTGTTGAGCGCGACCAGCCCGACGTAGGGCCGGTCTCGCACCAGCTCGCGGTAGCCCACCGGGTCGTAGGCGTCGGTGATCCCGTGCGGTGCGCGCACCCCGACCGCGACGAGCACGGCCGCCGAGGCCAGGAACGCCGCGGCGCCGAGGGCCACCGCGCGGTAGCCCGCGGCGCTCCCGTCGGCGACGACGATCCCGGTGACGAGCCCGCCGAGCGCCAGCCCGGCCGTCCGCGCCGCGTTGCCGATCGCGTACCAGGTGTCGACGCCCGCGCCGCCGGGGCGTCCGTCGGCGAAGTCGGCGACCAGCGTGAAGATCGTGCACCAGAACACCCGCACCCCGGCCGCGACGAGCATCGACGCCAGCAGGATCCCGACCGGTCCCGTGACGCCCGCGAACGCCAGGAAGCCCAGCGCCATCGCGGCCTCGGCCGCCACCACCAACGGTCGCGGGCCGAACCGGTCGGCCAGCGCTCCGGCCCACACGGGCAGCGGGAGCGCGACGAGGTTGGCCACGGTCAGCAGCACCCCGACCATGGCGAGCGGCACGTCGGTGAGCCGGACGAAGTAGACCAGCGACAGCGGGGCGAACAGCCCGTTGCCGACCGAGTCCACGGTGAACGCGGTGACCAGCACGAAAGCCGCCCTTGCTGCGCACGGCCGCCGATGCTGCCACGGGCCGGTGGTGGCCTCCACCGGATTCGTGCGCGGCGGCGTCCGGTCACCCCGAAGCCCGGCGCCGACACGAATGGGAGACCTCCCGCGGCGCGGGGCTAGGGTGGCCGCGAAGGCCCGACTCGAAAGGGAGCATCACGTGGGTGTCAGCCTCGCCAAGGGCGGCAACGTCAGCCTGACCAAGGAGGCCCCCGGCCTCACGAGCGTTCTGGTCGGGCTCGGCTGGGACGTGCGGACCACGACAGGTGCCGACTACGACCTCGACGCGTCAGCGATCATGCTCAACGCCACGGGCAAGGTCATCTCCGACCAGCACTTCGTGTTCTTCAACAACCTCGTGAGCCCCGACGGCACCGTGGAGCACACCGGCGACAACCTCACCGGCGAGGGCGAGGGCGACGACGAGATCATCAGGGTGAACCTCTCGGCGATGTCGCCCGACGTCGAACGGGTCGTCTTCCCGGTCAGCATCTACGACGCCGACGCCCGGCGGCAGAGCTTCGGCCAGGTGGCCAACGCCTACATCCGCGTCGTCAACGCCGACAACGACGCCGAGCTCACCCGGTTCGACCTCACCGAGGACGCGTCCACCGAGACCGCCATGGTGTTCGGCGAGCTGTACCGCCGCGCGGGGGAGTGGAAGTTCCGCGCCGTCGGCCAGGGCTATGCGTCCGGCCTGCGGGGCATCGCGCTGGACTACGGCGTCAACGTCTGACCCCTCCCCGGGTGAGTCCCGCGTTTCGCCACGGCGAGATGGCCGTTCGAGCACGCGCGGCGGGGCGGAGTGGCCGTGATCGACCCGGACAGGCTTCGGCGCGGACGTCGATCTCCGCGGACCGCCACACCTCCGGCCGTGCACGATCGGCCACCACGGTGTGCCGAAACGCGCGACTCACCGTGGGCAGGCGGACGACTCACCGCCGGATGACGTCCGCCACGGCGGCCATGTCGTCGCCCGCGCGGCCCGCGTGCGGCCGCGTCGGCGAAGAGGGCGTTGAGCGTGGTCATGAGCCGGTCGTCGGTACCCGTGGCGCGCAGCGCCTCGCGGATGAGCCCGCTGTCCTTGAGCGCGCCGTCCACCGCGAACGCGGGCGGGTAGTCGCCCGCGATCATGGCGCGGCCCTTGAGCTGGACGTACGGCGCGTCCATCGCGCCCCCCGCGATCGTGTCGAGGAAGAGCTGCGGGTCCAGCCCGAGCCCCTCCGCGAGCGCGATGCTCTGGGCGGTGCCCGCCACCACGGACAGCACCCAGGCGTTGACGACCAGCTTGAGCCGGTGCGCCGCGCCCGGCTCCTCGCCCACCCAGACGGTCTTGGCGCCGATCGCGTCGAACACGGGCGCCACCGCGGCGCGCAGCTCGGTCGGGCCCGCCGCCAGCACGGTGAGCTTGCCCTCCTCGGCGGGCTGCCGGGTGCCCAGCACGGGCGCGTCGACGAACCCCACGCCGTGGGCGCGGGCGAGCGAGGCCAGCTCGGCGGTGCCGTCGATGCCGACCGTGCTCGTCTGGGCCCACACGGCGTCGTCGGACATCGCGCCGGAGCGCCTCCGTGATGATGGCGGCGACGGACGCGGCGTCGAACAGCATCGTCACCACGACCGACGCGCCCGCCACCGCCTTCCCGGGCGTACTCGGCGACGGCGATGCCGTCGGCGCCGAGCGGCTGCGCCTTGTCCGGGCTGCGGTTCCACGCGACGACGTCCAGGCCCGCCCGCGCGAGGCTGCGCGCCATGCCCGCGCCCATGATCCCGGTGCCGAGCACCGCCACCTTCGTCACGGCGTTCACCAGATCCGCACGCGCTGCTCGGGCGCGGTGTAGAG
This sequence comes from uncultured Actinomycetota bacterium, assembly GCA_963837575.1. GTDB lineage: Bacteria > Actinomycetota > Actinomycetes > Mycobacteriales > Pseudonocardiaceae > Pseudonocardia. The sequence goes on from CAWIOI010000026.1 coordinate 228,852, forward strand.
CGCATCGCCGGGATGGACGTCGAACGCCTCGTGGAACGCGTCGAGGTTGGTGACGACGGCGTTGCAGCGCAGGTCGGGTGGGCTGTGCGGATCGATCGTGAGCCTGCGTATCGCTTCGGCGCGGCGGGTGACGATGCGCCAGATCTGCGCCCAGCCGAAGAAGACGCGCTGGTACCCGGTGAGGCCGTCGATCACCGGGGCTTCGTCGTCGCCCAGTGCGATCTTGTACGCCTTGAGGGCGATCGTGAGCCCGCCGAGGTCACCGATGTTCTCGCCGACGGTCAGCGCGCCGTTGACCTTCTGGTCGGGCAGGCCCGCGGGCGAGAGCGCGGAGTACTGGTCGATGAGGGCCTGCGCGCGGCGGTCGAACTCGGCCCGGTCGGCGGCGTCCCACCAGTCGGTCATGGCGCCGCCGCCGTCGTACTTGCTGCCCTGGTCGTCGAAGCCGTGACCGATCTCGTGCCCGATCACCGCGCCGATGCCGCCGTAGTTGGCCGCGTCGTCGGCGTCGGGGTCGAAGAACGGCGGCTGCAGGATCGCGGCCGGGAACACGATCTCGTTGAGCCGCGGGTGGTAGTAGGCGTTCACCGTCTGCGGCGTCATGAACCACTCGGCGCGGTCGACCGGCTTGCCGATCTTGTCGAGCTCGTGGTCGGTGAGCCAGGCGCCCGCGCGCAGCACGTTGCCCAGCAGGTCGTCGGCGCGGACGTCGAGCGCCGCGTAGTCCTCCCACTTGTCCGGGTAGCCGATCTTGGGGGTGAACCGGGCGAGCTTCTCCAGCGCTCGCTCGCGGGTGGCCGGGCCCATCCAGTCCAGCGTGGCGATGCTCTGCCGGTAGGCCTCGACGAGGTGTGCGACCAGCGCGGTCATCCGCTCCTTGGACGACGCCGGGAAGTGCCGCTGCACGTACAGCCGCCCGACGGCCTCGCCGACCGACGCCTCGACGAACGCCACCCCGCGCTTCCACCGGTCCTTGATCTGCGGGGTACCCGAGAGCGTGCGGCCGTAGAAGGCGAAGTCCTGCTGCACGATCGCGTCGGACAGGAAGTCGGCGCAGGCCGACGCCGTGCGCAGCTGGAGCCACGCCTGCCACTGGGCGAGCGGGCGTTCCTGCCAGAGCGTCGCCGCGGCCTCGATGAAGCTCGGCTGGCGCACCACGACCTCCGCGAACGCCCCTTCGGGCGCGCCGAGGCCGTCGAGCCAGGCGTCCCAGGCGAACGCGGGGGCCCGCTCGCGCAGCTCGCAGGCCGTCATGAGCGTGTAGGTCTTCTCGGCGTCGCGGTTGCTGACCCGGTCCCAGGACGCCGCGGCCAGCGCCGTCTCCAGGTCCATCACGGTGTCCGCGATCCGGGCGGGCTCGGGAAGGCCCACCAGCTCGGCCAGCCGCTCCAGGTGCGCGAGGTAGGCGGTGCGGATCTCGGCGTAGGACTCCTCGCGGTAGTACGACTCGTCCGGCAGGCCGAGGCCGGACTGGTTCAGGTGCACGAGGTAGCGGTTCGGGTCCTTCGCGTCCGTCGAGACGAACGAGCCGACGAGCGACGCGCGACCCTCCCGCTGACGCCGGCCCAGCACGCGGGCGAGCGTGGTGCGGTCGGGCGCGGCGGCGATCTCGTTCAGCAGCGGCCGCAGCGGCTCGACGCCGAGCGCCTCGACCCGCTCGACGTCCATGAAGGAGGCGTAGAGCGCGGCGATGCGGCGGGCGTCGTCGTCGGTCTGCTCGGCCGCACCCTCGACGATGGCCCGCACATCGGCTTCCGCCCGGTCGCGGAGCATGACGAACGTGCCGTCCTGCGCACGGTCCTCGGGGATCTCGTGCGTGGCCAGCCAGCGACCGTTGACGTGGGTGAAGAGGTCGTCCTGGGGGCGCACGTCCGCATCGACCCACGTGAGGTCGATGCCGGTGCGGGTCGGGTTCGCCGAGAGCGTCACCGGTCCATCCTGCCTGGCGGCGTCCGTGGTCGGCCATTCGCCGTCGATGGGTACGGGTTTCGCCAAACGCCCGCGGGGCCGGATCGGTCGTCCTAGCGTGCCGCGCATGACGGGTCCGGACTACGAGGTGTCGCCCACCGCGCTCGCCGAGACCGCGGCCGGGATCGAGGCGGTGATCGACGGGCTGCGCCGGCTCGGGCCGCCCGGGGCGATGGAGCTGGGCCGCGGCGTGGCGATGTTGGGCGCGCTGCCGGGCGACGTCGCGCATGCGGGGCTGTCCTCGGCGTTCCTCGTGTTCTGCGACCGCTGGGAGTGGGGCGTGCGCGATGCCGTACACCTCGGCGACGGCCTGGCCGAGGACCTGCGCACGGCGGCGGCCGCCTACGGGCACGCCGACGGCGACGGTCAGAACCTGCTGGCCAGCGCTCGCCTTCGACGTCGTCGGCGATCCGGGCGGGCTCGGGAACACGTGGGCCGACGTGGTCGCCGCGGCCGAGCCTGACCGTGGGATGCCGGACTGGGGCGAGCTGGGTGGGCGATGGGCCGACACCGCGGACGATCTCGCCGACCACTCGTGGCCGGGGGTGATCGCGCGGGCGTTGCGGGGTGAGGACCCGTACGCCGGTCAGCTCGACGACCTGCGCTCGATCGCGGAGTGACGGATGCCCGCCGAGCCGGAGCTGGACGAGAGCGCCGATCCGCGGGCGCTGGTGCGCGGCGATCCCGCGGCCGTGCAGGCGACGGTCGAACACCTCACCGAGCTCGCCGTCGGGTGCGCGGCCACGGCGCACGGGCTGGACGCGATCGGGGTGGGCGCGTGGAGCGGTGCGGCGGCCGACGCGTTTCGCGCGCGTTTCGCCGACGCTCGGGGTCGGTGGTCGCGGGCGGCGGCGGCCTTCCGATCCGCCGCGCAGGCGTGGGAGCGGTTCGGGAACGAGCTGGTCGCGGCGCAGGAGCAGGCGACCGTCGCGGCAGCGCGCTTCCGGGCGGCTCCCGTTGTGTCTGCCGCCCCGGTGACGGCGAGAGCGGGCGGTGGCGGGATCGGGGCGCCGGGTGTTGCGCAGGCCGCCGGTGGAGTGGTCGAGCGGGCAGCGGCCCGCCGGCTGCTCGCGGACGCCCGCGCCCGCCGCGATCGTTCCGCCGAGGCGGCGGCGCGGGAGATCGCCGCGGCGGCCGCGTTGGCTCCGGACCCGCCGTCGGGCGGGGACCGCCGGATCGCCGAGGCCGCTGATTGGGTGCAGGTGCGCGGCAGCGAGCTCGCGCACGTCGGTGCCGGTTTCGGCGAGGGCGTGGAAGATGCGCTGCGGCTCGCCCGGATCGCGAACCCCGCCGACCCCTACAACCTCAACCACCCCGGCCGCTTCGTCGCGAACGCCTCCACGGCGCTGGCCGGTGCCGTCGCCGACGTCGTGCACCCGCTGCGGCAGGTGGCGGAATTCGTCGGGTCGGGATGGGGCTCTGATCCGGCCCGGGCGTACGGCCATCTGCTGCCCACCGTGCTGCTGCCGGGCGTGCTGGGCCGCCCGGGTGTCGGCGTGCCGGGCCCGGGCCAGGGGGCCGGTGGAGCAGCCGTGGGCGAGGCCCGATCGGTGCTCGACGGGGCGGCGGATGGGCCGGTCGCGGGCCGATCGCCCGCCGCGGCAGGGCCTGCTCGGCCGGTGCCGCTGTGGGCCGATCCCCGCCCGACCGCGCGCCCCTTCGAGCCCGCGCCGCTGCAGACGGGCCCGACCGCGCGCCCCTTCGAGCCCGCGCCGCAGACCGGCCCGGCCCCCGCGTCGGCCGCCGCGTCCCCGAGTCGCCTGCCGTCGTGGTCCCGGAGTCGTCCGCGGGCACGGCCCCTGGGCCCGGTGCGGTCCCCGCGCCGCCCGCGGCCGAGCCCGCTTCGGCGACGCCCGCGCCCACCCCTCCAACGGCGGACCACGCCGGGCGTGCGGCGTCGGAGGGCGTCGCCGAGGCCGATCGCGCGGCGGCCCAACGGCTGGAGGGGATCGGCCGACGTCTGCCGTCGGACCTGACGAGGCTGACGCCGAAGGACGTCCCGACACCGAGCGGCCCACCTCGGCCGGGCCCGCACCACGATCCGGAACGCGCTCGCCGCGCCCGCGTGACCAGGGCCGACAAGAACTTCACCAACACCCGAGCCACCCGGGGCAACCCCAAGTCCCACCTCGACGAGCAGGGGCACCTCGTGCCCGCCGACCCGGCGGGCGCCGCGTCGGTCGTGGAGCACGTCGTCGGGCGGCGCTCCCGCGCCAAGCACAACAGCCCGTACTCGTCGTTCACCGCGCCGGGCGTCCGTGCCGCCGTCGACTTCGGCGAGTCGATCATCGAGGTCGACGTCGTCCGGCTGCAGGCCGACATCGACGCGGGCCGGGTGCCCGGCGTCGAGATCCTCCCGCCGCACCGCGTCCAGGCGGCCATCCAGGCCGACGCCGACCGCATCGTGGGCCGTCCGGTCGATCTCTACGTGCGGAAGGGTCGCATCCCGGCGGCGGCGAGGTCGTACGGTCTCGACGCCGAGGCGACGGCTGCGCTGCGGCAGCGGATGATCGACATGGCCAACGCGCAGCGCCACCACGAGTGGATGATCCGCGGCGTCGTGCCCGGCCGGTACATCGTCGGTCCGCACACCGGAGGGAGCCATGGCTGACACCGGCCGCCTGCTCTACACCGACTTCGACGGGAACGCGCTGGCCCGCCCCGAGCCGCTGATCGGCCGCGGCCTCGTCGACGACCGGCACATCGAGCGCGTGCCGGGTCTCGTCGCCGTCGTCGACGATCCCGCCGCGGACCCGCTCGACCGGCTCTTCGCCTGCCTGGCGCTCACGGCGTGGGGGGAGGGGAGCGGCTACCGGGCCGTCGTCGTGGCAGCGGAGTCGGCGCGGCCGCCGTGGCACGGCATGTCCCGCACCGCGATCCGCCCGACGGACACGCCGTTCGGCCTCGTCGCCGAGCACCTGGGGCGGAGCGACGCGATGGCCGAACGCAAGGGCACCGAGACCGCCCGGATCGACGCGCTCCGCGCCCTGATCGCCATCGCCGATCGGGTGGACTTCGGCGACCAGCTCGGCGCCGCGATCTTCACCGGGTCCCCCGGCCGTGTTGGCGGGGGACGTGGTCGTCGCGGCCCGGCGGGGTCTGCAACGGTTGGACCAGCAGCCCTGGCCGCCGTTCGACCTGCCGTGCCAGCTCGTCGACGTCCTCGAGCCGCTGGTCGAGGTGGATGAGCCGACGGCCCTCGCGCTCGTGATGGAGGTCGTGCGCCGCGACCCGAGCCCGCACACGTTGGGCTACGTCGCGTTCCTCGTCGCGACGGGCACGTCGTCGGCCGCGGACGCGCTGGCCGCCCACATCGTGGCGATCGGCGGCCCCGCGGTCGGTGAGCGCCTGGCCGAGGCCCGCGCCCGCCACGGCGCCCCGGACGTCACGTGACGTGCAGGCGGTAGTCGTCGATCGTGTCGTCCCAGTCCATCGCGAGCAGCCCGCGGGTGCGGGCGGCCTTGACGAACGACAGGAAGGTGTTGAACCCGTGGCGCTTCTCGCTGAACTCCGGCTCGCGCTTGCGCAGCTGGTTCTTCAGGCCGGACAGCTGCGGTCGACCCAGTTGCCGAACGACGTTCACGAGCAGCGCGAACGCGTCGTCGTCGGCCGCGTCGTCCTCGGGAAAGGCGACCTCGGGATCGCCCTGGGCGCTGCCCGGCCGCAGCGTCACGACGCCGCGGCCCTCCAACGTGCGCAGGAGCTCGCCGAAACCGCGGAACCCGTGGTCGGCCTCGTCGAAGGTGGGGTCTTTGCGCAGCACGGCGCGCTTGAGGCGGGAGGCGAGCACGGGACCGTCGGTGTGGCGGGCGAGCCCGGCGAGCGTCGTGGTGACCAACGGTGCGACGTCCTGGTCCTCGGTCACGGTCGGCGCGGCAGGCGGGGCGGTCTCCACGGCCGTCTTCTCCACGCCGGGCAGCCGGTCGTAGAACAGGAACTCGTCGCATGCAGGGGGTAGGAGCTGCGAGGTGGATGACTGCACGCCGATGCCGATCACGCGCTTGTCCAGCTCCCGCAGCTTGTGGACGAGCGGGGTGAAGTCGGAGTCGCCGGTGCCGATCGCGAAGGTCGTGATGAAGCTGCGCTCGTACGCCATCTCGATCGCGTCGACCGCCATCTTGATGTCCGCGGCGTTCTTGCGGGAACCGCCGAGCCGCTGCGGGATCTCGATGAGCTCGACCTGGGCCCGGGCGAGCAGCCGTCGATCCTCGTCGAACGCCGACCAATCGGCGTACGCCCGGCGTGCGACGACCCGTCCGCGCTCGGCGAGCGCGTCCGCGACCGGTCCGAAGTCGAAGGGGCGGACGCCGAGGCCGTCGCGGGCACCGATCGCGAGGTTCTCGTAGTCGAGGAACAGCGCGATGCGCTCGTCGTCGGAGATCACGGTGGTCAGGGTGGCACACGCGGCGGCGCGGCTCGTTCCTGCGGGCCGTGTCGAGGACTGGACATTTCGGCCGCCGTGGTGTGTATCACCCGCGGTGCGAGCAGCCTCAAAACTACGTCGGGCCGGAGGAAGGAGTACGCCATGGCCATCGTCGGTCCCCCTGCCGTCCGGCAGAAGAGCGCCTGGCCAACGCGCAAGTGGTGGGCGGCCACGATCACGGCGCTGGGCGCGATCGCGACCATGGTGGTGCAGGCGGGCGGATTCACCTCTGTCGTCTGGGTCGCGCTGATCGGCGCGGTCGTGCAGGCCGTCGTCACCTACTTGCTTCCGAATGCCGATACGCCGGGCGGCGTGCCGCTCCGGGCTTCGTCCCCCGATCCAGACATAGTGGGAGATACTCAATGAGCGCTCAGCAGCAACAAGCCCTCGATACCCTTTACGCGATCGACAATGTGCTCACCATTCGCATAACGATGCCGCAAGGGGATTGGGATGCGGTGCGCAATGAGGCGCCCGCCGGTGGCGTGTGCAACTTCGAGTGGACCGGCGGCAGTCGGTTCACGTGGCGCAAGGCAACCTCGGTCGAGATATCGGGAACGAACTTCCCCGCGCGCACCACGTTCACCAACGTGGGCGTCAAGAAGAAGTCGTTCTGCGGCTCGTTCCGAAGCGACAAGCCGTGTCTGCACATCGACTTCGGCAAGTTCGGTGGCGCTACCGCAGCGGCGGCCGAAGCTCTGATCGGGTCGCGCTATCTGACGCTCAACAACTCCGTGCAGGACCCGTCCTACATTCGGCAGCCGCTGGGCTACACGCTGCTGTCGATGGCAGGCCTGCCGCACTCGCGTTGCAACTATTCCCGGGTGTTCGTCAACGGCAAGCTGGTCGGGCAGGGCGTGGCCGGGGTCAACGCCCCCGGCATCTACGTCAACGCCGAGCCGATCATGAAGCGCTACATCGAAAGAAACTTCAAAGGAAATATGAAGGGGAACCTGTACGAACTCGAACATCACGACGACTTTGTCGCCGCCAGGTTGCCGTTCGTCGCCACCGAGTCGCTCTCCAAGTTCGACACCAAGGCGGACCTGAAGTTCGCCGACGAGCACATTGCGGCACATGGGCTGGCGGGTGCGGCCCAGGTGATCGATCTGGACCAGTTCATCAAGGTCTACGCGATGGATTTCCTGCTCAAGCACTGGGACGGCTACTCCGACAACACCAACAACACCTACCTCTACAACGACGTGGATGCCGTGGCGGCGCCCGGCTTGGGCAACGTCAAGTTCAAGATGATCCACTGGGGCATCGACCAGATCCTGCAGCCCCGCAGGCCGTTCAAGATGGGCACCGATGGGCTGCTCGCGAAGCTCGTACGCAACGACGCCACGCGGCGTGCGCAGCTGATCAACCAGATTCGGGCCTATCGGGACACCGTGTTCAGCCGCGCGGTGCAACAGGCCACGCTGCAGCCGATGATCGATAAACTCGAGAAGCTGCTCGTGGGGCTGGGCGTGCCCGATGTGGCAGCGCAAATCGCGATCGTGCGTCAGCAGTTGCGGTTGGCGGAGTCGGTCGGCTACCTCTGCGGCGGCGTGTCCGGCGCAGGCGCGGTCTACGTGCTCGCGGACGGCAGCGGCGAATGCCTGCACGCCAGCAACACCGAGGGGATTCCGGCGGGTGTGCCCACTCCGCTGAACTTCGAGGTTTATCACCGGCCTCTCCCCGATGTCGAGGACAAGGCCGATCTGTGGTCCGTCACCGACCTCGGCGGTGGGAAGTCGATCACCAGCCTGGCGTACGGCCGCCTGCTGCACGCCAGCAACACGTTCGTCACGGACCAGGGCCACAAATACCTCTACACGTGCGCGGCCAACGACAACGACCACGCCGAAGAGTTTTCGGTCGTTCCCGTCGACTCACCGGACGAGTTCACCTTCACCGGCTATTTCCAGCTCGCCAGCGTCCGGACCGGGCTCAAAGCGACATATGGGCCGGACCCCACGCCCGGGGGGCGGCCGAGGGTTTACCAGGACACCGCCGGGTCCAAGCTCTATTTCTACTGATGGGTGAGCGACGCGGCGCCCGCGGGCAGTGGGACACACTGCCCCCATGACGAGCGACGGACGAGTGGGGCTGGTGCTCGCGGGCGCGGCGGCCCGCGGGCCTTACGAAGCGGGCGCTCTCGCCGAGTTGCTTCCCGTCCTGGCCGCCGAGGGTCGGCGACCCACCGTGCTGCTCGGCACGAGCTCGGGCGCGATCACCGCGGCGCTCGCGGCCCAGTTCGCCGACCTACCACCGGGGGAGGCAGGCGAGCAGGTCGCGGCGACGTGGGTGGACTTCGGGCAGGTGTTCATCAACCCGCTGCTCGCGCCGGGCCCCGCGCTGGCGCTGCTGACGCGGCTCGCCGGAGGCTGGGTCGACCCGTTCGTCGGGCCGGTGAGCGCGCTGCTGGACGTCACGCCGTTGCGCACCCGGGCGACGGCGCTGTTCACGCCGGATCGCGTCGCGGCGAACCTGGTCGCCCGGCACGTCGACACCCTGGCGGTCGCGGCCACCGTCTGTCCGCAGGCCGGGTCCGCCGCCCGCACGCGCCTGTTCGTCCAGGGCAATCAGCCGGGCGCGATGAAGGACGGCTACCTGGACGCCGTCCCGGCCGCGATCACGGTGGACCACCTGCTCGCCTCGGCGGCGATCCCGATGGTCTTCCCGCCCGTGCACGTCGCCGACCCGGCATCCGTTGCGGGCTGGTACGTCGACGGCGGGGTGCGGCTCAACGCCCCGCTCGGCGCCGCGCTGGCCACCGGCGTCGAGCGGCTCGTCGTCATCTCCGGGCACTCGCTGGAGCCCACTCCGGTCCCGCCCACGCCGCGGGAACACGCTCCGGATCTGGCCGCCACTTCTGCGCTCGCGATGCGCGCCGTCCTCGCCGATGCGCTGGGCGACGACCTGCGCTCCCTGCGGCGCAAGAACGCCCGCCGGGGCGCGGGCCACCGGGTGGTGCCGCACCTGCTGGTCGCTCCACAGGACGGCGAGCTGGCCCGCCTCGCGGCTGAGTCCTTCGACCCGAAGACCCCCGCCGACGCGTACTGGCCGATCGGACGGCTGCTGGACGCCCTCGGTTCCGGGACCGGTCGCGACGAGCTGCTCAGCATGATCCTGTTTCGGCGGGAGTACGCGCAGCGCCTGGTCGAGGCGGGCCGACGGGACGCCAAGGCAGCGCTCGCCGCAGGCTGGCACGTGGCGTGAACGCAGGCCGGTCGGCCGGACATCCGGCGCGGTAGCGTGCGGCGATGCCCCCCGGCCCGCCGCCCGTCCGATCGCGCACGTGGGATGTGGTGCTCTCGGCGCTGCTGCTCGTGGTCGCGGGCGTCATCGTCGCGATGGGCGTTTTCGTCGGCGTCTTCTCGGTCGCGTTCCTCGATGACTGCTCGCCTCCGACGTGCCGCGCGGGCGCTGCGTGGATCGCGGTCGGGTCCGCCCTGGCCGCAGCCGTGGTCCTCGGCATCGTCGGCTTGGCCGTGACGATCGTGCGCCTCACCCGCCGACGGGCGGCGTGGCCCTTCGCGAGCTTGACGTTGCTGCTGGTGCTGCTCGCCTTGGCCGCGGGCGCCGTGGGCTACGTCGCGGCGGTCCGCTGAACTGTCGGTGGCCGTCGCTACGGTGACGCCCATGACCGGACCGGGTGACGTTCGCGGCGCTCCGCCTGCCGTGGACCGGGTTCGGCTGGCGGCGTTGCGCTACGCCGGTGGCGGCGACGAGTCGCCGACCTACGTCGCGATCATGCGCACGTTCACGGGGGATATCGCGGGACTGCTGTCGGACCAGTCGGCGGCCGAGGTGGCGGCGCGCCTGGCCGAGCAGGGCATCGAGCTGGACGCCGAGACCGTTGACGACCGGTTGTCCTACCTCGTGGAGCACGGCAACCTCGCGCGGAGCCCCCGGGAGACCGAGGCCCGCAGCCTGCGCGAGTACCTGCAGAACCGGGCCCGCTACCAGCTCACCCAGCGCGGGGAGCTCGTCCACCGCTTCGTCGAGGAGCTGCTCGGCCACACCGAGGCGGCCCGCGAGGTGTCCACGGAGATGCTCGGCGGCATCCTCACCGGTCTGCTGGCGCTCGGGCGGCTCGACGAGCAGGCCGTTGCCGCTGCCGATCCCGACGGCCTCGCCCGCGGTATCGGCACCCTGTTCGCGCAGTTCGAGCGCCTCGTCTCGTCCACACGCGACTTCTACACCTACCTGTCGCAGGTGCTTGTGCGCTACGACCTGGATCGCGCCGAGTTCCAGGCCTTCAAGACCGCCCTCCTGGATTACCTCCAGCGGTTCGTCGACGAGATCGCACGGCACATGCCACAGCTGGCCGAAGCGCTGCGCGTCGTCGAGCCGCGGGTGCCTGCGCTGTGCGCGCGGGCCAACATCGGCCAGCGGCTGCTCGGGGTCGACGGCGGTGTCGCCCGCCGGTCGTCGGGGCTCGATGCGGCCGATTGGGCTGGGCTGCACGCCTGGTTCGTCGGCGGCGCGGGGCGGGATTCCGACGCCGCGGGGGTGCGCAGGCTGGCCACCGACGCTATGCGCGCACTCCTGGTCAACCTGCGCCGGATCGCCACCGGTCGCCGTGAGCAGAGCCGTTACGGCGATCTGCTCACGCTTGCCCGCTGGTTCGCCGACACGGACGACGCGACGGCGCACGCGCTGTGGGTGGCCGCGTTCGGCCTCTACTCCTGTCGGCACCTGGCCTTCCCGGCGGATGACGACGCCGAACCCGTGCCGCCGACGGCATCGTGGTGGCGCACGCCGTCGGCCGAGGTGCCGGTGGCGCTACGCCGATACGGCGCTCGCACCATCCGGGGCCGGGCGGGCAGGCGCGACGATTACAGCGCCGCGAAGGCGGCTCGGCTCGTCGAGCGCGAGGCGGCCGAGCGCCGCCGGCGCGCGGCGCTGGCCGAGATCGGACGACACGTGGGACGGATGGGCGTGGTGCGCCTTTCCGACGACGCCCGGGTTGCCCTCCTCGACCTCTATGCGCGTGCGTTGGTCGGTCGTGGCCGCCCCCTCGGTGCGGGCGACCGTGCGGAGGTCATGGCGGAGGGCTGGCGCTTGGTCGTGCGGCGCACGCCGGGCGTGAGCACCGTGATCGGCAGCCCGGCCGGGCGACTGGAGCTGGTCGATCTCAGCCTCGACGTGGAAGACGCACGGGAGCGGGAGGCCACCGGATGAAATGGGTCGAGCGGCCCGCGCCCGCCGAGGACGTCCAGGTCGTGGCGGAGCGGCGCCGGGCCGCCCGCGCGCTGCTGCGGCATCCGCTGCTGCACGCCGACGGGCCGGGCGCCGATGAGCTGCGGATCGTCCGACGGCATCGGGCCGAACTGGAGCGCCTGTTCGCCGACGGGCTGGGCTACCGGCTGGTCGTCGAACCGGGCGCCGCCCGGCTCTACAAGGCGGGCCTGGGTCGCGACGCCACGCGTCCGCTGCTGCGCCGCAACGGCAAGCCGTTCACCCCGCGGGCCTACGCGCTGCTCTGCCTCACGATCGCCGCGTTGAGCCGGGGCAAGGCGCAGCTGCTCGTCGACGAGCTGGTCGCCAAGGTCCGGTCGGCGGCCGTGGACGCCGGGCTGGACGTCGATCTCGACACACTGGCCGATCGCCGCGCCCTGTATGCCGCGCTCACGGCGCTGGTCGAGCTGGGCGTGCTGCACGAGCGCGACGGTGACCTCGAGCACTGGGCCGAGCAGCGCACCGCGTCGCTGCTCGACGTCCGACGCGATCGGCTCGCCCTGCTCGTCGCGGCGCCGCTCGGCGGTGTGGAAAGCCCCGCCGACCTGCTCGACGCCGCGGCGCTGCCGTCCGCGGCGGGCGGGGCCCGGGTGGCGGTACGCCGTCGGCTGGTCGAGTCACCGGTGCTGTCGGCCGACACCCTCACCGAGGAGCAGGCCGAGTGGTGGCGCCGCGGGCGCAACCGGGAGCGGGAGTGGTTCGCCGACCGGTTCGGCCTGCAGGTGGAGCTCCGCGCGGAAGGTGCACTCGCCGTCGACGCCGACGGCGAGCTCACCGATGTGGAGTTCCCGGGCGGCGGCTCGGGGCGCCAGCTCGCGCTGTTGCTCGTCGAGGCACTGACGCACGAGCTCAGGGCGGACGCGCGCGCGGCCGAGCCCGCCGCACGTATCTGGCGGCGGGCGGATCCGCCATTGGTCGCGGCCGCCGCCGAGGCCGTCCTCGCGGAGTGGGGCGCCGGGCTGCGCAAGGAGCATCGCGAGGACCACGCCGCAGCGCTCGCCGAGGCGCGCGCCGTGCTCGTCGGGGCCGGGCTCGTCCGGGTCGAGCCGGACGGGGCCTGGCTGGTGCACGCCGCTGCGGCCCGCTACACGGCCCGTCCGTCGATCGCCGAACCCGCGGCCGACGGCCAGCCGTCACTCTTCGGGGAGGATCAACCGTGAGCGACCGCTTCCGGCTCGCGCGGGCGGGCGTGCTCAACGTCTGGCAGTACGACGACCAGATCTTCGAGTTCGCCGAGGGCCGGCTCCTACTGCGTGGCTCCAACGGCGCGGGCAAGTCCAAGACGCTCGAGATGCTGCTGCCGTTCGTGTTGGACGGCGACCGTGCGCGCATGACCGCCTCCGGTCGGCATCACACGAGCCTGCTCTGGCTGATGCTCGACGGATATCAGGGGCAGAACCGTGCGGGGTATCTGTGGGTGGAGCTGGAGCGGTCGGAGGAGACGATCACCTGCGGGGTGGGCATCCGGGCCTCACAGTCAACCCGGTCGGCCACCCCGTGGTACTTCACCGTCCCCGGCCGTATCGGCCGCGAGCTGCACCTGGAGGACGATGCGGGCCCGCTCGCCCGGGAACGGCTGAAGGCGGCGGTCGAGGCCGCGGGCGGGCACTACTTCGAGGCGGCGCGCGCCTACAAGCAGCACGTCGGACGCACGTTGTTCGGCCTCGACGCCGGGCGGTACGACGAGCTGCTGCGGCTGCTGTACTGGCTGCGCCAGCCCCAGGTCGGTGAGGACATCGAGCCCGCCCGGCTCGCCGAGCAGCTCGCCAACGCGCTGCCCGCGTTGGACGACGACGCGGTCCGTGCCGCTGGCGACACCTTCGACGAGCTGGCCGCGTTCGGTGAGCAGCTCGACCGGCAGCGCCGGTGCGCCGACGGCGTGGCGGCGTTCGCGCGGGCTTACGCCGCCTACGCCCGCGAGGTCGTGCGCACCCGGGGCGCCGCGCTTCTGGAGTCGCACCGGGAGCGCACACGGCGGCACGGGGAGGTCACGCGTTGTCGGGTCGAGGTCGAGCGCCTCCGCGATGAGCACGAACGTGCCGAAGATCGACGCCGCACGGTCGCGACCGAGCGCAGCCTGGTGGATGCCCGGTTGGTGCAGCTGCGGGCCGATCCGGTGCTGCGCAACGAGCGGGCACTCCTGGCCGCGCGGGAGCTCGCGGCCGAGCGGGAGCGGAGCGCAGGGGCGGCGCAGGGCACCGCCCGGAGCGCGCGAACGCGCGCTGACCGGTCGGCCGAGCGGGTGCGCCGCGACGCGGTGTCGTTGGCTGCGGGCCTGGTCGCGCACGGCACCGAGGCCCGGCAACGCGCGGTCGAACTGGCCGAGCACGGCGCGCGCGTGGCCGTGCCCGCCCCGCTCGGTCTGCACGAGCCCCGCTTGGAGGCGCCCGGCGATGCCGAGGCCGTCGCGGCCGCGTTGCGGGACCAGACCGAGGGCGTGCGAGCCGCCCGGCCGGTGCTCGGTGAGCTGCGGGCGGCCGTCGAGGTCGTCGACGGGGCTCGGCGCGAGCAGGAAGTGGCGGCCACGCGGCGCGCGCATGCGGAGAAGGCGGCCGCCGAGGCCGAACGGCACGCGGAGGAGGCCCGTGGCCTGCACGCCGACGCGGTCGGGGCGGCCCGCGCGGCCGAGGGCGCGTTCACCACGGCGCTCGACACGTGGTCGGCCGATCCGCGTGCGGTGCCGTTCCCCATGCCCGAGGCGCTCACGTCCGAGGTGCTGGCGAGCCTGCCCACCCTCGCGCGCACCGCCGCCGAACCCGTCTTCGCGGCCCGCCGGGAGGAGGAGAAGGTCGCCGCGGCCCGACGCACGGCCGCCGAACGGGAGCTCCGCGTGGCCCGCGAGCTGCGCGCCGCCGTCGCCGCCGAGACGGATCCCGCCCCGCCCGCGCCCGCCTGGTCCCGCGACACCCGCACCGGCCGGGCCGGTGCCCCGCTCTGGCGGCTCGTCGACTTCGCCCCGGATGTCGCGCAGGACGACCGAGCGGGGCTCGAGGCGGCGCTGGAGGCGTCGGGGCTGCTCGACGCCTGGGTGCGACCCGACGGCGGGGCGCTGGAGATCGGGCGCCACGACACGGTGCTACCCGCCGGGGCATCGGTCGAGGGCGAGGCCGTCGACCGCCTTCTGGTGCCCGACGGTTCCGGCGACGCCGCCGTTGCGCCCGAGGTGGTGCGGACGGTGCTCGCCCGCATCGGGGCGGGGGCCTCGCCCGGCGCGGAGGGTGCCGCCGCGCCCTCCGCATGGGTCGCCGCCGACGGTCGCTGGCGGCTGGGTCCGCTCACCGGGCGGGCTACCAAGGCACGAGCGCAGTACGTCGGCGCCACCGCCCGCGCCGCTGAGCGCGCCCGCAGGCTCGCCGAGCTGGATGAACAGATCGCCGCGCTCATCACCGTTGGGGAGGCCGCCGCCACGGCCGAGACCGCCGCGCGGGAGGCCGCGGGCGCGATCGAGGAGTGGTTGGCGGCGACGCCGCCGAGCGCAGCGGTCGTCGCGGCGTGGGCGCGCCTGGATGAGCGAGCACTGGTCGTCGAGCGGGCCGACCGCCGCGCGGCCACGGCCGAGCAGGTGGCCGCGGACGCCCGCACGGCGGAGGCCGCCCGACGGGCAGAGCTGGGCGCGCTCGCGACCACCCACGGGTTGCCCACGGCGGCCGAGCCGCTGGCCGCGCGTCGCGAGGCGCTGCGTGACCTGGATGCCGCCCTCGCGAGCCACGCCGAGCGTGGCGTCCAGATGATCGCGCGGGTCCAGCGTTGGGCCGAGGACGCGGCCGCAGCGGAGGGCGATCTCGCCGAGGCGCAGGACGCGGCGGGCGCCGCGGTGGTGGCCCGCGACCGGGCGGCGGCGGCCCGCGCCACCGCGGACGAGATGGAGGCGACCATCGGGGCGTCGGTCGTTGAGATTCGGCGCCGCATCGAGGTGGCCGAGGAACTCCAGGCCGAGTTGGAGCGCGCTGCCACCGAGCTGGAGCGCACGATCGCCGCACTCCTCGGCGCCGCAGGCGCGGCCCGGCAGGCTGCGCAGGAGGCGGCATCGCGGCTGGCCGAGCACGAGCCCGTGCTGGCGGCGGCGGTTGCTGCGATCGCCGCGCTGGCCGAGCCGCCCGGCTTGCTGGAGTCCGGCGGTCCGGAGTCCGGGGACGCCTCGGTCGGCGACCCGGACCACCGGCATGCCCTCGACCTCGCCCGCTCGTTCGCGTCCGGGCAACCGGTGGCCGCGATCGTCCTGGCCTTCGCCCGCGATCTCGCCGCGCTCCCGGCGGCCGAGCGGGGCGGCACCGAGACCGCCGTGTTCGCAGCCTGGCAGGACGCCGCGAGCGGCCCGGCGGCCGACGTCGATCCACGGGTGGTCGAGGTCGGCAATGCCCTCGCGGTCGTCGGTCGTGACGAGGCGGGGGAGCATCCGATCGGCGCCCTCGCCCAGCGGCTTGCCGCCGCCGTGACCCGCGACGCCGAGCTGCTCACCGAACGCGAACGGCGGCTGTTCGAGGAGCACATCCTCGGTGACCTCGGCGAGTCGCTGCGCGCACGCAGGCAGGAGGCCGAGGAGCTCGTCGCGGAGATGAACACCCTGCTCCGCGGGGTCACCACGAGCCAGGGCATCGCGGTGGCGCTGCGCTGGTCGCTGCGCGACGACGTCGCCGCCGACGCGCGCCGATCGGTCGAGCTCCTGGGGCGCCCCGTCGGTGCCCTGTTGCCTGACGAGCGACGCGAGCTGCGCGACGCGCTGCATCGGCTGATCGAGGCGTCCCGCGCCGACGCGCCGGAGGACGCCTACGCCGAGCACCTCGCCCGCGCGCTGGATTACCGGCGCTGGTTCGCCTTCCGGGTCCGCTACACGCGCCCCGAGACCGCGGGCACCTGGCACGACCTGCACCGCAGGTCGGCATTGTCGCAGGGCGAGCAGAAGGTCGTGTGCTATCTACCGCTGTTCGCGGCGGCCGCGGCGCACTTCAGCTCTCTGGCCGGGGCCGCACCGCATTCGCCCCGGTTCATCCTGCTCGACGACGCCTTCCCGAAGATCGACGTTCGGACGCATCCCTTGTTGTTCGGCCTGCTCGTCCAGCTCGATCTCGATTTCGTGATCACCAGTGAACGCCTGTGGGGCGACCACGACACCGTCCCCGCGCTGGCGATCTATGAGGCGTTGCGCGATCCGACCGAGCGCGGCATCGCCCAATACCGCCACCTCTGGGACGGGCACCGGCTGCAGGCGGTCGGCGCCTGATATGGGCTGGGTCGACGATCCCGCGCTGCGGCGGATCTGGGCCTCGTTGCGGGCCCGGCTGGAGCAGCGCGGCCTGCGGGCGGAGGGTCACGTCGTGCTCACCGATCTGGGCCCGGAGGAGCGACTCGCTGTTGCGGGGCTGGTCGGGCGGCCGGTCACGAGCCCCCGCTGCCGCGTCGACCTCGCCGCGCTGGATGCCACATTGGCGGCGCGCTCGGGGATCGGCGGTCTCGTCGCCGTGCTGGCGAGCGTCGGCGGCGAGGCGCCACGTGACCGGCCGGGGGAGCGGGCCCGCCGCGCGGCCGATCGCGAAGCTCCGTTCACACTGGCCCGCGCTCTCTTGGCCGACGTCGGCTGGCGCGAAGAGTGGCTCGACGGTGTGCGTCGGGCGGGGCTGCTGCGGCGCGCCACCGATCCCGAGGGTGCGGTGCGATCGGCGGTGGCCGTTCTCGCGCGGCTGCCTGCGGCGCTCTCGCGTACGGAGCTCGCGGCAGCCGTCGGAGCGGATGCGCATGCGCTCGACGACGGCCGCACGGTCGCGGCGCTCGTCCTGCGCGCGCTCGCGGCGCAGCGCGGCGACGCCCCGCCCACCACAGCGTCGGGCAGGCGCGCGCTGTGGGAGAGCGCCGGGGTCCGCGTCGACCGGGTGTCCACCACGTGCCTCACCCTCGGCCTGCGCGCCACCGGCCCGGGCAGCGCCGTCGACCGGCTCGGCGCGGCCGCCGAGGCGGGCGACCCGATCCACGTCACAGCGTGGGACCTGGTCGTTGTGCGCTCGTCGTCCCGCACACCGTGTTGGTGGCGGAGAATCCCCGGGTGCTGGAGGCGGTCGCGGAGCGGCACGGCGCCCGGTATCCGGTCGTCTGCACGAGCGGACGACCCACATTGGTGGTGCTCGATGTACTTCGTGCGCTCGCCGCCGCCTGCCTGCGCTATCACGGCGACTTCGACTGGCCCGGCGTCGCGATCGCCAACCAGCTTGTGGCGCAGGTCGGGGTGGCGCCGTGGCGCATGGGCGCGGCCGACTACCTCGCGGGCCTCACCACGGGCGGCGTGCCGTTGAGCGGCACGCCGGTCGATGCCGCATGGGATCCCGAGCTGGGCGCGGCCATGCGGCACGGCGGCGTGGCCGTGCACGAGGAGGCGGTACTGCCGGTGCTGCTCGACGCCATCGGGTCGGACATGCCGCCTTAGCCGTCGCCGCCGCCCCGGGTGAACGCGTCGAGGCGCGCCTGGAGATCGTCGAGCCGCGCCTGCAGCAACGCCATCTCGGCGTGCAGGAGCGTGACCTGCCCGGCGCCGGAGAGATCGGCGTCGACCGGCGCCGCCTCGCCGCTGATCGTCACCCCGTGGCCCGCCAGCCGCGCGAACGCCTGCAGCTCCAGTCGTGGCCGGGCGCCGACGCAGGCCAGGCACGTCGGCAGGAGCTGACGCCACCCGGTGCTGCCCGCTCCGGTGTCGACGAGCACGGTGGCGGACTGGCCGCAGTCACAACGGCTGACCCGCACGGACCGCACCCGTTGGCGGGAGTAGCGCAGCCCGCGTTCGTAGCGGCGGTAGCGCCCGGACGCCGCGACCTCGAGCAGCACGGCGTTGCGGTGCTCGGGCTCACAGGCCAGGTCGCGGGCGGAGCCGATGTCGTGGAAGCAGTAGAAGCCGCAGTCGCACCACTTCGAGGGACTGGCGTGACGGCTGCCCTGCACGCAGATCGCGTCGTCGACCGCGAGGTAGACGTGTCCGCGTCCGACGGTCACCCCGCAGAAGCCCGCGCGGCTGCCGTCGGCCGACAGCATCGGATGCGCCAACTTGAAGCCTGCGAGGGGCTGTTCCGAGTGCTCGGGCGCGCGGCGGGCAGACCGCCAGGCCATGGGTCAGGCCCGTACCGGCTCGACGGGGGTTTCGACCTCGACCCGTGGCTCGGCAGGGGTCTCGGCGAGCGGCGGCGCGCCTTCGTCGACTTCTGGGTCCGCGGCGTATCCCTCGGCGAGCTTCCGGCCCAGTTGCATGGGTGCCTCCCCCGGAGAGTGTCTCGAACGTGGGCCAAGCGTGACTTGCGGCGCGGCTCCTGTCCAGCCGCGGGCTCAGATCGGGCACGCCGACCGCAGCGCGGCATGGCGGGCCTTGACGGCGGCGTCCTTGTTGATCGGGTCGTGCGCTTCGTCGGGCGTGGCGTTCCGGGCGGCCGCGATCCGGCTCGCGGTGTCGGCCATCCGCATGACGTGGGCGAGCTTGGCCTCGGCGGTGTCGACCGGTGTCTGGGCGCCGTCGGCGAGCGCGATCATGCGGTCGACCCAGATCGCCTCGATGTGCATCCCGGCCCCGGCCAGCGCGGTGTGCAGGCGGTTGCGCAGTGTCCGGGCGTCGAGCCCGTACCACTCGTCGAGCGCCTTCGCGTCCAGCGGGAAGAGGCGCCCGTGCTGACGCAGATAGAGCAGTTCGAGCGCGTAGACGTGGCCGTGGGCGCAGTAGGCGCACCCGTTGCGCAGGGACACGACGATGCACGCCAGGTGCACGCGGGCGGGCCCGAGCGCCACGCGTGATGCCAAGAAGCGGGGCATGTGCGCGGCGAACCAGCCGATCGCCCGCACGGCTCCCATGTCCTCGACGATCAGCGCAACGATCGTGGGTGGGAAGCCCCACATCATCCTGCAGAGGGCTTCGAGCCCTTGTACGGCGAGTCGCTTGCCGATCATGGCCCGCTCCTCCTGTCACTGACGGTGATGGGAACGCTACTCGAGGGGCTTGTCTTCGGGAGGGGGCTCGGCGCCCAGGAGCGGTGGCTGTGCCCATGCCTGCGCTCGACGGTAGCGAACCCGCCACCGTGCGCACTCGGCAACCGTTGAACGCTGTGACAGGCGTCCGTCTGCGCCGTCGCGATGAGTGACGACCCGGCCGACCGGCGGCTATCGTCGCGCCCGTGGCCGGGGTCGGCGAGCGGGCCGAAGGCGAGCGGGTGGCCCGCATGCTCGGTCTGCAGCCTTTGCCCGATGAAGGCGGGCTCTACCGACGGACGTTCGCCGACGCGCACTCGTCGGCGATCTACTACCTGCTTCTCGCGCCGGACTTCTCCGCACTGCACACCTTGAGCGCCACCGAGACCTATCACTGGTACGGGGGCTCGCCCCTGCGGCTGCTGCTACTCCATGACGACGGCCGCGTGGACGAGCCGACGCTCGGCCCCGACCTCGACGCCGGACAACGACCGCAGCTCGTCGTGCCCGCGGGGACGTGCCAGGGCTCGACCCCGGTGGGGGCGTGGTCGCTGGTCGGCACGACGACGGCGCCGCCGTTCGCGTGGTCGGGCTTTCGGCTGGGCGTGCGCGCCGAACTGCTCGAGCGCTGGCCGTCGGCACGCCCCCGCATCACCGCGCTGACCCGCGCCTGACGTACTGCGCGCGCCGCCGCGCGGCCCGGTGGCGCGGCCCGGTGGCGCGGCCCGGTGGCGCCCGGCCCCCGGTGGCGGCCGGCCCCGTGGCGCCGCCCCGGGCCGCGACCCGCACGGGCTCAGCGCTCGGGTGCCTGGTGCAAGGCGAAGGGTGCCCCGAACGGATCGGTGACGAAAGCCATGCGGCCGAACGGCGTGTCCGTGGCCGGTTGCATGACCCCGCCGCCGAGCCGCTCGACCGCGGCCACGGCGGTGTCGATGTCCGCGGTGCCGAAGTACACGACCCAGTGCGAGGGGGTGCCCTCCGGCGCGCCCATCATGCTGCCGAGGCCACCGAGCGGATCGCCGCCGCTGGTGAAGACGCCGTACTCCGCCAGATCCATGCCCGGGATCTCCCCGTAGGACCAGCCGAACACCGCCGTGTAGAACGCGCGGCCTGCCTCAACGTCGTTGAGCCGCGCGTCCTCCCACGCAATGCCGCCGGGCTCGTTGACGATCCCGGCGCCCGGCATGCCGAGCGACTGCCAGACGCCGAACGCGGCACCCGTGGGGTCGGTGGCGATGCACATGCGGCCGGTCTCGGGCACGTCCATCGGCGCCATGATCAGGCTGCCGCCGTTGTCGGCGATCAGCTTGGCGGTGGCGTCGGCGTCGTCGCTGGCGATGTACAAGGTCCAGAACGACGGCTGCCCTTCGGCCATGACGGGCCCGATGCCCGCCGCGGCGTGCCCCTCGACCTGGGCGATGTGGTAGTGCCCGAAGTCCTCACCGCTGTCGACGAGCGACCAGCCGAGGACGGCGGAGTAGAACTCGACGGCCTTGGGGATGTCGGGGACCGACAGATCGGCCCAGCACGGGGTGCCTGCGGGCCATGTGGTGTCTCGGATGGACATTGTGATGCTCCCTTCTGCCTGAGGAGGCGAGCCTCCCACCGACCCCCGACAGTCTGCGGCCGGGGATCGGCGAGCGGCTATCGTCTGCCGGATGCCCGGCCAGCCCGTCGGACGCGTCACCGGCACCGAGGACGCCACCCCGCTGCAGTTCTCGGTTGCCCTCGCGCCGCAGCAGTACCTGCAGCTCGACGACGTCGTCACGACGGCGCGGTCGGTGCCGGGCATCGGTGAGGTGCGCACCTCCGGCGTGGTCACCCAGGTCGTCGCCCGCCACGAGGGCACCAGCTACGGCTCCGACGTCTTCCTCGTCGCCGAGGGGGTGCTGCCCGCGCAGGTGCAGGAGATCGCCGAGATCACCACCACCCGCGTCGAGCCGGAGTGCTACGTGCCGCCGACCCCGGGCGCGGAGGTGCGGCGGGCGACCGGCGAGGAGCGCGCGCAGGCGCTGTACTTCGACCAGATGCAGCGCAAGGTGCCGGTCGGGAAGGGTCGCGACGGCGCTCCGATCTACCTCAACCTGGAGTTCCTCGACGGCACCCGCGGCGGCCACGTGTCGATCAGCGGGATCTCCGGCGTCGCGACGAAGACGAGCTTCGCGCTGTTCCTGCTCTACTCGATCTTCCAGTCGGGCGTGCTCGGCAAGCGGTCGGTGAACGCGAAGGCGCTCGTGTTCAGCGTGAAGGGCGAGGACCTGCTGTTCCTCGACCACCGCAACCACCGCCTCGACGGCAACCTCACCGCGGACTACGCGGAGCTGGGCCTGCCCGCGGGTGCGTTCGGGTCGGCGGGCTTCTACGCCCCGCCGACGCCGGACGACCCGAGCGGTCGCCCCTTCGTCACCGGCCGGACGTCGGGCGTCACCGCGTTCTGGTGGACGCTCGCCGAGTTCTGCGCGGGGGAGATGCTGCCCTACGTCTTCGCCGACGCCGAGGACGAGCGCAACCAGTACACGATGGTGATCCACACGGTGGCGGCGCGGCTGCGCCGGGAGGCGACGGCCATCGGCGACGGGGCGGTGTCGGTCGAGGGCGAGATCCTCCGCACCTATGACGCCCTCGTCGAGTTCGTCTCGGACCGACTGAGCGACGAGGAAACCCGCAGGGAGTGGGCAGGCCCCGTCACCGGCACCGGCACGGTCAACGCGTTCCTGCGGCGGCTGCGCTCGTCGTTGAAGCCGCTTCGGGGAATCGTGCGCGGCGACCTGCCCGACACCCCGCGACGGCGGGTGACCACCGAGGGCAGGCAGGTCACGGTCGTCGACCTGCACAACCTCCCGGAGCGCGCCCAGCGCTTCGTCGTAGGGGTCGTCCTCGCGGCCGAGACGGCGCGCAAGGAGGCGGCGGGCGCGAGCGGGCTGCTCTTCACGATGATCGACGAGCTCAACAAGTACGCGCCGCGGGAGGGGTCGAGCCCGATCAAGGAGGTGCTGCTCGACATCGCCGAGCGCGGCCGCTCGCTGGGCATCATCCTCATCGGCGCGCAGCAGACGGCGTCGGAGGTCGAGCGGCGGATCGTCGCCAACTCGTCGATCAAGGTGGTGGGGCGGCTGGACCCGGCCGAGGCGGGGCGCCCCGAGTACGGGTTCCTGCCGCCGTCGCAGCGCACCCGCGCCACCCTGGCCAAGCCGGGCACGATGTTCGTCTCCCAGCCGGAGATCCCGGTGCCGTTGGCCGTCGAGTTCCCGTTCCCGGCGTGGGCGACGCGGCTCTCAGAATCGGCGGGCGAGGTGTCGAGCACCAACGGCGCGCCGCCGCGCGACCCCTTCGCCCGGCTGGCGACCGTGACCGAGGACGACGACGCCCCCTTCTGACAGCACCGCACAAGCGTTGCCGTCCCCGCACCCGCGTCCGGACGCCGGTGCGGAGTCGGCAACGCATGCGCGAGCGCGCCACGCGGCGTGCCCTGCGGGGTTGCGCCGGGTCGCCGCTCTACGATGACGAGCCCATGCGGTTCCTGCACACCGCCGACTGGCACGTCGGCAAGACGCTCAAGGGGCGCTCCCGCCTGGACGAGCAGGAGCAGGTGTTGCGCGAGATCGTCGGCATCGCGCGGGCCCACGAGGTGGACGCGGTGCTGGTGGCGGGCGACCTCTACGACACCGCCGCACCCTCGGCCGAGGCCCAGAAGCTCGTCAACCGCACGCTGCTCGGGCTGGCGCGCGACGGCGTCGAGGTGATCGCGATCGCGGGCAACCACGACCACGCCGCCACGATCGACGCCTATCGGGGCTTCGCGAAGGCGGCCGGGATCACGCTGGTCGGCACGGTCCGCACGGCCGAAAACGGCGGCCTCGTCGAGTTCACCGCCCGTTCGACGGGCGAGCGCGCGACCCTCGCCGTGCTGCCGTTCCTTTCCACCCGCTACGCCGTGCGGGCCGCCGAGCTCGTGTCCGGCACGCCCGCCGAGCACACCAGCGCCTACGACCAGCACCTGCGCGACGTCCTCGGCAACCTCACCGCGGGCTTCCGGGACGACGCCGTGAACCTCGTGATGGCCCACCTCACCGTGCTGGACGGGAAGATGGGCGGCGGCGAACGCGCCGCTCAGTCGATCTTCGAGTACGCAGTGCCCGCCGGGATCTTCCCGGTCGAGGCGCACTACGTCGCGCTGGGCCACCTGCACCGGCGGCAGACGATGGCCGCGTCGTGCCCCGTCCACTACAG
This sequence comes from uncultured Actinomycetota bacterium, assembly GCA_963837575.1. GTDB lineage: Bacteria > Actinomycetota > Actinomycetes > Mycobacteriales > Pseudonocardiaceae > Pseudonocardia. The sequence continues at coordinate 252,637 of CAWIOI010000026.1, forward strand.
CGGCGCGCCGCTGGCCGTCGACTTCGGGGAGCAGGAGAACACGCCGGTCGTCTGCGTCGTCGAGGCCGCACCGGGCACCCCCGCCGCCGTCACCGATGTGCCGATCCAGGCCGGACGACGCCTGCGCACCCTCCGCGGCACCGTCGCGGAACTGTCGGTGCTCGGTGAGATGGTCGGCGACGACTTCCTCCGGGTCTGGGTGCGCGAGCCCGCCCGGGCCGGGCTGCGGGAGGAGGTCACGGGCCTGCTGCCCAACGCATTGGAGGTGCGCATCGATCCTGAGTTCGCGGCGCCCACCGCCGTGGCCCGGCCTTCCCCCGAGCCGGGCCGCACGCCGGTCGAGCTGTTCGGCGAGTACCTCGGCACCCGGGGCGTGGCCGATTCCCGGGTGGCCGAGCTGTTCCGCACGTTGCACGAGCGGGTCACCGGCTGATGCGCCCCGTGCTGCTGGAGATGGCCGGGTTCGGGTCCTTCCGCGAGCCCACCACCGTCGACTTCACCGCAGCGGAGTACTTCGCCCTGATCGGGCCCACCGGCTCCGGCAAGTCCACGGTGATCGACGCCATCACGTTCGCGCTGTACGGCTCGGTGCCGCGGTGGGACAACGCGCGCACGGTGGCGCTGGCGCTGGCGCCCACCGTCGCCCGCGGCACGGTGCGGTTCGTGTTCGACGTCACCGGCCGCGCCGGGGGCACCGAGCGCTACGTCGTGGCCCGCGAGCTGCGGCGGGCCGCGAGCGGCGGCGTATCGGTGCGCACGGCCCGGCTGGAGCGGCTGCGCGATCCCGCGGGCACCGGCGCGGTCGCGGAGGAGACCGAGCCGGTGGCCGACGGCGCGCCTGCCACCACGAAGGCCGTCGAAGCGCTGCTCGGGCTGCCGTTCGGCGACTTCACCACCTGCGTGGTGCTGCCGCAGGGCGAGTTCGCGGAGTTCCTGCACACCGAGCCCCGCAAACGGCAGGAGACGCTGGTCCGGCTGCTCGGGCTCGGCGTCTACGACGTCATCGCGAAGGAGGCGAACGCCGAAGCGCGCAGCCAGGAGCAGCGGGCGCAGGTGCTCACCGAACAGCTCGGCGACTACGTCGACGACACGCAGGCCGCCGAGCAGGCCGCCGCCGAGCGGATCACGGCGCTGGCCGCGGTGCGGGCGCGGGTAGACGCGGCGACGCCTGCGCTCACCGTCGCCGCGGCGGAGCTGGCCGAGGCGGAGGCAACGGTCGGACGGCTGTCCGCGGAGCGGTCGCGGCTCAGCGGACTCACCCCACCCGCCGGGCTGGACGAGTTGGCGACTCGACGCGCGTCGTCGGCGGGCGCGCTGGCCGCGGCCCGAGACACGCTCGGTGCCGCCGAGGCCGACGACACGGCGGCACGTGAGGCCGTCCGCGCCGCCCCGGCGCGCGGCCCGATGGAGCAGGCCCGACGCCACCACGCCGAGCGCGCGGGCATCGCGGCCGAGCTGCCCGGAGCCCGTGAGCGGCAGGCCAAGGCCCGGGCGTCCGAGGCGACCGCCGGGTCGGACGCGGCCTCGGCGCGCGCCGCGCTCGACCAGGCCCGCGCCACACGGGAGTCCGCGGCCGCCGCCTTGGCGGAGGCGCGGGAGGTGGGCAGCAGGCTCGCGGCCGAACGGGACGCCCTCCGGGCGGTCGTCGCGCCCGCCGGGTTGGACGCGCTGGAGGGGCGCCGGGCGCGCGCGGTCGACCGCGCGCGATCGGGCAACGGACGCGCTGGCTGCTGCGGAGCGCGCGGATGCCGACGCGCGGAGCACGCTCGCCGCCGCGCCCGACCGGGCCCCGCTGGAGCAGGCGAGGCGCGACCGCCGCGCGCTCGTCGACGCCCACGCCGCCTCCCGCGCCGCCGCGGGAGGCGGCCGACGCCGCCCGGGCCGCCCTCGCGGCGGCGAGCACCGGGGTCGAGCAGGCAGGCGCGCACGTCGAGCACGCCCGGGCTCTGCGGGCGGTGGCTCTGCGGGCTGATCTCGCCACCGCGCTACGGCCGGACCTGGTCGTGGGGGAGGAATGCCCGGTCTGCGCGCAGCCGGTGGCCGTGCTGCCCGCGCCGCTCCCGGAGGGCGATCTGGCCGCGGCGGACCGCGCGCTCGCCACCGCCGAAGCCGCCCTCGACCAGGCCAGGCGCGCGGAGGCAGCGGCGACCGCCGAGCACGCGCGGGCCGTCGCCGCGCAGCAGACGGCCACCGACGCGGTCGAGCGACTGACAGCCGCCCTGGCCGCCCTCAGCCTCCCGACCGATGGCCCTCCCGGGGCCGCCACCGGCGGGGGCGGCCGTGGGTCTGCCGGGTCAGCGACGCGTCCCGACTCCAGGCAAAGCCGGGCGGCGGTGCCCGCCCCAGTCCAACCGGGGGTGGGCGGGTCCGAGACTCGGGCCGTGCCGTCGGCCGAGGGGATCGAGGCCGCGCTCGCGCACCTCGACGACCTGGCCGCGGCCGGGCGAGCGGCGGACGAGGCGGTGCGGCGCGCCCGGGCGGAGCGCGACGCCGCCACGGTCGAGGTCGAGACCGCGCGGGCCGCCGCCACGGCCGCGGCGAGCGCGCTGCGGACCGCCCGCGACCCGCTCGTGGGGCTCGGCGCACCCGCCGTCGACGACGAGGACCCGGTCGCGGGATGGACCACGCTCGTCGCGTGGGCGGGCCACGAGGCCGACGCACGGGAGGCGGCGCTCCCCGGAGCACGCACGCGCTACGCCGAGGCGCAGCACGCGCACGGCGCAGCCGAGCAGGCGCTCCGGTCGGCGGACGAGGTGGCGGAGCGGCGGCGCCGTGAGGAGACGGCGGCCGCGCGGGCCGAGCAGGAGGCCACCGGGCTCGTCGAGCAGCTCGAACGGCGCGACCGCGAGCTCGCGGTCGCGCTGCGCGAAGCGCCCGCGGACGACGAGGCGGCCGCGGTGTTGGCGCGGATCGACGAGCTGGAGGAGGCCGCCCGGGGCGCCGATGCCGCGCTGCGCACGGCGCGGGCGGCCGTGCGGGTCGCGGAGGACGTGGCCACGGCCGTCGAGCGAGAGGTCGCCGCGGCGTGGGCGGAGCTGCGGGCCGCGCGTGATCCGGTGGTCGCGTTGCACGCCCCGGCGCTCCGCGACGACGACGTGGTCGCCGCGTGGGCGGAGCTCGTCTCGTGGGCGCAGGCCGCGGCCGCAGCCCGCGCCGCAGAGGTGCGCGAGGTCGAGCAGACCCGAGCGACCGCCGCGGCGCGCCGCGACGAGGTCACCCGGCGGATCCTGGACGACCTCGCCGCCCACGACGTCCCCATCCCGCCCGCGCCACGTGCTGGAGCCACGTCGGGCCCCGCCGAAGCGGAGGTCGAGGTCGCGTCGGGAACGGCGGCGATGGCCGTCGCCACCGCGCTGGAGCGGGCACGGGGGGCGCACGCGCGCGTCGTCGAGCGTCGGGCCACGGCGGCGCGGCTCACGGCCGACCGGGACGCGGCGGCGCAGGCGCAGCAGGTTGCGAAGATGCTCGGCCACCTCCTGCGCTCCGACGGCTTTCCGCGCTGGCTGGTCGCCTCGGCGCTGGACGCGCTGGTCGCCGACGCCTCGGTCAGCCTCGCGGAGCTCTCCGGCGGCCAGTTCGAGCTCACCCACGAGAACGGGGAGTTCCTCGTCATCGACCACACCGACGCCGACGCTCGCAGGCCGGTGAAGACGCTCTCGGGCGGCGAGACGTTCCAGGCCAGCCTGGCGTTGGCGCTGGCGTTGTCGGCGCAGATGGCAGGCCTGGCCGCGCAGGGTGCCGCTCGTCTGGAGTCGATCTTCCTGGACGAGGGGTTCGGCACCCTCGACGAGGCCAACCTGGAGACCGTCGCGGGCACCTTGGAGAACCTCGCGGCCCGTGGCGACCGCGTGGTCGGCGTGATCACGCACGTGCCCGCGCTCGCCGAACGGGTGCCGGTGCGCTTCGCCGTCCGACGCGACCAGCGCAGCTCGTGGATCGTCCGGGAGGGCGCATGAGGTTCACCGTGGACCCGTGGGACCCGGCTTACGGGTCCAGCGTCGACACTGAGCTCGGCGCGTCGCGCGCCGAAACCGACACCGCCGTCGAGGTGCCCGAGGAGCAGTGGGCGCCGATCCCGGCCCAGCCGGGCCTTCAGCCGCCGGGCGCGGTGCTGTTCGTCGACGGCGTCCGCCGCGTCGAAGCCCAGGTATGGGTGCAGGAGGGGGAAGGGTTGGTCGCGCCGGGGCTCTGCGCCTCCTACGCGGCGGGCGTGGTGTGCTGCTGCCCGAGCGATGGTGCCCACCTGGCGGCGTTCGCGGCGCGCCGCAGCCTCGTCACGGCCGCGCGGGCCGCCGAGAAGATCGTCACCTGGGCGGGCACCTACGACATCGTCGGCGCGCGTGTTCCGCGCGAGGGCGCCGCGCCCGCACAGTTCTTGTCGGCGGCCCTGCAGGGCGACCTCGCCAAGGTCGAGGCCGAGGTGGCGGCGCGGGCTCGTGGGGAGGGCGCGGGCCCGGACGACCTGCTCGTGCTGGACGGGCAGCTGCAGGGTCCGCATCCGCTGCCGCGGGCGATCGGGTTCGTCAAGAGCCACAACAAGACCTATCTCGACAGTCGGCTCGGCGCGGTCGTCGGCGCCCTCGCCGCGGGCGAGCGCACGCCCGTCTTCCGGATCGAGCGCCCCTTCCCCGTCTACAGCTGGTACCTGCGGCTTCCGGGCGCGTCGGCGGCGCCGTGGGCGGGCGTCGCGCGCGTGGAGTGCGGCGGCGACCTCGCTCCCGAGGCGGCGGTGGCGCTCGCCGACCTCGCCCAGGTCACGCTCGTGCGCTACGCCTCGGCCGAGTACAAGGATTCCCGCGCCCCGCAGAACCTCTACCCGATCGCGGGCCTCGAGCGCGGGCTGCGACGGCGCCTGGGCGAGCCCGCCCTGCTCTACCGGGCGCTGCGGGCCGCCGCGGCCTGACCCGAGCCTGCGAGTGTCGCCGCCACCCACCGCAGCAGCACCGCGTCATGGCAGCTCGCCAGCAGCTCGGCCTGCTCGACGGCCGCAGGGCTCCGCCCGATCGCCCGATGCGCCGCTCGCAGCTCCTCGGGGGCCAGCACGGTCTCGCCGTCGAACGGCCGCGTAGGTCCGACCACGCCCAGATCGGCGATCATCAGCCGCAGCGCCTGGAACCCGACGACGCGCACGCCGCACGGCAGCGACGTCACCCCGTACCCCTCCAGGCTCGTGACACCGCCGTCGAGCACCGCCCACGCCTCGACCGCGGGCACGTGCAGCGCGTGCTGGCGCACGGTCGGCACATCCTGGATCGACGCCCAGGCGAGCACGGTGTAGCGATAGTCCGTGGCGACGTCGAACACCGCCGTGCCGAGGGGAGAGCGGCGGAACGCCATGGACCAACCGACCGTCATGATCCGGCGACCGTATGCCCTCGGCGGCGTATCCGTCACCACCCGACAGGCTGTCCTACCGTCGGTGACCGTGACGAGAACCGTGCGCGACGCCACGCTCGATGACGCCGTCGCGTGCGCGGCCATCTATGCGCCCTACGTCCGCGACACCGCCATCACGTTCGAGACCGAGCCGCCGGATGCCGCCGAGTTCGCGCGGCGCATCGGCGCGGCGACGGCGCAGTACGCGTGGCTCGTGCTGGAGGACGACGGGCGGGTCGCCGGATACGCGTACGGCGGCCCGTTCAAGGAGCGGGCCGCGTATCGCTTCGCCTGCGAGGTGAGCGTCTACCTGGAGTGCGGGCTGCGGCGCTCGGGTGGCGGCCGTGCGCTGTACTCGGCATTGCTGCCGCGGCTCGCCGAGCGGGGCTACCGCACGGCGACGGCGGGAATGGCGCTGCCCAATGAGGCGAGCGTCGGGCTGCACCGGGCGCTGGGGTTCGCGCCGGTCGGCACGTTCCGTCGGGTCGGATGGAAGCTCGGCCGCTGGCACGACGTCGCGTGGACCCAGTGTGACCTGCGCGGCGTGGGCGAGCCCACGTGAACGATCCCTGCCTGCCGGGGGAGAATGAGGTGACGACAGCGCCGTCGACCGACCGTCCGACCCGGTGGGAGACGACAAGATGATCATGCTCTGCGAGCGCTGCTGCGCGCCCATCACCGACCGTGAGCCGGTGGTCCGCTACGCGCACATCGACCGGGCCCGTCCCGACGGCTCGATCGCGTGGATCCACAGCTATGTGCACACGGCCCGGTGCACCGAGCCTCGGCCCGCGCCGCACGAGCGCCCCGACACCGGCGGGTGGGACGCCTCGCGGAGCATCGGCCTCCACCGGACCTGAGCTACAGCCCGCTCGCCCGCGCCACCGGACGGGTGACGGCCGCCCGCACCGACTCCGGCGTGCCCAGGATCCGCACGTGCTCCCGGGCGCGTGTCACCGCCGTGTAGAGCAGCTCGCGGGTGAGCAGCGGCGACTCGGGGGGCGGGAGCACGACCGCCACCCGGCGCACCTGGCTGCCCTGGGCCCGATGCACGGTCATCACGTGCACGCCTGCGACCTCGCCCAGCCGGGACGGCGGGTAGAGCGTCGGCGGGCCCCCGCGGGCGAACGCGACCCGTGGGCCGTCCGCGGTGGCGACGACGACACCCGTGTCGCCGTTGAACAGCCCGGTGTCGTAGTCGTTGGCCGTGACGAGCACGGCCCGCCCCGGATACCACGGGTCGGCGACGCTCCGGATGGGCGCGAGCCAGTGGTCGACCTCCGCGCCCCACCGGATGACCCCGAACGGGCCGCGCCGGTGCGCGCACAGCACGCGGTGCCGCTCCAACGCGGCCAGCGCCGCCTCGGGCCGCCCCGCCGCGGCGGCCTCGGCGAGCGCGGACCCCGCCGCGACGACGTCGGCCCGCAGCGCGGCGACCGCGTCGGGCGCGTCCAGCTTGAGGTCGTGCGCGCCCGCGTGCAGCAGCTCCAGCGCGGTGTCGGCGTCGCCCTTCTGCACGGCCCGCGCGAATGCGGCGATCGCGCCGTCGAAGCGCCAGACGTGGTCGAGGGTGACGACGCCGTTGACCACCCCGGTGGGCAGGCCCAGGGTGGCCAGCGCCGTGTCGAGGGCGGGTTCGGGTCGGCCGCCTGCCCGCGCGAGGTCGCCCAACACCGCGCCGGCCTCGACGGACGCCAACTGGTCGGGGTCGCCCACCAGCACGAGCCGGGCCTCTGGGCGCACCGCGTCCAGCAGGCGGGCCATCATCGGCAGGGAGACCATCGAGGTCTCGTCCACCACCACGACGTCATAGGGCAGCCGTTCCGCGCGGCCGTAGCGGAACGTGCCGCCGCGTCGCCAGCCCAACAGCCGGTGCAGGGTTGCGGCGTCGGCCACCCTTGCCGCGGAGCCGGTGGGCAGCTCGGCCGTCACCGCCTCCTGCAGGCGGGCGGCGGCCTTGCCCGTGGGGGCCGCCAGCGCGATCCGGGGCAGCGGGCCGGGCTGCTCGGCGAGCAGGGCCAGCAGGCGCGCCACCGTGGTGGTCTTGCCCGTGCCGGGTCCGCCCGCCAGCACGGTGACGTGGCGCAGCACGCCCACCGCGGCGGCGAGCCGCTGGCGGGCGGCGGCGTCCTCCGGGAAGTGCGCGGCCAGCCCCGCCCGCAGCCGGTCGAGGTCGACGACCGGCGGGGGGACCGCCGCCCGCTCCGCCAGCGACCGACGGACCAGCTCCTCCTCGCCCCAGAAGCGCTCCAGGTAGAGCAGGTCGTCGACGAGCCGCAACGGGCGCCCGGACGGCGCGCCGCGGCCGTCGGCGACCACCGGGCCTGCCCGGCACGCCGCGAGCCACTCGGTTGGCGGCGGCCACGGCAGGGCCGAGACGTCCACCGGCTCGTCACCTTCGCCGAGCACGGTGTGGTGGACCGCGGCGAGGTCGACGCACACCGAACCCAGCCGCGCCGCTCGCACGGCGAGGGCCGCGGCCAGCAGCACCCGCTCGTCGGGCTCCCCACCGAGGCGACCGACTCGGTGCGCGACATGCACGTCGGCCGCGTCGAGCACGCCCGCCTCGTTGAACACGGCGAGCAGGCCTGTGGCGGTATGGGCGCGCCGCGGGTCGCCGATCTCGGTGATCACGTCGTCGGCTCCCCGTGCAGCAGGTCGGACAGCGCAACGGTGAGCGCGGCGGGCGGCACCCACCCGAACACGCCGCACGGCACGCCGTCGAAAACAGGTGTGGCGGGGCCGCACATGCCGCGCACGAACAGGTAGAGGGTGCCGCCCAGGTGGCGCTCGGGTGCGTAGTCGGGCAGCCGCCAGCGCAGGAAGCGATGCAGCGCCACGCCGTAGAGCAGCGCCTGCAGCGGGTAGTGGGCGTCGATCATCGCCGCGGCGAGGTGATCGGGGGTGTAGTGCGCGGACGTGAGCGGCTCGCCGATGGGCCCGAGCCAGTTGGTCTTGTAGTCCACGACGACGAAACGCGGCCCGGGCAGCCGCAGCACCGCGTCGATGCTGCCGGTGAGGTAGCCGCGCAGGGGCTGGTCGGCGAGTGCCGGGGAGGCGAGGAGGTCGGGGTAACGCGCAAGGGGGTCGTCGACGGGGAGGTGGGCGCGCAGCAGCGGGGCGATCTCGCCGAGTTGTGCGGTGGTGGGGGTGGGGCGGTCGCCGCCACCGAGCGGCAGCTCGAACTCGAGCTCGGCGAGCCGGTCGGCCGGAGCGACGTCGGCCAGCCGCGCGCCGCCTGCGACCGGGCCCAGCGGGGTGAGCGCGACGGGCGCCAATGCCTCGGCCAGTGCGTCGGCGGCGACGCCGGGCAGGGGATGGTGGACGAGCTGCTCGGCGCAGCGGGTGGCGAGCTCGCCCGTGAGGTCGGCCGCCGTGAGGTCGGCGATCTCCAGCACGGCGTGCACGAGCGTGCCGAACGCCGTGCCCGGCGGCAGGTCGGCCAGTGGCGAGGGGACGCCGACGCCCCCGCCCCCATCCGGCCCGGCGGCCGCGTGCGGCTCGGCGCCAGCACCGGACTGCTCGGCGCCCGTACCTGGCTCGGCCGCGGCGCCCAGCTCGGCGGCCGAGTGCTCGGCGGCCGAGTGCTCGGCGGCCGCATGCTCGGCGGCCGCATGCGCCGCCCCGTCGCGTGCCCCAGCGGCGATGCTGTCCGGCGAGGCCGACCCGCCGGGCTCGAAATCAAGACTCGCCGTGTCGAAAGCGCGGGCTCGCCGTGCTGAAACGCGCGACTCACCCTCGTCGGGGGCGGGCTCGGGCTCGTCCTGAACGCCCGGCGCTTCCGGCTCGCTCGCGACCCCGCCCGCGTGGTGGCCCGCGTCCGCGGTGAGCGCCGAGTAAGAGGTGCGCCGCCACAGCCGGTCGAGCGAGCGCGTGAACGTGGCCGCCGCGAACTCACCCACGGGCAGCGCGGGCGGCGCGTACCGGACCTCGCGCACCGGCTCCTCGCCGACCCGCTCGACCGCGAGCAACGGCGAGGCGAGACCCGCGAGCGCCGCCCACGCCGCCTCGTCGGACGGCACGCGGTAGCTCGCCGCGGGCTCGGTGCCCGCCGTGGGCCGTCCGAGGAGCAGCCGGTGCACCGGAGAGGTGGCGGTGGTGGTGGACGGCACCCACCACGTGACGACCTGGCACTTCGCCCTCGTCAGCGCGACGTAGAGCAGCCGGAGATCCTCGCCTGCCTCCTCGGCCCGGTGCGCCGCGCAGCGCTCGCGAAAGCCCTCGCCGGTCTCTCCGCCGATGTCCCGCACCCGGTCGGTGCCGTCGTGCAACAGCGGCACGTCCGCATCGCGCACGTTGCGGTCCCACCCGAATGGCACGTAGACGACCGGGAACTCCAGACCCTTGCTGCGGTGGATCGTGATGATCTGCACGGCGGCGGCGTCGGACTCCAGCCGCCTGCTGCGCTCCATCCCGACGTCGGTTGCGGCCTCGCCGATGCGCCGCCGCAGCCACTCCACGAGGGCGCCCGGCCCGAAGTGCGCAGCGGCGGCGACGGCGTGCAGCGCCTGCGCGACGTGCCGCAGGTCGGTGAGCCACCGCTCGCCGTCACTGCGGGCGAGCAAGCGGGCAGGCAAGCCGGTGTCGGCGGTGACCGCTTCCAGCAGCGCCGCCACGCCGCGCTCGTGCAGCACGCCCGCCCAGCTCCGGACGGTGGCGCCGAGCTCGTCGAGCAGCGTGTCCGCGTGCGGCCCGCAGAGCTCCTCGACCGTGCGGCCGAGGAAGCAGGTGAGCGCGACGGCCCGCAGCCGCGCCAGCCGGGGCTGTTCCAGAGCTTCGAGCAGCGTGAGCCAATCGGCCGCGACCGGGGTGCCGAACACGCTCGCCGTGCCCGTCACCACCGCGGGTACGCCCACGGACGCCAGCGCCGCACGCACCGCGGCGCCCTGGTCGTTGGTGCGCACGAGCACCGCGACATCGCCCGGCCGCACCCGTGCGCCGTCGACCGTCGCCGCGCTGGCGAGCAGGCGGGTGACGTCGGCGGCCAGATCGGCGACGACCAGCTCACGCGCCGGGCCGACGACCGCCACATCACGCCGGGGTGGGGTGGGCAGCCCGGCCCGCCCGGCGACCCGCACCCGCACCGGCGCGTCGCCGGGCGCGCCGTGGAGCCGCCGTCCGGCCCGCGCGGCCGCCACGGGGTGCACGACGATCCGCTCGTCGCCGAGCGCGGCGCCGCCGAACACCGTTTCCAGCGCGGCGAGCAGGGGGGCGTCGCTGCGGTGGTTGACCGCGAGCGTGGCGTGCTGGTCGGCCGCGCGGGTGGCCTCCAGGTAGGTGACGACGTCGGCGCCCCGGAACGCGTAGATCGCCTGCTTGGGGTCGCCGATCAGCACGAGTGCGGTGTGCCCGTGGAAGGCCCGGCGCAGGATCGACCACTGCACCGGGTCGGTGTCCTGGAATTCGTCGACCAGCACGACGCGGTAGCGCGACCGCAGCCGGGCGGCGGCGTCGGGGGAGCGACCGAGCGCGTCGTCGAGGCGGGTGAGCATGTCGTCGTAGGTGAAGATGCGCCGCTCACGTTTGCGCCGGGCGACCTCGGCGCGCACTGCGACGGCGAACCGGTAGCGGGTGCCCGCGACCGAGCCGGGTTCGGCGGCGCGCGGCTCGAGCCTGGCCTGCCCGTCGTACACCACCGCCCGGGCCAGCTCCAGCGCGGCCGCGCGGTCGAACGGCGGCGGCCCCCCGGCCCGGTCGCCGTACTTGCGGACGTAGAAGTCGTCGACCACCTCGGTGATCAGGTCCTCGATCGACTCGACGAACACCGCGTCCGGGTCGGCGCCCGCCGCCACTCCGAGCCCGGCCAGCATCTGCTGGCAGAACTGGTGGGTGGTGGCGATCGTCGCGGCGTCGAACGTGGCGAGCGCGTGGGCCAGCCGGGCCCGGCGCCGGGTGACCTCGGTGTCCGGGGCGTCGGCGAGCATGGCGTGCACGGCGTCGTCGCCCATCCGGGCGGTGGCGGGCTCGGCGAGGGCGCGCTGCGCGGCCAGCAGCCGAGCCCGCACCCGCTCCCGCAGCTCGGTGGTGGCCTCGCGGCCGAACGTGACGAGCATCAGCTCGGGCAGCGTCGCGACGCCCTCGGCGACGTAGCGGGCGGCGAGCGCGGCGATCGTGTACGTCTTGCCGGTACCCGCGCTGGCCTCGAGCAGCGTGGTGCCGGTGGGGAGCGGCCCGCACACGTCGAACGCGGCAGGCGCGAGAACGGCCGTCATCGGCGCACCATGTCCTCCACCTGCAGCAACGGTCTCCACAGCGCGAGGGCGAGCGTGCCGAATCGGGTGGGCTCGCCACCCGGGGGTCCGGGTTCGGCCGTCAGCACTGACGCGGACGCGGCCCGGCCCCACACCCGTTCGTGGGCGGGGTCGGCGCGTTCGGCCCCGGCGCCGTTGGTCCACGCCCGGGCGGCCTCGGCCAGCGCGTCGGCCGGGGAGGCTCCGCCCTGATGGACGCGGGCGTACACGTGCCCCGTGACGGTGGACAGTGGCAGCGGCGCGCACAGCCCCGCCGCCCGCAGCGCCACCAGCTCCGCCAGCACCGCGCGCGCCTTGTCCGGCGGCAGCGGGCCGACCGTGGCCCGGGCGATGCCGAACCGCTCGCCCCGCCCGACCGTGACCGCCTGCCACGGCTCGCCGGTGGCCGCCGTGAGCGCCACCAGCCGCGCCCACGACCGGATCCGCTGCTTCGGGGTGAGCCGCGAGTACTCGACGCGCAGCGCGGTGTGCCCGTACAGCCCGCCGACGGTGCCGACGACGCGGGTGCCGTCGGGCAGCTCCACGTCGACGTCCCGGTCGGTCGGCTCGCCCACGCGGTACTCGGCGGCCGCCGCCACCAGAGGCTCGACGTCCTCCACCACGTGCGCGAGCAGCCGGTCGCCGAGCGCGCCGGGCGGCAGGTCGCCGCGGCGCCATTCGGCCTGCCGACAGCGATCGAGGTCGCGGCCTGCGAGCCGGTCGCCCAGCAGCCGGTGCCCGATCGCCCAGGTGGCGAGGCCGTCGGGCGCCACGGGCAGCGCATCGGCGGGCGCCTCGTCCCCCGCGAACAACGACAAGCCCACCCGCTGGGTGAGGAACCCCTTGACCGGGTGTTCCAGGAACGCGACCAGCTCGTCGAGCGCCACGGTGCCGGGTGCGGGCCGGGGGAGCGGAGCGGGCAGGAACGCGGGCGGAGCCGTCCGCGGCCCGGCGGCCGCGCGGGCGCCGTCCAGCTCGGCCCGGTCGAAGCTGAACGGCGCGGGAGCGGTGAAGTTGCGCCCGTCGAACGGCTGCAGCGGATGCCGGACGACGACGTCGGCCTCTGGCGCGGTGGCGGCGACGGCGTCGAGCAGCTCGCCGAGCGGCACCGCGGGCGGGCGCCGCAGCCCGGAACGCTCGTCGGCCCCCGAGTGGACGACGACGAGCGTGTCGGTGGCCGCCGTGATCGCGTCGAGGAGGAGCTGGCGGTCTTCGCTGCGCGCGTCGCGCTCGCCGACCAGCGGGCGCCGGGCCAGCACGTCGTCACCGTCGATCTCACCCGCCCGCGGGAACACGCCGTCGTCGAGCCCGAGGAGGCAGACGACGCGGTGCGGCACCGAGCGCATCGGCACGAGCGTGGCCACGGTGAGCGTGCCGGTGCGGAAGCCCGCGCGGGTGGGCCGTCCGCGCAGCCGCTCGGCCAGGAGGCTGCGGATGTCGGCCAGGCCGAGCGGCACCGACGGGGCGTGCGGCCCCGCGGCGTGGGCCGCCTCGGCCAGCTCGGCCCGCGCCTGGACCGCCTGCCAGGCGTCGGTGGCGGTGGTGGCGGTGAGCAGATCCAGAGCGGTGGCGAGGGTGGCCGTCCATTCCTGAAGCGGTCGCTCGCCCGACAGCTGCCCGAGCACACCCGCGAGGCGCTCCACGAACTCGGCCAGCCGCCCGATGCGCACGGTGTCGCCCGGCTCGACCGCCGCGGGCAGCGCCGTGCCCAGCCAGGCGTCGCCCGGCATCGCGACGCCCAGAAGCAGCCGATCCAGCCCCGCCGCCCAGGTGTTCTGGCCGAACGCCTCCAGCTTGAACGGCCTCCGGTGCGCGGCGTCGAGGCCCCAGCGCACGCCGGAGCCGACGGCGAGCTCGCGCAGCCGGTCGAGATCGCCGTCGTCGAGATCGAAGCGCCTGCGCACGGGCGCGGCCGCGAGCAGGTCGAGCACCTCAGCGGAGGTGAGCCTCGCCGCGGCCAGCTCGAGGAGCCGGGCGACGACGTCGAGCAGCGGGTTGACCTGCCGCAACGCCCGATCGGCCAGCCGCACCGGCAGCGCCTGCGCGGGGTGCGCCCCCGGCCCGAACGCCGCGGTGATGAGCGGCGCGAACGTCTCGATGTCGGGACACATGACGAGGACGTCGCGCGGCTCCAGCGTGGGATCGGCCTCCAGCAGGCCCAGCACGACCTCCCGCAACACCTCCACCTGGCGGTCGGGCCCGTGGCAGGAGTGCACCTGCACGGAGGTGTCGAGGGGCACGAAGGGGCTGTCGGGCAGACGGTCGTCCCGCAGCTCGCGCTGGAGCCTGTCCCAGCAGCGTGGGGGGCGGCTCCGAGCAGCGGTGGTGGTGGTCGACGAGACCGGGCACGGCGGCCGTGAGCCGCACCTGGAGCTCACGCACATCGCGCCCGAGGGAGGACAGCAGCGGGTGGGCCACGGTGTGCGCGCTCGGATCGGCGGCGCGCGGCGGCACCCCGCAGGGCGGCACCTTGGCCCAGAGCGCGGGCGAGGGATGCGGGAGCCAGAGGTGGACCGCCCGGTGCTCGCCCAACGCCGCAAGGACCGCGAGCTCCAGGGCGGCCAGGCGGGTGGGACCGAACAGCGACAGCCGCTCGGGGAGCCCGGCGGCGGCCGGGTCGGCGCGCAGGGCCGCGCACGCCGCGTCGACCCGCTCGATGGGGTCCGGGCCGCCGATCCGCGCGCGCAGCCGCCGCCACAGCTCGGGCTGCCACGCCAGGTCGGGGTCGATGTCGCCGGACGCGCCCGTTCGCCAGCTCCGCAGCAGCTCCGGCCGGTGGGTGGCGTAGCTGCCGAACAGCTCGGCCACCCGGCGGGCCAGCGTGTGCCGCCGGTCGCGGTGGGTGGAAAGCGGTGTGCACCACGGCTCGTCGGCGGCCGCGTCGAGCACCTCCAGCAACGGCCACACCGCCCGCTCCGGGTGCCACGGGTCGACGTCGGGCGCCCCACCGATCGCGTCGGCCACCAGTGCGGCGGGGGAGCAGAAGACCACGCCCGCGCAGATGCCGTCGCCGCCCGGCGCGCCGAGCCGGTGCGACAGCCGCTGGGCCAGCCACCGCTCGACGCCCTTCGCCGGGACGGCCACCACCTCGGCGGCGAACGGATCGGACAGCGGCCGGGCGAGCACCGCGGCCAGGGCGTCGGCGAGCACATCGGCCCGCTCCGCCCGGTGCACGTGGACGCCCGCGGTGGTCATGCCGTCACGGTAGGGGCACCCACCGACAGTACTGCCGGTGGCCCCGATGATCACCGAATGTGAGTGGCCCGGCGAAACGACACGATCGTGGTATCCCGTGACTCGCCGGATAACGGCAGGGTGGTCGGCACGCGATCAGCGGGTGAACGACCCACCCAGGAGGCCGGGAAGATGCACGACGCAGGATCCAGCTCGGAGTTCGGAGCGGATTTCGACGCGCTCCGCGCAGCCGCGGGGCCGGTCGTGCCCGCCCAGCGTGCGGTGCGCGACGCGGCCCGGGGCGACGTGCTGCTGCGCCACGCCCGGCTCGCGTCGAGCGGGAAGCCGGTGTTCTGCACGCCCAGCCGCGCGGAGCTTGCGGGCCTGGTGGCGCCCCGGGCCGGGCGCGGCACGGACGGCAAGGTCATCTACGCCACCCGCGAGGCTGCCGAAGCCGCCGCCCGCGAGCTGGAGGCGCTCGGCGCCCGCGCGCTGCGTGCCTACCGCTGCGGCCGCTCCCGGCGCGGGCACTTCCACCTCACGACCGACACGACCTCCCGCGCGCACCTCCCGTTGCACCTGCGGATCCCCCAGCAGCGCCTCTCCGCCTGACCCGGCTGCCCGACCGCTCGTACCCCTCATGATCGCCGGTTCGGTGCAAAAGCGGCCGGATCTGGCACGAGAATGCGCCGAACCGGTGATCATGGACGGGCGCCGTCAGGCGGTCTCCTGCACCCCGTCGGTGACGAGCGCGAGCCTGCCCACCCCGGCCGGGATCGGCGCCTGCCCGGCCGTCTCGGCGGACGCGCTGCGCACGCTCTGCGTGACGATGTGCTCCCACCGGGGCGGCGGCGTGGGCACCCCGGCCTGCCGCACCGCGGCCGCCATGGTCTGGTCCGCCGAGAGCTGTCGGAGCGCCGTGCCGTCGTAGAAGTAGGCGCGGCAGTCGCCGACCCACGCGATCTCGCCCCGACCGGCCCGCAGCGCGGCGACGACGAGCAGGTCCACGCCGAACCTGGGAACAAGCTGTGGAGGCGCACGCGGGATGGCAGGCTGTCGCCCATGCCGAACAGCCCCCGCGCAGGTCAGCCCGCCCAGCCCGAGGACCTCGTCGATGTCGACGCGCTGCTCGCGGCCTATCACGACCGGCATCCCGATCCGGCCATCCCCGGCGAACGGGTGGCGTTCGGCACCTCCGGGCACCGCGGCTCGTCGCTGGCCACCACGTTCAACGACGACCACATCGCGGCGACCAGCCAGGCGATCGTCGAGTACCGGGCGGCGCAGGGCACGACGGGCCCGCTGTTCATCGGCCGCGACACCCACGCGCTGTCCGAGCCCGCGTGGGTCACCGCGTGCGAGGTGTTCCTCGCGAACGACGTGGACGTGCTCGTGGACGCCGCCGACGGCTACACCCCCACCCCCGCCGTCTCGACGGCGATCATCGGCGCCAACCGGGGCCGCGCCGACGGCCTGGCCGACGGCGTCGTCATCACACCCAGCCACAACCCGCCCCGCGACGGCGGCTTCAAGTACAACCCCCCGCACGGGGGCCCCGCCGACACCGACGCCACCAGCTGGATCGCAGCCCGCGCCAACGAGTTGCTGTTCGCCAAGCTCGACGGCGTCCGGCGGCGCCCGCTTTCCACCGCCGCGCTGGGCCGGTTCGACTTCCTCGGCGAGTACGTCAACGACCTGCCGAACGTGGTGGACCTCGACGCGATCCGGTCGGCGGGCGTGCGGATCGGCGCCGACCCGCTCGGTGGGGCGAGCGTCGCCTACTGGGGCGCCATCGCCGAGCGCCACAAGATCGACCTGACCGTGGTGAACCCGGTCGTCGACCCGCAGTTCGCGTTCATGACGCTCGACTGGGACGGCAAGATCCGGATGGACTGCTCGTCGCCGTACGCGATGGCGTCGCTGGTGGCGGCGCGCGACCGGTTCCCGATCTCGACGGGCAACGACGCCGACGCCGACCGGCACGGCATCGTCACCGCCGACGCCGGGCTGATGAACCCCAACCACTTCCTGGCCGTCGCGATCGGCTACCTCTACGCGAACCGGCCGGGCTGGCCCACCGCGGCGGGGGTCGGCAAGACGGCCGTCAGCTCGTCGATGATCGACCGCGTGGCCGCCGACCTCGGTCGCACGCTGGTCGAGACGCCCGTCGGCTTCAAGTGGTTCGTCCCGGGACTGATCGACGGCTCGCTCGGCTTCGGCGGCGAGGAGAGCGCGGGAGCGTCGTTCCTGCGCCGCGACGGCGGGGTGTGGAGCACCGACAAGGACGGCATCATCCTGGCCCTGCTGGCTTCAGAGATCCTGGCCGTGACGGGGCAGTCGCCATCGGAGCGCTACGCGGAGCTGACGGAGCGGTTCGGCGCGCCCGCCTACGCACGGATCGACGTCGCGACCACGCCGGAGGCGAAGGCGAAGCTGGGCAAGCTCTCGGCGAGCGACGTGACGGCCTCCGAGCTGGCCGGGGAGCCGATCATCGCGCGGCTGACCGAGGCGCCCGGCAACAAGGCGCCGCTGGGCGGCCTGAAGGTGGTGACCGAGGGCGGCTGGTTCGCCGCGCGTCCCTCGGGCACGGAGGACGTCTACAAGGTGTACGCCGAGAGCTTCCGCGGGCCCGAGCACCTCGCGCGCATCCAGGAGGAGGCGCAGGGCGTCGTGCAGTCAGCCCTGGGGGAATGAGTGCCCGTGCGCGGAAAGTGGTGCGGGGGCACCGCTTTCCGCGCACGAGCGCCTCGCGCGGCCGACGGGGCACCGCCGACTCACCGGGGAAATCGCCCCGGCACCGCAAAGCGTTGCTTCTGCAACTAAAAGTTCGTCAGAATTGATGACGGCGAGGCCCGCGGGCGTCGCATTCCACGGTCAACCGGGTGGTGGTCGCGGCGCGGTGCTGGGTCCGGCGCGGGCGGGGGGCGTCGCGGCCGGGTGCGCAGGTGCCGGTCTGGGCCAGCGCGTAGAGGGCGAGCTTGCGGTGCGTCGGGTCCTCGGCGCGCTGCAGGTAGCGCAGCACCTCGTGGGCCGCGCGGCGCGGGCGGGCCGCCACCCAGGCCGTGAGCTCGGCCTCCGCCACCTCGCGGCGCACCCCCACGCAGCGCATGCACACGTATTCGATGTCCTCGTCGGCGAGCTCGCCCACAAGAGGCGCGTGCACCCCCGACTCGACGAGCATCTCCCGCACCGCCCAGAGCCCGATCGGGGTCAGCCCGACCAGCGTCGGATCGGGGTCGTCGCGCCCTGCGAGCTCGACGAGCTCCCGGTGGGTGTCGCCCTCGTCGGCGTGGCTCTCCTCCAGGTGCACGGCGCCGAGCAGCTCCAGCGCGTCGAGCAGCGCGGTGACGTCGCGGCGCCACAGCCGCTGCTCCACGTCACCCGCGAGGTCGTCGACGACGCATCCCATCCGGACGTTGACGGCCTCGCGCACGCTCCGGTGGAAGCGTTCGAGCGGGATCGGGTCGCCGCCCGCCGCGTAGAGCAGGGTGAGCAGCATCGGGAAGGCCTCGCCGAGGCTCATCCCGAAGAGCGAGGGGGCGCCGAACACGTTCGATCCGCCGAAGTGCTCGCCGAGGCCTGCGATGGCCTCGAACGCCCGCTTCCACATCTCGATCGGCCGCGACAACAGCGGCGCCGCGGTCTTGACCTGGACCAGCCGTCCGCGCACGACCCGGACGAACCGCGCCTGCCGGGCCCAGCTGAACAGCAGCATGATCTCGGGAAGGTCGTCGCCCGCGCGGGCCCGGTTGCGGGCGAAGTGGTCGAGGTCGAGGGCCTCGGCGACGGCGCGGGCGTCGCCGAGCCGCAGCCTGCCGTCGCGGGTCAGCGAACGGCCTGCGCGCACCCAGCGGGTGAACCCGCGCAGCCGGGCGAGCGCGACCGAGGAATCCGCCGCGGCGAGCATGGCCGCCGCACCGGGCAGCAGCACCGGCGGCAGGGGCCGGGCGGGCGGCTCCGGAGCGGCCCGGCGCTCGCGGCGCGTGATGTCGCGCAGCGCCGCGCGATCGATGTCGAGCTCGCCCGCGTGCACCCGTTGGATGAAGCGGGCGACCGCTGCCGGGTCGGCGGTCGGGACGCCGTGGCGCAGCATCTGGACGGCCCAGAACGTGCCCAGGTCGTGGTTGCGCTCGTCGTCGAGGGCGTCGTGCAGGGCCGGGGTGGAGTCCGCGATCTGGGTGTGCAGCGCTTCGGCCGGGTCGGAGCAGGAGTCGAGCCAGTCACGCTCCGCGAGGAAACCGATCAAGGCGTGCAGGGCGGCCGGGACGGCGTCCCGGTCATCGGGGAGCAGGGCCACCGTGCGGGGAAACCACACGGCGAGGGCGTCCGCCACATGGGTGCGCGTCCAGTGCCCCAACCGTCCGTCGACGCTGTACTTGTGGTCCAACGCGGCCGCGACCAGCGACGGCTCCACCAGGAGGCCGCGGCGGCGGGCCCACGCGACGATGTGCAGCCGGATCCGGTCCCGGACGAGGGCGTACGCCTCCAGGTCGTCGGGGCCGAACACGAGTTGCACCGGGGCACCCTGCCGGCCGCGCACCACCGCCGCCGCGTGGGGGGTCGCCCGAAAGGTGATCGCGGTGATGGTATCGGCGGTACCGTCAGTTCCCACCTTCGAAGGGAGACGGCATGCGTGCGGTGCAGGTGGTGCGGCTGGACGGGCCCGCCGCGGTCGAGATGGGGGACCTGCCGGAGCCGACGCGCACACCGCAGCAGGTGCTCGTCGATGTCGCCGCGGCCGGCGTGAACTTCCCGGACGTCCTGCAGACCAAGGGCCTCTACCAGTACCGGCCGGAACTGCCGTACACGCTGGGTTCGGAGATCGCGGGCACGGTGCGGGAGGTGCCGGACGGTTCGCCGCTCGCGCCGGGCGACCGGGTGGTGGCGTTCACGAGCAGCGGCGGGTTCGCCGAGGTCGTCGCGGTCGACGCCGACCACGTCCTCCCGCTGCCGGACAACGTCGCCTTCGACGCGGGTGCGGGCCTGCCGATGAACTACCTCACCGCGCACTTCGCGCTGGTCGTGCGGGGGCACCTGGAGGCGGGCCAGGCCGTGCTCGTCCACGGCGCGGCGGGCGGCGTCGGCACGGCGTGCGTGCAGCTGGCCAGGGCGCTGGGCGCCACCGTGATCGCCGTCGTGTCGAGCGACGCCAAGGCCGAGGTCGCCCGGGCCGCGGGCGCCGCGCACGCCGTACCCGTCGAGGGCTTCCGCGACGCCGTGAAGGAGCTGGGCGGGGTCGACCTCGTCGTCGACCCCGTCGGCGGCGACCGGTTCACCGACTCCCTGCGCTGCCTGCGCCCCCTCGGGCGGTTGCTCGTGGTCGGCTTCACCGCGGGCGACATCCCGACGGTGAAGGTCAACCGCCTGTTGCTCAACAACGTCGACGTCGTGGGCGTCGGCTGGGGCGCCTACGCCCTCGCCAGGCCCGGCTACGCGGCGGGCGAGTGGGACGAGCTGCTGCCCCATCTGCGCTCGGGCGCGCTCGACCCGCCGATTGCGGCGCGCTACCCGCTGGAGAAGGCGGCCGAGGCCCTGGCCCAGATCGACGAGCGGCGGGTGCTCGGGAAGATCGTCCTGACGTCCTGAGACCTTAGGTCAGATGGCAGGCCGGTAGAAGAACGTGCGCCGCTCGGCGATCCGGCCGTGGTCGAAGCGGTACCAGTCGGCGAACACCTCCGACACCGCCTCTCCGGTGCGCAGATCGCCCATGAACGTGCCCCAGCAGAAGCCTTGGTCGCTCGCCACCAACACCCGTTCGAGCACGTGCCGACCGGATGCGATCGGCCGCTCGTGCTCGTAGAACTCGACGATCCGGCCCCGCCCGACGACCGCCGGGAACCCCGGCCGGTGGTAGGCCGCGTCGTCGGTGTAGAGCTCGGCCATCCGGTCCCAGGCGCCGCTGTCCACCGCGGTGAACAGCCTCCACAGCAGCTCCCGGTTGTCTTCGAGCGCGACGCCGCCGACCAGCTCAGCCCGCATTGCGCTGCTCCTCCGTGTCCGCGAGGTCGGTGGACCTCAGCCGTCGGGGCTGTTGGCTGTCGATCCGCCGGAACCGCTCGACGTAGGTGGAAACCAGCTGGCCGCCCGGGTCGCGGATGATCAGAACGCCGATCATCTTCAGCTTGTTCGGCGAATCCGGGTCGTGGCGATGCTCCTGGAGGATGACGACGCCGCCGCTGTGTCCGCTGAAGTCGTGGGTCAACACGACGAAGGAGGTGGGGCTGAATGCGGCGACCTCCTCGAGCTTCACCCGCCCGCCGTCCTCCGCCTGCTCCGCCATCCAGCGGTAGTGCGCGAGGTACGGCTCCGCCAGACCCGCCGCGAGCTGCGCCCGCCGCATGCCGTGATGGGCCAGGCCGAGTTGGGGCCGCTGGATCAACCGGTGGTAGTTGCAGTCCGGGCGGTTCTGCAGTTCGGCCAGGTAGGCGCGCTGGGCGCGGTCGGCTTCTGGGCTCTCGTGGAAGCTGCCGGATACCTCGAGCCACGAGTTCACAGCGAGGATCTGGGTGGCCGGAGTATTACGGACGATCTTGGCGGCCGCCCGGTACAGCTCCACCGTGCCCGCCACGGTGCGGGTGTCGAACGCGCGGGTGGACACGCCGTTCTCCATCACCAACCGGTGCACCTGCTCCCGGAGCGCGGCCAGTTGCGCGGCGTCGAGACCCAGGACGAAGATGATCAGAAAGCTCAGCCAGACTGTCGAGTTGGCCGTCAGCGCGGCGATGCCGTTACGCGCGAATTCCGCGGCGACCGCCACGAGCAGCGCTCCGATTCCTGCGTAGAGCAGGACCGCGACCGGCCTGCCCCGTAACTGTCGATGCCACCAGCTGCGCACCGCGCCCTCCCTCGTGCTCGGGATGATCTCGGGCAGGTTTTCGCTCCGACAGGAGCTAAGCTAGAGCCTTCCTTTCCCGTGTGAAGGAACTTCCTTCACACGGTACCCGAATTCACGTCGGAGGTCTTGGTGGCACGGCACCAGCACTTCGAGGAGCTCGCGACCCAGCTCATCGGCAACACCCGGATCAGCAGGCCCCTGCTCGCCGAGGTGCTGTCACGGGTGGCGGTGACCACCCCGCCCGAGGTGACCCGCGCCCAGATCGCCAGCGGCGAAATGCTGCGAGTCGAGCTTCCGCTGTCCGAAGCCAGCGTCAGCAAGGCGGTCACCGCGCTGCTGCACTGCGAGCTGCTTGAAGAAGAGATCTCCGAGGAGCCCGCCGACGGGCCCCGGGTCGGGCGCCCGCCGATGCTCGTTCGGCTCGGCCGGGACCGCTGGTTCTCCATCGGCGTCCATGTGCACCTCGATGACGGACTGCCTGCCACCGTGTACGCCGTGGCGGCATCGCTCGACGATCACGTGATCGTCAGCAAGGAACTGCCGGTCGAGACCGAATCGGACGCATCGTCGTGGCCGTCGGAAGCGCTGGTCGACGCCATCGTTCGGGTCGTCGACCTCCTGGTCGAGGACGAGCGTCTCAAGGCCAGGGAAGCGAACGGTTGGCTGCCGCTGCTCGGGGTCGGGGTCGAGATCGGCCGCCACGTCCACGAGGGGCAGGTGGTGGTCCGCGAAGGCGAAGCCCTCGTCCCCTACGACCTGCGCGACGCGCTCGGTTCCGCCCTACGGCTGCCCGTCGTCGTGGAGAACGACGCGAACGCGCTGGCCGTCCGCGAGAGCTACGGCAAGTACGTGCGGCACGACTTCGCTCTCGTGCTGGTCGTCGACGAGGGCGTGGGAGCCGCGCTGGCGGTGGACGGCCGGGTGTATCGCGGGCGAGGCGGCATGGCAGGCGAGATCGGGCACCTCGAGGTGCCGACGCAGGACCTGCCGAACGGCGTCGCCTGCCTGAACGGCTTCGGGGAGCCGTGCTGGTGCGGTCGGCTCCGACACGTCAACGTGTACGCCACGCCCCAGCGAATCCGGGCCGCGCTCGGCGTCGCTGACCTGAGCGAGATCGAGCTCGCTCGAGCGGAGGACACCGAGCGGGTGTTCACCGCGGCCGGAGCGAGCCTCGGACACGCACTCGCCGCGTTGGTCAACATCATCAATCCGGGCCAGCTTCTGGTGATCCTGCCGAAGGAGTTCGACTCGCCGAGTGGCAGGCGCTACCTCGATGAGATCAACAAGGCGTTGCACAGCACGTTCTCGACGGGCAACCGCGACGCCCAGCTGGTCGAGCGGTACCTCGATGGAGCCGAACTCGCCACGGCGGGCGCACGGGCTGCCGCGATCAGAGTGTTGATCGAGTTCATCGACCACCTGTCCGGCATCGACCGCTGCCTTCCCGCCGAACGCACCTTTGCCACCTGGTTGGCCCGCGGCGCGGCCGCGGTGGTGGGTGGTGCGCTCGGCCGCCCACTGGGCACCGCCGCGACCTCGGCGGCACAGGCGAGACGAGCGATCGTCGAACACGTTCGCGGCAGGGCGCCGGTCGGCGAGCGAGCCCAAGCCACTCGCGCCCCGTGGCGTCGCTGAGCGGCGCGTCGGGTCAGAGCGGGTTGCGCCGCGTCTTCAGCTCGCTGAACGACGGCACGTCGGCGAGCAGGCGCACCGCCTCGAACAGCCGCAGCGCCTCGTCGCCCGTCGGGACCGGCGCGACGACCGGCCCGAACCACGCGCGCTCGCCGATCCGCAGCACGGGGCTGCCTGTCTCCTGGCCGACGGCGGCCTGAGCCTCGTCGTGGGAGGCGCGCACGGCCGCGTCGAGCGAGGCGTCGTCGACGGCGGCGGCGACCGAATCGGGCAGGCCCGCCTCCGCGACGGCCGCCGCGATCTCCTCGTCGGTGTAGGCCAGCTCCTTCTCGTGCTTACGGGTGCCGAGCGCCGTGTACAGCCGTCCGCGGGCGTCGTTGTCGTCGACGGCCGCGAGCGCGCGCATGGCGCGGGCGCTCTGCTCCATCACCGGCCGCCACTCCTCGGGGATCTCCTTGCCCTCGTTGAGCAGCCCGAGGCTGATCAGCCGCCACGTCACGGAGGCGGCGCCCGCATCGGCCATTCCCGCGATCCAGCGGGAGGTGCGCCACGTGAAGGGACAGGTGGGGTCGAAGAAGAAGTCGACAGGCGTCATGCCGAAAGACTAATTGAAAGCTCAAGATCCCGGCGAGTCGTCCTCGTCGTGGCGCGCGAGGAACTTCTCGACCTCGGCGGCCAGCTCGTCGGCGCTCGGCAGCTCGTCGGACGGGCCGGAGGCGCGTCCCGCCGTCACCGCGTCGTACTGGCGTTCGAGCGCCTCGACGACCTCCTTCACCTCCTCCGACGCCGACACCTGATCGCCGATCTCCTTCTCGGCCCGCTCGGCGGCCACCGAGAGCGACTCGGTGGACAGGTAGAGCCCCGCGGCGATCCCGACGTGGTCGACGAGCACGCGCGCGGCCTGCGGGTACTCCGCACGGGCCAGGTAGTGCGGCACGTGCACGGCGAAGCCCATCGCGTCGTGGCCCGCTTCGCCCAGCCGCAGCTCCATCAGGCCGACGGCGCTGCCGGGCACGTCGGCCGCGGTGAACCAGGCCTCGTGGCCCTCGGTGAGCTCCGGGCGGGTGCCGTGCGCGGTGACGCCGATCGGGCGGGTGTGCGGAACGGCCATCGGGATCGCCGACATGTTGATCACCAGGCGCACGCCGAACCGCTCGACGAGCTGCCCGACCGCGGCGGCGAACCGCTCCCACTGCGAGTCCGGCTCGGGCCCGGCGAGCAGGAGGAACTCCGTTTCGGCGGTGTCGGTGAGCGCCACGACGTCCAGGTCGGGGGCCGCGTACGACGCCCAGTGGTCGGTGTCGAACCGCAGCGGGGGGCGGCGGGACCGGTAGTCGATGAGCTGGTCCACGTCGAAGCGCGCCAGCGTGCGCCCCTCCCGCCCCGCGCGCATGGCCTCGATGGCCAGCCGGGCGGCGTTCCCGGCGTCCACGAAGCCCTCCAGCGCCACGATCAGCACCGGCGCCTCCGCCGGGACGTCCGCCTCCGTCGTCAGTTCGTACAGCTCGGCAGGCTCCAGCATCGCGCACCTCCGTCCTTTCGTGAGCACCAACGTGAGACTGCCCGCACAGCATCCCGTTTCCGGGTCGGATGGCGCACCATAGGGTGCGCAATTACCGCTCCTGTCGTTCCCCGACATCGCCTGTGGGTGATCTGGGTCGTCGGGCTGGCGGCGTACATGGTCGGCGTGATGCAGCGCACGTCGTTCGGCATCGCCGGGCTGGACGCGGCGGCCCGCTTCGACGCCACGCCTGCCGTGCTGTCCGGGTTCGTGGTGCTGCAGCTGTTGGTCTACGCGAGCCTGCAGGTGCCCGCCGGGGTGCTGCTGGACCGCTTCGGGGCGCGCAAGCTGGTCGTGGCCGGTGCGCTGATCATGGCGGCGGGCCAGCTCCTGCTGGCGGTGGCGACCGGGCTGCCGTTGGCGATCACCGCACGGGTGCTGGTCGGCGCGGGCGACGCGTTGACGTTCATCAGCGTGCTCTCGGTGGTCGCGGCCTGGTTCACCTCCGACTGGGGCGACGCGGCGTGGCTCACCGAGCAGATGGGCGACGCGCTCCTGGGCTGCGCCGGGCGCTCGGCGTGGATTCGGGCCGCTGAGCGCGGTGCGGTGGGGTCGGTCGGCGGGCTGGAGCCGGGCAACTCGGCGGCGCTGGCCGCGGTGCACGCCGCCCTCGACGCTCGCCGCCCCCAGAACGCGCAACAGGGTGGCCCGGTGTCGGGCCACCCTGCTGTGGTGGAGCCTGCCTACTCGGCGAGCAGGCGGTAGATCGTCTTGCGGGCCTCGGTGAGCGCCTCGGTCGCCGCGGTGATCTGGGCGTGAGTGCCCGCGCTGATCACCTGGTGGGCGGCCGCGTGGAGCTGGCCCAGCTGCTCGATCAGCGCGGTGGCGTCGTCGTCACCCCGGTCGGCCGATTCCCACACCGCGTCGATCTCGGCGCGGTGCTCTTCGACGTAACGGGTGCCGTCGTCGGTCAGGTGGACGACCCGACGGCCGTCGGCCTGCTCGACGCGGACGAGGCCTTCGTCCTCCAGCTGCGAGAGCGTGGGGTAGACCGAGCCGGGGCTGGGCCGCCAGGCCCCACCCGTGCGCTCGGCGATCTCCTGGATGATCTCGTAGCCGTGTCGGGGCTGCTCGGCGACCAGCGCGAGCACCGCGGAGCGGATGTCACCGCGGGCGGTGCGGCGTCCGCGGCCACGCGGGCCACCGAAGCGCCGGGCGAAACCGGGGCCCATGCCGGGGCCGAAGCCCGGGCCGAAGGGCGGGCCGCCGCGGCGTGGACGCCTGCCGCGGCCACGGGGGCCGGGCTGCTCGTCGTCGACCGGGCCGTCGAACGGCGGAGGCGGCAAAGGGCCGTCGGTGCCGTGCATGACGTCCGGGCCGAATGGTGGCCGGTGGCCGTGCCTGCGCCACTGGCCCTGGCGAGGACCGAAACGAGGATTGGTGTCAGTCATGGTGATGTCTCCTTTGCGAGGAGCTTCCGGGCTCCGATAGCCCAGATCAGCTCGTGTGCCATCACGATATATCGCGATGCTACGCCGGTCGACGTGATCTGTGTCACGGACGAGTTGCGGACGCCGAAGCGTCCCCGGTCGCGCGGCTGCCGCCCCGGGATGCGTCGGGCCCGCGTCGCGCAACACGACCGCGTTGGGACCGGCCGAGCGTTGGGACTCGGCGGCCGCCGGGAGCGCGCACGGCCGACTCCGCAGCCGACGATGCACCCCGTCTGCGCCGTGCGAAGTGACGTCAGGGGTGCGAAGGGCTCAGCTCTCGTGCCAGCGCGGGGACGTCGTGCGCGGCGGGGTGAGCCGGGCGGTCACGTGCACGAGGTGCGGGCCGCCCGACGCGACCGCCTTCGCCAGCGCGACGGCCAGCCCGTCGCGGATGGCGGGCACGCCCGTGGTCGGCAGGCCGAACGCCGCGGCGAGGGCGAGGAAGTTCGGCGTGAGCAGATCGACGCCCACCTCCGGGTCGCCGACGCGGGCCTGGTCGTAGCGCAACATCCCGTAGCCGCCGTCGTCGACGACGAGCACGGTGACCGGCAGCTGTTCCTGCACCAGCGTGGCGAGCTCGCCCAGGCCCATGGCGAGGCCGCCGTCGCCGCAGACCGCGATCACCGGATGGCCCGCGGCGGCGGGCCCGATCGCGGCGGGCAGACCGAAGCCGAGCGTGCCCCAGCCGACCGGGTACGCCAGCCTGCGCGGGCCGGGTGCGCTCGCGTAGCCGCCCACCCAGTAACCCGCGACGGCCATGTCGCACACCAGCACCGTCTCGTCCGTGCGGGCAGCCTCGACGGCGGCGACGAGGGCCATCGCCTCGGCGCTCACCGGGTCGGCGGCGAGCCGGGCGCGCACCTGCGCCGCCAGGTCCGGGGGCGCCCACGGCGAGCGGGTCGGGAGCCGGTCGCGCAGGCCGCGCAGCGCATCGCCCAGCCGCCCGGCCACGGCCGCGTCGGGCGCCCACTCCGGGACGTCCACCGGGAGTGTGGGGTCGAGGGTGACCATCTGGGGTGGCCGCGGCATCGTCCAGTTGCGGGTGTTCATGCCGTCGAGGTCACCGCCGACGGCGAGCAGCACGTCGGCGCGCCCGATCAGCTCCGCCACCTCCGGCTCGTGCGGGGGCAGCCCGACGGCGAGCGGGTGCGCGGTGGGCGGCACACCGCGGCCGCCGAAGCTCGCCACCACGGGCGCGCCCAGGTGCTCGGCCAGCACGGCCAGCGACGGCTCGGCGTCCGCCGCCCCGCCACCTGTCCAGATGACGACGCGGGCGCCTGCGAGCACGGCGGCGGCCGCGTCGAGGTCGGCTGCGGCGGGGAGGGGCTCGAACCAGGGCGCCGCCGCCGTGGGCGTGGCCGCGTCGTGGCCGAGCACGTCGGCGGGGACGTCCATGTAGACCGGCCCGCGCGGGTGTCGCATCGCCTCGGCGACGGCGGCGTCCAGCACGGCGGCGACCTCGGCCGCGGAGCGCGGCGTGAATACGGCCTTCGCCAACGGCCGGAACATGGCCGCCTGGTCGCGCGACTCGTGCAGCACGCCGCGGAGCCTTCCGGCCCGGCGCAGCGCCTGCGGGATCTCCGATGCCACGAGCAGCACCGGCGAGCGCGCGGCCGCCGCCTCCCCGAACGCGGCGAGCGCGTTGGCGGCGCCCGGCCCGGTGGTCACGACGGCGGCGCCGAGCCTGCCGGTGGCGCGGGCCCAGCCGTCGGCGGCGTAAACGGCGGCCTGCTCGTGCCGCACGACCGTCGGCGCGCCCTCGGGCACCTTCCAGAACGCGAGGTTGTGCACGCCGGGAAGCCCGAACACCGTGGTGGCGCCGTGCACCGCGACGGCGTCCATGATCGACCGCGCGACGCTAGCCACGCGCCCGAGCCTAGCCCGCCGCAGTCGCACCCGTGTCCGGCTCTCACCGCGCACCCCACCAGGTCACCGCACCCCACCAGGTCACCGCGCACCCCACCAGGTCACCGCGCACCCCACCAGGGCGCCGCACCCCACCAGGTCACCGCGCACCCCACGAGGTCGCCGCGCACCCCACCGGTGGGGTGTGAGGTGACCCACGGGGTGCGCGGTGGGTGGTGCGCGCCGGTGGGGCCGACCGGGCACCCCGCTAGGGCGGCTTCGCGGTGTCGGGGGTGGCGTCGCGGCCGCCCGGGCCGCTCAGGCGCCCGCGCGGAGCGCGCGCGATAGGCCCAGCGCCGCGGTGCGGACGGCAGGGGCGAGACGGGCGGTGTCCAGCCGGTTGGCCCACCCGGTGATCGAGATCGCGGCGACGGCGTGCGGGCCGCCGTCACGGACCGGTGCGGCGACGCAGGCGATCCCGACCGTCGACTCCTCGTGCTCCTCCGCCACGCCGCGCTCCCGCACCCGAGCCAGCTCCTCGGCCAGCAACCCGGGCGCCACCACCGTGCGCGGCGTACGGCGCGCCAGCCCGCCCGCCACGACCGCGGCGAGGCGCTCCGGCGGCGCGAACGCCAGCAGGGCCTTGCCGACCCCGGTGCAGTACGCGGGCATCCGGCCGCCGATCCGCGACGGGATCCGCGGCCCGTTGCGGCCTGCGAGCTTCTGCACGTAGACGACGTCCAACCCGTCGGGGATGGCCAGGTGCACCGTCTCGTGCGTCGCCTCAAACAGGTCGGAGAGGAACGGGGTGGCCGCCTCGCGCAGGCCGCGCTGCAACGGGGCGAGCTGGCCGAGCTCGAAGAGCCGCATGCCGAGCCGGATGCCGTCCGGGGTGCGCTCCACGACGTTCCACTGCGCGAGCTCGGCCAGCATCCGGTGTGCCGTCGGCTTGGGGAGGCCGGTGCGCCGGGCCAGCTCGGCCAACGTCAGCTCGGTGTCACCGGGCCGGAAGGCCGTGAGCAACGTGAGGGCGCGGCCCAAAACGGACTTCGGCGGCACGGTCGGGCGCACCCCGCGAGCCTAGTGTTTCTCTGAGTGGAACGTCGGCGTAGAGCGAACGATGCGCCGCCCGGCACCCTCGCTGACATGAGTCCCGAGAAGGTCACCGCCGCCATCGTCGGGCCGGGCAACATCGGCACCGACCTACTGGCGAAGCTCACGCGAAGTGCCGTGGTCGAGGTCGCGTACATGGTGGGCGTCGTCGAGTCCGACGGCCTCGCCCGCGCCCGAGCCGCGGGCATCGACGCATCGGCGGAGGGCGTCGACTGGCTGCTGCGCCAGGACCCGCTCCCGCAGATCGTCTTCGAGGCGACGTCCGCCGCCGCGCACCTGGCCAACGCCCCGCGCTACGCCGAGGCCGACATCCAGGCCGTGGACCTCACCCCGGCGCACCTCGGGCCGATGGTCTGCCCGCCGGTGAACCTCCCCGAGCACATCGCGGCGCCCAACGTCTCGATGATCACCTGCGGTGGGCAGGCGACGATCCCGATGGTGCACGCGGTGTCGCGGGTCACGCCCGTGCCGTACGCCGAGATCGTCGCCTCGGTGGCGTCGCGCTCGGCGGGCCCGGGCACCCGCGCCAACATCGACGAGTTCACGCACACGACGTCGCAGGCCGTGGCCGAGGTGGGCGGGGCCGCCCGCGGCAAGGCGATCATCATCCTGAACCCCGTCGACCCGCCGATGATCATGCGCGACACGGTGTTCTGCATGATCGGTGCCGACGCCGACCAGGACGCGATCACAGCGTCCATCCACGAGATGATGGCCGACGTCCAGGAGTACGTGCCCGGATACACGCTGCGCGCCGAGCCGCAGTTCGACGACCCCCGCCCGCAGTGGCAGGGCAACGGCCGGGTGGCGATGTTCCTCGAGGTCAAGGGCAACGGTGACTACCTGCCCCCGTACGCGGGCAACCTCGACATCATGACGGCCGCAGCCGCCCGGGTGGGCGAGCTGATGGCGTCGGCCACGTTGGGAGTTCCGGCATGAGCGACATGCCCGCCATCCGGCACGACGTCCGGATCACCGACACGACGTTGCGCGACGGCAGCCACGCGATGGCACACCAGTTCACCGAGGAGCAGGTGCGGACCACCGTGCACGCCCTCGACGGGGCCGGTGTCGAGGTCATCGAGGTCACCCACGGCGACGGCCTTGGCGGCAGCTCGTTCAACTACGGCTTCTCCGCCGAGGACGAGATCAAGCTGATCTCGGCGGCCGTCGACGAGGCCACGCAGGCGCAGATCGCGGTGCTGCTCGTGCCCGGCATCGGCACGATGAAGGACCTGCAGCGCGCACACGACGCGGGCGCCCGGGTGGCGCGGGTGGCCACGCACTGCACCGAGGCC
This sequence comes from uncultured Actinomycetota bacterium, assembly GCA_963837575.1. GTDB lineage: Bacteria > Actinomycetota > Actinomycetes > Mycobacteriales > Pseudonocardiaceae > Pseudonocardia. The sequence continues at coordinate 283,131 of CAWIOI010000026.1, forward strand.
GACGTGTCCGTGCAGCACTTCGGGCTGGCCCGCAGCCTCGGCATGGAGACCGTCGGCTTCCTCATGATGGCCCACAAGACCACGCCCGAGGAGCTGGCCCACCAGGCGCGGATCATGGTCGACGCGGGCGCGCAGTGCGTCTACTGCGTCGACTCCGCGGGCGCACTGGTGCTCGACACCGCCCAGGCGCGCGTCGAGGCGCTGGTGCGCGAGATCGGGGAGCAGGCCCAGGTGGGCTTCCACGGCCACCAGAACCTGTCGATGGGGGTGGCCAACTCGGTGCTCGCCTACCAGAACGGCGCCCGGCAGATCGACGGGGCGCTGTGTGCCCTCGGCGCGGGTGCGGGCAACTCGCCCACCGAGGTGCTGGCCGCGACGTTCGACCGGCTCGACATCGCCACCGGCGTGGACGTGGGCGGCGTGCTCGCGGCGGCCGAGGACGTCGTCAAGCCGTTCCTGCCGCGCTGGCCCTCGATGGACCGCAACGCGATCGTGCAGGGCTGGGCCGGGGTCTACTCGTCGTTCCTGCTGCACGCCGAGCGGGCGGCGCAGCGCTACGACGTGCCCGCCTACGAGATCCTCGCGAAGGTGGGCGAGCTGGGCTACGTCGGTGGCCAGGAGGACATGATCATCGACGTGGCGATCGAGCTGGCCGCAGCGAAGGGCCGGTGAGCGTGGAGACCCTCGGGCACATCATCGACGGCCGGGAAGAGGCGGATGGGGCCACCTTCGAGTCGGTGGATCCTGGACCCGCGAACCGTGGGCGACGGTCGCGCTGGGCGGCGCGGCCGAGGCCGAGCGGGCCGTCACCGCGGCGCGCAGGGCGTTCGACGAAGGTCCCTGGCCGCGGATGGGCTTCGCCGAGCGGGGCTCGCTGATCCACCGCTTCGCCGACCTGCTGCTGGAGCACGTCGACGCGCTCGCCCTCGCCGACACCCGCGACATGGGCAAGCCGGTCAGCGACGCGCGGGGGAAGGACGTCCCGCGCGCGGCCCAGAACTTCCGGTTCTTCGCCGACCACGCGCGCCTGGCGATGGCCGAGACCCTGCCGATGGACACCGGCCACCACGCGTACACGCGCTACGAGCCCGCGGGGGTCGTCGCGGCGATCGCGCCGTGGAACTTCCCGCTGATGTTGGAGAGCTGGAAGGTGGCGCCCGCGCTGGCCTGGGGCAACACTGTCGTGCTCAAGCCCGCCGAGGACACCCCGGCGTCGGCGACGATCATGGCCCGGCTCGCGCTGGAGGCGGGCATCCCACCGGGCGTGTTCAACGTGCTGCACGGCTACGGGCCGGAGTCGGCGGGCTCCGCGCTCACCGAGGACCGCCGGGTCGACCGGATCACGTTCACCGGCGAGTCGAACACCGGCCGTGCGATCACCGGCGCGGCCGCCCGCAACCTCACCCCGGTGAGCCTCGAGCTGGGCGGGAAGGGCGCCAACCTGGTGTTCGCCGACGCCGACCTGGACACCGCGGTCGAGTGGTCGATCAAGGCGATCTTCTCCAACGCGGGCCAGGTGTGCCTTGCGGGCTCGCGGCTCTACGTGCAGCGGCCGGTGCTGGACGAGTTCCTCGCCCGGTTCGTCGCCGCGGCCGAGGCGCTGCGGATCGGCGACCCGAAAGACCCGGCCACCGAGGTGGGGCCGCTCGCGTCCGAGACGCACTGGCGGAAGGTCCGCGGCTACGTCGACAACCCGGGCGGGAAGGTCCTCACCGGGGGGCTCGGCGAGGGCTGGGTCGTGAAGCCGACGGTGGTGGTCGACGTCCCGGCCGACGCCCCGATCCAGTGCGAGGAGGTGTTCGGCCCGGTCGTCACCGTCACCGCGTTCGACGCCGAGGACGAGGCGGTCCGCGCCGCGAACGGCACCCCGTTCGGGCTCAACGCCATGATCTTCACGGAGAACCTGTCGCGGGCGCACCGCGTGGCGGCGCAGCTGCGGGCGGGCACGATCTGGACGAACTGCTTCTTCATCCGGGACCTGCGCGCCCCGTTCGGCGGCTTCGGCGACTCCGGCTGGGGCCGCGAGGGCGGCAACTTCAGCCGGGAGTTCTTCACCGAGCCCAAGGCCGTTGTGATGGCCATCCGGTCGTGAGTGGTTGTTGCTGCCATAGCCACTGTTTCCACTCACGACCCCAGTTCGCGTGTTTCGACAGCTCGGGGCTCGTGGCGTAGGCGCCGACGCGCCAGACTGGCGACATGCGGCACGCCTACGCCCACGACGCGGTCCTGGGGCTTGCGCCCGACGCCGATCTCGCCGCGCCGGGGGGAGCGATCACCACGGAGCTGTGCGGGCACTGGGAGCACGCGCCGCCCTGCCCGCTGGCCCCGCACCACACCGCCGCGCAGCGCCGCGGCCCGGATGTGCACCTGCGGATCCTCTTCGCGACCGAACCCGAGCGCGAGGCCGAGGTGCGCACGCGCATCGGGAGGGCGATATCCGCATGGGAGGTCCGGAGCAGCGGCGCGGGCGCGGTGCGGCCCGACGAAGCGGCGCACGCCGGACGGCTGGTGGCGCCATGAGCGACTCCGTGAACGACGCCGGGATCCCGGAGAAGGTCGCGGCGCTGGAGTCGGTGCTGGTCGAGAAGGGGTACGTCCACCCCGAGACGCTCGACGCGATCGTCACGACCTACGAGGAGGACGTCGGGCCGCGCAACGGGGCCCGGGTCGTCGCCCGGTCCTGGGTCGACCCGGCCTACCGCGGCGCGCCTGGCCGCCGACGCCACGGCCGCCATCGCCGAGCTGGGGTACGGCGGCCGCCAGGGCGAGCACATGGTGGCGGTGGAGAACACCCCCGAGGAGCACCACCTCATCGTCTGCACGCTGTGCTCCTGCTATCCCTGGCCGGTGCTGGGCCTGCCGCCCACCTGGTACAAGTCCCCGGCCTACCGCTCCCGCGCCGTGCTCGACCCGCGCGGGGTGCTCGCCGACTTCGGCGTCACCCTGCCCGCCACCACGCGCATCGCGGTGCACGACTCGACGGCCGAGGTGCGCTACCTGGTCGTCCCGATGCGGCCCGCGGGCACCGAGGACCTCGACGAGGAGGCGTTGGCCGCGCTCGTCACCCGCGACGGGATGATCGGGACGGCGCTGGTGTGAACGGCGCGGCGGACCTCGGCGGGATGATGGGCTTCGGGCCCGTCGTCCCGGAGCCGGAGAGCGAGCGCTTCCACGCCGAGTGGGAACGTCGCGCGCTCGCGCTCGTGCTCGCGATGGCTGCGGCCGGGCGGTGGAGCATCGACGCGGGCCGGTACGCCCGCGAGAGCCTGCCGCCGCCGGTCTACCTCACGTCGTCCTACTACGCGATCTGGACGCTCGGGCTGGAACGGCTGCTGGTCGCGGCAGGCCTCGTGGAGGCGGACGAGCTGGCCGAGGGGCGGGCGCGCGCGCCTGGCGCCGACGTCCGCGCCTGGAGCCCCGACGAGGCCAGGGCGGCGTTCGCGGCGGGCAGTCCGTACACGCGGCCCGCGCCCGGCCCGGCCCGGTTCGCGGTCGGCGATGCCGTGCGCACCCGCGTGCTGAACCCCACCGGCCACACCCGGCTGCCCCGCTACGCCCGCGGCAAGGCCGGGACGATCGAGCGGGTGCACGGCGCGCACGTCCTGCCCGACAGCAACGCCCACGGCGACGGGGAGCGGCCCGAGTGGCTCTACACCGTGCGGTTCAGCGGGCGGGAGCTGTGGGGCGAGGGCGCCGACCCGACGCTGACCGTCGACATCGACGCCTGGGAGAGCTACCTCGAACGTTAGGCGCGCCGTCAGGGGCCGCCGAACCCCTGGCAGGTGCGGGTGATGTAGGCGCTCACCCGTTGCGAGGCAGCGGCGGCGCCGGTGGCGGCGGCCGTCGCCGAGGCGGCCGGATCCCGCGCGACCGCCGCGATGTCGCCCTTCGCCCGCACCAGCGCGTCGAGCTGGGCGTCGAGCGCATCCACGACGATCTGGACGTCGGCGCGGATGTCCGACGGCGCCGCCGCGATCAGCGCGATACCGCTGTGCCGCACCGCGTCGACGGTGCTCTGCAGCTGGTCGGGCGGCACGGAGCCGCGCTGGGCGAACCCGTTCAACGGCCGCAGCGCGTCGGCGTTGTCCCGGGCGGCGACGCAGAACGGCGTGAGCGCGCTCGCGGTCGACGTGGCCGGGAGGGGGCCGGTCGGCGTCGGCCACCGAGCGGCCGCAGGCCGCCGCGCCCAGGAGCAGCCCCAAGAACAGCGCGGCGGTCCACCGCCGGGGGCAGCGTGACCCGAGATCCATCACCACTCCGCGGGGACAACCGGTGGGCCTTGCGTAACGGTATCCCGCCCACCTGGTCGGGCGTCGCGCGGTGGGTCGGGGAACGCGCGCGGCGGCCTGGTCGTTATGTCGGATGTGTCCGGGATTCCTGTCCGTCGCATGATGGCCCTGCGCGCGCTCTGGCGTGCGCTGGCCGAAGGCCGCCGACCCGGGGCGCCCGCGTTCGGCGATCGGTTCCGCGCCCTGCCGCGCATGATGGGCGGCGCGCTCACCGGCCGTTACCCGGTGCTGAGCCGCGGCAGGCTCGCGCTGCTCGTGCTGGCCGTCGCCTACCTCGTCTCTCCGGTCGATCTCGTGCCCGAAGCGGTGCTCGGCCCGCTCGGCCTCGGGGACGACGCGCTGGTCGCGGCCTGGCTGGCCGGGGCGTTCCTCGTCGAGACCGAGCGCTACCTGTCCTGGGAGCACTCCCGAGCCCTTGGCGGGTTCCTCGGCGATCACTAGCGTGGCGCCATGCCGATCCTCGAGGTGCACCTCGTCGAGGGCGAGCACAGCACCGCCCAGCACGCCGAGCTGCTCACGAGGATGAGCGCGCGCTACGCGGAGGTGCTGGAGTCGCCGCTCGAGCGCGTGCGCGCCTACGTCACGCTGCACCGGCGCGAGCACTGGGCCACCGGCGGCGTCGCGGGCGTCGAGGCGCCCTACTTCACGGCGATCGTGCTGGAGGGCCGCCCCGCCGAGCAGCGACGCAGGCTGCTGGGGGCGTTCACCGACATCCTCGTCGACACACTGGGCGTCGACCGGCGCGCCGTCCGCGGCCGGATCATCCAGGTGGCGCCGGACGACTGGGCGATCGGCGGCGTCCCGGCAGGCGTGGCCCGCGGGGCGGAGATCGCCGCCCGCGCACGCTCCTCCTGACCGGCCACCACCGACCCGATCCGCGCCCATGCGGCGTGCGCGGCCGGGCGTCAGAAGATGCCGCGGCGGGCGCCGACGTCGAGCGCCAAGGCCGAGCCGTCGAGCGCGGCCGCCTCGGGGGCGAGCAGGGTGGCCACCGCCCACGCCACCTCGCCGGGCGTCACGAGCCGCCCGAGGGGTGACTCGGCGGCGCGTTCGGCCAGCACGGTGTCGACGGGCACGCCCCGGCTCTCGGCGGTCCGCAGGCACAGCGCCCGCAGCCGGGGGGTGTCCGCGGGGCCCGGCGCGACCAGGTGCGCGGTCACGCCGCGCGCGCCGTAGGCGGTGGCGAGCTGGCGCACGAGGTTGGCCAGGGCGGCGTTCGTCACCCCCGCCGCGCACGCGTACGGGGCGGGCTCGATGCCGTAGTGGCCGCCGAGCGCGACGATCCGGCCGCCCGGCCGCAGGCTGTGCTCGACCGCGCGCACCAGCCGCAGCAGCCCGCCGCACTTCAGCGCCACCGCCCGGCCCAGCGCGTCCGGCTCGATCGTGGCGAGCGGGCCCGCGGCGGGGAGCCCCGCGGCCTGGACGACGATCCGCACCGGCCGGTCGCCGACCGCCGCCGCGATGGCCGCCACGGCGTCGTCCGACCCGATGTCGGCGGCGCACCACTCCAGTCCGTCATGCCCGTCGCCGCGGGCGTCTCGAACGACGCCGACCACGGCGAGCCCCTCGGCCAGGAGTCGTTGCGCGATCGCGCCACCGAGCGCGCCGGACGCGCCGACGACGACGCCGACCTCGGGTCCGCTCACCGTCGTGCCCCGGGGTGACGACGCCGCCCCCGCAGGGGCACCGTCACCCTGCTGCGGTCGAGTCGCGGCGCGTCCACTCACAGGCCCAGCTCCTTCCGCGCGCGCTCGAACACCTCGGCGGGGTCGGCGAGGTCGAGCAGCAGGCCGATCATGCCTGCCTCCCGCGCGGCGACGGCGTTCCAGGGCATGTCGTCGACGAACACGATCGCCGACGGCGGCAGACCCAGCGCCTCGGCGGCCAGCGCGTACGCCCGCGGATCGGGCTTCAGCACGCCGGTCACCGAGCCGTCCACCAGCGCGTCCAGGCCGGCGATGAACGGGTCGTCGGCCATCCCGTCGTCGCCGTGGAACGCCGTGAGGTCGTTGGTCAGCGCCCCGACCCGCATCCCCGCCGCCTGCGCGTCCGCCACCAGCGCCGCCGCCTCCGGCCGCAGGGCGTCCTCGACCAGGCTGTACAGCAGGTGCATGAACGCGGTGATCGGCCAGCCGGGCTGTCCCAGCGCCGCGCCGACCTCGTCGGACCGCGCGTGCCAGTACTCCCGCTCGGTGACCTCCTCGCGCAGCATGGCGTCCCAGAGCGGGTCCGGCTCGGGCCCGAGCGGTCCGCGGCGCGCCGCGATCGAGCGCACGGCGGGCTCGCGCTCGCCCAAGAACGCCAACCGCTCCAGGCCGGAGCCGAACGCCGTCCCACCCAGGTCCAGCAGCAACCCCCGCCCGCGCACGCCTGCATCCTGGTGCACCCGTCCGCTCAATGCTCCGGCTCCGTCCCGACCAGTGCGCCGAGCACGACCGTGCACATCAAGTCGCAGGCCGCGCACCAGCACACGACGTGCCGGTCCGCCGCCACCCAGTACTCCTGCATGAACGCGGGCTCCGCCCCGCACGCCGGGCAGAACCGCACCACACGCTCCGCTACGTCCACGGGGGCACCGGGTCGCCGAACAGCCGAAGGACGTCTGCGCGGATGGGGGAGTAGCGGATCGAGCTCTCCCGCGTCCACATCTGCCGGAACTCCACGGCCGAAGCCACATTTCATTAAAGGGTACCACCAGCGTATCGTAAGGGCGTGACCACCAGGGACATCCACATCTTCTTCACCGACCCGGCCGCCGCCCGCGCCTGCCAGTACCTCCGCGTCAGCCAGGACAAGAAGAAGCGCGCCCGGTCCGTCGACCAGCAGGACGACGCGAACGTCTCCGCCACCGCCGCCCACGGCTTGACGATCTCCGGCACGTACAAGGACAACGACCGCTCCGCGTCCGCCTACGCGACGAAGACCCGCGAGGACTTCGAGCGCCTGGTCACCGACCTGGACACCGCGATGTGGGACGCGCTGGCCCTCTGGGAGACCTCGCGCGGCTCCCGCGACGTCGACGAGTGGATCGACCTGATCAAGATTTGCCAACGGCGCGACGTCCTGATCTACGTCACGAGCGAAGACCGCTTCTACGACGTCCGCCGGAACCGGCGTGATCGTTCCGCACTGATCAAGGCAGCCAGCAAGGGCGAGGACGACTCCATCGAGACCTCGATCCGAATCAAGCGGGACGTCGCCGCCGCCGCCAAGGAGGGCCGCCCGCACGGGCAGACCCCGTACGGCTACGAGCGGGTGTATGACGCGGTCACCCGGGAGTTGATCGAGCAGCGGCCGAAGCCGGACGAGGCCGCCGTCGTGAAGCGGATCTTCACGGAGCTGGCCCGGGGCGAGGCGCTCAACGCCGTCACCCGGGCGTTGAACAACGACGGGATCCGGCCCCGCCGGGCGGAGAAGTGGGTCGCTCCGCTGGTCCGGCGGATAGCGTTGTCCGAGACCTACCGCGGGAAGCGCGAGCACCGCGAGATCACCTACGACGGGAAGCGCGCCGCGCAGGGACAGATCACCGACGCCATCTGGCCGGAGCTGGTCGATGACGCCACGTTTTACTCCGTCCGGCGCATCCTGACCGATCCAAGACGGCGGGCCACCTTCAAGCCCGGCAAAGCCCAGCACCTTCTGTCAATGATCGCCCTCTGCGCGGAATGTGGCGCCCCGATGCACGTTCGCCGCTACGAGAAGACCGGGGGAAAGGCGGAGCGGTACCTATGTCGCGGAAACGGCTGCGCCTCCATCAACAAGCGCCTCCTGGACGACTACATCACCGACGAGGTGTTCGCACGGCTGGAGGACCGGTGGGAGGCCTTCACGTCGGGCGACGACCACGCCACCGATGCCAAGCTATTGGCCGCCCGCGACGAGGTGGCAGCTCTCCAGGCCCGTCTCGACGAGCACTACGACGAGGCCGCCGCCGGGCGGCTGTCCGCCAAGGCCCTCGCCCGCATCGAACCCCAGATCGAGGCCGAGATCGCCGTGGCCCGGAAGCGCGAGAGACAGGCGGCGACCCCGCCGATTCTGCGGTGGGTGCTCGACGGGCCGCGCGAGGACCTGCGCGAGCGGTGGGAGTCCGCCCCAGCCGCCGCCCGCCGCGAAGTGGTCAAGGAGCTGTTCTCGGAGATCAAGGTCTATCGCCGCCCGCCCGGCGGTGCCTACCTCGCGCCCGCCGAGGAACGGGTCGCGGTGTACTACCGCTAAGGATCAGACCGCTGCTACCGTGATCGGAGCGGCACCCCTGGATATATGCGCCGTCAGACCCTCTCCTCACCGGGGAGACGTCTGTCCCTATGGCCGCCCGAAATCCCACTCTGCGCAAGCTCGCCAGCGAGGCCGGTAACGCCACCCGCTACGGCGACCAGCAGGCCGCCGACGCTGCGCGCCGCGTGTTGGCCGTCGCCCGCCTGCGCGAGACCATCACCCGCATTCGGTCCACTGCGCCACCACTGACCGGTACCGAGCTGGCCACCCTCGCCGAACTCCTGTCCGTCGATACCGCCAACGGCGGAGCCGAGTCGTGACCCGGCCGGGATGCAAGCCGCCGGGAATGACCCGCCGGGAATGGATCCAGGGCCGCGTGGCGGCCAAGCCGCTCACCGACGAGCAACTCGATCGGCTGCGCCAGCTCCTGCCGCCGGTTCGACGGCCGGTTCCGCACACCGCCGTGTCGGGGGTGAGCTGATGGCCACGGACGACGAACGGCGCCCCCGTGGACATGAGGCGCCGTCCGAGACCACCGGCGAAAGTAGTCGCGACCAGCCTACCGCGACCTCGCCGCTGCGCCGGGCATTGGACGACGCCATGGCCCACCGCGGCTGCTCGATGAACGAGCTGACCGTCCTGGCCCGCCAGAATGATCCGTTCCGGCTGGACACCCCGCGCAACCATCGCGACGGTTCGTGGCTTGCCGTTACAGCCCGCGAGCTGGGACTGGGCGACCGGCAGATCCATCTCCGCGGCTTGCACTACATGGTGATCGGCCGCCCGAAGCCCGACGGCACGCCCTACACGAACACGGACGCCGACTGGGAGTGGATCTCGACCGTCGCCGGTAAGGCGGCCCGGTGGTTGTCCTACATCCCGTTCGACCAGATCGTCGACCAGCGCAACGGCGCCCCCGAGGTCCAGCCCTTCACCCGGCCCGAACCGAAGCCGGTCGTCTACGCGGGGATCTCCATCGACGTCCCGGACGCCGACGAAATCGACCCATGGGTCGACGTGGAGGGCTTCACGGGCGTGCAGCCCTACCGGCTGGGGCTGATCGGGGAGAAGTCCTCGCTGAACGACGTGCTGGGCCCGATCGCCCACGGATACGGGGCGGATCTGTACCTACCGACGGGCGAGATGTCCGACACCCTGATCTACACGATCGCGCGGACCGGCGCCGAGGACGGCCGCCCGCTGCGGATCTTCTACTTCGCCGATGCGGACCCGGCCGGGTGGCAGATGCCGATCAGCGTCGCCCGAAAGTTGCAGGCCTTCCGCGCCGCGCTGTTCACGGATCTCGACTTCGAGATCCACCAGGTCGCGCTCGTGCCCATGCAGGTGCGGGCGTACGGCTTGCCGTCTACCCCGCTCAAGGAGCCCGAGCGCCGCGCCGACTCCTGGCGGGCCGCGATGGGCGTCGAGCAGACCGAGATCGACGCGCTCGCCTCGCTGCAACCGGAGCTGCTGCGCCGGATCGCCCAGGAGGCGCTCGACCCGTTATTCGACCACACGCTCGACGACCAGGTGCGCCAGGCGCGGAACCGATGGCGCCACGACGCCCAGGCCGCCTACGACGCCCAGCTCGACGGCGACCGGCTCGCCGCGCTCCGCGCGGAGGGGGCCGAGAAACTCGACACGCTGCGCGACGAGATCGAGGCGATCAATGAGGCGCTGGCGGTCGCCGTGCCCGAAGAGGTCGATCTGCCGCCGATCGTCGTGCCCGAGCCCGCCACCGACCGGGTGTACCCCCTGCCGTTACTCGACTCGGGCTGGTCGTTCGCCGGGCAGTGCCGCGCCCTCAACGACTCCAAGGCCTACGGGGACGGTCAACCGCGGGGCGGCGCGGCATGAGGCCCCCAGAGAACGATCAAGGCCGCCCCGAGGCGGGCGGCCCCGACCCGACTACCCGGCAAGGCGTCAGCGCCGATCTTAGCGGCGCTAACGATGTCGGCGACGACTTCTTCGGCGACCTGAGCAAGATCCTCGCCGACGACCTGGACTCGTTCGTCCGCGAAGAAGATCGACACCGCTCGTTGACCGTCGTGCTCGAAGCCGGAGCCCCCGACCACGAGACCGAGATCCGGCGCTGGCGCGACAAGCTGCGCGCCGATGCCGCCGACGTCGAGGGCTGCGCGGCGATGGCGCGAGCCGTGGAGAACTGGGCCGACGGGAGCCGCGGGGGACAGGTCAGCGGGGTACTGGCGGCCGTGCGGCTAGACGAGCAGGGGCATCGCGGCCTGGCGGGCGCGCTCGATGCGCTGTTCTCGGTGCGGTCGAAGGACCCCCGCGACTTCTGGCGGATCGTCGAGTGGGCCCGCGGCCGGATCCTCACCGACCCCCACCCCGGCAGGCCCGGCTGCGGCTGCGACGACGCCGGGTTCCGCGATCAGATCCGCCGCTCCGAGGAGGCGGCCCGAGAGCGGATGCGGACCCGCCAGGAGGCGCCCAGCACACCACCCGACGGCCCGGAAGACGCGCAGGGCGACGGCCCGGCAGGTGATGAGGACCTCCCACCGCCCAGCGGGGGCTATGACTGGTGGGACTTCGAGACGGCGGTCCGCGTGGAGTTGCGCCGCCTGCGGGTGCACGAGACCGCCGCCCGACGGCTGCGGGACGAGGACCGCGAACCGCTGCGGGTGCTGCGCGGGGCCGCGTTCCTCACCGACGGCGCCGCGCTGACCTACCTGGTGCCCCGGTTCCTGTACGCGTCATCGACGGCGAAGCTCTACGGGCCGCCGGGCGCCGGGAAGACGAACTTCGCGCTCGACCTCGCGCTGTGCGTGGCCACCGCCGTCCCCTGGCACGGCGTGGCGCTTCCGCACCTGCCGGTGCACTTCGTGATGGCCGAGGGCGAGGCGGTGAACCGGCTGCGGGTGGCCGCGTTCCTGCACCATCACGGACTGAATCCGAACGCGCTCGACGGCTGGTGGGTGGCGATCCCCCAGGGCGTGCTGCTCACCCCCGAGGGCATCCGGGACTACCTGGAGATCGTGCAGGCAGACCGGCCGGGGCTGGTGTTCCTGGACACCAAGAACGCGATGATGGACGGCGACGAGAACTCCGCCAGCGACGTCGCCATCATGGTTCGAGCGATGCGCCAGATCCGGGACGCGGGCGGGCGCACCTGCGTCGTGCTGATCGACCACACCGGCCTGGCCGACACCACCCGCGGCCGGGGATCGAACGCCGTCGTCGCGGCCATGGACACCGAGATCCGGGTGACGAAGGAGCGGCGCGGCGTCGCGACCGTCTACAAGGCGGAGGTGACCCGGGACAAGGCCGCCCCGGAGTCCGACCCGGCCACCTTCGGGTTCACCCTCTGGCCGGTCGACGTCGAGCGGCCGGAGGGCGTCGCCGCACCCCCGGTCGTCGTCACCGGCGACGCGGCGGACCGGCCGCTGCCCGAGCCGACCCCCGACGAGCGGGAGTGGCACGAAATCCCACTGTCCGAGTTGCCTGAGCCGTTGCTGGACCTCAGGGGGCCGGGCAAGGAGGCGGCCCGGGACATCTACCGCGTGCTGCTGCGCATCGAGCACCCCGACGGCTCGCCACTGACGGACGTGAACGGCGTGCTCGCCGAGGCGGCCAAGCAGAAGATCAAGGGCGTGCGGGCGCACTCTCGGAACTCGATCGTCAACGGATGGGCGCGACTGCGCGAGACCGGGCTCATCGTGCAGGGCTCGACTGCCGCCCGATGGGTGGCGAAGACCTGAAGTCAAGATCATTCCTGCTGCACAAGTCTGCACAAGTTCCCAGGTCGGCGGTGCACAAGTCGGTCTCCAGATAGAGCCGCCTGCTCAAGATCTTGTGCATGCACAAGTCTGCACAAGTGTGCGCAAACTCCCAGGTCGGACGACTTGTGCAGGCTGCACAAGTCAGCACAACCGGGCTACTTGTGCACTCCCCCGGGGGCTACGAAGTAGCCCCCGGGGTGCAGGCCCCAGCCGCGGAGGAGGACTCAAGATCGAGGAGTACTCCCAGATTGACGACGAGGTCGAGAAGATAGACGAGCGGGGGACGCCGGGCCCAACGTCACGGCGAGGCGCCCGCTGGTGGGGCTCCGCGTGGCGGCTTCGCTTCGCCAAGTCGCTCGACGCGCCCTCGCGCACGTACGTGGTTCTCGTCGATTTCCACGTCGCCGTTGACCTCACGCGACCAGCGCTGAATGCTCGACGCCGTCGCTGCCACGGTGTTCGCCGCCCGAGCGCTGCCCGACGCCGCGCGTTGCCACCTATGGGGTCAGGCCCGTACGTTCGCCGGTGGTCATCCTGCCTCGACCTGCTCGCCCTCGCCTGCGACCATCAAGCACCGGCGCCTCGATGCGCTCGGGCCTGCGCCCGCCGCGCGCATTTTTTCAGCCGCAGAGGTGTGAAAGAGCGTTACCGACTCTACGCGTGAAATGGCAGGTTGGTGCCAAATAGGACTTTCGCGGCCTCTTTCACGAGAGGGACGAAATGGACCGACCGGGATGAAAGCCAGCGGAATCATCGCGCGAACGGCCCGGAAATCGGCGTGAATCGGAAATCAGGCGAAAGGGTCGTCCTCATCGGGCGTTCGGTCCGCGGCAGCCGTCAGGACGTGCTCGGACGCCGGGGTCAGGCCCAGCTCACCGGCCCAGCTTCGCGCGGCCCGGTCGTGCTCGGTGACCACGCGGGAGGTGCCGGTCCCGGCCAGCCAGTCACGGTGCGCCGCGACGGCCCGGCTCACGGCCGCACAATAGAGCCCGACCGCCGTCGAGGATCCGTCGTGGAGCAGACGGCAACGCATCAGGATCGGTATCACGCGGTTCCACTCGGTTAGCGCGACGGGGTCTTTCCGAACGTAGTCCGGCATGTCCGGTACCGTTCTCTGCAAGTTCGCCACCGTGGGCGCGCGCCTGCCCCGGTTGTCGCGGCCGGTCACCGGGTCGGCGCGCAGCAGCTTGAGCCCGGGCGGGATCCGCGGATTCGGCATGCGCCCATGATGCGCTCCCTATCGGGTGCCTCGCCGTGGTCGGGCTGCCTAGCGATAACAGTCGACGCCTGATCTATGACATCTGACGGCGCCGGGCTGACGTTCCTGGGCCGCAAGATGTTGTGAGCCGTCGGGCGGCTCGGGCGTCAGGCTGCTCACGTCGCTGATGTTCCCCTTGGTCTGCACCGTTCGGCAGCACGAGCCACGCCGCTCCGTCACCAACCTGCCCTCGCACCTGCCGTCCTCCCTGGGCCCTGATCGACCGACAAACGTTGTGAGTTGATTGTGCCTAGAAAAGGGAAGCGCCCTGCCATCGGAGGATCGGCGTACAGAAGCTCCACCGAACCCGGTGTCGAGTGGCAACGGCCGTTCAGGTTGGCATGTTCCACACGCTCACCGTGCGGTCATCGGAGCCGCCCACGATCTGCCGCCCATCCGGGGTGACCGCTACCGCGTTGATCGCACGGCCCCAGGCATGGCCGGTGAGGGTGCGGACCAACGCGCCGGTGGCCAGATCCCACACACCCCCCTCTCCGTTCTGAAAGCCGCTCACTATCCGTCGCCCATCCGGGGTGACCGCTACCGCACGGACCGCACCGGAGCGGCCGAGTGCGGTGTTAACACCCGCGTGGGGTTGGCCGGTGAGGGTGCGGACCAACGCGCCGGTGGTCAAGTCCCACACACGCACGGTCTCGTCGCCGGAGCCGCTCACGATCTGCCGACCATCCGGGGTAACCGCTACCGCCCCGACCGTATCGGTGTGGCCGGTAAGGGTGCGCACCAAGGTGCCGGTGGCCAGATCCCACACGTACACGGTGTTGCCGGAGCCGCCGACGATCTGCTGCCCATTCGGGGTGACCGCTACCGCTCCGACCCAATCGGTGTGGCCGGCGAGGGTGCGGACCAAGGTGCCGGTGGCCAGATCCCACACTCGCACGGTGTTGTCCCAGGAGCCGCTCACGATCTGCCGCCCATCCGGGGTGACCGCTACCGCCCAGACCGTACTGGTGTGGCCGGTAAGGGTGCGCACCAAGGTGCCGGTGGCCAGATCCCACACTCGCATGGTGTTGTCCCGGGCGCCGCTCACGATCTGCCGCCCGTCCGGGGTGACCGCTACCGCTTCGACCCCATCGGTGACCCCATCGGTGTGGCCGGTGAGGGTGCGCACCAAGGTGCCGGTGGCCAGATCCCACACTCGCACGGTGTTGTCCGAGGAGCCGCTCACGATCTGTCGCCCGTCCGGGGTGACCGCTACCGCTCGGACGTAATCGGTGTGGCCAGTGAGGGTGCGGACGGGCGCTTCCTGACCGGGTCCCCCGGAGCCTCGTGTTACGACTACCACGCCAAGGATGAGAATGAAAGCAACCCCTATAGTAATCAACCAGAACCGGCGTCGCTTTGCTCTACCTCTTGCCGGGTCGGACTCTGCGATTGAAGTAGACCGCGGGTACTTGTCGACAATGGTAGGAGTTTGTAGTGCGCGATCCACGACATCGGGGGCCGAAGTTTCCAGCGCCGCCTCGCCAGGCTGTTGGGATGTCGCAGGCACGTGGGTCGACAGGGCAGCCCTTGTTGACTCTTGCTCCGCTGATGGTGGTGTGGTCGTGCGGGCGAGGCCTCGGCTGACGGTAAGCACCTCGCGGGCCGCCTCGCCCTCGCAGGCGTCTTTGCGTGTGGCGGCATCCCGGTAGGTGGGGTCGGCGGCCAGGATCTCGGCATAGGCGGCTGCCGCATCTGCCCATTGGCCCTTGTGTTGGGCTGCGCGGGCCCGGGTGTATTGGCGTTGCAGCTCGTCCGCCCGTTGCGCCTCCTGGACTGCACGGCGGGCTCGGGTGGTCAGCCCGTCCGGATCGGCCGCGGCCGGGTCGAGCTGCCCAAGTTTGTCGTCGACCTCGAGTACGGCCTGCCAGTGCTCGGCTGCCGCGTGTACGCGTAGCTGGTCCTGCAGCGCGGCGACCTGCTGGCGGGTCTCGCAGGCCTGCTTCCGGTCGGCGGCATCTCGATAGCCGGGATCGGACTGCAGGATCTCGGCGTAGTCGGCGGCCGCGTCCACCCACTGGCCGTGGTCTTCGGCGGCCCGGGCCTGGGTGTAGCGGTGTTCCAGCTCGTCCGCGCGCTGCGCCTCCTGGACAGCGCGGCGGGCGCGGGTGGTCAGCCCGTCCGGATCGGCCGCGGCCGGACCCTGGTCGTGCAGTAGTTCGGCCAGGTCGAGCACGGCCTGCCAGTGCTCGAGTTCGGCTTGGGCACGTATCTGGTCCTGCAGGTCGGCGACGCGCTGGCGGGTGATACAGGTGTATCGGCGAGTGGCGGCATCCCGGTAGGTGGGGTCGATGGCCAGGATCTCGGCGTAGCTGGCGGCGGCGTCGTCCCAGTCGGCGTTGTCTTCGGCTGCGCGGGCCTGGCAGTAGTGGCGTTTCAGTTCGGCCGCGCGTTGGGCTTGGTCGCGGGCGTCGCGGGCGCGGGTGGTCAGGCCGTCGGGGTCGGCCGCGTCCGGGTCGAGCTGGCGCAGTTCGTCGTCGACCTCGATTACGGCCTGCCAACGCTCGGCCGCCGCGTGCATGCGCAACTCGGCCTGCAGGTCGGCGACGCGCTGGCGGGTGTCGCAGGCCTGCTTCCGGTCGGCGGCATCCCGGTAGGTGGGGTCGATGGTCAGAACCTCGGCGTAGAGCGCACTCGCGGCCTGCCAGTCACCGGCAGTCTCGGCCTCGCCAGCTTCCCGATAGCCGTCGGCGAGCCGCTGCTGGGCGAGGGCGGCATGGCGCAGCTCTGTACCGTCGGGGTAGTCCGGCTCCAGGGTGAGCAGGTCATCGAGCAGGGCGACAGCGGAGTCGTAGTTCCTGAGCCGGAATTCGGCCCGGGCCTCCACCAACAACGCACGTAGTTCGGCGCGGCGTCGGGCGCTCCCGTCCGGGTCCGGTCCGCCGTGCGGCCCGGTCGGTGGGCTGGGCGCCGGAGCGAAGGCGAACAGGCGGGTCGCGTTGCCGCGTAGGTAGAGCACCGGGGTGAGCCACTCCAGGGTGCCCGGGGTGCCCAGGATGGAGATCCGCCCGCTGCGCACCGCCTCGTCGATCGCACGACCGCTGGCCAAGGCGGTGTAGAAGCCGCGAGCGAACGCGATCGCCGCGGTGTCGCTGACGCTGAACTGCATCGCCGCCACCGCATGGATCCCGCTGTGCACCAGCGCCGCCGCGGTCCCGGAGAACAGGTCATCGATTCCGGTCTCGCCCGAGGAGCAGGAGTTGAGCACCACCAGCCGCGGGGTCGGCTGGGCCTCGCTGAGCAGATCGGCCAGCCGACTGGCCTCGACCCAATCGGCCCGCCCGTCCGGGCCGACGAAGCCGAGCAACCCTTCCTCGGTCTGCGGGTCGAAGTCGCCGTGCCCCACGAAATGCAGCACATGCCATTCCCCGGTCAACAACCGCGTGTGCACGCCGTCCCAGCTCGCCTGCGCCACCCACTCCAGCACCACACGCCCGTCAGCAATCGGCCCAGCCAATGCCTCGGCCAGATGCTGCTGCTCGGTCTCCATGAACCGCCCCGGGTTTGATGGAGGCTCCACACTTGAGTGGAGAATCTGATCATGGCAAGGAAGTCGGCGTACTCGCCTGAGGTGCGCAAACGCGCGGTGGCGCTGGTGTTTGAGCAGGTCAAGACGGGCGAGTACGGCTCGCAGTGGGAGACGATCTGCTCGGTGGCGGGCAAGGTCGGCGTGTCGGGCGAGACGCTGCGCAAGTGGGTGCGGCAGGCCGAGGTCGATGCCGGGACGCGGCCGGGGCCGACCAGCGAGGAGTCGGCCGAGTTGAAGCAGCTGCGTCGGGAGAATTTCGAGTTGCGGCGGGCGAATGAGATCCTGAAGGCGGCGTCGGCTTTCTTCGCGCGGGAGCTGGACCCGCGATTCCCACGCTCGTAGCGTTCATCACGGAACACAAGAAACGGTTCGGAGTCGAGCCGATCTGCGCCGTGTTGACCGAGTTCGGTGTGCAGATCGCTCCGTCCACCTATTATGCCGCGTTGACCCGGCCGCCGTCGCCGCGCGCGGTCCGTGATGAGGAACTCAAGCCGATGATCGCCAAGATTTATGAGGAGAATTATTCTGTGTACGGGCCGCGGAAGGTGTGGTGGCAACTGCGCCGAGACGGTGTGCAGGTGGGGCGCGGCCGGATCGAGCGGTTGATGCGCCAGATGGGCCTGGCCGGTGTGGTGCGTGGGCGCACGGTGCGCACCACGGTCCAGGACAAGGACGGTGTCCGGGCTGCTGACCTGGTGAAACGCCGGTTCGTTGCCGGTGCCCCGAACCGCTTGTGGGTGGCCGACTTCACCTACGTCAACACGCGGGCGGGCACCGTTTATGTGGCGTTCGCGATCGACGTGTTCTCCCGCAGAATCGTCGGTTGGCGGGCCCGGATGTCGAAGGAAACCGATCTCGTGCTGGACGCGATCGACATGGGGCTACGGCACCGACAATACCGGCCGGGGTCGGATGGGGACAAGTTGGTGCATCATTCCGACGCGGGTAGCCAGTACACGTCGTTCCGGTTCACCCAGCATCTCGTCGATGCGGGTATCGACGCCTCGATCGGCACCGTCGGGGATGCGCTCGACAACGCCCTCGCCGAATCAACGATAGGCCTGTACAAGACCGAGTTGATAAAGCGACTCGGGCCGTGGCACAATATGCAAGAAGTCGACGTGGCCACCGCGGTATGGGTGGACTGGTACAACAACCGGCGACTTCACGGAGCCTGCGGAGGCAGGCCACCGGTCGAGTTCGAGGCTCTGTACGAGCTGGGCGACCTGACCAGTCTGGTCGCCTGACCCAACCAACGAGTCTCTACCGAACCCGGGGCAGTTCACCACATCCAACCCCGGCAGCCCGCGCGGCGCGGCGACCAGCCCGAGCACCCGCAGCGGTGGGCGCACCTGCAGTGGATCCGGGGTGAACGGCGCGGGCACATGGCGGACCAGGGGTTCCTGTCGGCACAGATAGGTTTCGGTCTCCGGATCGAACAATGCCTCCCACGGCAACGCGGCCAACTCCGGTGCGGTCAACCGCAACACCACCCGCAACCGCTTATGCCGAGCCTCGGCTACTCCCAGACTCGCTCGATACGTCCCCAGCACCGGTCCGGCGAACACCGCCTCGAACAGTTGCCGCCCGATCTGCTGCACCGGCTGCTCAGCCATCGGCGCCCGCCGCCGTCCCCCTACCGACGAGGCCAGCAGCGTCGCCTCCAAGGCCGGGCGTCGACCCAACAGCTCGTCTACGTCCAGGCGCAGCATTCCGACCGGTTCCCCACCGGCCGCGGAATGCACGACCCGCACCTCGTAGCTGCCCGGCTCCTGCCCGCCCCCGACCTCCAACTCCAGATCGCTCTCCACCCGGGCCCCCTTTCGTTAAGAGGACCGTGACAGGCCTGAACACCCCCGAACCAGGGCCTTTCGCACCCCACCGATGACCCACACGGCGGTCGATGCTGTGCGCACGACCGGAGACGACCGGTCGCGATCCCCGTTCCGAGATCCGGCTGTCCGCTAAGTCACGCTTTCCGCCGCCAGGTCAAGGCCACCTTGAAGTTGGCCGCCGCACTCGCGGCGGCGATGAACGCCCCCGCCTCCGCGTGTAGGTCCAGACCGAACTCGACGTGCACCTCATCGGGTGACTCGGTCATGCCCCGCAGCCGGTTAATGAGCGCCTGCGTGGCTGGTTCCACCGACTGAATGGCGTCCTCGAACGAGTGGCGCGCGCGCTCCACAACCAGTTCGGCCCCACCATCACGGCCTCGGGTTCGCACACCAGTTGTGGAGGACACGGCGTTCACCTCGACCAGGACGCTGCCGCCGCCATCCACCGGAAACTCCACCAGCTCGTTCATCCGCCCCTCCCGATCCCGTGAAAGCCGCGTTGTCGGTCGACAGCATTCCCCACAGACGGCTTGTCGGGGACGCCACGCCAGCCAGCGACCCCTTTCGGCTCGCATCCCGGGTACCACCCCGACCTGGTCTACTCCGCCGACTTCATCGCTCCGGCCCCCGCTGCGCCGACGCCGTGGACGCCTACGTCGGGCCGTCGACAACCGAGCGGCGAGGTCGCATCGGGCCCGAACTGCGCGCCACCAGCGCGAGTGGTGCGCCCGGCTGAGGGATCATGCGACACTGTGGTGAGCGCGGTTGTCCCACGCGGGGCATTCCCTCGCCGCGCGAGCGAAAGACCGCGAGATGCCCGCTACCCCGAATATCAACATCGAGGATCCGCGCCGGTTGTGGGTTGCGCTTCGGCGCGACTACTCCCGGGCTGAGCTGGCCAGCCGTCCGGTGCTGCGCCGGGTTGCCGCCGAGGTGAACAGCGCGCTGGCCGACCTTCGCGCGGCGGTACCGCCGACGAACGGACACGACGCCCAGGCGCAGATCGAACGCCGCGCCGACCCGCACCGGCCGACGCCCCGGCACTACCCGCAGCCGTCGAGCGTCGCGGGCTGGGCTCGGGATGCGCGCGGGCGACCCGGCTACGACGCCGCGCCCGCTTCCGGTGACTGGCGCGCCACCTTGGGCGCCCTGGCCCGGTGAGCGGCGACGACGGTTTCGACGAGGCCGCCCGCGAGGCGCTGATCGAGGCCGAGCTGGCCACCGAGGCAGCCGAGCTGAAGCTCCGGAAGGCCGCGTTGCACGATGCAGTGCGCTGGGCCGTCATCTCCTGCGGTGGGATGCCCGCCGAGTCGGCCCGGGCGGTGCGGGACTGGCTCGGCGACGGCGTGCGCGAGCTGCATGCGCTGGATCCCACCGCCGCCTGCGGGCTCGCCCACCTGGGCCAACTGCTGCTCGCGAGCCAATTCGAAAGCTGCGGCCTGTCCCGGATGCGGGCGTTGAACGTGTCGCTCTACGACGACGACCGCCGCCGAGGTGCCGAAGACACCTGATTCCGGGCGGTAGCCGGAAGTGGTGACCTCTATGGCCGCGAATGGTGTTCAACCAGGGCCTGTCCTGCAAGCCCTTGGATCATCCGACAAGCCGCCCAAGTCATGGTCGAGGAAGTGATCCGGCCGGAGTTCAAGGTGCCGATCGCGCCCTTGAGAGGCGGACCGGGCTTCAGTGGTCAACCCGGAATCAGCTTCCGGTGACCGTCCAGTCGCCGTTCGAGGTGATCGCCAGGACAGCCGGGCCATGGATGGGGACGGTGCTCGAGTACCCGCCGATGGTGTTGACCGCGAGGTCGGGGATGCCCGAACTGTCGTAGACCTGGACGACGAAGTTGCTGTTACCGCCCTTGTTCGTGATCGCCGCTTTGCTGATCTTGCCGGTAAGTAGCACGACATCATCGCCGTGACCGTTGGCGTTCGACTCGGCACGCTGCGCTGACGCCAGACCGGAAGCGACAGTGATCTTCCACGACCCGGTGGCCTTCACCGTCAACGTGCTGGTTACGGAGCCGTCGGTGGCGTCGATGAGGTGGCGGCCGGAGTAGGAGCCGATCGTATTGACCAGCAGCGAATCGCGGCCGTCCGACTGGAGGACGGTGTTCCCCGAGCACCTCGGGCACTCGAACGTCACGATGCCCGGGCCGGAATCCTTCTTGATCGTCACGACGTCATCGCCCTTGCCCGTGTAGATGGTGGGGGCGGATGCGGCCGGGCTGGCAGGCGCCGGTGCCGCTGGCGCAGCAGGAGAACCAGGGACAGCGGGCGCCGAGGCCGCCGTCCCGCCAACGGATGGCGTCGGCGTTCCGCTCTTGCCGCTGCTTCCGATGATGATCACGAGCAGCACCAGAACGGCGAGCGCGACCCATGGCCACTTCCGGCGCTTCTTCTTGACTGGCTCGGGGGGCGTGGGGGGCCACGGCTGCCCCGTCGGCTGCGGGTAACCACCGGCACCAGGACCACCTGGCATCGGCTGCGGGCTGCCCTGCTGCGAGTAGGGCTGGTTCGGCTGCTGCTGGTACGGCTGCTCTGGCATCGGTGATCCCTGTCGGCCGGGGAGCGTTGCCTGAGGCATTCGCCCCCGGTTACCGGCGTGTTACGGTCCGCGGCGCGTCGTGACTCACCCGTTACTGATTCCCGCGCTCAAGGCGAAAGTAAGACCTAGCCGACACGCGATCGGGCGCCTATCGACCTCGATGCCGTCTCTCGGCGTAGCCGCGGAGATGCGGGACGGGAGCATCACCCCCGGCGAGCGACGGCGACAGTAGCCGAGAAGCCCTTGAGACATCCAGGCAAGACCGTGCTGCGGCCCAACTCCTCGTCGAACGCGCGAAAGCGTGGGCAGCGCGCTGGGTAGGCCGTTGACTATGACGGCGACGCCCATGGGCGTTCCAGGTCCGCTTCTTGGCGATGTGCACACTCTTGTTCGGGTCGTCGGGTGATCGTTACGCTCGGGCGACGTGTGAGGAGAGGGCGCCCTTCACATGGTGTCCCTGATAGCAGCGCCCGCCGCCGACCTAAAGCTGTGGGCGCCCGATCGGCCCGGCGGGTGGTTTCCGGCTACCCGGCCGGGCCGCGGGGTTCCCCGACGCCCGGCTACCCGGCCGGGCCGCGGGGTTCCCCGACGGCTTCGCGTGCCGCGCCAAGGCTTCGGTGCCCGGGTGGTTGGGACCGCGTACCGCCCAGCCGGTCACTCGTCGTCGGGGCCGGAAACGGCGTCAAGCCCAGTGGTGGAGCGCCCGCCGTAGTGGTGCTTACGCTCCTACCGGCGAGACCGAGCGGAACGCGTGTTGATGTTCTAGAGAAGCGCGTGGCTCGGCGCGGCCGAATTACACAAATGTAAGCACCCGTCCGGTGGTGCCCCAACCACTCGGCATTATGCAGTATCAGCAACAACGTCGCCGAGTGGGGGAGTATCGGCCGCATGCTCGAAGGGATAAACGATTACCTGTCCACCCTTCCGCAAACCCTACAGTGGATCTCGCGAACACTCAATAATCTTACGGGAATTCCTTGGCCTCTATGGCTTGGCGGACTCTTCCCAATCTATCTAGTCGCGCTGTCGCTGGCAATCTGGATACTCCGCGGCACGAGCTGGCCTGTTCGGTGCGCATACCCGATAACAAAGGCCAAGATTCCGTGCCGAATTCTTGTGCCTGGCGAGTGGTATCGATGCAGGCACCACAATTCCGTCCGGTATCACAGCTCCGTCGGGCGCGGCCACTTTGTTGACACAAGAATCCCGCGCTGGCAACAGGTCGACAGCAAGGGGAAGTTGGTCGATGCGCCAGCGATAGGCGTTGGTTTCATCAGAACACGCCCCGTTGGCCACACGCTTCTATACGAGTATGGGTACACGCGGACACCCGGCAACGTGGTCTTGATCCTTCCGGAATTTACGAAGAAGCTATGGCGCCGCATCCGAGCCATACGGATCCATGGAAGTGGCGATGATGAAGCACAAGACCGCGGCCACCCAAACGCCGTCGTTGAAGCTCAGGACGCGATGACATCCGGGCTAAGTTCGGTTGTGGCGGCCACGCGATTTGCATTGACCATATTCGTTGCCGCACTACTAACCACCGGAATCTCTATACTATTCACCGGGAATCCGCAAGCAATGATTCAGTGGGTGGCTACACTTGCATTCGTCCTTGCTTGGGCGGCCGTCAACTCGGGCATCCGATTGCGGGAGTGGGACTGGTTCTCCAGATCATGCAAGAAGGGTCTCATCTGGTGGCTCAAGATCTTCTTGCCCGTGGCCCTTCTAAACCTGATATTCACGATGGTGAATTGATCAGCGGCGCTGATCGGAATAATGATCGTTGTCGTCGACCAGTGAGGCTTCGCCTCGGACCGCCGAGGCGGAGCTCGGGTTGCCGGGTGACGTTGCGGTTGGGTGAGAGCAGGCTGGTCGGGTTGTGCTGATGCTGCTCCCCGGAGGCACTTGTGGCGACCCGCGTGATCACCGTGAACGACATTCTCGATGGGCACGTGGGTCTGGATCTGGAGTGCTTCGATCGGATCTACCTCAACGGTTGGGTGCCCAACCTGCAGGTGTCCGGGCAGGTGGTGGGCTTCCTGACCGCGCATCTGGGGTTCCCGATCCCGTCTCCGGCGATCCTGGAGAAGATCGGGTTGCGGTTCCGCCGTGAGGTCGCCGAGTTCGCCGCGACCAACGACATCCCGGTGATCCGCTTCGCGAAGGGCGAGCGGAAGCTTCAGGTGATGCGCCCGCATCTGGACCGGCTGGCCCGCGCGGGCCGCTGCGGGGTGGCCGCGATCGGGGTGGCCCAGGAGTTTCAGCGGGTGTTCACCGGCACCACCTATCATTCCGAACCCGATGGCGGCGGCGCGGTCCGGTTCGGCTATCACAAGGCCGACCGGCGGGTGAGCGCCTACTACTTTTATGTGGTCGATGAGGTGTTCGGGCCGGCGTTCGTGAAGGTGTGTGCGTATTTCCCGTACCCGCTCAAGATCTGGCTGAACGGGCACGAGTACGCCAAACGCGCCGCCACCGCGGCGGGGATCGGGTTCACCGAACTGGACAACGGGTTCGCCACCACCGACGACCCGACCGGGTTGCAGAAGCTGTGCGACGGGCTCGGACCGGACACCATCGCGGGGTTCTGCAAGCGCTGGTGGGACCGATTGCCGCTGCCGTTGACCGACGCCGACCGGGCCGGCGGGTATTGGTGGGACATCGCCATGCGTCAGGTCGAGGTCTCGCGCACGATCGTGTTCGACCAGCCCCGGCATGCCCGCGGCTTCTTCGAGGCGTTGTGCACCGATAACCTGGACATCGGCCGCCCGGAACAGATGCAGATCGTGTTCGGTCGCCGGGTGCGCACCCCACCGCCGGACGGCTACCGCACCCGGTTGTTGCGCTCGGGCGATGAGGTCAGTCTCAACGCCCACTTCGGGCATTCCCGGGTGAAGTCCTACCTCAAGTGCGGGCGGGCGTTTCGCATCGAGACCGTGATCAACGACACCGGTGATCTCGGGGTGGCCCGCCGCCTGCAGCATCTGCCGGAAATCTGGTGCAAGGCCCGTGACGTGAACCGGCGCATGGTCGATGCTTTCCGGGTCGGCCAGGGCTGTGTCCTTGCGAGCCCAGCCTTTGAGCGGGCCGCGCGACCCACCCTGGTGGAGGGTCGGAGGGCCCCGGCCCTGCGGTTCGGCGACCCTCGGGTCATGGCCCTGGTCGGCGCCCTCTGTGCCGGGCTGCACGTCGTGGCCGGGTTCACCAACCGGAGCCTGCGCGCCCGGGTGGCCACCCTGCTCGGCGTGCCGTACTCGATGTCCCAGATGAGTTACGACCTGCGGCGGCTGCGGATGAAAGGCCTGATCACCCGCCTGCCCCGGTCGAACACTTACGTGCTGACCCCGGACGGGCAACGTGTCGCGATCTTCTACACCAAGCTCCACAACCGGCTGCTGCGACCTCTCGCCGCGGCCAACGACCCACCTGCCCCGCTGCCCCTGCGCCAAGCCCTGCGAGTGATCGAACGCCACGTCGCCGACTACATCGCCGAGGCCCGCATGATCGCCTGAAGACTTGGCTCAAGATTCAAACCCCTAGCGACCAAGGCCGCTAGGGCAGCATGTCGACGTAATCGCCCACCCGACGCGAAGCCCTCAAAGCGACCGCGGTGGATAGCGGCGCGGCCTGGACAACTCTTAGCAGCGTTGACTGCTGTTGCGATCATGCTCGATCCCTGATGTGGGACGTGCCGCCGCCCTCCGTTCATGGTAAAGGCCGACACAAATTCGTCGGATCGCGTTGCGGACGTCGACGCTGGCGCCGGTGCAAGCGTGGCCCCCGCGTGCGACATTGGTGCTGGGCGCACCCCCCGAGGACCCTGGGCGCCGCCTAGGTCGCTGGTGTGAAGCGGACGGCTCGGGAACGCGCTCGCGTGAGCGGAGGGTCATGGGGGCTCCTGAGACGGGCGGGGACGAGGTTTCACGCGAGTTGTTGCGGCTGCTGGGCGGTGGGGTCCGGGTGCGCCGGATCGGCGCTCTTGTCCGGCTGGGCGTGTTTATGCTGCTCAGACGGCCACCGCCCATCCTGCGGCGGATCCGCGCAGGTCGAGGACGGCCATGCGTGCGAGGTTGACCGCGGCGGCCAGCAGCCGGAAGTCGGCATCGACGCGGGTGGTGCTGCGGACCCGGGCTCGGCGCCCGCCGTGGCGGCGGCGCATGAGGTGGCCGAGCTTGCGCTCGACTTTGGGGCGGGTGCCGCGATAGTCGGCGACCCAGGCGGGGTCGGCCTGGCGGGCGCGGGCGTCGGTGAGGGTCTGCTCGTGCGGGCCGACGCTGACCGTGCGCCCGCCGGCGGCGGTGGTGCATTGGGTGCGCAGCGGGCACTGGGGGCAGGCCGAGGCGAAGTAGGCGGTGCCGCCACCGGCGCGGGCCGGGCGGATCGGGGCGGTGATCCCGCCCGGGCAGGTCACCGCGCCGGCGTCGAGGTCGATACCGAAGCGGTCCTTGCTGAACAATCCGCCCGCGGCGGTGGGTGCCTGGGTCTTGCAGCGGTCCTCGATCCCGGCCTGGCCGAGCCGGTCGTGAAACGACCCGGTGCCGTAGGCGTTGTCGCCGTAGACGGCCGCCTGCTCGGCGTCTCCGCCCGCACGCGACTCGGCCACCTCGGGCTCGGCGGGCTTCGGCTCGGCGGGCTTCGGCTCGGCCTGACCCGGCTGGTCGCCGAGGAGGTCGGCGATGAGGTCTTCGGCGACACTGGCGTCGCCAGCGTTGCCCGGAGTGACCGTGGTCGCGGTGATGATCTCCGAGTCCGGGTCGACCGCGGTGTGTGCCTTGTAGCCGTCGAACCCGCGCGCAGAGGTCTTGTGCCCGTGCCGGGTGTCGGGGTCCACGGTGGAGATCACCCGATCCTTGGCCACCCGCCGCGCGATCCGGAACACGTTGTCCGGGCCTTCCTCCAGGTCCTGGCCCAGCACCGTGGCCAGCAACGCCGCCGCCTGCTGGACCGGGTCGGCAAGCCTGCGACCATCCAGCAGCGCGAGCACCGCGAACCCATCGCGAGCCCGGGAGTCGATCAACTCCTCACGAGCGGCCCGGTCGTCCCAATCGATCTGCGGCTTACCGTTGCCGGCGTAGTCGTCCCCGCTGCTCAGCCCCGCCCGCAGCGCGGCGGCCAGCTCGGGATCGGCGACGGCGAGCAGCCCCCGCACCGCCGAGCGGATCAACGTGACGGTGTCCATCGTGGCCACCGCGTCATACAGCGGGGTCGAGTCCAGCACCCGCCGCCGCCCCACCAGCCCGGCCGCGGCCGCCGCCTCCAGCCCCACCTCGAAGATCCGGTCCGGTCGTGTCGAATCGCGCAGCCGAGCGCGCATGTCCACCAGCACCGTGTGCGCGAACCGGGCCCAGCCCGAGCCGTACCCGCCGACCCCGGCGGCGTAGCGCCAGCGCACGTCGAAGGCGTACCGGTCGACCGCCTCCCGGTCCGAAAGCCCGTCCAGCCGCTGCAACACCATTACCGTGGCCACCACCGACGGCGGCACGCAGCGCCGCCCACGATCGCAGAACAGATCGGCGAACAGCTCGTCGGGGAACAACCGGTCCCGCTCCCGCGCCAGGAACCGGTAGATCGAGTTCTCCGGCAACGACTGCTCGCAGAACCCGGCCGCATCGTCGAACAGGTCGACCTGGCGATCAGCACGCCCCAACGTCACCCCGAAATCCTCCCGCGGCGGACCGCCGACCACGGCAACCAACACGCGAAAGACACCAGCCACCTAGAGGGGCACGAACCCCCGGTACGCGATGGGATGGCGACCTGGTGGATGGGTGTCGCCTCGTCGCGTACCGGCCCGGCCGGGCCCGTGCCCAGCACACCCGGCCGGGTTCGGCCCGGATCGCCGGTCGGGTCGGTGTCCTACGGCATGCGGTCCCCGAATCCGGGAGTACCCCGGCGGCTGGAGTACCCCGGCGGCCCGTGCGCGCCTCCTGGCCGCGCTCAGGGCGCCGTGTGCGGCCTTCTGCGGCCGGACGGTCAGCTCTCCCGCAGCGCCCGGGTCATCTCGGCCGAGTCGATGTCGAGGTGCTGGGCGTGCTGCAGGCACAGCTTGACGGCGGTGGTGATGCTGACCGACGGCAACACCGACGCGGCACCCCGACGACAGCGCGGGCACAGCGTCAGACACGCCACCCCGAGGCCATCCATCCGCACCGCGGTCACGGCGAGGTCGTCGCCTTCACCGGCGCAGCTCTCGCAGCGCCCACCGCGCGGGCAGCGGCTGATGTCGGTCAGGTCGGGGGTGGCCACGCCTGCGAGAATAAAGTCAGCACAGACACTACCGCCAGCAATCGACTCGATCGTCAGGATCGGAGCGCAGCGCAATGATCGCCTTTAGTGTCGGGTGGCGTGGATGATCTGATCAGCACGGAGGAGGCGGCCCGTGCGCTCGGCATCTCGGCGCGCACGCTGGTCCGCTACGTGTCGGCGGGCCGGATCACCGCGGCGGTAGTGCTCACCGGCGGCAAGCGCAAGCACTACCGATGGGACCTTGATGATCTTCGCCAGCAGCTCCGCGATCTCGCCACCCGCGACGGTTAGGCGGGCCAGCGTGGTGTGATCTCAATCGCGCCGCAACCGGTTCGTTCCACTGTAGATGGCCTCTGAGCTGCGTAGATGCCGCCGAACGTGATAGTACCCATTAATGCAACCGTGCTGAGCCGAACTTGTCGCGCTCCATCGGCAGGTCGATCACGTCGTGCGGGGTGCGGTAGGTGCACAGCGGGTCCTCGCCGCGCGCCACGCGCTCCATCTGCTGCGCGTAGAGCTTGCGCAGGAGGATCACGCCGAGGTCCGAACGCCCGAGGTGCTCGCGCGACCGGTCGGAGATCCGCCCCTGGGTGATCCACGCGACGATGTCCTGCCCGTCGACGTAGTCGCGCAGCCACTCGCCCTTCTCGTCGGTGAGCGGCACCTCGTACACCGGGATCTCCGGCTGCGCGGGCGCCCCGCCCTCGGGCCGGTAGGTCTGGTACCACACGTGCCAGGTGTTCTCGTCGTCCATCGGCACCCGGATCTGGAACGTCGCGAGCC
This sequence comes from uncultured Actinomycetota bacterium, assembly GCA_963837575.1. GTDB lineage: Bacteria > Actinomycetota > Actinomycetes > Mycobacteriales > Pseudonocardiaceae > Pseudonocardia. The sequence continues at coordinate 311,576 of CAWIOI010000026.1, forward strand.
CCGCGGCCCCCACCCGCAGCATGTGCGGGAACACCAGCGGGTGGCCGACCTTCCAGTCGTCGTCCTCCTCGGTGTGCCCCTCCAGCACGCGCCGCTTGAGGATGCCGTGCTCGAACACCTCGAACGCCACCTTGACGTGCTTCTTCGTCACCACCGGCAGCGACTCCCCGCGCAGGAACGAGCCGTAGCGCCCGTGCAGCCATTCGACGTGGTACGGGTCGACCGAGTTCTCCATGATCTGGACGAAGTTGCACGGCAGCTCGGCGTGCCCGATGTCGCGCCACGCGTCGTCCCAGACGAACAGGTCATAGCGCGGCAGCTCGGGCGCGGGCTGCGGGCCGAGGTAGGCGAAGACCAGCCCGCCCAGCTCCCGCACCGGGTAGGCGGTGGCCCGGATCCGGTCCTTGAACGTCGAGTCCGCCGGCTCGCCGGGCTGCTCCAGGCAGCGGCCGTCGGCGTCGAAGCGCCAGCCGTGGTAGCCGCAGCGCAGCCCGACCTCCTCGGTGCAGCCCAGCCAGAGCGCCGCCCGCCGGTGCGGGCACTGTTCGGCCAGCAGCCCGACCGTGCCGGACCCGTCGCGGTAGAGCACCAGGTCCTCGCCCAGCAGCCTGCGCCTGACCGGCACCCGGGTCGCCATGTCGTGGGTGGCGACCGGCCACCAGTAGCGGCGCAGCAGCTCACCCATCGGAGTGCCCGGCCCAACCCGGGTCAGCCGCTCGTTCTTCTCCGCGCTGAGCATGGCCGCACCCTAGGAACGCCCCGTGACCTGCGGGAAGCCCGCTGTTGCGCACCGCAGAACGCGGACGGGGCGTTCCTGCCTGGCGAACGGCCCGCTTGCCGGGGGGGTGTGTGCGCTGTCACCTTCCTCCGAACGCGATCTCGGCAGAGGAGTGCACATGGGCAACGTCGTCCCCGTCGACGAGTTCACCGGCGAGTGGTACCCCGGCTACAAGCCCGAGCACTTCGACTTCCCGTACTGGGTCGACGGGCCCAAGCCCTTCCAGCCGGGCGACGAGAACGCCTTCTGGTTCCTCGACTTCCACTGGTCGCGCGGCCTCACCCCGCTCGCCGCCACTCTGTGGAGCGCCGACGGCTACTGCTGGGGCACCCAGAGCGCCTCGGAGAAGCTGCCGCTCCCACCCGGCCGCGGCATCACGTGCCGGTTCGCGGGCACCCACCTCTACGGCTCCCCGATCCCGGAGACCGACCCGCGTGAGATCGGCGCCCGGGCCAACCGGCTCGGCGTCAACCTGCCGCACTTCCTCCAGAACTACCGGTCCATCTGGGAGACGGGCCGCGACGAGCTGGAGGCCACCTGGGACTACTTCCAGGGCATCGAATGGGGCGCGGTCCCCACGGCCGACCTCGGCGGGCTCATCCAGCAGGGCCGCCGCTACCACAAGCGCGCAATGGAGATCCACTTCGACGTCATGTACCCGATGCTGGTGAACTTCCTCGGCTTCTACGGCGCCTGCGCCGAGCTGGGCATCGACACCAACCTCGTCGGCAAGTTCCTCCAGGGTGAGGACACCAAGATCATGGAGCTGGACCGGGAGCTGTCCAAGCTCGCGAGCAAGGCCCGGCAAGCCGGGCTCGCGCCAGGTCTTCGCCGACCACGAGCCGGGCGAGCTGCGCGCCGCGCTGTCGGCGCACGGTGGCTCCGCGTCGCAGTGGCTCACCGACTTCGACGACTTCCTCGCCGTCTACGGCCACCGCCAGGACGCCACGTGCGACGTCGGCCTGCCGAGCTGGATCGAGGACAACTCCAACGCGTTCGGCAACATCAAGACCTTCCTCCTCATGGACGAGGACCACGACTTCGACGCGGCCGCCCGCAACGCGCTCGCCGAGCGCGACGAGTCCATCGAGATCGCCCGCTCCGGCCTCACCAGGGAGGAGCAGGCCGTGTTCGACGGCGGCCTGGCCGCCAACCAGGCCGCGAACTTCCCGTGGTGGCAGGACGACCACAACTTCTACATCGACCTCAAGGTCATGCTGCCGCTGCGGCGGGCGTGCCAGGAGCTGGCCCGCCGCGTGGACGCCGACCAGAAGGACGACATGCTCTACCTGTTCTGGCCGGAGGTGCTCGACGTCGCCGCGGGCAAGCCCTACGCGGGTGAGCTGAAGGGCCTCGTCGCCGACCGTCGCCAGTACTTCGACCACTGGCACGCCAAGCGCAGCGAGATGCCCAAGGTGCTGGGCGCCGTGCCCGAGTCGGTCGAGGACCCGGTGCTCATCGAGATCTTCGGCATCAACCCGGGCTCGCTGCGCGCCGTGCAGAACCCGGACGCGGCGAACCAGACGACGCTGTCGGGCGTCGCCGCGGCCAAGGGCGTCGTCACCGGCATCGCGCGCGTGCTGCAGAGCGCCGACGAGCTGCACCGGCTCGCGCCCGGCGAGATCCTGGTGTGCGAGTCGACGTCGCCGAACTGGACCCCGGCCTTCGGCAAGATCGCGGGTGCGGTGTGCGACGGCGGCGGCATGCTGAGCCACGCCGCCATCGTCGGCCGGGAGTACGGCGTGCCGACGGTCACCGCTGCGGGCGTCGCGACGCTGGCGATCGGGGACGGCGACGAGATCGAGGTCGACGGCACCAACGGCAAGGTCACGATCCTCAAGCGGGCGGCGGAGTTGGCGAACGCATGACGGGGGATGTGCGCACCGCAGCGGTGGTGTGGGTCGACGACGTCGAGCCGGAGGCCGCGATCGCGGTCGCCGGATCCAAGATGGGCAGGCTCGCCGACCTGCACCGCGCCGGGGTGCAGGTGCCCCAGGGGTTCGCCGTCACCGTGGACGCCTACCTGCGCCACTGCGCGGAGTCCGGTCTCGACGCGCGCATCGACGAGGTGCTCGCCGGGTGCGACCCGCAGGACGTGGACGCGGCGTCGGCCCGGATCCGCGAGCTCTTGCTCGCGACGCCGATGTCGGACGCGCTCGAGCGGACGGTCATCGAGGCCTACGAGGAGCTGTGCCTGCGGTGCGTGGACGTCAACGTGCCCACCGCGGTGCGCTCCTCGGCAACCGGCGAAGACGCGGCCGACGCCTCGTTCGCGGGCATATTCGACACCTACCTGGGCGTGTCGGGGCCGCAGCGGGTGCTGGAGGCCATCCGGGCCTGCTGGGGCTCGCTGTTCACTCCCCGTGCGCTGGCCTACCGGCTGCGCAAGGGGATCAGCCACCACGACATGCCCATCGCCGTCGGCGTGATCGAGCTGATCCACGCGCGGGCGTCCGGCGTCGCGTTCTCGGTGCACCCGGTCACCGGGAAGCCGGACCGGGTCGTCATCGAGACGTCGTGGGGGTGGGGCGAGGCGATCGTGCAGGGGCTGGTCGACCCCGACCACATCGAGGTCGGCAAGTCCGACGGGCGGGTGCTCAAGTACGACGTGGCGCACAAGAAGGTCGTGTCGGCGTTCGACTTCGCCGACGGCCGGGTCACCGAGATCGAGATGCCCGCCAAGCTGGCCGACCGCCGCGTGCTCGACGACGAGCAGATCGCCGCCGTCACCGCCGCCGTCACCTCGATCGAGGAGCACTACGGCTACCCCGTCGACGTCGAATGGGTGATCGGGCGGCACCGCCGGCCGGGCGACCCGATCTACATCGTGCAGTCCCGGCCGGTCACGGTCGTGGCGAAGGAGACCGCGCCTGCGGCGTACGACCCGGTGGCGGTGGCGCAGAAGTACGTCTTCAGCGGGAAGGGTTTGCCCGGTCGGTAGCTCGCCCGTGCGCGGTAACGAGTGCTCCGACACTCGTTACCGCGCACGAACCTCATAGCATCCGGCACGTGGAGAGCATGCGGATCGTCACGCAGCGCACGACGGGTGGGCCCGAGGTACTCGAGATCGGGCGGGCACCCGTGCCCGAGCCACTGCCGACCGAGATCCGCGTACGGGTGGCCGCGGCCGGGGTCAACCCGGTCGACTGGAAGACGCGGGCGGGCGGCGGCTTCGCCGCGGTGATCGGGCCGCCGCCCTTCACGGTGGGGTGGGACGTCGCGGGCACGGTCGACGCCGTCGGCGTGGGCGTCACCCGGTTCGCGGTGGGCGACACGGTGTTCGGCATGCCCTGGTTCCCGCGGGCGGCGGGGGGCTACGGCGAGTTCGTCACGGCGCCGTCGCGGCATTTCGCCCACCGGCCCGCGGGGCTGTCGGAGGTCGAGGCGGCCGGGCTGCCGCTCGCCGGGCTGACCGCGTGGCAGTGCCTCGTCGACATCGCCGACATCCGCCCCGGGCAGCGGGTGCTCATCCACGCGGCGGCGGGCGGCGTCGGCCATCTCGCCGTGCAGATCGCGAAGGCCCGCGGGGCGTACGTGATCGGCACGGCGTCGCGGGGCAAGCACGACCTGCTGCACGACCTCGGCATCGACGAGGCGATCGACTACCGCGCCGAGGCGTTCGAGCGCGCGATCGAGCCGGTGGACGTCGTGTACGACCTCATCGGCGGCGACGTCGCCAAGCGGTCGCTCGACGTCCTGCACCCGGACGGCAGGCTGATCTGCCTGCCGTCGGCGTCGGCGGCCGAGGCGATGGCCGCCGCGGCCGACCGGGGGCTGCGGGCCACCGGCATGCTCGTCGAGCCGGACGGCGACGGGCTGGAGGAGCTCGCCCATCTCGTCGACGACCGCTGGCTGCGGGTGTTGGTGGCCGAGACGTTCCCCCTGGAGCGCGCGAGCCACGCGCACCGGGCGGGGGAGCTGGGGCACACGACCGGCAAGCTGGTGCTCACGACCTGACCCGGCCGTGAGCGGTAACGAGTGCTCTGGCACTCGTTACCGCTCACGGCGGGGAGTCGGCGGCGCTCGGGAGCAGGTCGCAGCATCCCTCGGCGCAATGGGCGAGCACCGTGTCCAGCTCGGCCCCGATGCGGGCGAGCCGTGCCACCTCGGCCGCCACCCGGTCGCGGGCCGCCTCGAGCCGCCACCGCTCGGTGGCGCGGTCGCCGCCTTCGTCGTGGGCCCGCAGGGTGGCGGCGATCTCCTCCAGCGTCATGCCGACGCCCTGGAGCCGGCGCGCCAGCCGGATCCGCGCGACGGCCCGCTCGGCGTAGAGGCGATAGCCCGACGGCAGCCGCTCGACCGGGCGCAGGACGCCGCGGCGCATGATCATGGAGCGCCGAGGCGGCGGCTGATCACCCGCGCCGCCTCGATCACGGCGGCGCGGATGCGGCGCAGGGGCGCGGGGGCCGCCCGGTCGGCGGGTGCGGCGACGGACACGGCGGCGATCACCGTGTCGTCGCCGCCGCGCACCGGTGCGCCCACCGACACCACGCCGATCCGGCTCTCCTCGCGGTTCTCCGCCCACCCGCGTGCCGCGATCTCGCGGAGGCGGGCGCGCAGCGCGGGCTCGTCGATGATCGTGTACGGCGTGATCCGCCGCGGTGCCCACGTCCGCAGCCGGGTGTCGAGCTCGTCGGGCGGCAGCGCGGCGAGCAGCACCTTGCCCGTGCTCGTGGTGGGCGCGGGCAGCCGGGTGCCGACGCGCGCGAAGATCCGCACGGTGTGCGGGCTCTCCAGCCGATCGACGTAGACCGACTCCAACCCGTCGAGCACCGCGAGCTGCACGGTCTCGCCGGTCGACGCGCGGAGCATCGCCATCACCGGCAGCGCCGCCTCGTGCAGATCCAGCCGGGGCGCGACGCTCGCACCCAGGTCGAACACGGCCAACCCCAGCCGGTAGCCGCCTGCCGTCCGCTCCACCAGCTTCTCGGCGGCGAGGGTGGCCAACATCCGGTGCACCGTGGAGGTGGCGAGGCCCAGCCGCCGGGCCAGCTCGGAGACGCCGAGCTCGCGGTCGGTGTGGGAGAACTCCTTGAGCAGCCGCGCGGCGTTGCGCACGGACGTCAGCTCCCAGGAGGGCCTTCCCTGCATACGGGAAGGCTTCCTTGTCGGGGGCCGTTGCGCTACCTACCGTCGTCCTCATGCTGACGGCAGAGCAGAACGACGAGCTGACCGAGGTCGAGCCCGGCACGCGCATGGGCGACGTGCTGCGCCGCTACTGGTACCCCGTCGCGTTCGCCCGCGAGCTGGCCGAGTTCCCGGTCAAGCGGGTCGAACTGCTCGGTGAGTTCTTCGCGCTCTGGCGCCAGCCGTCGGGCCGCTACGGGATCGTTCCGGAGCCGTGTCCGCACCGGAAGGCGTCGATGGCCTACGGCGTGGTCGAGGTCGACGGCCTGCGCTGCCCGTACCACGGGTGGAAGTTCGACCCGGAGGGCGCGTGCATCGACCAGCCCGCCGAGCGCGACAACACCAACTTCGCCGACCGGGTGCGGGCCACCGCCGGGAAGGTCGAGGAGCTCGGCGGGCTCGTCTGGGCCTACGTCGGGCCGGACCCGGCGCCGCTGCTGCCGCGCTTCGACACCTACGTCATGGACGGCTTCCGCGACATCGGCTGGGCCGATCTGCCGTGCAACTACGTCCAGATCATGGAGAACGCGGTCGACCCGCACCACGTCGAGTGGCTGCACGGGCGCTACTTCGAGTTCATGGGCCGCCACGAGGGCTTCACCGCGCCCGCGTCGTTCGGCAAGGAGCACATCAAGATCGGCTTCACGCCGTTCGAGTGGGGGATCATCAAGCGCCGCGTGCTCAAGGGCGCCAGCGAGGAGAACGACGACTGGAAGGTCGGGCACCCGCTGGTGTTCCCGTACAACATGCGGGTCGGCGGCGGGGGCGTCCACCAGATGCAGATCCGGGTGCCGATCAACCGGACCACCACCCGGTTCATGCTCTACACGGTGCACAGCCCCGACGGGTACGAGCACGTCGACCAGCCGCAGATCCCCGACTACCGGATCCCGGTGCTCGATCAGAACGGCCGCCACGTCACCAACTACGTCGAGGGCCAGGACATCATGGCCTGGGTGACCCAGGGCGCGATCACCGACCGCACCACCGAGCACCTGGGGCGCTCGGACATCGGGGTGGCGATGCTGCGCAAGATGTTCCGCGACCAGATGGACGCGGTCGCGCGGGGCGAGGACCCGCTGGGCACGATCCGCGAGGCGCACGAGCGCATCGACCTGCCGTGCGAGAAGGACAAGTTCAACGCGGGCGGCGCCCAATTCGCGCTCGACTTCTGCGACATGGGCTCGACGCGGTTCTCACCGGTGCTCGACACCATCAAGAAGATCCACATCTCGGCGGCCGAGAAGATCGCGTCCGGCGCATGACCATGCCGGTGGACCGCCGGTTCGCCGCCGACGCCGAAGCGCATCGGCGGGACGCGCCGCGCTTCTGCCCGGCGTGCGGCGGCGGACTGGCGATCGCCACCGAGTTCTGGGAGGCCGACGACCGGCGCTTCTACTGCTCCTGCACCGGGTGCGGGTGGACCGGCGAGATCACCCCGACCGGCGCGGTCGCCGTTGGCCACGAACCCGACCACTGAGGTCGTGAGTGGATAGCACTGTTCCCGCGACCATTTCCACTCACGAGCGGCGGGCCTCGGCCACCACCTCCTGCGCCCGTGCCCGCACGCCCCGCAGCTCGCTGAGGTAGAGCCAGTAGTCGGGGTGGAAGCCGGTGAGCCGGTCCTGCGCGTTCTGCAGCCGCACGGACTGGGCGTCGAGGATCGGGCCGAAGCGCTTGACCAGCCCGCGGTCGACGACGAGCCGCTGCGCGTCACGGAGCACGAACCGGGCGTCGGCGGCGAACTTGCCCGGGTCGGCGCGCACCTCACGAAGATCCGCGAGCCGTCCCGTGACGGCGTCGGACGCCCGCTCAGCCGCGCCCAGCTGTGAGCGGGCCTCGACGATCGCGTCCGCGGCGTCGTCCCATTCGCCTGCGTCGGCGCGCTCGTGGGCTCGGGCGATCGCACGGTCGACGGCGTCGATCGCGGTGCGTGCCTTCTTCTCGGCGTCGACGAGATCGACCGAGCACGGTTCGGAGAACTCCCGGCGCAGCGCCGACAGCGCGGGCGCGATCCGGTCCGCCTTGGTGGCTGCGGCCGCCCGACGGGTGGCGACGCTGCTGAACGCCGACCGCACGCCTGCCGCGGCGCGCGGCGCCTCGGCCGCCAGCGTGGCCGCCGACCGGGCGAGCTCGAGCGTTCGCGCGGCCACCGCCCGCCGTTCGCGGATGCCTTGGCCGGACGCGTCGAGGGCCATCGCGGCCTGCTCGGCCTCGGTGAGCCGCTCGGCCGCGCGTCGTGACCGGGTGCCCGAGGCATCGGCGGCCCGCACGGCGGTGCGCGCCGCGACCAACGCGGTGCGCGCCTCCTGCACCGCGACCGGCAGCGCGTTCAACACGTGCGTGGCCTCGTCCAGCGTGCGGGCGTGGGCCGACCGGAAGCGGCGGATCGTCTCCCGCGCCGCCTCGATCTCCCGCAGCGCGCGCTCGTCGGCCTGCCGGGCGCCCGCGACGGGGCCCGTGCCGTCGAGGGGGAACTGTGCGGTGGTGGCGAGGTAGGCCTCCGTCGCGCGGTCACCCGCCCGGGCGACCTGCGCCCACTCCGGGCCCAGCGGGCGGGCGTCCGCCCAGCTGGTCGGCGACGTGCACGGCGTTCGCGGCGGCGCGCTGCTCGTCGTCGAGGGCGAGGAAAGCCTGGCTGGCGGCGGCACGCCCGGCGCGGGTGGCCTCGTCGGGGGCGTCGTCACGCCGTTCGGACCGCCGAAACAACGCCCCTCCCGTCTCGCTGCGCCCCACCGTACTCGTACGTCGGCCCGCTCCCGGGAGTGGACGGACCCGCCGATCCACCGGATGGGTGACCGGTTTGCGCTGCGTGACCGGCCTGCGGGTACCCGGAGGGCGCTCGCTAGCATCGCGCGGATGTCCCGGGACCTCGACGCGCAGCTGCTCGAGTCCGTCGCGGTGCGCCGCGGCAGGCTCCGCGAAGCCCTGCTCTGGGGCCGCGACCGCCGGGTCCGGGCTACCGGCGACAACCTCCGCAGACTGGCGGCGGGCGTCGTATTGGCCGCCGTCGTCGCGGCGGGATGCGTGGGGTGGTCGTTCGTCACCCATCTCCTCGCGGCCCAGACGCGCGCACCCGCCGGGATCACGGTGTCGCGATGACCGCCACCGTCGGGGGACGGCTCACGCGCATCACGGTGAGCGGTGCGGTGCGGCGGGCCGATCTCGTGCTGCCCTCCGACGACCCGGTCGGGCTGCTCGTCCCCGATCTCGTTGCGCTGGTCGGCGCGGCCGCGGTCGACGGGCCGGGCGCCTACCAGCTCTCGACCCCGGACGGCACCGTCCTCGACTCGGGGGTGTCCCTGCACGACGCGGGCGTGCCGGACGGCACGATGATCCGGCTGGACACCGTGGCCGAGGCGCCGCCGGTGCCGATCCTGCACGACGTCACCGACCACGTGTCCGACGACGCCGATGGCCGACGGGGCCGCTGGGACGCGACCGCGCTGCGGTGGACGGTGACCGCGGTCGCCGTCGCGGGCGCGGTCACCGCGGCGTTGCTGGTGAGCGTGGCCGCGCGCCTGACGCTGATCCCGGCGGGCGCGGTGCTCCTCGTCGCGGGCGCGGCCGTGGCCGCAGCCGGCCGGGGAGCGACCGGACGGGCGGACGCAGGTCCCGCCACGGGGGAGGAGCCCCGGCGCCCCGGCACGCCGGTGTCGGCGGGGCGCCCCGATGCGGGCGACGGGTTGGTGCCGGATCGCCTGCGGGCCGTCGGCGTGGCGTTGGCGCTGGCCGGGGCCGCGGTGGGGTTCGTCGGCTGCGCGTTCAGCGGGGCGGCCCTGAGCGAACGGCTGGCGCTCGCGGCGAGCGTCACCGCCGCCGTCGTGGCCCTCGTCGGGGTGGCCACCGGGCACCGCAGGGCCGCGCTGCTCGGCGCGGGCATGCTCATCGGGCATCTGATGCTCTGGTGGACGCTGCGCCTCGCCGCCCTGCCGCCCGCCCGGGTCGCCGCGGTGGTGGCGGTCGTCGTCATCGGGCTGCTCGGTGTGCTGCCCCGCGTGGCCATCACGGTCTCGGGGCTCGCCGCGCTCGACGACCGGCAGGCCGCCGACGAGCCCGTCACGCGGCTCGCCGCCCAGGCCGCGGTCAACGCGGCGCATCGCGGGTTGGCGCTGGCCACCATGGCGACGGCGGTGTCGGGCGGGCTGGCCGGATGGCTCCTGGCGGGTGCCGACAACGGATGGGCGCGGGCGCTGGCCGGGGTGCTGGCCGTCGTACTGCTGCTGCGCCTGCGCGCGTTTCCGTTGACGGTCGAAGTCGTGGCCGTGGTCGCGGCCGCGGTGGCCACGCTCGTCGGGTTGTTGCGGCTCTGGGTCCGGCTCGACCCGGGGCACTGGTGGGCGGTCGCCGCGGCGGCGCTCGCCGGGTCCGCCCTCGCCCTTTCGGTGTTGGCCTACCGTCCGCGCCCGCACGTCCGGGCCCGGGCCCGACAGCTGGGCGACCGCCTGGAGACACTGGCCGTCGTCGCGTCGGTGCCGGTCGCCGTCGGCGTGTTCGGGCTGTACGAACGACTATTGGCCACCTTCTGAACCGCCATGACCACTGACGCTCCCCGTCCCAGTCCGGTGCACCGCTCCGGAACCGCGCGACACCGGCTCGCCGAAGCCGCAGGCGAGGGCGACGAGGCGGCGGCTCCCGACTCCCCGCCCTGGCTCGCCGCCGGAGCCCACCCCCGCGAATGGGCGGCCGAGTCCGCGATGCCCCACCCCGAGGGCACGTGGCCGCCTGCCGTGCCTGCACCCCGGCCCGCGCCTGCACCACCAGCGAGACCAGCGAGCGCGTCCGGGTCGTTCCCCGCGGCCGGACGCCGTCCGTGGACCGACGGCGCTCGGCCGCGGTCGACCACCGGCCCGAACCCGATGTTCGCGCCTGCGCCCGCCGGTCGTTCGGAGACGGCCTGGGCGGCCCCGGTCGGCGGCCAGGCCGCGATCACCGCATCCGGCGTCCCCCCGGCGGCGCAGGCCGGAGGGCGAGCGTCCCCGGGACCGGGTGCCGCATCCGGTCGCGCGACGGACGGCGCGGCCGCCGGGAAGGCCCCGCACCGCGCCCGCAAGCCCCGACCGGCCCCGGGCGGCGACCCCCTGCCGCGCAGGCTCGGCCGGGCCCTGCTCGATCTGGTCACCGGCGCCGCGGCGGCGCGGGAGCTGGCCGACCTCGCCGCCGACGCCCAGCTCCCCGTGACGACCGGACGCCGCATCGCGGTCGTCTCGACCACGCGGGGGCGCGGGCCGCACGAGCGTCGCCGCCGTGCTCGCCTGCGTCTTCGCCGCCCGGCGGGCCGACCACACCCTCGTCGTCGACGCGGACCCGGGGGTCGGCTCGCTCGCCTGGCGGCTCGGCGTGCCGCCGCATCCGGCGACCCGACCGCACTCGGCCACCGCTTGCTCGCGGCGCGCGGGGGAACGTTCGCGGACGTCGAGGCCGTGCTGCCCGCCACGGCGATGGGCCTGCGCGTGCTCCCCGGCGGGGCCGCCGTGCCCGCCGAGCTGACCCGGGCGCTGTCCCGGTACTTCGCGATCACCGTCGTCGACGGAGCCCGCACGCCGTCGCCCGACGCGCACGTCGCGGTCCTCGTCACCCCCACGACGCCTGACGGGCTGCGCAGCACGTGCGCGGCCCTCGACGCGTGGACCGGAGGACCCGTGGTGGTCGCGCTCGTCGACCGGGACCGTGCCCGTCTCGATCCCGACCCCGCCCTCGGCCGGTACGGGGTTCCGGTGGTGGTGCTGCCCTACGACCGCCACCTCGCGGCGGGCGCGCCGATCCGGCCCGACCGCCTCCGCGCCGCGACCCACCGCGAGGCCACCCGGCTGGCCGGGCTCGCCCTCGCGGCCGCCATCAGGAGCGGACGGTGAGCGCAGGCCGTTCCCCGATCGGGCCGTCGGGTGGTGGGCGATGACCACCCGGCTCGTCCACCGCCCCGCCCGCACCCTGCCGCCGCTGGCGTGCGGTCGACCCGGTCGTCATCAGCGCGCCGCCCGTCCTGCCCGAGGGCCGGGCGGGCCATGGTCTGGCCTCGCTCGTGCCGCTGGCCGGGTCCGGCGTGGCGATGAGCATGATGATGTTCCTGCGCGGCTCGGGCTTCGCCGCGCTCGGCGCGATCATCCTCGTCGTGTCGCTCGGGGCCGCGGCGGGCCTCTACGTCACCCAGCGCGGCCAGGCCGGGCGCAAACGGCGCGCCCAGCGCGAGCTGTACGTCACCTATCTCGAAGGACTGCGCGACGACCTGCGCTCCGCCGAGCGCGCGTTCCGCCGCGACAGCCTGCGCCGGGACCCGCCCGCCACGCACCTGCTCGACGTCGTGGCCGACCCGGCCCGGCTCTGGGAACGCCGCCGTCCCGACATCGACTTCCTCCGCCTGCGGGCGGGCTGCGGGCGCCCTGCCGGTGCGGGAGCTCACGCTGCGCGACGAGGGCACGGTCACCAGCCCCACCGACCCGTTCATGCGCTCCGAGGCCCGCGCGCTGGTCCGCCGGTTCGGCCGGACCCCGGGCCTGCCGCTGCGGATCGGCCTCGACCGCGCGGGCGACGTCAGCGTGGTCGGCCGCGACCGCGCCGACGTGCTCCGGCTCGCCAGGGCGCTGCGTGGCCCAGCTCGCCGCCCTGCACGCGCCCGACGACGTCACGCTCGCGATCGTCGCCGACCCCGCGGCCGAGCCGGACTGGGCGTGGGCCCGCTGGCTGCCGCACCTGCTCGACCGGGAACGGATCGGCCGCGGCCGGACCCGTGCCGCGGCTCGTCCCCGACATGGCGACGCTGCAGGCGATGCTCGCCGACGACCTCGGCCGAGCGGGCGCAGCGCCGCGGCCACCGCGCACCGCCACGGCGGCGGCAGCGCCGAGGCCCGGGCCCGGTCCCGGCTGGTCGTCGTCGACGACGCGCACGGCCGCGTCGCCCGCCCCTTCACCGGCCCGGACAGCCGCGATCGGGCTCGCCGCGATGGGCGTGACCGTGCTGCACCTGGTCGCCGACCGCCTGCACGAGCCGAGCGAGGTCACCCGCCGCGTCCTGCTCGACGGCGACGGACGTCACGCTGGAGGACCTGGCCGCGACGCCGCCCGTCGTCGTCGCGGGCACCCTGGACGACGCGCCCGGCACCGCTGATCGAGGCGCTGGCGCGCAGGCTCGCCCCGCTGCGGCTGGCTCCCGACTCCTACGACGACGGCACCGGCACACCGCCCGCCGACTTCGTCGAGCTGCTCGGCATCGGCGATCCCGCCGCCATCGACCCGGCCCGCGCTGTGGCAGCCCCGCGGCCGAGCGCGACTTCCTGCGCGTCCCCATCGGCGTCGACGAAGCCGGGCGCCCGACCCTGCTGGACCTCAAGGAGTCCGCGCAGCTCGGCATGGGCCCGCACGGGCTGTGCGTGGGCGCCACCGGCTCGGGCAAGAGCGAGCTGCTGCGCACGCTCGTGCTCGCGCTTGGCCGCGACCCACCCGCCGTCGGATCTGGCGATCGTGCTCGTCGACTACAAGGGCGGCGCGACGTTCGCGCCGCTCGCGCCGCTGCCGCACGTCGCGGGCCTGATCACGAACCTGTCCGGCGACGCCGCGCTGGTCGAGCGCGTCTACACGAGCCTCGACGGCGAGGTGCTGCGCCGCCAGCAGCTGCTCGCGGACGCGGGCCGGATCACCGACATCACCGAGTACCGCGCACCACCGCGCCCAGCGCCTGCTCCCGGCCGACCTGCCCGAGCTGCCGCACCTGTTCGTCGTCATCGACGAGTTCGGTGAGCTGCTCACGGCGAAGCCCGAGTTCGTCGAGCTGTTCCTGCGCCTGGGCCGGATCGGGCGCTCGATCGGCGTGCACCTGCTGTTGTCGAGCCAGCGCGTCGAGCAGGGCAAGATGCGCGGCCTGGACACCTACCTGTCCTACCGGATCGGGCTGCGCACGCTGTCGGACACCGAGTCGCGCACCGTGCTGGACACCCCCGACGCCGCCCGGCTGCCCGCTCTACCCGGCCACGGCTACCTCAAGGTCGACGTCACCACCTACGACCGGTTCAAGGCCGCGTTCGTCTCAGGCCCGCTCGGCGGCCCGGCCGAGGAGGTGGCGCCCGCGCCCGGGCCCGCCGGTGACGCGCATGGCCCGCTTCGGCCGCATCGCCGTGCCCGCGGCCGACGCGCCCGCCGCCGCCCGTGCGTCGTACCGCGGGACCGACGCTGCTGTCGACGGTGGTGAACCGGCTGGCCGACGCGGCCCGACCCGTCGCCCCGATCTGGCTACCGCCGCTGCCCGCCGCCGTCACCCTCGACCAGGCCGCAGGCGGGCTCGCGTTCGGGCCGGACGGCGTGCGGCTGGCCTGCGGCCGATCGGGCGGGCTCGCCGCGCCGCTCGGCGTGCTGGACGACCCGGTCCGGCAGTGGCAGGGGCCGTGGCTCGTCGACCTCCACGCGGGCGGCGGCCATCTGCTGATCATGGGCGGCCCGGCCAGCGGCACCTCGACGGCGCTGCGCACGCTCGCGTTTGGGCCTCGCGACGACGCACAGCCCCACCACGGTCGGCATCTACGGCATCGACCTGCTCGGCAGCGGCCTGCGCGGCCTCGCCGAGCTGCCGCACGTCGGCGGCGTGGCCGGGCGGGACGAACGCGAGCGCGTGCGCCGCACGGTGGACGAGGTGGCCGCGATGCTGGATGCGCGGGAGCGCGCGTTCGCCCGCCTCGGCCTGGACACGGTCGCCGACCTGCGCGCCGCGCGGGCGGCCGGGCGGCTGCCCGGAGCTGGGCTGCGACGAGGTGGTGCTCCTCCTGGACGGCTACGGGCGGCTCGGGGTGGAGTTCGAGGACCTGGAGCCCGCCGTGCACGACCTGGTGGCCCGCGGCGCGCGGCACGGCGTGCACGTCGTCGCGACGGCCCGGCGGTGGAGCGAGGTGCGGGCGGCGCAGCAGGTGGCGTTCGCGAACCGGATCGAGCTGCGCATGACCGAGCCCGCGGAGTCGGGCATCGACGGCAAGCTGGCCCGCGGTGTGCCCGTCGACGTGCCGGGTCGGGCGCTGACCAACGGGAAGCTGTACGGCCAGGTGGCGTTGCCCCGCCTGGACGCGCTTCCCGATCCGGCGAGCTCGGCGCTGGCCGAGGCCGCGGCGCTGGTGCGCGGCTCCTGGACGGGCGCGCTGCCGCCGCGCATCCGGGTGCTGCCGCGCCGTCGTCGCGGCCGCCGACCTCGACCCGGGCGCGGACGGCGTGCCGTTCGGCCGTTTCGAGCACGACCTGTCCACCGCCGCGCTCGACCTGGCGGGCCGCGACCAGCACCTGCTCGTGCTGGGCGACACCGGGTCCGGGCGGACGAACCTGCTGCGCGTCGCTCATCGCGGGCCTGCTCGCCCGCGCACACGCCCGAGGAGCTGGTGTTCGCGGTCGTGGACCCGCGGCGCGGGCTGCAGGACGCCGTTCCCGGAGCCGTACCTGGGCGGGTACGCGACGAACCCGGCGCTCGCCCAGCGGCTCGCGGCGGCCGTCGCCACCCAGCTCGCCGCGCGGGGCGAGGCGGGCCGCGCGCCGGGCGACCCCCGGATCGTGCTGGTCGTGGACGACTACGACGTGCTCGCCGCGTCCGGAACGCAGCCACTGGCCGCGCTCGTCCCGCATCTGGCCGGTGGCCGCGACCTGGGGCTGCACGTGCTGCTGACCCGCCGGGTCGCGGGCGCCTCCCGCGGGCTCTACGAGCCGTTCGTGCTCGGGGTGCGCGAGTCCGGCTGCGCCGGGCTGATCCTGTCGGGGGACCGCAGCGAGGGCCAGCTCCTCGGGACGGTGCGGGCGAGCGTGATGCCGGTGGGCGGGGGCGGCTGGTCCGGACCGGCGAGGAGCCGCGCATCGTGCAGACGGCGTTGGCGGAGGTGGCAGTGACGATCGACGTGGTCGCGCTGTGCGAACGAATGCCCGAGCCCGGCACGGTGCTGGCCGCGCTCCGGGCGGCGGGGCCGGACCTGCTGGTCAACGCGGTCGAAGCGGGCGCGCTCATCCAGCTGTGCGACGGCGGACGGTGCGTGCTCGTGTCGATCGAGAGCCCGCGGTTGGTGCAGGTTCCGGGCGAGGCCGAGCGGCTGTTGGGCATCGCCGAGCCGCTGCCTCGCCCGGTGTGGTGGGTGGAGGCGCGGGCGCGGCCCGCGGGTGCGGTGGTGGCGCGGCGTTACGCCGCCGCCCTGGTCGCCGAAACCGGAGGAACCACGTGGCAGAGCCGCTGAGCGACCACCCGGCCGCGGACGGGGCGACAGCGGAGGCGCTGGTCGTCGAGCAGCACCGGGCGGTGGTGCCGCTGTCCGGGTGGCTCGTCGACGCCGCGCGCGCTGCGGCGGACAGCGCGCGGCTGCTGCAGATCCTGACCCCGCCCGACGCCGCGCTGACCTATCCGCTGGAGCTGTTCCTCGCCGACGGCGCCGCGCAGTGGATCGTGTGGGACGGGCCCGGCTTCCGGGAGGGGTTCACCGGGGTGCCGATGGCGCTGGACGGGCGCGCGGTTCGCCCCGGTCGACGGCCCGGTGCCCGAGGCGGTGCCGAGCGACCTCGCGCACGGCGGCCTGGAGCTGCAGGTCACGACCCTGCATCCGGCGCACGCGGAGCTGCAGCTGGGTGCGGCGACGGGTGCCGTGATCCGGGCGCTCAGCGGCGCCGAGCCAGCGGGCTGGGGGGTGGACGAGCCGGTGACGCAGCCGTGGTCGGCCCGCGAGCTGACCGCGGCGTGCCGCGAGCGGGCGCCCCAGCCGACCACGCTGGCCGTCGTCGGCGCAGGTCGTGCTCGGGCGGCTGCGCGTGACGCGCGTCGACACCGGCGTGCTCGAGGAGCTGCGCCTGTCCGGCCCCGCCGCGCGCGCCGTCACGCAGGCGGCGCTCGACGGGCTGGCCGCCACGCTGGCCGCGCTGACCCCGGCGCCGCGCAGCATGGTCGTGAACGTGCATCCGACCCGGGTGGGCGGGCTGCGCCCGTCCCGGCCGTCACCGCCCGCGTTGCCCTACGCTTTGCTCGTCGGGTCCGCCGAGGTCGCCCGCCGCGGTGGCGAGCACGCGCAACGCGCTCCGGCCGGGTCGGTGCGGCTCCTCGACGGCGCGGCCTGGTGCCGTTTCCCCGGCGCGGCCCCCTACGAGCAGCTGGCGGCCACGCTGGAGCACTTCGCCTGAGCCCGGGTGCACCCCAGCAGGGGCCGCGCTCGCGCCCACCGCGCGGCGCGGGACGTGTGCGCCGACCACCGGCGATGTGCGCGGGCGCGCGCGGCGGTTCAGCCCGTGGGGCGCGCGCTGATGCGGGCCACGAACTCCGCGGCCGCGTCGGCGGTGATCGGGACGGCTTCGGTGTCGCCGTAGCCGAGCTCCTGCTCGCGCAGCCGCAGGGTCGGTTCCCAGCGGCGATTGCGGGTGAAGGCCTCGTCGAGCGCGTGCCCGTCGACGACGCTGCGCCGCAGGACACCGACCAGGTCGGGGCGACGCGGGTCGGGCCCGCGCACCCCGTAGTAGACGTACGCGGGCGCGTCGGCGACGGGCCCGCCCGTCTCGCCGAGGTAGTCGGCGAGGGGGATGTCGCCGTCCTCGGCGTCGCCGCCGATCTCCCGGTACTCCGCGATCGTCTCGAAGTCGTCGTCACCGTCGTAGGCGACGACGAGCGTGTCGCCCGCGGTGTCGGCGAGGAACTTCCACAGCGCCCGGTCGAGCTGCGCCCGCTCGGCGCCCTGCAGGAAGCCCTGGTCGAACGCGGTCACGGTCTCGTCGGGACGGCGCAGCGGCTTGCCGAGGTTCAGCATCAGCCTGCGGGGGTGGCAGACCAGGTAGGCCGAGATACTCATGCGTGCCCTTTCGGCGGTGCCATGGCGGCCGTCATCGCGGCGGAAGTCGGTCGCCGAGAGTGTAGGTGCCCAGCGGGGCGCCGTCGGAGTCCCGGAAGACGACGCTGACGTCCCGGTAGGCGGCGAGTCGCTCCGCCGAACGGGCGCCCTGCCACCGGCGGATCCAGTCCTCGACCTCGACGCCGGGCCGGACCTGGACCCAGACCTCGCCGTGGAGGCCCAGCTGCTTCTGGGCGGCGGTGCGCAGCGCCGAGTTGAAGGCGTTGAAGCCGCCGCCGACGGACTTGTTCTCCCGCAGCAGGACGGTCTCGCCGGTGTGGTCGACGAAGCGGACATCGCTGCCCGCGGCGCCGGGGCCGCCGACCGAAGGTGTCGTCCCCGGCGGTCCGTGGCGCAGCATGGCCTCGGCGTTGACCGGGTTCAACGGGAACTTCGGGTTCGAGTCGGCGACCGCGCGCTCGACCAGGGTCTGCTGCTCGTCGTGGCCCAGGAGGTCGAACGGATCGGGCCCGGCGGGTCCGGACGGTGGCGGCGCGTCGACGCCGCCCGTGTCCGGCCCGTACGGGTGATCCACCGGGGGATGTGCGGCGTCGAGCGGTCCGACGTCCGGCGGCGGGAGGGCGGCCTCGGATCCCGTCGGGTGGAGGACGGCGGCATCGGGCCCCGACGGATGGGGCAGGAGCGACGAGCGCAGATCGTCGAGCCGACCGACGCCGTCGGGCACCGGGACCACCCGGAAGGTCTC
This sequence comes from uncultured Actinomycetota bacterium, assembly GCA_963837575.1. Taxonomy (GTDB): domain Bacteria; phylum Actinomycetota; class Actinomycetes; order Mycobacteriales; family Pseudonocardiaceae; genus Pseudonocardia. The sequence continues at coordinate 330,003 of CAWIOI010000026.1, forward strand.
CGCCTGCTGGGCCTGGAGGTGATCGAGTTCGGCCGGGCTGACGCCGGGCACCCGCATCGCCTCGTACACCGGGTGGGTCGCCATCTTGGCGGCGAAGCTCTCCGGTGTGTGGAACTGCAGCTCGAAGACCTGTCCGGTGCGGGGGTCGAACCAGGTCGAGTTGACGCCCTTGTAGGAGTCCGGCACGTCCCAGGTCGGCTTGAAGGTCACCGGCTCGAAGCCCTGTGCCCGCAGGTCGGCTACCGCGTGCTCGATGCCGTTGACGTAGCCGCCGTCGGGTATCTCCATCGTGTACCGGACAGCGTCGCGGATCCGGGCGGCGGCGTCCTCGGGTGTCAGGCCGGGGAAGTCCGCCAGGTCGGTCGCGATCTTGCGCTTGAGCGAGTCCTCGCTCTTGAGGGCGAACTCGAGGCCCTGCGACCGCGCCCCGTCGACCCCGTCGACGACCGACCGGATGCGCGGGGTGATGTCCGATTCGGCGGAAGTCGCCCGGCGCAGTACGTCGTCGGCGGCGGCGTTGGCGTGGGGGTCGAGGTCGAGCCGTTGACCGTGTTCGACCCCGATCCACGCGCCGTCGGGCTGGGTCCCGGGGTGCACCCCGTCCGGGAGCGGGTTGACCGGCGGGGCGTCGGCCGGGTGGCCGGACAGGGGATCGGTCGGCCCGTCGTGGTGGCCGCCGGGCAGGTCGGACGGGTGCGCGGCCGCGGGATCGGCCGCGGGGTGCCCCGCCGGTTCGGGGTGCCCGAGCGTGGGCTCGACGGAGGACGGGGCGCCCGGCTCCACGGGGTGCGTCCCGCCGCCCGGCCCGCCGGGGGTGGGGCCACCCGCGGGCTCGGGGTGGAGCGGGCCGCCGGTGTCGCCGAGGTGGGGTGTGCCGCCGGTGTCGCCGACGTGGGGCGGGCCGCTCGTGTCGCCGAGGTGGGGTGTGCCGCCGGTGTCGCCGACGTGGGGTGTGCCGCTGGTGTCGCCGAGGTGGGGTGTGCCGCCGGTGTCGCCGACGTGGGGTGTGCCGCTGGTGTCGCCGACGTGCGGTGTCCCGGTGTCGCTGACGTGGGGTGTGCCGCCGGTGTCGACGTGGACCGGGGTCCCAGGGGTGTCGACGTGCGGGGCGTGGGGGAGCGCGTCGCCGACCGACGGGCCGTCGACCGGGGTGTGCGGCGCGCCGACGTGCGGATGCGGCGCGTCGACGTGGACCGTGGGCACGTCCACGCCGGGCACGTCGATGTGCGGGATCCGCAGGCCGGGGAAGCGGCGCAGCGTGGAGCCGACGACGTCGGTGACCGTCGGCAGGTTGCCGACGAACTCCCCCGCTCGGACCAGGCCGCCGCCGACCCGCGCGACTGTAGCGATCTCCGACGCTTCCAGCGCCGCGCCGCCCGCGCGGAGGCCCGCCCCCGCGCCCTTCGTCCCGATGATCGCGGACACGACGTTGAACGTCGCCATGCCCGCCGCGTGGGACTTGTCCTTGCCCCACTCGTCGTAGGCGATGAGGGCCTTGCCCGCGCCGAGCAGGGTGTCGCCGAGCTGACCCTTCTTGAGGCCGGGGACGCCGAAGGTCTGGTCCAGCACGGCGCCGCCCGGCATCGAGTAGACCCCGAGGGCCAGCGCGAACGTGCCGAGTCCCGTCCAGGCACTGCCCGCGGTGCTCCAGCTCCAGTGGCCGTCGGAGTACCCGATGAGGGCGCCGAGCCCGCTGACGAAGCCCTTCGCGCCGTCCCACATCCCGCCGAAGAACGACCCGACGTCACCCCAGAAGCCGCGGTCGTGCTCCTCGGCCGTACCCCACGGCAGGGCGTCCTTCTCGCCCATGGCCCCGTCGAGCTGCGCGGCGGTGTAGCCGAACTCGGTGGCGGTGACGGTGCCGTCCCCGTTCTCCGCGGTGTAGCGCTTGGCGGAGTACAACGCGAGAATCGTGTTGGCGCAGCGGCGCTGGGCGTCCATGAAGTCCGCGACCGCCGCGTCGACGCTCTTGATCAGCCCATTGTGCTCGTCCACTTTGGACTGGCTCTTGCGCCAGTCGGCGTCGCTGGACACGCTCTGCACGAACGCGGCCGCCTGGGCGCGCAGCGTCTCCAGGCGTGTCTGGATCGCCGCGACCTCGGTCGCGTACGTGGAGAGAGCGGAGCCGACGGCGGTAAGGTCCTCGCCGACCGACGCGCTGACCGTCTGGACGGGCACCGTGGCAACGAGCAGGTCGCCCGCCTCGGGTGCCGAGTAGACGCCGGTGAGGCCCTGCCAGGTCGCGTTCACCCGCCTGCCGGTGTCGGGGAACGCCGTCCCCACCCCGCTGACGGCTGGCGCGTGGCCGCGCAGGGCGTCCATGTCGCCCGGGATCTGGGGGATCGCCCCTGGGTTGATCATTGCGGACCGAACCTTCGTCCGCCGGGCATCGTCGCCGACGGGTCCGGGGCCGCGGTCGCCGAAGCCTGGGCGTTGGCGGCCATCTCCAGGTCGCCGTGGAGGTAGGCGTTGGTGGCCTGGGCCGCGCCGCTCATGCACGCGCCGGTGCGCATGAGGACGAACCGGATGTCGGCGGTCGCGGACTCGGCGTACCCCTGCAGGGCGGAGGCCACGATGTCCGAGCTGGACTGTCCGGCCGCGCCCTCCAACCCGGTGTTCAACTTGGTCAGCTGTCCGTCGAACTCCGCGGCGATGCCCTCGGTGCGGCGCAGCACCGAGGACACGCCCGCGGGGTCGATGTTCCACCCCGGCATGGCAGGGCTCAGCCGATGGACTGGACGGCGGCGCGGGCGCGACTCAGCGTCGTCGTCGCCGTCTCGTCGTTCTTGAGCAGGGTCGTGCGGACCAGCGTGATGATGTTCTGCACCTCGGTGGCCGCGGAGTGCCAGCGCTGCTCGACGACGCGGTAGTCCTCGGACACGCCGTCGGCCTGGAAGTCGGCCATGGCGGCGTTCACGTCGGCGTTGCGCTGGGCGATGTTGGCCTCCAGGCGGGCTACCACGCCCGCGAGGTCGGACTGGGTCTGGCTGGACGAGCTCGTGTCGAACGCACGGCGGTACATGGGGAAGTCACCTCGGGTTCTCTCCGTCGCGTGGTGCTGGGGGAGCGGACGGTTCGGTTCGGGTGGGGTTGATCAGGCGCGGGCGCCGAAGCGGGCGGCGTCGAAGTTGGCCGAGCCCGCGGCGCTGCTGGCGTTGTCCGCCATCTCGGTGTCACCGGAGACGAACGACGTGTTCATCCCGGTCTGGCCGCCGACGATCGCAGCGAGCGCGCTGTTCAGGTCGGCGGTGATCTGGTCGGCGTGGGCCTTGAAGGCGTCGAACTGAGCGCGGCCCGCGCCCTGGAACGTGGTCTCCAGCGGCGTGACCGAGGCGATCAGCTGCTTGATCAGCACGCCGAGGTCGTCGCTGGAACCCTGGGTTTGGCGCGTCAACGCCGTGAGCGTCTCGGCGCCCATGTCGAACTTCACGGGGAGCTTCACCTCACAGAGGGTGATCAGTTGGGGCGACAGTGCGGCGGAGCCTAGCCACATCGGGTCGGACCTGTCACCGTCGGGTCCGCCCGATGTCACGCCCGGTGATTGACACTGCGACAATCCGGCCGGAAGCCCCAGGTCAGGACATTCCTCGGGCATGCGCACGCAGCCGCTCGGCCCAGGAAAGCGTTGCGGGCTTCTCGCCGACGTCGGCGAACCAGTCGCCGTCCACCCGGACGACGGGGTGGACGGCCAGCCGATGGCGGTGTGACGTCAGACAGCGACCGGAGACCAGATCGAAGCGGTACCAGTGCCACGGGCACACCAGCGTCGTGCCGTCGACCCGGCCGTCGGCCAGCGGGCCGCCGTTGTGCGGACACGCGGCGTCGGTCACGCGGAACCCGCCGTCGATCGGGAAGACGGCGAACCGCCGCCCGTCGTCGACCGTGACGACGCGCGGCGCGCCGCCGGGCTCGCCGAGCGGCACCAGCATCAGCGTCTGCCGGACGCCCGCAGCGTCGACAGCGACTCACCGCCGACGAACCAGTGCTCCGGCTCGCACTCGGTGATGACGACCCGCACGTTCTCCCGCGGCGCGCCGACCGCCTCGTGGACGGCGGCCGTCACCGCCTCGCCGAGCGCCTGCAACTGCTCGGGCGTGCGGCCCCGGGCCAGCGTGATCTGAACGAGTGGCATCGCGACTCTCCTAACGACAGGCCAATTCCAGGGTGCCGAGCCGGTCGACCGACGCGACGACGACGTCGCCGGGCGCCACCGTCACCGCGGCCGTCAGCCCGCCCGAGAGCACCACGTCGCCCGCGTGCAGGCCGTCGCCGTCGGCCGCCATCGCGCGGACCATCCAGGCCACCGCGGCGGCCGGATGGCCGAGCGAGGCCGCGCCCGACGCCGTCGCCACGAGCTCGCCGTTCTTCTCCAGCACGACGCCGACGAGGCGCAGGTCGATGCCCGCGGGCGGCACGGGTGCCCCGACGAGGAACCGGCCCGCCGATGTGTTGTCGGCGACGACGTCGGGCATCGTGAAGTTGTAGTCGCGGTAGCGGGAGTCGAGCACCTCGATGCCCACCGCCACGCCGGAGGACGCCGCGAGCACATCCGCGGCGGTCACGTGCGGCCCGGCGAGGTCGCGGCCGAGCACGAACACGATCTCCGGTTCGCAGCGGGGCTGGATCAGCGCGGACGTGTCGAGCGGCGCGCCGATGTCGAGGGCGTTCGCGCCTTCCAGGAAGCCGTAGACGGGGCTGTCCACGCCCACCTGGGCCTGCTTGGCCCGGCTCGTGACTCCCAGCTTCCAGCCGACGAGCGGGCCCGCAGCATCGCGCAACGCCCGCTGTACGGCGTAGCCGGTGGCGAGGTCGGGCACGCCGAGGGCGTCGATCGCGGTGCGGCCGGCGACGGCCTTCTGCAGCTGGTTGGCGTACTCGTGTGTGCTCATTCCCCCACCCGCACGGTGATCGGGCCGAGCCGGTCGAACTCGGCGCGGAAGACGTCGCCCGGCGTCATGGGCACGGCGGCGTGCAGCGCCCCCGTCATGATGAGGTGGCCGGGCTCGAGCGCGACCCCGTCCCCGCCGAGGACGTTGGCGAGCCACGCGACGACGGCCACGGGGTCGCCCAGCGCCGCCGCGCCCGCACCGGTGTCGACGAGCTCGCCATTCCGCGTGAGCGTCATCCCGACCAGCCGGGAGTCGAAGTCGGTGATCGGGACGACCCGGCTGGAGGTGGCCATCGCCCCGTTGGAGGCGAGGTCGGCGACGGTGTCGGCGAGCTTGATCCGCCAGTCGGAGATGCGGGAGTCGACGATCTCCATCGCGGCGACGGCGCCCGCGATCGCGGCGTGCGCCTGCGTCACGGTGACGCCCGGGCCCATCAACCGCTCGCCGAGCACGAACACGATCTCGGCCTCGACCTTGGGGGCGATGAAGCGGCTGACCGGGACGGTGTCGCCGTCGCGGTAGACGGTGGAGGCGAGCACGGGCCCGTAGTCGGGGGAGTCGACGCCGACCATCTGCTGCATCGGCTTGCTGGTGAGGCCCACCTTGTGGCCGATGATCCGGTCGCCGTCGGCGAGCAGGAGGTCGATCAGCTCGCGCTGGATGGCGTAGCCGTCGGCCATGCCGAGGGTGGGGTCGTCGTCGGTGAACGGGGGAATGGGCACCCGCGTGCGGCGGGCGTCGTACAGCGCTCGCGCCTTGGCGGGCGCGTCGGTCACGGGCATGCGTGCTCCTCGGGGTGTCGGGTCCGATCGTCGCCGGGACGGCCCCCGCGGTCACCTGGGTCGTTCCACTCACCGGACCCCAACCCGGGTGAGTCCCGCGTTCCGCCACGGTGAGTCCCGCGTTCCGCCGCGGTGAGTCCCGCGTTCCGCCGCGGTGAGTCCCGCGTTCCGCCACGGTGAGTCCCGCATTCCGACACGGCGTGTGCTGCGTCCGGCTCAGGCGTCACGGGTCCGCGCCACTGACTCCGGGTTCCAGCCGAGGCGTCGGCTGATCGCCTCGCCCGCCTCGACGAGCGCGGCGGCGTGCCGACGGCGGGGCACCGCGCCGAAGCGGGCGACGGGCGCGCCGATGCTGATCGCGGCGACGACGACGTCGTGGACGTCTCGGATCGGCGCCGCGAGGCTCGCCACGCCGATCTCCCGTTCGTCGACGGCCTCGGCCCAGCCCCGGGCGCGGACGGTCGCCAGCTCTTCGCGCAGCGCGGCGGGCTCGACGATCGTGTGCGGGGTCAGGCGGGGAAGTGCGCCGCAGGCGAGGAACGCCTCGCGCTCGTGCTCGGGCCGGTACGCGAGCAGCACCTTGCCGGAGCTGGTGCAGTGCGCGGGCACGCGCCGTCCGGTCTCGGTGAACAGCCGCAGGGAGTGGGCCGATTCCAGCCGGTCGACGTAGACGACCTCCACCCCGTCCAGCACCCCGACCTGCGACGACTCGCCGGTCTGCTCCCGCAGGTGGGCGAGGACCGGTCCGGCCGCGGCGTGCAGGTCGAGGTGCACCTTGACGGCCTCGCCCAGCTCGAACATCACGATGCCGAGGCGGTAGCCGCCGGTGACCGGATCACGCTCCAGTAGGCCCTCGGCGACGAGGGTGGTGAGCAGGCGGTGAACCCCCGACTTGCCCAGTCCCAGCCGCCGCGCCAGGTCGGAGACCCCGATGGACGCCTCCCGCGACCGGAACTCCTTCAGCAGCCGGGCGGCGTTGCGCACAGTGGACAGCACGGCGTCACTCATCCCGCCACCCCTGTGACGGCGAGTCCCGCGTCTGGCCACGCCGTGTGGGGCGTTTCGGCACACCCGACGCGCCAAGATCGCCGCGAGACGGATCCAAACGGGGGTTCGCAGCCCGTGAACGTCCGCCTCGACACGATCATGACGACGGCGCCCGCCGCTCGGGAGCGCGCCGAAAACCACAACTCGGCGTGCTCAAACGCGGGACTCACCGTCATGGGGTGGGCGGGGTCCAGCCCGGGCGGCCGCCGACCGACGCCAGCAGCGCCTTGCGCACCGCGTCGGGATCCGGCCCAGGTGCTCCGGCCAGCGCCGACTCGGCCAGCGCCGCGACGGCCGCGTCCCGGGGCGCGATCGCGCGCGCCAGCAGGGCCTGGGCCCGGGGGAGGCCCGCGTGTGCGGCGCCGATCAGCTCGTCGACCAGCCCCTCCCGCCCTCGCACGCGCGAGCGGATGGTCTCGAAGTCGCGCGCCGCCGCCGTGTGCCCCGCCGCCAGCCCCGCGCCGATGTGCCCCGCGTGGTGCGGCGTCAGCCCCGACCCCGGCTGGGCGACAACGTGGTAGACGACCGTGCTGACGCCCAGCGCGTTTCGCACCTCGGCGTACGCGGGCCCGTCGTCCTCCGAGATCAGCCCGAGCGCGGGCGTGACCACGGGGTCGTAGAACCGCAGCGTCCAGTCCAGCCCGGGCAATGAGCCCTCGACCGCCACCTCCTGGCCCCGCAGCGGCCCGAGCCCCTCGCGCGTCGCGAGCAGGTGCAGGTTGCGCGCCCCGACGGCGGCCACCGACAGCGGCCCGCCGGTGAGCAGCGGCATCGCCCCGCGCACGGCGGGCGGGAAGGTGTCGGCCTGAGCGAGGTAGGACTGGTGCAGCGCGGTGACGTAGTCGGCCACGGCCGCGCGCATCCGCTCTGGGTCCACCACGCCTCCGTTCCGATTTGCGGAACACCATGTCTTCCTTGCGGAACGGTATGCGGGTTAGCGTCGGGCGTCAATCAGCGCGCCGCATACGACCGGACGCCCGTTCGGGAGGCTGCGTGGCGCCTTGGTCGGGAAGGAACACGACGCGCCATGGGGATCCTTCGCCTCGCCCACATAGACGTCCGCACACCCGATCTGGACCTCGCCACGGCTTACTACACCGGCGTGATGGGCCTCCAGCAGGTCGGCCGCGAAGCCGACCGCGTCTACTTCAAGTGCTGGGACGAGGAGGATCACCACTCGCTGCGGATGCGCTACGACCCGCGCACCGGGCTCGACTCGTTCACGTTCCGCGTCGAACGCGAGGACGACCTGCACGACTTCGAGAAGCGCCTGGCCGACTACGGCTGCCAGGTCTCGCGCGTGAGCAAGGGCGAGGCGGTGGGGCAGGGCGAGTCGATCCGCTTCGAGGTGCCGTCGGGCCAGGTCATGGAGCTGGTCTGGGACATCGAGAAGACCGGCAACCTCCTCGGCAAGCGCAACCCGCGCCCGTGCCGCCGCCGGACCTGCCGGGCATCGCGCCGCCGCGGATGGACCACATGCTCGTCAACGCCGAGGAGGTCGGCGAGGCCGCCCGCTTCTTCCAGGACGTGCTGGGCCTGCGCCTCACCGAGCAGGTGCTCGACGGCAACGGCCACCAGCTCGGCGTCTGGCTCGCGGGCCGCACGAACTCGCCGCACGACATCGCGATCGTCAACGGCCCCAACGGCGCCCTGCACCACTGGGCCTACTGGCTCGACGACTGGGACCACATCCGCAAGGCCGCCGACACCCTCGCCTACAACGGCGTGCAGATCGACCAGGGCCCGACGCGCCACGGCGTCACCCGCGGCAACACCATCTACTTCTTCGACCCGCTCGGCATCCGCAACGAGGTGTTCACCGGCGGCTACTGGGTGGACCCGGACACCGAGATCATCACCTGGACCGAGCAGGAGTTCGGGAAGGGCCTCTTCTACTACGAGAACGTCATCAGCCAGCGCTTCCTGAGGATGCACACATGAGCGACCGGATCCTGCGGCTGCAGCACGTCGAGATCCGCGTGCCCGACCTCGAGCTGTGCACCGCCTACTACACCGAGGTGCTCGGCCTCATCGAGACCGCCAGAACCGACAACCAGGTCTTCCTCAAGTGCTGGGACGAGCGCGAGCACCACTCGGTGATCCTGCGCGAGGCCCCGACCTACGGGCTGGACCACATGTCGTTCAAGGTCGCCGAGCGCGGCCGATCTCGACTACTTCACCGAAAAGCTGCAGGCCGTGAGCGTGCCCGTGAAGCGCTACGCCGCCCGCGAGCTGGGCCCCGGCTGGGGCGAGGCGATCCGCTTCGACTCGCCGAGCGGCCACGTCGTCGAGCTGACCCACGGCACCGAGCGGGTCGGCAACATGCTGCCGATGACCAACCCGCCGCCCCGCCCGCAGGACCTGGTCGGGATCGCGCCGCCACGGCTGGACCACGTGTTCGTCATGGCCGAGGACGTCGAGGCGTTCACCCGGTTCTTCGTCGACGTGCTGGAGTTCCGGCTCACCGAGCAGATCCTCGCCAACGACGGGCACCAGCTCGCCACGTTCCTGGAGCGCAGCCACACCCCGCACGACATCGCCGTGATCACCGGCCCGAACGGCGCGCTGCACCACTTCGCGTTCTGGCTCGACGACTGGAACGGCATCCGCGACGCCGCCGACACCCTCGCCTACCACGGCGTGGAGATCGACGTCGCGCCCACGCGCCACGGCGTCACCCGCGGCTACACCACCTACTTCTTCGACCCCGTCGGCAACCGCAACGAGCTCTTCACCGGCGGCTACTGGGTGGACCCGGACTTCGAGCCGATCACCTGGACCGAGGAGGAGATGGGCCGGGCGATCTTCTACTACCACCGCCAGGTCAACGAGCGCTTCTTCACGGTGCACAGCTCGATGAGCCCGCATCGACCGCTACGAGGCGCCCAACTACCTCGCCAAGTACCGGGAGCGGCAGAACCGCAAGGCCGCACGACCCCGCTCGGAGGACGACGGCACCCCGCTCTACCTGCGCCGGTTCCGCGCGAAGACCGCCGAGGTGCCCGTCGAGACCGTCGACGGCGAGAGCTTCACCCGCGACTACGCCGCGGCGACGCGCGGAGAAGGAGATCGTCGCGCCGCCGGAGCGCAAGGCGGCCGAGGAGTTCGTCGCCGAGATCCGGATCATCCGCCACGGCATCACCCAGGGCTACTCCACCGACGCGGGCCTGACGCCGATGGGCGGGTGGCAGGCCCACCAGCGGGGGCACTCGCTCGTCCAAGTCGCTCAAGGAGGGGCAGAAGGTCCGGATCGTCTGCGCCGACACCAACCGGGCCCGCCAGACCGCCGAGCAGATCCACCGCGGCATGCTCGACGGGCTCGACCAGTGGCAGCGCAAGGCCGAGCGTGTCCGAGCCCGAGCCGATCCCCGAGCTGCGCAACTTCGGCGTCTGGACGCCGGACGGGCTGCGCGACGTCACCTCGGCGTTCCGCCAGTACCAGGCGACGATGGAGAAGCTGGAGCGGATGGCGGTCGGGCGACCGGCCGCGCTGGCTCGTCGAGATCGACCGCTTCTACCGCACCCAGCTGGGCGGGGCCGACCCGATCCACATGTGGCTGACGATCCCGCTGATGTACTTCGAGCCGCCCGCGATGTGCGTGCGCCGGTTCTGGCGGGGGTTCCACCGGCTGATCGAGGAGAGCGCCGAACCACCGGATCATCGCCGCCACGCACTCCGGCCCGATCCGCGCGTTCGCCACCTGGGCGCACGGCTACGACCCCGGCGAGCCGTACAACACCGAGGAGGTCGTGGTGAAGGTGCGCGGGGGCGGGCAGACCGCCCTCGTGGCCTACCGCAACCGGGTGACCGAGGTGAACGTGCCGCCGCCGGACGAGTTCCCGGCCTGGGAATCGTGACCGTCGCCGATCTCGACCCCGCGGGCGCTCTCGGCCCGGTCGAGGAGCGTGAGGACGCCCCGCTGCGGTCGGTCTCGATCGCCATGGGCGTGCTGGGCTGCTTCGAGCGCGCCCCCGAGCTCGGGGCCACGGCGGTGGCCGCCGAGCTGGGCATCGCGAAGAGCACCGCGTGCCGGATGCTGGCGGCGCTCGCGGCGTCCGGGATGCTGGAGCGGGCCTCGTCCGGGCGCTACCGGCTGGGCCTGCGGCTGTTCGAGATCGGCCAGCTCGCCGTCGACCGGCTGATGCTGCGCGAGCTGGCCGTGCCCGTGCTGGGCGAGCTGCGCGACCTGCTGCGCGAGACCGCCCAGCTCGCCGTGCCCGTCGGCACCGAGGTGCTCTACGTCGACCGGCTGGAGGGCAGCGGCGCGGGCACGATGTTCCACACCGAGCTGTACCGGCGCGGGCCGGGCCACAGCTCCAGCGCGGCGAAGGCGATCGCGGCCTACAACCCGACGATGGCGCGGGCGATCCTGGAGAAGGGCTTCGAGCGGCGCACGCCGTTCACGATCGTGGATCCGCGCCGCTACCGGCAGGTGCTGCGCCAGGTGCGGGTCGACGGGTTCGCGGCGTCGCGGGAGGAGCACACGCTGGGGATCTCCTCGATCGCGGCGCCGGTCGTGCTGCGCCGCGGCGAGCGGACGGTGGCGGTCGCGGCGATCTCGGTGGTGGGGACGACGTCGCGGGTGTTGGGGGCGCGGAAGGTCGCGGTCGTGCAGAGTGTCCGTAGGGCGGCGGCGACCGTCAGCGCTGCGTTGGAGAACTGCGGCTAGCGCCCCTGTGCGCGGTAACGAGTGCCAGAGCACTCGTTTCCACGCACAGGCCGACGAAGGAGGGTGTCGCGATGACGTTGGCGGAGGAACGCGCACCGGTCGAGTTCGAGCTGTCGGCCCGCTACCGGGCGGGCGCCGGGCCCGGTCCTGCTCACCGGGGTGCAGGCGATCGCGCGCATGCTCGTCGAGCAGCACGCCGCCGACGCCCGCGCGGGCCTGACCACCGCGTCGTTCGTGTCCGGCTACCAGGGCAGCCCGCTCGGCGGCCTCGACCAGACCCTCGCCCGCGCCACCGAGCTGCAGGAGAACGCGGGCCTCACGCTCGTGCCCGCCGTCAACGAGGAGCTGGCCGCCACCGCCGTGTGGGGCAGCCAGGTCGAGGTGCCCGGCCACGGCCGCAGCGTCGACGGCGTGGTCGGCGTCTGGTACGGCAAGGCGCCCGGCGTCGACCGCGCGGGCGACCCGCTGCGCCACGGCAACATGTGCGGCGCCCACCCGTCCGGCGGGGTGCTGGTGCTCGCGGGCGACGACCCCAGCTGCAAGTCCTCCACCATCCCGTGCATCTCGGAGCGCACGCTCGCGGGCTACGGCCTCCCGGTGCTCTACCCCGGCACGGCGGAGGAGATCGTCCGCCTGGGCCGCTACGGCGTGGCGCTGTCCCGCGCGTCGGGCATGTGGGTCGGCATGAAGATCACCGCGGACGTGGCCGACGGCGTGTTCGCGCTCGACGGCGACTGCGGCGACGTGCGCCGTCACGGTGCCGGAGCTCGAGTGGGAGGGCGCGCCCTGGCGCCTACCGGCAGTACCCGATGCTCGTGCCGCCGGGCTCGCTGGAGGCCGAGGCGCAGATGTACGGGCCGCGCTGGGCGATGGTCCAGGCGTTCCTGGCCGCCAACCCGATCAACACCGTCGAGGTCGACGCGCCCGACGCGTGGCTGGGCGTCGTGGCGGGCGGCAAGGCGTTCACCGACGTCCGGCAGGCGCTGCGCGACCTCGGCCTCGACGACGACCGGCCTGCGCGCGCGCGGGCATCAAGCTGCTCCGCCTCGGCATGATCCACCCCATCGAGCGCGACAAGCTGCGCGAGTTCGCCGCGGGCGTCGAGACGGTGCTCGTGGTCGAGGAGAAGTCGGCGTTCGTCGAGGCCGCCGTCCGCGACGCGCTCTACGGCCTGCCCGACGCCCCTGCCGTCATCGGGTCGGCGGACGCCGCGGGCGCGCCGCTCGTGCCCGTGGCGGGAGAGCTCACGGCGGGCGCGCTGGCCGGGCCGCTGCGCCGCGTGCTCGCCGACCGGGTGGAGCTCGCCCCGCCGCGCCGCGAGCCCGCCGCCCTGCCGCTGCTCTCGCTCGGGCGCACGCCCGTACTTCTGCTCGGGCTGCCCGCACAACCGCTCGACGGTCGTGCCCGAGGGCGCGGTCGCGGGTGGCGGCATCGGCTGCCACGCGATGGTGGCGCTCACCGGCCGCCCGGAGAGCGAGGTCAGCTCGATCACGCAGATGGGCGGCGAGGGCGCGCAGTGGATCGGGCAGGCGCCCTACACCGATGCCCGGCACATGTTCCAGAACATGGGCGACGGCACGTTCGCCCACTCCGGGCAGCTCGCCGTGCAGGCGTGCGTGGCCGCCGGGGTGTCGATCACCTACAAGCTGCTGTTCAACCGCGCGGTCGCCATGACCGGCGGCCAGGACGCGGCGGGCGGGCTGGAGGTGCCGCAGCTCGCGACGAAGCTGCTCGCCGAGGGCGTCGCGCGGATCATCGTCTGCGCCGACGAGCCGGAGCGCTTCCGCGACCTCGCCCCGCTGCCGCACGGCGTCGACCTGTGGCACCGCGACCGCCTCGACGACGCCCAGCGCGCGCTCGCCGAGACCACCGGCGTCACCGTGCTGATCTACGACCAGCGCTGCGCCGCCGAGTCGCGACGGCTGCGCAAGCGGGGCGCGATCCCGGTGCGCACCACCCGCGTCGTGATCAACGAGGCGGTGTGCGAAGGCTGCGGCGACTGCGGCGTCAAGAGCAACTGCCTGTCCGTGCAGCCGGTCGAGACCGAGCTGGGCCGCAAGACCCGCATCGACCAGACCTCCTGCAACACCGACTACTCGTGCCTGGCCGGGGACTGCCCGTCGTTCGTGACCGTCGAGGCGGCCTCCGGGATCCACCGCCCGGCCCGAACGGCCGGAGCCGCCGTCCGTGCCCGACGTCGACCGGCCCGCCGCGGGCGACGTGTTCCTGGCGGGCATCGGCGGCACCGGCATCGTGACGGTCAACCAGGTGCTCGGCTCGGCCGCCGTCCGCGACGGGTTCGCGGTGCACGGGGTCGACCAGACCGGGCTGTCGCAGAAGGCCGGGCCGGTCACGTCCCACCTGCGGATCGCCCGCGACGCCGCGCGTGCTCGGGCCCGCCAACCGCGTCGGCACGGCGAGCTGCTACCTGGCGTTCGACGTGCTCGTCGGGGCCGACGCCCGCAACCTCGGCTACGCCGACGCGGAGTCCACCCTCGCCGTGGTCTCCACCAGCCCGGTGCCGACCGGGTCGATGGTGCGCGACCCCGGGGTGGCCGCTCCGGACGTCCCCGGCGCTGGTCGAGCGCATCGCGGGCCGCAGCCGCGCCGTCGTCGCACTCGACGCGCAGGCCGCGGCGAACGCGCTGTTCGGCGACGCCATGCCCGCCAACCTGCTGCTCGTCGGCGCGGCCTACCAGTCCGGCGCGCTGCCCGTCTCGGCGGACGCGATCGAGTGGGCGATCGAGCTGAACGGGGTGGCGGTGGCGGTCAACACCGCCGCGTTCCGGTGGGGGCGGGTCGCGGTCGCCGACCCGGCCGCGTTCGCCGCTGCGACGGCGGGCCCCGCCGTGCCGCGGCCCCGGCGACCTGGACGGAGCTCGGTGAGCTCGCGGGGGAGACGCGGCGGCTGGCGGGCATCCGGGCGCAGATGCTCGCCGACTACCAGGACGCGCGCACGGCCCGTCGCTACGTGAGCGACCTCCTGACCGTCTGGCGGGCCGAACGCCGCGCTCGGCGACGACACGGCGTTCTCCGAGGCCGTGGCGCGCGGCCTGCACAAGCTCACCGCGTACAAGGACGAGTACGAGGTGGCGCGGCTGCTCACCGACCCGGCGTTCGAGGCCCGGCTGGCCGCCGAGGTGCCGGGCGGCACCGGGCTGCGCTACCGGCTGCACCCGCCCACGCTCAAGGCGCTCGGCAGGCAGCACAAGATCGCGTTCGGCCCGTGGATGCGGCCCGTCGCTGCAGACGCTGGCCCGCGGGAAGGCGCTGCGCGGCACGCCGCTGGACCCGTTCGGCCGCGCGCCGATGCGGCAGCTGGAGCGGGCGCTGCGGGACGAGTACCGGGCGTTGGTGCTGCGGCTGGCCGCGGAGCTCACGGCGGAGTCGTACGCCACGGCCGTCGCCGCCGCCGAAGCCGCCGACCTGGTGCGCGGGTACGAGGACGTCAAGCTCGCGGGCGTCCGCCGCTACCGGGCGCGGCTGGCCGAGCTGGGCCTGGCGCCGCGTGAGCGGAAAGCGTCGCTCTAGCCATGTTCTCCACTCACGACCCCGGTCACGCGAGGCTGAAGCGCTCCGCGTGGATCTGCGCGCGCGGCACCTTCAGCGCGCGCAGGCTGCGCAGCACGGTCTCCGTCATCGCGGCAGGCCCGCAGACGTAGACGTCGCGGCGGGCGATGTCGGGCACCAGCGCGGCGAGCTGCGGCGGGTCGAACGGCCGCAGCGGCGGTTGCCCGGCGCCGGTGCGCCCGACCAGCACGTGCAGCCGCGCGCCCCGCCGCCAGGCCAGGTCCTGCAGCTCGCGCAGCAGCACGGCGTCGGCGAGGTGCGACACCCGGTAGAGCACGACCGTCGGACCGCTCGACTGCTCGAGCAGCGCCCGGATCGGGGTGACGCCGACCCCGCCCGCGATCAGCAGCGTGCCGCCGGTGGTCTGGTGCAGCGCGGTGAACGCGCCGTAGGGGCCTTCGGCGAACACCCGCATGCCCGGCCGCAGGCCGCGCAGGCCCGCGCTCGTCGCGCCGACGGCCTTGGCCGTGAGCCGCAGATGCCGACCGTCGGGCGCCGCCGAGAGCGAGAACGGGTTGGCCTGCCACCAGCCATTGTGATCGGGGAAGCGCCAGATGAAGAACTGGCCGGCGCGGGCGGGCAGCCGGTCGAGATCGCGGCCGGTGACGTAGACCGAGGTGACGTTCGGGGACTCCGCGACGACGCCCGCCACCCGGAACGCGTGCCGGGCGTTGCGGCGCAGCGGGATGACCACCCGGCCGACGACCAGCGCGCCGACCACCAGCGCCCACACCGTCCACCAATACGCGCGCGCCCACGGGGCGGCGAACGTGGTGCCTTCGAGGGCCTGGTGGACGAGCGCGACCAGGATCGCGAGGTAGACGGCCATGTGCACGGCGTGCCAGGCCTCGTAGGACATCCGCCGCCGCAGGAACCGGGCGGACGTCGCGGCGATGCCGACGATGATCGCGGCGGCGAGCATGCCGAGCAGCGACGCGACCACCCCGGCCAGCCCGAGGAAGGTCTTCAGCACCGGCGCGTCGTCGAGCCGGGCGTAGCCGAGCACGATGAGCGAGGCGTGCGTCAGCACCGTCCAGAAGAGGGTGAAACCGACCCAGCGGTGCCACCGGGTGAGCCGGTCCATGCCGAGGCGGCGGTCCAGCCACGGCAGCCGCGCGACGAGCACCAGCTGGAGCATCATCAGCGTCGCCGCGTGCAGCGCGAAGAACTTGGCCACGGTGAGCGTGGCGTTCTTGCCCGCGCCGCCGGTGAAGAAGGCGGCCTCGACGACGGCCAGGTGCGCCAGCAGCACGCCCCCCAGCACCAGCTGGGCCGTGGTGGCGGGCGGCAGCCCCGGGCGGGCCTTCGGCGGGCTCGTCGTGGTCACCGGAACCTCCTCGCGGACCTGGTCGGCCCATCATCCCGGAGATTCGTCACGAATCTGTCGAATCGGACGGATCGGAACCGGTATTTCGACACAGCTCCGCAAGGCCGTGACCTTCCTCGCGGGGTTGACGGCCGCGCGTCACCGCTGTTCCCGATCTCCGCTCGGCGTCCGCCTGGAGCGCGCCGGGCTGCTCCGTTCGTCGTGCCTCGTCTGCGCTGGATCGGGCCAGCGTGCGACGAAAGGCAAGGGGAGGTGAGGGGCAACAGCGCCGAATGGTGGCCGTTACCTCGGCGTGTCCCGTTCGACACGCCGCGGCCGCTCGGCGCACCTCACGTCCCGGTGGTCTCAGCGAGCGGTCGGGGACTCAACCCGACGTCGCAGAGCCGCTAGCGTTGTCCGCGGATCGATCACGACCCGGTCACAGACCGGACACGGACCACGCTCCCCCAGCGGTCCGCCCGACAACCCCGGTCGGGACGTCCGGGCCAGGTCGGGTGGGATCCAGAAGGAATGGTTGTGTCCCGGCACCGCTCCCCCAAGGGCCGGCGCGCACACCACGGACCCCCGCTGTCCGCCCTCGTGGCGGCAGCGGGGTCCGGTGGCGCCCACCGGTCGATACCGCTCCCGTCGGTCTTCCCGACGCCGATGCACGCCGTTGCGGCGGTCGTCGTCGGGCGGCACCCTGGCCGCGGCGGCCCAGCAGGCCCTCACCACCGCGCTGCCCGCCGTCGACGACGGCGTCGACCGCGGTGCGCGCGAGCCTCGACCGCGCCGTCGGCACTCGCCGCTACGGCCGCGGCGACCGGTGACGCCGGTCGCGCCCGAACCCGCCGTCGCCGACGCCGCCTCGCTGGTCAAGGCGGCTGAGCTGCAGCAGGCGGCCGCAGCGGGCGGCCGGCGCCAGCATCAGTTGCGGCGGCCCGCCGGCCGCGCGCCGCCGTCGCCGCGCCGTCCGTCCGCGCGGCGGGGCCCGCTGCCGCAGCACCGTCGGTCCCGGCCGCGGCACCCGCGCTGTCGGGCGGCGCCGTCCGGATCCTGTCCGGACCGGTCACGTCCGGCTTCGGCGGCCGCTGGGGCACCGTCCACGAGGGATTGGACATCGCGGCCCCGATCGGCACCCCGATCCACGTCCCGATGGCGGGCGTCGTCATCAGCTCCGGCCCGGCCAGCGGCTTCGGCCTGTGGGTGCGGGTGCAGCACGGCGACGGCACGATCACCGTCTACGGCCACATCAACCGCTCGTTCGTGCAGGTGGGCCAGCGGGTCGCCGCGGGCCAGGTCATCGCCGAGACCGGCAACCGCGGCCAGTCCACCGGCCCGCACCTGCACATCGGCGTGATGCAGAACGGCGTGTACATCAACCCGCAGCCCTGGCTGGACGCCCGCGGCATCCGCTACTAAGCCACCGGCCTCTTCGTCGGGCACGCGCGCGGTCAGAGCCGAGCACCGAATAGCCGCCCGGTCCGACAGGATCGCCAGGTCCGACCCCACGGCGGCGGAGTTGTCCCCATCGCGGCCTGGGCGGGCCACCTGTCCACAGCCGGACGGGTGATGCGCAGGCGGGGCGTCGCCCGCCGGGTCCACGCTCGGGGCATGTCCTCTCCCGAGCCTCCCGCCACCGTCTCCGCTCTCCGACCCCGGCGATCTGATCGCCGCCACACCGGTGCTGCTCGGCTTCGTCCCGCGCTCGTCGCTCGTCGCGATGGCGCTGGGCGGCGCCTCCGGCAGGCGGCTCGGTCTCACGCTGCGCATCGACCTGCCGCCGCCCGAGCACATCGCCGGAGCGGCCGAGTCCGTGGTGCAGGGGATCCTCCTCGACCATCCGTCGGCCGTCGTCATCCTCGTCATCGGGCCGGGCGGCGACGCCGGGCCACCCGCCGTCGAGCTGGTCGAGCGCGTCGTGGCGGGCCTGGCGGCGCGCGCCGTCGAGGCCTGCCACGCGCTCTGGACGGAGAGCACCGTGGCGGGCAGTCGGTGGCGGTGCTACGACGAGTGCGGGTGCACCGGCGTCGTGCCCCGGTCGAGCGCGTCCCCGTTGGCAGCGGCGGCCCACGCGGAGGGGCGGGTGGTGCGCGGCCGACCGGGCCGAGCTCGAGCGGTTGGTGGCCCCGGTCGACGATGCGGTGCTCCGGCGCCGCGAGGCGCTGCTCGACGCGGCCGTCGACGCGGAGGCCGACACCATGTTCGCGGCGTTCGCCGCCGGAGGCCGACACCGCCCCCGCCGGGTCTCGGTCGGGCCCCGCGACGGCAGGTGGGCCCGATCCGCGCGCCGACGTGACCGAGGGGATCGCCGCGCTCGACGCCGCGCTCGCCGCCGCTCGCGCAGTGGTCACCGGGCCGGCGCCGGTCGGCGACGATCGGCACGGCGACGACTGGCTCGACGACGAGCGGGTGGTCGCGCTCACCCGGGCGCTCCAGTTGCCCGCGGTGCGCGAAGCGGCCATCGCCGCGTGCACCGGATCCCGTCCGGCCGCGGCCGAGGCGCTGTGGGCGGCGCTCACGCGGGGCACCCCCGATCCGGAGGCGGCCGAGCCCGCCGCGCTGCTCGCGTTGCTGGGGTTGCTGCAGGGCGACGGGGCGCTCGCCAACGTCGCCCTGCAGCGGGCCGAGGCCGCGTGGCCCGGCCACAGCTTCACGGCGACCCTGCGCGGTCTCGCGGCGATCGGAATCCGGCCGAGCGAGCTGCGGGACTGCCTGACGGGCGCACCTGCGCCGGGCGGCCACCGGCAGCGGCCCAAGCGCCGCGGTCGCGCACGAGGAGGTGCGCCACGATCAGCACAACGCCGCCGACGCCGATGACGTCCGCGATCTCTTGCCTGCTCCGGCCGAAGATCGCGTCCGCGATCGGGCCGGTCGGTGCCGTCCTCCAGGCGGTCCTGACCCGCGCGTGGTCAGACGCCGCGGCGCTGCTGGGTGAAGCGCCAGGCGTCGCCGACGATCGTCGCGAGGTCGGTGCGGGTCGGACGCCAGCCCAACGCCTCGCCCGCCGCCTCGCTGGAGGCCACCAGCACGGCCGGGTCCCCGCTGCGGCGGGGCGCGACCACCGTCGGGATCGGGTGCCCGGTCACGGCGCGGCAGGCCTCGATCACCTCGCGCACCGAGAACCCGGTGCCCGAGCCGAGGTTGTACACCGCGTGCCTGCCCGGCTCGGCCTTCGCCAACGCGAGCAGGTGGGCCTCGGCGAGGTCGTCGACGTGGATGTAGTCGCGGATGCAGGTGCCGTCCGGGGTGGGCCAGTCGTCGCCGTAGATCTGCATCGACTCCCGGTCGCCGGAGGCCACCTGCAGCACGATCGGGATGAGGTGGGTCTCCACCACGTGCCGTTCGCCGAACCGGCCGTGCGCGCCCGCCACGTTGAAGTAGCGCAGGCTCACCCCGGCCAGCCCGTGCGCCACCGCATACGAGGTGATCATGTTGTCGATCGCGAGCTTGCTCGCGCCGTAGGGGTTGGTCGGGCGGGTCGGGGCGTCCTCGCGGATCGGCACATGTTCCGGCTCGCCGTAGGTGGCGGCGGTGGAGGAGAACACCAGGCGGGGCGTCGCGTGGCGGCGGATCGCCTCGAGCAGCCGCAGCGTGGCGACCACATTGCCCTGCCAATACATCTCCGGGTGCTGCACCGACTCGCCGACGAGCGAGCGCGCCGCGAAGTGCAGCACACCGTCGAAGCCGTCGGCGAGCAGCTCGTCCGCGGCCTCGCCGATGTCGCCCTTCACGAACTGGGCGCCGTCGGGCACCGCATCGGCGTGGCCGGTGGAGAGGTCGTCGAGCACGGTCACGTCGTGCCCCGCGTCCACCAGGTGCGCCGCGCACACGCTGCCGACGTAGCCTGCGCCGCCGGTGACGAGCAACTTCACGTCAGGTCCTCCTCCTGGGCCGGTCGGCCATACGGTGGCACAGGCCTGCGGTGGCCCGAGGACCGGGATCCGGCGTCAGCGCGCGCGCACCAGCACCGCGTGCGCGACCAGGGGCGCCACGCTGGCCTGTGCCCTCCGCGGAGACCACGGGCACCGGGTCGCCGAACCGCGCGATCGCCCGCACCTCGACGGCGTTGCCCGGCACCACGCCCGCCGCCTTGAGATCGGCCATGAGGTCCGCGTCCACCTGCACGTGTTCGGCGATCCGCCGGACCTCCACCACACCGCCGCCGCGGCGGGCGAGCTCGTCGAGCCGCTGCAGACCGATCTCCAGCGACGGCGGCACCGCTACGCCCACCCGCTCGGTCGGCGGGCTGGGCCAGGTCGTCGAGGCCGGGGATGGGGTTGCCGTAGGGGGAGATCGTGGGGTTGTCGAGCAGCTGCACGAGCTTGCGCTCCACGGCGTCGCTCATCACGTGCTCCCAGCGGCACGCCTCGGCGTGCACGAGCTCCCACTCCAGCCCGATCACGTCGCTGAGCAGGCGCTCGGCCAGCCGGTGCTTGCGCATCACGGCCACGGCGCGGCCCCGGCCTTCGTCGGTGAGCTCCAGGTGCCGATCACCCGCCACGACCACGAGCCCGTCGCGCTCCATCCTGGCCACGGTCTGGCTGACGGTGGGGCCGCTCTGCGCGAGCCGTTCGGCGATGCGCGCGCGAAGGGGGATGACGCCCTCTTCCTCCAGCTCGTAGATCGTGCGGAGATACATCTCGGTGGTGTCGATGAGCTCGTTCACGCGCGCAGCCCTTCCGTCAAGACTCCAGTCTATCCGGGTGTGGCGGCGCGAAACGCACACGAGTGCAGGCAGGATGGCCGCGTGCCGGCACCCACATCCCCCCTGATAGCGGCCGAACGGCTGGCCGCGCTCCTCACCGACGGGGCTGAGGCCGATGTCGTCATCCTGGACGTGCGGTGGCGGCTCGGCGGTCCGCCCGGTCGGCCGGATCACGATGCGGCACACATCCCGGGCGCCGTGTTCGTCGACCTCGACACGGAGCTGGCCGACCCGCCCGGGCCGGGCGGGCGGCATCCGCTGCCGAACCCGGCTCGGCTGCAGGCCGCGCTGCGGCGCGCCGGGGTGCGCGCCGACTCCGTGGTGGTGGCCTACGACGACGGGAACGGCGCGGTCGCGGCCCGCGCCTGGTGGCTGCTGCGGTGGTCGGGGTTTCCCGCGGACCGGGTGGCGGTCCTGGACGGCGGATGGGCGGGATGGGTCGCGGACGGCCTGCCGACCACCGCCGAGCCCTCGCGGCCGAGCGAGGGCGACGTCGTTGTCCGGCCCGGCGCCATGCCGGTGCTCGACGCGGACGCCGCGGCGGAGCTGGCCCGCTCCGGCGTGCTGCTCGACGCCCGCGCCGCGCCGCGCTACCGCGGCGAGACGGAGCCCGTCGACCCGCAGGCGGGCCACATCCCGGGCGCTCGCAACCTGCCCGCCACCGACATCGCGGGCCCCGACGGCCGCGTGCTTGCGCCCGCCGAGCTCGCGCGGCGGTTCGCCGAGCAGGGCGCGACGAGCGCCACGCCGATCGCCGCGTACTGCGGGTCCGGCGTCAACGCCGCCGCGCTCGTGCTCGGCGCGGAGCACGCCGGAGTGCGCCCGCCGGAGCACCCGGTCGCGCTGTACGCCGGGTCGTGGTCGCAGTGGTCGTCCGATCCGAACCGACCCGTCGCCACGGGCGCCGATCCATGAGACGGTCCCTCTCATGAGTCCCCGCGCGGCTGTGGTGTGGACGCCGCAGTTCCTGTCCTACGACCTGGGCGACGACCACCCGCTCGACCCGGTGCGGCTCGACCTGACCATGCGGCTGGCGGGCGAGCTGGGCGTGCTGGAGGGGGTCGAGCCGATCGTCCCCGGAGCCCGCGCCGGACAAGGAGGTCCAGCGCATCCACGTCCCGTCCTACCTGTCGGCCGTCAAGTCGGCACCGGAGATGCCCTTCGGCATCGGGCACGGGCTGGGCACCGACGACAACCCGATCTTCTTCGGCATGCACGAGGCAGGCGCGCTGATCTGCGGCGGGTCGCTGGCCGCGGCACGGGAGATCGCCGAGGGGCGGGCCGAGCGGGCCGTCAACATCGCGGGCGGGCTGCACCACGCGATGGCCGACCGGGCCGCGGGCTTCTGCGTCTACAACGACTGCGCGGTCGCGATCTCCTGGCTGCTCGACCACGGCTTCGAGCGCATCGCGTACGTCGACGTCGACGTCCACCACGGCGACGGCGTGCAGGCGGCCTTCTACGACGATCCGCGGGTGCTCACGATCTCGCTGCACCAGCACCCGATGACGCTGTGGCCCGGCACCGGGTGGTCCCGGGAGTACGGCGAGGGGAAGGCGGCGGGCTACGCGGTCAACCTGCCGCTGCCGCCCGGCACGAGCGATCCCGGCTGGCTGCGCGCGTTCGACGCCGTCGTGCCGTCCCTGCTCGGCGCGTTCCGCCCGCAGCTGCTGGTCACCCAGTGCGGCGCCGACACCCACCGGGAGGATCCGCTGGCCGACCTCGGGCTGTCCGTCGACGGGCACCGCGAGATCTACCGCAGGCTGCGCGACCTGGCCACGCACACCGCGGGCGGGCGCTGGCTGGCCACCGGCGGCGGCGGGTACGGGCTGTTCCGGGTGGTGCCGCGGTCGTGGACGCACCTGATCGCCACCGTCCTCGACCGCGACCTGCCGGGCGACACCGCGATTCCCGCGGGCTGGACCGCGCACACCGCCACGCTCACCAACCGGGAGCTGCCCACGTCGATGACCGACGGCGCGAGCACCGCGCACTCGTCCTGGGGCGACGGGGCCGCGGAACGCGTCGACATCACCGTGCTGGAGACGCGCCGCGCCGTCTTCCCCCTGCACGGCCTCGACCCGGACGACCCGCGAGACTGACGTGACCGAGGCACGGCCGCGCGACCGACCGCACACCGACGCCGCACGGAACCAGGCCGGGCTATCCCGCGCACTGGGAGGCCGACGTCGTCGCGTCCGACGGCGGCATCGTCCACCTGCGTCCGATCCTGGCCTCGGACGCCGACGCGCTGCTGCGCTTCCACGCGAGCCTGTCCGAGCGCACCCGCTACCTGCGGTTCTTCGGGCCCTACCCGCGCGTCTCGGCGCGGCGACCTCGAGCGGTTCACGGTGGTCGACCACCACGACCGCGTGGCGTTCATCTGTCTCCTCGGCGGCGAGATCATCGCCGTCGGCCGGTACGAGGGGATCCCCGGCCCGGACGGGAGCGTCGAGACGGCCGAGGTGGCATTCGTCGCCCGCGACACCCACCAGGGCCGGGGCCTGGGCTCGATCCTCCTGGAGCACCTCGCCGCCGCGGCGCGGGAGAACGGGCTGCGCCGGTTCGAGGCCGAGGTGCTCGTGGAGAACCGCGCGATGGTGCGCGTGTTCCGCGATGCGGGCTACCAGGTCAGCCGGGCGTTCGCCGAGGGCGTGCTGCACCTCGAGTTCGACATCGACCCCACCGAGCGCTCGCTCGCCGTGCGGGACTCCCGTGAGCAACGGGCCGAGGCGCGCAGCGTGCACAACGCGCTGCACCCGTCGTCGGTCGCGGTGATCGGCGCGTCCACCGACCCGTCCAAGATCGGCTACGCGATCCTGACGAACCTGCTGCGCGGCGACTTCACCGGCCCGGTCTACCCGGTCCACCCGGAGGCGCGCTCCGTGCGCGGCGTGCGGGCCTACGCCATCGGTCACCGACATCCCCGACGCGGTCGACCTCGCCGTGGTCGCCGTCCCCGCCGCGGGCATGGACGACGTACTCGACTCGTGCTTCGCGAAGGGCGTCAAAACGCTCGTCGTGGTGAGCGCCGGGTTCGCGGAAGCGGGGCCGGACGGCTTCGTGGCCGAGCGGCGGCTCGTCGTGGAGGCCCGCGCGCACGGCATGCGCGTGATCGGGCCCAACGCGCTCGGCGTGGCCAACACCGCACCGGACGTCCGGCTCAACGCCACCCTCGCCCCGGACCTGCCGGGCCAGGGCCGCATCGGGTTCTTCGCCCAGTCCGGCGCGCTGGGCATCGCGATCCTCGCCGCGGCGCGCAAGCGCGGCCTTGGGCTGTCGACCTTCGTCTCGGCGGGCAACCGCGCCGACCTGTCGGGCAACGACATGCTGCAGTACTGGCAGACGGACCCGGCCACCGACATGGTGCTGCTGTACCTGGAGACGTTCGGCAACCCGCGCAAGTTCGCCCGGGTGGCGCGCAGGCTCGCCCGCACCAAGCCGATCGTCGCGGTGAAGAGCGGGCGGCACACCGGCCCGGTCGCGGCGCTCGCCGACCGACGCCGAGCC
Organism: uncultured Actinomycetota bacterium; assembly: GCA_963837575.1. Lineage (GTDB taxonomy): Bacteria > Actinomycetota > Actinomycetes > Mycobacteriales > Pseudonocardiaceae > Pseudonocardia. Next base: position 354,485 of record CAWIOI010000026.1, read on the forward strand.
GATCGACGAGGCCAGCGTCCGGGCGCTGTTCGAGCAGGCAGGCGTCATCCGGGTCGAGACGCTCGCCGAGCTGTTCGACACCGCGCTGCTGCTGGCCTACCAGCCGCTGCCCGCCGGTCCGCGGGTCGCGGTGGTGGGCAACTCCACCGCGCTCGGGGTGCTCGTCGCCGACGCGCTGGTGGGGGAGGGGATGCAGCTCGCGGGCGAACCGGTCGACATCGGCGTCGCCGCGTCACCGGAGCAGTTCGCCGCCGCGATCGCCGCCGCGCTCGCGCCCGGCCACGCCGCCGCGTCCGACGTCAGGCCGCCGGTCGGCGCCAGCGATGCCGATGCGGTGGGCCCGGCGATTCCCGCGGCCGGCGACACTCGGTGCCGTGACGGCCTCGGTGGCGGCGGGTGCAGGCAGGCCCGGTCCCCGGACGGGCGCGCGCGGCACGGGTGGGGCCGACGCGCTCGTCGCGGTGTTCGTGCCGCCGGTCGCCACGCCGGGCGACGCGTACGCGCGGGCGCTGCGGGAGACCGCGGCGGCGTCAGGAGTCAGCCGACAAGCCGGTGGTCGCGGTGTTCTTCGCCGCCGAGGGCGTGCCCGCCGAGCTGGCCGTGCCGGGCCCGGACGGCACCCCCGTCCGCGGGTCGGTGCCCAGCTACGCCAGCCCCGGAGCGCGCCGCGGCGGCGCTGGCGCGCGTGAACCGCTACGCGCGCTGGCGCGCCGAGCCCGCCGGCGACTTCACCCCGCCGCCCGGGATCGACAGCGACGCGGCCCGCGAGCTGGTCGCCCGGCTCGGCGTCGGCGCCACGGGCAGCGTCGACGCCCGGCGGGTGCTGGCCGACGCGGACGCGGCGGAGCTGCTGGCCTGCTACGGCATCACGCTCGTCGAGTCCCGCCGGGTGCGCGGGCCGGACGAGACCGTGGCCGCCGCCGAGGAGATGGGCTACCCCGTCGCGGTCAAGGCCGTCGGCGACCGGTGGCGGCACCGCGCCGACCAGATCGGCCTCCGCCTCGACGTCGTGACCCCCATCGGAGCCCGACGCGCGTACGCCGACCTGACGCGGCTGTCCGGGCAGGACGAGGTGGACGTCCAGCGCATGGCGCCGAAGGGCGTGTCGTGCGTGCTGGAGATCGTCGAGGACCCCTCGTTCGGCTCGCTGATCTCGTTCGGGCTCTCGCGGCACGGCGACCGAGCTGCTCGGCGACCGCGCGTTCCGGGTGATCCCGGTGTCCGACCGCGACGCCGCCGCGCTGGTGCGCGCCCCGCGCGCCGCGCCGCTGCTCGACGGCTACCGCGGCGCCGAGCCCACCGACCTCGCCGCGATGGAAGACCTCGTCCGGCGGGTCGGCAGGCTCGCGGAGGACCTGCCCGAGGTGCGCTCGCTCGCCCTCGACCCCGTGCTCGCCACGCGCGACGGGCGTGTCGGTGGTCGGCGCGCGCATGGTGCTCGGCGCGCCCCCACGACGCGACGACACCGGCCCGCGCCGGATGCGCTGACCGGTGTCGGAGCCGCGGCAAGACGTCAGCTGACGGCGGCGGCGAGCTTGTCGAGGGAGCGCGCGAGGTCCTCCTCCGACACGAGCGGGAAGAGCTTCTCGAACTGCGGGTCCTTCACGCCGGTCCATTCGTAGGTCTCGGTGACCTCGGTGCGTCCGTCGGATTCGCGCAGGTCCCAGGTGTAGGTGTGGCCGCTGACGTCGACGCCCTCGAAGTTCTTGGCCGCGTCGCACGCCGGGTCCATCGACGGGCCCCAGCCGATGCGCGCCTCCGGCACGAACGCCGTCACCGTGTTGATCATCCGGTAGTCGCCGAGCGCGTCCTGGTGCATGTTCATGGTGAAGACTGACCGATGCCGCCGAGCGGGGGCGTCTTCCCTCGGGTCCCTTGACCATGCCCCCGCCGTCGAGTCGGTGTGCCGGTTGGGGTCGGCCAGCACGGCGAAGACCGCCTCGGCGGGCGCGTCGATGACCTTGGTGGCAGAGATCTTCTTGCTCGTGTCCACAATTCTCCCTCTACGCCGGAGGTAGGAGGTATCCGCCGACGGGAGGAACCAAACGTCAGCGGCGGAAGCTGACCTGCAAGCGTCGGCTGGCTGACCTCGGCGAAGAAGTCGTTGCCCTTGTCGTCGACCACCACGAACGCGGGGAAGTCCTCGACCTCGATCCGCCAGACCGCCTCCATGCCGAGCTCGGGGTACTCCAGCACCTCGACCTTGCGGATGCAGTCCTGCGCCAGCCGGGCGGCGGGCCCGCCGATGGAGCCGAGGTAGAAGCCGCCGTAGCGCCGCGCACGACGTGGTGACCTGCTTGCTCGCGGTTGCCCTTCGCCAGCATCACCAGCGAGCCGCCCGCGGCCTGGAACTGCTCGACGTAGGAGTCCATGCGCCCCGCCGTCGTGGGCCCGAACGAGCCGGACGCGTAGCCCGCCGGGGTCTTGGCGGGCCCGGCGTAGTAGACGGGGTGGTCGCGCAGGTAGTCGGGCATCGGCTCGCCCGCCTCCAGCCGCTCGGCGATCTTCGCGTGGGCGATGTCGCGGGCCACGACCAGCGGCCCGGACAGCGACACGCGCGTCTTCACCGGCAGCGTCGAGAGCTGGGCGCGGATCTGCGTCCATCGGCCGGTTGAGGTCGACCTGCGACGACGTCGCTCGGCAGGTCGTCCGCCGCCGTCTCGGGCAGGAAGCGCGCGGGATCGGTCTCCAGCTGCTCCAGGAAGACGCCGTCCGGAGTGATCTTGGCCTTGGCCTGGCGGTCGGCCGAGCACGACACCGCGATGCCGACCGGCAGCGACGCGCCGTGCCGCGGCAGCCGGATCACCCGCACGTCGTGGCAGAAGTACTTGCCGCCGAACTGCGCGCCGATGCCGAACTGCCGGGTGAGCTCCAGCACCTGCTGTTCCAGGTCGCGGTCGCGGAAGGCGTGGCCCAGCTCCGAGCCGGCGGCCGGCAGCGTGTCCAGGTAGCGCGCCGACGCCAGCTTGGCGATCTTGAGCGTGTACTCGGCGGACATCCCGCCGACGACGATCGCCAGGTGGTAGGGCGGGCAGGCCGCGGTGCCCAGCGAGCGCAGCTTCTCGTCGAGGAACGCGGCCAGCCGTCGAGGGTGCAGCAGCGCCTTCGTCTCCTGGTAGAGGAAGGTCTTGTTGGCCGAGCCGCCGCCCTTGGCCAACACCAGCAACTCGTACTTCGGCGCCTGGCCCGGCACCGAGTACAGCTCGACCTGCGCGGGCAGGTTGGTGCCGGTGTTGCGCTCGTCCCAGAACGACGTCGGCGCCATCTGCGAGTAGCGCAGGTTGAGCTGGTCGTAGGCCTCGAAGACGCCGCGGGAGATGGCCTCCTCGTCGCGCGCCGCCGGTCAGCACGGTCTCCGTGCGTTTGCCGATGACGATCGCGGTGCCGGTGTCCTGGCACATCGGCAGCACACCGCCCGCGGAGACGCAGGCGTTGCGCAGGAGGTCGGTGGCGACGAACCGGTCGTTCGGCGACGCCTCGGGGTCGTCGACGATCGCGCGCAGCTGGGCCAGGTGCGCGGGCCGCAGCAGGTGCTGGATGTCGTGCACGGCCTCGCGGACGAGCGCGGTGAGCGTGGCGGGGTCGATCTCGAGGAACGTCCGGCCCGCGGCCTCGACGAGGGTGCCGGGCGGCAGCGACAGGCGGCGGTACTCGGTCTCGTCCGGGCCGAGCGGGAGCAGGTCGGTGTGGTGGAAGCCGGGCACGGGAGGAATCTACCGCCGGTCGGGAGGCCGGACCGGCCCCCGACCAGTCCGACCCCCCGGGGAAGCACGCCCGGCGAGCGGACGCGCGCAGTCGCAGCGGAGACCGCTGCCCGTGTCGCGCGGCGCATCGCGTCAAACGCTGGCAGGGCATCGGGCGGTGCGCGACGTAGGGTGGATCCATGCCTGGATCGATCTTGGGAACCTCCGTCCGCCGGGTGGAGGACCGCGACCTGATCACCGGGGCGAGCACGTACGTCGGCAACCTCGCACTTCCCGGCCTGCTGCACCTGGCGTTCGTCCGGTCGCCGATGGCGCACGGCCTGGATCACCGGGATCGACACCGCCGCAGGCCGCCGCGGCGCCGGGCGTCGTCGCCGTCTTCACGGCCGCCGACCTCGACCTGCCCGCCCACCACGGCCTGTTCGTCGCTCAACCCGGAGCTGCCGCGGCCGCCGCTGGCCACCGACCGGGTGCGGTTCGTGGGCGAGGCCGTGGCCGTCGTCGTCGGGGAGACGAAGGCCGCCGCCGTGGACGCCGTCGAGCTGGTGGAGGTGGACTACGACCCGCTGCCCGCCGTCGCCGATCCCGAGGCGGCGCTGGAGGACGGGGCGCCCGCGCAGTTCGACGGGCGCGACAACCTCGCCGCCGGCCTGCGCAGCGACCCCGCCGAGGCCGCGGCCGTGCTGGCCGACGCCGAGGTCGTCGTCCGGGCGCGGATGGTCAACCAGCGGGTGGCCGTGCTCTCCGCTGGAGGGCAACGCCATCGCGGTGCTGCCCGGGCGGCGCACGACGGACGCGACGACGCGCTGACGATCTGGGTCTCCACGCAGATGCCGCACGGCTTCCGCAACCAGGCCGCGCAGCTGTTCGGCCTCGACGCCGAGCGGGTGCGCGTGATCGCCCCGCACGTCGGCGGCGGCTTCGGCGGCAAGGCCGGGATGCTGGCCGAGCACACCGTCGCGGTCGGGGTCGCGCGCGGCGCTCGGACGGCCGGTCAGCTGGGTGGAGACCCGCTCGGAGAACCTCGTCTCGATGCCGCACGGCCGCGGCCAGGTCGCCTACTACGAGCTCGGCCTCACCCGCGACGGGCACGATCACCGGGCTGCGCGCGCGGGTCGTCGGCGACTCGGGCGCGTACGCGGGCTTCGGCGGCGCCCTCACGCTCGGCCCCACCTACGTCATGAGCCAGGGCGTCTACGACATCCCGAAGATCGCCTACGACGGCGCGGTGGCGCTCACCAACACCACGCCGATGGGCGCGTTCCGCGGCGCGGGCCGCCCGGAGGCCACCGCCTACCTGGAGCGCATGCTCGACCTGGCCGCCGACGAGCTGGGCATCGACCCGGCCGAGTCTGCGCGGCGCAACTTCCTCGACCCGGCGTCCTTCCCGGTCACGACGCTGCCCGGCGCCCGCTACGACGTCGGCGACTACGACCTGCCGCTGCGCGAGGCGCTGCGCCTCGCCGACTACGACAAGCTCCGCGAGGAGCAGCGCACCCGTCGCGAGGCGGGCGACCCCGTCCAGCTCGGGCATCGGGATCAGCGTCTACGTCGAGATCACCGCGGGCGGCGGGGGCAGCGAGTACGGCGCGGTCACCGTGCACGCCGACGGCTCGGCCACGATCTCCGCGGGCACGTCCGCGCACGGCCAGGGCCACGCCACCGCGTTCGCGATGCTCGCGAGCGACCGCCTCGGCATCCCGTTCGAGAAGATCCGGTTCGTGCAGTCCGACACGGCGGTCGTGCCGCGCGGCTCGGGCACCGGCGGGTCGCGCTCGCTGCAGATGGGCGGCAACGCGGTGCTCGTCGCGGCCGACGACGTGCTGGAGCAGGCCCGCCGACGGGCGGCGGAGCTGCTGGAGGCCGCCGTCGGACGACGTCGCGCTCACCGACGACGGGCGAGTTCGGCGTGAGCGGCGTGCCGTCGCCGACGCGTCACCTGGGCGCAGGTCGCGAGCCACGGCGAGGAGCTGCACGCGGGGCTGGACTTCCACCAGGAGGGCGCCACGTTCCCGTTCGGCGCGCACGTGTCCGTGGTCGAGGTGGACACCGAGACGGGCCGGGTCACGCCACGCCGGCACGTCGCCGTCGACGACTGCGGCCGCATCCTCAACCCGCTGCTCGTCGCCGGCCAGCAGCACGGCGGGCTCGCGCAGGGCGTCGCGCAGGCGCTGTACGAGGAGGTCCTCTTCGACGCCGACGGCCAGCCGCTCACCGCCACGCTCGCCGACTACCGGATGCCCACCGCGGCCGATCTCTTCTGGTTCGAGCCGCACAACACCGAGACGCCGACGCCGATGAACCCGTTGGGCGCCAAGGGGATCGGCGAGTCCGCCACGGTCGGCTCCACACCCGCGGTGCAGAACGCGGTGGTCGATGCGCTCCGTCCGTTCGGGGTGCGGCACGTCGACCTGCCGTGCACGCCGGAGCGGGTGTGGCGGGCCATCCACGCCGGCGCGGCCGACCCGTGGCGCGAGCCGCCTGCGGTGTTCGCGACGCTGCCGGTGCGCGAGGCCGGGTCGGACGCGGCCGAGGGCGGCGAGATCTAGAGGCGGCGAGGTCCAGGCGCCTTACCTACCCGGTCGGGTGGGGCGCGTGGCCCCACCCGGGGCGTATTACCAGGGTGACTGGAGACACACCCGACCGCGAGGAGAGCATCGTGACCATTGACGCAGCGTCCATCGACCAGGTCCTGCAGGCGGCGGTCGACCGGGGTGACGTACCCAGCGTCGTCGCGATCGCCGCGGACCGCGACGGCGTGATCTACCGCGGCGCCGCGGGCGCCCGTACGGCCGGGGCGACGACCCGATCTCGGCCGACACCCACTTCCGGATCATGTCGATGACGAAGATGGTCGCCACCGTCGCGGCCCTGCAGCTGGTCGAGAAGGGCAGTCTCGATCTGGACGCGCCGATCGACAGCTACTGCCCCGAGTTCGCCGACGTGCAGGTGCTCGACGGCTGGGACGGCGACACGCCGCGCCTGCGCGCCCCCGCGAGCCGGGCCACGGTCAAGCAGCTCGTCACCCACACCACCGGGCTGGGCTACTGGTTCTTCAGCGAGGACCTCACCAAGTGGGAGGCCGCCACCAGCACCCCGAACGTCCTCTCCGGCGCGAACGTGATCTTCACGGCGCCGATGCTCGCCGACCCCGGCACCACCTACATCTACGGCATCAACATCGACTGGCTGGGCAAGGTCATCGAGGCCGCTGGCGGCGTCGGGCTGGACGTCGCGATCAAGGACGGCATCACCGGCCCGCTCGGCATGAACGAGACCGCGTTCCAGATCGCCGACGGCTGGAAGGACGGCGGGCTGACCCCCGTGCAGGCCAAGGTCGACGGCGCCTGGGTGGACAGCGGCATCGAGCTGAACCAGAGCCCGGAGTACTACGCGGGTGGGCACGGGCTGTACTCGACGCCCAACGACTACATCAAGTTCGAGCAGGCCCTCCTGCGCGGCGGCGAGCTGGGCGGCGCCCGGATCCTGCAGTCCGACACAGTGGACGCCGCGTTCACCAACCAGATCGGCGAGCTGGACTTCCCGGCCGACGATCCCGACGGCCGACCCGTCGGCGACCTACGAGTTCAACGCCGGGCCGGGCTGGAAGTGGGGCTACGGGCTGCTGCTCAACACCGAGGACCTCCCGGGCATGCGGCGCGCGGGCAGCGGCGCGTGGGCGGGGCTGTGCAACACCCACTTCTGGGTGGACCGCACCACCGGCATCTGCGCGTCGATCTACTCGAACTTCCTGCCGTTCGTCCCGCCGGAGGCCTTCGCGCTGTACAACGACTACGAGCGGGCGCTCTACGCGGCGCTGTAGCCCGGGATGGAAACTCACGTGCGGTCACGCAAGACTGCGGGCGTGACCGCACGTGAGGAGACCCGATGAGGCTGGCGACGATCCGTACCGCGGCGGGCCACCGCGCCGTCCGGGTGGACGACGGGCTGTCGCGGTGGAGACGGGTGACGCCGACGTCCGCGCGCTGCTCACCCACCCCGACTGGCGGGCCAGGGCGGAGGCGGCCGCCGGGCCGTCGCACGCGCTCGACACCGTGGACTACGCCCCGCTCGTCCCCGCCCCCGAGAAGATCATCTGCGTCGGGTTGAACTACCGCGACCACGTCCTGGAGATGGGCAACGAGCTGCCCGAATACCCCACGGTCTTCGCGAAGTACGCCCCCGCGCTGATCGGCGCGCACGACGACATCGTGCTGCCCACGGTCTCGGACAAGGTCGACTGGGAGGCCGAGCTCACGGTCGTCATCGGCGCCCCGGTCCGCCACGCCGACGCGGCCGCGGCGGAGGCGGCCATCGCGGGCTACACGGTCATGAACGACGTCAGCATGCGCGACTTCCAGAACCGCACCAAGCAGTTCCTGCAGGGCAAGACGTTCGAGCACTCGACGCCGCTCGGGCCGCACCTCGTCACGCCCGACGAGCTGCCCGCGGGCGGCTGGGCCATCGGCACGACGCTCGACGGCGAGACCGTGCAGAGCTCCTCGACCGACCAGCTCGTGTTCGGGCCGGTCGAGCTCGTGGTCTACCTCTCGCAGATCGTCACGCTCAACCCGGGCGACGTCATCGCCACCGGCACCCCGGGCGGCGTCGGCCACGCCCGCAAGCCCCCGCGCTACCTCACCGACGGCACCGTGGTCGTGACGTCCGTGGCGGGCGTCGGCGAGCTGCGCAACACCTGCCGGGCGGAGAAGCGGTGACGCCTGCCCGCCGTCACCGACTCGCTGGCCTGGGCCGCCGACGGTGCCGCCCACCTGCGCGGCCTGATGACCCGGCTCGGTGACGACGCGTTCCGCGCCCCGTCGCTGCTGCCCGGGCTGGAGCCGGGCGCACGTGCTGACCCACCTCGCCCGCAACGCCGACGCCATGATCAACCTGCTGATGTGGGCGCGCACCGGCATCGTGACCCCCGCCTACGCCAGCGCCGAGGCGCGGGACGCGGACATCGAGAAGGGCGCGGTCCGCCCGCCCGACGGAGATCCGCGACGACGTCATCGCCTCCTCCGACCGGCTGGCCACCGTCGTGCGCGAGCTGCCGGAGGCGGCGTGGGCGGCGCTCATCACCAACGTGCAGGGCCGGGTGATCCGGGCGTCGGCGGTGCCGTGGATACGGGCCCGCGAGATGTGGATCCACGCCGTCGACCTCGATGCGGGCGCGTCGTTCGCCGACATGCCCGGGCCGATGGTGGAGGCCCTGCTCGTGGACGCCTGCGAGGCGATGGGCCGCAAGCCGGAGTGCCCGGTGTTGCGGCTCGTCGACGGCGACCACAGCTGGTACGTCGGCGATCGGCGCCGCGGTGGTGGTGACCGGCCCCGCGCCGGAGCTGGCGGCGTGGTTGCTGGGCCGGTCGAAGGGCAAGCCGCTGCGGGCCGACGGCGCGCGCAAACTGCCCGCGCTGCCGCAATGGCTGTGACCGGCGCCCCGGACTTCGCGGCGGTCCGCGCCGAGTTCGCGCTGCCCGCGACGCTTCCCGGCCCCGGTGCTGGCGGAGGCGGCCGACGCGGCCGCGCGCGCTGCCCCGAACGCGGGGGACCGGCGGGACGCCACCGACGTCGAGCTGGTGACGATCGACCCGCCGGGGGCCAAGGACCTCGACCAGGCCCTCGGCATCACCCGCCGCGGCGACGGCTTCCGGGTGCATTACGCGATCGCCGACCTCGGCGCCGTCGTGCGTTCCCGGCGGTGCGCTCGACGCCGAGGTGCGCAGGCGCGGGCAGACCGTGTACCTCCCCGACGGCTCCGTGCCGCTGCACCCGCCCGTGCTCTCCGAGGGCGCGTCGAGCCTGCTGCCGGACGGGCCTCGCCCCGCCGTGCTGTGGACGATCGACCTCGACGCGGCGGGTGAGCGCACGGCCGTCGAGGTCCATCGGGCGACCGTGCGGTCGCGGGCCCGGCTGGACTACGCCGGGGTGCAGGCCGACATCGACGCGGGCCGCCCCCATCCCGCCCTCGCGTCGCTGGCCGAGCTGCGGCACGCTGCGCCGGGCCCGGGCGGTCGCGCGCGGAGCCATCGAGCTGGAGCTGCCCGACCAGGAGGTGGTGCCCGACGGCACGGGCGGCTGGACCACCCGGATTCGGCAGCGGCCGCCCGTCGAGGCGTGGAACGCGGAGATGTCGCTGCTCACGGGCACGGCGGCGGCCTCGCTCATGCTGGAAGCAGGCGTCGGGGTGCTGCGCACGCTCCCCGCGCCCGAGCCGTCGGCCGTGGACCAACTGCGGCGCACCGCGGCAACGCTCGGGATCGCCTGGCCCGACGGCGCGAGCCCGGCGCAGGTGCTCTCCGGCCTGCCGCTCGACACCGGCCCGGCGCTCGCGCTGCGGCGGGCGGCCAGCGCGTTGCTGCGCGGCGCGGGCTACGCGGCGTTCGACCGCGCGGCGGGCACGGCGCCGCCCGCGGACCCGGGCCACGGCGGGATCGGCGCGCCGTACGCCCACGTCACGGCCCCGCTGCGGCGCCTGGTGGACCGATTCGCCACCGAGGTCTGCCTCGCCGTCACCGCGGGCGCCGCGCTGCCGGAGTGGCTGGCCGCCGCGCTGCCCGCGCTGCCGTCGGTCATGGCGGAGTCCGACGCGCTGGCCGGCAAGGTCGAGCGGGCGTGCGTGGACCGCACCGAGGCCGCGCTGCTGGCGGCGCGGGTCGGGGCGGAGTTCGACGCCGTCGTGCTGCGCGCCTCCGGGCCGGACGACGAACCCGGCGAGGTCTTCGTCGCCGACCCGCCGGTGCTGGCCCGCGGCACCGGGGTGCCGCGCGCGGGCGAGAGGGTGCGGGTGCGCCTGGTCGAGGCGGACCCGGCGACCGGGCGGATCGCCTTCGGCTCGTGAGCGTTGCTCTCCGCGCACGACCTACGCTGGCCGCGTGCGGTTCCGGTACGGCATCGAGCACGAGCTCGCGATCCTGCGCGGCGGGGTGTTCGCCGACTTCACCGACCTCACCTTCGACGAGCTGCAGGCCGTGGTCGACGTGCTGCCGAGGATGCCGCCGACTACCCGGACCTGCGCGTCGGCGACCAGGGCATCAAGCGCAAGCGCTGGTACGTCGAGGGCTACGAGCGCTTCGACGACCGCGGCGAGCTCGTGCGCTGCGACCCGAAGGGCCTGGAGGTGCGCACCCGCATCCACCCACGGTCGAGGCGGCGGTCGACGCGCTGGCCGCCGATGTCGACCTGCTCGACGCCGAGCTCGGGCGGCGCGGGCTGGCGACGTGTGCCATCGGGTTCAACCCGCTGCGCTCGGCCTACGTGATCGACCCGCCGCTGGGGGAGTGGGAGCGCGCGCACCGCATCGGCTCGCCCGAGGAGCGCACCGCGCACCTGCACATGGTGACCTACGGGCCCGACCTCAACCTGTCCGCCGACGGCCTCGACGGGCCGGACTTGATCGATGCCGCCCGCAAGCTCACCCACTACAGCCCGTGGCTCGTGCCGCTGTCGTTCTCCTCGCCGTTCCGCGACGGCGAGCCGTGGGGCGGGCTGTCGGCGCGCACCCACCTGCGCACCGGGGCGCGCCCCGCCGCGATGGCGTTCCTCGGGCCGGACGCGCCGCAGGTCGCTCCGACCCGTCGCTCACCCAGCCCGCGCGGCTGCCCGCCGAGGTCGGCAGGCTGGAGTTCAAGGCGTTCGACGCGATCGGCGACCTCGCCCTCTACGGCGAGCTGCTCAGCCTGCTCACCGGCCTGGTGCTCGACGACACGCTGCCCGGCCGGCGCACCACTCCGGACGCGGCGGCGCACCGGCACGTCGCCGCCGTGGGCCTCGCCGACGACGCGGTGCACGCCGGGACCGGTGCGCTGCTCACCGCCGCCGAGCGCGCGCTGGCCGACCGCCCGCCGACCGGGAGCGCCTGGCCGCGCTCCGGGAACGCTGGGGCCGCCGCGAGTCCGCCGCGGCGGACATGCTGGCGGCCTACGCGGCGGGCGCGACCCTGCCCGAGGTGATCCGCCGCCGTGAGTGGAAACGAGTGCTATAGCACTCGTTTCCACTCACGGCCGGTCGGTCAGGTGTAGGAGTGGTCCGCGTCCGGGTAGCTGCCCGCGCGCACCTCGTCGGCGTAGGTGCGGGCCGCCCCCAGCAGGATCTCGCCGAGGTCGGCGTACTGCTTGACGAAGCGGGGCTTGCGGCCGCGGTTCATCCCCGCCATGTCCGACCACACCAGCACCTGCGCGTCGGTGTCCGGGCCCGCGCCGATGCCGATCGTCGGGATCACGAGCTCGGCCGTCACCCGCTTGGCCACGTCGGCGGGCACCATCTCCAGCACCACGGAGAACGCCCCGGCCGCCTGGATGGCGAGCGCGTCCTCGATGAGCCGCTCGCCCGCGTCGCCGCGGCCCTGGATGCGGAACCCGCCCAGCGCGTGCTCGGACTGCGGGGTGAAGCCCAGGTGCGCCATCACCGGGATGCCCGGACGGCGACCATGGCCTCGACGTGCGGCGCGAACCGCGCCCCGCCCTCCAGCTTGACCGCGTGCGCCCCGCCCTCCTTCATGAACCGCATGGCGGTGGTGAGGGCCTGCTCGGGGCTCACCTGGTAGCTGCCGAACGGCAGATCGGCCACCACCAGCGCCTTCGTCGCGCCCCGTACGACGGCCTTGACCAGCGGCATCAGCTCGTCGACCGTCACCGGGATCGTGTTGTCGTAGCCGTAGACGTTGTTGCCCGCCGAGTCGCCGACGAGCAGCACCGGGATGCCCGCCTCGTCGAAGATCTGTGCGGAGTACATGTCGTAGGCGGTGAGCATCGGCCACCGCTCCCCGCGCTCCTTCATCTCCCGCAGGTGGTGGATCCGCGTCCGCTTGGGCTTCGCGGTCGTGCGGTAGGGAGACTCGACTTCAGACATCGCCAGCTGTTCAGACATCATTGTCCGTCCTCCCTCGAGGCCCGCCGCGCGGGTCCCCGGGTCATCAGGTGCTGACGCGCACAGCGTGACACCCGGTGCGGCCCGCGGCACGGGCCTGGGACGAGGTTCACAGAGGTTGCGGCGGCAGGCGACGACCTTGTGCGTAGGCTGCGCCGCGTGCAGCGCTGGCGAGGGCTGGAGGCCGTGCCGACGGGGTGGGGCCGCAGCATCGTGACGGTCGGCGTCTTCGACGGCGTGCACCGCGGCCACCAGCAGCTGATCAACCGGGCGATCGAGCGGGGGCGGGCCCGCGGCCTGCCGACGGTGCTGGTCACGTTCGACCCGCACCCGGCCGAGATCATCCGCCCCGGCAGCCACCCCGCCCGGCTGACCAGCCTCCGCAGCCGCGCCGAGCTGGTCGCCGAGCTGGGGGTCGACGCGTTCTGCGTGCTGCCGTTCACCCCGGAGCTGCAACGCATGGCGGCCGCCGAGTTCGCCCACGAGGTGCTGGTGGACCGGCTGCACGCCGCGGAGGTCGTCGTCGGACGGAACTTCACCTTCGGCCACAAGGCCGCGGGTGACGTGCCGATGCTCACCGAGCTGGGCGCGCGCTTCGGGTTCGGCGTCGAGGGCCTCGACCTGATGACCGACGACGGCGTGACGGTCTCCTCGACCTACATCCGCGCCTGCATCGACGCCGGGGACGTGGCCGCCGCCGCGGCCGCGCTCGGCCGCCCGCACCGCATCGAGGGGGTGGTCGTGCACGGCGACCACCGCGGCCGCGAGCTGGGCTTCCCGACGGCGAACGTCGCGACCGCGGCGTGGACGGCGCTGCCCGCCGACGGCGTCTACGCGGGGCATTTCGTCTTGGGCGCGCGGCGGCTGCCGTCGGCGATCTCGGTGGGCACCAACCCGACGTTCTCCGGCCGGGAGCGCACCGTCGAGGTGTACGTGCTCGACGTCGAAGAGGACTTCTACGGCTTCGACGTCGGCGTGGACGTCGAGCACTGGCTGCGCGGGCAGCAGCGCTACGACGACATCGACGCGCTGCTGGCCCAGATACGGACCGATGTGGAGCGGACCCGCGCGCTGCTCGCTGCATGATCTTTTCGCAATCGCCCACGGGAGTCGGTGGTCGGCTGCCAGCATCGGGGCATGGCGGAGGCGGTGCGGGCCAACCGGGCGCGGCAGCGCGAGCTCTACGGCGCCCCGCTGGGTGACCGGGTGCGCCATCTCACCGCCCGGCTGGGCGTCTCGCAGGCCCGGCTGGCCCGTGTGCTGGGCATCAGCCCGGCCATGCTGAGCCAGCTCGTCAGCGCCCGCCGCGTCAAGATCGGGGATCCGGCGGTGCTGGCGCGGCTGCGCGCGCTGGACCGGGGCGCGCCGCGCAGGTCACGGCCCGCGATCCGCAGGCCGTCGAGAAGCTGCTCGCCGACATCGCCCGGATGCAGTGGCACTGGACCGGCGGGCGGGCGTCGAGCCCCCGCCCACCGCGGCCGAGGTGCTGCGCGGGGTCGCCGAGCCGCGGCGGCTGGCGGCGGCCGCGGCGGCGCTGGGGTCGGCGTTCCCCGAGGTGGCGGAGGTGCTGCGGCAGGCCGCCCGCGCGGACGGCCCCGCCCCGGCCGCCTGATGGCTCCTGTCGAGCACGGCGCGCGTGGCGACGCCGTGCGCAGGCCGTGCGGGCGCAGACTGTGCGCACCTTGATCAGCTCCCCCGGAGGCCCGATGTCCCGCCGCGCGCCCACCGTCGTCCTCGCAGGCCTCGCCGCGCTGGTGACCTCCGGCCTCACCGCCTGCGGCTCCGTCGACGGCTCGGCGCACGCCGTCGCCCCCGCCGGGTCCACGGCCGCCCCGGCGGCCCCGCCCACGTCCGGCCCGACGCCCACTCCCGTCGCCCCGCCGCGGACGGCGCCGCCTCCGGTGGCGGCGCCGTCGCCTCCGGCGGGTCCGCGGCGGGTCGAACAACGGCGGCTCTAACAGCGGCGGCTCGGGTGGCAGCCGGCGGCGCGCCCGCCCCGTCGGCGCCCGCCCCGAAGATCACGAGCTTCCGCGTCGTCCAGCAGCCCACCTGCCCGGTGCACGGCACACCGGACGCCCCGTTCTCCGCGCCCGGCACCGACGTCGTGATCGCGTGGTCGGTCAGCGGGGCCAACGGCGCGGCGATCGCCGTCGACAACCCCGCCGTCTACGGCGCCTACGGCAGCGACTACCCGGCGAGCGGCAAGCTGTCGCTGCCGTTCGGCTGCAACAGCCAGGGCACCACCACCCACACCTACACGGTCTGGCCCGCGGGTGCGCACGGCGTGTCGCGCACCATCACCGTCTCGGCCCACTCCGACGGCTGACCCGCGGCGGGGGTCGGGGTGTCGTGGCTGGTAACGTGGAGTCTCGGGTCCGGCTGCAGTCCGTGGCGGCCGTCACCGTCTCCCCTGCCGCTACCCACACCGACGCGTCGGGCGAGGGCCACACGGCACCGAACGAAAGCAGAGGAAAGCGCACGTGGCACTCGACGCCGCACAGAAGAAGACCATCCTGGACGAGTACGGCACCCACGAGGGTGACACCGGCTCGCCCGAGGCCCAGATCGCGCTGCTCACCAAGCGCATCAGCGACCTCACCGAGCACCTGAAGATGCACAAGCACGACCACCACAGCCGTCGTGGCCTGCTGCTGCTCGTCGGGCGGCGCCGCCGCCTGCTGAAGTACCTGCGCGAGGTCGACGTCGCGCGCTACCGCTCCCTCATCGAGCGGCTCGGCATCCGCCGCTGACCTCGCAGGCCCGGTCCTCGCGTATCGGGCCGGGCCTGCCCCACAACTGGAGAAGCCGCCGCGCCGGGCGCACGCGATGCGCCGGTCCTCGGTAGTGGCTCCCGGGAGACGACGTCCCCGGGCGCTTCGATCGAAGACCGGCTCGCAGGCCGGGGCGGGGCGGCCGTCACACGAGAAGGACATATGACCAACCCCGAAGAGAACGTGCACGAGACCACCGCCGTCATCGACAACGGCAGCTTCGGCACCCGCACCGTCCGGTTCGAGACCGGGCGCCTCGCGCGCCAGGCCGCCGGATCCGTCGTCGCCTACCTCGACGACGAGACCATGCTGCTGTCCGCCACCACGGCGTCCAAGCAGCCCAAGGAGCACTTCGACTTCTTCCCGCTCACGGTGGACGTCGAGGAGCGGATGTACGCGATCGGCAAGATCCCCGGCTCGTTCTTCCGCCGCGAGGGCCGCCCGGGCACCGACGCGATCCTCACCTGCCGCCTGATCGACCGCCCGCTGCGCCCGTCGTTCGTCGACGGCCTGCGCAACGAGATCCAGATCGTCGTCACGGTGATGTCGCTCGACCCGCAGGACCCCTACGACGCCCTCGCGATCAACGCCGCGTCGGCGTCCACCCAGCTCTCGGGCCTGCCGTTCAGCGGCCCGATCGGCGGCGTGCGCGTCGCGCTCATCGACGGCCAGTGGGTGGCGTTCCCGCAGTACGAGGACCTGCAGCGGGCCGTGTTCGACATGGTCGTCGCCGGGCCGGATCGTCGGCGACGACGTCGCGATCATGATGGTGGAGGCCGAGGCCACCACCGAGACCATCGAGCTGGTCGCGGGCGGCGCGCAGGCGCCCACCGAGGCCGTCGTCGCGCAGGGCCTGGAGGCGGCCAAGCCGTTCATCCGCAGCCTGTGCGTCGCCCAGCAGCAGCTGGCCGACGTCGCCGCCAAGCCGACCGGCGAGTTCCCGATCTACCCGGCCTACCAGGCCGACGTGCTCGATGCGGTCACCGCGCAGGCGTCCGACGACCTGGCGCAGGCGCTCACGATCGCGGGCAAGCAGGAGCGCGAGGCCCGCATCGACGAGGTCAAGGCCGCGGTGCTGGAGAAGGTCGCGCCGCAGTTCGAGGGCCGCGAGAAGGAGATCGGCGCGGCGTTCCGCTCGCTGAACAAGAAGCTGGTCCGCCGGCGGATCCTCACCGACCAGGTCCGCATCGACGGGCGCGGCATCACCGACATCCGGCCGCTCTCGGCCGAGGTCGAGGTCGTCCCGCGGGCGCACGGCTCGGCGCTGTTCGAGCGCGGCGAGACCCAGATCATGGGCGTCACCACGCTGAACATGCTGCGCATGGAGCAGCAGATCGACTCGCTCGGCCCGGAGACGCACAAGCGCTACCTGCACCACTACAACTTCCCGCCCTACTCCACCGGTGAGACCGGCCGCGTGGGCTCGCCGAAGCGCCGCGAGATCGGCCACGGCGCGCTCGCCGAGCGGGCGCTGCTGCCGGTGCTGCCCACCCGCGAGGAGTTCCCGTACGCGATCCGGCAGGTGTCGGAGGCGCTCGGGTCGAACGGCTCGACGTCGATGGGCTCGGTCTGCGCGTCCACGATGTCGCTGCTCAACGCCGGTGTGCCGCTGAAGGCGCCGGTCGCGGGCATCGCGATGGGCCTGGTGTCCGACGAGGTCGACGGCTCCACCCGCTACGTCGCGCTCACCGACATCCTCGGCGCCGAGGACGCGTTCGGCGACATGGACTTCAAGGTCGCGGGCACCGCCGAGTTCGTCACGGCGCTGCAGCTGGACACCAAGCTCGACGGCATCCCGTCCGAGGTGCTGGCCGCCGCGCTCAACCAGGCCAAGGACGCCCGCCTCACCATCCTCGACGTGATCGGCGAGGCCATCGACCGGCCCGACGAGATGAGCCGTTACGCGCCGCGCGTCGTCGCCATCAAGGTGCCGGTCGACAAGATCGGCGAGGTGATCGGCCCGAAGGGCAAGATGATCAACTCGATCACCGAGCAGACCGGCGCCGACATCTCGATCGAGGACGACGGCACGATCTACGTCGGCGCCTCGGACGGCGAGTCGGCCGAGGCCGCGATCGGCATGATCAACGCGATCGCCAACCCGCAGCTGCCGAAGGTGGGCGAGCGCTTCCTCGGCACGGTGGTCAAGACCGCCGCGTTCGGCGCGTTCGTCTCGCTCGTGCCCGGCAAGGACGGCCTGGTGCACATCTCGAAGCTGGGCAACGGCAAGCGCATCGGCAAGGTCGAGGACGTCGTGAAGGTCGGCGACAAGCTCCGCGTCGAGGTCACCGACATCGACAACCGCGGCAAGATCAGCCTGATCCCGGTCGTCGAGGACGCGGCCGAGGTCGCGCCCGCGCCCGAGGTGGTGCCGGACTCCGAGCCCGCACCGGTCGAGGTCGCGGCGAACTGACGCCCGTGACCGACGTCGTCACCGCGGGGGCGGGGGCCGCTTCGGCGGCCTCCGCCCCCGGCGGTTCTTCGGGAGTGCTGCGCTCCGAGCTGCCCGGCGGCCTGCGCGTGCGTCACCGAGGCGGTGGCGGGCGTGCGGTCGGTGTCGCTCGGCATCTGGATCGGCATCGGCTCGCGGGACGAGGCACCCGAGCAGGCGGGCGCCGCGCACTACCTGGAGCACCTGCTGTTCAAGGGCACGCGGCGGCGCACCGCGAAGGAGATCGCGGAGGAGCTCGACGCGGTCGGCGGCGACCTCAACGCGTTCACCGCCAAGGAGCACACCTGCTACTACGCGCACGTCCTGGACACCGACCTGCCGCTGGCGGTGGAGGTGCTCGCCGACGTCGTCACGGACGCGACGCTGCACCCGTCCGACGTCGAGGTCGAACGCAGCGTCGTGCTCGAAGAGATCGCGATGCGCGACGACGACCCGGAGGACCTGCTCGGCGAGCTGGCCGACGAGGCGCTGTTCGGCGACCATCCGCTCGGCCGCCCGGTGATCGGGTCGGAGGAGTCGATCCGCGGGATGCGGCGCGAGACGCTGCACGACGTTCTGGCGGGGTCGGTACACGACGCCGCGGATGATCGTCGCGGCGGCGGGCAACCTCGTGCACGACGAGGTCGTCGAGCTGGTCGGCACGGCGCTGGCCGCGTGCGGCGGCCCGGGCGAACGGCGCGGCGCCCGCGAGCCCGCGGCGCCCCGCGCCCGCGCTCCTGTCCCCGGGTCCGCGGCTCGTGCTGCGCCCGGACGACACCGAGCAGGCGCACGTGCTGCTCGGCGTGCCCGGGCTGTCGCGGCACGACCCGCGGCGCAGCGCGCTCTCGGTGCTCAACACCGCGCTCGGCGGCGGCCCGAGCTCGCGGCTGTTCCAGCAGGTCCGCGAGCAGCGGGGGCTGGCCTACTCGGTCTACTCGTCGTCCGTGTCCTACGCCGACGCGGGCGCCTTCAGCGTCTACGCCGGCTGCGCGCCGGAGCGGCTGGAGGAGGTCGTCACGGTGATCCGCGCCGTCCTCGCCGAGGTCGCGGCGGACGGGCTCACCCCGGCCGAGGTGGCCCGCGCGCAGGGCAACCTGCGCGGCGGGCTGGTGCTGGGTCTGGAGGACACGCCGTCGCGGATGAACCGGATCGGCCGCTCCGAGCTCGACCACGGCCACCAGCGCACGGTGGGCGAGAGCCTCGACCGGATCGCCGCCGTCACCCCGGCGAGGGCGTCGCCGTCCTGGCCCGCGAGCTGCTGACCCAGCCGTTCACCGCGGCCGTGGTCGGCCCGTTCGACGACGAGGCCGACCTGCCCGGCTGCCTGCGCTGACGCCCGCCCTGCCCCGTCTGCCGGGACCGCGCACCCCTACGGTCGACCGCACACCCCACCGATGGGGTGCGCGGTGGCCCCGAGGGGTGCGCGGTGGCCCCGAGGGGTCGCGGTCGGGCGTGCCACGCGGTCAGCGGCGACGGGCCGGTGCGGGCATGATGCGCGCGTGAGCGTCACGGTCGTCCTGGCGGCGGTGTTGATCGTCGTCGGGCTCGTCGGCATCGTCGTGCCGGTACTGCCGGGGCTGGTGCTCGTCGTCGTTCGGCATCGCGGTGTGGGCCGCTCCCGCGCGGTGACACGCTCGGCTGGACCGTGCTCGGCATCGCCGTCGCGATCGCCGTCGTGGGCTTGGTCGTCAAGTACCTGCTGCCCGGCAAGCGGCTGAAGGAGGCGGGCGTGCCCGGGCGCACGCTGGCGCTGGGCGCGGTGCTCGGCATCGTCGGGTTCTTCGTCGTGCCGGTCGTCGGGCTGTTCCTCGGGTTCGTGCTCGGCGTCTACCTGGGCGAGCACATGCGCCTGACGGACGGCCGACAGGCGTGGGCGTCCACCCGCAAGGCCCTCGGCGCCGTCGGTTGGAGCATCGCCATCGAGCTCCTCGCCGGCCTGCTCGCGGCGGGCGTCTGGGTCGGGGCGGTGGTGCTCGCCTAGGCTGCCCGGGTGACGCGGACGAAGGTGGGGGTGCTGGGCGCGAAGGGCCGCATGGGCGGCGAGGTGTGCCGGGCTGTGGACGGCGCCGACGACCTCGACCTCGTGGCCCGGCTCGACCTCGGCGATCCGCTGAGCGAGCTGGCAGGCGTCGGCGCGCAGGTGGTCGTCGACTTCACCCACCCCGGCGCCGTGCTCGACAACCTGCGCTACCTCCTGGACGCGGGCATCGCCGCCGTCGTGGGCACCAGCGGCTTCGACGACGCCCGCTTCGCCACCCTGCGCGAATGGCTCGCCGCCACCCCCGGGCACGTGCTGGTGGCCCCCAACTTCGGGGTCGGGGCGGTGCTCATGATGCAGTTCGCCCGGCAGGCCGCGCGGTTCTTCGACTCCGTCGAGGTGGTCGAGCTGCACCACGCGGGGAAGGTCGACGCGCCGTCCGGCACGGCCGCGCGCACCGCCTCACTGCTGGCGGCCGAGCGCGCCGCCGCCGGGCTCGGCCCCGTGCCGGACGCGACGACGAGTGCGCTCGACGGGGCCCGCGGCGCCGTCGTCGACGGCATCCACGTGCATTCCGTCCGGCTGCCCGGGCTGGTCGCGCACCAGGAGGTGCTGCTCGGTGGCCCGGGGGAGGCGCTCACGATCCGGCACGACTCGTTCGACCGCGCGTCGTTCATGCCCGGTGTGCTGCTGGCCGTGCGCGGCGTGCTCGACCGGCCCGGCCTCACCATCGGCCTGGAGCCGCTGCTCGGGCTCTGACCCATCCCGGCCCACGCACGCCGTCCAGGGCGCACGGGTTCGCGGGGTGCGTCAGCCGTCGAGCCGCAGGTCCAGCGAACCGGTGAAGCGCACCTCGCGGAGCACGCCGTCGCCGGTGTCCAGCCCGCGCACCGTGCCGTCCGGCTCCCAGCCCGCGCGCGTGTAGAACCGGCGCGACGCCTCGTCCTTCTCGGGCACCCACGCCAGGCCGTAGCGCGCGCCGTGCTCGCGCAGCGCCGCCGCGACGGCGGCGAGCAGGCGCCCGCCGTGCCCCCGCCGACCCCACCGCGGCTCGACCAACAGCGCCCCGACCTCACCCCACGCCTCCGGGCCCAGCGGGCTCTCGGCCGGGACGTCGGCAGGCCCCGCGGCCGCGAACCCGACCATCCAGTCGCCCTCGGCCGCCACGTACACGGCGCCCGCCCCGATCGCCGCGGTCCACGCCGCCGTCGCCGCGGAGCCCGAGAGGTGCTCGATCGCCGTCGCGGGCACGAGATCGGCGTACGCGGCCGCCCAGGTGGCGGTCTGGATCCGGGTGATGTCGTCCACGTCGGCGGCGACGGCCGGACGGACGGTCGCGAGGGCCATGCTGTCATGGATACCGCATCGCCCGCGACAGGATTCGTTCGCCATGGCAACTTATAGGGAGTGACGACGAGGTCCCGCTTGCCCTGGATAGCCCTCGGTGTGGTCTACGTCCTCTGGGGGTCGACCTACCTGGCCAACCGCCTCGTCCTCGGCGGCGTCCCGCCACTGCTCGTGAGCGGGTTCCGCTTCCTCGTCGGCGGCGCCCTGCTGGCCCTCGTCGTCGTGGCGGTGGCGGGCCGCTCGGCCTACCGCATGACCCGCGCGCAGTTCGGCACGACCGTGCTGTCGGGGCTGCTGCTGCCCGCCTGGGGCAACGGGCTCGTGGTGATCGCGCAGCAAGGGGTGTCGTCCGGGCTGGCCGCGCTGCTGATCGCCGCGGTGCCGCTGTGGATCGTGATCCTGCGGGCGGTGACCGGCGACCGTCCGCGGGCCGCGACGATCGGCGGCATCACCGTCGGGCTGGCCGGGTTGGCCGTTCTCGTGCTGGCAGGCCCCGCGTCAGGCGGGGCGCAGGGCACCACGTGGTGGGGGCCGTGGCTGGTGCTGCTCGCGAGCCTCGGCTGGGCCACCGGCACGTTCGCCACCACCCGGTTGCCCGCCCCCGCGAACCCGTTCGCCCTCGCCGCCGTCCAGATGTTGACCGGCGGGGTGGTGCTCTCCGGCATCGGGTTGGGTATCGGTGAGCGCCTGGACGTGGCGGCCGTGCCGACGGCGTCCTGGGTGGCGTGGATCTATCTGAGCGTGGTCGTGACGCTGGGGGCGTTCAGCGCCTACGCGTTCGCGCTGGCGAGCCTGCCGGTGTCGACGGTCGCCACCTACGCCTACGTCAACCCGGTCATCGCCGTGGCGCTGGGCGCGGCCGTGGTGGGGGAGCGGTTCACGGCAGTTCAGCTGGCAGGCGCCGCGGTGGTGCTGCTCGCGGTGGTGCTGGTCGTCTCCGCGGAGCGGCCGAAGCGTCGCTCCCGAAAATGTCGGGGGGCCGTGGCAGCATCCTCGGCATGACAACGGTCGAGCCGCCGGTCGAGACGATCGGGGCGCCCGCGGCCCGGCGGGCCGTGCTCGCCGCGCAGGGGTTCGGCGCGCGGCACCCGTCCGGTGCGGTCACCCGGCGTCAGCTCGGCGCCCTCCTCGAGCGCCAGCGCCTCCTGCAGCTCGATTCGGTCAACGTCGCCGTCCGCGCGCACTACATGCCGGTGTTCTCCCGCCTCGGCCCGTACGACCGCGCGCTGGTCGACGAGGCGGCGTGGGCGCGCTCGGCCCGTCGTCCCCGGATGCTCGTCGAGTACTGGGCGCACGAGGCGAGCCTGCTGCCGGTGGCCGATTGGCCGCTGCTGCTCTCGGGGGCCAAGCGCCGCGGCTGGTGGAAGCACTACGCGGCGCTCGTCGAGCAGGAGCCCGCGCTGGTGGACGACGTGCTGGCCGCCGTCAAGGAGCTCGGGCCGGTCGGCGCGGGCACGCTGTCGAAGGCGCTCGGCGCCACGAGCACCCCGCGCCCGTCGGGAGTGGGCTGGTGGGAGCGCTCGCACGTCAAGCGGGTCTGCGAGTGGATGTTCGGGATGGGCCTGCTCACCACGGGCACCCGCGTGCACTTCCAGCGGCTCTACGACCTGCCCGAGCGCGTCTTGCCGCCGGAGGTCCTCTCGGCGCCCGCACCGACGCCCGAGGAGGCGGCGCGGCGGCTGGTCCGCCAGGCCGCCGTGGCACTCGGCGTGGCCACCGAGCCTGACCTGCGCGACTACTACCGGCTGGGTCCGGAGGCGAGCAGGCAGGCCGTCGCCGAGCTCGTCGAGCAGGGTGAGCTGGAGCCGGTCGCGGTGCGCGGCTGGCGGTCGCCCGCCTTCCGGGTGCCCGGCGCGCGGATGCCCCGGCGGATCACCGGCCGGGCGCTGCTGTGCCCGTTCGACCCGCTGATCTGGGAACGCGCCCGCACCGAGCGGATCTTCGGCTTCCGCTACCGGATCGAGATCTACACCCCGGAGCCGAAGCGGGAGTACGGCTACTACGTGTTCCCGTTCCTGCTCGACGGCGAACTGGTGGCCCGGGTCGATCTCAAGGCCGACCGGCCCGCGGGCGTGCTCCGCGTTCAGGGCGCGTTCGCCGAACCCGCGGTCGACCGCGCGCGGGTGGCGGGCGAGCTGGCCGCCGAGCTCGCGGTGATGGCCGAGTGGCTCGGGCTCTCCGGGGTGTTCGTCGCAGGCCGGGGGGACATGGCCGCCCCCCTCGCGGCGGCCATGTCCTAGCGGCTCCCCTGCCGGGCCATGATCACCGGTTGGGCGCGCGGAGCGGCCATAATCGGCCGTTTACCCGCCGAACGGGTGATCATGGCTGGGGTGGGTGGCCGGTCAGGCGGGCACGGTCGCGCGCGTCACGAGCACGTCGCCGCTGCCGGTGCGCCCGCGCACGTGCAGGGCCACGGCCTCGGCGGGCGGCGCGGAGTCCACCGTGAGGTCGCTGCGCGCGCGGCCCGAGCCCGAGGTGAGGTCCAGCTCGGCCCGCACTCCGGGATGCACCGCCACCCGCAGCTCACCCGAGCCCGTGGTGAGGTCGAAGCGCCCGGAGCACGCGTCGTCGACGCGTACCTCGCCCGAGCCGGTGCGCACGCCGAGATCGCCGGACACCCGGCCGAGCGCGACGTCGCCGCTGCCCGCCTTGATCTCGGTCGACCCGCCCGCCGCGGTGAGCCGGATCGTGCCGGAGCCGGTGCGCAGCCGCGCCCGGCCCGCCACCTCGCCGAGCACGAGGTCGCCCGATCCGGTGGTGACGTCGGCGTCGCCGTCCACCGCGGCCACGTCCACCTCGCCGGAGCCGGTCCGCACGGCGGCCCAGCCCGCCCGGCCGGTCACCACCACGTCGCCCGCCCCCGTGCGGGCCGCCAGCCGGGACCCGGCGGGCGCGGTCACGGTCACCACGAGCGGCACCACCCGCAGCGGCAGCTCCTGCGACGAGCGCACGATCAGCCTGCGCCCCGGCTCCGACCAGATGATCTCGGCCGCCCGCACCGCCTCCGCGGCGAGGTCGGCGGGCTCGGCGTCCGGTCCGGCCGTCGCCTGCCCGATCCAGTTGATCACGCCGCTGATGCCCTGGCCCCACATGCCGCCCGCCGCCGGGTCGTGCCGCACCTCGACCTGCACCTCGGGCTCGTCGGCCCGGTCGAGGTGCACCTCGATGCGCCCGACGTCGACCGTCAACTCCAGCTCCGCGACGCCGCCCACCGGCCAGCTCTCCCGGCGCACGGTGTCGGTGGTGTCGGTGGTGTCGGTGGTGTCGGTGGTGTCGGCGGTGTCGGCGGTGTCCTGGTCCCGGCTCTCGTCCTTCGTGAAGTCGATCGACTCGCTCATCCCTGCACCCACCCCTTGACGCGCTTGCCGTCCTTGCCGTCCCGGCGGCCGGGCCGCCCGTGCTGGTGGCCCGCGAGCGCGCCCTGCACGGCCTGCGCCACCCAGGAGTTGAGCGACATTCCCTGGTTCGCCGCGGCCTGCTCGGCCTGGTTCTTGATCTGCTCCACCAGCCGCAGCGTGACGCGGGAGATGTCGCCCGCGTCGCCGCCGAAGCCCGCGAAGCCGCGTGGCCCGAAGCCCGCGAAGGGCCCGTCGGCAGACTCGGGCTCCGGCTCGTCGGCGGCAGGGCCGCCCACCGCGACGCGCACGTCTCGACCGTCGAGGCGCACCTCCACCACGCGGTCCCCGAGCGCCTCGGTGACCTCCGCGGCCAGATCGGAGAGGGCATTCATCATGGCGAGGCGCGCCGCGGGCTCGATGGCCGCCCCGAGCAACGCGCCGGTGCGTTGGGTCTGCTCGTCACCGGCCGCGGCGGCGGACGCGAGGTCCTCCCGCAGCTGGTTGACGTACTTGCTGAGGTCCATGACGCCATGGTGGCGTCATGAATGACGCCAGTCAAGGAGAATTGGTGTCACGGTGCGGCCGCGAGGTGGCGTCAGGCTACGCTCGGGGCATGCCGGACATCGTCCCCCTGCGCGTCCAGCTCGTCGCCAAGACCGATTTCGTGGCGCCGGACGACGTGCCGTGGAGCACCGACGCCGACGGCGGCCAGGCGCTCGCCGAGTTCGCGGGCCGCGCCTGCTACCAGTCCTGGAGCAAGCCCAACCCGCGCACGGCCACCAACGCGGGCTACCTGCGCCACATCCTCGAGGTCGGGCACCTGTCGGTGCTGGAGCACGGCTCGGTGAGCTTCTACCTCACCGGTGTGTCGCGGTCCCTCACCCACGAGCTGATCCGCCACCGGCACTTCTCCTACAGCCAGCTCTCGCAGCGCTACGTCCCCGAGCGGAACGCGGCGATGGTCGAGCCCGAGGTCATCGCGGCCGACCCGGAGATGCACGCGCTGTTCGCCGAGGCGGCCGAGGCGTCGATCAAGGCCTACGAGGGGCTGCTGGAGGGGCTGGAGAAGCGGTTCGCCGACGTCCCGAACGCCACCCTGCGCCGCAAGCAGGCCCGCCAGGCCGCCCGCGCGATCCTGCCGAACGCCACCGAGACCCGCATCGTCGTCACCGGCAACTACCGCGCGTGGCGGCACTTCATCGCGATGCGGGCCACCGAGCACGCCGACGTCGAGATCCGCGCGCTGGCCGTGGAGTGCCTCCGCCAGCTGCAGCGCGAGGTCGCCAACGTGTTCGCCGACTTCGAGATCGCCACCCTCGACGACGGCACCGAGATCGCGTCGAGCCCGTTCGTCACCGAGGGGTAGCGACCGCCATGATCGCCGGTTCGGTGCACATCCCGGCCACATCCGGCCGTTTTCGCGCCGAACCGGTGATCTTGGGTGGGAGGGACGAGGAGTGGCCGCGCCCGAACCCGGTTACCGTCGGGTACATGAGCCTTGCCACCGCCGAGCGGGCGGCCATCTGCGACACGTTCGACGCGGTCGGCCCGGACCGTCCCACGCTCTGCGCGGGCTGGACCACGGCCGACCTGCTCGCCCACCTGCTCGTCCGCGAGCGGCAACCGGCGGCCGCGGCCGGGATCGTGATAGGCCCGCTCGCAGGCGTCACCGAGCACGCCATGCGCGGCTACGCCACCACGCCCTGGGCCGACCGGGTGAACCTGCTCCGGTCCGGGCCGCCGCTCTGGTCGCCGTTCCGGGTGCCCGCGTTCGACCGGCTCGGCAACGGCGGCGAGCTCTTCGTCCACCACGAGGACGTGCGACGCGGCGAGCCCGGCTGGGCGCCCCGGCCCGCCGACCCGGTGCGCGACGGCGAGCTGTGGTCGCTGCTCGGGCGCATGGCGAAGATGCTGTACAAGGGCAGCCCGGTCGGCGTGGTGCTGGTCCGGCCGACGGGGGAGCGCATCGTCGCCAAGCAGGCCGACCGGTCGGTGACGATCACCGGCGAGCCGGGGGAGCTGGTGCTCCACGGATTCGGCCGCGACGCCGCGCGCGTCGAGATCGACGGCGACCCGGCCGACGTCACCGCGTTCGGCACGGCCTCGCGCGGCGTCTGAACGCCGGGCGCGTCGCTCGAGCGGTACACCAGCGGGGATCCGGCCGCGGGAAAGCCCGCGCATGTCCCGTTCGAGCACGCGACACGGGCTACAGCACCCAGCGCACCGGGCGGTCCGGGTCCGGGTCGTAGCGGCAGGTGGCGCCGGTCGCGACGGTGTCGCCGAGCAGCCTGCCCAGCGACGGGTCGACCGCCGCGACCCGGTCGATGGCGGCGGCGATGGCCTTGCGGACCGCGACGCGGGCCCGTTCGTGCGTGCCGCTCGCGACCCGGGCGCGTCCGCCCAGCCCGGTGGCCGTCCGGACCTGGTCGAGGAGGGCGTCGCGCTCCCGGTCGAGGCGGTGCTCCCGGGCGAGGTCGGCGTGCGCGCGGGCCTCGGCGAGCTCGTCATCGAGCTCGACGAGCCTGCGCCGGTAGGCCGCGAGGGCCTGGCGGTCCACCGTCGGGCCCGTGTCGGCGTCGACGGCCCGGGCGGCCCGGGTGCCGCTGTTGCCTGCGACGGCGTCGGAGAGTGCGAGCGCGGACACGTCGACGCCGGGCCGCGACAGGAGCAGGTGCAGGTACCGCAGGCCGCGCATGTCGCGTACGGCGGACGTCTCGCCGTCGCGCCCGACCCACCAGATGCCGTCGGCGCCGGGCCGCAGGTGCGCGACGCCGCTTTCGGCCCGCGGCGGGGCCCCGAGGTGGTCCGCGAACCAGGTGGCGCCCATGCGGCGGTAGGCGGTCTGCGCGCTCGCCGACCACCGCGCGGCGTCGGCGGACCGGTCGAGCAGCGCGCAGGCCCGGGCGAGGACGTCGTCCACGACACCCGCGAACACGACGCCGCCCGCGTCGATCACGCCGCGGCCCGCGTACGGCGTGAGCAGGTCGAGCCCGGCCTCCGCCTGCGCGCGCTCGCCGACCGCGGTGGCGACGTCGGTGAGCAGGTACACCACCAGCAGCCAGTCGAGATCGCGCGGGACGGCCGTGAAGTCGTCGAGCTGGTGGAGCACCGCGCGGGCCCGGTCCGGCCTGCCCGAGGCGACCCACAGCACGGCCCCCCACACCGCGATCGAGCGGATGCCCTCCGTGAGCCCGAAGCCTTCGAAGCCGCCTGCCTCGGCGACGAGGGTCGCGGTGTCGCCCGCCTGTCGGGCGATGCCCGCGCGCAGCGTGTGCTCGACCGCCTCGACGTCGGCGGAGTCCGCCGCGCGCCCGGCCGCACCCGCGTCCCGCAGTGCCGCGCGGGCCGTGTCGAGGTCCCCGGTCAGGAGCGCGTGCATGCCGCGGCGCGACGCGGCGAAGAACGCGACCCGCGCCGAGCCGGACTCCGCGGCCAGCAGGTCGAGCGCGCGCAGCTGGCGCCGGACGCCCGCGCCGTCCAGGGTCTCCAGCCTCGTCGAGAGCCGCCACAGGTGGCCCGACAGCCGGGCCTCCACGTCGGTGAGGTGCGCGGCCGTGTCCTCCAGGCGGTCGGTGAGCCGGAGGCGGTCGGCGAGCTGGTCGGGGCCCCAGTGGACGGCGAGCTGGGCGTCCAGGGCGTCGGCGAGCAGCGTCGCGTCGCCCTCGCGCTCGGCGTCCGCCTGGGCCTCGGCGGCGAACCCGGCCGCGCGCTCGGGGTGCCCGGCGTACGCCCAGGCGCGGGCGAGCGCGGCGGCCAGCCGGGTGCGCGCCGCCCCCTCGGCCCGGGCGCGGGCCTCGAACAGCAGCGCGGGCACCCCGCCCGGCACCCCGCCGAACGTGGGGGTGGCGGCCAGCGCGAGCGCGGCGGCGGCCATGGCCTCGGGATCGCCCGCGGCCTTCGCGCTCTCCCACGTCCGGACGAGATCCGCCACGCCCGGATCGTAGGGCTCGGCGCGCCACCCCCGCGCCCGCCGAGACCTGCCTCGGCCGCTCTTCGCACCCGTTGTGGCCACTTCGCACCCCGTCGGCGGGGTGCGAAGAGGGTCGAAGGGGTGCGAGGTGGGCCGCTCCGCAAGCTCCGCTCAGCGCCGACTTTTCGCTCCGCAAGCTCCGCTCAGCGCCGGATCAGCTCCACGGCCTCGGCGTGCCTGGCGACCTGCGCGGGGTCCCAGTCGCCGGTGCAGTACACCGCGAGGGCGACGATCCCCTCCGGCCCGACGTCGGCGCGCGCCATCTCCCGGCAGTACCAGGGTGTGCCCGCCTCGTCGACCCACTCCTCCTCGAACTCCAGCACGAAGCCCCGCGGGGTGGGGTCGACCCGGTGGCGGATGACCCGGCCCGCCCACGGGTGGTTGTCGGTGCGCAGCGCGATCGTCGCCGCCCGACCCGCGCTCTGGAGCCGCCACGTCGGCAGCGACAGGTCGCAGAAGACGTCGGGCGCGAACAGGTCGGGGTCGGCCGCGCCGGTTTCCATGAACCGGACGACGGCGGCGGCGAGCTCTTCGGTGCGGGTGGTGGTCGGGCTGGCCATGGGTTCCTCCTGGGTTTTCGGACCGTCATCCCGGAGGCGTGACGAACGGCGGCACAGTGTGATTCAGGGGCGGGCGGTACCGTTTTCACATGAGGTCCGACCCCGGCCGCCCGTTCGGGCGCGTGCTCACCGCCATGGTCACGCCGTTCGATGCCGAGGGCGCGCTCGACCTCAAGCGCGCGGAGGAGCTCGCGGCGCACCTGGTCGAGCTGGGCAACGACGGGCTGGTCGTCGGCGGCACCACCGGCGAGAGCCCCACCACGTCCGACGAGGAGAAGGCCGAGCTCCTGCGGGCCGTCGTGGCCGCGGTCGGCGAGCGCGCCACGATCGTGGCGGGAGCCGGCACGTACGACACCGCGCACAGCGTGCACCTCGCCCGCGCGGCCGAGCAGGCAGGCGCGCACGCGCTGCTCGTCGTCACGCCGTACTACTCCCGGCCGCCGCAGGAGGGGCTGCGCCGGCACTTCACGGCCGTCGCGGACGCCACCGGCCTGCCGGTCATGCTCTACGACATCCCGGCGCGCAGCGTCGTCCCCATCGAGCTGGCCACCCTGCAACGGCTCGCCGAGCACCCGCGCATCGTCGCGGTGAAGGACGCGCGCGGCGACCTGCCGCACGGGGTGAAAGTGCTCGCCTCCACCGATCTCGCGTACTACTCGGGCGACGACCCGATGAACCTCCCGTGGCTCGCCGTCGGCGCGGCGGGCTTCGTCAGCGTCACCGGGCACGTCGTCGCCGATCGCCTGCGCGCCCTGCTCACAGCGTTCGAGGCGGGCGAGCACACCCGCGCCCGCGAGATCAACACCGCCTTGCTGCCCGTGTCGCGCGCCATGGACCGCGTCGGTGGGGTGGTGTTCGCCAAGGCCGCACTGCGCCTGGTCGGCATCGATGTCGGCGAGCCGCGCCTGCCTCTTCCCCCGGCCGACGAGGCCCAGATGCGCGCGATCGCCGCCGATCTGGCCGCCGCAGGCCTCCCTGTCACCCTCCCGAGCTGAAGGATCCCGGTTACTTGTCTCGTCCCGAACGTCCCGACCGTCGTCTTCGTCGCCGCGAGCAGCAGCCGCGGCCCAGTGCCGCGCCGCCCGAGGAGGTGAACCGCGCCGAGCTGCCCGCCAGCGCGCCGCCCGAGCTGCCCGAGGGCGCCTTGCGGGTGGTGGCGCTGGGCGGCATCGGCGAGATCGGCCGCAACATGACCGTCTTCGAGCACGCCGGACGGCTGCTCGTCGTCGACTGCGGCGTGCTGTTCCCCGCCGACGACGCGCCCGGCGTCGACCTGATCCTGCCCGATTTCCGGGCCATCGAGGACCGCCTCGACGACATCGACGCGATCGTGCTCACCCACGGCCACGAGGATCACATCGGCGCCGTGCCGTTCCTGCTGCGGCAGCGACCGGACCTCACCGTCGTCGGCTCCCGGTTCACGTTGGCGCTGGTCGCGGCCAAGTGCAAGGAGCATCGGCTCACCCCGCACCTGCTGGAGGTGCGGGAAGGCACCCGGTTGCGGCACGGCATCTGGGACTGCGAGTACTTCGCGGTCAACCACTCCATCCCGGACGCGCTGGCCGTCGCCATCCGCACCCCGGCGGGCCTCGTCCTGCACACCGGCGACATCAAGCTCGACCAGCTGCCCCTCGACGGTCGGCTCACCGACCTCGGCGGCTTCTCGCGGCTGGGCGACGAGGGGGTCGACCTGTTCCTTGTCGATTCCACCAACGCCGACCAGCCCGGCTTCGTGATCTCCGAGGGCGAGATCGGCCCCGTGCTCGACGGCATGTTCCACCGGGCGGCCGCGCGGATCATCGTCGCCTGCTTCGCGAGCCACGTGCACCGCGTCCAACAGGTGCTCGACGCGGCGGCGGCGCACGGACGGCAGGTCTGCTTCGTCGGCCGCTCGATGGTGCGCAACATGGGCCTGGCCACCGAGATGGGCTACCTCACCGTCCCGGCAGGCCTGCTGGTGGAGCTGGACGACGCGGCGATGCTCCCGGACGAGCGCGTCGTCTACGTGTCCACGGGCTCGCAGGGCGAGCCGCTCTCGGCGCTCGCGCGGATGGCGAGCGGCGACCACCGCTCGGTCCGGATCAAGCCCGAAGACACCGTGATCCTCGCCAGCTCGCTCATCCCGGGCAACGAGACCGCCGTCTTCGCGGTGATCAACGGGCTCACCCGGCTCGGCGCTCAGGTGGTGCACCAGGGCACGGCGCGGGTGCACGTCTCGGCCACGCCCCCGCGGGCGAACTGCTGTACCTGTACAACGCGGTGCGCCCGTCCAACGTCATGCCCGTGCACGGCGAATGGCGCCACCTGCGGGCCAACGCCGCGCTGGCCGTGAAGACCGGGGTGCCCGAGGAGGCGGTCGTGCTGGCCGAGGACGGCGTCGTCGTCGACCTCGTCGACGGCAAGGCGGCGATCACCGGCCGGGTCGAGGTGGGGCGGGTGTACGTCGACGGGCTGGCCGTCGGCGACATCGGCGAGTCCACGCTCGGCGACCGGCTCGTGCTCGGCGAGGGCGGCTTCATCGCGATCACCGTCGCGGTCGACGCCACCACCGGCCGGGCGGTGTCGCGGCCCGAGCTGTCGGGGCGCGGGTTCTCCGACGACCCCAAGGCGCTCGCCGCGGTGCTCCCGCTGGTCGAGGACGAGCTCTCGCGCACCGAGGCGGAAGGGATCACCGACACCCACCGCATCGCCCAGGCGGTGCGGCGGGTGGTCGGCAAGTGGGTCGGGGAGACCTACCGGCGCCGCCCCATGATCGTGCCGACGGTCATCGCCGTCTGACGGCGCGCCGCGCCGCGGGCCATCACCGCGCTCAGGCCGCGCGGGCGCGGTGCAGATGGGCCTCCGGGGTCTCCAGCTCGGCGGGCGGCACCCAGGAAAAGGCCCCGGGCAGCGCGTCATGGAGCATCACGAAGCACAGCACGGAGATGCAGAACGGCAAGGTCATCGCGGGAAGGCCCCAGGGCTGGAGGAACGACGCGAGGCCGCCGAAGAGCAGCGCGGCGAAGACGGCGCAGGCGGCGCCGAGCAGCGCCGTGCGCCAGCTGAGCACGTAGAACACGCCCGCGATGGCGAGGCAGGCGTCGTAGGAGTTGAACCCCCACAGCCCGTTGTAGATCGCGACGCCGTCCGCGCCCAGCGCCATGCCGACGCCCATGCCGATCGCGGAGCCGAGCACCGCGAACGCGCCTGCGATGCGGGAGCAGACGAGGATGCCGATCAGCACGAGGACGCCGCCGAGCATGCTGTTGACGAAGAAGAGCTGCCCGATGCCGCGCAGGATCGCGTTGAGGATGCCCAGCGCATCGGTGCCGCCGGTGTCGGTGGCGGTGGCGCGTAGGGCGTCCGAGACGGTCGGCCCGTTCACCGCGGGCGCGGTGGGGGTGATCAGCGGCCCGATCCGGCCGCGGACGGCGTGCAGGCCGGTGATGAGGAACAGCAGCACCGACAGGTTGAACGCGAACGTGAACGGCGGCACGCCCCAGGCCCCGCCGAACAGCGCGGCCAGCGCGGCCATCGCCACCGATGACCCCGCGCTCACGACCACGATCCAGACGGTCGCGATGCCGTCCCACGGCGGGGCGAGGAAGGTCGCCAGCGCCAGCCCGCACAGCACGCCGTTGAAGCCGAAGAGCCCGGCGCGGATGGCGGCGCGGTCGAAGCCGAGCAGCATGGCGGTCGCCGTCGAGACGATCACGCCGACGGTGCCCCCGAAGCCCAACCAGGGGTCGAACGTCCACGCGGCGATCATGACGAGCAGCCCGGTGAGGGGGTTGTTCATGAACATGACCTGCCCGACGCCGCGCAGGCAGTCCTCGATGAACTCCAGTGGTGGCACGCGCCGCAGGTGTTCGTGCAGTTCGGGTGCGGTGCCGTTGACCCAGTCGAGGCGGTGGTGTTCCGGTGCCGTTCCGGCCGTCATGCGAACCTCCTGGAGGGAAGGAGCCTTCGCCCCCGCCGGGTGGGCGGGGGCGAAAGGTCGGTGGCGCGTGTGGTCAGGCCGCGGACGTCGGGACGCCGGTGCCCGGTTCGATCTGCTGCGGTCCGTTGGCGCTGGGCCGCACGTCGATGTCGAAGATCGCCGTCGGGATGTAGACGGTGGAGCAGGAGTTCGGGATGTCCACCACACCGGACAGCCGTCCCTCGATCGGCGCGGCGCCGAGGATCATGTACGCCTGGATGTCGCTGTAGCCGAACTTCTGGAGGTAGTCGATCGCGTGCAGGCAGGCCCGCTGGTAGGACAGGTGCGAGTCCAGGTAGCGCTGCTCGCCGTCCAGCGTGACCGAGGTGCCGGAGAAGGCCAGCCACTGGTCGTAGCGCGGGTCGACGTTGCCCGGCATGAAGATGGCGTTTTCGCGTCACCCCGTACGTGGCCATGCCGCCCTTGATGAGGTCGACGTGCAGGTCCATGAACCCGCCCATCTCGATGGCCCCGCAGAAGGTGATCTCGCCGTCGCCCTGGGAGAAGTGCAGGTCGCCCATGGACAGCTTGGCGTCCTTGACGAAGACGGGGTAGAAGATCCGTGACCCCTTGGTGAGGTTCTTGATGTCCTGGTTGCCGCCGTTTTCGCGCGGGCGGCGCGGTGCGGGCGGCCTCGGCGGCGACGCGGTCGAACTCGGCGCCGGTCAGGTTGCCGAGGATCGCGGAGTCGGGCAGCGGCGGGAGTGCCAGCGGCGGGACCCGGGTGGGGTTGGTGTCGATGAGGGCCTGCTCGCGGGCGTTCCACTTGCGCAGCAGCTCGATCGAGGGGGCTGTGCCCATCAGCCCGGGGTGCACGATGCCGGTGAACGAGACGCCGGGGATGTGCCGGGAGGTGGCCTTGCCGCCCATGAAGTCCCAGATGACCTTGTAGGCGTCCGGGAACTGCTCGGTGAGGAAGCCGCCGCCGTTGCGGGTGGCGAAGACCCCGGTGTAGCCCCAGCCTTGGCCCGCGAGCGGCCCGGAGTCCTCCTGCGGGATGGGGCCGACGTCGAGGATGTCGACGATCAGCAGGTCGCCGGGCTCGGCGCCCTGCACGGCGATCGGGCCGGAGAGCACGTGCACGCCGGGCAGCGGGGCGTTGAGGATGTCGTCGGCGGAGTCGTTGTTGTGGATGGCGCCGTCGAACCACTCCCGGCAGTGCACCCGGAAGCTGTCACCGGGCTTGACCTGCACCAGCGCCGGGACGTCGGGATGCCAGCGGTTGTGGCCGACGATGCGTTGCTCGGTGAACCGCTTCTGGGAGTCGAGCGGGAAGACGACCTCGGGCATGGCGATCAGCACTCCTCATCGGTGGTGCGGTGGCGAATCTCTCTTGTGCGCCGGCGCCGACAGGCAGGACGAGCGGACCCGGCACGGCAGGGTGGACGGCCCGACGGCGGCTCCTCGCGTCAGGCGGATGGTGCGCGGTCGGCCGGGTGCGAACGCCCGGCCGGGATCAGGGGCGCGGCAGCCTGCTGGTCCGCGGATCCAGCCGCGGCGCGCCTCGCCCGTGCGGTGCGGCCGGGATGGCGGAGACGACCGCGGGCGCGGTCCGCGAGGCGTCGGCGCGGTCGATCGCGGCCATGCGCACCGGGTCCGCGAAGCCGAGCATGGGGGGCGTGATCACCCGAGCCGCCGACGCCCCGCAGGTCGGGCACGGGATCGAGGCGGGCGCCGTGCCGATCGGCCTGCGGACCTCTGCGGGGCCGTCGGTGCGACAGCGATAGGTGTAGGTCGCCATCCGGGATTCCCCTCACTGCCGCCGCCACTCGCTGCGGAAACAATTTCCTAGGAAACTACTCGGCGTCCGTGCTGAGCCAATGGTCCTTGGTCCCGTGATCGACGGGACTTTGGTCCCGGGGCACCGGGTCTTTCGGCCGTTGCGCGCCGGTCAGAGCTGCTGGATGACGTCCCACGCAAGGCCGTCGGCGGCGGCGAGGAACACCCGTTGGCGCAGGTGTCGGTCCCGGACCTCGACGGTGCCACGCGGGCTCTCGTAGGAGAGCCCGTCCGACACGGACGTCATCGGCCGTACCTCGACGGAGCCCGCGCGCCGCATGAGCGCGGTGAGCAGCCGCACGCCCTCGTAGCACGATTCGCCGAGGCTGTTGAGCACCGGCGCGTCCGGGCCGAAACGCCGCGCGTACGCGGCGGCGAAATCCAGGCTGGACGTCGTGGTGAGGTCCTCGAAGTACCCCGCCGACGTCATCAGTCCGCAGGTGTTGTCCGCGCCCGAGGCGAGCAGGACGTTCTCGTCGATCAACGAGCTGAACCGCAGCATGTCGCGATCCATGCCGAGAGCGCTGAACGCCCGGTTGAACGAGACCGCGTCGTCGCCGATGAGCAGCATCAGCACGGCCTCGCAGCCGCTCTGCTCGACGCGCCGCAGCACGTCGCCGAACTCGGTGGTGCCCAGCGGCACGTACATCTCGTCGCAGACGGTGCCGCCGATCTGGTGCAGGTAGCGGCGGGCCGCCCGGGCCGAGCGGCGCGGCCACACGTAGTCATCGCCGACGATCGTCCAGCGCCGCACCCCGACCGATTCGGCGAACCAGTCCAGCGCCGGACCGAGTTGCAGGTCGGGGGTCTCGCCGGTGAGGAACACGCCCGGGCGGTGCTCGCCGCCCTCGTACAACGCTGTGTACGCGTAGGGAACCCGTCCGGCGATCGCCGGTGCGACGGCCTCCCGCACGGCGGAGATGTGCCAACCGGTGACGGCCTCGACGGACCCGGCCTTGATCAGTGCGTCGACCTCGCGGGCCACGGCGGCGGGTGCGGCGCCGCCGTCCACGGGCACGAGGTTCAGCTCGCGGCCGAGCACGCCGCCCTCGGTGTTGACCTCCTCCATGGCCAGCGCGCCGCAGCTTTCGCACGACGGGCCGAAGATGCCCGCGGGGCCTTGCAGCGGGAAGACCAGTGCCATGTTCAGCACGTCCCGACCGTGCATCGGCGGCGCCGTCAGGTGCTGTGGCGCCACACAGAGGGCCATATAGTGACAGTAGCCGGGGACAGCCTGTTCGTGGCCAGTTGCAGGTTCCGTTCGGAGGGACAACGGTCCTCGATGTCGCATCCACGGTCCGAAGGGGCCACGACGGCGAGCGACGAGTCCCTCCGGCTGCTCTCGATGGCCGAACGCGCGGCCACCCAGCGGCTCGACGATGCGCTGAAGGCCAAGGGCGCAGGCATCGACCAGTGGCGGATCCTCTCGCTGCTCGCCGCGCAGGGCGGCTGTCCGATGAACGTCGTCGCCGAGCACGCCCTGCTGCTCGCACCGAAACTGAGCAAGCTCGTCGACCGGATGGTGTCGGCGAACCTCGTGTACCGCCGCGCCGACAACCAGGACCGGCGGCGAGTGCTGATCTTCGCCTCGGCCCGCGGCAAGCAGGCGCTCGCCGAGTGGGACGGCGCCGCCGTCGAGGTACAGGAGCAGTTCCGCGGAATACTGGGGCCCGACGCCGACCTCCTCGACGACCTCCTGCGCAGGCTCGCCAGCGGTCTGCGGGCAGACGCGGCCGCCCCGCCCGTCGCCGGGGAGGACGCGCTCCCCGGCTGGTGACGCCGTCAGGCGCGCGGGTCCGTGGGGTGCTGGCCCGGCGGCAGGTTGGACAGGTCGGGCGCGATCACCGTCTCCTCGTGCGAGTCCGGAAGGCCGATGCCCGCGTGGTGGACGGGCGGCAGGATCAGGTCGTGGCTGCCCTTGGTGAGGGTCTCGCCGCGGAAGAACGGTGGCGCGATCCGGCTGTAGATGAGCATCAGCACGGCGCCGAGCACCAGCGACCCGATCCCGATCACGAACACGCCGCCGATCCCGAACACGGTGGTCTCGCCGCCCTCGGGGCTGGCGTAGGTGATCGACGCCTCGATGAACGCGCCGAGCAGCAGGAGGCCGCCGAGACCCGGGAGCACGCCCTTGGTCCAGAGGTTCCGGCCCTGCAGGTGCTTGCGGTAGTACCACACGCAGGCGAAGCCGGTGAGGCCGTAGTAGAACGCGATGAGCAGCCCCACCGCCGCGATCGAGTCGGCCAGCACGTTGGTGCTGATGAACGTCAGCAGCACGTAGAACACGATCGACACGATGCCCATCGCCCACGTGGCGTAGCTGGGCGTGAGGTACCGGGAGTGGATCTTCGCGAAGCGCGGCGGGATCGCCCGGTAGGCGCCCATGGACAGGGCGGCCCGCGCGGTGGGCAGGATCGTGGTCTGCGTGGACGCCGCGGACGACGTCAGCACCGAGATGATCAGCAGGATGACGAAGACCGAGCCGAGCGCGCTGTCGCCGAACACGGCCGGGCCGATCGCGGCGAACACGTCGTCGGCGTTGTCCGGGTTGCCCAGGCCGATCCCCTCGGTGCCGGTGCCCGCGAACGCGACCGAGGCCACGGCGACCAGCACGTAGGTCACCAGCAGCAGCACGGTCGACAGCACCGCGGCGCGGCCGGGGGTGGTGGCGGGGTCGTCGGCCTCCTCGTTGACGGCCACGGCGGTGTCCCAGCCCCAGTACAGGAACACGGCGATGAGGACGGCGTCGACGAAGTCCGATAGCGAGAGCCCGCCGGGCCACAGCCACGCCAGGCTCGGCACCATCGACCCGTCCGGCGCGGACCCGGAGAACACCTTCACCAGCGCGATCACGGCGAACGCCAGCAGCACGAGCAGCTCGATGCCCAGCAGCGCGTACTGCAGCCGGGCGGAGACCTCGATGCCGCGGTAGCAGATGTAGGTCATCAGCAGGATCCACACGACGCCCGCGACCGTGGACCACAGCTGGTCGTCGGCCAGCTCGTCCAGCCCGACCAGCCGGAACGAGTACGAGCCCGCGATCTGCGCGAGGTTGGCCATGACGATGATGTCGGCGGCGATGATGCCCCAGCCGCCCATCCAGCCCGTGCGCGGCCCGAACGCGCGGGCGGCCCACGTGAACGTGGTGCCGCAGTCGGGCTCGGCCTCGTTCAGCTCGCGGTAGGCCACGGCGATGAGATACATCGGGACGAAGGCCAGCAACATGATCGAGGGCGACTTCTCCCCGGCGATCACCACGATCAGCCCGAGGCTCGCCGCCAGGCTGTAGGCGGGAGCGGTGGACGCCATCCCGATCACCACGCTGGACACCAGGCCCAGCGCACCGCCTTTCAGTCCCTTCGTTCCGGGCGCCGTCCCTGCCGTGTCCGACGTCTGGGTGCTCATGCTGCCTCCGCCTGGTGAACTTCGCTTCGAGGATGCTAGAACGTTGAACGACGTATTTCGAGGCCTTCAGGGGACGAAGTCGATGAAATCCGTGTTGCCAGGACCATCTGACAACGGAATCCCTTCCGCCTTGCTGGATGACGTCGGGAAGGCGATCGTCGAGCAGCTGCAGGAGGACGGGCGGCGGCCCTACGCGACGATCGCCCGCGCGGTCGGGCTCTCCGAGGCCGCCGTGCGGCAGCGCGTCACGCGCCTGCAGGAGGCGGGCGTGATCCAGATCGTGGCGGTCACCGATCCGCTGCAGCTGGGCTTCCGCAGGCAGGCGATGGTCGGTGTGCGGGCGGACGGCGACGTGCTCGCCGTCGCCGACGCGCTGGCCGCGATGACCGAGGTCGACTACGTCGTGATCACCGCGGGCAGCTTCGACGTGCTCGTCGAGGCGGTCTGCGAGGACGACGACCATCTGCTGGAGCTGGTCGGCAGGCGGATCCGGGGCCTGCCCGGGGTCCGCAGCACGGAGACGTTCGTCTACATGAAGCTGCGCAAGCAGCATTACAACTGGGGAACCCGATGAGTACGCCCTTGGGCACCGCCCGCACGGACGCGGCCCGCGATCACCTCTGGATGCACTTCGCCCGCCACTCCGCGGGCGCCCCGCCGATCATCGTCCGGGGCGAGGGCTGCCGGATCGTCGACGCCGAGGGCCGGTCCTACCTGGACGGCCTCGCGGGCCTCTTCACCGTGCAGGTCGGGCACGGCCGCCGCGAGCTGGCCCAGGTGGCCGCCCGGCAGGCCGAGGAGCTGGCGTTCTTCCCGCTGTGGTCCTACGCCCACCCGCCCGCGATCGACCTCGCCGAGCGCCTCGCCCACTACGCGCCCGGCGACCTCGATCGCGTCTTCTTCACCACCGGCGGCGGCGAGGCCGTCGAGTCGGCGTGGAAGCTCGCCAAGCAGTACTTCAAGCTCACCGGCAAGCCGCACAAGACCAAGGTGATCAGCCGCGCGATCGCCTACCACGGCACCCCGCAGGGCGCGCTCGCGATCACCGGGGTGTCGGAGTACCGCCTGCCGTTCGAGCCGCTCGTGCCGGGCGCGTTCAAGGTGCCCAACACCAACGCCTACCGCGCGCCGCACGGCCTGGAGGGGAAGGCGTTCGGCCTGTGGGCGGCCGACCGCGTCGAGGAGGCGATCCTCGCCGAGGGCGCCGACACGGTGGCCGCCGTGTTCGTCGAGCCGGTGCAGAACGCAGGCGGCTGCTTCCCGCCGCCGCCCGGCTACTTCGAGCGGCTGCGCGAGATCTGCACCCGCCACGACGTGCTCCTGGTCTCCGACGAGGTGATCTGCGCGTTCGGCCGGATCGGCTCGATGTTCGCCTGCTCCGACCTCGGCTACCTGCCCGACATCATCACCTGCGCCAAGGGGATGACCTCGGGCTACTCGCCGATCGGCGCGATGATCGCCAGCGACCGGCTGTTCGAGCCGTTCGCCACCGGCACGGCGTCGTTCCTGCACGGCTACACGTTCGGCGGCCACCCCGTGTCGGCCGCGGTGGCGATGGCGAACCTGGACATCTTCGAACGCGAAGGGCTGAACGCGCACGTGCGAGAGCAGTCGCCGGTCTTCCGCGCGACCCTGGAGAAGCTCCTGGACCTGCCGATCGTTGGCGACGTGCGCGGCGAGGGCTTCTTCTTCGGCATCGAGCTGGTGAAGGACAAGACGACCAAGGAGACGTTCGACGAGGACGAGAGCGAGCGGCTGCTGCGCGGGTTCCTGTCCAAGGCGCTGTGGGAGGCGGGGCTGTACTGCCGCACGGACGACCGCGGCGATCCCGTCATCCAGCTCGCGCCGCCGCTGATCGCGGGGCCTGCCGAGTTCGCCGAGATGGAGCAGATCCTGCGGGGGGTGCTGACGCAAGCATGGGCTCGCCTCTGACCGGCGTTCTCTGGATGGACCAGGTCGTCGCCGACGGCGACGACCTGGTCCCCGCGGCCCGCGCTCGACGGCGACGTCGCGGCGGACGTCGCCGTCGTCGGCGCGGGCTTCACGGGCCTGTGGACCGCCTACCATCTGGTGCGCGCCGACCCGGGGCTGCGGGTGGTGGTCGTCGAGCGCGAGATCGCAGGCTTCGGGGCCAGCGGGCGCAACGGCGGCTGGTGCTCGGCGCTGTTCCCGGCGAGCACGGCGAGCCTGGCCCGCCGTCACGGCCATCCCGCCGCCCTCGCGATGGGCGCCGCGATGCGCGACAACGTCGACGAGGTGGGCAAGGCCGTCGCCGAGGAGGGCATCGCCTGCGACTGGGTGAAGGGCGGCACGGTCACGCTGGCCCGCAGTCCCGCCCAGCTGCGGCGGGCCCGGGCCGACGGCGGGTTCCTCGCCGCGGCGGAGGCGTCGGCGCTGGTCGGGGCCACGCGGGTGCTCGGGGCGTCGTACACGCCGGACTGCGCCCGGATCCAGCCCGCCCGGCTCGTGCGGGGGCTCGCGCGGGCCGTCGAGCGGCGCGGCGTGACGATCCACGAGCGCACGGCGGCCACGGCGGTCGGGCCGCGGCGGGTGGTGACCGACCGGGGCGTCATCACCGCGCGCGCGGTCGTGCGGGCCACCGAGGCGTGGTCGGCCCGGCTCGCGCCGCGGTCGGTGGTGCCGGTGTACTCGCTGATCGTGGCGACCCGGCGGCTGCCCGCCTCGTTCTGGGACGCCGCCGGGCTCGCGGGCGGCCAGACGTTCACCGACCACCGGCACCTGATCGTCTACGGCCAGCGCACCGCCGACGACCGGCTGGTGTTCGGCGGCCGCGGCGCGCCCTACCACTGGCGCTCGCGGATCGCGCCCGCGTTCGACCGGGACCCGCGGGTGTTCGCGGGTCTGCGCGCCGCGGCCCGCGACCTGTTCCCGGCGCTGACCGAGGCCGACTTCTCCCACGCCTGGGGCGGCCCGCTGGGCATCCCGCGCGACTGGCACGCAGGCGTCGGGCTCGGCTCCGACGGCGTCGGCTGGGCGGGCGGCTACGTCGGCGACGGCGTCGGCACGTCGCACCTGGCCGGGCGCACGCTGGCCGCGCTCGTGCTGGGCCGTCCCGACCCGGTGACGCAGCTCCCGTGGGTCGGGCACCGCTCGCGCCGGTGGGAGCCCGAGCCGCTGCGGTGGCTGCTGGTCAACGCGGGCCTGCGGCTCATGACGCTCGCCGACGAGGAGGAACGCCTCACGCGGCGGCCGAGCGTCATCGCGGCCACCCTGTCGCGCGCCCTCGGTGGCTGAGCTCGTGAGTGGAAAACGTGGCAATAGCCACGTTTTCCATTCACGACCCCTACAGGCGGAAGTCCAGGTCAGCCGGGAGATCGGGGGTGTCCATCTGCGCCTTCTGCAGCTGTCCCGCATAGTCCCAGTTGAGGCTCTGCCAGCGGGTGAACTGGTCGAGCACCCAGACGCCGGACTGCCGCGAGCCGTTCCCGGAGCGGCCGTTGCCGCCGAACGGCAGGTGCGCCTCCGCCCCGGACGTCGAGTTGTTGACGCTCACCATCCCCGCGCTCACCCGCTCGCGGAACCGGAACGCGTGCGCTGGGTCGGTGGTGTAGATCGCCGCCGACAGCCCGTAGCCGTGCCCGTTCGCCAGCTCGACGGCCTCGTCGAACGTGCGGAACGTGGCCACGCCGACGATCGGCCCGAACGTCTCCGTGCGGTACAGCGCGTCCTCGCGCCGCACGCCGTCGACGATCGTGGGGTGCGCGTAGAGGCCCGCGAGGTCGCCCGCGAAGCCGTCACGGGGGTTGTCGGGGGTGATCCGCCCGGTGCCCGTCGAGCCGTGCAGCGTGTGGTGCGGCTCGACGAGCGCGAGGTGCTTCTCGAAGCCCTCCAGGAACCGCGCGGAGATCATCGGGCCGTAGAGCACGTCGCCGGTCGGGTCGCCGATCGCGGCGCCGCGCACCGCGGCGTCGAACCGCTCGAGGAACGCGTCGTGCACCGACTCGTGGACGATCACGGTGCCGAGCGAGGTGCAGCGCTGGCCCGCGGTGCCGAACCCGGAGAACAGCGCGCCATCGACGGCCAGGTCCAGGTTGGCGTCGGGCATCACGACCAGCGGGTTCTTGCCGCCCAGCTCCAGACACGGCGTCTGCAGGTGGCGCCCGGCGAGCTCGCCGATGCGCACCCCGACGGCCGACGAGCCGGTGAACCCGATCTTCTGCACGAGGCCGTCCTCGAGGGCCGCGGCCAAGCCGTCGTAGGTGGCGGGCCCGTCGGCGAGCACGGTGTTCAGCACGCCTGGGGGCAGCCCGCCCGCCACGAAGAGGTCGGTGAACGCGCGTGCGATCGCGGGCGTGTACTCCGCGGGCTTCCAGACCACGGCGTTGCCGCACAGCAGTGCGGGCACGAGGTACCAGGACGGCACGGCCACCGGGAAGTTGCCCGCCGTGACGATCGCCGCGACGCCGACCGGCATGCGGAAGGTGAAGAGCTGCTTGTCGCGCATCTCGCTGGGCACGGTCTGGCCGTACAGACGGCGCCCCTCGCCCGCGAAGAACGAGCAGGTGTCGATGACCTCCTGCACCTCGCCGAGGGACTCGGCCAGCGGCTTGCCGATCTCCCGGGTGACCAGCGCGGCGAGAGCGTCCTTGTTGGTCTCGACGATCCGGCCGATGCGCTCGACCACCCGACCGCGCACGGGCGCGGGGGTGGCCGCCCATGCGCGCTGGGCGTCGCGTGCGGTGGCACAAGCCGCGACGAACCCGGCCGCGTCGGTGAGCAGGGCCTCCGCGACCGGCGCGCCGGTGGCCGGGTCGACCGAGGTCAGCCGCGCGCCGGGCGCGTCAGTACGCCAGGCGCCGCCCACGAACGAGCCGACGGTCATCGCAGAGGTGTCACCCCGCTGCTCAGGCGCGCTCATCCCGCCACCGCCTTTGCGATCTCCCGGACGGCCAGGGCCAGGTCGTCCTCCTCGATGGTCAACGCCGGGCGCAGGCGGATCGAGCGCTCGCCACCGCCGAGCACGAGCACGCGGGCCGCGTGCAGGCGCCGCAAGACCACGGCGCGGTCCTCCGGCGTCGGCAGGTCGAACGCCACGAACAGGCCGCGCCCGCGGACGTTGTCGATGCCGGGCACCGCGCGCAGGTCGTCGAGCAGGCGCTTGCCGAGCTCGGCGGCCCGGTCGATG
This sequence comes from uncultured Actinomycetota bacterium, assembly GCA_963837575.1. Classification (GTDB taxonomy): domain Bacteria; phylum Actinomycetota; class Actinomycetes; order Mycobacteriales; family Pseudonocardiaceae; genus Pseudonocardia. The sequence goes on from CAWIOI010000026.1 coordinate 397,740, forward strand.
AGCCCCTCCTCGGCGATCACCTCGAGCTGGCGGCGCGAACGCACCATGTCGGTGAGGTTGCCGCCCCACGTCGAGTTGATCCGGCTCGGCACCCGGAAGACGTTGTCCGGCACCTCGTCGACGCGCCCGCCCGCCATGATCCCGCAGACCTGCACCTTCTTGCCGAACGCGACGATGTCCGGGTGCAGCCCCAACTGCTGGTAGGCCCACGGGGTGCCGGTCATGCCGCAGCCGGTCTGCACCTCGTCGAGCACGAACAGCGCGTCGTGCGCGTGGCAGAGCTCCTGCATCGCCTGAAGGAACTCCGGGCGCATGTGGTTGTCGCCGCCCTCGCCCTGGATGGGCTCGGCGACGAAGCACGCGATGTCGTGCGGGTGCGCGGCGAAGGCCGCCTCGGCCTGGGCGAGCGCGCGCTGCTCCGCCTCGACGACGGCGCCGACCTCGATCGGGAAGTGGATCGCGGGCACGTCGATGCGCGGCCAGTCGAACTTCGGGAAGAGGTCGGTCTTCACCGGGTCGGTGTTGGTCAGCGAGAGCGTGTAACCGCTGCGGCCGTGGAAGGCCTTCCGCAGGTGCAGCACCTTCGTGCCGAATCCGGACGGACGGCCGTGCATGGCGTTGTGGCGGCGCTTCCAGTCGAACGCGGTCTTCAGCGCGTTCTCGACGGCGAGCGCCCCGCCCTCGACGAAGAACAGGTGCGGCAGCGCGGGGTCGCCGAGCACGCGCGTGAACGTCTCGACGAAGTCCGCGAGGTACGTGGTGTAGACGTCGGAGTTCGACGGCTTGTTGACGGCGACCTCGACCAGCTCGGTCACGAAATCGGGGTCGTCGGCCAGCGCGGGGTGGTTCATCCCCAGCGGTGCGGAGGCGAAGAAGCTGAACAGGTCGAGATGGCGGGCGCCGTCGCGCGCGTCGACGAGCCAGGACCCGCGGCTGGCGTGGGTGTCCAGCACGAGGTCGAATCCGTCGACGAGCAGGTGACGGCGGAGCGTCTCGTGAACGCGGTCCGGGGTCACAGTCATGACTCCAGTGTCCGGGCCGGGAAAGCGCAGGTCACGACGTCCAGCGTCGGACTTGGCAGGCGAAGTGCCACGATGTCGCCCGTGGCCCCGACGAATCGTCAGCTGGACGCTTTGGACTACCGGCTGCTCGATCTCCTCATGGTCGACGGCCGGGCCACGATGTCCGATCTCGGGCGGGTCGTCGGCCTGTCGCGCACGGCCGTGCTCGCGCGCGTCCAGCGGCTGGAGCAGGCGGGGGTGATCCGCGGCTACCACGCCGAGCTCGCGCTGCCCGGCCCGTCGCCCGCCGCGCACCGCGCCCGCGTGGGCCTGGTGATCCAGACCACCGACGTAGCCGGGTACGTGGGACGGCTGACGGCGCTGCCCGGCGTCACCGAGGTCGAGACGGTGACGGGCGAGTACGACCTGATCATGCTGGTCACCGCACCCGAGGCGGCCGATCTGGACCGGGTGCTCGACACCGTGGCGGGCTGGGCCGAGACGCGCCGGACGACGACGTGGGTGGTGCTGAAGCGCTACACGTGATGGCATCCCGGCAGGGGAGCGGCGCTCGCACAGGCGTTGCCGTGCCCGCGCAAGCGCCGCGACGGGGGTGCGAGCACCGGAACGCCGGTGCGACCGCCCGGGTGGCGTCCGCGGGGTGCGTCGGTGCCCGAGTGGATCATCGATCCCCGCTACCGTGGTCCGGTGGCAGGACGGACGACCGCGGGCAGCGGGAGCAGGAACACCGCGGCGCGGTCGGCGGCGCAGGCGACCGGCCGCGCGATGGCCGCCCAGCCGGGTGGCGTCGCGGCGCGCATGCCCGCCCCGCGGAAGCGGAGGGCGCCCGCACGGCGGCCGTCGTCGGCTCGGCGCAGGCCGCCGCCCCGGCACGGCCCGGATCTCATCGACCGCGGGATCGACGCGGTGGGCCGCGGCACAGCGCGGCTCGGCAAGGCCGCGGGCCGCGCGCTCGGCCGCACCCGGGAGATCGATCCCGCGCACCGCCGGGACGGCCTCGGGGTGGCGCTGCTCGTGCTGGCCGTCGTCAGCGCGGCCGGGATCTGGTTCGGGGCGGGCGGCCCGGTCGGGCGCGGCACCTCGGCGGGCATCGGGTACGTCGTGGGCCGCGGCGCGGTGGTGCTGCCCGTGCTGCTGGCGGCCGCGGGCGTGGTGCTCATGGCCACCCAGCCGCGCCCGGACAGCAGGCCCCGGACCGCGCTCGGCGGATTCCTGCTGGCCCTGGGCGTGCTCGGGCTGGTGCACCTCGCGGCCCATCGGCCCGACGAACCCGCGCTCTGGCCCACCGGCGGCGGCGCGATCGGCTACGTCGCGGCCACCCCGCTGGCCACCGGGCTCACCGCGTGGGTCGCGGCGCCGGTGCTCGTGTTGTTGACGGGCTACGCGATCCTGCTGCTCACGGCCACGCCCGTGCGGGAGGTGCCGGACCGGGTACGGCGGCTGCTCGGCCGCGCTCCGGCCGCGGACGCCGCCGACGAGGCGGAGCCCGAGACCGACCCCGTCACCGAGGCCGAGCCCGTGGCGCTGCGGCGCCCGTCGCGGCGCCGCCAGGCCTCCGTCGCGGACGTCTACCGGGAGCCGGACGCCGAGCCCGCCGCCGCCGCCGCGCCCGACGCCGAGACCGAGCCCGACGCCGAGACCGCGCCCCCGCGCCGTCCCAAGGTCGCCCCGGAGCCCACGCCTGCGCCGGAGCCCGAGGGCGCGGTGGGGGAGCAGCTGCGGCTCTCGGTGCAGCCCACGGCGGACGGCACCGTCTACCAGCTGCCGCCCAGCGACCTCCTGCCCACCGGCCCGGTGCCCAAGCGCCGCAGCGGCGCCAACGATACGATGATCGAGGCCATCACCGGAGTGCTCGACCAGTTCTCCGTCGACGCCCAGGTCACGGGCTTCACCCGGGGCCCGACGGTCACGCGCTACGAGATCGAACTCGGCCCCGCCGTCAAGGTCGAGAAGATCACCCAGCTCACGAAGAACATCTCCTACGCGGTGGCCACCGACAACGTGCGGATCCTCGCGCCGATCCCGGGCAAGTCCGCGGTCGGCATCGAGGTGCCCAACACCGACCGGGAGATGGTGCGCCTTGGCGACGTGCTGCGCAGCGGCACCGCCCGCGCCGAGCAGCACCCGATGGTGATCGGGCTGGGCAAGGACATCGAGGGCCACTTCCTGTGCGCCAACCTGGCCAAGATGCCGCACCTGCTCGTCGCGGGCTCCACGGGCTCCGGCAAGTCGAGCTTCGTCAACTCGATGCTGGTGTCGCTGCTGTCGCGGGCCACGCCCGACGAGGTCCGGATGATCCTCATCGACCCCAAGATGGTGGAGCTCACCCCGTACGAGGGCATCCCGCACCTGATCACGCCCATCATCACCGTGCCGAAGAAGGCCGCCGCCGCGCTGGCCTGGCTCGTGGAGGAGATGGAACAGCGCTACCAGGACATGCAGGCCAACAAGGTCCGCCACGTCGACGACTTCAACCGCAAGGTTCGCTCGGGCGACATCGTCGCCCCGCCGGGGAGCGAGCGGGAGTACCGGCCCTATCCGTACATCATGTGCATCGTCGACGAGCTGGCCGACCTCATGATGACCGCGCCACGCGACGTCGAGGACGCGGTCGTGCGCATCACCCAGAAGGCCCGGGCGGCGGGCATCCACCTGGTGCTGGCGACGCAGCGCCCGTCGGTCGACGTCGTCACGGGGCTGATCAAGACCAACGTGCCGTCCCGGTTGGCGTTCGCCACGTCCTCGCTCACCGACTCGCGCGTCATCCTCGACCAGCCCGGCGCCGAGAAGCTGATCGGCATGGGCGACGGCCTATACCTGCCGATGGGGGCGAGCAAGCCGGTCCGCATGCAGGGCGCGTTCGTCGACGACGACGAGATCTCCTCGATCGTCGCGTTCACGAAGGACCAGGCCGAGCCGGTCTACACCGAGGGCGTCACCGCGCAGAAGGCGGGCGAGGCCAAGGAGATCGACCCGGACATCGGCGACGACCTGGACCTGCTGTGCCAGGCCGCCGAGCTGATCGTCACCTCGCAGTTCGGCTCGACCTCGATGCTGCAGCGCAAGCTGCGGGTCGGGTTCGCCAAGGCCGGACGGCTGATGGACCTCCTGGAGTCGCGGGGGGTCGTCGGCCCTTCGGAGGGTTCGAAGGCCCGCGACGTGCTCATCAAGCCCGACGAGCTGGCGGGCGTGCTCTGGCTGATGCGCGGCGGCGGGGGAGCGGAGCCCGACGACGAGCCGTGAGTGGAAACGTTGTGGGAACACCGTTATCCACTCACGAGCAGGACGGCGTCGACCTCCACGGCGAACCCCCGGGGGAGCGCCGCCACCCCGATCGCGGTGCGCGCGTGGGCGCCGCCCTCGCCGAACACCGCGACGAGCAGGTCGGAGGCACCGTCGATCACACCGGGCTGATCGGTGAAGTCCGGCGTGCAGGCGACGAACCCGCGCACCTGCACGACCTGCGCCACCGCGTCGAGCGCGCCCAGCGCGTCGCGGGCCTGGGCGAGCAGGTTGAGCGTGCACGCCCGGGCCGCGGCGTAGCCCTGGATCACGGTGAGATCGGCGCCCAGCCGTCCGGTGTGGCCGTCGGCGCCCTGCCCGGACAGGTGGAGCAGGTCGCCCGCCCGCATCCAACCGCGGTAGTTGCCCGCCGGTCGCCGCAGCTCCGGGAGCGCGAGACCGCGCTCGGCCAGCCGTTCCTCAGGCGTCATGGGGACCAGACCCTACGCCGGACGGGCTCGGCCGGGGGACGGCGTCATCCGGGGACGCTGGTCAGAACGGGACGTGTTGGGCGAGCAGCCCCGTCCCCGGCGCGCGCCCGGCCAGAGCGCGGCAGAACTCGACCGCGTCGCAGGTCAGCGCCACGCCGCCGCTCCCGCCTGCGTAGGTGCCGCCCGCGGGCCCGGTGAGCTCCAGCGTGAACGGCCTGCCGTGCCGTCGCGCCCACTCGGCGACCACGTCCGCGACGATCCGTCCGTCGTGCCCCGGCGTGAGGTCGAGCGTCCGGCCGGTCGCGTGCGCCACGTCGACCCGGTGCATCCACGTGTCGCGGGTGAGGACGACCTCGAAGACGAAGCCCAGCGTCCACGTCTCGACCGTGCCGTCGGGGTACTGGTTCTTCATCGGCATCCGCCGCAGGATCGGCCGTTTGCTGCGCCACCGCGCCTGCCGGGGCCCCGCCGCCGCCATCCGGGTCACCAGCTCACCGGTGGACAGGTGGGCGTTCGCCGCGACCTGGTGCGCGGTCACGCCGTCGATCAGCGGCCCGTCGGCCGCCAGCTTCCCGCCCGCCCGGAACATCGGGACCATCCGTCGCAGCCCGGTGAAGCCCTCGGTCATCCCCAGCACGTGCCCGGCCATCGCCCGCACGTCCCAATCCGGGCAGTCGGTGGGCCTTGCCCACTCGTCGCGGGAGAGCCGCTCGGCCGCGGCGTCGCAGCGGCTCGTCGCCGTCGAGCAGGTACTGGTTGAACGTGAAGCCGCCGGGGGCGACCTCGGGCACGCAGGTGGAGAGGCGGTACACGCGGTCGGCGATCTCATGAGCAGCAGCGGTGAGTCCTCGGCCGTGCGGTCGTCTCGCCAGCTCGGCACGAGCCGCCCCAGGTGCGCACCGAGCCCGGCGAGCTCGGGCGCGTCGGGCACCGGCGCCGATCGGAACGCCCCGAGGAACGCCTCCACGAGCGCGCGGTAGGGCACGGGTTCGGGCCGGGCACCGCGCGCCCGGTGAGGACCGGGCAACCCCGCGCGGCCGCGCTCTCCGTGGCCGCCGCGGCCAGCCGGGTCTTGCCCGCGCGTCCCTCGGCGACCAGCACCACCACGCCGCCCCGGCCGTCGGCCATCGCCTCGACCCGCTCCCGCAGCAGCGCCACCTCGGCGACGCGCCCGATGAGCTCCGGGCAGAGCAGCGACACGGTGAGATCCTAGAGGCGGAGCAGCATGCGGGCGTTGCCCAGCGTGTTGGGCTTGACGTGCGCCAGGTCGAGGAACTCCGCGACGCCCGCGTCGTAGCTGCGCAGCATCGCCGCGAACACATCGGGCTCCACCGGCGTGCCGTCGATCTCGACGAACCCGTGCCGTGCGAAGAAGTGCTTCTCGAAGGTCAGCACGAAGAGTCGGTCGAGGCCCAGCGTGCGCGCGTTGTCGATCAACGCGGCGACCAGGGCGTGCCCGACCCCGCGGCCCAGCGCGCGCGGGTGCACGGCCACCGTGCGGATCTCGCCGAGGTCGGCCCACAGCACGTGCAGCGCCCCGCAGCCGACGACCTCGCCCGCGTGCTCGGCCACGAGGAATTCCTGCACGGACTCGTAGAGGGTGACGATCTCCTTGGCCAACAGGACGCGCCCGGCGTACCCGTCGACGAGCGACTTGATCGCCGTCACGTCGGCGGTCCTCGCCCGCCGGACGGACACCTCGGCCACGGATCGAAGTAGATCACGACCGGCCGGTTACCCTGAGGGGCGTGCCGGGACCACGGAGGGCTGCGCTGCTGACGCTCGGTTGCGCCCGCAACGAAGTCGACTCCGAAGAGCTGGCCGGGCGCCTGTCCGGCTCGGGCTGGGAGCTGGTCGACACCGACGAGCGGCCGGACGTCATCGTCGTCAACACGTGCGGGTTCGTCGAGCAGGCGAAGAAGGACTCGATCGACACGGTGCTCGCGGCGTCCGACGTGGAGGGCGCGAAGGTCGTCGCCGTCGGCTGCCTGGCCGAGCGCTACGGCAAGGAGCTGGCCGACAGCCTGCCCGAGGCCGACGCCGTGCTCGGTTTCGACGACTACCCCGAGCTCGGCGAGCGGCTCGCGGACGTGCTCGGCGGCCATGCCCCCGCCGCGCACACCCCCGTCGACCGGCGCACCCTGCTGCCGCTCACCCCGGTCGACCGGTCCGCCGCCGACGTGCACGTGCCCGGCCACGCCTGGATCCCCCGCACGCGCCTCTCGGACGGGCCGATCGCCAACCTCAAGCTCGCCTCAGGCTGCGACCGGCGTTGCACGTTCTGCGCGATCCCGTCCTTCCGCGGCGCGTTCGTCTCCCGCACGCCCGACGACGTCGTCGCCGAGGCCGCGTGGCTGGGCATGCAGGGCGTGCGCGAGCTGGTGCTGGTGAGCGAGAACTCCACGTCCTACGGCAAGGACCTGCCCGGCGGCACCCGCGCGCTCGTGCGTCTGCTGCCGCGGCTCACGCACGTGCCGGGCATCGACCGCGTGCGCGTGTCGTACCTGCAGCCCGCCGAGATGCGCCCCGACCTGATCGAGGTCATCGCGGCGACACCCGGCGTCGCCCCGTACTTCGACCTCTCGTTCCAGCACGCCAGCCCGTCGCTGCTGCGCCGGATGCGCCGTTTCGGCTCCCGGGAGGACTTCCTCGACCTCTGCGCCCGCATCCGGGCGATCGCCCCCGAGGCGGGCATCCGCAGCAACGTGATCGTCGGCTTCCCCGGCGAGACCGAGGACGACCTCGCCGAGCTGGAGGCGTTCCTCGAAGGCGCCCGGCTGGACGCGGTCGGCGTGTTCGGCTACTCCGACGAGGACGGCACCGAGGCCGCGGGCTACGACGGGAAGCTCCCGGCCGAGGAGATCGCCGCCCGGGTGGAGCGCATCACGGCGCTCACCCAGGAGCTGATGGCCCAGCGCGCCGAGGACCGCGTCGACACCGAAGTCACCGTCCTGGTCGAGGCGGCCGAGGACGAGGACTTCGAGTGCACCGGCCGCGCGGCGCACCAGGCACCCGATGTCGACGGGGAGTGTGTCGTCGAGCGCGGATCGGGCCTTCGGGTGGGGGACATGGTGCGCGCCGTCGTCGTCGGGAGCGAGGGCGCGGACCTCACGGTTGCGCCGGGTGATGCCGTGCCGCGCAGCGCCCTTCCCGGGCCGCCGGGCGGCGCGGGGTGAGCGCAGGGACCGGTGGCGTACCGCCGCCCGGCCCGCCGCCGCCCCTGCTCAACATCGCCAACGTGCTCACCGGGGTCCGGCTGCTGCTCGTCCCCGTCTTCCTCCTCGCCCTTTTCGCCGACGCAGGCCAGAGCATCGGCTGGCGCTACGCCGCCACCGGCATCTTCGTGGTCGCAGCGATCACCGACCGGCTCGACGGGGAGCTCGCCCGCTCCCGCGGCCTCGTCACCGCGTTCGGCACGCTGGCCGATCCCATCGCCGACAAGGCGCTGACCGGCGCCGCGCTGTTCGGCCTCTCCACGCTGTCGCTGCTGCCCTGGTGGGTCACGATCGTGATCATGGGGCGCGAGCTGGGGATCACGTTGCTGCGCTTCCTCGTGCTGCGCCATGGGGTCATCGCGGCGAGCCGCGGGGGCAAGGCGAAGACGTTGATGCAGATGGTCGCGATCGGGCTGTACCTCCTGCCGTTGGACGGCCTGTCCGGCGCCGTGGACGGGCTGCGCTGGGCGGTGATGGCGGTGGCGGTCGGGCTGACCATGGTCACCGGCCTCGACTACCTGCTGAAGGCGCTGCGCCCGCGCTCGTGGACCGTGTAGCGCAACCGGGTCGGGGCGGCGCGTTCGCCGTGGGCGGACACCGCGCGCCGCGACGCCGAGCTGTCCGAGTCGGTACGGTGAGTGTCACGGCCGAATCACCGGCCGCGGGCGCGAGGAGGGTCGCATGGCGGTGCTGATGCGGGAGGCGATCGGCAGCAGCCTGCGGCGCGCGCGCACGGACGGCCGGCGCACCCTGCGGGAGGTGTCACGGCGGGCCCGGGTCAGCCTCGGGTACCTGTCGGAGGTGGAGCGCGGCCGCAAGGAGGCGTCGAGCGAGCTGCTCGCCGCGATCTGCGACGCCTTGGACGTCTCGCTCCCCGACGTCCTCGCGGAGGCCGCCGAGGTCATCGCCCGATCGCTGGCCGCCGACGGCGCCGAGGTCCTCATGCCCGGCCGAGGCCCGATCGGGCTCCGGCACATGGATCTGCGGCTCGCCGAGGCCGCCCCGATGGCTCCGGCGACGCTGCCGGTCACCCCGATGCCGGTACGCGGGGTACGGGCCGCCGCCTGAGGCACGTCGTCACGTGTCTCCGGGTCGCCCCGACATCGGCCTCCGGATGATCCCCGATATCGTCGACTCGGGTGGAAGTCCGGACCGCACCGGTGCCACGATGGGGTCCGTAGCAGGTGACGCACTCGGAGGGCGGAGCAGATGGCCAACGGTTTCACGAAGGCCTGGAAGTACCTGATGGCGTTGTTCTCGTCGAAGGTCGACGAGTACGCCGACCCCAAGGTGCAGATCCAGCAGGCCATCGAAGAGGCGCAGCGCCAGCACCAGGCGCTCTCCCAGCAGGCCGCCGCCGTCATCGGCAACCAGCGCCAGCTCGAGATGAAGCTCAACCGCCAGCTCGGCGAGATCGAGAAGTTCCAGGCGTCGGCCCGGCAGGCGCTCGTGCTCGCCGACCAGGCCCGCGCGTCCGGTGACGAGATCAAGGCAGGGCAGTACGAGCAGTCCGCGCAGGCGTTCGCCACCCAGCTGGTCACCGCCGAGCAGTCGGTGGAGGACCTCAAGACGCTGCACGACCAGTCCATCCAGGCGGCGGGTCAGGCGAAGCAGGCCGTCGAGCGCAACTCGATGATGCTCCAGCAGAAGATCGCCGAGCGCACCAAGCTGCTCTCGCAGCTGGAGCAGGCGAAGATGCAGGAGCAGGCCGCCGCCTCGCTGCGCCAGATGAGCGAGCTCGCCGCACCGGGCAACACCCCCTCCCTGGAGGAGGTGCGCGACAAGATCGAGCGGCGCTACGCCAACGCCATCGGCTCGGCCGAGCTGGCGCAGAACTCCGTGCAGGGCCGGATGATGGAGGTGCAGGCCAGCGCGGTCGACATGGCGGGCGCCAGCAGGCTGGAGCAGATCCGCGCGTCGCTGCACGGCACCCCCGTGGCGGGCGAGGTCACGGCGGGCAACACCGCCCCGGCCCCGGCCACCACCCAGCAGATCAACACGCAGAAGCAGCCCGGCACCGCCTGACGCAGACGCCGGGCCGCCCGCCACACCGGCGGTCCGCGCCGCGTGACCGCGGGCCGCCGCCCCCGCCCGCGACTTCGCGCCACCTGACCTCGGGCCGCCAGCCCAGCCCGCGCCGCGCACGGCCTGGCCGCGGGCCGCTGGCCCAGCCAGCGACTGCGCACACCAACGCGCGACTGCGCACCCCACCGATGGGGTGCGCGGTGATGCGACAGGGTGCGCGGTGATGCGACGGGGTGCGCGGTGATGCGACAGGGTGCGCGTGTGCGACAGGGTGCGCGTGATCGACAGGGTGCGCGGCGATGCGACAGGGTGCGCGGTGATGCGACGGGGTGCGCGGTGATGACGCGTGGGCGGTGGGCCGGGTGGGGTCAGCGGGGGGACGGGGCCGGGCCGGGCTGGCACGTCGGACACCAGTAGGCCACGCGCGCGTACACGCCGTCGCCCTGCGGCGCCGTGCGGATCCGGGTGCCGCAGCGACGGCAGCGCTGTCCGCCCCGCTCGAACACCCAGTGCTGGCGGCCCCGGCCCAGCTCGCCCGTGGTCGTCTGCTCCGGCCGGTCGGCGTTGCGCAGCAGGAGCTTGCGGGCGAGCGCGATCATCCCGGCCGGGTCCGGCACGTCGCGGGTGAGCGTCCACGGTGAGACGCCGCGCAGGAAGCACGCCTCGGTCTTGTAGAGGTTGCCGACCCCGGCCATCACCCGTTGCTCCAGCAGCACCAGCCCGATCTCGGACGCCGCCCGCGCGGTCAGCCGCCGCAACGCCTCGGCGGCGAGCGCGTCCGACCAGTCCGGGTCGAGCAGGTCGGGACCCAGGTGGCCGACGAGCCGATGCTCCTCCGCCGTCGGCAGCAGCTCCAGGTCGTGCAGCGCGAATCCGACCGCCACGCGCTCGTCGGTCGCCAGCACGGCCCGGGCCTCGTGCACGGGCCGCCGCCAGGCCATCCCCGGCCGGTACAGGTGCCACGAGCCGTCCATGCGGAAGTGGCTGTGCAGGCTGCGGCCGTCGTCGAAGCGGGTGAAGAGGTGTTTGCCGACCGCCACCACGTCGACGACGGAAAGCCCCGCGAGATCGTGGTCGACGAGCCGCGGATGGCGCAGCTCCCCGCGCACGAGCCGCTGCCCGGCGAGCGCGGCCCGCAGCCGCTTGCCCGCCAGATGGACGGTGTCACCCTCGGGCATGCGCCCGACCGTAGTGGGCGGGCTCGACGGCGTATTCATTCCAGTCGACGTGCCGCGTCATCGTCCAGTAGTCGACGATCCGCCACGGCAGCGCGCACACCACCCGGCCCTCGGCGTTGCGGTACCAGTTGCGCATCCCGGGATGGGTCCAGACCATCGCCGCGTGCGCCGCGTCGTGCCGGGCGGCGTAGTCGGCGTGCACCTCGGGCAGCACCTCCACCGCGCCGAGCTCGTTCTCGATCATCCCGGTGAGCGCCTCGACGATGTAGCGCACCTGGCACTCGGCGATCGTGATGTAGCTGCCGCCGTGGCCGAGCACCGTGCCCGGTCCGCAGGTCAGGAACAGGTTGGGGAAGCCGCTCACCGTGATGCCCAGGTGCGCGTCCGCGTTGTCGGGCCCCCACGCGTCGGCGATCGTCCGTCCGTGCCGCCCGCGCACCTCCAGCGGCCAGAGCAGCTTCTGCGTCTCGAAGCCGGTGCAGAGCACCACGACGTCCGCTTCGACCTCCGTGCCGTCGCTCGCCCGCACCCCGGTCGGCGTGATCGCGGCGACCGGCGCCGTGACGAGGTCGACGTCGTCGCGGCGTATCGCGGCGTACCAGCCGTTGTCGAGCAGCATCCGCTTGCCGAACGGCGGGTAGTCCGGCAGGGCCTTCGCGACGAGGTCGGCGCGCCCGGCCAGCTCGCCCTCCAGGTAGCGGGTGAACACCCGACGGTGCCCGTCGTTGACGGCGTTGACCGCGCGGTCGCCGTGCTCCCACTCCGGGTCCTTCTGCAGGGCGGCGTGCACCCGGTCGCCGGTGTTCCAGGACAGCCGCGTGCGGTACCAGCGTCGGTAGAACGGCACGTGCTCCATGAGGAGCGAGGCGGCGTCGTCGATGGGGGCGAAGTACACGTCGTTGGGCGCCGCCCACTGCGGGGAGCGCTGGAAGACCGTGACGTGCCCGGCGCGCTCGGCGATCGCGGGCACGATCTGCATCGCGCTCGCGCCGGTGCCCACGACCGCCACCCGCTTCCCGGTGACGTCCAGGTCCGCGGGCCAGCGCGCGGAATGGAACAGCGGCCCGCGGAAGGTGTCCATGCCCGGCAGGGCGGGGATCTTCGGCCGGTTGAGCTGCCCGACGGCGGTGATCACGGCGTCGGCGGTGAACGTCTCGCCGGTCGTGGTCGTGACGGTCCAGCGCTGGTCGCGGTAGACCGCGCTCGCCACCTCGGTGTCGAAGCGGATGACCTTGCGCAGGTCGTGGGCGTCGGCGACGTCGTGGAGGTAGGTGAGCACCTCGTCGCGCTTGCCGAAGTGGGTCGACCACCGCCGCGGTGCGAACGAGTACGAGTAGAGGTGGCTCGGGGTGTCGACGCCCGCGCCGGGATAGGCGTTCTCCAGCCAGGTGCCGCCGACGTCGGCGTTCTTCTCCAGCACCACGTGGTCGATGCCCGCCTCCGTGAGCCGGATCGCGGCGAGCACGCCCGACACACCGGCGCCGATCACGACCACCCGGAGGTCCGACCGCGGCGCCACCGGGGCGGGTGGGACGCGGAAGCCCATGTCCTCGGCCGTCATCGGCCCGTACTCCGGTGGCACCGGCTCGCCGACCGCGAGGTGGATCAGCTCCAGCAGCGCGTCGCCGGTCGGCGCGGGCACGGCGGGCGGACGCCCGTGCGCCCACGCCAGCACGGCGTCGACGGCCGCGGCCCGGATCTCGGCCTGGATCTCCGGCGCGAACCCGCCCGGGTCGTTGTCCTCCATGCCCCGGCTGCGAGCGGGCCGATAGGGGTCGGCCATGAGGCGACGGTCACCGGTGAGCTGGTAGAGCACCGCGACGAGCGACGGGAGGTTGGCGTGCTCCATCGCGTCCGCAAGCACCGCCCGTTCGGGAACGGTCCCGGGACAGGGCTCGGCCATCATCTCCATTCCCCCCAGGCTAACCGCCGTTAGGCTGGGCCGACACCGCACGGACGACAGGGAGCAGCGATGGAGCTGACCGAGGTGATGCGCACCACCGGCACGTGCCGCTACTTCCGCCCCGACCCCGTGCCCGACGACGTACTGCGGGCCGCGTTCGACGTCGCCCGCTTCGCCCCGCAGGGCGGCAACCGCCAGCCGGTGCGCTGGATCGTCGTGCGGGACGCGGCCACCCGGCAGGCCCTCGCCGACCTCTACCTGCCGCATTGGAAGGCCTACCTCGGCGCGGTCGGCGCAGGCGACGTGAACGTCGGCGCGCTGCCCCGCGTCGTGCAGGACGCCGACTACTTCGCCGAGCACCTCGCGGCGGTGCCGGTGCTCGTCGTCGCGTGCGCGGAGCTGGCCGGGCTGCACCCGACCGACACGAAGCTGGGGCGGCTGTCGGTCGTCGGCGGCGGGTCGATCTACCCGACCGTGCAGAACCTCTGCCTCGCGCTGCGCGACCTCGGCGTCGCCACGGCGGTCACCACGCTGCTCTGCAGCGACGAGCCGCAGGTCCGCGAGATGCTGGCGATCCCGGAAGGCTTCGTCACCGCGTGCCACATCGCGGTCGGCTACCCGGACAAGCCGTTCCCGACGCGGCTCTCGCGCTCGCCGGTCGAAGAGATCGTCTTCGCGGAGTCGTTCGGCACGCCGCTGTTCCCGTGATCGCCGCCCGGCACACGGCGCTCGGGCGGGCGACGATCGGCGACCAGCTGCGCCGCCACGCCCGCACCCATCCGCGCAAGGTCGCGTTCGTGACCTACACCCCCGACCGCGCCGAGCTCACCTACGCCGCGCTGGACGCACTGGCCAACCGCTGGGCGCACCTGCTGGCGGCGCGCGGCGTGGGTCGGGGCCACGTCGTCGCGATGGTGGCCTCGGGCGGGATCCCGGTGGTCGCCGCCTACTACGGCGCGCTCCGGCTCGGCGCGGCGTTCACCGTGGTCAACCCGGCGTTCCGGGCGCACGAGGCGGCCTGGCAGCTCGCGCACGCCGAGCCGACGGTCGTGGTCGCCGATCCCGCGTTCGCCGCACTCGTCGACAGCGATGATGTTCCGGCCCTGTTCCTGGGCTCCGACCTGGACGCCGAGCTGGCCGCGCGGCCCGCCACCGAGCCGGACGCGGAGGTCGACGAGCACGACGTCGCGATGCTCGTCTACACCTCGGGCACCACCGCCACCCCCAAGGGCGTGCTGATCACCCACCGCAACTACCTGATCTCCACGGCGCCCGCTTGGAGCGCCGGTATCGGCACGGGGCCCGACGACACGTGGCTCTTCGTCATGCCGTTCCACACCATCGCGGGTCTCGGCTCGATGACCACGCTGACGCTCCTGGGCGCCACGCTCGTGCTCCCCGCGACCGCCGACCCCGCCGCGACCCTGCCGATCCTCGCCCGCGAACGCGTCACGGTGCTCGCCCAGACGCCCACGTTCTACCTCGCACTGGCCGCCCAGCCCGGTTTCGGCCCGGAGACGGTCGGCGCGGTGCGCCGCTGCATGACCTACGGCGGACAGGTGGCGCCCGCCGCGATCGAGGCCTGGTCGGCGGCCGCTCCGGACGCGCGCTGGGGCACGTACTGGGGGCAGTCCGAGCTGTCGCAGCTGGGCACCGTCGGCTGGTTCGCGCGCCTGTCGGACATCCCCGCCGACGGCGACCCGTCCTGGATCGGCAAGCCGGTGAGCCACCTGGAAGTGCGCGTCGTCGACGAGGACGGCAACGACGCCGAGCTGGGCGAGCTGATCTGCCGCTCCCCGTCGGTGATGCTCGGCTACCACCGCGATCCGGAGCGCACGGCTGCCGTTCTCGGATCGGGGTGGCTGCACACCGGCGACATCGTGCGCATCGACGCCGAAGGCAACCTGTTCTTCCACGACCGGCGCACCGACGTGATCAAGTCGGGCGGCATGAACGTGTCGTCGCAGGAGGTCGAGCGGGTGCTGCACGGCCATCCGGAGCTGTTGCGCGCCGCGGTGGTCGGGCGGCCCGATCCGTACTGGGCCGAGGCCGTCACGGCGTTCGTGATCGCGCGGCCCGGCGCCGCGCCCGACCCGGACGCCGTGATCGCGTTCTGCCGGGAACGGCTGGCGGGCTTCAAGGTGCCCAAGGCGGTGCACGTGGTGGCGGAGCTGCCGGTCGACGGCCAGGGCAAGATCCTCAAGAGAGAGCTGCGGTGAGCAGGCGGGACGCGATCGTCACCGCCGCCGCCCGGTTCTTCGCGGAGCGCGGGTACGCCGCGGTCGGGATGCGCGACGTCGCCGAGGCCGTCGGCGTCCGCGGCGCCAGTCTGTACCACCACTTCGCGTCGAAGGAGGAGATCCTCTACGCGATCTGCCTGACCGTCACGGCGGAGCCCAACGCCCAGAACCTGCCGCTGCTCGACGTGCCCGGCACCGCCGCGGAGCGGCTGGCGGCGCTGGTCCGCGGACACCTGCGCCACCTGCACCGGCGGCGCACCGAGCACATCGTCGGGCTGCACGAGATGGCCGCGCTCACCCCCGAGCACCGCGCCGTCGTGGACGAGCACCGCCGCTACTACCAGCGGCGGGTGCGCGAGGTGATCGCGGCGGGGGTGGCGGCGAGCGAGCTGACCGTGTCCGATCCGCGCCTGGCCGCGTTCGCGGTGTGCGACATGCTCAACGGCCTGAGCAACTGGTTCCGCCCCGACGGCGACCTGTCGCTCGACGAGGTGGCCGACGGCTACGTGGACCTGATCGTCGGCCGGATGCTCGGCGGGGGTCGTGAGTGGAAATAGTGGTCCTGGCCGCTATTTCCACTCACGACCGCAGCCGCGCACCCGCCGCGCTCGCACCAGCTCCCACCGGCCATGGCGGCGTCGGTCGCCGGGTCACCGGACTCCCCGGCCTGCTCCTGACGCCGCCTGCGTTCCTCCGCGCCGAGCTCGTCGTCGCCGCCGGGCTTGGACAGGTTGGCCACCGACCCCTCCTTGATCGACCCCGTGATCGAGGCCGCAGCGAACCGTGTCCCGCGCCCGCCGGTCAACCTCCGGGCGCCGGAGCCGGTCGTCGGCGACGCAGCCCAGGTAGACACCGACCGAGACGCCGACGGCGTACCCGACGACGTTCATGGGACGGTCGAGGTTGGTGAGCACCTGGCCCAGCGCGGCGACCGAGATCACGGCGTTGACGGCGCCGAGGGCGGTCGCCCCGGCCCGCACGAGCGCGCCTTCGGCGGTCACGACCTCAGCCGCGCGCACCGAGGCCGACGCAAAGCCGTACCGGCGGCCCAGCCAGCCGAAGCCGCTGCCCATCGTGTAGCCGACCACACCGACGCCCGAGCTCGAGCCGGGCAGGCAGGCGAGGCCGTGGGCCGCGGCGCCGGGGATCACGTCCGACCACCGCGCGCCCGCGGCGACCCGCGCCGTGCGGGCGACCGGGTCGATCGCGACCTCGCGCATGCGGGACGTGTTGACCAGCACACCCCCGTCGGCCGTGGTGGCGACGCCGTGCCCCGTGGCCATCACGCCGACCCCCGGCCCTCGGCGCGGGCGAGCCGCACCGCAGCCTGGACGTCGTGCGCGGACGCGGCCATGACGACCGCGGCCGGGGTCAGGCGGGCGTTGCGGTTCCACGCCGCGCGGGCCTCGTCGTAGCCGGGGTCGCTGGTGCACACCCTTTGCGGCGGCCAGCAGGTTGGTCATCAGGAAGGGGCGGACGCTGGCCGTCGGTCGCACGAGCCCCAGTGTCGCGGCAGGCGCTGGGCGCATGCGCCGATCCTGCCCCGGGCGGCGGCGGGCGGGGATCCGTAGTGGTACCGAGGTTTGACCCGCTTCCGGGTCCGCGAAGGACCGCACACCCGTGTCACCGCTCAGGCGCGCAGCCGCAGCCCCTTCGGCGTGACCCGGAACCCGGCCTCGGTGAGCACCTCGGCCAGCTCGGAGCCCAGCGATCCCACCCCGTCGGCGCGCTCCACGGCCAAGGTGCCGAGCCAACCCTCGTGCACCGCCCCGGCCAGGGCCTGCGCGGCCGCCGCCAGCTCCGCGCGGTCGGCGGTGAACGAGAGCAGCGACCGTCCGCCGCGCTCGACGTAGAGCGCCGGGGCACCCTCGACCAGCACGACGAGTGCGCCCGCCTTCCGCCCGGGCCGGTGCTTCGTGTCGCCGACCGTCGCGGGCCACGTCAGCGCGGCCCCGTAGGGCTGGGCCGGGTCGGCGGCGGCCAGCACGATCCGGGACAGGCCCCCGGCAGATCCTTCCGCGCCGTCGAGAGTGCGGCTGCCGTCGGGACGGGAGAGCGCGCGGAGCCGGTCGATCGCGCCCGGCACCGCGAACTGGGCCGCGCCGAGCCCCTCGACGACGTAGCCGCGCCGGGCCCGCCCGGAATCCTCCATGGCGCGCAGCACGCGGTAGATGCCTGCGAACCCGCCGGTGACCCGCTCCGTGGACAGTGCGCCGCGGGTGAGTACGCCATGCCGTTCGAGGAACGCCTCGGCGCGGGCGTGCGCGCGGCGGGTGGCATCGGGTTCACGGGCGGGCGCGAGGGCCCACCGCCCACCGACCGACGGTGGCCCGCCCCGGCTGGGCATCGCCGGGCGGCCCGCGCGGAGCGCGGCGTAGCGGCCGCGCGCCGCCGGCCGCCTGCTGCGGTGGGCCGGGCCGCCACGTGCACCGGAGCCGCCGAGCCGGGCCCGCAGCGGGGCGAGCGTGTCGCCCGCGAGCAGCCCCGCCCAGACGAGATCCCAGACCGCGCCCACCACCGCATCGTCGCCGGGCGCCGCCTCGCCCGCGGCGACCAGCGCCTGGCCCGCCGCGTCGGCGAGCTGTCGGAAGAACAGCGCGCCGCCGCCGCCCAGCGCATCGAGCAGGGCCTGGTGCAGGGGCGTCGTGACGGTGTCCGGCTCCGGCTCGGGCAGCAACAGGTCGGCGACGTCCGCCGGGGCCAGCGCGAGCCAGCCGTCCGACCCGGCGAGCGGGCCGCAACCGGTCCAGCTGACCTCACCGGCGGCGGTGAGCTCGTCCAGCAGCGCGGGCGTGTAGCCGGGCAGCCGCGCGGGCAGGATCAGCGACTCGACGGCGCTCGCGGGTAGCGGCGCCCCGGCGAGCTGCTCCACCACACCGAGCACGTCTTCGGCGCCCGGAGCCCGGCGCATCCGGCCCCGACGCTCGCCAGCGGGCGCGGTCTGCACGCCCTGCCAGGCGGGCAGGAACCGGCCCAGAGCGCGCGGCTCGACCGGCTCGACCTCGGCCCGCAGCCGCGCCAACGACGCCCGGCGGAGCCGACGCAGCACCTCAGCGTCACAGTAGTCGATGCCCTCACCGGAGGGCCGCAGCTCGCCGCGGACCAGCCGCCCGCTGCCGACCAACCGATCGAGCACCCCCGCCACGACGGCCACGCCCAGTCCGAACCGGGCCGCCGCCGCGGCCGCCGCGAACGGCCCGTGGGTGCGTGCGTAGCGGAGCAGGAGATCACCGAGCGGATCGTTGACCGGCTCGGTGAACGTCTCGGGCACACCGACCGGCAGCGCGGCGCCCAGCGCATCACGCACGCGCCCGGCGTCCTCGACGGACAGGTAGCGCTCCTCGCCCCCGATGCGCACCCGGATGACCCGCCGCGCCCGCTCCAGCTCCGCCAGCCACTCCGCGCGGACCCCGCGGGCCGCCGCCTCGGCGGCGGTGAGGTCGCCGACGAACCTGAGCAGATCGGCCGCGCCCTCGACGTCGCGGGCGTGCCGTTCCGGAGCGAGCCGCTGCAGCGATGCCTCGACCTCGGCCAGCACCTCCGGGTCGAGCAGCTCCCGGATCGCCTCGGAGCCCAGCAGCTCGGCCAACAACGTGGAGTCCAACGAGAGCGCGGCAGCGCGCCGTTCCGCCAGCGGGGCGTCGGCCTCGTAGAGGAACATCCCGACGTAGCCGAACAGCAGGCTCCGCGCGAACGGCGAGGGTGACGGCGTGGCCACCTCGACCACCTGCACCGCGCGGCCCTGCACATCGCTCATCAGTGCGCGCAGGCCGGGAAGGTCGTAGACGTCCTGGACGCACTCGCGCATCGCCTCGAGGGTGACGGGGAACTGCTCGTAGCGCCCGGCCACCGTGAGCAGCTGCGACGCCCGCTGCCGCTGCTGCCACAACGGGGTGCGCCTGCGCGGATCGCGCCGGGGCAGGAGCAGGGCCCGGGCCGCGCACTCCCGGAACCGCGACGCGTACAGCGACGATCCGCCCAGCTCGGCCACGACGACCTGCTCGACCTCGGCCGGATCGAGCAACACGTCTTCGGCGGTGGGCACGACTTCGGCCCCGGAGTCGTCCAGCGCATCGGGCAGCCGCAGGACGATGCCGTCATCGGCGGCCGAGGCGTGGCACTCCACGCCGCGGCGCTCCCGCAGGCGCGCCGCGATGGCGAGCGCCCACGGCCCGTTGACCTTCGACCCGAACGGCGAGTGCACGACGAGGCGCCAATCGCCCAGCTCATCGCGGAACCGCTCCACGAGGATCACGCGGTCGCTGGGCACGTGCCGGGTGGCCTCGCGTTGCTCGCGCAGGTAGGCGAGCAGGTTGTCGGCCGCCCAGGTGTCCAGGCCCGCACCGGTGGCCCGCTCGCGGGCGGCTTCGTCGGACAGCGCCGCCATCTCCCGCACGAACGCCCCGACCGCCCGGCCCAGCTCCAGCGGCCGCCCCACCTGCTCGCCCTTCCAGAAGGGCAGCCGCGCGGGCACCCCGGGCGCGGGGGTGACGATGACGCGGTCGTGCGTGATGTCCTCGACCCGCCAGCTCGACGTGCCGAGCATGATCGCGTCGCCGACCCGCGACTCGTAGACCATCTCCTCGTCCAGCTCGCCGACCCGCGAGCCCGCGCCGTCGGCCCCGCCGGGCGTCATCACGGTGAACAGGCCGCGATCCGGGATCGTGCCGCCGGAGGTGACGGCCAGGCGCTGGGCGCCGGGGCGGCCGCCGAGCTGGTCGGTGACGCGGTCCCAGGTGATCCGCGCGCGCAGCTCGCCGAACTCCTCGGACGGGTAGCGCCCGGCCAGCATGTCGAGCACGGCGTGCAGGGCCGACTCGGGCAGCGCGGCGAACGGCGCCGCCCGGCGTACGACGCGGGCGAGGTCGGCGAGCGGCCAGGGCTCCAGCGCGACCATGGCCACGATGTGCTGGGCGAGCACGTCGAGGGGGTTGCGCGGGTAGCGCAGCGACTCGATCGCACCCGCCGTCATCCGCTCGGCGACCACCGCGCAGGCGACGAGGTCGCCGCGGTACTTGGGGAACACCACCCCGCTGGATACGGCGCCGACCTGGTGGCCCGCGCGGCCTACCCGCTGCAGCCCCGACGCCACGCTGGGCGGCGCCTCGACCTGGACGACGAGATCGACCGCGCCCATGTCGATGCCCAGCTCCAGGCTGGAGGTCGCGACGACGCAGGGCAGCACGCCGCCCTTCAACTCCTCTTCCACGAGCGTGCGCTGCTCGCGCGACATCGACCCGTGGTGCGCCTTCGCCACGGTGGCCGCGGCGGCACCGCCGATGCCGGACTGCCCGATCGCCTCGGCCGGGAACGCGTCGAGATCCTGGACGCCCTCGGCTTCCTCGGCGGCCAGCTCGTTGAGCCGCGACGTGAGGCGCTCGGCGAGCCGCCTCGAATTGGCGAACACGATCGTGGACCGATGGGCGCGCACCAGCTCCAGCAGCCGCCGCTCGACCGCGGGCCAGATCGACGGCCGCTGCGCGGTGCCCGCCGCCGAGCCGACCACCTCCTCATCGGAGCTGCCGGGCGCGGGCCGCTCGTCAAGCGCGGCGAGATCGGGCACCGGCACCTCGACCGACACCTGCACGGTCTTCGGCGTGCGCGGCTGCACGATCTCGACCGGGCGCACCCCGGCGAGGAACGTGGACACCTCGTCGAGCGGCCGGACGGTGGCCGACAGGCCGATGCGCTGCGCGGGCCGCTCCAACAGCTCGTCGAGCCGTTCGAGCGAAAGCGCCAGGTGGGCGCCGCGCTTCGTGCCCGCGACGGCGTGCACCTCGTCGAGGATCACGGTGGTGATGCCGCGCAGCGATTCGCGCGCGGCCGACGTGAGCAGCAGGAACAGCGACTCGGGCGTGGTGACCAGCACGTCCGGTGGGGTGCGGGCGAACTGGCGCCGCTCATCGGCCGGGGTATCGCCGGTGCGCATTCCGACCGCGATGTCGGGCACCGGAAGCCCCAACCGCTTGGCCGCCTGGCGGATGCCCGCGAGGGGCGAGCGGAGGTTGCGCTGCACGTCGACAGCGAGCGCCTTGAGCGGCGAGACGTACAGGACCCGGCAGCGGTGCTGTGGGGAGGCGGGCGGCGGGCCCGTGGCCAGCCGATCGAGCGCCCACAGGAACGCAGCGAGCGTCTTGCCGGACCCGGTGGGGGCGACGACCAGCGCGTGCCTGCCCGCCTGGGCGGCCGCCCACGCCCCCGCCTGCGCGGCGGTGGGCGCGGCGAAGGCGCCCGCGAACCAGTCGCGGGTGGCGGGGGAGAAGCCCTCCAGTGCGGTCACGGCTCCATCATGCGCCGGGGGTCCGACGGTTTTGGACGGGTGCGGGGCTCAGCTGCGACTGCGGGCTTTCATCAGGCTGCGCCGGGCCGCCTTGGCGATCTTCTTGTCGGGGTGGTGGCGCCCCAGCGTGTCGAGGACCTCGACGGTGCGCTCGTGCTCGGCGCGCCAGAGGTGGTCCAGCACCTCCGCGGTCTGGTCGACGTCGGAGCCGAAGAACTCGACGACGCCGTCCGGCCCAGCGTCATCGATCATCGCGGCGGCCACCTCGACCGTGCCGACGAGCATCATCTCGGGAGCGACCGACGACGGCTCGATCGCGCCGCGCAGCAGCAGCCACATCGTCACCAGTGCCCCGTGCGGGCCGTCGCGGTGCCCCTCGGCGGCCCGGTTGACATCGGCGCCCAACGTCGATCCCGCCAGCTCCAACAGGTTGAGGACGGCGACCGGGGGGAGATCGGCGTGCGTGGCGGCGGTGGTCAGCTCCGCGGCGCCGGACGGATGGGCCGCCGCCCACGCACCGAGGTCGGCGGCGGCGGCCTGCTCGTCGAGCAGGACCAACGAGGCGATCAGCGCGTCGGCGTCGGCGGTCGTCGGGTCCGCCCGGTAGATCACCTCGATCCCCGCCTCGGTGACGATCTCCGCGCCGACGGCCCGACCGGCCGCGGTCAGCACGGCCGTCGCGTCGTCGACGAGCGTCACCAGTCCGAGGTCGGCGAACCGAGCCAGCAGGTGGTCGAGCGTGCTGCCGCCTAGGATCGCGGCCATCGGACCGTAGCCACCGAGCAGCGGCCCGAGCCGCTCGGCCAGGTCCTCCGCTGATGCGCCTTCCGCGCCCGCGTCGAGCAGTTCGGCGAGGAGGGCGATGGCGAGGCCGTCGTCGTCCGACGGGGCGGCCGCCCACGCCCAGGACATCGGGCTGCCGAGACCGGTCTCCAGGGCCCCGCGGACGGTCCGCTCGTAGGCATCGCGGTCCGAGCGGTCGGCGAACCGGGCCACGGCGATGAGCCGTCCGCGCAGGCGGCGCACCGCCCCGGCCGCGATGGCCGTGCCGACCAGCCAGCTGAGGTACGGCAGCTCGGTGGCGGAGCCGAGCTTGCGGTGGGGCGTGTCGACCTCCTCGCCGGTCTCCAGCTCCACGCTCAGCCTGCGTGCATCGGCCAGTCGCAGGTTGCCCTTCGCGGTCAACGTCAACCCGGGCGCGCCGCAACGGGCGGCGAGCCCGCGGACCTGGGCGAACGTCCGTGCCTGCGCGATTGCCGCCGCGACCTCGTCGTCGGTCGGCGCCACGACCGGCCCGACCACGGCCGGTTCCCCGTCGTCGAGGGCCTCCAGCACCTCGTCGGCGGAGGTGCCCGTGAGCCGGGCGAGCTGTTCGAACAGAGCGTTCGGATCGGCGTCTCCCCATCCGCCGAACAGCGACTTCGCCATCCCGAAGTTGGCCGGGTCCGCCATCTCGCGGTCGAACCTCGGGCCGAGGCCCGCGCAGGTCTTGCGGACCGCGGACGGTGAGCAGCCCGGCGCGAGCAGGTCCTCGTGCGCGAGGAAGTCGACGAACGCCCCGACCGAGCCCGGGATGCTCTTGATCAGATCGGGGGGAGAGG
This sequence comes from uncultured Actinomycetota bacterium, assembly GCA_963837575.1. Classification (GTDB taxonomy): domain Bacteria; phylum Actinomycetota; class Actinomycetes; order Mycobacteriales; family Pseudonocardiaceae; genus Pseudonocardia. The sequence continues at coordinate 420,917 of CAWIOI010000026.1, forward strand.
CGAGCTTGCGCGGGCACCACCCGAGCAGGAACTCCTCGGCGTCGGCCGGGTCCCAGTGGTCGAGCCGACCGTCGGAGTATCCCCATTTCCAGTCCAGGAGCAGCTCGACGTCGCCCGCGTCGGCGTCGAGGCGTTGCCGCTCCGCCCATTCCGCGAACCGTGTGCACAGCTCCTCGCGACACGCGTAGTACGCTTGCTCGTCCTCCACACCGAACGTCATCCGCATCGACGCAGCCTCGCAGATGCCGCGTGTGTGGCTCAGACCGGGCAGAACCAGCCGTCGTCGCGGCGCACCGATTCCCCGTCGGGTGCCGGGAACGGCTTGCGGAAGGTGAAGGCGTGCGGCGTCGGGCCGTGCGCGCGCAGGTGTTCGAGCCGGGCGATGGCCTCCTCGACCGTCGGGATGTCCGCGGTCCACCACAGCACGTGGAAGGCCTCGCGCATGGGCACGAAGAACTCACGGCGGCGCGCCATGATCGCCCGGTGTGGTCCGGAGTAGACGAAGGTGGCGAGCGCCTCGACCGAGGTCCAGGCGCTCATGTTGACCAGCAGCCGGTCATCCTCGTACGGGCGGATCGCGGTGGCGTCCCCGTCCTCGGTCTGCAGCCGCCACACGAACCCCGCCGCTGCGTCGGCCAGGGCGTTGACCGGCTCCAGCGCCTCGACGAAACCCGCCAGCTCCGGCTCGGTGAGCGGTGCGACGGGCATCCCGATGTTCAATTGGGCGAGCAGCATGGGCTCGACGCTACCGGCGGCGGTTGGTCCAGAACCAGCGCAGCAGCACGATCAGCGACGTCAGCAGGATGAGGCCGACGATGATCTGGCCGAGCGGCGAGGAGAAGCCCGTGGGGTCGTTCATGTCCACTCCGGGGTGGCGGCGCCGTAGGACGGCGTGGGATCGGGCCAGGCAAGAGGTGTGCCGTCGACCGTGCCCGGCGGCGCCGCCAGCGTGAACCGGCCCTTCTCGACGAGGTAGGGCGTGGGATCGACGTCGGGAACGTCCTCGGGCGCTGCGCGCGGCAGACCCTGCAGCCAGGCCGCGGTGCCCGCCAACGAGAACCGGACGTGGTGGCAACCGCCCTCGCCGCGCTGCCGCGCGACGGCGAGGAGCGCGCCCGCGGCGGCGAGATAGCCGGTGGCGTGGTCGAGCATCTGGGCCGGAAGGGCGCCGGGTGCCTCGGGGCCGCCTTCGGCGACGGCGATCCCGCACGCCGCCTGGACCAGGCTGTCGAATCCCCGGCGCGTGCTCCACGGACCCTCGTGACCCCAGGCCGACAGCGTGACGACGACCAGGCCGGGATGTCGCTCCGCGAGCGCTTCGGGCGCGAGGCCGAACCGGTCCAACGCCCCCGGCCGGTAGCCCGTGACGACGACGTCGGCCCCGGCCAGCAGCCGCTCGCGGACCTCGGCGTCGCGCAGGTCGAGGAGCGCGCTGCGCTTGCCGGGGAGCATGTCCCAGGCCTGGAGGGGGATCTCCGGAAGGTGCGGGGCGTCGAGGCGGAGCACGTCGGCGCCGTGCGCGGCGAGCGTGCGGGTGGCGACCGGTCCGGCGATCACGCGGGTGAAGTCGAGCACCCGCAGCCTCCGCGCGGGCCGGGGTGCGGCGGGCCCCAGCATGCGCCGCTCGACGAGCGGTGGGAGCGGCCCCGCGACCGATCGCCACTGCGCCTCGGTGCGGACGGCCGCGCCCACGCCGCCCGCCGCGTGCAGCGCCGTCTCCAGCTCGACCGCTTCGCGTCGCCGGATCGCGGCCGGGGCGTCGCCCTCCGCACAGCCCAGCACGCGCAGCGCTGCTTCCCGATGCCAGGCGTAGTTGGCGTGCAATCGCAGCCAGCCGTCGGAGGTCCGGTGGAACGCCGAGAGCGGGTCGAAGGGGCTGCCTCCCGACCGGCCGTCCCGGCGCACGTACCGCTCGCTGCGCACGGCGATGGCCAGCTGGCGCGTGTCGACCACGACGCGCGCCTCGGAGCCGAGCGTGGCGGCCAGCAGGCTCGCGCCGACGGCTGCGGTGGCCGCGTCCGTGACCGGGAACGTCGACGCCAGCGTCGTGCGGGGCCCGGTGATCTCCAGGCGCGCGAGCTCGCGGGGATCGCCGCCGAGCGCGGCCCACACGGAGTCGAGCACGTTCGCGACGCTACCGTGGTGGGGATGCGACTCACCTATTTCCGTGAGCTGATGGAGGGCGAGTTCGGTGCCGTCCGGGCCGCCTCGCTGTCCCGCGACCACGTGTTCGCGCAGCTCGGCGGGCGCACCGTGGAGGAGGCGCTCGAGGCGGGCATCGATCCGCGCGAGGTGTGGCTGGCGGTCTGCGAGGTGTACGACGTGCCTGCCGCGCGGCGCTGAGCGAGCGAGCGGGCGGGCGGGCGCGCCGTTGCCGTTGAGCGACGCAGGGTACGCGCCCGGCGTGTCGATGCTCTGATCGAACGGGTGTTCGCTACGCTCTATCCACATCACGGGCGGCCGTCCACAGATCGCGGACGTTTCTCCCGAACTGTCGGTGGTGCGTCCTACCGTCGACGGCAGTCCTGATACACAGCACGAGGTGGAGATCCGGCGATGACCGCACCCGACCGCGAGAAGGCCCTGCAGCTCGCCCTCGCCCAGATCGAGAAGAACCACGGCAAGGGCTCGGTGATGCGCCTCGGCGACGACACCCGCCCCCCGATCGGCGTTATCCCCACCGGCTCCATCGCGCTCGATGTCGCGCTGGGGGTGGGCGGCCTGCCGCGCGGCCGCGTGGTTGAGGTCTACGGCCCGGAGAGCAGTGGAAAGACCACGGTCGCGCTGCACGCCGTGGCGAGCGCCCAGGCCGCGGGCGGTATCGCGGCGTTCATCGACGCCGAGCACGCGCTCGATCCGGAGTACGCCAAGGCGCTGGGGGTCGACACCGACGCGCTGCTGGTCTCCCAGCCCGATACGGGTGAGCAGGCGTTGGAGATCGCCGACATGCTCATCCGCTCCGGCGCGTTGGACATCATCGTGATCGATTCGGTGGCCGCGCTCGTGCCCCGCGCCGAGATCGAGGGCGAGATGGGCGACAACCACGTCGGCCTGCAGGCCCGGCTCATGAGCCAGGCGCTGCGCAAGATCACCGGCGCGCTGAGCAACTCCGGCACCACCGCGGTCTTCATCAACCAGCTCCGGGAGAAGATCGGGGTCATGTTCGGGTCCCCCGAGACCACCACGGGCGGAAAGGCGCTGAAGTTCTACGCCTCGGTGCGCCTGGACATCCGCCGCATCGAGACGCTGAAGGACGGGGCCGACATGGTCGGCAACCGCACACGCGTCAAGGTGGTGAAGAACAAGGTCGCGCCGCCGTTCAAGCAGGCCGAGTTCGACATCCTCTACGGCGTCGGCATCAGCCGCGAGGGCTCGCTCATCGACGTGGGCGTCGAGCAGGGGATCATCCGCAAGTCCGGCGCCTGGTACACCTACGAGGGCGACCAGATGGGGCAGGGCAAGGAGAACGCCCGCAAGTTCCTACGCGACAACCCCGACGTCGCCGCCGAGATCGAGAAGCGGATCAAGGAGAAGCTCGGCATCGGGGCCGTTCTCGACGCCGACATCGAGCCGCTGCCCGCGCCGGTCGACTTCTGAGGTGACCGACCGCGAGGACGTCGGGCCGCCCGAGCACCGCGATCCGGCGCCCGGGGTCGAGGAAGCCGCCCATCGGGTCATGCGCCTCGCGGATCTCGCCGCCCCCGGCCCGGCCGCGCCCGTGGCATCACTGCGCGATCTTGATCCGGACGGCGACCGCGCCACGGTGGTCGACCTGCGCGCCTGGGCCCGCAACGGCGGCACGGCCCGCACCGGTCCGGGCGGCCGCGGCCGAGCCGGGGGAGCAGGCGCGGGTGACCCGACCCGCGTGGCGCGGCCAGGCCGATCCGAGCCCCACGCCACCGGCCAGACCGGGCAGGCGGCCGCGGGTGATCCCACTCGTGTGGTGGGGCCCAGCCGATCCGAACCTGGCGCCGCAGGCGCGAGCAAGGCAGCGGGCGCGGATGATCCGACCGGTGTGGCGCGGTCTGGCGCATCCGAGCCCGGCGCCACCGGCCCGGCCGGGTCGGGTGTCGGAGCCCGGACCGGGTTGGGTGGTGGGGCCCGGACCGGCGGGGCCCCGAACGGATCGGCGGGTGGTCGCGCCGTCCGCGCCCGAGCGCGTCCGACGACGCGGAGCTCCGGTCAAGCTGTCGGGCGGCAGCGCGCGGGTGCGGTGCCGCCGTCGCCCGACGAGCCCGAAGCCGATCCGGTGGCGGTCGCGCGGGAGATCTGCCTGCGCCTGCTCACCGAGCGCGCCCGCACCCGCCAGGAGCTCGCGCAGGCGCTGCGCAAGCGCGACGTGCCCGACGAGGCGGCCGAGCACCGTGCTGGAGCGGTTCGACGAGGTCGGGCTGATCGACGACGCCGCGTTCGCAGGCCGGTGGGTGCGCTCGCGGCACAACCAACGCGGGCTCGCGCGCCGCGCCATCGCCGTTCGAACTCCGGCGGAAGGGCGTGGCCGACGAAGTGGCGCGGGAGGCGCTCGCCGAGGTCGACACCGCCGCCGAAGAGCAGCGCGCCCACGAGCTCGTCGCCCGCAAGCTGCGCACCATCCCCGCCGACACACCCGAGCGCCGTGCCGCGGCAGGCCGCCGGCTCGTCAGCATGCTGGCGCGCCGCGGCTACCCCGGCGGAATCGCCTATCGCGTCGTCCGAGAGGCGCTCGCCGCCCGCGGTGCCGAGGACGACGAGCTCGGCGAGCCTGAGTCCTGACGGGCGGCCGCCGTCGTGGCCGCGCCCGGCGGGCCATGCGGGCCGCACCCTTGTTGCTTCCACTTCGCACCCCAGGTGGTCACTTCGCACCCCGCCGACGGGGTGCGAAGTGATACGAAGGGGTGCGCAGTGACGCCCGGGGTGTGAAACCGGGCCTGCCCGGCGGCGGCGCGCACGTGGGGCGGGGCCCGGGAGGCGCGCGGTCAGGGGTCCGGCCAGCGCAGCACCTGCACGTCCCCCGGGAACCCGCCGCCCGCCGAGAGCTCGGCCAGGAACGTCAGCAACGTGGCCCGGAACGCCCCGGCGGCCTGGCTCGGCCGCAGGTCGGCCCGCGAGGCCAGGGCGACCGTCCGGTAGAGCGCGGGCGTGAGCACCGTCCGCCGTAGACCGGGGCGCCCGGCGAAGACGAGGTCGGGCACCACCGCCACCCCCGTGCCCGTCTCGACCATCCGCAGCACGGCGTCCATCTCCCCGCCCTGCACGGCGAACCGGGGGGCGACCCCGGCGTCGGCGAACGCGCGCAGGGTGGACTCCCGCAGGTCGTAGCCCTCCCTTGGCACGACGAGCGCGCGGCGCCCCAGCTCGCGCAGCCCCATCGAGCCGCGGGCCGCAGGCGGCTGTCCGGACGCCGCCGAGGCCACCGACAACCGTTCTCGCAGCAGCGGCACGGCGTGCAGAGCCGGGTCGACCCCGGAGACGGGCACGATGACCAGCGCGATGTCCAGCTCGCCCCGAACCAGCGACCGCACCAGTGGCTGCGACCCGCTCTCGGCGAGCTCCAGCGCAATGGCCGGGTACTGCCCGTGGAACACCCGCAACACATCGGCCAGCACGCCGCTGCACAGCGACGGGGTGGCGCCGACCCGCACCCGCCCGCGCGCCAGCCCCACGATCTCCGCGACGGCCACCCGCGCGCCGTCGGCGTCGGCCAGGATCCGGCGCGCGAACGGCAGCACCGCCTGACCCGCCGCGGTGAGCATGGGGCCATCGCGCGCTCCACGGTCGACGAGCGACGCCCCCAGCTCGTCTTCGAGGGCCTTGAGCTGACGCGACAACGTCGGTTGCGCCACCCCGACGAGCTCCGCGGCCCTAGTGAAACTGCGCACGTCTGCCACCGCCAGGAAGTACCTGAGCTGCTGCAACGTCACCGCTATAGCCTAGGTGCATCGGTTCGCGTCATCCCATTTGAACGATCCGATCCCCTGGCGCGGTGCTGCGCGTCGTAGCATCCGCGCCATCGATTCCGACCCGGAGCCGCCGCCTTCTGCGCTGTGCGCCGGGTTGCGCAGAACGCGAGGTTGCTGACGTGGAAACCATGAAGGACGGGGGCTGACGTGTCCTCCACCCTCGACCCGGCCACCGGCCGTGCGCAGATCAGCGCGAAGACGCTGCGGACCGACCGGTGGTGGCTCCCGCCGCTGCTCACCGCCGTCGGGCTGGTGGCGTGGGTCCTCTACGCGACGGTGCGCGCCTTCCTGCAGAAGGACTACTTCGTCGCCGAGTACAACTACCTGACGCCGTTCTACTCGCCCTGCGTCTCGTTGGGCTGCGACCCCGCGGCCGCGCATTTCGGCCGCTTCCTGCCCGACGTGTGGTGGCTGCCCTACGCGGCGCTCACCCTGCCGTTCCTGTTGCTGTTCCGGCTCACCTGCTACTACTACCGCAAGGCCTACTACCGGTCGTTCTGGATGTCGCCGCCCGCCTGCGCGGTGGCGGAGCCGCACCGCCGCTACACGGGGGAGACCCGCGCGCCGCTGCTGGGCCAGAACGCGCACCGCTACTTCTTCTACATCGCCGTGATCATCTCTGTGATCAACACCTACGACGCGATCCACGCGTTCATCAAGGCCGACGGCAGCTTCGGCTTCGGTCTGGGCAACCTGATCCTGCTCGTGAACGTGATCCTGCTCTGGGCGTACACGATTTCGTGCCACTCGTGCCGCAGCATCATGGGCGGCAGGCTGAACCACTTCTCCAAACACCCGATGCGCTACAAGATGTGGGGCTACATCTCGCGGCTCAACGGGAAACACCAGGAGCTGGCGTGGACGACACTGGCCACGTTGGCCGTCACCGATTTCTACATCATGGCGGTATCCGCCGGATGGATCTCCGACCTGCGGTTTGTGGGGTGATGAAGCGATGACCGAGAACATCGAGATCCACGACTACGACGTCGTCGTCATCGGCGCGGGCGGCGCCGGGCTGCGCGCCGCCATCGAGGCGCGGCTGCTCGGCAAGCGGACGGCGATCATCTCCAAGTCGCTGTTCGGCAAGGCGCACACCGTGATGGCGGAGGGCGGCGCCGCGGCGTCGATGGGGAACGTCAACCCCAACGACAACTGGCAGGTGCACTACCGCGACACCATGCGCGGCGGCAAGTTCCTCAACAACTGGCGGATGGCCGAGCTGCACGCGCAGGAGGCACCCGACCGGGTCTGGGAGCTGGAGACCTACGGCGCGCTGTTCGACCGCACGCCCGACGGCAAGATCAGCCAACGCAACTTCGGCGGGCACACCTACCCGCGCCTGGCGCACGTCGGCGACCGCACCGGCCTCGAGCTCATCCGCACGCTGCAGCAGAAGATCGTCTCGCTGCAGCAGGAGGACTTCCGCGAGACCGGCGACTACGAGGCCAACATCCGCGTCTTCCACGAGACGACCATCACCGACCTCCTCAAGGCGGACGGGAAGATCGCTGGCTGCTTCGGCTACTACCGCAGCAGCGGCGCCTTCGTCCGCTTCGACGCGCCCGCGGTCGTGCTGGCCACCGGCGGCGTCGGCAAGAGCTACCAGGTCACGTCGAACTCCTGGGAATACACCGGCGACGGCCACGCGCTCGCCCTCCGCGCGGGCGCCACGCTGATCAACATGGAGTTCCTGCAGTTCCACCCGACGGGCATGGTGTGGCCGCCGTCGGTGAAGGGGATCCTCGTCACGGAGTCGGTGCGCGGCGACGGCGGCATCCTCAAGAACTCCGAGGGCAAGCGGTTCATGTTCGACTACGTCCCGGAGGTGTTCAAGGAGCAGTACGCCACCACGCCCGAGGAGGGCGACCGCTGGTACGCCGACCAGGAGAATAATCGGCGTCCGCCCGAACTGCTGCCCCGCGACGAGGTGGCCCGCGCCATCAACGCGGAGGTCAAGGCGGGGCGCGGCAGTCCGCACGGCGGCGTGTTCCTCGACATCGCCTCCCGGCGCTCCGCCGAGGAGATCCTCAAGAAGCTGCCGTCGATGTACCACCAGTTCAAGGAGCTGGCCGACGTCGACATCACCAAGGAGCCGATGGAGGTCGGCCCGACCTGCCACTACGTGATGGGCGGCGTGGAGGTCGACGCGGACACCACGATGTCCATCGTCCCGGGCCTATTCGCCGCGGGCGAGGTCGCGGGCGGCCTGCACGGCTCCAACCGGCTGGGTGGCAACTCGCTGTCGGACCTGCTCGTGTTCGGCCGTCGCGCGGGCCTCGGCGCCAGCGAGTACGTCGACGGCCTGGGCGGGGTGCGCCCCGCCGTGCTGGTGGCGGACGTGGACGCCGCTCAGGAGCGGGCGCTGCTGCCGTTCTCCACGGCGACCGAAGGCGGGGAGAACCCGTTCAAGGTGCAGCTGGAGCTGCAGAAGACGATGCACGAGCTGGTCGGCATCATCCGCAAGGAAGACGAGATGCGGCTCGCGCTGAAGAAGCTCGAGGACATCGCGACGCGCACCCGCACGGTGTCGGTCACCGGGCACCGCCAGTTCAACCCCGGCTGGCACCTGGCGCTCGACCTGCGCAACATGCTGCTGGTGTCGCTGTGCGTCGGGAAGGCCGCGCTGGAGCGGCAGGAGAGCCGCGGCGGGCACACCCGCGACGACTTCCCGGTGATGGACTCCGACTGGCGCCACGTCCTGCTCGTGCTGCGCGCGCTCGGCGAGGACGACGTGGAGCTGGTCCGGCAGGAGCAGATCGCCATGCGGCCCGAGCTGCTCGACCTGTTCGAGCTCGACGAGCTGAAGAAGTACTACACCGGCGAGGAGCTGGGTGGCCACCGCGCCGACCAAGGGGAGAAAGCATGAGCTACGACGCCCATTTCCGGGTGTGGCGGGGCGACGGTGAGTCCGGCGAGCTCGTCGACTACCCGGTGGAGGTGAACGAGGGCGAGGTCGTTCTCGACATCATCCACCGCCTGCAGCAGACCGAGGCGAACGACCTGGCCGTTCGCTGGAACTGCAAGGCAGGCAAGTGCGGTTCGTGCAGCGCCGAGATCAACGGGCGGCCGCGGCTGATGTGCATGACGCGGATGTCGACGTTCGACGAGCGCGACATCGTCACCGTGACCCCGCTGCGCACGTTCCCGGTGATCCGGGACCTCGTCACCGACGTGGAGTTCAACTACACGAAGGCGCGCGAGATCCCGGCGTTCGCGCCGCCGCCGGACCTCGCGCCCGGCGAGTACCGGATGCAGCAGGTCGACGTCGAGCGGAGCCAGGAGTTCCGCAAGTGCATCGAGTGCTACCTGTGCCAGAACACCTGCCACGTGGTGCGCGACCACGAGGAGAACAAGCTTGCGTTCGCCGGGCCGCGCTACCTCATGCGGCAGGCCGAGCTGGACATGCACCCGCTCGACGCGCGTTCCGGGCGGGCGGCGGAAGCCGTGGACGAGGACGGCCTGGGCTACTGCAACATCACCAAGTGCTGCACCGAGGTCTGCCCCGAGCACATCAAGATCACCGACAACGCGCTGATCCCGCTGAAGGAGCGCGCGGTCGACCGCAAGTACGACCCGCTGGTGTGGCTGGGCAGCAAGCTGTTCAAGCGCTAGCCCGGCCGTGAGTGGTAACGAGTGCTCCAGCACTCGTTACCACTCACGGGGAGCGGAGCGACCTACGGATCTCGGCCAGCTTGTCCTCGGCCGCCTTCTTCCGCTCGGCCTCCTGCTCGGCGAATGAGCGGGCCTGCTCGGTCTCGCCGACCAGCTCCTCCATGCCCAGTGCCGTGGCGTGGCGACCCTCGATCTTCTCGCGGACGTAGTCGAGGGTGGGCACGCCGCTCTCGGTGTAGCCGGTGGGCACGCTCGGGGCGCTCTGCTCCGGGACGATCTCGGCGTCGATGGGCTTGTCGGGCGGCTCGTCGGGCATGGCGCCACGCTACGCTGCCCGGGCCATGCGGATCGTCGAAGTGGTTGTCGTCTACGACGTGGATTGCCCGCCGTGCTCGACGGTCGCGCGGGAGCTGCCGGACCTGTTGCGCGTGCCGGTCACGGTGCGCTCGTGCCGCGATCCCTACCTCCCGCCGGACGTCCCGGCCGCCGTGCGCGGATGCAACCTTCCCGCGCTCGGCGTCGTGCGCCCGGACGGAACGACCCGCTGGTGGCCCGGGCGCACCGGGGCGCTGGCCGTGCTGCCCGCCGTGCGGCCGAGGCAGCTGCGGGAGGCCGCCACGCTGCTGCTGACGACCCTGAAACGGCGCGGCGCCGGCTGAGTCCGACTAGCGTGCGCAGGTGTGACGACCGCGCCCTACGGATCTTGGCCCACCCCGTTCACGTCCGCGACGGTCGTGGCGGACGCGGTGCGGCTGGGGGAGCTCGTCGTCGACGGCGATGACGTCCTGTGGGCCGAAGGTCGCCCCGCGGAGGACGGTCGCACCCAGATCGTGCGCCGCAGCCCCGACGGCACTTGCGCGGACGTGCTCCCCCCGGGATCGAACGCGCGCACGGCCGTCCACGAGTACGGCGGCGGCGCATGGTGGGCGCGCGACGGTGTCGTCTGGTTCGCCAACTGGGCCGACCAGCGGCTCTACCGGCTCGCTCCCGGCGAAGACCCGCTGCCGCTCACGCCGGAGCCCGCGACCGCGCGGGCCGACCGCTTCGCCGACGGCGACCTCGCCCCGGACGGCGCGTCGATCGTCTGCGTGCGTGAGCGCCACCACGGCTCATCGGCGGACGCGGTCGTCAACGAGGTCGTCCGGCTGGACGCGCACACCCCCGGCGAGCCGGAGGTGCTGGTCACCGGATCGGACTTCGTCGCGGCACCGCGCCTGTCCCCGGACGGCGGCACGTTGGCGTGGCTGCGGTGGAACCACCCGTCGATGCCGTGGGACGCGACCGAGCTCGTCGTGCGCGACCTCGCCAGCGGCGAGGAACTCGTGATCGCGGGCGCCCCCGACGAATCGGTGCTGGAGCCGCGGTGGGACGGGGACGGCGCGCTGTGGTTCGTGTCCGACCGCTCCGACTGGTGGAACCTGTACCGGTACACGCCCGGCACCGACATCGCCACCGTCGTACGCATGGACGCCGAGATCGGCGTGCCGCCGTGGCAGTTCGGGTCGGCCCGGTACGCGATCTTCGCCGACGGGTCGGTGGTGTTCGCCCGCCAACGCCGCGGCTACGACGGGCTCGCCCGCCGCACGGCCGACGGCACGGTCACCGACCTGGACACGCCGTTCTCGCGGGTGACGGCCGTGCGCGCGGCCCCGAACAGCACGGACGGCACGGTGCTCGTCGTGGCGGGCTCGCCAACGCAGGAGCCCGGCGTGCACCGCATCGACCCCGGGGGCGGCGTGGTCGAAACGCTGCGCCTGCCGCGTGACCTGGGTGTCGACGCCGGGTTCATCTCCGTGCCCGAGCACATCTCGTTCGTCAGCGACGACGGCCGCACCGCGTTCGCGCTGTTCTACCCGCCCGCGCACCCCGAGCGGACCGGACCGGCGGGCGCACTGCCGCCGCTGCTCGTCGAGATCCACGGTGGCCCGACGGCCGCCGCGTCGCCGGTGTTCTCGACGGGCGTGCAGTACTGGACGAGCCGCGGGTTCGCCGTCGTGGACGTCAACTACGGCGGCTCCACCGGCTACGGCCGGGCCTTCCGCGAGGAGCTGCTCGGGCAGTGGGGGATCGTGGACGTCGCCGACTGCCTCGCCGCCGCCCGCCACCTCGCCCGCATGGGCCGGGTCGACGGCGAGCGGCTCGCCATCCGCGGCGGCTCGGCGGGCGGGTTCACCGTCCTCGCGGCGCTGGTCCGCGACGACACGCCGTTCGCGGCGGGCGCCGACCACTTCGGCGTCGCGGACCTCGAAGCGCTCGCGCGCGACACGCACAAGTTCGAGAGCCGCTACCTCGACCGGCTCGTCGGGCCCTACCCGGCCGCGCGCGACGTCTACGTCGAGCGGTCGCCGATCCACCACGTCGACCGCTTCACGCGGCCACTGATCGTGCTGCAGGGCAGCGAGGACGAGATCGTGCCGCCCGCGCAGAGCGAGACGATCGTCGACGCGCTGCGCGACCGGAAGGTGCCCGTCGCCTACCTGCTCTTCGACGGCGAGCAGCACGGCTTCCGGCGCGCCGAGAACATCCGCAGGGCGTTGGACGCCGAGCTCTCCTTCTACGCGCAGGTGCTGGGCTTCAACCTGCCCGCGGAGGAGGGCATCGAACCGGTGCCGGTCGAGAACCTCTGACGGCGCTCAGGGTGGGCCTGCCTCCGCTTCGGCGGGCACCTCCCGCTGCGGCGGGGCGGCGGTGCGGTGGGCGCGGGCGAGGCGCCGCTGCACCAGCTCGGCCAGCTTGCCGAGGCCATAGTTGATCAGGATGAAGACCAGCGCCACCGCCACGTACATCTGCAGCGCCAGGTTGATACCCAGCTGCCCGGCAAAGAACTGGATCACCGTGTTCGCGGTGCGCACGAACTCGGAGAAGCCGAAGACCACGAAGCCGAGCGAGGTGTCCTTCACGATCACGACGAGCTGGCTGATCAGTGCCGGAAGCATGATCCGGAACGCCTGGGGCAGCAGGATCATGCGCAGCGTCTGCAGCCGGGTGAGCCCGACCGCGAGGGCCGCCTCGGTCTGGCCGCGGGGGAGCGCCGCCACGCCGGAGCGCAGGATCTCGGCGATGATCACGCAGTTGTACGCGGTGAGCCCGATGACGAGGTACCACAGCGGCGGCAGCGCGATGCCGATCTCGGGCAGCACGCGGGAGGCGAAGTAGATCGTGATCACGACGGGGAGGCCGCGCAGCAACTCGATCACCGAGACCACGAACCACCGGTACGCGCGGGTGCTCGACAGGCGCGCCACGGCCAGCAGCGTGCCGATGGCGAGCGCGAACACCAGGGTGAGCGCCGCGGCGGTGATCGTGCTGGCCAGCCCGATACCCAACGCCGTCCATACGGCCACGAAGTACTGGTTGACCGGGCTGAAGATCGGCCCCCACTTGTCCGCTTCCAGCTGGCCGTTCTCGCCGAGTTGCACGAGCACCAGCACGATCAGCCCGGCGAGCGCCACCCCGGCGATGGCCGTGCTGATGGTCGTGCGCCGCCGGGTGACGGGGCCCGGGACGTCGTAGAGGACGCTCGCCGTCATCGCTCTCCTTCGCTGACGCTCGGTCGGCGCCGAGCCGATGATTCGCTCGCAAGCTCGCTCATCGCTTGACCTCGATCCGCCGCTCGATGGCGCCGAGCGCGATCCCGGCGGGGATGGTGATGCACAGATAGGCGATGGCCACGCCGGTGAGGCTGGACAGCGCCGAGTAGCCCAGCGCCGTGTTGCCCGCGTCCACCGAGAACAGCTCCCCGGTCACGCCGAACGCGCCGACGATCGCGGAGTTCTTGATCATTGCGATGATCACGTTGCCCAGCGGCGGCACGACCGAGCGCAGCGCCTGGGGGAGCACGACCGCGCCGAGGGTCTGCTGGAACGTCAGCCCGACCGCGCGCGCCGCCTCGGCCTGCCCCGGCGACACGGAGTTGATGCCCGAGCGCACGGCCTCGCAGACGAATGCGGCGGTGTAGCAGACCAGCGCGCTGACACCGGGCCAGAAGAACGCGTTGCCGCCCAGAGTCGGGAACCTCACCCCGACCTGCGGTAGCGCGAAGGCGAACATGAACAGCATCACGACGAGCGGCGAGTTGCGGAACACCGTGACCCACGCCGTGCCGATCCACCGCAGCGGCGGCACCGGTGACACTCGGAACCCGGCCAGGAATGTGCCGATCACCGACGCGCCGATGGCCGCGAAGAGGCTGATCCGCAGCGTGCCGAAGAAGCCCCCCAGGTAGCGGGGGAACTCGTTGATCAGTGCATTCACTGGGGGTGACCTCCGGGGAGGGGAATGAGATCGGGCGGGCCGCCCCCCGACGGGCCGCCCGGTGCGGCAGGTCAGCTACAGGGGTCGGCGGGCGGCAGCGGCGGCACTTCGGGCTGCACGGCGCCCACGGTGGACTTCCACGCGGCGGCGTACGTGCCGTCGGCGTCCGATGCCTTCAGCGTGTCGTTGATGAACTGGCAGAACGCCGTGTTTCCCTTGCTGATGCCGATGCCGTACGGCTCCTTGGTGAACGGCTTGTTGACCAGCTTGAACGCGCCCTGGCTGGTGCTGACCAGGCCGGAGAGGATCACGTTGTCCGTGGTGACGGCCTCCACCTGGCCGTTGCGCAGCGCGTCGGCGCACTTGGAGTAGACGTCGAAGAGGACGATGTTGGCCTGGTCGACGTACTTCGTGATCTCCTTGGCGGGCGTCGAGCCGCTCACCGAGCACACCCGGGCATTGGTGGGCTTGAGCGACTCCGGCCCGGTGATCGCCGTGTTGTCGGCCTTGACCATCAGGTCCTGGCCCGCGATGTAGTACGGCCCGGCGAACGAGACCTTCTGCTTGCGCGCGTCGTTGATCGTGTAGGTGGCCACCACCATATCGACCTGGTCGTTGGCCAGCACGTCCTCACGGATTTTCGAGGGGGTCTCGGTGTAGGTGATCTTGTCGGCCGGAATACCGAGCTTGGCGGCTATGATCTTGGCGATCTCGACGTCGAAGCCCTGAGGCTTGCCGTCGAGGCCTTTGAGGCCGAACAGCGGCTGGTCGAACTTGGTGCCGACGCGCACGGTGCCCGCTGATGCCAGCTTGGCCATGGTCGAGCCCTCGGGGAAGGTGGCGCCGCTGGCCACGGGTGGGGCGCTGGCGCCCGACGAGCCGAGTGAGGTCTGCCCGCCGCAGGCTGCCAGGGCGAGGCCGCCTGCCAGCAGCACAGCAGCGAGCTTGTGGAACGACATGCGTGGGTCCTCCCTAGTGCGTGAGGATCTTCCCGAGGAAGTCCTTCGCGCGGTCCGATCGGGGTTGGGTGAAGAACGTGTCGGGCGGCGCGTCCTCGACGATCTCTCCGTCGTCCATGAACACGACGCGGTTGGCGGCCCTGCGGGCGAAGCCCATCTCGTGGGTCACCACGAGCATGGTCATGCCCTCCTTGGCCAGCGTGGTCATCACGTCCAGGACCTCGCCGACCATCTCGGGGTCCAGCGCCGAGGTGGGCTCGTCGAACAGCATGACCTTGGGCTTCATCGCCAGTGCCCTGGCGATCGCCGCCCGCTGCTGCTGCCCGCCCGAGAGCTGGGCCGGGTACTTGTCGCGCTGGTTCGCGATGCCCACGCGCTCCAGCAGCGCCATCCCGTCGCGCTCCGCCTCCGCCTTCGCCATCTTGCGCACCTTGAGCGGCGCGAGCGTGACGTTCTGCAGGATCGTCTTGTGCGCGAAGAGGTTGAAGCTCTGGAACACCATGCCGACGTCGGCGCGCAGGCCCGCCAGCGCCTTGCCCTCCGCGGGGAGCGGTTCACCGTCGACCTCGATGGTGCCGGAGTCGATCGGCTCGAGCCGGTTGATCGTGCGGCAGAGCGTGGACTTCCCCGACCCCGACGGCCCGAGCACGACCACGACCTGACCGACGTCGACCTCGAGGTTGATGTCGCGCAGCACGTGCAGCTCGCCGAAGTGCTTCTCGACGGCTGTCATCCGGATCATGGCAGCAGCGGTCTCGGCGGACCTGGAGGACATCCCCGGAAGCTAGGACCAATCGGACAGTCCGTCCAGGGACTTGAGCTACCCATAGGGTTGCGCTCCGATAACAGATTTTCGGACGGGGGCCAGGCGTGCACATCCTGCTCGTGGAGGACGACGACCGGGTGGCCGCCGCGCTGCGCCCGGCTCTGCACCGCCACGGCATCACGACCACGCGGCTGGCCAAGGGCCGCGGCGCGGTGGACCACCTGGGCGGCGTCGACGTCGTGCTCCTCGACCTCGGCCTGCCCGACATCGACGGCGTCGACGTCTGCCGGGCGATCCGCGAGGTCAGCGAGGTGCCGGTGATCGTCGTGTCGGCGCGCGGCGAGGTCGACGACCGGATCCTCGGCCTGCACTCCGGCGCCGACGACTACCTCGTCAAGCCCTACGACATCGGCGAGCTCCTGGCCCGGGTGCATGCGGTCTACCGGCGCCGCCGCCCCGGACCGGGTTCGGCGACCGGTGACGTGGTGCTGGTCGACGACGTCGCGGTCGACCTGGAACGCCACACCGTCACGGTGGCGGGCAGGCCGGTCACCCTCACCCGCAAGGAGTTCCAGGTGCTCGGCATGCTCGCGGCGTCGCGCGGGGCGGTGTGCACGCGCAGCCGGATCGTCGCCGAGGTGTGGGGCCGCAGCTGGGCGGGCGCGAACCGGACCCTGGACGTCCACGTCGCCACGCTGCGCACCAAGCTCGGGCGCCCGGACCTGGTGCAGACCGTGCGCGGCGTCGGCTACCGGCTCGGCCTCCCCGACGCCGGTCCCGGGGACGCCCCCTGATGCGCGCGCGGCTGCTGGTGATCGTGCTGGTCCTCGTCGGGCTGCTGGCGGTGGGCCTCGGCGTGCCGCTCGCCCTGTCGACGTCGCAGGCCCGGCAGTCGCAGCTGTTCACCCAGCAGCTCACCGACACGATCTTCTACGCCTCGCTCGCCGAGCGGCCCATCACGCAGGACGACACCACCGGGCTGGCCGCCGAGCTGCAGCGCTACGACGAGGTCTACGGCGTCGCGGTACTGGTGTTCGACCGGGAGGGCAACCTCATCGCCACGTCGCGGCCGGACCCGCCCACGCTCGACGCCGCGGGCCACGAGCGGCTGGCGCTGGCCTTGGCCAACCGGCGCTCGGACGTCTACGCGCTGCGCTGGCCGTGGGACGACCGGCCGTTCGTGATCGCCGAGCCGGTGCTGGTGGACACCGAGGTGCGCGGGGCGGCGGTCACCGTCGCGCCGACCGACGACCTGCGGACCTTCGAGGTGCAGGTGTGGCTCATCGTGCTGGCGGCGGCCCTGCTCGCGCTCGTCTTGGCCACGCTCGTCGCGCTGCCGATCGTGCGCTGGATCCTGCGCCCGGTCCGGCGGCTGGACGAGGGCACCGGCCGGGTCGCGTCGGCCGTCCTCGCGGGCGGCGCGCCCGATCCGATCGCGGACGGCAGCGGGCCCCCCGAGCTGCGGCGGCTCTCCGCGTCGTTCGACCGCATGGCCGAGACGGTCGCCCAGGCCTACGGCGCCCAGCGTGCGTTCGTCGCGGACGCCAGCCACCAGCTGCGCAACCCGCTCACCGCGCTCCGGCTGCGGCTGTCCAACCTCGACGGACACGTCGACGCGGCGGCCCAGGAGGACCACGTGGCGGCGCTTGAGGAGGCCGAGCGGCTCTCCACGCTGCTCGACGGCCTGCTCGCGCTGGCCAGGGCCGAGCGCACGGCGCCGCTCGTTCCGGTCGACGTCGACGCCGGGGTCGACGACCGGATCGAGGCGTGGCGGCCGTTGGCCGAGCACTCCGGGCTCGCGTTGCGCCGGGCGGGCCCGCACGGCCTGCGCGTCACCGCGACCGCGGGCGCCATCGAGACGCTGTTGGACGCCGTGCTGGACAACGCGGTCAAGTTCACCCCGCCCGACGGGTCGATCACGGTCACCGTGCAGGCCGCGCCCGACGTCGTCGAGATCGCGGTGTGCGACACCGGCCCGGGCATCCCGCCCGAGGAGCTGGAGCGGGCGACCGACCGCTTCTGGCGCAGCCCCGCGCAGAGCGGCGTGGACGGCTCGGGGCTGGGCCTGGCGATCGCCGCCCGGACCATCGAGCTGGCGGGCGGCGAGCTGCTGCTGTCGTCGCCCGAGGGCGGCGGGCTGCGGGTGACCGCCCGCCTGCCGCGTCGCGCCGCGCACCACGAGGAGCCGCAGGCCGCGCGGGTCTAGGTGTCAGCTCCGGGCGTGCTCGGCGGCCACGATCGAGTCCTCGAGCTTGCCGAGCAGGTGGGCCAGCTGCGTGCGTTCCGCCGCGGTCAGCCCCGTCAGCAACCGGTGCTCGTTCGTCAGGTGGCTCGCCATCGCGCGGTCGATCACGTCCAGGCCCTTCGCGGTGAGCTGGGAGTACACCACCCGCCGGTCCGCCGTGTCGCGCTGCCGCTCGATGAGGCCCGCCTCCTCCAGCCGGTCGAGCCGGAACGTGACGCCGGCGGAGGAGAGCAGTGACTCGTTGGCGAGCTCGGTCGAGGACCTGCGGTGCGGCGCGCCCGCGCGGCGCAGCGCGGCCAGCACGTCGAACGACGCCGAGTTGAGCCCGTAGGCGGCGAACCCTTTGGCGATCACCGCCTGATAGCGCAGGTAGACGCGGTGCACGCGGCCGAACAGGGCGATGGGGGACGGGTCGAGGTCCGGCCGCTCCCGCCGCCACTGCGCGACGATCTCGTCCACGGCGCCGGACACGGCGCCGTCCTGCCGACCGTCGGCCGGGGTCGACACCTCGACCGCGGATCCCCTCGCGCGCTTCGCCATGTCCGCATCACCCTTCCGAAGACTGCTCGACCCCGAACAGTTTAGGGCTGAGTAGTTCAGGGTCTTGACACAGGGCCGCATCGGGCGGCAGTATCTCGACACTAAATTACTAATACCAAAACAATCTTCGTCGGCAGCCACTCCGCAGGAAGGTCCCCGCAGATGATCGAAAAGTTGGGCTCGACGGTCACGAGCCCGGAGCAGGTGAGCGCACGGCTGGAGCGACTGCCGGTGTCACGGTGGCACGTGCGGACCCGTGTGGTGGTCGGTGCCGTCACCTTCTTCGACGGCTTCGACCAGCTGATGGTCGCCTACGCGCTGCCGGTGCTCATCCCGCTCTTCCACATGGACGCGGGCATGGTCGCCTGGACCATCGCGATCGGCGGGCTCGGGATGCTGATCGGCGCGCTGGCGGGCGGGTGGTTCGCCGACCACGTCGGCAGGCTGCGGGTGCTGCGGTGGTCGCTGGTGGTCTACGCGCTCGCGAGCATCGCCTCCGCGCTCACCGGCACCCTGTGGGTCTTCCTCGTACTCCGCTTCGTCCAGGGCCTCGGGCTCGGCGCCGAAGTGCCGGTCGCGGCCACCTACATCGGCGAGATCACGCGGGCGCACCGGCGCGGCCGCTTCGTGCTCCTCTACGAGCTGATCTTCCCGGCGGGCCTCGTCATGTCCTCGATCGTCGCCGCCTGGGTGGTGCCCACGCTGGGCTGGCGGGTGCTCTTCGCGCTCGGCGCGCTGCCGATCATCCTGGTGCCGCTCCTGCGCCGGATCCCCGAGTCGCCGCGGTGGCTGGCCGCCCGCGGTCGCCTGGACGAGGCCGAGGCCGCGATGGCCACGATCGAGGCCGACGTCGTGCGCACCACCGGGGCACCGCTGCCGGCGCCGCAGGTCGCCGCGGCCGCGCCGGTCCAGCTGCACCGCGCTCGCGTCGCCGAGCTGTTCGGCGGCGTCTACCTCCGCCGCACCCTGATGCTGGCGACCGCCTGGCTCACCGCGTACTTCGTCAACTACGGCATCGCGTCCTGGCTGCCCACCATCTACCGCACCGTGTTCAAGCTCGACGTCGGCACCGCGCTGGTCTACAGCATCGCCACCACCGTCGCCGGACTGGTCGGCTGCCTGGTCATCGCGCTGCTCATCGACAACCTCGGGCGGCGGATCGCGATCACCGGCAGCCTGGTGTGCAGCTCGGCGCTGCTGTTCCTGCTCGCGGCCACCGGCGCGGGCACGGCCACGCAGGTGCTGCTGTGGTCCGCGGGCTCCGCGGTCTTCATCTACGCGGTCAACCTCGCGCTCTACGTCTACACCGCCGAGCTGTACCCGACCCGCATGCGCGCGCTGGGCTGCAGCGTGGGCGGCGCGTTCGGCAGGCTCGGCATCATCGTCGGCCCGCTCGTCGTCGGGGCCATCGTCGGGGCAGGCCTCTCGATCGCGCACGTGTTCGCGGTGATGGGGGCGGTGGCGCTGGTCGGGGCCGTCAGCACCGGCATCTTCGCCGTCGAGACCAAGGAGCGCTCGCTGGAGGAGATCTCCCGATGAGCGAGCCAGTGACGCCGCCGCCCGACCGGATCCTCGTGGGCGGGGAGTGGCGGGTCGGCGGCGGCCCGGCGACACCGTCGGTGGACCCGGCCGACGGGTCGGTCGTGCAGGAGATCCACGAGGCCTCCGTCGCCGATGTCGACGAGGCCGTGCGCCGCGGCACCGCGGCCGCCGCCGACCCGGCCTGGCGGGATCAACCCGCCCACGAGCGGGCCCGGCACCTGCACCGGATCGCCGACGGCATCGAGCACGCGGCCGAGTACCTGGCCCGGCTGCAGAGCCGCGACACCGGCAAGACCCTCCGGGAGACCGCCGCCCTCGTGGCCAGCGCAGCGGGCACGTTCCGCTACTTCGCGGCCGTGCTGGAGACCGCGGACGAGGACCTCACCACCCGCCGCGGCTCCGCGCTCACCATGAGCGTGCACGAGCCGATCGGCGTGGTCGGCGCGATCACGCCGTGGAACTCCCCGGTCGCCAGCGACGCCCAGAAGATCGCGCCGGCGTTGGCCGCGGGCAACGCCGTGGTCCTCAAGCCCGCCGAGTGGACGCCGCTGGTGTCCCTCGCGCTGGCCCGCATCATCGAAGGGGCCGGGCTGCCGCCGGGCCTGCTGTCGGTGCTGCCGGGCCGGGGCGCGGTCGTCGGCGAGGCGGTCGTCGCCCATCCTGGTGTCGGGAAGGTGTCGTTCACCGGCGGCACGAGCACGGGTCGACGCATCGGGCACGTCGCGGCCGAGAAGCTGATGCCGGTCTCGCTCGAGCTGGGCGGCAAGTCGCCGACGATCGTCCTCGCCGACGCCGACGTCGAGCTCGCCATCGCGGGCATCCTCTACGGGATCTTCTCCTCCTCCGGGCAGAGCTGCATCGCGGGCTCGCGCCTGTTCGTCGCCGAGCCGCTCTACGACCGGTTCGTGGCCGAGCTCGTCGCCCGCACGCGGGCGCTGCGCGTGGGCCACGGGCTCGACCCGTGCACGCAGGTGGCGCCACTGGTCCACGCCGCGCATCGGGACCGGGTCGCGCGGCACGTGGAGCGCGCCCGCGCGGACGGCGCCCGGGTGCTGGCAGGCGGCGAGGTCCCCCGCGGGCCGGGCTACGACGAGGGGTCGTTCTACCTGCCGACCGTGCTGGACGGGCTGCCGCCCACCGCCGCGGCCTGCCAGGAGGAGATCTTCGGCCCGGTGCTGGTCGCGCTGCCGTTCACGGACGAGGCCGACCTGGTCGCGCAGGCCAACGACTCGGTGTACGGCCTGGCCGCCGGGATCTGGACCGGCGACTACCGCGCCGCGTGGCGGCTGGCCCGCCGGGTGGAGGCGGGCACGGTGTGGATCAACACCTACAAGCAGTTCAGCATCTCGACGCCGTTCGGCGGCATGAAGGCCAGCGGCATCGGCCGGGAGAAGGGGCGCGCGGGCATCGCCGCGTACTCCCGCCAGAAGAGCATCTACTGGGGCCTGGACGAGCAGCCGATGCCCTGGGCCTCTTGACCCTAAAACATTAAACACTTAGACTCTTTGTATCGAACTTATGGAGGTGGACATGCGCCAGGCCGCCAGCCAGCCCATAGCCCGGCTGCACTCGCTGCGTTCGGTGCAGCTGCGCGTCCCGACGCTCGCCGAGTCCCGCGACTTCTACGCCGACGTGTGGGGCCTCGCCGTCGTCGAGGACGACCGCGACGACGCCTGGCTGCGCGGCACGGGGGAGAACCACCACGTGCTGCACCTGACCCGCGCGGAGCACAACGGCCTCGGCAAGGTCAGCTTCGCGGTGCGGACCCGCGCCGAGATCGACGAGGCCGCCCGGGGCCTGGAGGCGGCGGGCGTGCCGATGCTGCGCGAGCCGTCCCCGCTCGCCGGGGCGGGCGGTGGCTACGGCCTGCAGCTGGTCGACCCGGAGGGCAGGCTCGTCGAGCTGGCCACCGAGACTGGAGTCGGTCGTCCCGATGAGCCGGGAGGTGGCCAGGCCGGTCGGCGTGACGCACGTCGTGCTGAACACCGTGGACATCGACCGGGCCGTCGCGTTCTACACGAGCGTGCTGGGCATGCGGGTGTCGGACTGGTCCGAGCACCGGATGGCGTTCCTGCGCTGCAACTCCGACCACCACAGCATCGCCTTCAACCAGGCGGGCTGGACGTCGATCAACCACGTCGCCTACGAGATGCCCTCGATCGACCACTTCATGCGCGGCATCGGCGGCCTCAAGCGCCGCGGCGTCACGCCGCTGTGGGGGCCGGGCCGACACGGGCCGGGCAACAACACCTTCGGCTACTTCGGCGACCCGGCAGGCCTCGTGTGCGAGTACACCTCCGACGTCGCGCAGGTGGTCGAGGACCAGTGGCTGTGCCGGGTCTGGCGGCGCACGCCGGAGCTGTCGGACCTGTGGGGCACCGCGGGGCCGCCGTCGCAGGACGTGCGCACCCACATGGCGGGCACCCCGGACCCCGGCGTCTTCGCCAGCCACCCCGAGCTGCTCGGCGTCCTGTCCGGGAGCACGTCGTGAGCGCCGCCACCGCGACCTCCGTGGCGGCCGTCACCACCGTCCGGGTCGGGGTGATCGGCAGCGGGGCCATCGGCTCGGCCGTCATCCGCGCGCTGGCCGACGGCGCCCTCGACGGCGTGGCGCTGGTCGGCGTCGTCGACAACCGCCCGGTGCTGGACTGCCCGGTCCCGCAGATGTCGGTCGCCGAGGCGGTCGCCTCCTGTGACGTGATCGTGGAGTGCGCGGGCCAGGTCGTCGTGGCGCAGTACGCCGCGGAGATCCTCGACGCGGGCGTCGACCTGCTGGTGACCTCGGTCGGCGCGCTGGCCGACCCGGCCGTCGCCGACCGCGTGCGCGCCGCCGGACCCGGACGGATGCTCTGCACCGCGGGCGCCGTGGGCGGGATCGACCTGCTGGCGGCCGCCGCGAACGCCGCGCCCCTGCGCCGGGTCGCCGTGACCACGACCAAGCGGCCCACGGCGCTCGTGCAGCCCTGGATGGACCGGGCCGCCGAGGAGCGGCTGCGCACGGCCACGGCCCCCGTGGAGGTGTTCCGCGGTAGCGCCCGGGACGCGGCCGCGGCGTTCCCGCGCTCGCTGAACGTCGCCGCCACGGTGGCGCTGGCCACCGATGGCTTCGACGCCGTCGAGGTGGTGCTCGTCGCCGACCCGGACACCGACCTCACCACGCACGTGATCGAGGCGGAAGGCGCCACCGGCGAGTACCGCTTCGAGATCCGCAACCACCCCTCGCACGCCAACCCGCGCACCAGCGGGGTCGTGCCGTTCGCCGTCCTGCGCTCGCTCGCGGTCCTCGTCGGCCGCCCGGTCCGGATCGCATAAGGGGGTCGCGTTGAGCCCGATCCACGTCGTCGACGCCGGAAGCGGCCCGACCCTGCTGTGCCTGCACGGCATCGGCTCCAGCTCCGCGTCGTTCGCGCCGCAGCTCGACGAGCTGGCCGGGGAGCTGCGGCTGCTCGCCTGGGACGCGCCCGGCTACGCCCGCTCCGCCGATCCCGTCGAGCCGCCCGACCTCGACGCGTTCGCCGACGCCGCCGCCGACGTGCTGCAGCAGCGCGACACCGGTCCGGCGCACGTCCTCGGGGTGTCCTGGGGCGGCGTGATCGCCATGCGCCTGGCCATCCGGCGCCCCGACCTGGTGCGCAGCCTCATCGTGGCCGACTCCAGCCGCGGCTCGGGCCGCGACGCGGGGCAGGCCGCCGCCATGCGGGCGCGCGTCGGCGAATTGACCGAGCAGGGCGCCGCCGAGTTCGCCCGTCGCCGCGGCCACCGGCTGGTCTCCGAGCAGGCGCCCGCGGAGCTCGTCGAACGGGTCACCGCGAACATGGCCGCTGCGGTCCGCCTCCCGGGCTACGGCTACGCCGCGGCCGCGATGGCCGACACCGACCTCACCGCGGCGCTGGCCGACATCAAGGTCCCCACCCTCGTGCTCTGCGGCGCAGAGGACTCCGTCACGGGCGTCGCCGAGAGCCAGGCCCTCGCGGGCGGCATCCCCGACGCGGTCTTCGTGACCATCCGCGGCGCGGGCCACCTCGCCAACCAGGAGGCGCCCGCGTCGTTCAACGCCTGGCTCTCCTCCTACATCCACATCGTCGAACGGCTCTACCGCTAACCGAAGGGACATCGGCATGTCATCCGACTACGCCACCGCCGACCTCACCGCGTTCACCGACTCGCTGATCCTCACCAAGGAGTCGCGCCACGAGGACTGGGACACCCTGGGCTTCCAGGCCAAGGCGGGCGACCAGTTCCGCCGCGCCCAGATCCGCTACGTCGGGTCCGGCGCGACCGGCAACCACGACGGCGACCAGCGCACGATCAAGTCGGGCGGGTTCACGTTCTCCAACATGCTGCTCCCGCCGGGCGCCGAGGGGCCCGAGCACACCCACCACGACGCCGAGGAGGCCTTCTTCGTCCTCGAGGGCGAGGTCGAGGTCGGGATCCACCGCGACGGCCAGGTCGTCAAGCGCACCCTCGGCTACCGCGACATGATCGTCGTGCCCGCGGGCGTGCCGCGCAGCCTCAAGAACAACGGCGACAAGGACGCGCTGTTCTGCGTCGTCATCGGTGCCCAGAAGCCGCAGGTCCCGACCTACCCGGAGACCTCGGCCATGCACGGGATCAGCCGCGACTGATGGGCCTCACGGGGGAGTCGGTGCTGGTGACCGGCGCGGGCCGGGGCCTCGGTCTGGCCACGGCCCGCCGCCTGGCGGAGGACGGCGCGCGCGTGTGGCTCGCCGACGTCCGCACCGACTGGCTCGCGACCGCCGCCGCGAAGCTCGCCGCGGAGGGCTTGGACGTGCGGTCCGCCGTCGTCGACGTCGCGGACGAGGAGTCGGTGGCGGCGCTCGCCGCGCAGGTCACCGCCGACGGACCGCTCTACGGGCTGGTCAACAACGCGGCGCGGGCGGACGGCGTGGGCGGCAAGGCCGTGCACGAGATCACCCCCGCCGAGTGGGACGGGCTCATGGCGGTCAACCTGCGGGGCCCGTGGCTCGTGGCACGCGCCGTGCTCCCCTCGATGATCGCGGCGGGCCGTGGCCGGATCGTGAACATCGGCTCGGACGCGGCGCTCTACGGGTCGCCGCACCTCGCGCACTACATCGCCGCCAAGGGCGGGGTGAGCGCGCTGAGCCGGGCGATGGCCCGCGACCTCGGGGGCTCCGGCATCACCGTCAACACGGTGTCGCCCGGGCTCACCGGCACCGAAGCCGCCGCGCAGATCCCCGAGCACCGCCACGAGCTCTATCGCGCCCACCGGGCGCTGGCCCGCGACCAGGTGCCCGCGGACGTCGTCGGGGTGATCGCGTTCCTGATGGGTCCCGAGGCCTGCTACGTCACCGGCCAGCAGGTCGTCGTCAACGGCGGGTTCGTCTTCAACTGAGGGAAAGCAGCCATGGATCTCCTGCTCAACGGCCGCACGGTGCTGGTCACCGGCGGCAGCTCCGGAGTCGGCCTCGCGACCGTGGCCGGGTTGGTCGACGAGGGCGCGAACGTCGTCACCTGCGCCCGGCGGCTCGACGTGCTGGAGAAGACGCTGGCCGACCGGGGCCTCCCGGAGGACCGCGTGCTCGCGATGGCCTGCGACGTCCGCGACGAACACGCCGTGCGCGCGCTCGTCGACGCCGCCGAGGACCGGTTCGGCGGCCTCGACGGCCTGGTCAACAACGCGGGCCAGTCCCGCATGAAGCCGCTGGGCGAAGCCACCCTCGCCGACTTCCGCGACGAGCTCGACCTGAAGTTCGCGGGCGTGCTCAACACCACCACGCACGCGCTGCCCCTGCTGCGCCGGTCGAGCCGCGGCCGCCGTCGTCACCGTCAACGCGGTGCTGGCCAAGCAGCCCGAGCCGCGGCTGGTCACCACCTCGGCGGCCCGGGCCGGGCTGCTCAACCTCACCAAGTCGATGGCGAGCGAGTACGCCGCCGACGGGATCCGCGTGAACTCCGTCTGCCTCGGGCTGATCGACACCGGGCAGTGGCGGCGCCGGTACGAGGCGGCGGGCACCGGGCAGTCGTTCGCCGAATGGGAGCGCGAGATCGCCGCCGACCGCGGCATCGTCCTCGGCCGGTTCGGCACGGCCGACGAGGTGGCCGCGATGGTCCTCACCCTGCTGTCCCCCCGGGCGTCCTACGTGACCGGCGCGTCGCTCGACGTGTGCGGCGGCGTGTCCCGCTATGTGTTCTAGGAGAATCAGATGACTCATCCCACCGGCGGTGACCTGCTCGTCGCGGTCCTGCGTGACGCGGGCGTGGACACCGTGTTCGGCGTGGTCAGCGTGCACAACCTCCCCTTGGTCGAGGCGGTCTCGCGGCACCTGCGGTTCGTGCCGGTGCGCCACGAGGCGAGCGCGGTCAACGCCGCGGACGGCTACGCGCGGGCAGGCGGCGGCCTGGGCTGCGCGCTCAC
The DNA here is from genome assembly GCA_963837575.1 of uncultured Actinomycetota bacterium. Lineage (GTDB taxonomy): Bacteria > Actinomycetota > Actinomycetes > Mycobacteriales > Pseudonocardiaceae > Pseudonocardia. Next base: position 447,174 of record CAWIOI010000026.1, read on the forward strand.
CAGCACCGGCACCGGCGCGGGCAACGCGGCGGGCTCGCTCGTCGAAGCGCTCGCGGCGGGGACGTCGGTGCTGCACGTCACCGGCCAGGTGGAGCTCGCCCACCTGGGATCGGGCCGCGGGTTCATCCACGAGACCAAGGACCAGATCGGGATGCTCAGCGCCGTCTCCGCGGCGGCGCACACGATCACCGACGTCCCCGGGGCCGAGGCGGTGCTGCGGGGCGCGGTGCGCGCCGCGCTCGCAGGTGGCCCGGTGAGCGTCGAATGGCCGATCGACCTGCAGTACCTGCCGCACCCCGCGACCCCGTCCGACGCGGCGCCCGCAGCGGCTCCGTCGCCGCCGGACGCCGACGCCGTCGCCGAAGCGGCCGCGCTCCTGGCGCAGTCCCAGCGGCCGCTGATCTGGGCGGGCGGGGGCACAGCACGGGCGGGCACGCCGCTGCGCGCCGTGGTCGAGCGCCTCGGCGCGGGCCTGCTGACCAGCAACTCCGGGCGCGGTGCCGTGCCGGAGGACCACCCGCTGTGCGTGGGGAACTACGCCACCTCGCCGACGGGCCAGGAGCTGCTCGACGAGGCCGACCTGCTGCTGTCGATCGGCACCCACTTCCGCTCGAACGAGACCCGCGACTACCGGCTGCGCCTGCCCGGCACGCACATCCAGGTCGACCACGACCCGGCGGCGCCCGGCCGGGCCTACCCGGTGAAGCTCGGTGTGGTGGCCGACGCCGCCGCCTTCCTCGCGGCCGTCCTCGACCGCGTCCCCCCGCGCGCAGGCAGCGATTGGCGCGAGCGGGTGGCGGCGGCCCGGTCGGCGGCGCGCGCGCGGCAACGGGAGGGGCTCGGCGCGCACGCCGAGCTCGCGGACGCCGTCCGGGAGGTCCTGCCCGCCCGCGCGCCGATCGCCCGGGACGTCACGATCGCGTCCAGCGCGTGGGGCAACCGGCTGCTGCCGATCTACGACCCGCGCGACAACGTGTTCCCGCGCGGCGGCGGGATCGGCCAGGGCCTCGGCATGGGCATCGGGGCGGCGCTGGCCCGGCCCGACGTCCCGACGCTGGTGATGGCCGGGGACGGCGGCCTGGCCGTGCACCTCGGCGAGCTGCTCACGCTGGCCCAGGAGCGGCCGTGGCTGGTGCTCGTGGTCTTCAACGACCGCGGCTACGGCGTGCTGCGCAACATGCAGGACGCCCACGGCGGCCCGCGCGCAGGCGTGGACCTGGCCACGCCGGACTTCGCGGGCCTCGCCGCCGCCGTCGGGCTGCCCTACCTGCGGGTCGACGGCCCCGCGGATGCCCGTCCGGTGCTGGCGGCGGCCGTCGACCGATCCGGCCCGGTGCTCGTCGAGGTCGACCTCGCCGCCTACGGGCCGATGCCCGCCCCGTTCACCCCGCCCGTCCACGTCCCCGGAAGGAGCCGGTGATGACTCAAGCAGAGCCTCGGTTGGAGCTGCTGGTCAAGCAGATGACCTGGGAGTCCGACGGCGTCCTCTCGTTGGCGCTGGTCGACCCGGACGGCAAGCCGCTGCCCGGCTGGACCCCCGGCGCCCACATCGACCTGACCCTGCGCGGCAGCCTGGTGCGCCAGTACTCGCTGTGCGGCGACCCGGCCGACTCCGGCCGCTACCGCGTCGCGGTGCTGCGGGACCAGGCCGCGCTGGGCGGCTCGGAGTACGTGCACGAGGGCCTGCGCCCCGGGCATCGGCTGCAGGTGTGCGGGCCGCGCAACAACTTCGCGTTCCTGCCCGCCCGCCGCTACGTCTTCATCGCGGGCGGCATCGGGATCACCCCGATCCTGGGGATGATCCGCGCGGCCGAGGCGCAGGGAGCCGACTGGGAGCTGTACTACGGCGGTCGGCGCCGGGCGTCGATGGCGTTCCTCGACGAGCTGGCCGGGTTCGGCGACCGCGTGCACGTCCTGCCCGAGGACGAGGTCGGACGGCTCGACCTGGCCGCCGTCCTCCCCGGGCCGGTCGAGGGCGTGCTCGTGTACTGCTGCGGACCGGAGGGCCTGCTCGCCGCCCTCGAGCAGCACACCGCGGGCTGGCCGGAGGGCAGCCTGCAGGTCGAGCGGTTCAAAGCCAAGACCCGCGAAGCCCCCGCCGACGGCGAGCGGTCGGTGCAGGTGGTCGCGCAGCGCTCCGGCACGACCGTCGAGGTGCGTCCGAACTGCTCGCTGCTGGACGCGCTGGAGGCTGCGGGCATCTCGGTGCCCAACTCCTGCCGCGACGGGATCTGCGGCACCTGCGAGACCAAGGTGCTCGACGGGGTGCCCGACCACCGCGACTCCCTGCTCAGCGCCGCCGAGCAGGCGGCGGGCAAGTCGATGATGGTGTGCGTCTCGCGCGCCAAGTCCGACCGGCTCGTCCTCGACCTGTGACCACTGGAGACATCGCGATGACGAACACGATTCAGCCGCTGCAGCCGCACCAGGCGCGCACGCGGGAGCCGAACGCCTACGAGACGAAGCTCGCCGGGGCCATCGAGGAGGTGTTCGGCACGGGCCGTCACGACCTGCCGGGCCTGGTCGACGGCCTCAACGACATGGGCGTGCTCGGGCCGGGCGGCGAGCCCTGGACCGAGGCGTCCTTCCGGGACGAGATCAAGCAGCTGGGAGCGTAAGCGATGACGATGGTGAAGAAGCACCTGAGCGCGGAGGAGATCTTCGCGACCGGGCTGCGCAACCAGTGGTACGCGTTCTGCCCGTCGTCCGCGGTCACCCGCGGCTCGGTGCAGAAGCTGCGCAGGCTCGGCGTCGACTGGGTGGTGTTCCGCGAGTCCAGCGGGGCAATCCGCATCCTGGAGGACCGCTGTCCACACCGTGGTGCCCCGCTGTCGCTCGGCCAGCACCTCGGCGACCGGCTGGCCTGCCAGTACCACGGCGTCCAGGTCGGCGGCGACGGCACGGTGCTGTCGGTACCCGGCATGCCCGGCTGCAACCTGGAGGGCAAGCGGCTGGTGCCGAGCCTGCCCGTGGTGGAGGTGGCGGGGGCCGTGCTGGCCTACGTCGGCGACGACCAGCACCCCGAGCCGTGTGCGCTGACGCTGCCCGAGCGGCTCACCGACGAGGGCATCGAGAGCTTCCTCTGCTACGCCGAGTGGGACGCGCCGTGGCGGTTCGCGATGGAGAACCTGCTCGACCCGATGCACGGCACGTTCCTGCACCGCGAGTCGCACTCGATGTCCGCGGGGGAGACCACCGCCCGGTTCCGCATCCGGGAGACCGACCGCGGCTTCTTCTTCGAGAAGACCGACCAGCGCGGGGTGAACTTCGACTGGGTCGAGTACTGCCGCACCGGAGTCGACTGGGTCGACCTGGAGATCCCCTACCCGCCGACGGCGGGCCCCGGCGGCCCCTTCGGGATCGTCGGCATGGGCACCCCGATCGACGCCCGGCGCACGGCGGTCTTCTTCTGGCGCTACCGCAAGGTCACCGGCTGGGAGCGCGACGTGTGGCGCTTCCTCTACAAGACCCGGCTGGAGGCGCGGCACTGGGTGGTGCTGGAGCAGGATCGGGTGATGCTCGAGGCGATGGCGGCCGACGCCGACCAGGCCGAGAACCTCTACCAGCATGATCTCGGCGTCGTGCGGCTGCGCAGGCTGTACCGCAACCTCGCCGAGGAGCAGGCGACCGCCACGCAGCCCGCCGCCGCGCGGTGATCACGCCCGCACACCCGGGCGGCGGGCCGCCGTGGCCAACCCCGCGGCGGTGCCGAGCACGACGACCGCGAGCACGGCCAGCGTCGCGCCGTCCGGGGCGAGCAGCGGCTGCGCGCGCAGCGCCTGCCCGATGAGCAGCAGCACGAGCCCGAGGTAGCCCGCGCCGACCGACCACACGATCCGGGAGCGCGCGGCGTCGGGCAGGCCACGGGCCGCGCCGAGGGCCGCCAGCAGCGGCAGCACCTGCAGGGCGTGCAGGCCGACGAAGTGGGCGACCCGCAGGTCGCCGCCCGTCGTGCTCCAGCCGACGAAGGGCAGGCCCGGCCCGCCGTCGGGCACCCCCACGGCGTGTCCGCCGTGCGCCGCCAGCACGAACCCGACGGCCATCCCGACCAGCGAGACCACGAGGCCGAGCCGGATCGCGAGCGTCATCGCCCGGTCCTGCCCCGGCTCACGCAGGAAGCGCAGGGCGATGGCGAGCGTCAGCAGCCACACGACGGCGATGGTGGCGCCCATGACCTGGAAGAGCAGGGTGCCGAGGCCGCCGTCGGTGTTGAAGTGCGACTTCTGGCCGCGGGCCGCCTGGCCGACGATGATCACCATCTCCACCACGAGGCCTGCGACGATCGCCCAGCCCGTGCGGCGCATCGCGCGCTCGCGGAGCTGACCCAGCATCCAGGCCAGCGCGAGGGAGTACAGCGCGATCGAGATCGAGAACTTCAGCGGCTTGAACCAGAGCGGGGCGCCGACCAACGTCCGCTGGTCGACGGCGGCGAGCCCGGCCGTCACCAGCGCGAGCACCGCCATGCCCGCGGCGAGCCAGTAGAGGCCGGGGTGGCCGCGGCGGGCGTCGGCGAGCAGGGTCCGCATCGGAATCTCCCTAACAGTGTTAGCCTGTGCGAGCAGTGCCAGTGTGACCAAACTGCCTAACAGTGTCAAGGAGATCTGGCGATGTCAGTCGCAGGGACGGTTCGGGACCGTCGGCGGGCCGAAACCGTCGGCGAGATCAAGGCCGCAGCGCTCGACCAGCTGGCCACCGCGGGCACCGGCGGGCTCTCGCTGCGCGGCGTGGCCCGGGCGGTCGGCATGACCGTCCAGTCGCTCTACCACTACTTCGACAGCCGCGACGCGCTGCTCAGCGCGCTGGTCACCGACTCGCACCACGCGCTGGCCGACGCCGTGGAGGCCGCGGCACGCGCCACGCGCGGGCAGCCGCCGCGTGCGCGGAGGCTGGCCGCCACCGGGGCGTTCCGGGACTGGGCGCTGGCCAACACGTCGGCGTTCCTGCTCCTCTACGGCACCCCGGTGCCCGGCTTCGACCCCGGCCCGGCGTCCGAGAGCGGCAGCGCGGCGCTGCGGCTGGCCGCGCCGTTCGCCGACGTCATGTTCGACGGCTGGACGCCCGCCGAGCTCGCCGCCATCCCGCTGCCCGACGGCGGCGAGTCCCTCGCCGCGGCCACGCCGGACGGAGTCCTGCCCGCGGGCGCGCTCGCGCTGTTCATCGAGCTGCGCGGGCGGATGCACGGGCTCGTGATGCTGGAGCTCCTGGGCCACCTGTGGCCGTTCGGCGAGGTCGGGGAGCAGTTCTACGCCGCGGCCATGGGCCGGATGTCCGACGAGCTCGACGCCCTCCACGCCGATCTTGTGGCGTTCTCGCGGTCATGACCGCGAGAACGCCACAAGATCCGCGGGTTTAGGTGTTGCGGGCCGTCCGGAACCAGTTCTCGGCGCCCGGGTGCAGGGGCACCGGCTGGGTGCCGATGGCGGCGCGCATGTCGATGGTCAGCGCGTTGGGGCTGGATTGCGCGATCTGCTCCTGACGGTTGAACAGCGCCGCCACCAGCGCGTACGCGACGTCGTCCGGCATTTCGGCGCGGACGAGCAGGACGTTGCGCAGCAGGAGCGTGGTCACCGGCTGGGTGAGCCCGTAGGTGCCCGCGGGCACCGTGCCGGGCGCGTACTCGGGGTAGGCCGCGTGGATGCGGGTGAGGTCGTCCTGCACGGTGAGGAGCCGGATCGGCACGCTCGCGGCGAGGTCGGCGACGCCGCGGGTGGGCAGGCCCCCGGACCAGAAGAACGCGTCGATGCCGCCCTCCCGCAGCGCGACCACCGCGGCGTCGAGCCCGATGTAGCTGGCCTGCAGGTCCTTGTCGGGGGCGATCCCGAGGGCGCGCAGCACCCGTTGCGCCATGAACAGCACGCCGGAGCCGGGGCTGCCCAGCGCCACGCGGGCACCGCGCAGCTGCGTGAGCGAGGTCAGCGTCGAGCCCGCGGGCACCACGACGTGCACGACGTCGTCGTAGATGCGAGCGAGCGCGCGGAGGGCGGCCGGGTCGCCGGGCGCGGTGCGGGCGAGGCGGTCGGCGGCCGTGTCGATCTGGTTGAACGCCACGTCGGCCTTGCGGTTCGCGAGCAGCTGCAGGTTGTTGATCGATCCGTCGGTCGACGTGACGGTGGGCGGCATGCGCAGGCCCAGCGCGTCGCGCCACGCCGTGGAGAGCGCTTCGCCCAGCGTGTAGTAGACGCCGTTGCGGCTGCCGGTGGCGACGGACAGGCGCAGGTCGGCGTACGAGGACGCGCACGCCGACAGCCCGACCGCCACACCGAGACCGCCCAGCGCGCGCAAGGCGGTGCGCCGGGAGATCAGCATGCACGCATCGTGCCCTGCCCGGGCGGCGCGGTCGAGCGAATGGCGCCTACCCTCGTCGGGTGGCCCGCAGTTACACCGTCCGCACCTACGGGTGCCAGATGAACGTGCACGACTCCGAGCGGATGGCGGGGCTGCTGGAGGCCGCGGGCTACGTGCCCGCCACCGGTGACGAGGCCGACGTCGTCGTGCTCAACACCTGCGCGGTGCGGGAGAACGCCGACAACCGGCTGTACGGCAACCTCGGTCACCTGCGTCCGGCGAAGGACGCCCGGCCGGGCATGCAGATCGCGGTCGGGGGCTGCCTCGCCCAGAAGGACCGCGCCGAGATCGTGCGCCGCGCGCCGTGGGTCGACGTCGTCTTCGGCACCCACAACGTGCACGCGCTCCCGGTGCTGCTGGAGCGGGCCCGGCACAACGCCACCGCGCAGGTCGAGATCGCCGAGGCGCTGGAGGTCTTCCCGTCCACGCTGCCCGCGCGGCGCGAGTCGGCCTACTCCGGCTGGGTGTCGATCTCGGTGGGCTGCAACAACACGTGCACGTTCTGCATCGTGCCCGTCGCTGCGCGGCACCGAGCGCGACCGGCGGCCCGGCGACGTGCTCGCCGAGGTCGCGGCGCTGGCGGTGGACGGCGTGCTGGAGGTGACGCTGCTCGGCCAGAACGTCAACGCCTACGGGGTCGAGTTCGGCGACCGGGGCGCGTTCGCGAAGCTGCTGCGCGCCTGCGGCGAGATCGAGGGTCTGGAACGGGTGCGCTTCACCTCGCCCCACCCGCGCGACTTCACCTCCGACGTCATCGCCGCCATGGCCGAGACGCCGAACGTGTGCCCGCAGCTGCACATGCCGCTGCAGTCCGGATCCGACGACGTGCTGCGCCGGATGCGCCGCTCGTACCGGTCGGCGCGCTACCTCGCCATCCTCGACGAGGTGCGGGCGGCGCTGCCGGACGCGGCGATCACCACGGACATCATCGTCGGCTTCCCGGGCGAGACCGAGGCCGATTTCGCCGCCACGTTGGACGTGGTGCGCGCGGCGCGGTTCGCGAGCGCGTTCACGTTCCAGTACTCGCCCCGGCCCGGCACCCCGGCCGCGACGCTGCCCGACCAGGTGCCGAAGGCCGTCGTCCAAGAGCGCTACGAGCGGTTGGTCGCGCTGCAGGAGGAGGTCTCCTGGGCGGCCAACCGCGCACTGGAGGGCCGCGTGGTCGAGGTGCTCGTGTCGTCGGGGGAGGGGCGCAAGGACGGGGCGACGCGGCGGCTGTCGGGGCGGGCCCGCGACGGGCGGCTGGTGCACTTCGCGCCCGGTGACCTGGCGATCCGGCCGGGCGACGTCGTCGAGGTCGCGGTGACCTATGGGGCGCCGCACCATCTGGTCGCCGACGGCCCGTCGTCACGCATCGGCGCACGCGGGCGGGCGACGCGGCGGACCGGCCTCGCGGCGCGGGTACCGGGCTGGGCCTGCCGGGGTTCGGCGCACCCCCGCCCGGTGCCTGCGCCCGCGTGCGGGATCGCCGGATGAAAAGGTGCCGAAGATGTCCGGGGGAGAAGGGGATCACGACGTGCCCGAGGAGCTGAGCGAGCTGAACCGCGAGCTGGCGGGGATGGAGCGGCGGGTCGAGCGGCGGATCGACCCGGGTGGCCTCGCGTTCGGCGTCACGCTCGCGATGCTCGTGCTGATGGTGTCGTTGGTGCTGCCGTGGACCGGCGACGCGCTGGGCTGGGAGATCCTGGCGGGCAGCCGCACGTTCGGCGCGCTGCCGCGGCTGTTCACGTTCACGTCGCTGGGCTTCGGCCTGGTCGTCGGGTCGTTGGCCCTCGCGACGCGCTGGTGGGCGCTGGCGTTGCTCTCGGCGGTCGGCTGCGGGATCTCGGTCGTGAACGGGCTGTGGGCGATCTGGTCGCGGCAGACCGGTGTGCTGACCGGCGGCACCGGCCCGGGGGTCGGAATGGTGCTCGCCGCGGTCACGGTGATCGTGCTGACGGCCTTCTGGGTGCGGATCGCGGGCCGCCGCGGCTGACCGCCGACCACCTGGCTCGCCCCACCCACGGTGAGTCGCGCGTTTCGCCCCGGCGAGTCGCGCGTTCCGGCACGGTGAGTCGCGCGTTCCGGCACGGTGAGTCGCGCGTCTCGGCACGGTGAGTCGCGCGTTCCGGCACGGTGAGTCGCGCGTCTCGGCACGGTGAGTCGCGCTTTCGGATACGGCGAACCAGCTCTCGGCGCAGGAGGTCGCCACGCCTGGCTCGGCGCGCCCGCTTGCCGGCCCCGGTCGGCTGCAGCGCAGGTCAGCGGTGCTGCAGGGCCTGTTCGGCCGTGCCGAGCCACTCCTTCCACTGCGCGGCCTGGGCGTCCGCCTCGGCCGCGCGCTTGGCGTCGCCCGCCGCCCGTGCCTTCGCGGCTTGGGCCTCGAAGGTCGCAACACGCTCGCGGAACTGCGCGACCCGGGCTTCGGCCTCGGGGTCGGTGCGCCGCCACTGCCGGTCAGCGGCGTCGCGCACCTTTTCCTCGACCGCCCGCAGCCGCGTTTCCAGCGGGCGGATGTCGTCGCGGGGGACCTTGCCGATCTGTTCCCAGCGCTCCTGGATCGCGCGGAGCGCAGCCCGCGCGCCGGTCGGGTCCGACACGTCGATCTTCTCGGCCTCCGCGAGCAGCGCTCGCTTGGCCTCGGCGTTGGCGACGAACTCGGCGTCGCGTTCGGCGAACGAGGAGGACCTGCGGGCGAAGAAGGCGTCCTGGGCGGTGCGGAACCGCTGCCAGAGGGCGTCGTCGGCGTCCTTGTGGGCGCGGCCCGCGGCTTTCCACTCGGCCATGAGGTCGCGGAAGCGGGCGGCGGTGGGGCCCCAGTCCTCGGAGTCGGCGAGCTTCTCGGCCTCCTCGGCCAGCTCCTCCTTGCGGTGCTTGGCGCCCGCCCGCTGCCGGTCGAGGTCGGCGAAGTGCGATCCGCGGCGCCGGTTGAACGCCTCCCGGGCGCGGGAGAAGCGCTTCCAGAGCTGCTCGTCGGTCTTGCGGTCGATCCCACGGATCGTGCGCCATTCGTCGAGGATCGACTTGAAGCGGTCGCCTGCCTGCTTCCACTGGGTGGCCTCGGCGGCGAGGTGCTCGGCCTCGGCGGCCAGCTCCTCCTTGCGCGTGACGGCGGCGGTGCGCTGCGCGTCGCGCGCGGCCCGCGCGGCGACGAGCGCGGACTCCGCGTGGCTGATCAGCTCCTCGAGGCGGGTGTGCAGTCCGACGAGGTCGCCGACGACGGTCGCTTCGGCGAGGCCGTCGCGCATCGTGCGGGCGGAGCCGAGAGCGTGCTTCGGGTCTCCACCCGCGGTGAGGCGATGGAACAGCAGTTCGACCTCGGTGGCCATGTCGTCGAACCGGCGGGCGAAGTGGGCCAGGCCCTCGTCCGGGGCACCGGCCTTCCACGAACCGACCATCCGCTCACCGTCGCCGGTGCGGACGTAGATCACGCCTTCGGCGTCGACCCGACCCCAGCGGGACGGGTTCGCACAGGCTGAGGGCACCGGCGAAGGTTGGATGGCGGCGGCTGGCGTCTCGACGGGCGCCGGTCCGGGTCGCCCGGGATGCGGGGCGTGGAGGGCGCCTGGGTGCGGGGGCCGCGGCCTCGGTCCGGCGGCAGGCGGTCCGGGCCGTGGCGGCGCGGGCCGGGGTGCTGTCGGCCGTGGCGGGGTGTCGGGGCTCGGCGGTGGCGTGGGTTGGGTGGGGGTGTCTGCCGTCGGGGCGGCAGGGCCGTGTGGGCCTGCTTCGTCGGCTGCTGAGGCTGGGGCCGCCGCTGGAACTGCGGCCTCAGCCACGGCCGGGTCGGTCGTAGTTGGCTGGGCAGATCTTGCCGCGTCCGCGGGCCGCGAGGCTACGGCGTGGTCGACCGCGTCCGGGCCGGGTGCCGGACACGCGGTCTGTTCGGGTACGGGCGTTGTGGGCTCGGCGAGTGCGGGCGCCGCGCGGGCACCCGGGTCCGGCGCGGGGGCCGCGGCGGGCGCGGGCGTCGGGTGGACGGCTGGCTCCGGCGTGGGTGTTGGGGCTTCGGCCGGCGCGGGTGTCGCGTGGGCCACTGGGCCCGGCGCGGGTACGGGCGCTTCGGCGGGGACGGGCGTCGGGTGGGTTATTGGGCCCGACGTGGGTGCGGGGGCCTCGGCCGGTGGGGGCGCCGAATAGGCGGCCGGGTTCGGCGCGGTGGCCGGCTCCGTGGCCGCTGGTGGGGCGGTGACCGCGGGGGCCGTCGGATCGGGGCCCGGCGACCCGTCCGCGGCCGGACGGGGGGCAGGCACCGCGTAGCCTGCGGCGGGATCCGCCGCGGGGGTGGGTTCGGCGCGGGGGACCGGGGCCTGAGGTGCGTCGGCCACCGGGCGCAACCCGTCCAGGGGAGGCGGCGGTGGGAGGGCCGGAGGCGCGGGCCTCGCGGGCTCCGACGTGGTCGACGACTCCGCGGGTGTCGGCGGGGCTGCGGTTTCGGGACCGGGCGGCTGGGCCTCAGCGCCTGCCGGACCGCGGGAATCTGCGGCGGTAGCGGTGCTGTTGCCCGTGACGCCGTCGGCGGCGTTGTCGGCGCCTGCCGCGATGTCCTCGCCCTGGTTGGTGCGCTGCTCCTGGTCCGACACTGGCCCTCCTCACGATCCGGCCCACCCGAAGGCGGGCGCCCCGCCCGAGGGCGGAGCCGTGCACAACGGCCGCCTCGAATGCCGAGGCCTGCCGTGCGGCGATTCAAACAGGTCCGGCGGCGCAGCGGAACGCCCCGACAGGGCTGCTCGGCCCAGCGGCTTACGTGGATCGCCGAGCCGTCACGGGGCCGCGGAAGCACGCCGGTGATCGTCGGTGTTGAACGATACGTGCGCTGACCCGCGCAACTTCCGGCAGCAGGCGGCCGTGGCTGCCGGGTGTGCGGCACTAGCCTTCGGCCGTGCTGTCGATGGTCGCGGTGGTCCCCGAACCGCCGCTGCTCGTGCCCGAACTGGCCACGGGCGCGGTCGCCGAGACCGCCGCGCTGCGGGCGGCCTGCCGGGCGGCCGCCCGACAGGCTGGCTGCGGCGTCGACGTCATGGGTCGCGGTCGGCGCCGATGCCGGCGGGCGGCGGACGGTCACGGCGGACGCCCGGGGGAGCTTCGTCGGGTTCGGCGCCGACGTCGTGGTCGGGCTGGCGCCGCGACGCCGCGGGGCCTCGTCGACCCGGCGCTGCCGCTGCCGCTGCTCATCGCAGGCTGGCTGCGCGACGGGGCTGCCCGTCACCATCCGGGGCGAGCTGGTCGCTCCCGACGCCGACTCCGCGCCGCCTGGCCCTCGGCGCCGAGCTGGCCCGGAGGCCGCCCCATCGCCGTAGCGCCGACGGGGCCGCGAGCCGAGGCGCGGCAGCGGCGCTGCTGGTCGTCGGCGACGGCGCCGCCATGCACACCGAGAAGGCGCCCGGCTACCTCGACGAGCGCGCGGGCCCGTTCGACGACGCCGTCGCCGCGGCCCTTGCCGCCGCCGACCCCGCCGCCCTGGCCGCCCTCGACCCCGCGCTCGCCGCCGAGCTGTGGGCCTCCGGCCGTGCGCCGTGGCAGGTGCTGGCGGGCGCGACTCGCGAGGGGACGTGGACGGGGCGAGCTGCTGCACTCGTCGCGACCCGTTCGGCGTCGGCTACCACGTGGCGGTGTGGCAGCGATGCGGCTGATCGCCGTCGTCGGCCCGACGGCGACGGGCAAGTCCGACCTCGCCATGGCGCTGGCCCGCGCCTACGACGGCGAGATCGTCAACGCCGACGCCATGCAGCTCTACCGCGGCCTGGACGTCGGGCACGGCCAAGGCGACGCCCGGCCGAGCGCGCCGAGGTGCCTCACCACCTGCTCGACGTCCTCGACGTCACCGAGACCGCCTCCGTCGCCGCCTACCAGCGCGCCGCCCGCGCGGCCGTCGAGCGGCTGCTGGCCGCGGGCCGGACACCGGTGCTGGTCGGCGGCTCCGGGCTGTACGTGCAGGCCGTCGTCGACGAGCTGGAGTTCCCCGGCACCGACCCCGACCTGCGCGCGGAGCTCGCGGCCGAGCTCGACCGGGTCGGGCCCGCCGCGCTGCACGCCCGGCTCGCCGCCGTCGACCCGGCCGCGGCCGCCGCGGTGCTGCCGAGCAACGGACGGCGGATCGTGCGGGCGCTGGAGGTCATCGCGCTGACCGGCCGCCCGTTCGCCGCGCGCCTGCCCGAGGCCGCGGCGCCGCGCTACGACGCGGTGCTGCTCGGGGTCGACCGCGCCCACCGCCGAGCTCGACGCGCGCATCGCCCGCCGGGTGGCCCGGATGTTCGCGGCCGGGCTGGTCGCCGAGACCCGAGGCCTGCTCCCGGGCCTGCGCGACGGCCGCACGGCGTCGCGGGCGCTGGGCTACCAACAGGTCCTCGCCGCGCTCGAGACACGGCGACCTGGAGGGCGCCGCGGCCGACACCGTCGTCGCGACCCGCCGGTTCGTGCGCAGGCAGCGGTCGTGGTTCCGCCGCGACCGCCGGATCGTCTGGCTGACAGCCGGACACGTCCGAAGTGGTCGACCGCGCCCATGCCGTCGATCGGCGCCTCGGTACGCTGAGGGCCGTGCAGTTCAGCAAGGGGCACGGCACCGAGAACACCTTCATCGTCCTCCCCGATCCCGACGGCACCCTCGACCTCACCCCCAGCCGCGTCGCCGCACTGTGCGACCGCAACCGCGGCATCGGCGCGGACGGGGTGCTGCGCGTCGTGCGGTGGGCCGCGCTCGCCGAGGGGCCGATGCCCGCCGACGACGTCGAGTGGTTCATGGACTACCGCAACGCCGACGGCAGCGTCGCCGAGATGTGCGGCAACGGCGTGCGCGTCTACGCCACCTACCTCGCCCACCGCGGTTGGCTCCCCGATGGCGAGCTGCGGCTGGGCACCCGCGGCGGGATCCGCACGGTGCACGTCAAGGACGACGAGGTCGCCGTCGAGATGGGGCCCGTCCGGGTCGACGGCGAGGCCAAGGCGAGCGTCGACGGGCAGCGCGTTCCCCGGCCTCATGGTGAGCGTCGGCAACCCGCACCTGGCGTGCATCGTCGACGTGCCGCTCGCGGCGCTCGATCTCACCCGCCCGCCCGGCCACGACCCGGCGCTGTTCCCGCACGGGGTGAACGTCGAGTTCGTCACGCCGATGGTGAACGACCGCATCGCGATGCGCGTGCACGAGCGCGGGGTGGGGGAGACGCGCTCGTGCGGCACGGGCACGGTGGCGGCGGTCGTCGCCGCGCTGCGGCACGCCGGGCGCGCGACCGGCACCGTCGCCGTCGACACGCCGGGCGGCCCGCTGCGCGTCACGGTCGACGCGGGCATGACGACGCTGCACGGGCCCGCCGAGCTGGTCGCGCACGGCGAGCTGGACCCGCGGTGGTGGGACGGCACCGTCTGATCTGGTAGCAAGGGCGGGTGAGTGGCGAGGTGCTGTCCGCGACCGTCCACCGGGCGTGGGCGGCCGACCTGGACGCCCGCGTTGCTGTACGAGCTGCTGCGGCTGCGGGTCGACGTGTTCGTCGTCGAGCAGGCCAGCCCGTACAGCGAGCTGGACGGACGCGACCTGGAGGAGGGCGCCCGGCACTACTGGCTCGCGGGCGACGGTTGGGGCGCGCCGATGCTCGGCTGCCTGCGCCTGCTTGCAGGAGCCCGACGGGGTGTTCCGGATCGGCCGGGTGTGCACGGCGCGCTCGGTGCGGGGTCGCGGGCTGGGGCGGCAGCTGATCGAGGCCGCGCTGGCCGAGGTCGGGGACGCGCCGTGCGTCCTGGACGCCCAGGAGCACCTGGCGGACCTCTACCGCGGCTACGGGTTCGTCCCCGCGGGCCCGACCTACGACTGGGACGGCGTCACCCATCTGCCCATGCGCCGCGAGCGCGTCTGAGGCACGTCGCGGCGCCCGGTGCGGGATACTTCACGAGGCAGGCACGAAACGGGGCGAGGGAGAACGATGAGCGAGGATCCGACCAGGGCGCTGCCCATGCCGGGCCACCCTCGGCCGGGGAGATCCCCGCCTACGGCCGCGTCGGCCCCGCCGATCCGCACGCCGACCCGGCCACCCATCCGGCGCTGCGCCCGGCCGACGTCGACGGGCCCGCCACCGACCCCGGGATCCCGACGGTGCAGGCCGCTCCCGAGGCGCCGACCGTGCCCACCGCCCAAGCCGGCCAAGCCCGCGCCCGCCGTCCGGCGCAGCCGTTCCGGCGGCCTGTGGACGGGGCTCATCCTCTCGGCGATCGTGCTGATCTTCCTGCTCGTGTTCATCCTGCAGAACCCCGACTCGGTGCGGATCACGTTCCTGTGGTTCGGCGGCTCGCTGCCGATCGGCGTGGCGCTGCTGCTGGCCGCGATCGCCGGGCTGCTGCTCGTGGCGATCCCGGGCGGTGTGCGCATGATGCAGCTGCGCCGGGCGGCGCGCCGGGCCGCGCGCCGGTGATGCTGCGGGTCGCGGGACGGCCGCTGCCGATCGTCGGACGGGCGCGGGCGTACGTCTGCGGCATCACGCCGTACGACACCACCCACCTCGGCCACGCCGCCACGTTCGTGTGGGCCGACGTCGCCGCGCGCGTGCTGCGCCACCTGGGCGTGGACGTCGAGGTGTGCCGCAACGTCACCGACGTCGACGACGTCCTGGACGCGGCGGCCGCCCGCTCCGGGTCGCGGGCCGACAGCTTCGCGGCCGTCCAGCAGTTCCGGTTCGACCGCGACATGGCCGCCCTCGGCGTCCGCAGGCCCACCCACGAGCCGCGGGCGCGATCGCACGTCGGCCAGGTCGTCACGCTCGCGGCGGCGCTGATCGCGGTGGGCGCGGCCTACGAGCGCGACGGCACCGTGTGGTTCCGCGGCGCGGGCCTCGCGGAGCGCGCCGGGCTGACCGACGCCGAGGCGGCCGCGCTGGCCGCCGAGTTCGGGCACGCTTCCCGACCCGCAGATCGAGCACCCGGCCGACGTCCCCGTCTGGCGTCGGGCGCTCGCGGGCGAGGTGGCGTGGCCGAGCCCGTGGGGTGAGGGGCGGCCGGGCTGGCACGCCGAGTGCGCGGCGATGGCGCTCACGACGCTGGGGCCCGCCCTCGACCTGCACGTCGGCGGCGCCGACCTGCGCTACCCGCACCACACGTACGAGGCGGCGATGGCCGAGGCCGTCACCGGGGTCACGCCGTTCGCGCGGGCCTGGCTGCACGTCGGCACCGTCGGGCTGGACGGCGCGAAGATGGCCAAGAGCACGGGCAACCTCGTGCTCGTGTCCGAAGTGCTCGCCAAGCACCCGGCGGGCGCGCTGCGGCTGCTGCTCGTCGACCGGCCGTGGGCGCAGGCGTGGGAGTACGACCCGGTGGCGCTCGACGCCGCCGCCGCCCGGCTGGAGCGGCTCTACGGCGCAGCCGCCCGGGGCGCGCTCGACACGGGTACCGCCGCCGCGCGCGACGTCACCGCCGCGCTCCTCGACGACCTCGACGTGCCCCGCGCCCTCGCCGTCGCCGAGGAGGCGGGCGGCGAGGCGGCGCGGGTCGCGCTCGTCGGTGCTCGGGCTGACCTGAGCTCAGGCCGCCCGGCGGCGGCGCTTCGGCTTCGGCCGCGGCGGCTCGACGAGCGCCATGCCCGACGGCGGGCGCGCGCCGGTGATGCCGACCAGCGCCGGGGCGCCCGGCGCCACCTGGATGGACCGCGCCCGCACGCCCGCCTGGCGGGTCATCTCGTCCACCTCGCGGCGCTGCGCCGCCGTGACCATCGTGACGACGGTGCCGGACTCGCCCGCCCGTGCGGTGCGCCCCGCGCGGTGCAGGTAGTTCTTGGGGTCGGCGGGTGGGTCGACGTGCACGACGAGGCTCACGTCGTCGACGTGGATGCCGCGCGCCGCGACGTCGGTCGCGACGAGCACCGGGGTGATCCCGTCGCGGAACGCCTCGATCGCGCGGTTGCGGGCGTTCTGCGCTTTGCCGCCGTGCAGCGCCGCCGCGGTGATGCCGTCTCGGCGCAGCTGCTTGACCAGGCGGTCGGCGCCGTGCTTCGTCCGGACGAACATGATCGTGCGACCCTCGCGGGCGGCGATCTCGGCGACGACCCGGTTCTTGGCGAGCTCGTCGACGTGCAGCAGGTGGTGCTCCATCGTGTCGACGGCTCCGGTCGCGGACGCGATCGAGCGGGTCACCGGATCGGTGAGGTAGCGCTTCACGAGCGCGCCGACGTCGCCGTCGAGGGTGGCGGAGAACAGAAGCCGCTGACCGCCTGCGGGCGTCTGGTCGAGGATGCGCCGGATCTGGGGTAGGAAGCCCATGTCCGCCATCCGGTCGGCCTCGTCGATCGCGGTGATCGTGATGTCGCCGAGCGCGCAGGTGCCCTGGTCGAGGTGGTCGGCGAGGCGCCCCGGCGTGGCGACGAGCAGGTCGACGCCGCGCTGCAGCTCGCCGGACTGGCGGTGGAAGGACAGGCCGCCGACCACTGCCGTCGCGGACAGCCCGAGCGCCTTGGCGAACGGGAGGAGCGCGTCGACGACCTGGGTGGCGAGCTCGCGGGTGGGCACCAGGACCAGCCCACGGGGACGGCGCGGGCGCGCCTTGCTGCCCGCGAGCCGGGCCAACATCGCGAGCCCGAACGCGAGCGTCTTGCCCGAGCCGGTCTGGCCGCGGCCGAGCAGGTCACGGCCTGCGAGCGCGTCGGGCAGGGTCGCGGCCTGGATGGGGAAGGGGGCGGTGAAGCCCTGCGCCGCGAGCGTGCGCACCAGCGGTTCGGACAGGCCGAGCGCGGCGAAGGTGGGCATGCCGGACGGGGGCGCGGTCCACAGGACCTCGGGCGCCGCAGCGTGGGAGGGGCGGGCGTTGCCGCCGCGGACGGTCCAGGCGGAGCGGTGATCGGCGTCGCGGGGAGCAGCCGATCGGGGTTGGGCGCTGCCGGGTCGGCGGCGTCGGTTCGGCGCGCCGGAACGGCGGCGGGCTTGCGGGGATGTCACTCAATACCTCCGGGACGGGCGCGTCACGCGGAGAACCGGACGAGCCCGGACGCGTGCATGCGCGTCCTCGTGGTGGCGCCTGCGGAATGGCCGGGCGCTCGACTCCACAGTAGTGCAGCGCCCGGCCGGTCCGCGGTCAGCGGTCGTGTGAGCCGTCCGGCAGCCCGGTCTCGGCTCGCAGCGTGGCGAGCAGCCGGTCGGGATCGCCCACGTCAGACGGCAGGCCGCGGGCGGTGAACCACTCGCCGATGCGTCGGACGTCACGTCCGAGGTAGTCCGGCCCGTTCGGGTTCCCGATGACGTCGACGACCTGCGGCAGGTCGATGACGACCAGCCGCCCGTCGTGGACGAGGAGGTTGAACGCCGACAGGTCGCCGTGGGCCAGCCCGAGGCGGGCCAGCCCGACGAGGGCGTCGACGAGCTGGGTCCACAGGTCGGACAGCTCGTCGGCGTCCGGTCGGAGCTGGGCCAGGCGCGGTGCGGCCCGCCCGTCGTCGCTGCCGAGGTACTCCAGCAGCAGCTCGGTGCCCGACAGCTGCACCGGGTAGGGCACCGGCACGCCCGCCTGCCAGAGCCGTGTGAGCGCCCCGAACTCGGCGGCCGCCCATTGGCCGGACAGCAGGTCGCGGCCGAACGCCGTCCGCGTGGCCATCGCGCGCATCTCGCGGGAGCGGCGCACGCGGCGGCCCTCGAGGTAGCCCGCGTCGCGGTGGAACATGCGGTGCTGGGCGGTGCGGTAGCGCTTGGCGGCCATCAGCGTGCTCCGGCCGGTCCCGGGCACGGCGCGTTCGAGGAGGTGGACGTCGGCCTCCTTGCCGGTTTTCAGCACACCGAGGTCGGTGTCGACGGCGGCGTGGTCGGTGATCACCCAGTCGGGACGGGGCCGGGGGCCGTGCTCGGCGCCGTCCCAGGTCGACCAGCGGTCGCCTGCCGGTGGGCCGTCGTCCTCGACGCCGCCGCGCTCGTCGAGCGCGGTCAGGTCGGGACGGGTGCGGGTCGGGCGGGGCTCGTCGTCATCGAAGCGGCGGCGGCGCCTGCGGGTGGGTTCTGGGGCGAAGTCGTACTCGCGCAACGCGGGGTCTCCTGGAGGTGGGCCCCGCGGACGGGCTCAGGCGCGCGGGGCGAGGGTGGGACGGCAGCCGTCCACGACAGCGATGGACATGCGGCTCACCTCCTCGGCTCCGGCTCGACTCCAGCTCGACGGCTCGAGCACTCGACGTGACCAGCGTGACCGGCCGCCGCACGGCCCGCAACCGACTTTCGCCGTGCCGAGACGGCCAACTCGGCGTGATAGGACGCGGGACTCATCGTGGCGGGACGCGGGACTCACCGTGGCGGGACGCGGCGACTCACCGTGGCGGGATGCGCGACTCACCGTGGCGGGATGCGGGACTCACCGTGGCGGACGCGCGACTCACCGTGGTGAAATGCGGGACTCACCGTGGCGGGGGCGGGCAGCACGATTTCCAGCGCGCTTCCCCGGCGCTCGACGCGCAGGCCCGCCCGGCGCGCGAGTGCGGCCACCCCCGCCGCGTCGGACGGCTCCGCGCGCGTGGTCGCCAGCAGCCGCGCGAGCCCGCCCTTGTGCGCCTTGTTGAAGTGGCTCACGACCGCGCCCGTGGCGGTGCGGACGGTCACCGTCACCGCGCCCGGCACCCGGGCCAGCGCCGCGTACGACCCCGAGCGCAGGTCGACCACCAGCTCCCGCGCGGCGAGCGCCGCGAGCACCGGCTCCAGCGCGGGCCGCCACGCCGCGGCGAGCGTGCCGCGTCCGGGCAGCGCCGAGCCCGCCGACAGCCGGTAGGCGGGCACCCGGTCGTCCGCCGTGAGCAGCCCGAACAGCGCCGAGCCCACCGCCAGACGGCGCCGGGCGCGGGCCGCCGCCGCGCCCCGCAACGAGCCGACGTCGAGCGCGTCGTAGAGCACCCCGGTGTAGCGGTGCAGCGCGGGCGCGGTCGGCGACGTCCACAGCTCGGCGTTGCGCGCCACCTCCCGTCCTGCTGCGGTGACAGCCCCAGCGCGGCCCGGGCGGCGTCCGGGTCGCCCGCGAGCTTCACGAGCTCGTCGACCAGCTCCGCCCGCAGCGGGGTCAGCTCGGGGTGGGCGAGCGCGTCGAGCCGCAGCGGCGGGCCGTCGCCGCCGTCGAGCTTGGTCTCCGACGGAGGCAGCAGCACCAGCACGGCCGCACGGTAGCGTCGGGAGCCTGAACGCCGTCGGGGGCCGTCATCGTGTCGTTGTTGTGTGCATCGCGCCCGCCCGATTACGGTCGCGCACGTGATCCGTCTGGTGGTGCGCAGGCATGTGGATCACATGCGGGTCGCGAGCGCGGCCTGTCGCCCCGGCTGCTGACCCCGAACCCCGTATCCCCCTCCTGGAGACAGCTGTGTCCGATTCCTGGTCCTTCGAGACCAAGCAGGTGCACGCAGGCGCCACGTCCGACCCGACGACCGGCGCGCGTGCCACCCCGATCTACCAGACCACGTCCTACACGTTCCGCGACACCGAGCACGCCGCCGCGCTGTTCGGGCTCACCGAGCTCGGCAACATCTACACGCGGATCATGAACCCCACCCAGGACGTGCTGGAGCAGCGCGTCGCCGCGCTCGAAGGCGGGCTCGGCCGCCGTCGCGTTCGCCTCCGGCCAGGCCGCCGAGACCCTCGCCATCCTCAACATCGCCGAGGCGGGCGACCACTTCGTCTCCTCGCGCCTCGCTCTACGGCGGCACCTACAACCTGTTCCACTACACGTTCCCGAAGCTGGGGATCGAGGTCAGCTTCGTCGACGACCCCGACGACGCCGACGAGTGGCGCGCCGCGATCCGGCCCGAACACCAAGCTGCTGTTCGCCGAGACGCTGGGCAACCCGCGCGGCAACGTGCTCGACGTCCGCAAGGTCGCCGACATCGCGCACGAGGCGGGCGTGCCGCTCATCGTCGACAACACCGTGCCGACGCCCTACCTGCTGCGGCCGATCGAGCACGGCGCCGACATCGTCGTCCACTCGGCGACGAAGTTCCTCGGTGGCCACGGCACCGCGATCGGCGGCGTCGTGGTCGACTCCGGCAACTTCACCTGGGGCGACCACGCCGACCGGTACCCCGGCGCTCACCACGCCGGACCCGAGCTACCACGGCCTCAACTACTGGGAGGCGCTCGGCCCGCTGTCCTACATCATCAAGCTGCGCGTGCAGCTGCTGCGCGACCTCGGCCCGGCGATCTCCCCGCAGAACGCGTTCCTGCTCATCCAGGGCATCGAGACGCTGTCGCTGCGCATCGAGCGGCACGTCCAGAACGCCCAGGCGCGTCGCGGAGTGGCTGGAGGGCCGCGACGAGGTCGAGAGGGTCTACTACCCGGGCCTGCCGTCGAGCCCGTGGCACGCGCTCGCAGCAGCAGTACCTGCCGAAGCGGCGGGGGCGCGGTCGTCGCCTTCGACCTGCGGGGCGGCGTCGAGGCGGGCAAGAAGTTCGTCGACGCGCTGGAGCTGCACAGCCACCTGGCCAACATCGGCGACGTGCGCAGCCTCGTCATCCACCCGGCCAGCACCACCCACAGCCAGCTCTCCGGCGAGGAGCAGCTGGCCACCGGCGTGACCCCGGGGCTGGTGCGGCTCTCGGTCGGGCTGGAGGGCATCGAGGACATCAAGGCCGACCTCGACGCCGGGTTCCGCGCGGCCAAGGGCGTCTGAGACCGCAGTGACGTCTGATCGAGACGGCACCCCCTCCCGCCACCGGCGCGTGGCGGGAGGGGGACCCGGCGGGCAGGCGCCGATGGGTGCGGCTCGAGCGCCCGCTGCCGCTGGAGCTCGGCGGCGAGCTGCCCGCGGTCTCGATCGCCTACGAGACGTGGGGCGACACTCGCCCCGGACGGGTCCAACGCCGTCCTCGTGCTGCACGCGCTCACCGGCGACAGCCACGTCGCGGGACCCGCGGGCGACGGCCATCCGACGCCGGGCTGGTGGGACGCGGTCGTCGGACCGGGGCGGGCGCTGGACCCGGCGCGCTGGTTCGTCGTCGCCCCCAACGTGGTCGGCGGCTGCCAGGGCAGCACCGGGCCTGCCTCCATCGCGCCGGACGGCCGACCATGGGGCAGCCGCTTCCCGCTGGTCACGATCCGCGACTCGGTGCGGGCGGAGACCGTGCTCGCCGACGCGCTGGGCGTCGCGCGCTGGGCGTGTGTCGTCGGCGGCTCGATGGGCGGGCATGCGGGCGCTGGAGTGGGCGGCGACCGAGCCCGACCGGGTCGAGCGGCTGTTCCTGCTGGCCAGCCCCGCGGCGACGTCGGCGGAGCAGATCGGCTGGTGCGCGCCGCAGCTGGCGGCGATCCGGGGCGACCCGAACTGGCGCGGCGGCGACTACCACGACGCCCCGCCCGGGCAGGGCCCGCACGTCGGGCTGGGCATCGCCCGGCGGATGGCGCACCTGTCCTACCGCAGCCCGTACGAGCTCGCCGAGCGGTTCGGCCGCGCCCCGCAGGACGGGGAGGACCCGGCGCGACGGCGGGCGCTACGCCGTGGAGTCCTACCTCGACCACCACGCCGCCAAGCTGGTGCGCCGCTTCGACGCGGCCACCTACGTGCGGCTCACCGAGATGATGAACGCCCACGACGTCGGCCGCGACCGCGGCGGCGTGGCGGCGGGCCTGGCCCGGGTCACGGCGCGGACGCTCGTCGCGGGCGTGTCGTCGGACCGGCTGTACCCGCTGGAGCAGCAACAGGAGCTGGCGGCGGGCATCGCGGGGGCCGCCGACGTCGAGGTGATCGACTCGCCGTACGGCCACGACGGGTTCCTCATCGAGGCCGCAACCGTGTCGCGATTGTTGGGCGGTCTGCTCGGCGACTCCGGGGCAGCTATCCTTGTGAGCGGGACCTCCCGAACGGTGGCGGCCGTCACTTGTTCGTGACTAGTGAAACCGTATCGCCGGCGCAGCCGTGAAACTCCCATAGGGGTAAGAGCGATACCAGGAGCAACGATGCTGTGGCGCTGGGTCCGTTTGGACTACCGTTCGGCGCGAAGGGGGGTGTGATGACGGCGTTTCTCGAGGTGTGGCGTCCCGCCGGGGCCGACCTGGTCCCGCTGGGCGGTGACCGCATCACGGTGGGTCGGGCCGCAGGCAACGACATCGTGCTGGGTGACGACGGTCAGGTCTCCCGCGTGCACGCCGTCCTGGAGCGGCTCGGCGGCGGCTGGAGCATCCGCGACGTCAGCTCCCGCAACGGCACGTTCGTCAACGGCAACCGGGTGTCCGGCGAGGCCAGGGTCGGGCCGGGCGACGAGCTGCGCATCGGCCGCACCCGCATCGTGCTGCGGGCCGACCGCACCGCCGACGATCCCGGGATGACCGAGGCCCAGGCGCCGCCCCCGCAGCTCACGCCGCGCGAGAAGGACGTCCTCATCGCGCTGTTCACGCCGATGACCGGGCCGGAGATGTTCACCGAGCCCGCCTCCACGAAGGCGATCGCGCAGCAGCTGTGGGTCAGCGAGGCCGCCGTCAAGCAGCACCTGCTGCGGCTCTACGACAAGTTCGGCGTGTCGGGCGACGGCGAGCGCCGCCGCACCAAGCTCGCCAACGAGGCGCTGCGCCGCGGCGCGATCACGCTGGCCGAGGTGCGCGCGGCCGCGGCGAAGGAGAGCTGATCCGCGGTGACGGATCCGGGTGTCACCGCGGGCGGGCGGCCCGCCATCGTCATCGACCTCGCGCGCGCCGGCTTCACCGACGCGGTCGAGGTCGGTCGCGGTGGTTTCGGGGTGGTCTTCCGCTGCACCCAGGAGGCGCTCAACCGCACGGTAGCGGTGAAGCTGCTGCACACCGACCTCGACACGGTCAGCCGCGAGCGGTTCTTCCGCGAAGGCCGGGCGATGGGCGGCCTGTCGGGGCACCCCAACGTCGTCGACGTGCTGCAGGTCGGGTGTCACCCACAGCGGGCGCCCCTACATCGTGATGCCGTTCCAGTCGCTGGACTCGCTCGCCGTCCGGGTGCGGCGCGAGGGCCCGATCCAGTGGCAGGAGGCCACCCGGCTCGGGGTCCGGCTGTCCGGCGCGCTGGAGTGCGCGCACCGCGTCGGCACCCTGCACCGCGACGTCAAGCCCGCCAACATCCTGCTCTCCGACTACGGCGAGGCCCAGCTCACCGACTTCGGCATCGCCCGCATCGAGGGCGGCTTCGAGACGGCGACGGGCGCGTTCACCGGATCGCTCTCCTACAGCGCACCCGAGGTGCTCAACGGGCGCCCGCCCACCCCGCAGTCGGACATCTACGGCCTCGCCGCCGCCCTGTTCTCGATCATCGCGGGCCGGGCGGCCTTCGAGCGGCGCGAGGGCGAGGAGATCATCGCCCAGTTCCTGCGGATCACCGGGCAGCCGATTCCCGACCTGCGCGGCCACGGCGTCCCCGACGAGCTGTGCGCCGTGCTCGAACGCGCCATGGCCAAGGACCCGGCCGACCGTCCGACCAGCGCCGAGGCGTTCGGGCGCGATCTGCAGGAGGTGCAGCGCGCCGCGGGGATCCCGGTCGCCGAGATGGCGCTGCCGGTCGGGCGGCGTCCCGCGGACAAAGACGGCACGGAGGTCACGCAGTTCGAGGACCGCTCGCCCCGGCGCACTTCGAACCCGCTCCCGCTGGTCGAGCGGCCGTGGGCGGGCACGTTGGGCGCGGGCACGGCGGGTGTGGCCCCGGGCGCGCACCACCCGTCCTCGAACTCGTCGGCGAACACGTCCGGGCGCGGGCCGAGCCCCACCGACCGGCCCGCCGGGTCGCACACCGCGGCCACGGCGGCGCTCTCGGGTGGGGCGGTCGACGGGGCCACGGTCTACGTCGGCAGGCCGGGCAGCACCGGGTGGCCCGGGCCCACCACCGGCCACGGACACCGGCCCGGCGACACCGGTCCCGGCCACTTCGACCACACCGGCGGCGCCGCGCAGACGGTGGTCCACCCCGGCCGCCGCGGCCCCGACGGGCCCGGCGGCAGCTCCGGCCCGCCGACGCCGCCTCCGCTGCCCACGCCCCAGCCCTCGCCGCCGCCGCCCGGCGGCCGCAATCGCCGTCTTCCGCTGATCGCCCTCGGCGCGGTCGTGGTGCTGCTGGCGTCGCTCGCGGTGGTCGGTCGTGCTGGTCTTCGGCAAGTCGAACACCGTCACCACCGCGGGCCCGCCGCCCGTCACCCCCGTGGTGCCCGCCAGCGCATGGCGCACCCTGCGGCCCGACCCGACCCCGCGCCAGCAGGTCGCGACCACCGTGGCCGACGGCACCGTCTGGGTGATCGGCGGCATCACCCAGGGCGCCGCGTCGAACCTCATGGAGGGCTACGACCCGGCCATCGACACCTGGAAGACCGGCATTCCGCTGCCCGTCGCGCTCTCCCACGAGATGGCCGTGACCTACCGCGGCGAGATCATCGTGCTCGGCGGCTGGGAGGCCCAGGGCGGCAACCTCACCGCGGTGAGCTCGAACAAGGTCTACGCCCAGCGCGGCGGCGGCTGGGTCGAGCTGCCGCCGATGCTGTCGCCGCACGTCGCGGGCGGCGCGGTCGTCATCGGCGACCAGATCATCGTCAGCGGCGGCCAGGCCGACGGCAAGCTCAACCCCACCACCGAGGTGTTCGACGGCACGAAGTGGAAGAGGGTCGCCGACCTGCCGACCCCACGCGAACACCTGGCCATGGCCACCGACGGCACGTTCGCGTACGTCGCGGGCGGGCGCGACCTGTCGTCGGACAAGAACAGCGCCGCGCTGGAGCGCTACGACCCGAAGACCGACTCGTGGGCCGCGCTCGCGCCGATGCCCGCCCCGCGCGGCGGAGCTCGGCGCCGCGGTGGCCGACGGTCGGCTGGTCGTGGCGGGCGGCGAGGAGCCGACCGTCGGTCGACAACTCCGTCTTCGCCTACGACATCGCCGTCGAACACGTGGTCGGACCTGCCGCCGATGCCCACCGGGCGGCACGGGCTCGCCGTGGCCGCGGTCGACAAGATGATCTTCGCGATCGGCGGCGCCACCCAGCCCAGCCACACGGCGTCGACCGGGGTCGGCGAGGCGCTGCAGATGCCGCCGCGGCGGCTGCAGCCCGCGCCGGTGTGGCGGACGTTGAAGGACGCGCCGATCGCACGCCAGTTCGCGGGCACCACCGTGGCGGGCGGGAAGATGTGGATCGTGGGCGGGCTCACCCAGGACGCGGCCACCCCCGCCGTCTACGGCTACGACCCGGTGATCGACAGCTGGACGCGCGGGCCGGACCTGCCGCTGCCGCTGCACCACCTGGCCGCGGTGACCTACCACGACGAGGTCGTGGTGATCGGCGGTTGGGCGCCCGCGAACGGCAACCTCTCGGGCCTGGTGTCGGGCAAGGTCTTCGCGCTGCGCAACGGGGCGTGGGTCGAGCTGCCGCCGTTGAACCACCCGCGCGTGGCCGAAGGGGCGGCCGTCGTCGGCGACAAGATCGTCGTCGTGGGCGGCCAGGCGGACAACCAGCTCATCGCGCCCACCGAGGTGTTCGACGGCACCCGCTGGACCGACGCGGCGCCGATCCCGACTCCGCGGGAGCACATGTCGGCGACCACCGACGGCACGTACGTCTACGCCGTCGGCGGGCGCAACCTGTCGTCGGACAAGAACACGCGCGGCGTTCGAGCGCTTCGACCCGGCCACGGGGGCGTGGCAGACGATGCCGAACATGCCCACGCCGCGCGGCGGGGTCGCGGCCACGTGCGTCGACGGCCGGATCGTCGCCGCGGGCGGCGAGGAGCCCACCCGCGTGCTGCCCACCGTGGAGGCCTACGACATCGCCACCGGCACCTGGTCGACGCTGCCGTCGCTGCCGGTGCCGCGGCACGGCATCGCGTTCGCGACGTCGGGAACTCGATCTACGCGGTGGGCGGCGCCCAGCGCCCGACCCACGCCCAGTCCGCCGCGACGGTCGAGGCGCTGGACTTCTCGTAGCGCCCGCCCCCGGCGGCTGCAGACCACCCGTCACCCGCCGCCGGGCGCCCCGGTTGCGCGTGAACGGGACACCAGCGGGGTTTTGCCACGGCAAGACCCCGCTGGTGTCCCGTTCGGCCGTCGCCGGCCAGGTGGGTGCCAGTGGCTGGGGCTCCGGGTCGCCGGGCCCCCCGCCCGCCAGGGTCGGCGCCGGTGGCCGGAGTCCCGCCGTCACGGAGCTGCCCGGTCCCGCTGGACACACCCGTCACTCCCACGTCGCACCCCATGACGTCACCTCGCACCCCACCGGCGGGGTGCGCGGTAACCCCACGGGGTGCGAGGTGACGCTGAGAAGTAGGGCCCCGCCCGGCGTGCGCGCTACGCGGTCTGCCGTGCGCTACGCGGTCTGCGGGGCGGGGCGCGCGGCCGAGCGGCGGCGGCCCATCAGCACGACGAACGCGCCGGGAAGGCTCGCGATCAGTGCGAGCACGCCGTAGGCGACCGCCACGGTGACGCCGAGCGGCGCGGTGAGGCCCGCCATCCAGAACGACACGGCGGCGACACCTTCGCGCGGGCCCCAGCCGCCGACGCTGATCGGCAGGCCCATCGCCATGAGGGCCAGCAGCAGGAGCGGCAGCAGCGTCCACACGGAGGCGTTGGTGCCCGCGGCGTACGCAGCGACGAGGAACAGCCCCAGGTAGCCCGCCAGCGCGCCCGCGGACAGCAGCAGGATCCCCGGCCATGCGCCCCTGGCCAGCACGCCGGACCGGAGGTCGGCGATCGCCTTGCGCCGCGGCGGCCCGCCAGCGCTCGTGGGCGCCGTTGCGGCGGGCGCGCAGCAGCACGACAGGCCGTGGCGGCCAGCACGCCGAGGCCGACGCCGATGAGCACGACCGGCTTGGTCTGCACGCCGCCGAGCAGCGACGGCACCAGCGCCGGGTGCGTGGGCAGGACGAGCAGGGCGGCGCCGATGAGCACGACCTGGCCCGCGGTGCGCTCCAGCACGACGACCCGCGTCGACCGGCCGACGTCGCCCGCCTCGCGGCCGTGCCGCCGCGCGCGGTCGACGTCGCCGAGCACGCCGCCCGGCAGCACCGAGTTGAGGAACACGGCGCGGTAGCTCTCGGCGACGGCCTCGGCGACCTCCAGCCGCAGCCCGACCCGACGGGCGATCAGCCGCCACCGCAGCGCGGTGAACACCGTGGTCGAACAGCCCGAGCACGAGCGCGGCCGCCGCCGACCAGGGGCCGACGACCCGCAGCCCGGCGGCGAACGCGCCGGTGCCGAGCGCCGAGGCCAGAGCGACGAGCATCGCGACCCCGCCGATGATGCGCAGCCACGGCACCCGGCGCCCGGCCACGGAGTGCTTGGTCGGCACCGCGGCGGGGTTGGCGATGTGCCGGGGCCCAGCGTGCGTCATGGGGGGCCTCCGTTCGGAATGGCAAGCAGGTCGACGTGATAGATCACGGCGCGGAGCGGCGCGCAGTTCAGCCTACGGTGCAGCGCCGCTGTCGCGCGATTCTTCCAGCTCGGGTTGTTGCTCGACGGCGGCGGCCACCCGCTCGGTCAGCCATCGCGTGACCAGGGCGCGGTCGCCGTCGTCGAGCCGCCAAGGGGTCTCGGCGGTCCGCACCAGCATGCCGTGCCGTCGGAAGGCGTCCACAGTGGCCTCCGCGGCGTCGGGTCCGAGCAGCGGACGTCCGGCGACCGTGCGGCGTTGGTGGGCGTCGAACGCCGCGGCGACCTCGATCGTCGACCGGGTCGGACGGGCTCGATCTCGACGCGCCCGGTCACGGTGAGGGTGAGCAGCGCGGGCACGCGCGCCGCGGCGCAGGCCGCAGCGAGGCCGTCGATCTCGGTGGCGGTGAGCAGGTCGACGAGCGCGGAGGCCGGTGACCGCGCTGGTCGCGGCGAGATCGCGGGCGGTGAGCGCGGTGATCTCGGCGCGGCGGGTCGTGCGGGTGACCGGTGCGCCGTCGCGGTCGCGCACGGCCGCCGTCCGCTCGGGGACGAGCGCGAGCAGCGCCGGGGTCGCGGTCGAGCAGCACCCACTCCTGCGGGCCGGGCAGGAGCGGGGCGAGCCAGCGGGTGGTCGCGCCGCTGCCGCATCCGACGTCGAGGATCCGCACCGGGCCGGGGCGCAGCGCGGCGGCGAGCTCCCCGGCCAGCTCGGCGCTGCGGGCGCGGCGGTCGGCGGGCTCGCGCAGGTCGAGCCAGTCGGGCTCGGCCACGGGGCGGCGACGGCGACGGCGGCTCGCTGAGGCGAGGGCTGCACGCGGTGGCCATCGGGCGGAGGTCTGCGCCACGACGGCAGCTGGGCTCGCCGCTCCGCGCGGGGTCGGGGCAGCGGACCAACCGCTGCTCGGGCCGCGGCGTCGGGCGAGCGCCGCCGCGACCGCCTCGGCCGTCGCCGTCCAGCGCGGCAGGGTGGCGGCCCGCGCGGCCGCCGCGGTGCGCAGTCGGGTGCGGAGCGCGGGCTCGTCGAACCACCGGCGGAGGGCGGCGGCGAGCCCGGCCGCGTCGCCGGGCGGGACGAGCAGGCCGGGCCGGGTGCCGTCGGGGGCGCGGCCGACCGTGTCGGGCAGGCCGCCGCCGGTGGTCGCGATCAACGGCAGGCCGCGGGCGAGCGCCTCGGCGGCGGCCATCCCGTAGGTCTCGGTCCGCGACGGCCAGCACGGCGAGGTCGGCGGCGGCGTAGGCGGCGTCACGGGCGTCCGGGTCGAGCGGGCCGACCAGGCGCACGCGGTCGGCCGAGCCCGGCCCGCGCGATGCGGCGCCGCAGCGTCGGCGACGTGGTCGGGCGCGCGGTCGAGCGGGCCCGCGCAGACGCACGTCCACGGCCGGTCGGCGACGGCGGCCAGCGCGTCGACGAGCACGTCGTGGCCCTTGACGGGCGTCACCGCGGCCACGCACAGCAGCGCCGACGCCCCGTCCGTGCCCGCCGCCCGCGGCGCCGGGTCGGTGCCCGGCTCCGGCGACGTACACGGGAGGCCGCGCACGACCTCGGCCGCTGCTGGCGAGTTGCCGGGCCGCCGCCGCGCTGGTGACGACGATCGCGTCGGCGGCGCGCAGGGTGGCGCGCTCGCGGGCGTCGAGGTCGGCGGCCACCGTCGGCGGGCAGGCCCAGCTCGTCGGCCAACGGGAGGTGCACGAGCACGACCATGCGCATCCGGCCCGCCTGCGGGACGACGGCCTCCGGCACCCCGCACGCCACCAGCCCGTCGAGCAGCACGATCTCGCCGTCGGGCACGGCCGCGAGCAGCCGCGCGAACCCGGCCGCCTCGGCGGCGGACGGGCGCGGCCAGCTCCCGGCGACCCGGTGCCGCTGGACCGTCCAGCCGAGCGCGGCCAGCTCGTTGGCGACCCGCCGCCCGTAGGTGTTGCCGCCGCTGGGGGACCGGGGGTCGTCGACGTCCCCCGGCAGCACGACGTGCGACGCGGGTCATAGGCTGCGCTCGTAGCCCGCCGACGCGACGTGCGACTCGTGGAGCGTGACCTCGATGCCCGTCGATCCCGCGGGCGGCCTCGCCGAGCGCGCCCGCGTGGATCCGGTCGGCCAGCCGGTCGGCGATCAGCTTCGCCAGGAACTCGGTGGTCGTGTTGACGCCCTGCAGGTCGGGGTGCTCGTCGAGGTTGCGTGTAGTTGAGGTCGGCGAGCGCCTTCCCCAGCTCGACGGTGGCCAGTCCGATGTCGACGACGATGTTGTCGGCGTCCAGCTCGGCGCGCCGGAACGTGGCGTCGACCACGAACGTCGCGCCGTGCAGGGCCTGCGCGGGGCCGAAGACCTCGCCGCGGAAGCTGTGGGCGACCATGACGTGGTCGCGGACCGTCACCCGGAACACGTCACCCATCGTGGTCGTAGACGACGCGCTGGCACAGTGCCGAACGGCGACCCGTCCGCCAGTTCGGCGAGCACGGTCGGTAGGTGGTCGAACGGGCACCTCGTCGGAGATCAGTGCGTCGAACGCCGGATCGGCCAGCAGGTCGAGCGCGAGCGCCAGGCGGTCGGCGTGGGTGCGCCGCACGCGTCGCCGGGCCGCGATCGCCCCCACCTGGCTGGCCCGCACGGTGAGCCGCCGGGAGTGGAACGCCTCCCCGAGCGGGACGGGCACGGGCCGGTCGCCGTACCAGGAGAGCTCGATCACCTCGCCCTCGTCGCCGAGCAGCCCGAGCGCGAGGGTGAGGCCGTCGGGGTGGCCGGTGGCGTGCACGACGAGGTCGCACTCGTCCGCCGCGTCGGCGGGCGTCCGGAACGGCACGCCGAGCGCCGCCGCGACGGTCGCCCGCGCCGGGTCGGCGTCGACCAGCTCCACCCGTGCGCCGGGGAGCGCGGTCAGCAGCCGGGCGACGCAGCAGCCGACCATCCCGCCGCCGACCACCGCGATCCGGTCGCCGACCAGCGGCGCGGCGTCCCACAGCGCGTTGACGGCGGTCTCGACCGTGCCCGCCAAGCATGGCGCGACCCGCGGGCACCGCGTCGGGGATCGGCGTCACCGCGCCCGCGGGCACGACATAGCGGTCCTGGTGCGGGTAGAGGCAGAACACGGTCCGCCCGACGAGCGGGTCCGGCCCCTCCTCCACGACCCCCACCGAGAGGTAGCCGTACTTGACCGGCGCGGGGAACTCGCCGTCCTGGAACGGGGCGCGCATCAGCGCGTGCTGGCTCGGCGGCACCCCGCCGCGGAAGACCAGCGTCTCGGTGCCCCGGCTGATCCCGGAGTACCGGGTGCGCACCAGCACCTCGTCGGGTCCGGGCGACGGCAGGGGCGCCGTGCGTATCTCGCCGACGCCGGGGGAACGCAGCCAGAACGCACGCGACACACCGGACATGCGCCCGATCCTGCACCCCGGTCGGAGCCGCCGACGGTGCAGGCACGCACGATGGAGGGTGAACCGGATATCCGTCGGCTCCGTGAGGAGGGCATGGCCATCGGTATCTCCGCTACGAGCACGGTGTTCGACCGCGAGCTCGCCGTCGCGGGCGCGGGACAGCTCGTCGTGCTCGGCGGCGTCGCCGCCGCCGTCGGGCTGAGCCCGCTCGGCTGGGCGGCCGGAATGGCGTTCGCGCTGGTCACGGGCCTGCTGCTGACCCGGCACGATCCGCAGGCCGGGCGATGGCGGCGGGCGCGGCGAACCAGGTGACGCTCGCGCGGGCGACCCTCGTCGGCGGGGTGACCGCGCTCGTGGCCGCGGGCGCGAACGGCCCCCAGCTCGTCGTGCTGGTGGCGATCGGCTCGGTGGCGCTCGCCCTCGACGGGCTCGACGGCTACCTCGCCCGCCGCTACGACACCGTCTCGGTGCTGGGGGCGCGGTTCGACATGGAGGTCGACGCGTTCCTCATCCTCGTGCTGAGCGTGCTGGTCTGCCGCACGCTCGGGCCGTGGGTGCTCGCGATCGGGCTCATGCGCTACGCGTTCGTCGCCGCGATGTTCGTGCTGCCGCGGCTGCGGGCGCAGCTGCCGTTCAGCCGGGCGCGGAAGGTCGTCGCCGCGATGCAGGGCGGGCTGCTGGTCGCCGCCGCCGCGCCGATCTGGCCGCACGCGGTCGCCGTCGCGCTGGCCGCGGTGGCGCTCGTCGCGCTGGCGTGGTCGTTCGGCCGTGACGTGCGGTGGCTGCTCGCTCACTGATTGACCAGCGACTCCTGATCAC
Organism: uncultured Actinomycetota bacterium; assembly: GCA_963837575.1. Lineage (GTDB taxonomy): Bacteria > Actinomycetota > Actinomycetes > Mycobacteriales > Pseudonocardiaceae > Pseudonocardia. The sequence goes on from CAWIOI010000026.1 coordinate 478,961, forward strand.
CCCCGTGGCCCCGTGGGGCGGCCGCGGAGGACAATCGGCGGGGTGGACGACCGTGTGCTGCTGCTCGAGGCGATCGCCCTGGCCCAGCACACGTTGCCCTCGGCGTACGCGTTCTCGGTCGGCGCGCTGATCGTCGACGCGCACGGCGGCCGCCTCGCGGCGGGCTACACCCACCAGCACGACCCCCGCGACCACGCCGAGGAGGTCGCGCTCGCCGCGCTCGGCGCCGGGCTGGCGGGCCCCGGCGGGCGCCACGCTCTACAGCTCCCTCGAACCGTGCAGCGTCCGCGCGTCCCGGCCCCGCAGCTGCACCGAGCTGATCCTGGCGGCCGGGATCACCCGCGTGGTGTTCGCCTGGCGCGAGCCGGAGCTGTTCGTGCACGGCGAGGGCGCCGAGCAGCTGCGCGCGGCGGGGTCGAGGTCGTCGAGCTCAGCGAGCTCGCCGACGCCGCCCGCGACGTCAACCTGCACCTCCCGGTCTGACGCTCCGGAGGGGCGTGACTACCCTTCTCGGCGTGTTCACCCGGATGTCGACGCTGTTCCTGCGCACCCTCCGCGACGACCCGGCCGACGCGGAGGTACCGAGCCACAAGCTGCTCGTCCGCGCCGGTTACGTCCGCCGCGTCGCCCCGGGGATCTACTCGTGGCTGCCGCTGGGGCTGAAAGTGCTGCGGCGCGTCGAGGAGGTCGTGCGGGAGGAGATGGACGCCATGGGCGCCCAGGAGATCCACCTGCCCGCGCTGCTGCCCCGCGAGCCCTACGAGGCCACCGGCCGCTGGACCGAGTACGGCCCCAACATCTTCCGGCTCAAGGACCGCAAGGGCGGCGACTACCTGCTCGGTCCCACGCACGAGGAGCTGTTCACCCAGCTCGTCAAGGGGGAGTACGCCTCGTACCGGGACTACCCGGTGATCCTCTACCAGATCCAGACGAAGTACCGGGACGAGGCGCGGCCGCGGGCGGGCATCCTGCGCGGCCGCGAGTTCCTCATGAAGGACTCCTACTCGTTCGACCTCACCGACGACGGCCTCGCCGAGTCCTACCGGCTGCACCGCGACGCCTACGTGAAGATCTTCGACCGGGTCGGGCTGCGGTACGTGATCGTCGCCGCGACGTCGGGGGCGATGGGCGGGTCGGCGTCGGAGGAGTTCCTCGCCGTCGCCGAGACCGGCGAGGACACGTTCGTGCGCAGCCCGGGCGGCTACGCGGCCAACGTGGAGGCGGTCACCACACCCGCGCCGCCCGCGCGCGCCGCTCGAGGGCCTGCCCGACGGCCCAGGCGCACCACACGCCGAACACCCCCACGATCGAGACGCTCGTCGACTTCCTCAACGCCGCCGGCCTCGGCCGCACCTTCACCGCCGCCGACACCCTCAAGAACGTGCTGCTCAAGACGCGCGCACCGGGTGCCACCGAGTGGACGCTGCTCGGGGTGGGCGTGCCGGGTGACCGCGAGGTCGACATGAAGCGCCTGGAGGCCGCGCTCGACCCCGCCGAGGTCGCGCTGCTCGACGAGGCGGACTTCGCGCGCCATCCGTTCCTGGTCAAGGGCTACATCGGCCCGGTGGCGCTGGCCGCGAACGGGGTGCGGTTCCTGGTCGACCCGCGCATCGTCACCGGCACGGCGTGGGTGACCGGCGCCGACAAGCCCGACCACCACGTCGTCGACCTCGTCGTGGGCCGCGACTTCACCCCCGACGGCACGATCGAGGCCGCCGAGGTGCGCCCCGGCGACCCCGCGCCCGACGGCTCCGGCCCCCTCGAGGCGGCGCGCGGCATCGAGATCGGGCACGTGTTCCAGCTCGGCCGCAAGTACGCCGACGCGCTCGGCCTCGACGCGCTCGACGCGAACAACAAGCCGATCCGCATCACGATGGGCTCGTACGGCGTCGGGGTGTCGCGGCTGGTCGCGGCGATCGCCGAGCAGAGCTCCGACGAGCACGGGCTGGTGTGGCCGCGCTCGGTCGCGCCGTTCGACGTGCACCTGGTGGTCGCGGGGAAGAGCGAGGAGATCGTCGGTGGTGCCGAGGACCTGGCCGCCGCGCTCGACGCCGTCGGCATCCGGGTGCTGCTCGACGACCGCAAGGCCTCGCCCGGCGTGAAGTTCGCCGACGCCGAGCTGATCGGCGTGCCCACGATCGTCGTCGTCGGACGCGGCATGGCCGACGGGAAGATCGAGGTCAAGGACCGCCGCAGCGGCGAGCGCGAGGAGATCCCGCTCGTCGTGGCGGTCGAGCACCTCGCCGCGCTCGTACGGGGGTAGCTCCGCCGATCAGGTGGCCATCGGGCACAGTGGGTAGCGTGAGCCCGCCCGACGGCCGCGCCGACCCCGAGGACCACGACCGGGGACTCGTCGCCGACCTTCCGCTGCTGCGCCGCCGCGCCGCCCTGGGCCTGCTCGCCGGGATGGGCCTGGCCGTGGTGGCGGGCTGTGCCAGCACCGACACCTACGTCGGAGCCACCACGGCGGCCACACCGGAGAGCGCGGCCGCTGTGCCGCCGAGCAGCCCCGCGACGGCAGGCTGCACGGATATCCCTGAGGAGACCGCGGGCCCGTTCCCGGCGGACGGCTCGGGCGAGGTGAACGTCCTCGACCAGGCGGGCATCGTGCGCGGTGACATCCGAACCAGCTTCGGCCGGGCGTCCGCGGTGGCGGTCGGCGTGCCCCTGACGATCACGCTGACGGTCGGCGACACCTCGGCGGACTGCGCCCCGCTCAACGAGGCGGCCGTGTACGTCTGGCACTGCGACCGCGCAGGCAACTACTCCCTGTACTCACCCGGTGTGACGGGGGAGAACTACCTGCGCGGCGTCCAGGTGGTGGATGCGAACGGCGCGGCCCGCTTCACCAGCATCTTCCCGGGCTGCTATCCGGGGCGGTGGCCGCACATCCACTTCGAGATCTACCAGGATCTGCAGGCGGCGTCCGCCGGGGCCGGACCGCTGGCGACGTCGCAGATCGCGCTGCCGAAAGCCGCCTGCGACGCCGTGTACGCCACCAATGGCTACGCCACCAGCGGGCCCAACCTCGCCGCCGTCGCGCTGAACACCGACCCCGTGTTCCGCGACGGGTGGTCGAGGCAGCTGGGAACGGTCACCGGTAGCGTCGGCGGTGGGCTGGCCGTCGCTCTCGCCGTACCGGTGGGCGCCTGAGCGCGCGGCAATCGGGTCACTGTCTGCTAGCACGACGGCAGACTGTCCGCCATGCGTGTGACGACCAGCGTCACGGACGACACGGTTGGCTTCGACGGCTTGCGGGCCGTCGTGGGGGCGGGCGACGGCGTCGTCGGGCGGTTCCCCGGCATCGTCTGCGTGGCGCAGTGCTCCGATCCCGGAACCGCTGCGGGAATTTCTCGGCGTGTGTGCGGATGCCGCAGGCCGCGAACCCGGGCGGACGCTCGCGCGAAGGCTGGCCACCTGGATGAGCGGCCCCGACGCGCCCGGCCCGGAGCTGCGTTTCGGGACGATCGCGGCGGCGGGCGACCGGCTCGCCGTGTATCTCGTCGGCGACGTCGACGCCCGGGTGGACACCGTCGGCGGGCTGACCCTCTCCGGGGCGCACGCGGCCATCGGGACCGACCGACTCCTGCCCCGCCCGACTTCGCCCGTCGTGCTCAGCCTGGACGGCGGCGAGGTGCGCGCCGACCCGGCAGACGTCCACGACCTGCGGGCGGGCATCGTCCCCGGCGCGGGGGTGGTGCTGCGCCCGGTGGGATTCGCGTACGACGCCCTCGACAGTGCCGAGGACGGCGCGGCGGCAGGCCACGAGTGGTTCGACACCGGTGAGGGGCCGTCCGACCCTTTTGCGGATCCGCCGCGGGCACCGGGCGTGCCGGCGCAGCGGGCGCTCGGGGCGGCGACGGGTGGCCGGAACGGGGCGACCCGGGCGTCCGGGCCGGAGGCCACCGTCGAGGCCGACGAGCCTGAAGACGCCCCGACGGCGGCAGGGCCTCCGGAGTGGACACGCGGCCCGGATGCCGGGTGGGGTGCGGAGCCGGGTGAGGTGTGGGCTGGCGCCTCGTTCGACGGCCCCGCCACCGGGCCGAGTGCCAGGGCGGACGACGACGTCGTTGGCGGGCCGAGGAGCGGCGTGGATGCCGGGCCGCAGGTCAGGGCGGACGGCGGCCTCGTTGGCGGGCCGAGGAGCGGCGTGGATGCCGGGCCGGAGGTCAGGTCGGACCGCGGCCTCGGCACCGGGCCGGGTGCCCGCTCGGATACCGGGTCAAGTGCCAGGTCGGAGGACGGTCGCGGCGACGGGCCGAGCGCAGGGCCGGGCGGCGGTCCGGACATCGGGCGGGATGCGGGGCCGAGCGTCAGGTCGACCGTCGGGCCGGGCGGCGGATCGGAGGAGGGCCTACGCCCCGGGCCGACCGCGGTGTCGGGCGATGGTCCGGATCGCGGGATGGACGCCGGGCCGAGCGCCCGACCGGATGGCCGTGAGGCAGCCGATCCGTTGATCGACGCCCCCGCGGGCCGTCATGCACTGGAAACCCCGGCCTTACCCGGCCCGGCGCGCACGGCTCGCGCCGACCCGCTGACCGACCCGATGGCGAACACCCCGACCGACCCTCCGGGCGCGCAGGCGCCGCCGCCGGACATCGGTGCTGCCGAGCTGTTCGCGGGCGACCCCCTCGCGGCCGACCATCCGCACAGAGGTGATCCACGCGCGGTGGCCGCAGAGCGGGCCGACCGGGACACGGGCGGCCTGCACGTCCTCCACCCCCGAGCCGTCGACGACGCGAGTGCGGACCCACTACCCGACGGCCGACCCGCAGACTCGTTCGTCACCGACTCGTCGGCGGGTGCGCCCGCTGCCGAAACCCGCCCGGCCGCCGACTCGCCGTACGGGCCGCCGTCGGCATCAGCGGACGTGGCGTCGACCCCTGCCCCGCAGGAGCAGCCGCGCGGGCGGCCGTTTGCGAGACGCCGCGACCCGGCGTTCGTCGATCCCTTTTCGCCGCCCGCCGACCCCGGTTCGGCGGCGCCTGCACGCCACGAGCTGGAGGAGACCGACGCGTCGCCGTCCTACTCGCCCCGCGCTGGAACTGAGCGCGGGTCCGTGTTCGCCGACTGGCAGGCCGATGCCGAGCCTGCGCCATCGCCGACCGGAGATGAGGTCGGGAACGGCGCCGAGCCGAGGGGCGCCGCCAGTACCGGCCGGCGCGAATCGTCGTCCCTGGGCCTCCCGCGCGCAGGTGCGTTGCCCGGCCCGTCTCCCTCCGCCACCCCGGCCGGGGCCGCCGAAGAGAGCTCCGCCGCCTCGCTGTTCGCGCCGGTCCGCCAACCGACGCAAGAACCTACCCACGGGTCGACCGGTGACGCCCGCGTGGACCCGGCCGCCGGTCCCGTCGCGCCGGGCGGTTTCGCCTCGCCGCACGACCGGGCACCCGGCCCCACCCGTCCGCCGCCGACAGCATCGCCCGCCCAAGAGCCGCTCGCCCCACCGCCGCGCCCCGCGACCCCACCGGGACGTCCCCCCTCGTCGCCCGACCGCGCCGCGCCGCCGCCCGACTCTGCCACCTCGTCGCCCGGCTTCGGCGCACCGTCGCCCGATGCTCCGCAGCCACCCGGTCTCGACGCCCCGACGCCCGACGCTGCGGCCCCGCCGTCCGACCTCAGCGCATCGCCGTTCGGGCATGCCCCGCCGTCGCACGGTGTCCCGACGCCCGACCCCGCGGCTTCGACGCCCGACCTCAGCACACCCTCGCCCACGCATGCCCCGCTGTCGCCCGGCACCGCGCCGCGCGGCGCCGACGCCCTGGTGCCCGGCACCGCGCCGCGCGGCGCTGACGCCTTGTCGCCCGTCGCGCCGACGCGCGGCGCGGAAGGCCTGCCGCCCGACGCTGCGTCCCCATCGCCTGACGACGCGGCACCGGCGCCCGACGCGGCACCGGAGCTGGGTGCCGCAGCGCCCGCGGCGGGCCCGGCGGCACCGGCGCAGGGGTTCGCCACCCCGCCGCCGGATGTGCTCGGCCGCGCCGCGTCGCCACCCGACGACCAGGCACGCCGAGCAGGCCCCCCGAGCGCCGCCGAGGTTGACGCCGCGACGCCCGGCTCGCTGATCCTGTCCGGTCAGGTGGCGCCGCCCGAGCCACCGCTGCGTACCCCGACGCCCGACGCCGAGGGGCCGCCGAGCAGCAGGCGCGGTCCGCGGATCCGCGGCTACCGCTGCCAAGACGGCCACCTCAACGACCCCCGCTCGCCGTCCTGCCGCGAGTGCGGCGCGCCGATCGACGAACGCGTCGGCGGCCTCGTCACCGGACCCCGGCCCGTGCTGGGCACGCTCCTCTTCGACGACGGCGCGGCCCACCTCGTCGACGGCGGCTACCTCGTCGGCCGCGCGCCGGACGCCGACGACCGGGTGCGCACCGGCGAGCTGCGCCCCATCGCCATCGACGACCAGGCGGGGTCCGTCTCACACGCGCACGCCGAGATCCGGGTCAGCGGATGGGACGTCATGGTCGTCGACACCGGATCCGGCAACGGCACCTACGTCTCCGGCCCCGACGAAGGCCAGTGGACGGCGCTTCCCCCGCGGCGCAGCCGACGGCTGCTGCCCGGCACCCGGGTGCGGCTCGGCGCCCGGATGTTCGTCTTCGAGTCTTCCTCGACCGTGCGCTGACCGGCGTTTCCGCCTAGCCCGCGAGGAACGACAGGCGGACCGAGCGGACGGGGTTGTCCCGGTTCGTGTCGACGAGGCAGACCGACTGCCACGTGCCCAGCGCCGGACGCCCGTCCAGCACCGGCACGGCGAGCGACGGGGAGACGATCGCGGGAAGCACATGGTCACGGCCGTGCCCTGCGCTGCCGTGCCGATGGCGCCACCGGTCGTGCGCGGGCAGCAGGTCGCGCAGCGCGGCGAGCAGGTCGACGTCGCTGCCCGCGCCGGTCTCGATCACCGCGAGGCCCGCGGTGGCGTGCGGCACCCACACGGACAACAGCCCTTCCCGCGCGCCCGCTTCGGCGAGGAACCGGTCGATCTCCCGGTCGAGCGCGACGACCGCCTCGTGGGTCCCGGTGCGTATCTCGATCACTTCGGTCTGCACCGGCCTACTGTCGCAGGCGTGCGGACGGCGTTCGGTTGCGAGTTCGATGTCCCCGACGGCTACCTGAACACGGCGAGCGTCGGCGTGCCGCCCGCGCCGGTCGCGGACGCCGTGGTGGCCGCGGTGCAGGCCTGGCGCACCGGTCGGGGCCGCCCGCCCGACTTCGACGAGCCCACAACGGTCGCCCGGCGCGCGTTCGCCGACCTCGTCGGGGTGCCGCCTGCGCGGGTGGCGATCGGCGGGGCGGTGTCGTCGCTGGTGGGCCTGCTCGCGGCGAGCGTGCCCGACGGCGCCCGGGTGCTCGTGGCGGCAGGCGAGTTCACGAGCGTCACCTGGCCGTTCGCCGCGCAGTCCGGCCGGGGCGTCACGCTGGTCGAAGCCGAGCTCGGCCGAACTGGGGGAGCGGGCCGCCGGATGCGACCTGGTCGCGGTCAGCGTGGTGCAGTCCGCCGACGGGCGCCTCGTCGACCTGGACGCGCTGCGCGCCGCCCGAGGCACCGGCACCCGCGTGGTGCTGGACGCCACCCAGGCCCTCGGCTGGCTCGACGCCGACCTCGGCTTCGCCGACGCCGTCGTGGCGGCAGGCTACAAGTGGCTGCTCAGCCCGCGGGGCACGGCCTGGCTCGCGCTGCGGCCCGACTGGCCCGTCGTGCCCCACAGCGCGGGTGGTACGCCGGGGCCGACGTCTGGGACAGCGTCTACGGGCTGCCGCTGCGCCTCGCCCCCGACGCGCGGGCCCTCGACACGTCGCCCGCGTGGTACTGCCAGGCGGGCGCCGCCGTCGCGCTGCCCTGGCTCGCGGGGCTGGACCGCGCGGCCGTGCACGCGCACTGCGTCGGCCTGGCCGACGCGTTCTGCGCCGGGGTGGGCCTGCCACCCGCCGGACTCGGCGATCGTCGCGGTGCGGCGCCCGGACGCGATGGCGCGGCTCGCCGCGGCGGGCGTCGTGGCGAGCGCGCGGGCGGGCGCGGCCCGGCTCGCGTTCCACCTCTACAACACCGAGGACGACGTCGACCGCGCGGTCGCCGCCCTGACCGACTGACGCTGCACCCGCGTCAGGGCCGTCCCGGGGAAGACCGGCACCGCGGGCGTGGCGCCGACAGCGGTGCGCCACCGCGCGCACCGGCCGGTGGCGTCGGTGAGCGCCTTCAGGCCCGCCTCGCGCAGCCCCCGGTCGGTGGTCTGCTCCAGCAGCGCCCGCCAGGACGTCAGGCAGTCGGTCTCGGCGACGACCGCGAGCCGCGCGGCCGACACGGGGTCGGTGACCGGCTGCGGCGTCGCGTAGGCGGGCTGCGCCGAGACGGGCCGCTGCCCGATCTGCGTGAGCGTCTGCTCGATGCGGCCGCGCAGCTCCCGGTGGACGTCCGCGTCGCGGCGGGCCTGGCTCTGCTGCGGCTCGACGAGGAACGCGACGGCGAGCGAGTAGCACCAGAGCGCGGCGTGCTCGGCGCCGAGCGTCGCCTGCAGCGCCTGGGTCGCCTGTCCGTCGATCGTCGAGACCGGTGTCGGCGTCTCGCTCATGCCGCCTCCACGGAAGGAAATGCGCGGGTCACGCCAGCACCGCCGCGTACGTCGTGCAGCACGCCGCCACCGACGCGACCAGCCCCACCCGGCGCGCATCCGCGGTCATGCGCGACCTGCCCTGCCGCCGTCCCGGCCGCGTCGACCGAGCGTGCGCAGCGCGTCCACGGTGGGTCGCACCGGTGGCGGCGGTCGGCCGGGGCGTGCCGCGGTCGCCGTCGTCCCGGCCTGCCGGGCCACCTCGGCCTCCAGCGCGGCGGCGTGCTCGCGTGCGCGCGTCGCGCAGCGGCGCCGACCCGCCCGGCGAGGTCGGGCGTCGCGGCGATCACGGCCGCCGCCAGCGCGGCGTCGGCGCGCGCGGCGGCGGCCAGCGCGATGAGCGGGTCGGGCGCCTGCGGCCTGCGCCGAGCGGGGCGGGGCGCACGCCGCCAGCGCAGGCGGCCCAGCAGCAGCGCGGCGAGCAGCCCACGCCGCGTCAGTGCCCCGCTTCTCGGCGACCGGCCCCGTCATCCACACCTCCGCCAGCCGTCCGGGGTCGACCATCCTGCCAGTGGCCCCCGGCGCGGGGATCGGCGGAGCGCGACCGGCGGAGCCGTACGCCGGGCGCGATACCCTGACGGACCCATCCCTCCCTCGCCCGGCAGGAGCCAGCGCAATGCCCCCTTCCCGCCCTGTGCGCCCGTCACCGGGGCCGCTGCCGGGGCAGCTGCACGGCCTGCTGGAGCCGATCGTCGCCGACGCAGGCTTCGAGCTCGACGAGCTGGACGTGCGCGCGACGGGCCGCCGGCACACCGTCAAGGTCGTCGTCGACTCCGACGCCGGCGTCGGGCTGGACGACATCGCCAAGCTCTCCCGGGCCGCCGCCGCCGAGCTGGACCGCCACGAGCACCTCATCGGCGGCTCGTACACCCTCGAGGTCACCTCGCCGGGCGTCGACCGGCCGCTCACGATGCCGCGGCACTGGCGCCGCGCCCGGCTGCGCCTGGTCACCGTGCGGCCCCGCGAGGGCAAGCCGTTCACCGGCCGGGTCGGGGCGGCGGACGAGGACGCGGTCACGATGCTGGTCGACGGCGCCCTGCGGCGCGTCCGCTACGCCGACGTCGATCGCGCCGCCGTCGAGGTGGAGTTCAAGCCCGCGCCCGAGTCCGAGGTTGCGCTGCTTTCGGAGGGATCCCGAGTGAACGTCGACATCGCCGCACTGCGCGCCATCGAGCGCGACAAGGAGATCCCCTTCGACACGGTCCTGGAGGCGATCGAGACCGCCCTGCTCACCGCCTACCGCCACACCGACGGCCACCAGCCGCACGCGCGCATCGACATCGACCGCAAGACCGGCCTCGTGCGCGTCATGGCCCAGGAGCTCGCCGAGGACGGGGCGGTCGCCAACGAGTGGGACGACACCCCCGAGGGCTTCGGGCGCATCGCGGCCACCACCGCGCGGCAGGTCATCGTGCAGCGGCTGCGCGACGCCGAGCACGAGCGCACGTTCGGCGAGTTCTCCGCCAAGGAGGGCGAGATCGTCTCGGGCGTCATCCAGCGGGACGCGCGCGCCAACGCCCGCGGCGTCGTCGTGGTCGCGCTGCAGGGCCAGATCGAGGGCGTGCTGCCGCAGGCCGAGCAGGTGCCCGGCGAGACCTACGTGCACGGCGAGCGGATCCGCTGCTACGTCGTCGGCGTCACCCGGGGAATGCGCGGCACCCAGATCACGTTGAGCCGCACGCATCCGGGCCTGGTGCGCAAGCTGTTCGCGCTCGAGGTGCCCGAGCTGGTCGACGGTTCGGTCGAGATCGTCGCCGTCGCCCGCGAGTCGGGCCACCGTTCCAAGATCGCCGTCCGGTCGACGGTGTCCGGGCGTCAACCCGAAGGGCGCCTGCATCGGGCCGATGGGCGCCCGGGTGCGCGGCGTGATGAGCGAGCTGAACGGCGAGAAGATCGACATCATCGACTGGTCGGAGGATCCGGCGACGTTCGTCGGCAACGCGCTCTCGCCGTCGAAGGTGGTGTCGGTCACCGTGCTCGACGCGAAGAACCGCACGGCGCGCGTCGTCGTCCCGGACTTCCAGCTGTCGCTGGCGATCGGCAAGGAAGGCCAGAACGCCCGGTTGGCCGCCCGCCTCACCGGCTGGCGCATCGACATCCGCAGCGACGCCGATCCGCGCTCGACGTCGGGCGCACCCGAGTCGGAGTCGGTCGGCTGACACCGGCGTCGGGTGAAGCGCAGTGCAGTCGCCCGGCACGGGCAGAGATCGCACGGGCGCTGCGCTACACTCGGGCCCGGCCCACGACTTGGGCGCGGCCTCCGCTCGTCCGGCACCGATCCGGACGTGCGTGGGGTGCCGCACGCGGTCGTCGGCCGACGGTCTGTTGCGGGTCGTCGCGGTGCACGGGGCCTTGGTTCCGGATCCGCGGCGGCGGCTTCCCGGACGCGGTGCGTGGTTGCACCCCGCCCTGGAATGCCTCCACCGTGCCGAGCGGCGCTCGGCGTTCCCGCGGGCGCTGCGCGTCCCGGGTCCGCTGGACACCGGTCCGGTGCGGCAGCATCTGATCGTCGCAAGCGGGGTCCGGGAAGCGCCTGGGCCCGTCGAAGAAGAGAGCAAGGTCGACCCGTCATGAGCCAGTCGTGAAGATCGCACCATGAACGTGCTTCGACACTAGGTTCGAGGTCGAGCGGAAACCAGCCGCCGGCCTCCGAGTAACAAGGAGTGCAGTGGCAGGCAAGGCCCGCGTGCACGAGCTCGCCAAAGAGCTCGGCATCAGCAGCAAGCAAGTCCTCAGCAAGTTGCAGGATCTCGGGGAGTACGTGAAGTCTCCCTCCTCCACCGTCGAGGCCCCCGTCGTGCGCAAGCTGCGGGAGGCCATGGCCGGTGGAGCCGACAACGGTTCCGCCCGCCGTCCCGGCGGCGGCCGTCCGCGTCCCGGCGGCGCAGTCCGCGCCGGGCCAGCGCGCCCGTCCGGCCGCGCCCGCGGCACAGGGCCGACGCTCCCGCGCGGCCCGCACCCGGGGCCGCCGGAGGCGCGCCCGCCCGGGCCCGTCCGGCCCGCGCCCCGGCCCCCGGCCCGGGCCCGCCGCGCGCCCGCAGCCGCAGCCGCCGCCGACGGCCCCGTCCGACGGACGCGCCGCAGGTCCCGGCCGCCGCCGCAGGCTCCGGCCGCCCCGCAGGCGCCTGCCGTCCGAGCGCGTCGCGCCGAGCCCCCGAGGCGCCGAGCCCGGCGGCCGAGCGTCCGGCGGCGCAGGCCCCACCCGGCCCGGCGCGGCGCGCAACAGCGGTCCGGGTGGCGCCCGCCCGAGCGCCGCCCGCGCGCCCGCAGAGCCGGCGCGGCCCAGCCCGCCGCCGACGGCGGCACGGCCACCGTCCCGCCGCGCACCGCAGGCCCCCAAGCCGGGCCCGCGCACGCCGCGGGTCGGCAACAACCCCTTCGGCGTCGGCTCCGGCGCCCCGCCGCGTCCGGCCGCGCCCCGGCCCGGCCCGCCCGCGCAGGGCGGTCCCGGCGCAGGGCGGCCAGGCGCCCGCGGCCCAGAGCGGCGGCGCCCGTCCGGGCGGTCCGCGCCCCGGCGGCGCCCCGCCCCGGTCAGGGCGGTCCGCGTCCGCCGTCGCCCGGCAACATGCCGCCGCGCCCGAACCCGGGCATGATGCCCGCCCGTCCTGCCGCTGGCCGTTCCGGCCCGGTGGCGCAGGTGGTCGTGGCGGCCCCGGCGGTCGTCCCGGCGGTCCGGGCGGTCGTCCCGGCGGTCCGGGCCGGTGGTCGTCCCGGCGGCGGTGGCGGTGGCTTCCGTCCCGGTGGCGGCGGTCCCGGTGGCGGCGGTGCTCCCGCGGGCGGCGGCGGTTTCCGCGGCGGTCCCGGCGGCGGTCGTCCCGGTGCGGCGGCGGCGCAGGTGGCCGTGGCCGCGGCGGTGCGGCGGGCGCGTTCGGCCGTCCCGGCGGTCCTGCGCGCAAGGGCCGCAAGTCGAAGCGGCAGAAGCGCCAGGAGTACGACGCCATGCAGGCGCCCTCGGTCGGCGGCGTCCGCCTGCCGAAGGGCTCGGGCGAGACGATCAAGCTCGCCCGCGGTGCTTCGCTCACCGACTTCGCCGACAAGATCGGCGCCAACCCGGCGTCGCTGGTGCAGGTGCTGTTCCACCTCGGTGAGATGGTCACCTCCACCCAGTCGGTCTCCGACGAGATCCTCGAGCTGCTCGGCAGCGAGATGAACTACGTCGTCCAGGTCGTCAGCCCGGAGGAGGAGGACCGCGAGCTGCTCGACAGCTTCGACATCTCCTACGGCGAGAACGCGGGCGACGACGACGACCTCGAGTTCCGGCCGCCGGTCGTCACGATCATGGGTCACGTCGACCACGGCAAGACGCGCCTGCTGGACACGATCCGCAAGACCAACGTCCGCGAGGGCGAGGCGGGCGGCATCACCCAGCACATCGGCGCCTACCAGGTCCTCACCGAGCTGGAGGGCGAAGAGCGTCCGATCACCTTCATCGACACCCCGGGTCACGAGGCGTTCACCGCCATGCGTGCCCGCGGCGCGAAGTCCACGGACATCGCGGTGATCGTGGTGGCCGCCGACGACGGCGTCATGCCGCAGACGGTGGAGGCCATCAACCACGCCCAGGCGGCCGACGTGCCGATCGTGGTCGCGGTCAACAAGATCGACGTCGAGGGCGCCAACCCGGCGAAGATCCGCCAGCAGCTCACCGAGTACAACCTGGTGGCCGAGGAGTACGGCGGCGACACGATGTTCGTCGACATCTCGGCGAAGCAGGGCACCAACATCGACCAGCTGCTGGAGGCCATCCTCCTCACGGCGGACGCGTCGCTGGACCTGCGGGCCAACCCCAACATGGAGGCCCAGGGCGTCGCGATCGAGGCCCACCTGGACCGCGGCCGCGGCCCGGTGGCCACGGTGCTGGTGCAGCGCGGCACGCTGCACGTCGGCGACTCGATCGTCGCGGGCGACGCCTCCGGGCGCGTCCGGCGGATGCTCGACGAGCACGGCGCCGACGTCACCGAGGCTCTGCCTGTCGCGTCCGGTGCAGGTCATCGGCTTCACGTCGGTGCCCGGCGCGGGCGACACGTTCCTCGTCGTCGACGAGGACCGGGTGGCCCGCCAGATCGCCGACCGGCGCCGCGCCCGCGAGCGCAACGCCGAGCTGGCCAGCCGCCGCAAGCGCGTCTCGCTCGAGGACCTCGACGCCGCGCTGAAGGAGACCAACCAGCTCAACCTGATCATCAAGGGTGACAACTCGGGTACCGTCGAGGCCCTCGAGGACGCGCTCCTGAAGATCGACGTGGGCGACGACGTCGAGCTGCGGGTGATCCACCGCGGCGTCGGTGGCATCACCGAGGGCGACATCAACCTCGCCATCGCCGACAACGTCATCGTGCTGGGCTTCAACGTCCGCGCCGAGGGCAAGGCCACCGAGCTCGCCAACCGCGAGGGCGTGGAGATCCGCTACTACACGGTGATCTACCAGGCCATCGAGGAGATCGAGGCGGCGCTGAAGGGCATGCTCAAGCCGGAGTTCGAGGAGGTCGAGCTGGGTCGGGCCGAGGTCCGCCAGGTCTTCCGGTCCTCGCGCTTCGGGTCGATCGCGGGCTGCCTGGTGATGGGCGGGGTCATCCGGCGCAACGCCAAGGCCCGCCTGATCCGCGACAGCGTCGTGGTGGCCGAGAACCTGTCGATCAACTCGCTGCGGCGGGAGAAGGACGACGTCGTCGAGGTCCGCGAGGGCTTCGAGTGTGGTCTCACGCTCGGCAACTTCAACGACATCAAGGAAGGCGACGTCATCGAGACCTTCGAGATGCGGGAGAAGCCGCGGAGCTGACGCCTGTGCGCGGTAACGTTGTCCGGACGCGATACCGCGCACGGGCGACGGAGTCGCATGTACGTCGGAGCGCTTGGAGCTGGACGTCCTGCTCGGGGACGTCCACTCCTTGAAGGAGAAGCGGTCGCTCGTGCGGCCGGTCGTCGCCGAGCTGCGGCGGAAGTTCGAGGTCGCGGTCGCCGAGGCAGGTCATCTCGACCTGCACCGGCGGTCGCTGATCGGCGTGAGCTGCGTCGGCGCCGACCACGGCCACGTCGACGGCGGTGCTCGACCGCTGCGAGCGCTTCGTCGCCGCGCGGCCCGAGCTGGAGCTGCTCTCGGCCCGGCAGCGCATGCTGGGCCCGAGACGATTGACGGGTCCGGACTGACGGGCTGAGAAGAACTGACAGGAGACAAGAATGGTGGACCACGCACGCGCGCGGCGGCTGGCCAAGCGGATCACGCACATCGTGGCCGACGCCCTGGAGCACGAGGTCAAGGACCCGCGGCTGGCGATGGTGACCATCACCGACACGCGGCGTCACGGGCGACCTGCGCGAGGCCACCGTCTACTACACGGTGCTGGGCGAGACGGTCGACGCCGAGCCCGACACCGCGGGCGCCGCCGCGGCGCTCGCCAGCGCCACGGGCGTGCTGCGGTCCAAGGTCGGGGCGGGCACGGGCATCCGGCACACCCCGTCGCTGGCGTTCGTCGCCGACGTCGTGCCCGACGAGGCGCGGCGGATGGAGGAGCTGCTCGCCCGCACCCGCGAGTCCGACGCCGAGGTGGCCCGGCTCGCCGTCGGCGCGCAACCCGCGGGCGACGCCGACCCCTACCGCGCCCCGCGCGAGCCCGAGGAGGACGAGGACTGAGCACCGGCGGTTTCGCCGTTCCGCCCATACGCGACGGCGTCGGCGGCTACGCTCCGTCCGGTCTACTGGATCCATCCCGAGGAGCGCCGTTGGCCGCCGACCCCATACGGACCGCCGCCGACGTGCTCGCCGACGCCGCCGACGTCACGCTGCTGGCTCACGTGCAGCCCGACGCCGACTCCCTCGGCAGCGCGCTCGCCCTCGGCATCGCGCTGCGGCGGCGCGGAGCGGCGGTCCGGGTGGCCTTCGCGACGCCCGACGAGATGCCCGACACCTTGGCGCCCCTCGACGTGCTCGGCCTGGTCGTCCCCGCCGTCGGCCGTGCCCGCCGCCCCGGACGTCCTGGTGGCCTGCGACGCCGCCGAGCCCGCCCGGCTCGGCGCGCTGGCCGCCGCGTTCGACGCCGCCCGCGTCTCGATCATGATCGACCACCACATCTCCAACCCCGGCTTCGGCGACGTCCAGCTGCTCGACCCGGCCGCGGAGGCGACGGTCGTGCGTCGCCCACCGGGTGCTGACGGCGATGGGCGTGCCGCTCGACGTCGACGTCGCCCGCTGCCTGTACGCGGGCCTCGTCACCGACACCGTGGGCTTCCGCACGGCGGGCGAGGCGGCCCACCTGCTGGCCGCCGAGCTCGTGGCGGCGGGCGTCGAGCCCGCCACGCTGGTGCGGCCGCTGCTGCGACACCCACCCCTTCGCCTGGTTCGCCGCACTGGCCCGCGCCCTCGACGGCTGCGTGCTGGAGCCGGAGGCCGCCGGTGGGCTGGGGCTCGTCCACACCGCCGTGCCCGCCGCCGACGTCGCCCGCTTCCGCGTCGGCCGAGCATCGACAGCGTCGTCGACACCGTCCGCACCGCGGCGGAGGCCGAGGTCGCGCTCGTGCTCAAGCAGGTGGGCGAGCGGCGCTGGTCGGCGTCGCTGCGGTCCAAGGGCGCGGTCGACGTGTCCCGGGTGGCCGCCCGGCTCGGCGGCGGCGGGCACCAGGCGGCGGCCGGGTTCACCCGCGACGGCACGGTCGGGCAGGTGCTCTCCGAGGTGCGCTCGGCGCTCGCGGCGCACGCCCGGCCGCTCGCCTCCTAGCGGCCCGGCGGCGCCCGAGCGTCCACGTTCGGCCTCGCCCCGCCGTTGCGGTTACGGTGCACGTCGTGAGCGCCGATCACCCCGTGCCGACCGACGCCGCCCACCGCCGGGCGTTCCTCGCCGCGTTCCTGCGGCGCCCCGCAACGATGGGTGCCGTCGTGCCCAGCTCGGCGCGGCTGTCGGCCGTGCTCACCTCCATCGTCCCGACGGTCGGGCACCCCCGTGGTCGTCGAGCTCGGCCCCGGCACGGGCGCGGTGAGCGCTGTGATCGACGAGCGGCTGCCGCCCGGCGCCCGCCATCTCGCCGTGGAGCTCGACGCAGGCATGGTCGAGTTCCTCGGCCGCACCCGGCCCGGGCTCGAGGTCGTCCACGGCGACGCGCGCGACCTCGGCAAGCTCCTCGCCGAGCGCGGCGTCATGCACGTCGACGCGGTGGTGTGCGGGCTGCCGTGGGCGTTGTTCGACGAGCCGACGCAGGCCCGCGTGCTCACCGAGGTCGGGCACGCGATCGGCCCGACCGGGGCCTTCACCACCTTCGCGTACCTGCCCGGCATGGCGCTGCCCGCCGCGCGCCGGTTCCGCCGCACCCTGCGCGCGCGGTTCGAGGAGGTGCTCGTCACCGCGCCGGTGTGGCGCAACATGCCGCCCGCGTTCGTCTACGTGTGCCGCAGGCCCATCGGGTGAGCCGGGCGCGCGTCCCGGCGCGGGAGATCCTGCGGCTGGCCGGGCCCGCCCTGCCCGTGCTCGCCGCCGAGCCGCTGTACCTGCTGGTCGACACGGCCGTCGTCGGACGGCTCGGGGCGGTGCCGCTGGCCGGGCTCGCCGTGGCCGCCGTGCTGTTCGCGCAGGTCACCAGCCAGCTCAACTTCCTGTCCTACGGCACGACGGCCCGCACCGCCCGGCTGTACGGGTCCGGGCGGCGCGCCGACGCCGTCGCCGAAGGGCGTGCAGGCGACCTGGCTCGCGCTCGCCGTCGGCGCGGTGGTGCTCGGTCGTCGGGCAGCTGTTCGCCCGGCCCGGTCGCCGAGGCGCTCGGCAACGGCGGCGCGATCGCCGAAGGGGCCGTGAGCTGGCTGCGGGTCGCGCTCTTCGGCGCTCCGCTGCTGCTGGTGACCCTGGCCGGGAACGGCTGGATGCGCGGCGTGCAGGACACCGCCCGGCCGCTGCGCTACGTCCTGGCGGGCAACGGCGTGTCGGCGATCGGCGTGCGTGGTGCTCGTGCACGGGATCGGCGCGTTCGGCGGGCTCGGGCTCGTCGGCTCGGCGTGGGCGAACGTCATCGGGCCAGTGCGTCGGGGCGGGGCTGTTCCTCGGCGCGCTCGTCCGGGAGGCGCCGCGGGTCGTGGCGCCCTCGACCGGCGGTGCTGCGCGCCCAGCTCGCCATGGGCCGCGACCTCGTCGCCCGCAGCCTCGCCTTCCAGGCCTGCTTCCTGTCCGCGGCGGCCGTCGCCACCCGGTTCGGCGCGCCGGTGGCCGCCGCCCACCAGATCGTGCTGCAGCTCTGGGCGTTCATGGCGCTCGTGCTCGACGCCGTGGCGATCGCGGCGCAGTCGCTCGTCGGCGCGGCGCTCGGCGGCGGGGACGGCCGAGCGGGCCCGGGCGCTCGCGGCTCAGGTGACGCGCTACGGGCTGGTGCTCGGCGTCGGGTTCGGCGTGCTGTTCGCGGCGCTGTCCGGCGTGCTCCCGCCGGTGTTCACGCCCGACGCCGCGGTGCTCGCCGCCGTGCCCGTCGCCTGGTGGTTCTTCGCCGCGCTGCAGCCCGTCGCGGGCGTGGTGTTCGCCATCGACGGCGTGCTGCTCGGCGCGGGCGACGCCGCGTTCCTGCGCACCTGGACGCTGGCCGCCGCCGTCATCGGGTTCCTGCCGCTGATCTGGGCGTCGCTGGCGTTCGGGTGGGGGCTGGCCGGGATCTGGTCGGGGCTCGCGGCGTTCATGCTGGTGCGCCTCGTCGGCCGTCGGCGCTCCGGGTGCGCGGCGGGCGGCTGGGCGAGCACCGGCGTGCCGGGCTGAGCCCTACTCCCACACCGGCTCGGGCGTCTCGCCGCACGTCGCCGTCGCCGGTGAACACGACGAACCGGTCGAAGCCACGGGTGAACCAGCGGTCGTGGGTCACCGCGAGCACCGTGCCCTCGAACGCGTCGAGTGCTCGCTCGAGCGCCTCGGCCGAGGCGAGGTCGAGGTTGTCGGTCGGCTCGTCGAGCAGCAGCAGCGTGGCGCCCGAGCACTCCAGCAGGAGGATCTGCAAGCGGGCCTGCTGGCCGCCGGACAGCGTGCCGAAGCGCTGGTCGGCCTGTCCGGCCAGCTCGTAGCGGGCGAGCGCTGCGCATGGCGTCGATGCGGGTCATGCCGTCCCGGTCGTCGTCGCCGCCGACCAGCACGTCGAGCAGGGTGCGCGCGGCCAGCTCCGGACGGTCGTGCGTCTGGGAGAAGTGGCCGGGGCGCACACGGGCGCCCAGCCGGGCGACGCCGGTGTGCGCGACCGGCGTGAGGGCGGCGCCGCTCGCCGGAACGGTGCCCGGCTCGGGATCGGTGCCGCCCGCGCGCCAACAGCCGCAGGAAGTGCGACTTGCCCGTGCCGTTCGCGCCGAGGACGGCGACCCGGTCGCCGAACCACACCTCGAGATCGAAGGGGTAGGTCAGCCCGTCGAGCTCCAGCTGCGCGCACACCAGCGCGCGTTTGCCGGTGCGCGCGCCGCCGAGCTGCATCCGGATCGACTGCTCGCGCGCCTTCTCCGGCGGCGGCCCGGCCTCCAGGAACTTCGCGAGCCGCGTGCGCGCGGCCTGCAGGCGCGACGCCATACCGTCGTTGTGCGCGGCCTTGACCTTGTAGTAGACGACCAGCCGCTCCAGCTTGGCCCGCTCGTCGTCCCAGCGGCGGCGCAGCTCGTCGAACCGGAGCGTGGCGGGCCACCCGCGCCGCGTACCAGGACGCGAAGCCCTCCGGGTGCGTCCACGCCGAGCCCGCCTCCACGGTCACCACCTGCTGCGCCGTGCGGGCGAGCAGCTCGCGGTCGTGGCTGACGAAGAGCACGCTCTTGGGCGAGTCCCGCAGCCGCGATTCCAGCCAGCGCTTGCCGGGCACGTCGAGGTAGTTGTCGGGCTCGTCGAGCAACAGCACCTCGTCCGGCCCGCGCAGCAGCAGTTCGAGCGCGAACCGCTTCTGCTCGCCGCCCGACAGCGTGGTGACGGGTCGGTGCTCCACCTGGTCCCACGGCAGTCCCAGCACCGCGACGGACGCCGTGTCGAACGCCACCTCGGCCGCGTAGCCGCCCGCCTCACCCCAGGCCACGAGGGCGTCGGCGTAGCGGACCTGCGTGCGCTCGGCGTCGTCGAGCGCCGCTTCGGCCGCACGCAGCCGCTCGCCTGCGACGCGGACGGGCGGTGGTGCCAGCGACAGGGCGAGGTCGGCGAGCGTGCGGTCGCCTGCGCTTGGTGCTCCCACGAACTGGCTCATCACCCCGAGCCCGCCGCTGCGTGCGATGGAACCGGACGTCGGGGCGATCTCGCCCGCGACCATGCGCAGCAACGTGGTCTTGCCCGCCCCGTTCGGCCCGACGAGCGCGACGCGGGCGCCCTCGCCGACGCGGAAGCTCACGTCGGCGAACAGCTCACGGCCGTCGGGCAGGATGTGCCCGACGGCCATCGCCTCGATGTGGCCCACAGGCAGCAGATGCTGGGGGAGCCCGCACCGGGCTGTCGAGCGAATTGGGAGAATCGCCGGGTGGATGCCGGACTCGTGATCGTCGACAAGCCCGCCGGCCTGACCAGCCACGACGTGGTCGCCCGGCTGCGGCGGATCCTGCGCACCCGCAAGATCGGCCACGCGGGCACGCTCGACCCGATGGCCACCGGCGTTCTCGTCTGCGGCGTGGAGCGCGGCACGAAGCTGCTCGGCCACCTCGCCCTCGACACGAAGGGCTACACCGCGACGATCCGACTCGGGGCCGCTACCACGACCGATGACGCCGAGGGCGAGGTCGTCAGCACCGCCGATCCCGTCGGGGGTCACCGACGCAGCGATCGCCGCGAGCGTCGCCGCCCTGACCGGCGCGATCCAGCAGGTGCCCAGCTCGGTGAGCGCGATCAAGATCGATGGGCAGCGGGCCTACGCGCGCGTACGGGCGGGGGAGGAGGTGACGCTGCCTGCGCGGCCGGTCGTCGTGTCGGCGTTCGACGTGCTGGCCCGGCGGGGCCCGGAGTTGGACGTGGCCGTCGAGTGCTCGTCGGGGACGTACGTGCGTGCGCTGGCCCGCGACCTCGGCGCCGCACTGGGGGTCGGGGGCCACCTCACGGCGCTGCGCCGCACGCGGGTCGGTCCGTTCACGCTGGCCCACGCCCGCAGCCTGGAGGCGCTGGCCGCCGGACCGTCGTTGTCGCTCACGCTGGACGAGGCCGTCGCCGTGGCGTTCCCGCGCCGCGACGCCGACGCGAGCGAGGCGGCCGACCTCGCGCACGGCCGCCCGCTGCGCCCGGCGGGGGTGGCGGGCATCCACGGCGTCTTCGCCCCGGACGGGCACGTCCTCGCCCTCGTGCGCGACCGCGACGGCCGCGCCCGCCCCGTCGTCGTGCTGGCCCCGGCCTGAGGCCCGCGTTGCCCCTCGCCGTGCGCGAACGCCCAACTCGCCGTGTCGACACGCGCGACTCGCCGTGTCGAAACGCGGGACTCACCGTCAGGTGGTGGGGATCCGGGCGATCTCGTCCAGCCAGATCCGGGCCGACAGGTCCGAGGGGGCGCGCCAGTCACCGCGGGGCGACAGCGAGCCTCCCGCCGACACCTTCGGCCCGTTGGGCATCGCCGAGCGCTTGAACTGGCTGAACTGGAAGAACCGGCGGGCGAACACCTCGAGCCAGTGCCGGATCTCCGCGAGGTCGTAGCCGCGACGCTCGTCGACGGGGAACCCCGAGCGGCCAGTCGCCCCGCGCCGCGTCCGCCCAGGCGTGCTCCGCCAGGAACGCGATCTTCGCCGGACGGAACCCGTAGCGCAGCACGTGGAAGAGCGTGAAGTCCTGCAGCGGGTACGGCCCGACGGTCGCCTCGCTGCGCTGCACCGCCTTGTCCTCCCCACCGGGCACGAGCTCCGGCGTGATCTCGGTGTCCAGCACGTCGGTGAGCACGTCGCCCACCTCGGGCGCGAACTGCCCCGACGACACCACCCACCGGATCAGGTGCTGGATCAGCGTCTTCGGGCACGCCCGCGTTGATGTTGTAGTGCGCCATCTGGTCGCCGACGCCGTAGGTGCACCAGCCCAGCGCGAGCTCCGAGAGGTCGCCGGTGCCCAGCACGATCCCGCCGCGCTGGTTGGCCGCCCGGAACAGGTAGTCGGTGCGCAGCCCCGCCTGCACGTTCTCGAACGTCACGTCGTACACCGGCTCGCCGGCCGAGAAGGGATGCCCCAGCTCGCGCAGCATCGAGCCGGGCGGTCTCGGTGATGTCGAGCTCGGTGAACGTCACGCCCAGCGCCTTGGCCAGCCGGGTCGCGTTGCCCTTCGTGCGCTCGCCCGTCGCGAAGCCCGGCAGCGTGAACGCGAGGATGTCCGAGCGGGGCCGCCGCTCCCGGTCCATCGCCCGCGCCGCGACGATCAGCGCGTGGGTCGAGTCCAGCCCGCCCGACACCCCGATCACGACCTTCGGGTGGGCCAGCGCCCGCAGCCGCTGCTCCAGGCCTGCGACCTGGATGCTGTAGGCCTCGAAGCAGTCCTGCTCCAGCCGCGCCGGGTCGTCGGGCACGAACGGGAAGCGCTCGACCTCCCGGCGCAGCCCGATGTCGTCCGACGGCGGCGCGAGCCGGAACCCGATCTGTCGGAATCCCGCCAGCCGGGCCGCGTGGTGGCGGCGGTTGTCGTCGAACGTGCCCATCCGCAGCCGCTCGGAGCGCAGCAGGTCGAGGTCGACGTCGGCCACCGACCGACGCTCGCCCTTGGGGAAGCGCTCCGACTCGGCGAGCAGCACGCCGTTCTCCCAGATCATCGTCTGGCCGTCCCACGCGAGGTCGGTGGACGACTCGCCCTCGCCCGCCGCCGCGTAGACGTACGCCGCGAGGCAGCGCGACGACGCCGAGCGGGCCAGCAGCTTGCGGTCCTCGGCGCGGCCGATCGTGATCGGGCTGCCGGACAGGTTGGCCAGCACCGTCGCCCCGGCCAGCGCGGCCTCCGCCGACGGCGGCACCGGCACCCACATGTCCTCGCAGATCTCGACGTGCAGCACGAACCCGGGCAGGTCGTCGGCCGCGAACAGCAGGTCGGGCCCGATCGGCACCTCCACGCCCGCCACCCGGACCGTGCCTGCCGCGTCGTCGCCCGGCGCGACCTGGCGGCGCTCGTAGAACTCCCGGTACGTCGGCAGGTACGACTTCGGCGCGAGCCCCAGCAGCCGCCCCCGGTGCACGACGGCCGCGACGTTCACGATCCGGTGCCGGTAACGGATCGGCAGGCCCACGACCAGCACCGGCATCAGCTCGGCCGATCCCTCGACCACGGTGGCGAGCGCGCGTTCGGCCGCGTCCAGCAGCGGGATCCTGCAGGAGGATGTCCTCGATCGAGTACCCGGACAGCGTCAGCTCGGGGAAGATCGCGAGCCCGACGCCCTCGTCGGCGCACTCGCGCGCGACCCGCAGCACCGAAGCGGCGTTCGCGGGCGGGTCGCCGATCGCCGTGCGCAGCGTGCAGGCGGCAATCCTCAGGAAACCGTGGCGATACGCCGATCGGAAATCGTCCACGGGCGCAGTCTGCCCCAACCCGCACCCGGCCGACCGCGGCACGCCGGCATGCTGGTGTGGTGAAAGCCCGACCGCGTCTGGTCACCGTGCTGTGCACCGCGGTCGCGCTGCTCGCCGCCTGCACCCTGCCCACCGCGCCGATCGCGGGCAGCGCCAGCCGCGGCGAGGGCGACACCCCGCAGCCGCAGCTGCAGCGCTTCTACGCCCAGAAGCTGTCGTGGGGCCCGTGCAAGCCGTTCGCCACCACGGCCGGCGACGCCGCGGCGTTCGCCGCCGACACCTTCCAGTGCGCGCGGCTGCAGGTGCCGCTGGACTACGCCAAGCCCGACGGCCCGACGGCGAGCGTCGCCGTGCTGCGCCAAAAGGCGACCGGCCAGCGGATCGGGTCGCTGCTCTTCAACCCCGGCGGCCCGGGCGCGTCCGGCATGAGCATGGTGGCGGGGCTCGGGCCGCAGCTCACCGACAGCCCGCTCGCCGCAGCGGTTCGACCTGGTCGGCTTCGATCCGCGCGGCGTCGGCGCGAGCACCCCCGCGATCGACTGCCTCACCGACGCCGACTGGGCCGCGGAACGGGCCGACCTCGACGTCGACCCGTCGCCCGCGGGCGTGGCGCAGACCGAGGCGGAGAACAAGCTGTACGCCCAGCGGTGCGAGCAGCGCTCCGGCGGCGACGCGGTGCTGGCGAACGTCGGCACCCGCGACGCGGCCCGGGACATGGACGTGCTGCGCGCGGCGCTCGGCGACCCCAAGCTGACGTTCCTCGGCTACTCCTACGGCACGTTCCTCGGCACCCTCTACGCCGAGCAGTTCCCCCGCAACGTCCGCGCCATGGTGCTCGACGGCGCGGTGGATCCCGTCCAGAGCGCCGCAGACCGCAACGTGGACCAGTACGCGGGCTTCCAGCACGCGTTCGACGCCTACGCCGCCGACTGCGCGAAGGGCCGGGACTGCCCGCTCGGCCGCGACCCCGCGCAGGCGACCGCGGCCTACCAGGGCCTGGTCCGGCCGCTGATCGCGAAGCCGCTCACGGTCGGCGACCGCACCCTGTCCTACAACGACGCCCTCGTCGGCAGCCTCTACGCCCTCTACCTGCAGGACATGTGGCCCGCGCTCACGGCCGCGCTCACCGAGCTGCGCCGCGGCGACGGCCGGGTGCTGCTCAGCCTCGCCGACCTCTACGACGAACGCGGCTCCGACGGCCACTACGACAACACCCAGGAGGCGTTCACCGCGATCCTGTGCCAGGACCAGGAGCGCACCACCGACCGGGCCGTCGTCGCCGACACGAACCGGCGCGCCAACACCGCGGCCCCGTTCACCGACCCGGGGCTCGGCGCGGTCGGGGCGCTGGACGTGTGCGCGTTCTGGCCGGTGCCGCCCACCACGCGAGGCGCACACGCCGCAGGTCGCGGGCCTCGTGCCGACGCTGGTGGTCTCGACGACCGGCGACCCGGCCACCCCGTACCAGGCCGGGGTCAATCTGGCCCATCAGCTCGGTGGGCGGCTCCTGACCTTCGAGGGCACCCAGCACACCGCGTCGCTGCACGGCGACCGCTGCATCGACAACGCCGTCACCGCGTACCTCGTCGACGGCACCCTGCCCGCGGAGGGCGCCCGCTGCGCGGCGCTCTGACACCTGCGGGATCAGGGCTGTGCGAGACTTCCCCGCATGGCGATCGAGCAGCCCGAGTTCGTGGTGGAGCGGTACCTGAAGCGCCTCGGCGAGGGGAGGCCGGAGCCGACGACGCTCGGGTTCTACGCGGCGATCGACGCGATGCGCAGCGTCGACCCGTTCGTCGCGAAACACGTCGTACAGGAGCTCGCCGACCAGCGGTCGAACATCAAGCTGATCGCCAGCGAGAACTACTCGTCGCTGGCCGTCCAGCAGGCCATGGGCAACCTGCTCACCGACAAGTACGCCGAGGGCTACCCGTGGCACCGCTTCTACGCGGGCTGCGACAACGTGGACGCGATCGAGGAGCACGGCGCGAAGCTCGCCCGCGACCTCTTCGGCGCGGGGCACGCCTACCTGCAGCCGCACTCGGGCGCCGACGCCAACCTCGTCGCGTTCCTGGCCATCCTCGCCACGCGCGTCGAAAGCCGCCTGCTCGACCGTTTCGCGGTCAAGAACGTCTCGGCGCTGTCCGCCGAGCAGTTCGGCGAGCTTCGCGCCGAGCTTGCACAACCAGCGGCTGCTCGGCATGGACTACTACTCCGGCGGCCACCTCACCCACGGCTACCGCTTCAACGTCTCCTCCCGGCTCTTCGACGCCCGCAGCTACACCGTCGACCGCGACACCGGCCTCCTCGACCTGGACGCGCTGCGCGCGCAGGTGCAGGAGGTGCGGCCGCTGATCCTGCTCGCCGGGTACAGCGCCTACCCGCGCAAGATCGACTTCGCCCGGATGCGGGAGATCGCCGACGAGGTCGGCGCCACGTTCATGGTCGACATGGCGCACTTCGCGGGGCTGGTCGCGGGCAAGGTGTTCACCGGCGCCTACGACCCGGTGCCGCACGCGCACATCGTCACCAGCACCACCCACAAGACGCTGCGCGGCCCCCGCGGGGGGATCGTGCTGTCGAGCGTGGAGTACGCCGACGCCGTCGACAAGGGCTGCCCGGCCGTGCTCGGCGGCCCGCTGCCGCACGTCATGGCGGCCAAGGTGATCGCGCTGCAAGAGGCCGCCCGGCCCACCTTCGCCGAGTACGCGGCCCGCATCGTCGAGAACGCGCAGACGCTGGCGGCGGCGCTGCAGAAGCACGGGATGACCGTCGCCACGGGCGGCACGGACAACCACATCGTGCTCGCCGACGTCGCCGCGTCGTACGGGCTGACCGGCCGCCAGGCCGAGAGCACGCTGCGCACGGTGGGCATGACCCTCAACCGCAACTCGCTCCCGTTCGACGTGAACGGGCCCTGGTACACCAGCGGCCTGCGGCTGGGCACGCCCGCGCTCACCACGCTGGGCATGGGCGCGGCGGAGATCGAGGAGATCGCCGAGGTGATGACGAACGTGCTGCGCGCCACCACCCCGGTCGTGACGAACGGCACGCCGAGCAAGGCCAAGTACGTCACCGAGCCACAGGCCGAGTCCGAGGCCCGGTCACGCATGGCGGCGCTCTGCCAGGAGTTCCCGGTCTACCCCGAGATCGATCTCTCGATTATCGACCCCGCGGCGTGACCCACCCCGAAACATCGGTGTAACACGCCGTTCCTAGGCTCAGGCCATGGATCGCCAGCAGGAGTTCGTGCTCCGCACGCTCGAGGAACGCGACATCCGCTTCGTGCGGCTGTGGTTCACCGACGTGCTCGGCTACCTCAAATCGGTGGCCGTGGCCCCGGCGGAGCTCGAAGGGGCGTTCGCCGAAGGCATCGGGTTCGACGGCTCGGCGATCGAGGGCTTCGCCCGCATCTACGAGTCGGACATGGTCGCGCGGCCCGATCCCTCGACGTTCCAGGTGCTGCCGTGGGAGACCGCGGCGGGGGAGCACTACTCGGCGCGCATGTTCTGCGACATCGCGATGCCGGACGGCTCCCCGTCGTGGGCCGACCCCCGGCACGTGCTGCGGCGGGCGCTGTCCAAGGCGGGCGAGGCCGGGTTCACCTGCTACGTCCACCCCGAGATCGAGTTCTACCTCCTGCGTGACCTCCCGGCCGACGGCTCGCCGCCCACGCCCGCCGACTCCGGCGGCTACTTCGACCAGGCCAGCCACGACGTCGCGCCGCACTTCCGGCGCAACGCCATCGAGACGCTGGAGTCGATGGGGATCTCCGTCGAGTTCAGCCACCACGAGGGCGGCCCGGGGCAGCAGGAGATCGACCTCCGCTACGCCGACGCGCTGACGATGGCGGACAACATCATGACGTTCCGCTACGTCGTGAAGGAGGTGGCGATCACCCAGGGGGTGAACGCGTCCTTCATGCCCAAGCCGTTCTCCGCGCACCCCGGCTCGGCCATGCACACGCACTTCTCGCTCTTCGAGGGCGACCGCAACGCGTTCCACGATGCCGAGGACCCCTACTCGCTCTCGGAGACGGGGCGCGCGTTCGTCGCGGGCGTGCTGCGGCACGCGCGCGAGATCACCGCCGTGACCAACCAGTGGGTGAACTCCTACAAGCGGCTGATCGTCGGCGGCGAGGCGCCCACGGCCGTCTGCTGGGGCCACGCCAACCGCTCGGCGCTGGCGCGGGTGCCGATGTACTCGCCGGGCAAGTCCTCGACGCGCCGTGTGGAGATCCGCACGCTGGACACGGCCTGCAACCCCTATCTCGCCTTCGCGGTGATACTGGGCGCGGGCCTGCAGGGCGTCGCGAAGGGTTACGAGCTGGGCGCCCCCACCGAGGACGACGTGTGGTCGCTCACCGAGACCGAGCGCAAGGCGATGGGCTACGAGTCGCTGCCGCAGAACCTCACCGAGGCGTTGGGCGCGATGGAGCACTCCGAGCTGGTCGCCGAGATCCTCGGCGAGCACGTCTTCGACTTCTTCCTGCGCAACAAGCGCGCGGAGTGGGACGGCTACCGGCGCCAGGTCACGCCGTACGAGCTGGCGACCTACCTGCCCGTTCTGTAAGCTGGGCGTACTGCACAGGCCGCAACCAGGTGGCGCCGTCGGCCCAGCGGGCGCGGCGTCGCCCGCAGGGCGAGGGCCGGCAGCGGCCCGGGTGTGCAGCAGGGTGGCCCTGCTGCGACTGGGTCGGAGCAGGGCCACCCTGCTGCGATGCGGTCGTGGCCCGGCCTCGGCCCCGGCGTCGTGGCTGAGGCGAGGCTGGTCACCCCATCGGTTGAGCCCTCCCGTCCTTTAGCGACTGTGCGCGGTAACGAGTGCTCAGCACTCGTTACCGCGCACAGGAGGTCAGCCGTTCTTGACGTCCGCCTCGTGGTTGCCGAAGATCGAGTTGCCGCTCTGCGACGGCGCGGACGGGCCCTTCAGCAGCAGGCCCGTGCGGTTGGCGAAGATGGTGTTCCCGGCCAGCGTGAACGGCCCGTCGGTGTCGACGTAGATGCCGTAGCGGTCGTTCTGGCCGATCACGTTGTCGCGCAGCTCGGTGGTGGTCGCCTCGCTCACGATCCGCACGCCGTCCTGCTTGTTGCCGCGGACGTCGTTGCTCGCGCAGCGCGTTGTCCTGCCCGGTCTGCGCGATGCCGATGCCGGACTCGCCGTTGTCGTAGATCTTGTTGCCCTGGATGACGTTGTTGCCGGACTCGTTGATGTTGATGCCCTGCGAGGCGTTCTGGAACGTCTCGTTGTTGCACGATCGTGTTCCGGTCGGAGTGCTGGTAGAGCACGATCCCGTGGTGCTGGTTGCGGTACACGATGTTGCCGGAGATGTCGCTGTCGACGCAGTCCTCGGCGAGGATGATCCCGTGCTTGCCGTTGTCGTGCACCACGTTGTTCTGGATCTTCAGGTTGTGCGATCCGGTGTGCGGGTCGATGCCGTACAGCACGCTGTCGTGGACGTTGTTGTTCGTGATCGACAGGCCGCCGACGTCGAACGAGTACACGCCGAAGTACAGGTGCGACATCTCGCTGTCGGCGACGTGTCCGCCGCTGCCCTCGGTGCGCCAGGACAGCCCGTAGGACTCGCGTGTCACCGAACCCGAGGTAGGCCAGCTGCGACTTGTCGACGGTCATCTGGCCGCCGTCGCGGGCGAGCAGGAAGCTGCGCCCGTCCGCCGGGTTCGTGTCGACCTGCTGCTTCGTGTCGTCCCACGACGAGATGCACGACGCCGGTGACCGCGAGCCCGCCGCCGAACGCCTTGAGCGTGGCGTAGTTCGGGCCGACGCTGCGCAGCTTCAGCCACGACACGTCGGGCGGCGACAGCGTGAGCGAGGCGCCCTTGTCGATCTCGATGCTGGCGCCCGCGAGCCACTCGCCCGGCTGCAGCTCGCGCAGCGCGGCCGGGTTGCCGATGGCCTTGCTCAGCCGGTCGAGCGTGATCCCGGTGCCGCCGGTGACCCGGATCGTGTTGGTGCCGCGATCCAGTGCGGCGCTGACCCCCGACGAGCCCGAGCCGGGCGCGCTCGAGGCGCCGCGTCGGCCCCGGCGCACCCTTGGTGCAGGGCTTCGCCGGGTCCGAGGTGACGGGCGGGGGCACGGTGCGGCGCTGCAGATCAGGCGGGGGCGTCGACGCGCAGCCCGCGAGGAGCAGGCCGAGCGCGGCGGCGGCCGCCGCGACCCGCCCGAGCCGACCGCACGCGGCCTCATCCCGCACCCACCGGGATCGGGGGCGGCAGCATGCGGCGGGTCGGCCCGAACCGCCGCGACCGCAGCAGGTGCATGACCTCCAGCACCATGGCCAGCAGGATCAGCGGCAGGCCGATCGCGCCGAGGAGGTTGAGCGGCGGCAGGCTGAGGTCGGTCGTTGCCGAGCAGCGTCACCGCGCCCCGGACGGCCTCCAGCGCATGCACCGACGAGTCGCGCAGCGTGACCGCGCTCCCCGGCTGGGACTCGACGCCGACGGACACGGCGTCGACGCTCACGGCGTCGAGCGCGATCGGTTCGGTGGCCCTGGCGCGGATGCCCGTGGTGGTCAGGCCGATCTGGATGCCGGTGACGGTCGTGCCCGCCTGCAGGTCCATCCCGGTGCGGCCGCCGCGGATGGTCCCGCCGGTGATCTGCATGCCCGAGCTCAGGTTGCGGACGCGGCGTTGTCGACGCCGTCGGTCGTGAGGTCGTTGACCACGATGCCGCTGGTGCCACCGGAGGTGACCAGCCCGTCGTCGCCGCCGATCAGCGACAGCTTGTTGGCGGTGACGCCGCCCGCGCCGCGCTCGACCCGCACGCCGGTGCGGCTGCCCTTCACGGTGAGGCCGTCGAGCAGGGTGTCGTGGCCGCCGATCGCCATGCCCGCGACGTGCGCGTTGTCGATCGTCGAGCCGGTGACGTGCAGGCTCTTGGTGGTCTTCTCCGCGACGATGCCGGTGCGCCCGCCGGTGAGCGTGATCGCGTCGAGCACCATGTTCGCCGAGTTGACGTGCAGGAACACGCCGTTCGGCTCGTCGGTGGTGGTGATGCTCGTGACCTTGCTGTCGGTGATGCGGTTGAGCTCCAGCCCGCCCGCCTGGTCGCCGGACAGGGTCAGGTCGCTGATCGTCCACGTTCGTTCTGGCCGTTGATCGACACGCCGTAGGACTGGTTGCCGGTCGTGCTGATCCCGGTGATCGGGCGGCTGCCGGGATCGCCCGGACACGAGCACGCCGTTGTCGCCGTTGTGCTCGGCCTTGACCCCGCTCAGCACGGTGGCCCGGTCGCCGCGCAGGACGATCCCGTTCTCCGCCGAGTCGCTGACGGTCACGTCCTGCAGCCGGACGCCCTGCGACTGGGCGAGCGTGAGCCCGGTGGAGTTGCGCTGGAACGTGACGCCGTTCAGCGTGCCGGTGCTGCCGCGGCCGAAGGAGATCGCGGGGGTGCCCTGGTCGTCACCGGTGGGCTTGGTCCCGAGGTCGGTCAGCACGCTGTTGGTGGCGTCCAGCCTGCCCTGGTCGGAGACCTTGATGTAGGGGCGGCCCGGCCGCGTCGGGCGCGACCGCCTGCCCGGAGTCGGTGTCGAGGGAGGTGACCGTGACGTTGCGCAGCTGGATGCGGCCGCTGCCGGTGTAGAGGAACGCGGCGTCGTTGACGTCGGGGCCGCCCGCGAGCTGCAGGGTCTTGACGCCCTCGACGTCGAGCAGGGTGCCCGGGGTCAGCACGACGGCGGCGGTCAGCCGCGCGGTGTCGCCGTTGATCGCCATCCAGGACGAGGGGATCGCGGCGTCGAGCGCGCCGAGCGGACACGGTGCGGCCGTTGCGCACGACGCGCTGCACCAGGCTGCCGCCGGAGACGGAGTCGATCGACGTGGCACGCACGATGACGAGCTTCTGCGGCCTGCCGCGGTGGCTCCAGGTGACCGCGGCGCGCTGGGCGGCGGCGGCGCGCTGGGCGGCTTCCTTGGCCGCGCGGGCCTGCGCGGCGGCGAGCGCCTTCGCCTGCGCCTCGGCCGCGCGCCTTGGCCGCGGCCGCCGCCTCGTCCTCGGCCTTCTTCTTGGCTGCGGCCTCTGCGGCGGCCTGCTGCGCCGCGGCCTGGGCGGCGGCCTGCTGCACGGCTTGCTGTGCCGCTTGTTGCGCCGCCTGCTGTTGCTGTTGCGCGGCCTGCTGGGCGGCGCGCTGGCGGCGTGCTGCGCCGCCTGTTGCTGCTGCTGTTGTTGCTGCTGTTGTTGCTGTTGTTGCTGTTGTTGCTGTTGTTGTTGCTGCTGTTGTTGCTGCTGCTGTTGTTGCTGTTGCTCGTTGTTCCGTTGCCGTTCGACCCGGTGGGGGTCTGCGCGCTGATCGCGGAGACGCCGGGCGCGGCGGCGGCGACCCCCACCGGGATGACGACCGCCGTCGCCGCGACGATCGCGCCCGCGACCAGGAGCCGCCGCGCCTCGCCGCGGTTCACGCGACGCCCTTGCGAGCGACCGCGGCCTGGTGCGGCTGGGTCTGCGACTCCACGGCGGGCTTGCCGTCGGCCCGCTGCGCGTGCGTGCGGCGCGATGGGCACCGGACCGCTGCCCGGTCGCCTGCCGCGGGACGACCGCGTTGACCGGCGACGTCGGCTGGTCCACCACGTACGGGCGAGGTCGGGCTCGGACCGGTGTCAGCTGCTCGGTCGGCGGCGCCTGCTGCGGCACCAGCCCCCGGCCGGTCCGCGGCTGCGGCGGCCGGGTAGCTGCGGCTGCGGCGGCCTGCCCTGCGGCCCGATCGTGCGGCCGGATCGGCATCGTGGCCGACAGCAGCTCCGGCGCGAGCCCCCACGGGCACCGGTGCGCCCTGCGGCGCCCCGACCGTGCCGCCGGTGCTCTCCGCCGGGTCCGCTCCGGCCGTGCGCACCACCTGGCCGTTCTCCACGGCCACCTGTCGGGTGAGCCAACGCTGGCGACGGATGGTCAGCAGCGCCTGCAGCTTGATGATCGCCATGATCCATGAGACGAACACGTATCCCGGGATGAAGAGGAACGAGGACGGCCGCCTGCGCAGATGCGGGAGCAGCTTGGCCGAGCGGGACAGTTGCCACCATCCCGCGAGCACCGCAGCGAAGATCCAGTTCTGATTGATCAGCGAGTGCACCATGAACGCCGGGCCCAGCAGCAGCGTGAAGCCGCTGAGCCCCTTGTCCATCATCGTGTAGGCGAGGAACGGGTGGCGGTACACCCACGGCCGCGACAGCGCCCGCAGGTCCGAGCGCCAGGTGTTGCGGGCCCAGCGCAGCCGCTGCTTGAAGAAGATCCGCCAGGTGTTCGGGAACGTCGACCACACCTCGGCGCTGCGCTGCATGTAGGTCAGGTAGCCGCGCTCGAGGACGAGCGTGGTGAGCCGCTTGTCGTCACCGGAAAGGCACGGCACGCCCCAGAACGTCTCGTGCATGAACTCCTGCTCGATGTCCATGAGCAGCGACGCGCCGGTAGACCGCCGTGCGGCCGGACAGGCACGAGACCGCCCGCCCGAGCAGGCTCTGGCTGGCGTTCTCGTCGAAGTAGCGGTGGTCGAGGAACATGTCGGTGATCCGGGCGAGGAAGCCCTTGGTCCCGTACACGCTCTGCCGGGTGCCCACACCGCCGATGCGGGCGTCGGCGAAGGGCTTGCAGACCTCCGCCGCCACGTCGTCGGCCCAGATCGTGTCGGAGTCGACGAGCGCCACGAGGTCGGTCGACGCCGCGTTCCACCCCTTGCGCAGGGCGTCCCGCTTGCCCGGCACATCGGTGATGAGCACCGTGACCGGGTAGCGGGACGCGATCTCCTGGCACCGGGCGTCGGAGGCGTCGATCACGAGGATGACCTCGTGCGACCCGGTTCCGCAGCCACGACTCGATGGCCGCGGCGAAGATGACCGGGTCCTCCTGGTAGACCGGCACCACGATCGACATCGACAACCGGTAGTTGTTGACGATCGGTCGGTAGAGCACCGCCGGGATCCGCCGGATCAACCAGCAGGCCCAGCGGAAGAGGCCGAGCACGCCCAGGGGCGTGCCCAGCACGTAGTAGTACAGGGGCAGGGTCATGCCACGTCGGCGCCGGACATGTCGCGCTCGACCACCGAGTCCAGCTCCTGCCCGGTCAGCGCCTCCAGCCGGTCGTTGACCTCGACGACGGCCCGCAGCAGCGGCATGTCGACGCCGATCTTGCTCGCGAACCCGAGGAAGCCCTGCGTGTCCTTCGGCAGGCAGACGCCGCCGTAGGGGGCGCCGCCGCGGATGCCGTAGAGCGGGTTGATCGAGCCCTCGGACGAGGCCGCGACGGTGGACGCGACCGGGTCGGCGTCGATGCCGTAGGCCTGGGCGACCAGCCACATCTCGTTCCAGAAGCTGATCTTCGCGGCGTTGTAGATGTTGTGGGCGCACTTGACGAGCTCGGCGGAGGCGGGCTCGTTGAACGTGCGGACCTCGCCGCCGAAGGGCGCGAGCAGCTCGCGCATGCGCGCGATCGTGCGCGGCTGGCGGCTGGCGATCACGGTCATCCACGGGTTGCGGAAGTCCTCGACGGCCGACGCGGCCCGCAGGAACTCCGGGTTGGACGCGAGCTCGAAGCCCGTGCCCGCGGTCTTGCCCGACTCCCGCTCGAGGACGGGGCGGACCAGCTCGTCGCTCGTGCCCGGGCGGCACGGTCGAGCGGACGACGACGGTGTGCACCGGCGCCGACGTGGCCAGGGCGCGCCCGACCGCGGCGGTGCCCTCGGTGAAGGCGCCGAGGTCGTAGGCGTGACCGACGTTCGGCGTGGGGAGCGTCAGGATGATGAACGCCTCGCGGTCGGCCGGGAGGTCGACGGTGGTGCTGGCCTTGAGGCCGCGGTCCTGCAGCTCGCGCACGCGGCGGGCCGAGATGTCGACGAACGTCACGTCATGGCCGAGCTCAAGAAAGCCCTCTCCGGTGGCCGTGCCGACCACCCCGGACCCGACGATGACGATCGCGGACGGTGTGACGGACGGCCGGTCGAAGACCTGCTTCACGAAATCTCCTCGGGGCTGACGCCGGCAGGTGTGCCGGAGCGGACGGAAGAGCTGTGCGGGCAGATCCGGGCACCGGTGCCCGATGACGTCCTCCCCGACGGGGACGTCAGCGCGCGGGGACCGGTGTAGCCGGGGGGAGTGCCGCACGGAGCGTGACACTAGAGCGGATCTTCACCCAGCCGGCTGAGTCTGAGAACGTGACGTCCCGATCCGCGCTCACAGGTCGTAATAGTGCGCCGAAGAGGGACAAGATTGGGCCGTGCGTGGCTTTCGAGTAGGCCGATCGGCCGAACGAGCTTCTCAGGTAGCGGAGCGCGGTGACCGAGCGTCAGCCGGTATGGCTAACGCGCAGCGCGTACAGCACGACCTGGCCGACGGCGTCGGCGGCGTCGCCCCTGCTCACGTTCGACTGAAGGTAGCTGCCGGTCTTGAAGTACCAGTCGTCACCCGCGAGCGGCGCCCCGCCCGCGTGCGCGCCGTTGTAGAAGACGTCGATCCGCCCGGCGGTGGCCACGATGCGCAGGTCATAGGGCGTGCCGAGGACGTAGGCGGGATCGATGACGAACTCGTCCTTGCCGTCGTCGGCGCCGTCGTACTGGGCGATCAGCCGGTTGTCCTCCAGCCGGATCTCGATGACGTCGTCCTCCGCGTCGTGGATCTGCGCGGTGACGACCTCGGGCTTGACCGGCGGCAGGGTGATCACCGACTGGCGCACCTCCAGCGTGTGGGTGCCGCTGCGGTTGGACCACTCGGCCAGCTTGTCGCCGTTCATCTCGCGCAGCTCGGAGCGCGGGTAGCTGCTGCTCTCGTGGTGACGCCGCCCGCGTCGGAGGTGAACACGACTCCGCCGCGGCCCGGGTCGACCTGGAAGAACGGGCTGCTGTAGGTGGCGAGCGCAGGCTGGAGCACGGTGTCGGGCTTGCCCGGCGCGCCGCGTGGGCAGCGTGAGGTACCAGTTGCCAGGTCGAGCACCTGGCCGGGCACCTGGCTCGGCGCGGCGGGGCCCGGGGTGGGCTGGGGTGCGCCGTCGACCGCGGTGGAGCAGGCGCTCGCGCAGCAGGCGACGAGGGCCAGCACAAGGGCCGCGACGAGGCGGGACGCGCACGGTTCTCCTCATCTCACCCCGCGTGGGTGACGTCGACCCGGTAGAGCACGACCTTGCCGACGGCGTTCGCGGCGTCGCCCTTGTCGGTGTTGGACTGCAGGTAGCTGCCGGTCTTGAAGTACCAGCCGCTGCCGCTCTGCGCGATGCCACCGACGTGCTTGTCGTTGTACCAGACGTCGATGCGGCCGCCCGCCGCCACGAGCCGCAGGTCGTAGGGCGTGCCCAAAGCGTAGTCCTGGTCGACGACGAACTCCTTCTTGCCGCGTCCCGCCGTACTGGGCGATCAGCCGCTTGTCCTCCAGCCGGATCTCCATGACGTCGCTCTCCGCGTCGTGGATCTGCGCCGTGACCAGCTCGGGCTTGGCCGTGGGCAGCTGGGTGACGGCCTGGCGCACCGCCAGCGTGTGGGTGCCGGTGCGCGTTGGACCAGGACGCCTGCTTGTCGCCGCTCATCTCCCGCAGCTCGGAGCGCGGGTAGCTGCTGTTCTTGGTGGTGACGCCGCCCGCGTTGGCGGTGAACACCACGCCGTCGCGCTGCTGGTCGACCTGGAAGAACGGGCTGCTGTAGTCCTCGAGATCGGGCTGGTGGACGGTGTCGGGGTCGCCTGCGCTGCCGGTGGGCAGCGTGAGGTACCAATTGCGCAGGTCAAGCAGCTGGCCCGGCCGGATGGCGGCACCGGGCGTCGGACGATCGGCGGCTTCGCCCTCGGCGACGCGCCGCCGCCGGACGGGGCCCGTGTGGCCGATCCCGGCCGGTAGCCGCCCCGCATCAGGGACCGGAACGGATTGTGGTCGGTCGACGGCCGGGCGCCCGCCGCAGGCTTGTGGTGCGTGCCCGGCTGCGCGAGCACCGACGCTCCCGTCCACGCGGCCAGCGCGGCGGCGACGGCGGCGAGCAGCACCACGAACGACGAACGGCGCATCGGCACTCCGGTCTGCTGACGTGGACGTTTTCCCTGGTCGACCGCGGAGCAGATTAGGGTCGCGGCCCCGCGCCGCGTGGGCGTTTGACCAAAGTTGCGCCGGAAGAAATGCGCGAGAACGGCCGAGGTTGCCTTCGCGTGGCAACGATCCGATAACCGGTAGACAACGTGCGACTGGCGGCACCCGTTCGGGTGACGCTCGCGAGGTGGCGCTCCTCGCCGTCACGCCCACCGGTCCCGATTACTCTCCGTAGCCGTCGACGCCGATCGGGCTCGACGGGCTCAGATCCTGCTCGGGAATGGGGCAGGATCTGAGGGCGTGACGCGCGCCGGTGCCTCCCTCGCCCGCCTGGGGCTGACCGAGCCGTGGGCGGAGGGCACGCTCACGCAGCTGGGCTGGTGGGCGGGGGACCGGCCGACGCAGGGCGCTGAGCAGATCATGTGGGCGCTGGCCCGCAGTCCCGACCCGGATCTCGCGCTGCGGGCCGTGGAGCGGCTCGTCGCCGCCCTCTCGGACCGGGCGGCGTTCGACGCGGCGCTGCGCGCCGAGGTGGGGCTGCGGGGCAGGCTGTTCGCCCTGCTCGGGAGCTCGACGACGCTCGCCGACCACCTCGCGCTGCACCCCGACCGCTGGCACCGGCTGCGCGATGGGCACGCGCGGGCGACGAGGACCCCACGGCGGCGCTGCTCGCGGCGGTCGGCGCCGATCCCGGACGCACCGCCTGCAGGCGCACCGGGTGGAAGCCGAGCAGAGCTCACCGGATCGGCCGCCATCCAGGCGCTGCGCACCGCCTACCGCGACGAGCTGGTGGTGCTCGCGGCCGCCGACCTCGCCGCCGTCTCCGAGCCCGAGCTGCCGGTGCTGGACGTCGAGGACGTCGCGGCCCGGCTGTCGGACCTCGCCGCCGCCGCGCTGCGGGCGGCGTTGGCCGTCGCCGTCGCCGAGTTCGCCAACGACCAGGGCCGCGATCCGGGCAGGCTCGCGATCATCGCCATGGGCAAGTGCGGCGGCCACGAGCTGAACTACGTCAGCGACGTCGACGTCGTGTTCGTCGCGGAGCCCGCCGACGCCGCCACCGCCCGGCTCGCAGGCCGGGTGATGCGGATCCTGGGCGAGTCCTGCTTCGAGGTGGACGCCAACCTGCGCCCCGAGGGCCGTCAGGGCGCGCTCGTGCGCACCCTCGACGGCCACGTCACCTACTACAAGCGGTGGGCCAAGACCTGGGAGTTCCAGGCGCTGCTCAAGGCCCGGCCCATCGCGGGCGACGCGGAGCTGGGCAAGGCGTACGCCGAGGCCGTCGCGCCGATGGTGTGGAGCGCCGCGGGCCGGCCGGACTTCGTCGGCGACGTGCAGGCCATGCGGCGGCGCGTCGAGGAGAACGTCCGCCCCGACCAGCGGGCCCGGGAGCTCAAGCTCGGACCGGGCGGCCTGCGCGACGTCGAGTTCGCGGTGCAGCTGCTCCAGCTCGTGCACGGGCGCACCGACGAGGCACTGCGCTCGGGTTCGACGCTCGACGCGCTGCGGGCGCTGTCGGACGGCGGCTACGTCGGCCGCGACGACGGGGCGAACCTCGCGGCGTCCTACCGCTTCCTGCGCCTCCTCGAGCACCGCCTGCAGCTGCAGCGGCTGCGTCGCACCCACCTGCTGCCCGCCGCGAACGACACCGACGCGCTGCGCTGGCTCGCCCGCTCGGCGAAGCTGCGGCCCGATGGGCGCAAGCGACGTCGTCGGCGTGCTCATGGCGGAGTGGACCCGCAACGCGCGCCGCGTGCGGCGGCTGCACCAGAAGCTCTTCTACCGGCCGCTGCTCACCGCGGTGTCGCGGCTGTCCGCCGACACCGCGCGGCTGTCGGAGAAGGAGGCCGCCGCGCGGCTCGGCGCGCTGGGCTGGACGTCGCCGGAGGGCGCGCTCGGGCACCTGCGCGCGTTGACCGGTGGCGTCTCGCGGGCCGCGGCGATCCAGCAGACCCTGCTGCCCGTGCTGCTCGACGAGCTCGCCCACAGCCCCGACCCCGACCGCGGCCTCCTGGCCTACCGGCGGGTGTCCGAGGCGCTGGCCAGCACGCCGTGGTACCTGCGGCTGCTGCGCGACGAAGGGTTGGTCGCGCAGCGGCTCATGCAGCTCTTGGGCACGTCGGCGCTGGTGCCCGACCTGCTCGTGCGCGCGCCGGAGGTGCTGCGCCTGCTCGCGGCGCCCACCGCGGGGCAGCCCGACGAGCTGCGCCGCGACCCGGCGGACGTCGCCTCCTCGCTGATGCTGACGGTCGCGCGCCAGTCCGACCCCGAGACCGCGGCGGCAACGGCTCGCTCGATGCGCCGCCACGAGCTGCTGCGCGTCGCGTGCGCGGACCTGCTCGGCATCCTGTCCGTGGAGGAGGTGTGCGCCGCGCTCTCGTCGGTGTGGGTCGCGGTGCTGGCGGCCACGCTGGAGTCGGTGCAGCGGTCACTCGTGGACGGCGATCGGGCCCGGCCCGCGCGGCTGGCCGTGATCGGCATGGGCCGCCTCGGCGGAGCCGAGCTGGGCTACGGCAGCGATGCCGACGTGCTCTTCGTCTGCGAGCCCGCGGACGGCGCGGACGAGGCGGACGCCGTCAAGTACGCGAACCTCGTGGCCGAGACCGTCCGGCGCCGCCTCGGCTCGCCGAGCCCGGACCCGGCCCTCGTCGTCGACGCCGATCTGCGCCCCGAGGGCCGCAACGGGCGGCTCGTGCGCACGCTCGAGTCCTACCGCGCCTACTACGCGCGCTGGTCGCAGGCATGGGAGGCGCAGGCGCTGCTGCGGGCGTCCCCGGTGGCGGGCGACGCCGACCTCGGCGTGCGGTTCGTCGGGATGGTCGATCCGGTGCGCTACCCGGTCGAGGGCCTCGACCAGGCGACCGTCACCGAGATCAGGCGGATCAAGGCGCGCGTCGACGCAGAGCGGCTGCCGCGAGGGGCCGACCGCACCCTGCACACGAAGCTGGGCCTCGGTGGGCTCGCGGATGTCGAATGGACGATCCAGCTGCTGCAACTGCAGCACGCGGGCGACCTGCCGGAGCTGCGCACCACCTCGACGATCGAGGGCCTGCGGGAGGCGGCCGAGGCGGGGCTGCTCACCGCCGAGGAGGTGGCGGAGCTGACGGCGGGCTGGACGCTCGCCACCCGGGCGCGCAACGCCGTGATGCTCGTCAGGGGCAAGCCGGGCGACCAGCTGCCGCGCTCCGGTCGGGAGCTCGCGGCCGTCGCGTACGCGCTGGGCTACCCGGCGGACGGGGACCCCGGCGTGTTCCTCGACGACTACCGGCGCACCGCGCGCCGCGTCCGCGCGATCGTCGAGCGGGTCTTCTACGGCTGGTAGGCCCTTCGGGCTCGTGCGCGGAAAAGGTCGCCAGAGCCGTTATTTCCGCGCACGAGCGCGAAGCGCCACGCTAGCGTCGCCGCATGCCCTCCGCCGCGACGCTGCTGACGTTCACCTTGGCGGGCATCGTCCTGGTGGCGATCCCCGGGCCGAGCGTGTTGTTCATCGTGGGCCGCGCGCTGGCCCACGGTCGCCGCGCGGCGCTGTTGTCCGTGGCGGGCAACACCACCGGCGCGGCGCTGGTCGTCGTGGTGGTCGCGCTGGGCTACGGCGCCGTGGCCGCGCGCTCGATCGAGGTGTTCACGGTGCTCAAGCTCGCGGGCGCCGCCTACCTCGTCTATCTGGGCGTGCAGACGTTCCGTCGCCGCGGCGACCTGGCGGCCGCCCTCGCCAGGGCCGCCGGGCCCGCGCAGCGCAGGCTGTACTGGCAGGGCGTGGTCGTCGGCGCCACCAACCCCAAGGTCCTCATCTTCTTCGCGGCCGTGCTCCCGCAGTTCGTCGACCTCGGCGCGGGCAACGCCACGATGCAGATGCTCGTGCTCGGCCTGCTGTTCGCCCTGATCGCGGCCACGCTCGACAGCACGTGGGGTCTCGCGGCAGGCGCCGTGCGCGACTGGTTCGCGACCTCGCCCGCCCGGCTGCGGCTCGTCGGCGGCACCGGGGGCCTCACGATGGTCGGGCTCGGCATCGGACTGGCGTTCACCGGCCGCGAGTAGTCGTGAGCGGAAAGGAGTGCCAGAGCACTCTTTTCCGCTCACGACCGCAGGGCCGCGATCAGCCACTCGAACGCGGGCACCGACGGCGTCCGCTGCGGCCAGCCGTTGAGCACGCCCAGAAGCTGCCAGTAGCGCTCGACGCGGCGGTCGGTGAAGGTCGCGAGCCGGTCGGCGAGCGCGGCCCTCCGGGTCCGTCGAGGTCGGCGGGCACGAGCCGGGCCACCACCTCCTCCGCGGCGGGCGTGCCGGGCTCGACGCCAGCGGCCCGCGCCGCTCCGGCCTGTTCGACGATCGCGTTGGGGTCGAACGGGGGGCTCCTCCGCCGCGGGCTCCGTGGCGCCCGCCGTGGCCATCGCGCGTACACGGGCCCGGAAGGACGGCTCGGACACCAGTTCGGCGAGCTCGATCCAGGCCTCCACCTGCTCGGTGGTCGGATCGTCCGGCAGCTGCGTCGGCAGGGACCGCATGGCCTGCGCGATGCCCGCGCCCGGCGCGCCGGGGTCGATGCCCGCGAACGCCGCGTCGACGAAGTCGTCGATCATGTGTTGGCGCTCCTCTGCGGAGAGCCGGGTGAGGTCGTTCATGAGTGCGGCCTTTCGTGGTGAGTCCGGGTCTGTGTCATTGCCGCGGGCCAGCAGCGTGCAGACGGCACGCTGGGTCCGCAACACGCGGATGCGGGCGTCGATCGCGGCGACGTGGGCCGCGGCGACATCGGCGACGCTGCGGCGCTCCTCCAGCACGAGGCGCACCTCGTCGAGGCCAAGCCCCAGCTCGCGCAGCGTGCGCACGAGGTCGAGCCGGGCTACGGCATGCGCGTCGTAGCGGCGGTAGTTGCCGCCGGACCGTTCGGTTTCGGGCAGCACGCCCGCGTCCGACCAGAAGCGCAGCGTGCGCACCGGGACACCGGATCGGCGGGCGAGCTGCCCGATGGTCAACAGGGTCACGGGCACGATCCTGAACCCTCCAGCCGCTGGAAGGTCAAGCGCGCGCCAGAATGAAGGGGTGGGAGCCCACGTTTCGGCGTACGTCCTGGGGCATCTCGGCGTCCTCCTCGCCGCCGTGCTCGCCCTCGGCGCGGTCGGCTGGCGGCCCGTGTGGCGCTGGACGCGCACGGTGGTGACGATCGCGCACGAGGGTGGGCACGCGCTCGTCGCCGTGCTCGCGGGCCGAGGGCTCACCGGGATCCGGCTGCACCCCGACACGTCGGGGGTGACCGTGTCCACGGGCGCCCGTCGCGGCCCCGGGCTCGTGCTGACGTTCTTGGCGGGCTACCCCGCGCCGTCGCTCCTGGGGCTCGCGGGCGCGCTGCTCGTGGCGGGCGGCCACGCCCGCGTCATGCTGTGGATCGCCGTCGGCCTGCTGGCGGTCACGCTGGTATTGGTCCGCAACGGCTACGGCGTGCTGGCGGTGCTGGCCACCGGCGTGCTGGTCGGGTACGTCGCGGGCTGGGCGCCCGCACGGATCCAGGTCGGTTTTGCCGCTGCGCTGTGCTGGTTCCTGGTGCTGGGTGGCCTGCGCGCCACGCGGGAGCTGCGGCCGCGCCGCGGCGGCTCATCGGACGCCGACATGCTCGCCCGGCTCACGCACGTCCCCGGCGCGGTGTGGCGGGCGTTCTTCTGGTTGGTCGCGGGCGCCGCTGTGGTCGCCGCGGGGTGGGTTCTGCTGGTATGACTGCCCGCGTGACGATCACGCTGGAGCAGGCACGGACCATCGTCGACGGCGCCCTCGCGCACGGAACGCAGGCGGGCTTCAACCCGCTGACCGTCGCTGTGCTGGACCCCGGCGGCGCGCTCGTGGCCTTGGCTCGCCAGGACGGCTCGGGCAACCTGCGGCCGGACATCGCGGTGGCCAAGGCGTGGGGGGTGCTCGGCCTCGGCATCACCAACCGCGCCATCGCCGCGCGGGCCGCGGACTCGCCGGAGTTCTTCACCTCGATCGCGACGCTGGCGGGCGGCCGGATCCTGTCCGTACCCGGCGGGGTGTTCATCCGCGACGCGGAGGGACGGCTGCTCGGCGCGGTCGGCGTCACCGGCGATGCGTCCCTGAACGACGAGGCAGCGGCGGTGGCGGGGATTTCCAGTGCCGGGCTGGTCGGTGAGACCGGCGCGGAGTGACCCGTGAGCGGTGACGAGTGCTCGAGCACTCGTTACCGCTCACGG
Organism: uncultured Actinomycetota bacterium; assembly: GCA_963837575.1. GTDB lineage: Bacteria > Actinomycetota > Actinomycetes > Mycobacteriales > Pseudonocardiaceae > Pseudonocardia. Next base: position 521,198 of record CAWIOI010000026.1, read on the forward strand.
GTTGCGAGGGTGCAGCCGCAGTGAGGGCGGCAGCGCTCCCGAGGCGACTCGTGGTCACGATCCTCGCGATCGCCGCAGTCACCCGTTCAAGGACAAGGACCCGCAGGAAGGTACAGGAGTTGGCCACCCGGCCCGGGATGGATAACACCTCGCGAAATCACACGAGCCGTCGGGCGAAACGCCCTGCTGGCCAACCGGCCTGAGCTCCGGCCCACTCTGACGGGCAAAGTCGTGCCCGGGGATCTGGGCTGGTGTTGGGGCACCGCACGCGGCGTCACGGTGGACCAGCGTGCGCGACTCGGTCGTGCTCCTCGGCCCGTCCGGCGCCGGCAAGGGTGTGTACGTCGTCAACAACCGCATCTTGGACGCTCCCGGCGCCGTGGTCGCCACCTCCACCCGCCCCGACGTCCTGTCCGTGACGATCACCCAGCGCCGAGCGATCGGGCCCGTTGCCGTGATGGCGACCGACGGGTCGATGGACGGCCTGCCGGAGGTCGTCCGCTGGTCTCCGATCCACGGCTGTCGGGACGGCCGGATCGCCGCCGCTCGCGCGCAGGTCCTCGCGGCCGGGTCGTCGTCCGGGGTAGAGGACGCGTCGTTCTGGCAGGGCTGGACCGAGAAGGTCATCAAGACCCTGCTGCACGCTGCGGCTTGGTCCAACACGGGCATCGACGACCTGTGGCGGTGGTCCCAGTCCGCGGTGGCCGCCCGCTCCGCCCTTGCGGTCCTGCACGACCTGGACGGCCGCGACGCCGGGGCCGGGGGACGTATCGAACCGGGTTGGGCCGACACCCTGGCCCAGGTCGTCGACGGGGACGACAAGTTCCGCGGCAACGTCTGGGCCGGCGTCGGCAAGGCCCTCGCCGGGCTGGACCTGTACTCGGTGCGCCGCCGCTTCGATCCCCGCCCAAGGGAGAATTTCGACGCCCGCAGGTTCCTGGCCACCAACGGCACTCTGTACCTGCTCGCCGAGGCCGACGACCCCGCCTCCCGGCTCCTGCAGTGCCTGGTCGCGGACATCACCCGTACCGCGAAGGACCTGGCCGACCACTCAGCCCGATCCCGGCTGGATCCGCCGCTGACCCTGGTGTTGGACGAGATCGCCAACTGGGCGCCCTTGCCGGCGCTACCCACCTATGTGTCGGCGTACGGCGGGTCCGGGGTGGTGACAATCGCGGTGATCCAGTCCAGGGCGCAGATGGCCCGATCCTGGGGGAGTGATGCGGCGAAGGCGATCTGGGACTCCGCAACCATCACCGGCATCCTCGGCGGCGTCACCGATGCCGAGAACCTCCGCGACTTCGCCGCCATCGCCGGCGACCGCGACGAGACTCCTGGCAGGCATCCACCGGCAAAGGCGAGGGACTCCTCGGCCTTGGATCGGGCCGGTCCTACTCGGAGCAGACGCGCACCCGGGCAGTGCTGACCACCGGGGAGATCCGCGGGCTGCCCGAGGGCACGATGCTGATGTTCTACAAGGGGGTCGACCCGATGCTGGTCCGGATGACCGCCTACTACCGCCGGACCGATCGCAAACAACTCGCTAGCGCCCGCGCCGCGGTTGAGCGGGCGATCGGGGCCGCTGACCGGGGCCGGGGATAGCGAGCCTCACGACGAGAACTCCGCTGCTGATCGCCACCGCACTCGAGCTCAGGGGCCACAAGCTCAAGGAGGGATCGCAGTGCGAGACCCGCGACCAGGATCTGTGTGGACGCCCAACAGATGGGCGCACCGAGGCCGCTACGCAGACTATGTGCAGAGCAAGGCGTGGGCACGGCGGCGCAAGTGGTGGTTCCGCGAACACCGACGTCGCACCGGTCAGGAGCCCGTTGTGCGGCGTGCTGGCGACTCCGAACGTCGACCTGCACCACTTGGATTACGCCCGGCTCGGCGGCGAGGAGTACATGGATCTGATCCCGGTATGCCGCGCACACCACGACCGTATTCACACAGCCTGGCACGCAACACCGCAGCCGCGCGAACTGGGAAGGAGAGCGGCAGCCCTCACCCTGATCAGCGCGATGCGAAGAACTAGTTGACTGTGTCCCAACTACTGATCGTTGTCAGCGGAATCCTTGACAGAGATTCATGTCTGTATAGAATTACAATCTGAAACCAGGAGGTGCTCGAGTGGCTCGCCCCAAGCTGGATGTCAACCTGTCCGACCTCGGGTTGTTGTCCTCATTCACGGACCAGCAGGCAACTACTGCCGGCCTCACTCGTGGCGTTCGCGATCGGCTTGGTCAACGACGGCACATTCAACCAGGTTCTCCTGTGGGTTCGACCCGCGTACCTACATCGGCATAGCGCATCCAACCGGGTCGAGGCCGCCCTCCGGTCCTCCTTGGCGACGATTTGCCTGACAAGCGCACTGGCCCGCCACGAATTCAACCGACGAGATCCCGGCCTTCATCGACCTCGCCCCGCCACGTGGGAAGTGGCACCCAGCTGGACCTGCCGC